>JBBKWU010000001.1:0-34449 GCA_037969035.1 Bdellovibrionales bacterium
GCAATACCGATAGAACAACGCACATAATCGCCAATGTTTTTTTTAAGTCCTGCCTTTATTTTGTGTGCTAAAGCGGTGGCCTCTTCGGGCGTTCTTTCGTTATTCATTAAGCGACATGCGGCCTCATCCACTGAGCAGACTTTTGTCACGGGAATATGGTTTTTTACTTCATTGAAAATACGGTGATGATATTCAACATACATATCATGGCGGGCAAGTACGCATATCAAGTCAGGACACAGCTTTTTAGCGTCATAAATCTTTGTGCCTGTTTTAATGCCATAGGCTTTCGCCTCATAACTTGCAGCAATAGCGCATGTAGCATCGGTATCGCTTGGGACAACAGCAATGGGCTTATTGCGAAGCTCGGGACGGTCTTGCTGTTCTACGCTTGCAAAGTAGCTGTTTAAATCAAAGAACAACCACTGAAGGTCACGAACAGGCGCAAAAGCTATTTTTTCTTGGTTATCTATCATTAGCAATGATTGCCACAAAAGATGGCAACAAACAAGAACAAAGTAAGAACATTTGTGTTTGCTTATTGCCGCCAGAAATAATATAATTTGCCTAATGATTTCGTATAAAAAAGGTAGGCAATATGGGCGGGTTTGGTTCAGGAGGTTACTATCGCAGCAAGAATGTTTATGCAGATGAAAGCATGTGCCTTGATGTAAACCGTATGGTGAAGCTTGGGGCAATTCCTAAGCATGGATACAGAACAGGAAAGTTGGTATGGACTCACAATAGTACATCGGAAGAGAAATCAAGCATAGGTTACACGGTAGATACACTCAATGAGGAACAACCGTACATAAAACTCGCTTACAGAATTATCAGCAGTGACGAACAATATGATTACAAAATCAACCTGATAAAAACACGTCCATACTACGGCGGTGAACGTCTATGGTTTGTTTGTCCTGTAAGAGGCCATAGAACGGCCAAATTATATTTACCCTATGGCGGAAACCTGTATGCCTCACGGCAAGCCTATGGCCTTAAATATGCGACACAAAGCATGTGCCCCGCTAGTCGAGCCATAGAACGGAAATGGCGTATTGTTCGCAAGACAAATGGCGATAATTATCCTGTGCGCCCCAAGGGTATGCACGACAAAACGTTTTATAAAATTATGGAAGAGTTTTGGCAAGCTGAACAAGAATGTGATAATTACTTAATGGCTATGTTTGGAAAATATATTGGTAAAAAATAAATGTTTAAACAGAACACTTTTATTTGCTTGCTATGTCCACTCAGTACACGCTGATGATACTGAGTAGAACGATGTATGGTTTTTACAATATGTTGACCTGCGCCCCTATAGTTTGAAATACCAATCACAAAGCCGTAGTGCAAACTCAAAGGAATGCGTTGGAAAACGTATGAGCGTATGGTAAGAAATTCATAATGCTGAAGAGATGTACGATGGTTATTTGGCTCAATTTTTTTATGAAGCGGCTAGTGTCGTCGAGAGGTATGTTATGGACATGATAACTATATGGCAACTTTTGGACATTTATAACTTAGAAAAGGCTATTTCTGAGCGACTTGCTATAAAGACTGCAGCACTAGCACAGCAAATGAAATCAAAAAAGTATGATTTTATTTTTCTGCCTTGGGATAAGAAATTTAAGAAAGACAAAGATATAGAAGAATTAAATGCTTTGCGTGAATTTCTTGTAACCCTTAAGGAGGCAAAGAAGGAAGGCATGCGGCATTGTGAATTTTACCAATGTGAAGCAGATGGTCTAGTTGATGAAAGCATCACAAAGTTTGGAAAAAGATTTCAAGATTTCGAAGAAAAGAGCGAATCCTCTAAAAACTCAGCCTTGCTCCTTAGCTTCTTAGATTTATATAAAAGTTTTTACAAACCAAACGAAAATGAAGCTTTGTCTAGGGCAGTTAAAGAAATGAAGAGGCTCAACGAATTGGTATCGGAATAAACCATCCCGTGGCACACTCACGGCACACTTGCAGGTAAATAAGCGCAATAATGTGCCACAAGTCACAATACTTAATTCTTGCCAACGCATTGAATTTATTGCTATTGTTAATTGTGTTTTGTTGTGACTATTAGATATGAGAAGTCTCCAAAACCGTAGGCCCACAGTTCGAGTCTGTGTGCCCCTGCCATTTTTCAAAGATTTAATGCCCATCTCAAATACTGTAGACAAATAAAACCTCACGACCTTATGGATTTCTTCAAAAAAAGAGATTATATTACTCATATGAAAAAGTTTATTTACAGCTTTTTGGTTTTGGTCATGCTTACGCCGTCATTGGCGTGTGCGATGCCGACCTGCGCTGATGATGCTAGCGGGATCATTAAGGTCGAAAAGCCTTGTGCGGATCATCTCTCCAAAAATACCAAAGCCGATAAATCGTCTGACCAAGTTAAACTTGTTCTCGATTGCATGGGCGTGGATTTGCAAAAAGCCGATACCGCCTCAATCAACGCGCCCGACCTTAAATCGTTTTCTGTTTCTTATATTTTGACCGATGATCGCTTTGGTGCTCAAAATATAAACCAGTACACACAAGAAATTCGGGGGCCGCCGCCATTTACGGCGTTGACGCAAACACAGCCCCCTATTCTTCAATCAACACAGAGAGTCCGCTTATAAGGTTTTTGTACGTTACCTACTCGTGCAAATAATTTTATATAAGGACTTTTAATTCATGAAATTCAACACATTAGCCCTATTCGGGTTTTTGCTTATGTTCTTGCCGATACAGGCAAAGGCTGGCGAATATAATCTCGTGATAGACCGTGAACCTGTCAACATTACAGGCACAACCGTTGAGAAAATCACACTCAATGGCGGCATACCAGGCCCCACATTCCGCTTCACTGAAGGTGAAGACGTCACCATTCATGTCACAAACAAGCTAGACGAAGATAGTTCTGTGCACTGGCACGGACTTCTTCTCCCTGGTGAAATGGATGGAGTCCCTGGTTTTAACGGCTTCCCTGGTATTAAGCCTGGTGAAACATTCACCTATCGCATCAAAATCCGTCAAAGCGGAACATACTGGTATCACGCGCACTCCATGGGACAAGAACAAGACGGGCATTATGGCTCTATCGTGATTACCCCCAAAGGCCGCGATCCTGTGCAAGCGGATCGTGATTATGTTGTCGTGCTATCTGATTTCCACGAAGAAGACTCCGATGAGATCATGGCAAACCTGAAAATGAGCTCGGAATATTATCAATATGATCGCCGCACAGTAGGTGATTTCTTTGCTGACGTTAAAAACAAAGGCTTTGGCAAGGCTTGGAAGTCCGCTACCGATTGGGGACAAATGCGTATGTTGCCGACAGATTTGTCGGACGTGACGCAATATACATTTTTGATGAATGGCAAAGCACCCGATACGAACTGGACAGGACTATTTAAAGCGGGCGAACGTGTTCGTTTACGCTTTATCAATGCCTCTGCCATGTCCTTTTTTGACATCCGTATTCCGGGTTTGAAAATGCAGGTTGTGTCGTCTGATGGCCAGAATGTCGAACCTGTGAGCGTTGACGAATTCCGTTTTGGTGTTGCTGAGACTTACGATGTCATCGTGACCCCGAAAGAGGACAAAGCATATACCATCGCGGCAGAATCAATCGACCGCACAGGCTTTGCTATTGGTACACTTGCCCCACATGAAGGCATGAAAGGCGAAACACCACAAGCACGCCCAAGAAGCCTGCTTACCATGGCCGATATGGGCATGATGCATGATATGAGTGGCATGGATCATTCTACGATGGGGCATGACATGTCTGGCATGGGGAAGGAAAAAATGGCGGAAATGACCAGCGGTTGGAAAGACGCTTCGACACCAGAAGGTCATAAAGCATTAGATTATTCCGACCTACGCTATCTCGGCACACAAGACGACACCAGACCACCTGAAAGAGAAATCCTAATCGGGCTTGATGGCAACATGGAGCGTTACATCTGGACAATCAACGGCAAGAAGTTTGAAGACTCTGGTCCTATTAATCTGGAGTATGGCGAACGCGTCCGTTTGAAATTCGTCAATAATTCGATGATGGCGCATCCGATGCATTTACATGGCATGTTTGTTCAACTTGAAAATGGTCAACCTGCGGGGAAACTACCGAACAAGCACACCGTTATCGTGCCACCTGGTGATTCCTACTCTGTCCTTCTTACGGCTGACGAGGCTGGTGAATGGGCGTTTCATTGCCATTTGCTCTACCACATGATGGCTGGAATGATGAACAAGGTCGTGGTCGCAAAACTTGACCCGTCTGCAGTTCCGCGCACGAAACAGGCAAATCCTCATGCAGGCCATAAAATGCCGATGAAGGAAAAAACTGAACCGAAGATAGATCATTCCACGATGGATCACAGCAAAATGAAACAAATGGATATGCCCGCTATGGATCATTCCCAACATCAAAACATGAACGCAGGAGAAGAAAACCATGCGCATTAAATTTTTAACAATCGCACTATTACTATCAACCGCACCTATTCAATCGGCGATGGCAGGTGGTGAGCATGAGACACAAATATTTCATGCCTTCACACTTGAAACCGATTATGGCGGAAGCTCAAACGGTGACGTTGCTGCTTGGGATTTGGATGGCTGGATTGGCGGTGATTACAACAAATTCGCCGTTAAAAGCGAAGGTGAAATCACAAATGGCGAAACCGAAGCTGCGGAGTTTTGGGGCATGTACAGTCGCAACGTTTCAGATTTTTGGGATGTTCAGGCTGGCATTCGCCATGACACACAGCCCGTTTCCACCAGTTATGCTGTTTTAGGCGTCGAAGGGCTTGCTCCGCAATTCTTTGAAACCGAAGCGCATTTGTTCTTGAGCGATGAAGGCGATCTTACAGCGCGGATAAGACAGGAAAACGATTTCCTGCTGACACAACGTTTGATCATACAACCCTATGCAGAACTTAATCTTGCTGCCCAAGACGTGGAAGAGCAAGAAATCGGCGCTGGATTTGTCGACGGTGAAATCGGCCTTCAAACTCGCTATGAAATCACCCGAAAATTAGCGCCGTATATTGACGTACGGTATGAGCGCAAATTCGGTGAAACATCCTCTATCGCCCAAAACAATGGTGAAGACAACGACAATGTAATCGGTGCTGTTGGCATTCGGTTTATGTTTTAAAAAGGGAATAAAATCATGATGGACTTTGAAATCATACCAAACTGGCACCCTATTCTGGTGCATTTTACTGTCGGCTTATTAAGCATCTCTGCCCTGCTACATTTTGCAGGGCTGGCTTTGAAAAAGCCTCATTTACTGATTGCAGGGCGCTGGAACTTATGGCTCGGTGCGCTGATTACTGTCGGCACTGTTCTGGCAGGATGGGATGCTTATAACAGCGTCGCGCATGATGCGGCATCACATGCGGCCATGACCGACCATAAAAACTGGGCGCTGACCACGGCTAGTTTATTTATACTGCTCGCCCTATGGTCACTTTGGAAACATCGCGGTGCAAAAACGGTTAGCCCTGTCTTTGTCGGTATTTTGCTGATTGCCGCAGGTTTACTGGCGGTCACTGGCTATAAAGGCGGTGAAGTTGTTTACCGTCACGGCACAGGCGTAATGCGTATGCCAGTAGTGCAAGGCGACGGCGGACACGGCAGCCATTCTCATGGCGGTGAGGCTGCAGAAACAGATCATCACATGGAAGACATGCCGATGGATATGGACATGATGGATCATGACGACATGCCTGCCTATCATCACGAACCAACAATACAAGAAGAACCAAAAGAAGATCACAGCGATCACAACCACAAACATTAATTAACCAACCACGATAGAAAGGACTAAAAAAATGAAAATATTACTTACAATACTCGCTCTCGGACTAATCAGCACACCATCTTACGCCCAAATGGAGCATGGCGAACATAGCGGACATGACATGAGCGCTTCAGAACATATGATGATGGATGGCGATGCTATGTCTGACTCTACGTCTCCTGAGGACATGACATCCGAAGATCAAGGCGAACATAAAATGTCTTTCAAGCAAATTGAGGCATCGCATGTTTGCATGGTCAATGACACGGCCTTTGACAAAGCACAAATCCCTGTCGAGGTTGACGGCAAAACTTATTACGGGTGTTGCTCTATGTGTGAAGCGCGCTTGAAAAAAGATGCCGCCATACGGTCTGCCGTTGACCCAATCAGCGGAAACACTGTCGACAAAACCGAAGCCGTTATTGGCGCAGGTGCCGATGGCAAAGTTCAATACTTTGAAAACATCGAAAACCTAAACCAATACGCTATGGACAACATGTAAACTTATCTGGGTGTCAGGGATATTCGCTTTACGCATTTCCTGACACCCTATCACACAATGCCGTAGCAATTTTACCCGCGATAAATTCTGGAATAACAATAAACTTTCAGGTTTCAAAAAACATTGACCTATATTTATGGAACAAGGGTGATCAAATCATATTTTTTAGGCAGGAAAACTATTATGGACGATAATAATCACAAAGAATGCTGCGGATCACATGCAAAAACGAGCGCCGTAAAAGACCCCGTTTGTGGTATGAACGTTGATCCTGATACAGCGCAGTACAAAGCTGACCATAACGAGCAGACATATTATTTTTGCGCCGAAAAATGCTTGAAAAAGTTTGAAGCAAACCCACAGCAATATCTTACACCACAAGAAGAAAAACCTGTCATCGCTGGAGCAATCTATACCTGCCCGATGCATCCTGAAATCCGCCAAGAAGGCCCGGGCACCTGCCCGATTTGCGGCATGGCCTTAGAACCAGAAACAGCAACAGGCGAAGAAGGTGAAAACCCAGAGCTCAACGATTTTCGTAGGCGTTTTTGGATAGGCTTATTGCTGACGATCCCCGTATTTATATTGGAAATGGGCGCACATGTTTTTGATTTGCATTTAGTCAGTCCGCAAATCTCTAACTGGTTACAATTGGCCTTTGGCACACCTGTTGTTTTGTGGGCGGGATGGCCGTTTTTCGAGCGGGCTTGGATGTCGTTAAAAACCCGCAACCTTAATATGTTCACACTGATTGCGATGGGTACAGGTGTCGCGTGGCTTTATAGTATAATAGCCACCATTGCCCCAAGCATTTTTCCAGAAGCTTTCCGAAACGCCGATGGCTCTGTCCCTGTTTATTTTGAAGCCGCCGCCGTTATTGTCGTCCTTGTTCTTTTAGGGCAAATGCTTGAGCTAAAAGCGCGTGAACAAACAGGTGGGGCAATCCGTGCATTGCTTGACCTAGCGCCCAAAACAGCGCGCCGTATAGATAAAAACGGCAACGAAGAAGATGTCCCCTTAGATCAAATTAAGGCTGGAGATTTATTGCGTGTGCGCCCTGGCGAAAAAATACCGCTTGATGGTGTTGTTACCGAAGGCGGTAGCGCGGTTGATGAGTCCATGATCACGGGTGAGTCTATGGCTGTTAAAAAAGAACCAGACAGCAAAGTAATTGGTGGCACGATGAATCAAACAGGCAGCTTTGTCATGAAGGCCGAACGGGTCGGCAAAGACACGATGCTGTCCCAGATTGTTAAAATGGTATCCGAAGCACAGCGCAGCCGCGCCCCCATTCAACGTATGGCTGATCTAGTGGCGGGATGGTTCGTGCCTATTGTTATTCTCATTGCGGTAATTGCATTTGGTGTGTGGGCTATATTTGGCCCTGCTCCTGCGTTTAGTTATGCCCTCATCGCGGCCGTAAGCGTTCTGATTATTGCCTGTCCGTGTGCCTTGGGGCTTGCCACACCGATGTCGATTATGGTCGGTGTGGGCAAAGGTGCCAAAGCTGGCGTTCTCATTAAAAATGCCGAAGCCTTAGAACGTATGGAAAAAATTGATACATTGGTCGTTGATAAAACGGGCACTCTGACAAAAGGGAAACCGACAGTGACGAAGGTCGTCGCCGAGGATGGTTTTACCGAAGACGAACTTTTATCATGGGCGGCATCATTGGAGCAAGGCAGCGAACATCCTTTGGCACACGCGATTGTCGAAGCCGCCAAAAAGAAAAAGCTGGATTTAAGTGCTGCGGAAGATTTTGACTCTCCCACAGGCAAAGGCGTGATCGGCAACATCCAAGGCAAGAGTATTGCGCTTGGTAATGCCATGTTGATGGAGGAGCTATCGATCAGTATCGCGCATCTTTCAGAAAATGCGGATGAATTGCGCGGGGATGGCGCCACAGTGATCCTGATGGCGGTAGACGGCAAAGAAGCAGGTCTTCTCGCCATTGCCGACCCCATTAAAGAAACGACGAAAGAAGCGATTAAAGCGCTGCATGAATTAGGCATGCGCATTGTGATGCTAACAGGCGATAACCGTCGCACGGCAGATGCTGTTGCCAAAATGCTAGGCATTGAAGAAGTCGAAGCCGAAGTTCTGCCCGAAGATAAGGGTAAAATCGTTCAGAAGTTACAGGCAGAAGGACGTGTTGTTGCTATGGCGGGAGATGGCACAAATGATGCGCCTGCGTTGGCCGCTGCTGATGTTGGTATTGCTATGGGGACAGGCACAGATGTCGCCATGGAGAGCGCAGGAATTACGTTGCTGAAAGGTGATCTGATCGGCATTGTGCGCGCCCGCAAGCTTTCGGTTTCAACCATGGGCAATATTCGGCAAAATCTGTTTTTTGCTTTTATCTATAACGCAGCAGGAGTACCGATTGCCGCAGGTATTTTATACCCGTTCTTCGGTATCTTGCTTTCACCGATTATTGCGGCCGCAGCGATGTCGCTTAGTTCAGTCAGTGTTGTACTGAATGCCTTAAGATTAAATTTAACAAAAATATAGACCGCGTTGGCTATGCTTTCAAATAACATTTGATAGGTTTCCTATGGGACACTGGTGGGACACTTGGTGCTTAAAAACCACGAAAACCAATAAAAGACAGTGATACAGGAGGTCAATTAAGATATTGATATAATTATCTTAATGTATCCTTAGTTACCGTGGATTTTCCATTCTCAAATTCTCCAAAACCGTAGGTCGTGAGTTCGAGTCTCTCTGCCCCTGCCATTTTTAAGTCTCGGGCGTTAAATCTCAGGAGATCTTATTGGCCGCGCCAGTGGTCTTGGGCTTCGCACGAGGCCATTATCATTTGCAGATGGCGCGTTATCGACTGTTTCCAGAAGATTAGCACCAAAAATACGATCTAGAGGCTCGCCAGTAGCATTTTGATATATAGCATCAAGAATTCCACGCTGTGTTTCACGCGCCAACGCTTTATCACCATTAAAGAGACTCTGCACCATACGCAGCGCGTATTCCATGCTGCCGTCTGGGAACACATAAGATTCAACATATTTGCTGTTATTGGAAATCCTTGCGGCATCTTCCCGCATTTGAACCCAGTTTACATCCTTGCTCGCGGCGAGCGTGTCATTGATATTTTTCAAAAGCGGGTCATTTACACGCATTGAGCCAACGTTACTACTGTATATAAACTGCATATTCGGTGCATCATCAATGTAATCCCAGATCACAGAGGAACGGCATGAGCCCAACCAGAAAAACTGAACGTCTTCATTCAGATAATTTTTTGCCGTTTTTCGAACATGATAACTATGGCCGCGATGTATCAAGACAGAGAGCGTTCCATCTTGTTCCTCAATGTGATCACGAATGGCCTGATTGCCTTCCTGTTCAAATTGAGGTTTATTCGCAAAAAGATCAATTCCGTTTCGGGAGTATGAAATAAACGTCCCGTGGTCATCATACTTCCAACGTCTGTCCTTATTATAGGCTTCTTTAAAGTGCCAAAAGCTAGCATGGCCGTCTTTATCGTCATAAAAGACCATCATCTGGAAATTACGACCTTGATCATCGAATAAATCATCTGCTTGCATATCTGTTCGCATATAACGTTCCATATGAGGAAGATAGATGTTTTGAACTTCGGCAAAGAACGGAATATGGGTTTTTATCTCAGCTCTATCACTGTAAAGCGCAGCAGCAAGACCAAGCGTTGTCCTGCTTTCAGAAATGCGCTCATTCGTAAAGCGTTCAACGAGGATCGTTTCAATGTCTCCACTGTCGCCTTGATCGGCAATATTGGTCAAGAGTTCAGTAGTCGCTGCCATCAAGACCGAGTTATTTCCTCTGCGCAAACTACCACCACTGTCGCCACTTGCCGTAAGCCTATCAAGAACAGAATTCGTGGTTAAACGTTTTTCGCTATCATCCAGTAAGGCTAAAAACTCATCAATCCGTCCAAATTGCATGGCATTTTCAAGCACCTTTTGTATGGTACTGTCGCCATAATGATTTTCCACCCATAGTTTTTCGCGGCTTTCAGGATGGCTCTCCAACTCTCTTAGAAACCCACTCATAATATAGTTGAATGTCGAGGTATAAAAATCACTATCATCTTGCGTAACAAGATCAATGTAATGCCCTTCTGGCATATCATCCAATAAGGCAAATCGTATGTTATCTGGATAATTGTGTAGGTTATTTAATATCCTTGTCGCTCTGCGGAATTCACTGTATCCGCGCCGCTTATCCGCTAATGCCTCGGAAAATTGTATCTTTGCGGCATCTAAAATGTCTTCATAAGGCACTGTTGTACCTAAAATATTTAAGTCAGATGTTTCTTCATGCTGTGTCGCCAAGTCCAGAAAGTACAATGGGTTTGCATTAACGCCAGCAACAATAATATCTTGAAATTCCGAATAATCCATACCGAGATTACTCGTTAAATTTTTGTTTTCCTCAAGCGTTTTAATCGCGCCTTCTGGATAGGATGCAAGATAACAGCCAATGACCGGCCCTATTTCTTCTTTGGAATAATACCCACCTTCTGTGACCCACGATCCTTCCTCTAACATACGCTGCATGCTATCAACTCTTTCATAGTCACGGATATCTTTTCGCCCCGCCACCACGTCATCACTCTCGCGGCAATACGTGTCTATGGCCGCTTTTGAAATATCAACCAAAGTCGTTTTTAAACCATCATCTAAACCATCGATATAGGCGCGGTTACGCTTATCAGACAGCAAATTCATAACGCCAACAGGATTTGTTCTAAATTGCTCAATCACTAAATCAAAAACCGCAGATTGTTCCGATTCCATTGCCAAAGCGAGAGGTTTCTGAAAACCATAAGTATTACCTTCAAAATTTTTGATGAACTCTTCAGGATGCTCTAACGCAATGTAGGCAAACATACGTGAAAGAATTTCACGCTTATGTGCGGCATCTGGCAACGGCCAATGTATGCTTTTATTATTGCCTCTTTCCGATCCCAAAAAATCGTGATCATATCGATTACTAAAGCGCGCACCAGCAATATCACTATCAATGCTGTACAAGGAGCGCCCTATATTTTCATCAATTGCTGCGGTCATTAAGCTCCAAGCTAGCGGATCATTTTGAATTTCAGGATATATATCAATCAGATCACCAAAGTTCAATCGGCGCGCTGTGTTCTGCATATACTCTGAAATATCATCTATCGTAGGGCCTTGGATGACACCGTCATCCAACAAGTTTTGAATAGGCGCAAAATACTCATAATATTCGCCCCCGTCCTGAGATGTCATCTTTCTTTTCAGGAACGACAAAGGGCTATTTTTAATGGCTTCTTGAAGCACCTCAAGCGCGCCGTCTAATGTTTGATAATATTGAAAACCACGTACAATGTCTTCTGCGCCATATACATCTTGAGCCGCTTCAATAAGCCTTTCTTTGGATGGCGTCATACCAGAATCCAAAACGTCATCGTAACGTTCATCACGATAGTCTATCATCTCAAGATATTTTTCTGGATCAAAGTTCATTAAATCTTGCACAAATTGCGTGCTGCCATCCAGATGGCTATATTGATCGTAATACTTGAGTAACACGATTAAAGACCGCGCATCTATTCTGCGCTCGTCTTTACTTATTTCCCGTTCGAAATGTACCCTTAAATCTTCAATAGTCGGGGCAAAATCAGGATTTGAAAAAGCAGCAGGCAAATCTCCTTCTAATTTTGCTCTATAATAACGTTGTGGATCTAATATAATCGTTGTTCTTACGATTTCTTCAGCCTCGGGCAAATGCGCATAATCGTTATAATATTCATAAAATGGTGATTTATAACCCCTTCCGTGATCGTTATCTCGCGCATCACTCAATATGCTTTGCCCAGATATTTCTAATGTACGATCACCAGCCAAGAGTGGGTGTAATTTTCCGTCATTTTTAACTTTCAAAAAAGACATCGTGTCGGAAAATATAGCGGCTTGTGCAATGTCTCGGGCTTCGGGTAAGTGGGAATAAAACTGATAATATCGCACCAAATCACTTGCCCGCTTTTTATCAGCGGCCAATTCTCTCAGCTTTGCCAACGGCAGTGTAACAAAGCCGTCCTCTTCCAATATCGAGGACACGCCCTCTCTTTCATTAGTTTCAAAAAAACTCAATGGATCATTATCGATAACGGTTTGAATGATTTGTTGTGCTTCGGGCAAATGAGCATAATCATCAAAATTACTCATAAACAGCCTCGAACTATCCATATTTTGTGCCTCGATCAACAAATATGATCCAATATCAATATCTGTCATTAAATCGGGATACTCTGCCAACACGTGAGTATATCTAATAACCGATAACGGATATTGCTTTACCGCAACGGCCAAAACACTTTCAATATCTGGCATAGACCGAAGGTCATCAAAATATCTAAATATATTTTCCGCGCGATCAGAATCTGCCGCCATGGCTTTATACATATCTTCAGAATATGTGATTTTAATTTGATCTTCTTCTAGTTCATAATCCAAAGGAGACCAACTGTATTCGACGACAAGTCTACTCTCCCTTGTCTCACGGTTCCTCAAATAACCAGTGTACTCTGCACGCCGTAGAAAGGCAGGATCCTTTTCAAAAAAAGGTTTAAGTACCTCTAAATACCAATCCTGTTTATAGACACGCCACAAGACATCATCAAAAACCGTTCCATGGTTTTGGGAAATATCGTCTTCCTGACACATACGATACAAAAATATATCCTTTGCATCGTCTTGATCTTTCCATTCATGAATAGCGGAGAATAATTCATCATCAAGCGCGATAGCTTTAACTTCATCGCTTGTGTCCTGCTCTATTGTATCGCAAAGCTCTGGCTTAAAAGAATATGCCGCTTGCGGCGCATTATCATTAACGACAGAGATACTATGTCCTGAAAGAGTCTCAAAGTCAGGCTCCTGCGCAAACGCAACATCTGTCCCCGCCCAAAACGCGGTTGCAAAAACAGTACATAAACTTGGAACAGTAGATAGTCGCATGTAAATCCCTAAACATTTAATATTTTGATTATGGAAAGATACATCAATGTTTCACAAATTACAAACTTTAACCTTAGAATTTAACATGACGGGTGCTATTCAAAATTTCTTGATTATAAATTTAGAAAATCTATTTATTGATATAAGCCAATTTTAATACGCTTATGCAACCGCGCGCCCATAGAAAGAAAACAAAACATGTCCAAACTATTCGAGCCTTTGACACTGGGTGATCTGGAATTGCCTAACCGTGTCATTATGGCGCCATTGACCAGAAGCCGCGCCAATAACAAAGGACGCACTCCCAATGACCTGATGGTTAAATATTATGAGCAACGCGCCTCTGCTGGCCTGATTTTAACCGAAGCCACTATCGTTGATCCGATGGGCGCAGGTTACGCCGACACACCCGGCATTTATTCCGATGAACAAGTCGCAGGCTGGAAGAAAGTCGTTGATGCCGTGCATAACAAGGGCAGCCGTATTTTTCTACAAATCTGGCATGTGGGGCGCGTTTCAGACCCTATGTTTTTAAATGGTGAGCTCCCTATCGCGCCGAGCGCCGTAAAACCTGCGGGTCAGGTAAGCCTTGTACGTCCGAAGAAAGACTATGTAACGCCTCGTGCGCTTGAGTTGAATGAAATTGCGGGTGTTGTTGCTGCCTATAAAAAAGGCGCCGAAAACGCGAAAAAAGCGGGCTTTGATGGCGTAGAAATTCACGGTGCCAACGGCTATTTGCTCGATCAATTTTTGCAAGACAGCACAAACAAACGTCAGGATGAATACGGTGGCTCTATCGAGAACCGCGCTCGCCTGATGCTAGAAGTCACAGATGCTGTGCTCAATGTTTGGGACAAAGGCCGCGTGGGTATGCATCTCGCACCGCGCATGGATTCTCATGACATGGGCGACAGCACACGTTTGGAAACATTTTCTTATGTGGCACGTGAACTGGGTAAACGCGGCATTGCCTTTATCTGCACGCGCGAACACCAAGCCGAGGACAGTATATCTGCCCTTCTCAAAAAAGAATTTGGCGGCATACTGATTTCCAATGAAAGCTTCACAAAGCAGAGCGCCGAAACGTTTCTGGGAGAAGGCAAAGCAGACGCCATTGCCTTTGGAAAACTATTTATCGCCAATCCCGACTTGCCTGAACGCTTCCACGTGGATACACCGTTAAATGCCCCACGCCCAGATACATTTTATAGTGGTGGTGCTGAAGGCTACACAGACTACCCCTTTATGGAAGACGTCGCCTGCAAACAGAAAAATTGCGCGTAAACATCCGTCGTGAGAACCGCGTAACAAGGCTTCTCTTACGAGGCCTAATCAAGTACAGTACGTTCTCTTTTGAATTTACGGATACCATTTAGCATGCTCAAATTTTATCATACCAACCAAGTCACTGTCGCTGAGATCAGAGAATTCAGCGTATACGTTGATGGCGGCGAATACGATTTAATCATACTTCACGAAGCACCTGAGGACATACAAGTCGGCGACGTCGTAGACGCATATATATACCTTGATGCCACAGATGATATTATTGCGACGATGGCCACCGCAACGGCACAAATCGGTGATTGCGCTTATCTAAGGGTGGCATCTAATGGTGAATGGGGCACGTTCCTCGATTGGGGGTTACCCAAAGATTTGCTGTTGCCGTTTTCTGAACAATCAGGCCAGATAGAGGAAGGTGACTTTTGCTTTGTCTATATCTATCAAGACGAACGTCAGCGCCCTCTTGCAAGTATGAAGCTCCACCATTTTTTAGATGAAGAGGCTGATGATCTAGAAGTCGGGCAAGCCGTTGACCTCATCATTGCGTCTGAAAGTGAACTTGGTTTTAAAGCTGTCATTAACAACGAACAGCTCGGTTTGATTTACCATGGTGAACTCGCCCGCCCGCTGGAAATTGGTTCTCACATGAAGGGTTGGGTACAAGGCATTCGTGAAGACGGAAAAATAAATCTCAGCATCAACAAGCTAGATAGCGAAACCCGCGATCAATTAGAACAAGAGATTTTAAATGCGCTTCACGAGAATGACGGTCGCTTAAACCTATCCGATAAAAGCCCGCCAGATGTAATTTACGACGCATTCAACGTCAGTAAAACAAACTTCAAACGCGCCATCGGCAGCCTATACAAACAAAAGCTCATCAGCATTACGCCCGCCTCTATCGAATTGGTTACGGACGATAACGCCCAAAACTAACATTAATTAGAGCGCTGCGAGATGCGCTTATCCAACTCATTCGCGAATTGTTCGCCGTCGCGTGCGCTGAAGTTTTTGGGGCCGCCTGTTTGAACGCCATCATTGCGGAGTGTGTCCATAAAATCGCGCATGTCTGATATATGCCCGATATTGTTCTTATCATAAATTCTGCCACGCGGATCAAGACCGAGCGCACCTTTTGCAACAACACGCACCGCCAAGGGAATATCGGCTGTCACAACCAAATCACCCTCTTCGCAATCTTCCGCGATTTGATCGTCGGCGATATCTGGCCCCTGCTCGACTTGGACAAAACGGATGAACGGTGATTCAGGTAAGCGCAGCCATTGATTGGCGACAAAGATAACCTCGATCTTTGCGCGATCTGCCGCACGAAACAGCATCTCTTTAATCACCTTGGGACAGGCGTCTGCATCCACCCATATTTTCATTAATCTGCGAGCTTCACACGGATTTTGGTTTTACCGAGCGAGCGACCATGTAGCTCTTTTATCGCTTCCATGGCTTCATGCTCCAACGCCATTTCAACAAAGCCAAAGCCTTTTGATTTGCCGTTTCTGTCATCCAAAACCAAATTACAGGATTTGATATTACCGTATTCTTTGAATAATTTTGCGACCTGATCTTCAGTAAAATCCCGCGGTAGATTAAGAACTATAAGTTTCATGTTGGCTCCTGTTGAAAAATGTACGTCTTTGGATACCATACCCGAACGCCAATGAATATCAACAATTGCTAGTTTGGTAGGATATGCATAGGATAGGCGCGCAACAAAGGAGACTTCAATGACTGACACTAAAATTGATTGTGACACTATGGGACGTTTGGCAGGTGCTTTGACATTTATAACCAGCGCCCAAGATCCCGCCGTAATCGCAATGAGAAAAGCCGTTGAAAGCGGCGATCCAAAAGATGTGAAACAGGCGCGCACGCTTTTTTTGCGGGTGTCTCCTGCGCACCGTAATGCCGCATTGGCGATGCTAAGGGATGACGACTGATATGCTAATCCTGAACGAATTTCCAACAGCCGAAGATTTTTACAAAACCTATTGGGGACGCAAACCCTTTGTTGTGCGCGGCGGTGTTGATGCCGCTTTGTTTGATGAGCTTATCGATGGCGACACCCTCGCAGCCCTTTCGCTAGAAGATGAGGTTAAATCCCGCATCGTTCTCAGCGCACCCGAAGGCAATAAATGGACATGCGAACACGGCCCGTTCGAGGAAGATCGTTTTTCAACCTTGGGCGACAAACACTGGAGCTTACTCGTTCAAAATGTAGAGCAATACCACACAGACACCGCCAATCTTTTAAAGATCTTTAATTTTGCGCCGCGCTGGTTAATGGATGACATCATGGTCAGCTATTCCGCCGCAGGGGGAACCGTTGGCCCGCATACCGATAGCTACCATGTGTTTTTGGTACAAGGCACAGGCCGCCGCAGTTGGACTGTTGGCGATGAGAAAATTGCAAACGAAGACTGCATCGAAGGTCTTGATCTGAAAGTCCTCAAAAGCGGTGTTCAGGGCGAAGCTGTCGAAGTCACCATCGGTGATATTATTTACATCCCGCCGCATTTTGCGCATGAAGGCAAAACCATAGACACCGCGATGACATTTTCCGTCGGGTTTTTGGGACCAAAACTGTCTGAGCTTTTCGTCGAATACGGGCACTATCTGGAACAGATGGACACAGACAATAAACGCTATGTCGGGCAAGACCTTGACGCGAGCAGCGCAGGTTTCACCATCGCGCCCTCTGCACAAGAAACCCTACGGAGTGAACTAACCAACGCCCTAAACGCTGATAATTTTGCGCTCTGGCTGGCTGAATATTTTTCAAGCACCTCCGATGAAGACGGCGATAATTTGCGTGATGACCCTGCCTCAAGCGACGAACTTCTCGCCCGTTTAAAAGACGGCGAATTTCTCTACAGACCTGAACATGTGAAACTCTGTATCACAAACGCGCAAACGCTCGCCGTTTACGGCGCAAGTACATCCGCGCCAGAAAATCTTATTAAGCATCTCGCGCAAAACAACACCTTGTCATTATCGGACATTGAAGCCCTCGGAAACAATGATGCGGCAATGGACATGATTGCGCATCTATATAACCAAGGCGCGCTGTTTTTTGAAGGCGATGAACTAGATTACTAAAAAACCCCGAAAAACCTTCCCTTTTGCGCCCTTTATGTGTCATAAGACCCACTTAACCGAGTGAGAGTTTATGCTAAATATCACTGATCTATCCTATAAAATAGGCGCACGCACAATTATCGAAGACGGCAACATCTGTGTCCGTGACGGATGGCGCGTGGGCGTGATCGGTATTAATGGCGCTGGTAAGTCAACTTTGTTCAAACTCATCGCGGGTGAACTTCAAGCCGATGGCGGCACGATCAGCCTCTCCACAGGTCAACGCCTCGGCATGGTGCGTCAGGATATTCCCGAAACCGATGATGCGCTGATTGATGTTGTTCTGGCCGCCGATGAAGAATTAGCCGCGCTCTGGAAAGAAACAGAAACAGCCACCGACGGCATACGTATCGCCGAAATCTTCCAACGTTTGGAAGACATGGATGCCTATAGTGCCCCTTCCAAAGCGGCTATGCTTCTCACAGGTCTCGGCTTTAAAGAAGAACAACTTACAGAACCTTTCTCATCATTTAGTGGTGGCTGGCGGATGCGCGTTGCGCTTGCGGGTGCTTTGTTTGTTGAGCCTGATATTTTGCTGCTTGATGAGCCAACCAATCACCTTGATTTGGAAGCCATCATGTGGCTCGAGGCTTACTTGCTATCCTATAAGCATACGCTTTTGATGATTTCGCATGACCGTGAAATGCTCAATAAATGTATCGATCACGTCATTCAGGTTGATAAAAAACAACTCACATTGTTTAGCGGCAACTACGACACGTTCGAACGCGAACTTGCCATGCGTTTAGGCTTGCAGCAAAAAATGCACGAGAAACAAGACGCCGAACGCGCACATATGCAAGCCTTCGTTGACCGTTTCAAAGCCCAAGCCAGTAAAGCCCGCCAAGCCCAGAGCCGTATGAAAGCACTGGCGCGTATGGATATTGTCGATGCCGTGATTGCTGATCGCGCCGTGCGTTTTGTATTTCCGAATCCTGATCCTATTCCGTCACCGATGTTGTCTATCAACCACGCCGATGTGGGATACGCCGAAGGTGTTCCCATTTTGAAACGCGTTCACCGTAACATCGATAATGATGACCGCATTGCCCTGCTTGGTGCAAACGGTGAAGGTAAATCAACATTGATGAAACTCATCGCGGATCGTATGGGCGTGATGAAGGGCGATGTTTTCCGTTCCAAAAAATTGCGTATCGGTTATTTCTCGCAGCATCAAACCGAAGAGCTGGATGTAGACTCCACACCGTATGAGCAAATGGCGTTGTTGTTTGCCAAAAAACATACCGAAGTGAAAGAGCATTTAGTCCGCGCTAAACTTGGTGCGTTTGGGTTTTCCCGCGTGCTTGCCGATAATCGTATCGGTGCATTGAGTGGTGGTGAAAAAGCGCGACTATTATTTGCGTTCATGAGCTTTGACGCGCCGCATATTCTGCTGCTGGATGAACCAACCAACCACTTGGACATCGATGCGCGTGAAGCACTGGTGCAAGCCCTCAACGCCTATGAAGGTGCTATTATCATCGTCAGCCACGACCCTAACATGGTAGAACGCGTGGCAGACCGACTATGGCTTGTCAAAGATGGTAAATGCGTCGATTTTGATGGTGATTTGGAAGACTATCGCAAATTCACGATCCAATCACGCCGCGAAGACCGCAAGAAAGAAAAAGCTGAAAAGATCAGACAGACAGCTTAATTACTTCTCTTTTTCGATGACTGTTTCGTAATCGACCAAAACGCCGTAATGCGGGTCTTCAATCATATTGACTTCGACCATATCTCTCGCGTTTTTCAACAGCAACGCGCAATCGGGGCTAAGGTGAACCAAGTGAAGCGTTTTTCCTGCTTCGGTGTATTTAATCGCCATCGCATCAATCGCATCTAATGCAGAATGATCCCAAACCCGTGCGCGGCTAAAATCAATAACGATGTCCATTTCAGTGTCATTCTTCGGGTCAACTTCATCACGGAATTTCGCGATTGAGCCAAAAAACAACGGGCCATGAAGCTTATAAACTTTGTTGCCGTCGGCTGTGTTCTGCCAAACCGTTACCCAAAACTTGTTGGCTGACTTCCATGCATAAACAAGTGCCGAAACAATAACCCCCACAATCACAGCCAACGCCAAATCATGAGTCACAGTGACTGCCGTTACCAAGAAAATCACAAACGCATCTTCTTTGGGGATTTTATTGATGATGCGAATGGAGGCCCACGCAAAGGTCGATATCACAACCATCATCATAAGCCCTGTAAGCGCAGCCAAAGGGATCATTTCAATCCAGCGCGAGGCAAACAGGATAAAGACAAGCAAGGACAGAGCAGCCGTTATACCCGACAAACGCCCTCGTCCGCCTGATTTAATATTAATCATCGATTGGCCAATCATCGCACAACCACCCATCGCGCCAAACACACCGCATGTCATGTTCGCCACGCCCTGCCCCACACATTCCTGTGAAGTCCTGCCGCGCGTATCGGTCATTTCATCAATCAAAGTCAGCGTCAAAAGGCTCTCGATCAACCCAATCGCCGCAAGCGTCACTGCAATCGGGAAAACAATTGCCAGCGTTTCAAACGTAAATGGCACCATCGGGATATGGAACTGCGGCAAACCGCCCGCCACACTGGCAAGATCCCCAACGGTTTTTGTATCAAGATCTAACCCAACAACAAGCCCCGACACCGCGAGAATAGAAACGAGAGATGCGGGCAAAAGTGCACCAAGCTTCGGAATTTTTGGGAACACCAAAATGATTAGCATCGTCAGCCCCGTAAGACCGAGCATCAAATACATTTCGGGCCCCACAAGCCAACCACCGTTAAACAAAACACCAATCGCACTATGGCCGCCGTCTTCGGCGGCATGGGCGGCCTCAGTAGCACTCAAAGGCTTTTTAAACTGCCCGAGCTGCGCCAGAAAAATCACAATCGCCAAGCCGTTCACAAAACCAAGCATCACAGAATGCGGTACAAGACGGATAAACTTACCCAGATGCAAAACACCTGCGCCGACCTGCAATATCCCCGCAAGCAACACGGCCGCAAACAGATATTCCGCACCATAGACTGTTACCAAACCAACCATCGCAACCGCCATAGCACCCGTCGCGCCAGAAATCATCCCACTACGGCCACCCAAAATAGAGGTAATAAACCCAACAAAAAACGCAGCATACAACCCAACAAGCGGGTCAACCTTGGCGACAAACGCAAACGCAATCGCCTCAGGCACCAAAGCCAAAGCAACGGTCAAGCCTGATAGAACATCAGCGCGCGGGTTATCTGTAAGATGGAATCGTTTAACAAGGCGGAGCATAGCTCAGTCTTTCTGTGGGTTCGAAATTTGATTGAGTAAACACTGAATTAACAATGAATGCGCGAGACTGATAACATAGTGCAGCGCAGTATTACAACAAAATACACGTGCTTATATGATAAAAATTGCATATAAACCATCCCCCTATTTTTTCCATGGAATCCCTAGCTGCGAGTGATAGCCAGAAAATGCAAATCTGAAAACATATGAAACGATGTTTATAAAACTAAATAATTGATGCTGTTGCCCTGCCTGTAAAAATCTCTTATTTTACAGCCTCTATTGATGATCAGACCCATAAATAAGGAACCCACACATGAAAACACGCGCCGCCGTCGCCTATAAAGCTGGAAGCCCGCTCGTCATTGAGACATTAGACTTAGAAGGCCCAAAAGCCGGCGAAGTTTTGGTTGAAAACATGGCGACAGGTGTTTGCCATACTGATGCTTTTACATTATCAGGCGATGACCCCGAAGGCGCGTTCCCTGCTGTTTTGGGGCATGAGGGCGCGGGCATTGTGCGTGAGATCGGCGCAGGTGTTACATCTGTAAAAGTCGGCGATCACGTTATTCCGCTCTATACGCCGGAGTGCCGCGAGTGCGATTTCTGTTTGCACCCAAAAACAAATCTATGCCAATCCATCCGTTCAACACAAGGACAAGGTTTAATGCCTGATGGCACTAGCCGCTTTTCCTTAAATGGTAAACCTGTGCTGCATTATATGGGCACCTCCACGTTTTCAAACTTCATCGTTTTGCCTGAAATTGCGGTTGCCAAAGTGCGCAAAGACGCACCATTTGATAAAATTTGCTACATCGGTTGCGGTGTCACAACGGGTATCGGCGCGGTTGTGTTTGATGCAAAGGTTGAGCCTGGCTCTACTGTCGCGGTCTTTGGGCTTGGCGGTATTGGCTTAAACGTCATACAGGGCGCAAAAATGGTTGGTGCGTCAAAAATCATCGGTATTGATATCAATCCATCCAAAGTTGAAATGGCCAAAAAATTCGGCATGACTCATTTCATCAATGCCAAAGACACACCAAACGTGGTTGAGGCCATTTGTGACCTGACCAATGGCGGCGTTGATTATTCGTTTGAATGTATCGGTAACGTGGACGTGATGCGCCAAGCGCTTGAATCCTGCCACAAAGGTTGGGGAGAAAGCCTTATCATCGGCGTTGCAGGCGCAGGCAAAGAAATAACCACCCGCCCGTTTCAGTTGGTCACAGGGCGTGTTTGGCGCGGTTCAGCCTTTGGCGGCGCGCGCGGTCGTACAGATGTGCCAAAGATTGTCGATTGGTACATGGAAGGCAAGATCAACATTGATGATCTGATTACGCACACAATGCCGCTAGATGAGATCAACACAGCCTTTGATTTAATGCACGAAGGCAAAAGCATCCGCAGCGTGGTTATCTATTAATGTCACAGGCCATGAAGCAAATTGAAACACATAAATGCCACGGCGGTGATCTCAGCATTTGGGAACATGAAAGCACAGCGCTGAATTGCACGATGCGTTTTTCCGTGTTTCTGCCGCCGCAAGCACAAAAAGGCAACGTCCCTTTTCTGACGTTCCTTTCGGGTTTGACCTGCACACATGATAACTTCACCACCAAGGGCGGCGCGTACGCCACCGCCGCAGAAGAAGGCATCGCGATCATTGCGCCTGATACCTCTCCGCGTGGTGATGACGTTCCCGATGATGCAGAGTCATATGATTTTGGTAAAGGCGCTGGATTTTACATCAACGCCACCCAAGCGCCATGGAACACGCATTACCAGATGGAAAGCTATATCGCCGAAGAACTCAATAGCCTCGTCTGCGCGCAATTTCCTCTTATAAAAGACGCGCAAGGTATATCGGGGCATTCCATGGGCGGTCACGGTGCGCTGACACTTTATTATAAGCACCCTACGCTTTATAAATCCGCCTCTGCCTTCTCCCCGATTGTTGCGCCATCCCAAGTACCATGGGGGCATAAAGCCTTTAGCGGTTATCTGGGCGATGATCAAAATGAATGGAAAAACCACGACGCGACAGAACTCGTATCGCGCGCCCCTGCCCCGCAAGACAACGCGCCAATATTAATTGACCAAGGGTGCGCCGATAATTTTTTGGAAGAACAGCTCAAGCCACATCTGTTTGAAAGTGCCTGCCAAGCAGCGGGACAAAAGCTAACCCTGCGCCTGCATGATGGTTACGACCACAGCTACTATTTCATTCAAAGCTTTATGGGTGACCACATCCGCCACCATGCACGTCTTCTGAAATAAAATAACTTCATCATAAAATTAATAATACGACAAAAGGCTTACAGGGCATAAATCCGTGTAACTTCATTTTTTCGTAAACTTAATTACATAAAATTCTTGACTTTTGCCATAACAACTTGCTATTTAGATTATGGAATTAACTTTTTATTAACTTTAGGAGAACTCAATGTCACAGAAACCATCAGATATTATGGCACGTCTAAATGCAGGCAAAGCTGTACAGGAAGAAAAGAAAACAACGACAGCCAAAAAAGCTGAAGCTGTTGTCGCAACTAAAGACTTCGCAATCACAGAAGCAGAGATCAAATCAAACCCTGCTTATGCCATTATCACAGATGAAAAGCTGACAGATCAGAAAAAACTTGAAGCCTTGCATGAACTTAAAACATACAAAGCAGAACTGACAAAAGAGCAAAACCAAGCAAACCGCGAAGCTTCTAACCAAGTTCTCCTCTACATTGAAAACCAATTGATGGCGAGTTCACAAAAAGGTATCGAATTCACAAACGATAACGCATTTGCCCTTTATGACGAAACAGTTCAAGAATTGTTTGGTAACATTAAAGTATTTAAAGGCTATATCGAGCCATTCGTAAAAGCGTTGGAAGTTTTGCAAAAAGCACGCGATGCAAACATTCCTGCGAACGAGCTCATCGACGCCGTTTCTAAAATGCAAGAAGACATTGCGACACAAAAAGCTGATAAAGAAGCAAAAGACGGTGAGCTTTCACAACTCGAAGCTGGCCTTGCTCGCTTTAACGGTGAAGCAACACAGACAGCAACTAAGCTTGAAGATCTTGCTGCAAAAATCGAAACAGCGACAACTGCAAAGACAGAAGCAGAAAAAAGCTGGAACGTTTTTCAACGTGGGAAAGCAATCGAAGCAGCAACAAACGATATTTCTCGCTACGAACAACAAGTTTCTGTTCTTTCCGAAACCGCAAAAGTGGCCTCAAACAATCTTGATCGTCAAAACACGCAGATCACTGCATTGAAAGCAACAATCGAAACGCTCAGCGCAGACATCGCTACGGCAGAGGAAGAGTTTGCAAGCAATGAAGACTTCCCTGCGATCGCAACATTGATCGAAATCACAGGCAAAGACTTTAAAGACAAACGCGAAGAAGTTGTTACTGCGGCACAGACAATCACCGAGAAGGCAATCAAAGGCATCGAAAACTCAATCGGTCGTTTTGAAAGCGGTGTTGATGAAACAGGCTTACAGCTAAACACAATTACAAACCTTAACGGCATGGTTGGCTTACTGACAACCGCCGACAAAAAAGTGCGCGTGACAGATGCGAACTTTATTTCACTACAAAGAGAAACGATTGACCGCATCACGAAAGAATGTGAAGCAAATGGCGAAAATCCTCTTTATAACCCTGACTATGAAATAGCTAAAAATCATCTTGATGCCGCCAACCAACACGTTTCCGATGTAATTTCATCCTCAGAACGTGCCTCTGATCTTGAAGGAAAATTAATCCGCCAATCAGGCACATTCAGAAGTTTGGGTGATGCATACAAACAAAAAGCACAAGATGCTACAAAACTTCGTACAAGTGCCGCTGTTGAGATCCCTTCACAGCTTGCTGTTACAGTTAAGTCTGTTGAAATGGCAACTGCAACAGAGAGCAACAACATGGTGAATGAGGCATTTACTGATCTAGGCAGAACTACGAGAAAATCTGTAACGTCAATAATGGATACGGTAATGGCTGGCGCTGGTCAAAACAACGAGAAGCTTCGCGAAGCTGTTCGGAGCACGCTGGAAACAATCGAACTATTCGACAATGTTGAAGCTGATCTTAAAGCAAAAGCAAAAGAAGCGTTCGAGGTTCGTCAAGATCTTGATAGAACACAAAAAGCACTTAGAGATGTTACAGGTGCCGTTGCTTCTGCTGTGGTCGATGCAGAGCACGCAGAAATGAAAAAGCCCGCAGCACCAAAGCCTGCGACACCAAGCAACGGCTAATTGCGCGTATATAAAATTGAAGAGAGTGGTCATAGAACCTCTCTCTTCCTTTCCCTCAAACGATTTTAACAGGAAGATCACAAATGCATCCTTATTTTAAACTTGGTATGGATAAGAAACTCATTGTACCTTACGCAGAGTACATGAAAGCGATGAAACCCGACTTTCAATTTGTTGGCGACACAGCCGATATTGTTGATCTTGTTCGTTGCCTGTACTTGCCAAGCGCAAATAGTGTTAAAGTCGTTGGCCCACGTGGTTCTGGTTCTACCGTATTAATGGACGCCCTGTGCCACCACCAAACATCGGGCTTTATGCCGGATGACTTTATGATCCGCCCGATCTATAAATTCAACAGTAACAACCTGTTCAGCACCGCCGATGCCAGCACAATCGAAAAACGCTTCGCATCCGCCATGGAAGACTTGCAGCGCACGTTTAGTCAACGCAAAGTCAAACCTATTTTGATTATTGACGACGGCTGCACATTCGCAGACAACGCACCACAGCACGTTATCAACGGCCTTGTCGAAGCTGCCGTACGCGCCGATTATGTTGATCTGGTTGTTGGTGTTGATAAGAAAAAAGAAGACGAATTTAACGCAAAACACCCTGAATTCGTCAACAGCTTTACAACAAAAGAAATTAAGGAGCCTGATGACGCGCGCATTCTTGCGATCCTTGAGCATCAAGCGACAAAACACGCCGAAGGCGGCATTTTGTCTAACAAAGAAGCTTTGGAGCATATCATTGAAATCACGCAACGCTTCAAAGGCATGTATGAAACAGCACAACCAAACCGCTCTATTCGCCTACTTGATAGCTCCGCCACGGCATTTCGCATTGAAATTCACAGCCGCGCACCTGGAAGCTATGAAACAGAGAAAAAACTTGAAGATCTCGATCTAAAAATTGCTTCCGGAAAAGTCGAAGGTGGAGAGCTGGAAAGCATGACAAATGATGCCGAAGCTCTGCGCATTGAATTGCAAACAGGAAAAGAAGAATGGACACTTCACCGCGGCAAAATCAAAGCCCTGCAAGAAGATATCCGTAAATTCGATGTTATGATCGCAACAGCACAGCAAGAAATTGATGCGTTGGATGACGGCACAAAAGAAGCATTCTATAAAGATATCAAAGGCATGCTTAGCGATGTCGAAGAAGGTGACCCTGCTTTCAAAGGCCGCGCAAAATCAGATATTTTAAACCTCAGCCGTGATGATCTTTTGAAGTTTGCGGAATTCGATTTACTCGTGCACCGCAACCCTAAAATCAGAGAACTAAACGGTAATATTTCAAAATACACCGAAGCGACTGAAAAGAAGCAAACAGAGCTAACAGGCATGAGCGACAAGATGCATCAAGACATCTATATGCCGACATCTATTATCGATGACATTGCTTCCGCAGAGACAAAAACCCCTGTTGGTGGTGTTTCTGGTCGTCTTCGCGACAACCTTCGCAATGGTGTTGCGCTGATGCAAGAAAGCGTCTTCGGACAAGATCATGTAATTGAACCTATGGTGAAATCACTGCAACGTGCCGCCGCAGGCCTAAACGATCCTGATCGCCCACTTGGTGCCTTCATGATTGCTGGTCCTCCAGGTACAGGTAAAAGCTGGATTGGTGAGCAACTTGCCATCAAATTATTCGGCTCAAAAGAATACTTTGCTGTTCTCGACATGGAGAACTACAAGCAAGACCATACAATTTCTGCTCTACTCGGTGCCCCTCCAGGCTACTCAGGCTATGGCAAAAAAGGTAAATTGATCGAGATTGCGCAAAACCAACCATTCTGTGTTCTTTTGTTGGACGAAATTGAAAAAGCACACTACGAAGTACGCCAAGCCCTCTTAAAAGCAAAAGGCTCCGGTCGCCTTGTCGGTCTTGATGGTGAAGAAGCCGATTTCAGAAACATCATCATCGTGGAAACGACAAACTACGGTCAAGAAGTTTGGATCGATAATGACTTCGATACAGCCCAAGCCCTTTTGATGGAAAAAATGCGCACAGATCTAACCGTATTCTCACCTGAATATCTGGATCGTAACGATGCTGTTTTATGTGCTGGTCCTCTTGGTGCTGCGCCACTTGCCAAAATTGTTGGTAAAGAAATTTCAGGCATGGAGAAAAAAGCACAGCGTCGTCACCCAGAACTTCGCCTTGATGTTAGCCAAGAGAGCATTCAGCAGTTTGTTGAAGATCACTGCCTCGGGAAAAGTGGTCGTCGTTCAGAAATGATTGTGAACCAGATGATTGGTGATCATCTAACAGAAATTATGCTCGCTGGTGCGGAAACATCAGGCACGCTCAAAGCGCAATATAACCCTGACAAACAAAACTTCAATTTTGACTTTTCAAAACTTCCTGCCGCAACGTTGGGAAAGAAAGGTCCTACTAGTGAATTCAGCAAAAGCGGAGGCCCAGCATGAGCGAGAACGATAAACCTGAAAGCATTTCCGAACGCCTAAAAAGAGCCTCGGAAAGAGCCAACGCAGCAAAAGATCAAAAAGATGCGCCTGCTGCTGACCCGCTATCTTACGACACCATCAAAGAAAAAGTAACGGGCAACGTCTATGTTGGTAATTTCTTCCGCGATATGTATCGCCGTTCTAAAATCGTAAGCCGTACCTATGACACGGCTGATGTGCTTTGGAATAAATATTTAAAGCCCGTGTCTCTTTTTGTTAATCCTGTTGTGAACGCATTATGGCGCTTTAACAAATATGCGTTTAACAAAGCCTCCTACAATAGCGATGGCGACTTTAACAAATACCGCGCGGCACCTGCTGTTTTACTTCTGGCTGCCTTTAATTATGTGGCTGTCGTGAAAGCCGTTCCGTTCACATTAAAAACAACGTTCGATGCTGCTGCTGTCGAAGGCTTTTCTTACGAAGACACAGCCGTATTTAGTAAGCCAAACTGGGTATCTGTAGAGGACAACGAATTGAACGTATTCTCCTGTAGCAAATATCCTTGTCGCGGTGAAGTAGACAGTATTGAATACCGCCTCAGCGACAGCCCGTGGCTTGATATCAAATATGCTTGGGAACGTTTTGCCCCGCATGATCCAGGCGAGCTTGCAGGTGCGTTTCTGTCCGAAGAAAACGTTTGTAACTTTACGGCCTACGGCAGACGTATCAAGCTTCCGTTTGTAAATGTTAAATACGGTTTCTGGCCGCACATCACCGAAGCAACTTGTATGCCTGTAAATGGCGATAATGTTGACGAGGTTTTGGAGCAAATGCGCACCCTACGCCAAAGTCAGACACCAGAGTTCAATTAGGTTTTTCTTGGAAAATCCGCGCATATCTGCTATGTTCTATAAACACATCGATATGAGGAGACGCCATGACAAACAAACCTGAAAGAACATTGTTTGATGATCTTATGGATGCTTGGGACGAAGCTCAGAAAGAAGTCTCTTCTACCGCCAAAAATGTTCGTGACGGCGTAGAAGACACCGCAGCAACCCTCGCTATCAAACGCGAAGAACTCTGGAAACGCTTCCAAGTCAATGACCGTCTGACAGGCGCGGCTCTAACAGCAAAGTTCGGCTTAGCTGGCTTCAAACTTGCCCCTTTCACTGTTCCGCTTGCGGCAATTTACGGCTTTGCAAAAGGTCCTCAAATCGTGAAAAAACATGATGCGTGGCTCGCCGAACAAAAAGAAAAACGCGCCGCGGCAAATGATACGCCTAAAACACCTACAAACGACTAAGCGTCAAACAATCAATACCAAACAGACAAGAGCGGTTGTGCCGCTCTTTTTTATGCCCTATCAGGAAAATCTCTGCCTAACGTTTCTTTCTTATTGGTCTGTGCCCCCGTCGCCCCATGAGATTTAAACGTCTGACGCCATATAGCCAGACGGGGGTAATAATCAAAGACAAGGCTATAATGGACACTACATATTTATAGCCCTCTGGTAAGATTGCTCCCGTTGCAAGCCCCAGCGCGGCCAGCACAAAAGAGAATTCACCGATTTGCCCCAGCACCGCACCAATAACAAACGAATTGCGGCGTGAAAAGCCCAACCATTTCAAAACGAGGATATTTACAATCGTTTTTAACCCCATGGCAATCGCCAACAACGCAAGAACGCGCCAGAATTTTTCAATTAAGAAATCAAGATCAATCAATAGCCCGATAGACAGGAAGAAAACCATCATCAGAACTTCGAAAATCGGCGTGATGTTTTCTTCGTATGTTGAACGCTTTGCTGTGTTCCCAATAATAAGGCCTGCCAAAAACGCGCCGTAAGCCGCGGAGAGACCTAAATAACCTGCAAATGCCGCCGCAGAGAAACATAACGCCAAAGCCGTAACCGCCGTTTGGCTTTCCATCAAAATCATATCGGTTAGTTTTAAAAACCACTTGGGTTTACGGCTCAGAACCATAATGAGCGCCGCCATAAAACCAATGGCTAAAACAATCTTTGGCAACTCCATAAGATCAAAACCACCACCGCCCATCGCGCCAATAACCAGCAACATCGGGATAACCGCAATATCCTGCGCGATCAAAATACCAACAGAGGCGCGCCCAAGAACCGTGTTCAACTCTCCCATGTCTTGTAAAATCTTTATTGCAACAGCCGTACTACTAAGAGACACCGCAAACCCGAGCAATAATATACGTACCAGCGTCCAATCAAAGATCGCGCCCAAAATAAACATTGCCCCAACGCCAATGGCCACCTGCGATACCGTTACAATGATTGCTGCACGATAAACCTTTGAGATTTTCTTCAAATCCAGCTCTAGCCCGACAAGAAACAGCAGCATGATAATGCCAAGCTCAGCAATGGACTTGATCTGCCCTTCATCGCTCACGAAACCAAGCACAGCAGGGCCAAGAATAAACCCAACCAAAATATAGCCAACAAGAACAGGCTGCTTCAAACGCTGTAAGAACGCACCACCAACAAACGCGGCGGCAAATAACAACGCCAACTGGGTTAATGCTCCATGGTCTTCCATCGTCTATACTTTACCAGATGTAAGGAATAACGCGCCACCGTGTTTTCTTGGCGTAGGCTTGGTATTCAGGATCGCGCAGCAACAGTTTTTCTTCAGCAAAAATCCGCAGCAACTTAAACGTAAACACACCCGCAACCACAGCAATGTTATAAATCGAAGTATTTTGCAGCACAAAGGCCGTGAGGGAAAACACATAGCCTGAGTAAAGTGGATGACGGATATAACGGTACAGCCCGTTCGTTTTAACACCCCTATTCGCGGCAACCGTGCCATAGCTTTTTGAAAGGCTCAGAAGCCCGATCAAGCTAATGACAATCCCCAAAATCTGAAACCCTATCATAAAGTCCATATCAGGCAGAAGGCTCTGTTCCGTCGGCCGTAACAAGGTCGAACCCAGCGTACCCACGAGTGCCACAAACCAATCATACGGCGCAAATGATATTTCCTTCGGTAATCGCCGCACAACCAAAAACAGAATAATCATCAACTCATACACCAAATACAAAAGTGAGCTGAAATCATGTGTGATTAAAAATGACTCCGTAATAACATAAACGAAATACGCATACCACAGCACCAAAAAGAACGCGCAGGTGATTTCCCACAGTAAGTAGTAAAATTTATGCTTGGGAGATAACTTATCGGGCTCAATTTTAAAATCAAATTTCATATTTTTTCTTTCTGTGCGTGACCAAAGATCTAAGAAATATTCATTATTTTTTGGTGCTGTTTTTTGCGAGCTTTCCAAATCAAACTATCGACGATGTAATGATGAAAATTGATTGTTTGATACATAACAACCGTAATCGCCGTGATCATCACCGTATCTCCTGCTGAAATCCACTTTGTTCCTAGCGAAATGCTACTATAAACCGCCGTTGTAACGCCTAAGCATGCGATGAAATAGATAAAGGTTCGGTACGGGCTTTTCTGGGAAAGCCAATGCAAAACGCTTTTTTTCTCCTGCATCTCGGGCTTTTGAAAACGGTTGCGGTTAAACAGCCACACAAACAGGATATATTGACCATTATGCCAGATATTGGCAACCAACCACCCGATCGTGATTTCGTCGATAAACACGTAGGCCGTGAAGAAAACAATTTGATGGCTCAGCACAAAGAAGAACGAGCCATAGGCCAAATTACCTTTTGAATAATCAACAAATTTGGTCACAAGCCAATAAACAACAATCACCAACGCAATGACGCTTCCAAGCATCGGCGTCCACACGGAAAGTTCGGGTAACCAAACAGGTTGAAACAAAAACGTATCCCAGCCCTGCGCGCTGCGGTTAAGAACACCAAGAATAGGCACAGCCCAAATCACAGCATAATCAAGCTGCGCGGGTGTTGTCGTTTTCGTTACACCTGCCTTGCGCCTGTAAAAGCTTGAAATACCGTAAGATTGCCGTGTGTAGTGAAACCACTGCCAGAAGAAATAGATTGTCACGATCATCACGATACCGAAAAAGTGAAATAGCACGTATACCGCCGACAACACAATGAACGGCAGAACATAGATCAAAAATCTATTCTCTTTACGATCTTCTTTTGTGCCTGCCAATTTTGTGAATGTTGCAATCACATGGTGATACCCCAAAAACCACAAATCCGCGAGCAACACAGGGACAAACAGTTCGGGCCTATAATTCACAATCAACCCCGTACCAATTGCCAAAATCATAACACCAAAAATCAAGGTGTTATCGTATAGTGCGCTGCTGAGGTATCCCCGTGGCATGCGCCATGGTTTTGGTTTTGCTTGTGTCATATTAAGTATTGCCCTCTTCCCGCGACTTTCTAATCCGTAATTATATTGCAGTGTAATATACTACTATAAAACCAATCAAGCCGCTTATACTCTTATCGCGACTTTATCACCCTCCAATGTATCTTCATTGCGCAGACGTAGAGCAATGTGCTATGTATCATACATTCAAACAGACCCACAAAAACGGATAACAACACAACATGCGTACACTCTGCCACCTCACCCTGCTCACAGCTTTATGTGTGTTTACTTCCGCAAGCATCGCTCATGCACAAGACGCGCCCCTGAACCTCTCACAGGTCGAAGAAAACACTGTGCAGGATGATGTTCCACAAGAGATCATTAATGACCCCAACAGAAATTTCATCACCTTGACCGTAGAAAATGATCTTTTCGGATCGGGTATGGATGGGAATTACACAAGCGGCATTCTACTCACCTACTTCAACGCGGCCAACGAACCGCGCAAGCTTGCCGAATGGCTGGATGACGCTATCCCGACTTTCTCCATTAACGAAACAACCAGCGTGTCTTATTCCATCGGACAAAATCTTTATACCCCCAATGACATCACCATCCGTGCGCCACAACCAAATGAACGCCCATGGGCGGCCTTCCTATACGGCACGATGGGGCTTTCTAGCCTCACCGACAACCATATTGACGATGTCAGCGCGACCTTAGGCATTATCGGGCCGTGGGCACAGGGACGGCGCACACAAGAAGCCATCCATGACCTCATCAACACCCGTGACCCGAGCGGCTGGGACAACGAGCTTAAAAACGAGCCTGGTCTGATCCTGTCATGGCGCAGACGTTGGCCACAAGCCTACGGCGCGGAGTTTCTAGGCATGGTCTTGTCTGTCGAGCCGGACATCGGCGCTAGTATCGGCAATGTCTACACCTTTGCTGAAACAGGCTTCACCACGCGCCTTGCACCACGAAGCAACCGCTGGCAAGACACGCCCGCACAGGTTCAGCCCTCCATCCCAGGCAGCGGTTATTTTGAAACCCAAAAACACGGTATTGGCTGGTATCTTTTCGGCGGGGCACAAACACGTGCCATTGCTCGGAACATCTTCCTTGATGGCAACACCTTCCGCGACAGCCCCAGCGTCGATAAAAAACCTCTCGTCTTTGATGCCAACGCAGGCATTGCATTCACCTACGGCAATACACGCCTCAGCTACACCGCCGTTTATCGCACCAAAGAATACGACACCCAGTCCGATGAATCCCTATATGCAGGCATAAGTATCGGCTATAAATTTTAAAACAGCCCTACCACCAGCCTCACACATTCACAATGTATAAAATACTTTTGCGCTTGCAACCAATTGAAACATTAGAGATAATTAATACTATGCCCATCACGCGAAGAGTGCTTGGCATAGTATTGTATGCAGTCTTAACCAATATTTATATTTTCACTCTCAAAATGATATATTAGACTATCTTTGCTATTATAAAAATTACCATAAAAATTGGGGCATGGGTTCGGCAAAAAATGAATACAAAGCAAGACGATTTTCATCTCATCCTAAAGGAATACGAAGAGTTTGCGTACGTTGTTTCGCACGACCTTTCTGCGCCACTGCGTCAAATTGCGGGCTATACTGATATACTGCTCGGCGAGATCGGGGATAAACTCCCTGAAACGCAAAAGCTTTACCGTGACATGATTATGCATGCCGTTGAGGAAGCTCATCTTTCACTTGATGCGCTGCTAGAATTCTCGCGCCTAAACACGGATGAGAGAGAATTTGAGGAGTTCAACACAAAAGAGCTCCTCACAGACGTGCTGAGCAAGCTTCATCTCGTCATCAGCGATAAACAAGCCGACATTAAATCAAGCGGCTTTCCACAAACCTTACGTGGTGACAAAAAAATACTGACACAGGCCTTCTACCACCTGCTGCACAATGCCTTGAAATTCCAACCCGAAGGCCAGAACCCAAAAATTGAAATCAACGCGACCCAAGAAGGTTCCGTCATCACCTTCTGCTTCAGCGATAACGGCATCGGCATCCGCCCCGAACGCCAAGACAAAGTCTTTGTTATCCTGCGCAAAGCCAACTCCAATACAAAGTTCCCCGGTCGCGGTGTCGGGCTAACCTTTGCCAAAAAGATAGCCATGATTCATGGCGGTGATGCGTGGCTTGAGTCCGAAGTCGACAAAGGAACCAAAGTTTATTTCTCGATAGATTTGAACGCAGAACCCGAAGTCACAGACAATTCACGCTCCATGAATAGCGATTCATAAAAAAATCGCCGCGCAATGCAAAATAATCCTTGATCTTTACCGCCAAAAACGATTATAAACGCACAGTCTAAAAGGATCTACCTCGCGTCCCGTTCGTCTAGAGGCCTAGGACACCGCCCTTTCACGGCGGCAACACGGGTTCGAATCCCGTACGGGATGCCAATTA
>JBBKWU010000002.1:0-272371 GCA_037969035.1 Bdellovibrionales bacterium
CAGCACCAATGGCCAACATAAAGGAAGGGGCTTTCGCCTACGCTCCAGCCCCTTCCTTTATGCCACTACACCCGCAAAAGATTCACTTTAAAGGTGGACTCAATAATGGGGGTTGACCAACTTTTATTTGCTGTTCGCGCTTTCCTTCTCCGTCATTGCGAGGAGCGCAAAGCAAACCGCAAGTTTGTTTGCAAATGAGCGAAGCGAAATGAGAGCGACGCGGCAATCCAGCAAAAACATCCGCCCCAAACAATCCCCGTAAAATTATACGTGACGCCGCCGCGCAAAAATCATAAAATTTTTCCATGAAACAACCTGCGGTTTACATCATGGCCAGCGCCCGCAACGGCACGCTTTACACGGGCGTCACATCGAACCTGCCGAAGCGCGTTTACGAGCATAAAAACGGTGCGACGGACGGCTTCACCGCGCAGCATCAATGCCATACGCTTGTTTATTACGCGCTGTTTGATGACATGGAAGCCGCTATTGCTGCGGAGAAGCGTATCAAAAGCGGCAGCCGTAACAAAAAACTGGCATTGATCGAAAGCATGAATCCTGATTGGATGGATTTGTATGATGATATAACAGCGTAACTGGATTGCCGCGTCGGGCTTCGCCCTTCTCGCAATGACGGTGGTTTTTATTTGCTGTGCACACTCCCCTCTCCGTCATTGCGAGAAGCGGAGCGACGCGGCAATCCAGAAAAAACCTTCCCCCAAAGCAGCCCCGCAAAAATACGCGTGACGCCGCCGCGCAAAAATCATAGAATTCTCCCATGAAACCACTTCTTTCCTCCATATTCATTGCTTTCTCCGCCGGTGCTCTCGGTGGGCTCGCCAATGCATTTGCGGTTTGGGCGGCGGGAGTGCTTGCGATTACGGCTTATTTTGGCGTGGATATTCATCCGCCGCTCTCCCCCAACATGATTTACACCCGCATGATATGGGGCGGGATTTGGGGCGGGTTGTTCCTTGCTCCTTATATTTTCCGTGTGTGGCCTATTCGGTCGGCGGTTCTGAACGGGCTGTTGTTTTCGCTTGCCCCCTCTGCGGCGACGCTGTTTTACTTCATGCCGCATAGTGCCGCAGGGTGGCTCGGGCTTGATAGTGGCGCGTTGACGCCTGCGTTTGTGCTGATCTTTAATGCCATTTGGGGCGTTGTGGGCATGATCTCGTTCCGTTTGGCGAAATAAAAAACCGCCTCACTCCGCGCCACAAACCCGTGCGAAACACCTGCGGGCTTAATCCCTTTCTAAATGTTTTTGTGATAGGCTCGTATGGTAAGGTTTGGAATCGATTTATGGATAAATTCAACGCAATGATCTACTTATTCCTCGCTGTGCTTTTCGCGCTGACGGGGGTGTTTCATATGCTGTATGTGAAGGGGCATATATTCGAGATGGCGCGGGAATCCTATATTATCGAGAGCGAAACCTCGACTTTGCTCGCCGCGATGCCCTACAAAGATCAGCACGAGTGCGAGGGCGCATCAGGGCTTGATTGCCTGTACGAGCAATGCGACTACGTCCCGATGGAAATTGACATCGACAAAGTCTGCGGCACAGACAACAAAGCATGGTTCCCGATTGTCGAGCAAAGCACCATCGACCGCAAAACCCCTCATACCCCGCATTAAATCATAATAAATCGTAATAAATCACATTTCCGCACGGCATTAACCATTTCCTTAAAATAAGTCTGTTATCAATGATGATAGAACGGTACAATTTTGATGAAATAAATGGAAATGACTATTAATGCCTAAAGAAGACCGCAGAATAATTTTTGAATTCGACGAAGCGTATAAAGCCATTTATGCGATGTCTGTGCAACGTGAAATCAAAAAACCACCTGCGGGCATTATTACCTCTATCAAAGTGCATAGTGGCGATGACACCAAAATCATGGTGCATATTGAAAACCCGATGGACAATACCGATGCCTCTGTTGAGTACACGCGTGACTTTTTAGCCGCAGCTCTTATGCTGTATTGTCGCGGTTTGGGTATTCCCTTACCGAAGAATGCCTCTAAATCAGTTATGTTGAATGACGAGCGCATTGCGCTGCGCGTCCAAATCTAAATAACCAAACCAAAGGAAACACTATGTTTAAAGTAATCGAAGGCCTGCCCGATGATGTGCTCGGTATCGAAGCCAGCGGCACAATCACCCACGAAGATTACATCGAAAATATCATCCCGCATTTCGAAAGCATGTTCGATACCTACGGCGATATTAAAATTCTGTATGTGTTAGGCGATGACTTTAACGGCTACGAGCTTGCCGCGCTTTGGGATGATGCGACCTACGGCATCAGACATTGGAGCAATATCAGCCACATCGCCATCGTGACCGACAACCAATGGCCACACGCGCTCATGACCATGTTCGCCCCGCTCTTCCCAGGTGAACTAAAAATGTACACCAAGAGCGGTTTAGAGCTGGCTAAAAAATGGATTTCCTCTGAGAGCAGCGTGAAGCCAAAAGCAAAAACAAAGTCATAACCTCCCGTCATTGCGAAGCGGATAAAAAGATCATCCTGTTTGATCATGCATATTTCTGGGACAGCTAAAAACATTGACATATTTATATTTCTAGGTTTTAATGCTGCCTTCACAGAAACTATACATGGGGGTTCTTATGAACAAGATTATAAAAGCAGGAGCATTGGCAACTGCTCTTTCAGCAGTTGCCGTTACAGCAGCATTTGCCCAAGACGATCATCATGAAGCAGAACAACCGACCATCTCACCTTATTTGCAAGACATGGCAAAACATACGTCCGCGCGAGAATTGGGCCGTCAAGACAACAATATTCGCAGCCTATGTGAAGAATTTAACAAGACTTTTGCTGCGCCATTAAACAGCATTCTTGGTTCCCGTCGTGAAGATTTTTCCGGTGTTTTTCAAGTTGATGAAACCCCGAACTATATTCTAGAAAATGGCGGAAAATATAAGTACGCATATACGGATAAAGAATGTTCAATAAAATTGGGTGATAGAGAAATTGCTGAAATAGATGTTGGCGATGTTACTTTTTCACCAAAAGCTGACCAGGGAAAAAAGTTTACCTTGGAAGATCTTGGTATAGATATTTGGTATCATGTTCTAAGGGAGTTGTCTCCCTCTGAACAGCGTACTGTTGTCCGCAGATTTTATCCAGAAGTTGCAAAACCGGCGCTCACGCCTGGTAATTAATAACTGTCCTTTAATTCCTCGCAATGACAGTGGTTTTTTCTCTGTCATTGCGAGGAAGCGCGAAACGCTGACGCGGCAATCCAGAGTCTTTGCTATACACCCGCCGATGACGACAAATCAATAACTGTGGTTTAAATGGCATCTCCCTCATCCGCCAACAACTCATACCAATCCCTTATCATGCCGGCTTTTTCGCGGCTGGGGTGGTTGAACGGGCGTTTTAGGTGGCCGATGAAATATTCGCGCACTAATTCTTGCCAAACGGCTTCGGGGTCTTTGCCTTGATGCTCGCAAAGCTTATCAAACCATACTGTTCCCGCCGCAACATGGGTGATTTCATCGTCATGGATGGTTTTTAGCATATCAGCCGTCACATGATCTTCTTGTTTTTCCATCGCCACCGCCATCGCAGGCGTAACATCCAAGCCCCGCGCCTCTAAAACCATGGGCACAATAGCAAGCCGTGCGGCGAAATCGTGCGCCGTACGCATCGACGATTCCCACAAGCCTTCATGGGCAGGTAAAGCACCGTAATGGCTCTCCAGCGTCTCTAAACGCCCCGCAATCATCAAAAAATGCTTGGCTTCGTCGTCGGCGACCTTCATCCAGTCATCGTAGAACGCCTTAGGGAGCGAAAACGCCCCCTCTTTAAGATGCGAACAATCCTCTGGATTGCTTCGCGGGCGCACATTCTCCTCCGCCAATTCCACAAACCGCCCCATCAAATCCCACGCCAGATCAATCGCGTTCAGCTCTATATGCGCCAACGCATGCAACAGCGCGATTTTGGATTTCAACGTGCCGCCTTTGCCGCGGTTGGGCATTTCCGATGTATGGCGTAATTCTGGCTTTTCAGGCCGCGCAGGTTTATCGGGCAGCACAGACGGCGCACCAACGCCGCTAAACGCCCCCGCCCGCCATGCCGTGGCATAAGCGCGTGATTTTTCTGCCTTTTCCCAAGGCGATACCGTGCCCAAAACATCTTGGGCGGCGCTAATGATTGTCGGGGTCATAATGGTTACGCTATTTTATGAATTTTGGAAGATTGGCCAAAAATTGCTCTCTATTTGCATTGATGCGGTTCATCGCATCATGGATAAAGGCTTCGGATTCTGCGGAATAATCATAAACATCGTGCATCTCTTCTGAAATACCTTCTGCAATCTCCAGATATAACGGCGCATCATAGCCAAAATTATCCTTGATGAAGGACTGGTGCGTACGATCCATCGCGATAATCAAATCCGCGCTATCCATTATTTCTTGTGTCAAAAGGCGTGATTGGTGCATTGATACGTCCAAACCAAGGGCGGTTGCCTGTGCTTTCACATCATCACGCACCATTTTCGCGGCGCGGCCTCTTGTGCCAGCAGACTCAAAAGCTAGCTTTAACGATGGTTTTGCGTCCTGCTCATGGGCGGCGCGTGAAGAAAATTCTGCGGTTAAGCTGCGGAATACATTTCCCGTGCAAACAAAAACTACTTTTTTAGGATCCTGTTCAGTCATTTTTTTAGTGTCTTTCTTAAATTTAATGCATTTTTTTCAAATTATTTTTAGCACACCCTCACCCAAAAATCACGTTTCAAAAATTATCATTTAAAATCAATGTATTACAAGCGCGCCAATCCATAAAATTTAGATAAAATTCAATCTATAATTAAATCCACCTTTACCCTGCCCCTATATATTGAACTTACGAAACAAGAGGGAATAAGAAATTGAGAAACGAATTTAACGCCATACAGCCACAAGAAGCAAAAGCACAGATCGCGGCGCAAATGATCGGCCTGCAACAGCAGATTGAATCACTTGCACCAAATCCTGATGCGCCAAAAGGTATGTCGTTTAAAGCTGACGCAAGAGCCATCTCAGGTGACGACAACGACGCCATATTGGGAAGCCTTGTAGCAGAAGTTTTTTTTGGCGCTGCCTTGGGGGAGTTAGCAACTGCGATGAACGTACCGGAAGGTGTCCAACAAATGCAGTGGAATGATGCCATAGAAATATGTGACGAATTCTACACTGACCGGACAAACGGGAATAAATATACGATGGGTGTAAATGGAGACCTATCCGGTACGTTTTATCGTCGCTCTATCGCTGCTTATAATGATGACTTGCAAGACAGACAAAAACTGGAAGCGCATTATGGCCGCATGAGCGAAAAATTGGATCACATCGAGCGTAATAACGATTTTCCAACACCAAAATTCCATTAATTAGACCACACACACAAATTAACGGATTCACGACCTATGCATCCTGTGTTAAAGTAAAATCAGAGCAAAGAGCGTTTTGCTTGAATTACGAACGAGGAGCGACGTGTACCAATGCGTACATAAGCGACGAGTGAGGCGGTTCAAGCGGAACGATCGACGCTCTGAACACAGGATTTTTTTATGGACGGATTCAACGCTAGCTTACTCAGAGAAAAGTTTATTATCCGCGATGTCATGCCTGCTGACATTTCGGATGAGAAGCCCGTGATCGCGCTCAGCAACCGTTTGAGAATGCCTTTGGTGTCTTCTGATGGGCGTGTTTACGAGGATTTTGTCGTCCGTGCTCAAAATATGCATACCTGCGCCCGCCTTGGTGCCAAAATCGCGCAAGATTTCCAAGATTACGGCAGTATCATGGATCGAAAAAAACCGTTCGATTGGGAATTTGCCTATCTTTCCATCACCAAAGGCTACGAAGCCAAATGGAACAAAGACCGTTGGGTCTCCGTGTATCACAAAGGCCGCGTCATATACGAAGGCGGCGAAGGTGAGCGTCACGCTTTCCTAGACATTATCGAGCAATGCGACGCCCGCAACAAAGGCGACTACGCCAAAGCCGTGGCTGTTGCCGAAGATGCGTTCCGCCAAGCGGGGAAATCCGTCAATATCAAGCACGATTCAAATGTCGCGCTCATCATGAATATCTCGGTGAAAGAGGGAAAATGCGGCATTATCCTGCGTGGTCCTAATAAAACCACCACCTTTAACTTTGTCGCCAAGAAAAAAGGCGGGCGCAACGTAAAAATATCACAATGCCTCAGCGTTTCTGCGGCATTTTTAGAAGGGATACAGCTCGCCTTCCGCGTCGGCATGACCAATATGAAGGTGCATTTCGAGCTCATCGACCCCCATAGCGACGAAGCCCACCAAGGCAACGATGCCAGCCAAAAGCTCGGCCGCCTCAACGGGGCCATCACACAGTTTGAAAATTTACTGGATGTAACATATCGCCCCGATCGCCCGAACCTATCGTTGATGATCGACAGCGCCGAAGAATTCGCCCGCAAAACCTTCGCCACCGAAATCCAACGCAAAATCGACAACGGCGAAGGCGATGGCTGGATTATTTAACGCAAACAAACCATAGGTTTGTTTGCAAATGAGCGAAGCGAAATTAATAAGCCACACAAAAAAAAACAGAAGGCCACCGTCATTGCGAGGAATGAAATGACGAAGCAATCCAGTTAACGGTTTGTTTTGGATTGCCGCGTCAGCGTTACACGCTTCCTCGCAATGACGAAGGGGGGATTTGCAATGAAAGCACTTAAATCAAAAGCAGCATTAAAATTTATAACGTCTTCGCGTAAGTGATTTCGAATTGTTTTTTGCCATCGATTTCGGCATTCATTGGCACACGGCATAGCTCTTCATACCCCACGCGCTCGTAAAATCCTTCGCCCTGCCATGAGGGGGTGTTCAAACGGATGCACGCGAGACCATTCACCCGCGCGAAATCTTCAACCGCGCTCATCAGTGCCGTACCAACGCCTTTGCCGCGCTCTTCAGGTTCGACAAACATAAGCTCTAGCTCGCCCTTGCCCCAGTTATGCGTCAAAATCGCTTGCCCAACGAGCTTACCATCCTCGGCCACAGCCATAAAATGGCGGCTCAGCGGATTATAATCTGGTGCGCCTTTTTCACGTGTTTGCGCGGATAGTTTGCCGCCGACACGTTCAAAATCTATTTCAAGTGCACCTCTATCAAAAATTGGCATAAAGAAATCCCCCTGTTGTTTTTTTATATGTCTATAAACGACAAAACAGGGGGATATGTCAATAATTTATGCGTGGCGTTTTATTCAGCAGCCTTCTTCTGACCATCGTCTTTGGCAAGGTTACGTAGAACATAGTGCAGAATACCGCCGTTTTTGTAGTATTCCAGCTCGTCCAGCGTATCGATGCGCGCCATCACGGTGACTTGCTTTGTGCTGCCGTCTTTGTAATTCACAGTCAGGGTTAGATCACTGCGTGGTGTTAATGTTGTTACACCGCTCAGATCAAATTTCTCCTCGCCTGTTAACTTAAGGCTCGCACGGGTTTCACCGTTTTTGAATTGTAGCGGTAAAACACCCATCCCGATCAGGTTCGAGCGGTGAATACGCTCAAAGCTTTCCGCAACAACGGCGCTCACACCCAATAGGCGCGTGCCTTTAGCCGCCCAGTCACGGGATGATCCTGTGCCGTATTCTTTACCCGCGATCACAACAAGCGGCGTACCTTCTGCTTTATACTTCATCGCGGCATCGTAAATGCTCATCTCGTCACCGCTTGGGATGTATTTCGTGTAGCCGCCCTCTGTCCCCGGCACCATTTCGTTTTGAATACGAATGTTACCAAATGTACCGCGCATCATAACTTCATGGTTACCACGGCGTGAACCAAAGGAGTTAAAGTCACGCGCTGTCACTTGATGCCCTAGCAGATATTCACCAGCAGGTGAGTTTTTCGTGATCGACCCCGCAGGCGAGATATGGTCTGTCGTGACAGAATCACCAAGCAACGCAAGGTTATATGCGCCTTTGATATCTTTCATCTCACCAGGTTCTTTGGTCATGCCTTCGAAAAATGGTGGGTTTTGGATATATGTTGACCCCGCCACCCATTTATAAGTTTCGCTCCCCGCGTCACCGCCGATATTTTGCCATTCTTCAGGGCCTTTGAACACATCAGCATAGCGCGTGCGGAACATTTCTGCTGTCACGCTGCTTTGCACGGTTTTGCGGACTTCTTCGTTGGTTGGCCAGATGTCTTTCATGTAGACATCATTGCCGTCTCTATCTTGCCCCAAAGGCTCTTTATAAAGATCAACCTTCATGCTGCCTGCAAGCGCATAAGCCACAACAAGCGGCGGGCTCGCAAGGTAGTTTGCCTTCACATGCGGGCTGATGCGGCCTTCAAAATTTCTGTTGCCTGATAAAACAGATGTCACCGTCAGATCATTTTTCTCGATTGCGGCGGCGATATGGTCTGGCAACGGGCCAGAGTTACCGATACAAGTCGTGCAACCATAACCAACAAGGTTAAAGCCCAGCGTATCCAAATCATCCTGCAATCCTGCTTTTTCCAAATAATCAGTCACAACTTGTGACCCCGGTGCGAGCGATGTCTTCACCCAAGGCTTCACCTTCATGCCTTTGGCAACCGCGTTACGAGCAACCAAGCCCGCCGCAATCATCACCATCGGGTTTGATGTGTTGGTACAGCTTGTAATCGCGGCAATCACAACATCACCGTGACATAAATTGTAATCAGAACCCGTCACAGGTGCGGCTTTGCTTTCAATTGCATCGTCGATTTCCGCCAGCTTATGCGCAGGCATTTGCCCTGCTTCATCCAGCAATTTACCGACTTCACCAATCGGGTTTTTCTCAAGGCTATGACCGATCAATGTATGAAAGGCTGTTGCGGCATCAGTAAGCTTAATGCGGTCTTGCGGGCGTTTTGGCCCTGCGATAGACGGCACAACATCACCCAAATCAAGCGCGAGCGTATCTGTAAACACAGGCGCATAGTCTTCATCGCGCCACATGCCTTGCTCTTTCGCGTAGGCTTCAACAAGCGCAACCGTATCCGCAGAACGGCCTGTGAATTCCAAGTACCGCAGCGTTTCCCCATCAATCGGGAAAATCGCGCAGGTGCTACCAAACTCAGGCGACATATTGCCGAGCGTCGCACGATCCGCAAGCCCCATATTATCAAGACCATTACCAAAGAATTCCACGAATTTACCAACCACGCCTTTATCACGCAGCATCTTCGTCACCGTCAACACAAGGTCAGTCGCCGTTGCGCCTTCTTTAAGGCTACCTGTCAATTCAAAGCCAATCACTTCAGGGATCAACATCGAGATTGGTTGACCGAGCATCGCAGCCTCGGCTTCAATACCACCAACGCCCCAACCCAAAACAGCCAAGCCATTCACCATTGTTGTGTGGGAATCTGTGCCCACCAATGTATCGGGATAGGCAACATCGCGGCCTGTCACATCATCTTTTTCTGTCCAAACCGTTTGTGATAGATATTCCAAGTTTACTTGGTGGCAAATGCCTGTGCCCGGTGGTACAACGCGGAAATTATGGAACGCATCTTGTCCCCAGCGTAGAAATTCATAACGCTCGCCGTTACGTTCGAACTCACGATCAACGTTCTTTTGGAACGCGCCGTCGGTACCGAATGCATCAACCATAACCGAGTGGTCAATGACCAAATCAACGGCGGTTAACGGGTTAATCTTTTGCGGATCACCGCCCAATGCTTTCATGGCTTCACGCATGGCGGCCAAATCAACCACCGCAGGAACGCCTGTGAAATCCTGCATCAATACACGTGCGGGACGGTACGCAATCTCGTGATCGGCCTTTTTATCCTTAAGCCAGCCAGCCAACGCCTTGATATCATCAACCGTCACAGAACGACCATCTTCAAAACGGAGCAAGTTTTCCAGCAAGACCTTCATCGAGAACGGCAATTTGCTGATATCGCCCAGATGCTCTGTTGCGGCCTTTAAGCTAAAGTAATCGTAAGATTTCCCATTAACCTCAAGCGTTTTGCGCGTTCCGAGTGTGTCGTGTCCTGTGCGTGTCATGTTATTCCTGCCTTCTGTTTGAACAAACATTGTTTGAATAGTGTTTGAGTACTGATTTGGCACGAATTTTACACCATTCAACCCTTGTTTCAAATGCCCTTCTTATAAATGCAGAAAGAAAAGCAAAGAAATTTGGTAAATAAGCTGTAAAAAGCATTTTTCCCTATTGCAAACGACTCTCATTAGCATTAATGGTTGCAACTCATTCTTAGCTAGGAATGATTATCATTTACACCGCACCATAAAACAACACCACAAAACACCACAAGGGGAAAAGCACCATGCCAACAAATTTGCACACCGACATTAAAAGCTGGGCGAATACAGACAACGAAGAAGACGCCATGAACGATGACCATCATTATCTGTGGGAACACATGATACAAACATGCGCGAACCGTTCTTACGCTGGCAAAACTGTGTTGGATTACGGCTGCAACCAAGGCGGTTTTTTGGAGCTTTTATATGCGCATAACCCCTATCAAAAAGGCGTTGGCGTTGATATTGCCACACAATCCCTTGCCATTGCTTCCCAAAAACTTGGCGGGAAGCCTGTTGAATTCAACACGCCCGAATCTCTGGACGCGTTGCGCAGTGTGTTTGATGTGGCCTTTTCGCACGAGGTTTTATACTTGCTGCCTGATCTTGCCGCCCATGCCGCGCAAATGCATAAAGCTCTGAAACAAAACGGTGTGTACTACGCCGCCATTGGTTGCCACACAGACCAACCACAATGGGACGAATGGGTTTCGCTTATCTCCTCATACTCCAACGTATCCGTACAATCTTACAGCCTTGATGACTACGCCAATGCCTTTATGGAGGCAGGATTTGAGGTTTCAGTACAGCCATTTAAACTAAGCGGCTTTTTCCCGCTCAAGCAAAACAACCCCTATTTCCCGCGCGTCACAGACACGTTGCGCTATTACGAATCGGACAAAGTCATTTTCCGTTTCAAAAAATCCAACGCAAACACAAACATAAATACAGGGGCATAAAACCATGGCAGCCAACAAAACCATGCGCCACGAATTTGTGATTATGACGGTTCTCGATGCGGTTCGTATTTTGGAGCAGCAAAGCGACCTATCCCCCAAAAACCCGATCATCACCAAAACCCTGACCAACCTTGTAAAAACATTGACCGATGATTATACGCCAGAGGAAGAGCATTTAATCCTCAATGATCCGCGCGTTCTCAACATGCGTCAGCGTTTGCTGGATCGCCTTTCCCACGCCGAAGCCGAAATGGAGAGGTTCTGGACAGAATGCTTTTTGCGTCATGACAACCTAAGCTGCGCTGACCTTGAAAAATTCTGGTACTGGGAGAACTACGATAAACTCGTCGATAAGGAAATCGAAGAAATCCCGATTGCCGACACCTACCAAGATTACGAAGCTCATCGCGGTTCACGCCTTGCATGGACTCACCGCCGCAGTGCCGCACCGAGCAAAGGTGCCGCCTTTGTTGGCTCTGGCTCCCTGCCCTTGAGTGCGATCATCTTTCACCTCAAAACAGGCATGCCTGTGACCTGCGTGGACAGCGATCATGACGCCTGCCGCAAGGCCGCCAAGCTTTTGAAAAAGCTGGGGCTTTCTGAAAAAATCAAAACCCTGCACGCCGACGGCACAGAAGTTGATTATCAGCGTTACTCCACCGTCTTTATCGCCAGCCTCATCCCGAACGAGCAAAAAAACGATATTATTGCGCGCGTTCGTTCCGTTAAAAACCCGTGCTTCATCGCTGTCCGTTCGGCAGAGCGGCTCCATACCTTGCTGTACGAACCATTTAACCCCGATGAAGGCAACGCCGCAAAATGCCGCCAGATCAGCAAAACCACGCATGACACCGACGTTATCAACACAACCTATGTGATGCTACACGAACAACAGCGCAGCTTATTGCCGATGCGCGGCACAAGAATGAAAGTCCGCGCCCATAAATATGGTTGGGGCAATGTCCCGTAAAACAAGGGATATCAAGGCCTTCCTTCTGCCTTACTGCGGACATCTCAAAAAAAATGGGTAAATACATAAAAATGCTATTGCAAGTCATTCGCAACGTTGATAGCAATAGACAATCTTATTGAGAACTATTGTCATTATCAGGAGAGAAAAACATGACCTTTAAAAAAATCATCACTATCGGCTTTATCGCTGCGGCTCTATTCATCACCGCTGGCACAGGCACAGCCCACGCCACAGAAGAATTTGATCTACGCATCAAAGACCACAAATTCATCCCTGAAACACTGGAAATCCCAGCAGGCGTAAAAGTAAAAATCAACGTCATCAACGAAGACCCAACACCTGAAGAATTCGAAAGCTATGAGCTAAACCGTGAGAAAGTCATTCGCGGCAACGGCAAAGGCATTATCTTCGTCGGCCCGCTAGAAGCAGGCACATACCCGTTCTTCGGCGAATTCAATATGGACACAGCCCAAGGGCAATTGGTTGCTAAATAACCGAGCCAAGTAACCAAAACAGACAAACAAACAAAGAGAATCACCATGCTATCAAGTGCCGTTATTATCTTCCGCGAAGTTTTTGAAATTGTCCTGATTGTCGGCATTGTTTTGGCCGCGACCAAGCACATCCCAAACCGCATGAAAGCCATTTACCTTGGCTTTGGCGCGGGTCTTTTGGGTTCTGCCATCGTGGCGACGTTCACGGGCGTTATTTCCGATATGGCCGAAGGTCTTGGGCAGGAATTTTTCAATGCAGGTATCTTGTTCACCGCCGCAGGTTTTATCGGCTGGACATTGCTCTGGATGAAAAAACACGCCAAAGACATGAAGCGTCATTTTGCTGAAATCGGGCAATCGGTTGCGATTGGCCGCACACCGATGGTCACGCTATCTGCTGTGATTGCCTTGGCGATCGTGCGTGAAGGTTCTGAAATTGCGCTGTTTTCATACGGTATGCTGGCCTCGGGGCAATCGGCTTCGTCTCTTTTGACAGGCGGCGCGATTGGGCTTGTCGGCGGCGCGACCGTTGGTATTTTGCTCTATCTCGGCCTTATCAAGCTTTCACCAAAAGTGTTTTTGCAAACCACAAGCTGGCTTTTGGTGCTGCTTGTGGCGGGCATGATGTCACAAGGCATGGGCTTTTTAACGCAAGCGGGATTGTTTGAAACCATGTCATACACCATGTGGGATTCATCGCATCTGCTTTCTGAGCGCGGCATTATCGGCGAAAGCATGAAAGCTCTCGTTGGTTACACCGCACAACCGACAGCCATTCAACTGACGATCTACTTATTAACAATAGGAACACTCACCATGCTTATGAAACTAAACAACAACCCAAGCCAACAAACCTCTGCCTCCAAAACTGCCGCGCTTATGCTGCTTGGCCTTGCTGCCTTTGTCTTGCCAACACAATCTGCGCAAGCGGGTAAAAAAGTCTACACGCCATACGTTGAAATGGGCGAGCTCGAGCTTGAATCCAGAACAGAATACAACGTTGATGACGACAGCGACGTTGACGGTGCGTGGGAACAAAGCATCGGCCTTGGCTATGGCGTCAACGAATTCTGGTTCACGGAAGTTTACGGCGAATGGGAAAAAGAAGGCGATAGCGGCGCAGACGTAGAATTCACCAATATCGAATGGGAAAACCGTTTCCAACTCACGCAACCGGGTGAATACTTCCTTGATTTCGGCGTTTTGACCGAGCTTAAATTCAACATGCAGGACGGTGCCAACAAAGCAGAGCTTAAAGGCCTTGTCGCCAAAGACACAGGCGATTTCAGCCACGCCGCCAACATCATCGTTGAACGTGAATTCGGCGAAGACAGCAGCGACGACACCGAAGCAGGCTTCGCATGGAGCACAAAATACCGCTACATGCCTGAATTTGAGCCAGGTATCGAGATGTATAACGATTTCGGCGAAATCAACGACAGCTCCGACTTTGATGACGAAAAACACCGTTTAGGCCCTGTGGCATACGGCAAAATCGGGCAATTCGGCTATGATGTCGGTTATTTGTTCGGCCTGTCCGACGCCGCGCCTGATGGGACTTTGAAGGTCAATCTAGAGTACGAATTCTAGGATTTTGAAAAAAATCAAATATGTCCATAATTGTGCCACATTTAATCGGCATAATTAAAGATAGAGATTACAAAGTTTCAGCAAAACTTTCTTTCTAAAGCCGCCCCTCTCAATCTGCGAATGGGGCGGTTTTTTATTGTGCTACTTAAATACGCCAACCCCCGTCATTGCGAGAAGCGTAAGCGACGTGGCAATCCAGAATGGTAACCTTAAAGCTACGATTCTGGATTGCCACGCTACGCTCGTATGCAAACAAACCTGTGGTTTGCACTTATTGTCCTCGCTGCGCTCGTATGCAAACAAACCTGTGGTTTGCACTTATTGTCCTCGCTGCGCTCGTATGCAAACAAACCTGTGGTTTGCTTTGCGTGCCCCCTTGCCATCCCCCTCCATCAAGGCTACTTAATACCTCATGACATTATTTACAGGCGAAAATCTGGCTTCTGTGCGGAATGGGCGAATAATCTTCGAAACCCTTTCTTTTGCGCTATCTGGTGGCGACATTTTGGCGTTAACAGGGCCAAACGGCACAGGTAAAACAAGCCTTCTGCGCATGATGGGCGGCCTTTTGGATTACCAAGACGGCACCATGTCATGGGATGGCGCGCCTGTGACAGATTCGCCCCCCTGCCATTGGTTGGGCGCGGAAAACCCGCTCAAGGCAAAGCTGAGCCTGTGGGATAATTTGGCGTTTTGGTATGGTTGCCTGCACTCATCCTGCCCGCCCGATGCCGCGCACGACAGCACACATGATAAAGACAGCGCGATTTTACACGCGATGGAGGCCATGAATATTGCGCATTTAAAAGACACGCCGCTGCGTTATTTCTCAACAGGTCAAAAACGCCGCGCGAATTTGGCGCGCTTATTCCTGCATCATCGCCCGCTATGGTTGCTTGATGAACCCGCCACAGGGCTTGATTTTGAAACCAAGCAAATCCTGATTGCGGCCTTGGAACAACATACAAAAAGCGGCGGTATTGCCGTGATTGCCACGCACCGCCCCGATTTATGGCACGCGAACCAAAACCTTGATATGAGGGAGCAGCAGCAAAGCAAACCAGAGGTTTGTTTGCATACGAGCGCAGCGAGGACAACAAACGTATGATGGGCAGTATCATAAAGCGCGATTGGCAAGACGTGCGCAACAACCCCGGGCAAGCGTTGATGACGCCTGTGTTTTTCGTGCTGGCAACGTTATTGTTTCCGCTCGGCCTTGGCACAGACCCACAGCTTTTAACCCTTGCCGCACCGGGTTTGCTCGTGATTGCGGCCTTGTTTTCCTCTATCTTACCGCTTGAGACATTGTTTCAGGCTGACCGCGAGGATGGCACGTTGGATGCGATCCTTTCAAGCACAGGAACGCTGACATTTTATACAATTGGTAAGCTTATCAGCCATTGGCTGTTCTGCGGCTTGACCTTGGTTTTGGTGGCACCTGCGATGGCGGTGACATTGGGACTTGGTGGATATTGGCTTGATGTTCTCTACGCGCTGTTGCCTGCGACGATTTTGCTGTGCTTGATCGGCGCGTTTGGGTCGGCCATTACGCTCGGCACAAAGCAAGGCAGCATATTATTAGCCCTTCTCGTGCTACCGCTTTATATCCCTGTGATGATTTTTTGTGCGGGCGCGATTGATATGATACGCGCAGGCGAAAGCAATTTTGCGCCGCTTCTGCTGTTATGGGCGATGGCGGCACTGGCTATTCCTATTATGCCGTTGATGATTGCTGCTGTTTTGAGGTTTCAGATAAAAACATGATTACACAATTTGCAAATCCCCTACGTTTTCAAAAACTTAGCCGCCCTCTTTTATGGATAAGCAACATCGGCGCGTTGATTTTATCACTCTGGGGGCTATACCTCGCCTTAATAGGGTCACCACCAGATTATCTGCAATCCGAAACGGTTCGTATCATGTACATACACGTGCCTGCCGCTTGGCTTGCGATGCTTTGTTACAGCAGTATGGCCTTTGCCGCGCTGGTGTTTATTGTGTGGAAACACACGCTTGCAGGGCTGTATATTCGCGCCATCGCCCCTGTGGGCGCGACATTCACCGCGATTTGCCTCATTACTGGCTCGATCTGGGGTTACCCGACTTGGGGCACATGGTGGGTGTGGGACGCACGCTTAACCTCTGTTTTAATTCTGTTTTTTCTGTATTTGGGTGTTGTTGCCTTATGCGATGCATTTGAGAACCGCGACAAAAGCTTAACGGCGGCGGCGTGGTTATGCCTGATCGGGATTGTGAATATGCCGATCATCAAATTCTCGGTGGATTGGTGGAACACGCTGCACCAACCCTCAAGCCTCAGCAGTTTTTCACAAATAGCCCAACCCGCCATCGCAGGTGACATGCTCACCCCGCTTTTGGTGATGGCGGGCGCGTATTTATGCTTGTTCGCGACATTGGCGATCATCAGACTGAACAACGAAATTCTACTGCGCAAACTTGAAAATGCGCGCTTGCGGGAGAGCAGAGCCTAATGGATTTTTTCGATATGAACGGCTACGCGCAATATATCTGGCCTGCTTACGGCACAGCAATCACGCTGCTGCTGGGACTTGTCGTCTCAAGCCTGCGCCAAAATCGCAAGCTAAAGCGCGAAATAAAAGCCCTTGAACAACCGCAAAAAACCGCCTAAAACACCACCATCATGACCCGTAAACAACAACGCATATACGCCATCTGTTTGGTGCTTTTTGGTTTTGCTTTGGCAACGACGCTGACGCTGTTTGCGCTGCGTGATACGGTTACGTTTTTCTATAGCCCATCTGCGATTAAAGGCGTTCATGCAACCTTTGTCGTCCCCGAACGCCCGTTCCGTTTAGGCGGTTTGGTGGTGTATGGCACGATTGAAAAGCACGGCAAAATAACGACGTTCGTGGTGACCGATAATATCGAAGACGTCAATGTCAGCTACACAGGGATTGTCCCTGATCTGTTCCGCGAAGGCCAAGGCATTGTCGCCACAGGAACATTGGATAAGGAAGGCACATTTGTTGCCTCGCAACTGCTTGCCAAGCACGATGAAAATTACATGCCGCCAGAAGTCGCCAGAATGCTGGAAGAGAGTAAAGATTCTAATGCTTCGGAATCGTCAAGATCTCCCGAAAACAGCAGCGAAAAATAATCATCGTAGAACGAGAAATCCTCGCGCTCGCCCAGCTCTTGTTCTGCCTCAAACCGCAAAAACTCATTCCGCGCTTCAAGCAGCACTGCCTTGCTCAGCCCGACACGGAACAACTCCTCGCTCGGCACGCGCAGCAATATATCAACGGCTTCATAGCGAATGGATAGATTTTTCCCCCGACGTTCAAACACAGCGTAAAGCGGCATCGATGATACGGTTAGTTTTTGGTCTGCCGTCAGATCGGAGAAACAATATGCGTCCACGATTACGTCCAGACACGCAAAGCGATAAGCCATACGTATTCTCCCTAAACTCTCTCTATTCTCTCGTTTTTGTAACGCCCAATACCTTAGTATTATTTTACATAGCAAATTCATAACAAATGGTAAAAATCCAAACACAAATGCATACCACCGTCATAATCAATTATCCTGTTTATGCAGCGTGATGGGTGCTTGCGTTGTAGGGCTGCGCCCAGTACATTTCATGCATTATGATCGTAGAGTTTGGACATTTCTGCCTGATATTGGCGCTTGTGGTTTCCTGTTTACAGGTGTTTCAACGTGTCATCACCATTCGTACGGCAATTGCCCTATTCGCGCTAAGCTCTGCGGCGTTTCTCAGCTTGATTTGGGCGTATGTGACGTCTGATTTCTCCGTCGCCAATGTTGCGACAAACAGCCACAGCATGAAGCCGCTTTTGTATAAGATATCAGGCACATGGGCCAACCATGAAGGCTCGATGCTGCTTTGGATTTTCATGTTGTCACTATTTGGCATGTTGGTGGCGATTGATAAAAATTTATGGCCGTCGATGAAAGCCCCCGTTTTGCGCGTGCATGGTTTGGTCACCGCAGGCTTTCTCGCCTTTACGCTTTTTACCTCAAACCCGTTTATACGCCTGCCCGTTGCACCGATTGACGGGCAAGGGCTTAATCCGCTGTTGCAAGACCCTGGTCTCGCGTTTCATCCGCCGCTTTTATATATGGGCTATGTCGGGTTTTCGGTTGTGTTTGCGTTTGGTGTGGCAGCCCTCCTCACAGGCCGTTTGGACAAACGATGGGCAAGCTGGGTTAAGCCGTGGATATTACTGTCATGGTCTGCACTCACCGCGGGCGTTGCTTTAGGCAGTTGGTGGGCGTTTTACGAGCTTGGTTGGGGCGGCTGGTGGTTTTGGGACCCTGTTGAAAATGCGTCGCTTATGCCGTGGCTTTTGGGCACAGCGTTGCTGCATTCGGTCAGTGTTTTGCAAAAGCGCGGCGCGTTAAAACGCTGGACGATTTTGCTTGCGATCCTCACTTTTAGCTTCTCCATCCTTGGTACGTTTTTGGTGCGCTCGGGTGTTTTGACATCGGTACATGCGTTCGCGGTGGATTCATCGCGTGGCCTGTTCATCCTTGCGATGCTCGCCTTTTACACAGGTGGCGCACTTATTCTTTACGCCGCCAAAGCGCATCATTTCAAAAGCGGCAAGTTATTTGCCCCGCTCAGCCGTGAAAGCATGCTGGTTTTAAACAATCTGTTTTTGGTGACGGCTGCGGCGACAATTTTGATCGGCACGCTTTACCCGATGATTTTAAGCGCGCTGAATTTAGGACAGATCAGCGTGGGCCCGCCGTACTTCCATTATACGTTTGTGCCGTTGATGGTGCCGCTTGTTCTTTTGATGGGTGCTGCACCGTTTGTGATGTGGAAGAAAGATGATCTCCGCGCGATTGCACAACGCCTCGGCATGGCACTGACCGCAACGCTTATACTGCTGACGATTGCCTATGGCGTGAGCGCAGGAAAACCGCTTGGGGCGTTGTTTGGGTTTGGCATTGGCGCATGGCTGTTTTGTGGCTCGTTCCTATGGTGGGCGCAGCGTGTGCGCCTGTTCCAAAATGATATGTGGATGCGCGTCAAATCCCTTCCCCTGCCACAATGGGGCATGGCGTTGGCACATGCAGGGCTTGGGTTAGCGATTATCGGCATGGTTGGCAGCACGCTTTGGCTGAAAGAGGATCTGCGCGTGATGAGCCCGAACGATAGCGTCACCATCGGTGATTATCGCCTGACATTTGAGGGGGTTGAGCCTGCGTTTGGCAAGAATTTCACCGCGATCGAAGGACAATTCACCGCCACACGCAATGGCGGTGCGCCGTTCACGCTGAAACCGCAAAAGCGCAGCTACCCTGTCGCCAAGAAAAACACAACCGAAGCCGCAATCAAAAAAAGCTTCTGGGATGACATCTATATCGCGCTCGGCCAGCCTGAGAAAAGCGGCGCATGGGTTGTGCGGATTTATGTGCATCCGTTGATTCCGTTCTTATGGTTTGGCTTTATGATGATGGCCTTGGGCGGATTAATGAGCTTTGCCGGATCACGAAAAGCTTTGAAAGGGGCAAAATCATGATGAAAAAATATGCGCTTTATATCTTGCCTGCGTTGTTTGCTGCGTTATTGATTGCCGCTGCTGCCACCGTTTTAATGCGCGGTGATGACCCGTCTGTCGTAAAAACAAACACCCATATTACCGCCCCCGCTATCGGTATCAAAGGCCCCGCCATTGTGAATTTCTTCGCCAGTTGGTGCGTACCGTGTGAAGCCGAACACCCGACCATCACAGCACTTGCCGCACAGATCGACACATACGGCATCAATTACATGGACAGCCAAGAAAAAGCCGACGCCTTTTTTGCACGGCTCGGCAATCCGTACAAAGAAGTCTTTTACGACACCGAAGGACAAATGGGCGTTGAATGGGGCTTGGTGGGTGTGCCTACAACCTTCATCATCGACAGCAACAATATGATTGTTTACCGCCAAGACGCGCCGCTTACCCCTGCCCAAGTAGAGAGCGATATTTTACCGTTGTTGGAGGAGTTAAGATGAGAGCTTTCCTCTGCGCCGCACTTTTGATTTTGATATCAACGCAGGCGGCTTTTGCCATCACCTCACCGCGTGAACGGTTGGATGACCCTGTGCTTGCAGCACGGGCTGAGATCATTGCCAAAGACATTCGCTGCGTTGTTTGCCAAAATCAAAGCATTGCTGATTCAGACTCCGAAATCGCGCTTGGCCTGCGGACATTGATCGCGGTGCAGCTTAAAGAGGGTAAAAGCAATGACGAAATCATCACTTACATCCATGATCGTTACGGCGATTTTATCCTGATGAAACCACCCGTGAAGCCCGCGACATGGGCGTTATGGTTTGGCCCTGCGCTGATCTTTCTGCTCGGTCTATTTGCCGCATCACGCATGATGAAGCGTAAACCAAGCGCGAAAACCACAGGAGGTCACGCATGAGATTGATTATATTGCTCGCCATCACGACAACGGCCTGTGTTTTTTACATTTTGCACCCGTTAATGCGGTCAAAACACGCAAAAATGAACGAAATTGGCACTGTTTTGCTGTTTTTAATCCCGATTTGCACGATTTTCATCTATATTTTCCTCGGAAGCCCCGATATTGCGTCCAAACCCGCACTTTTTGAGACACAAGGCCCCCGTTATGAGTATCGCGCCCTGATTAAGCAAGAAATGGACATCATGCATGATCTGGCAGCACACCCCAATGACCGCGATATCATGATTGCGCTCAGCACAATACGGCTGCAAACCGCGCGTCCTGATGAGGCGATTGATATATTGGAAATCGCGCTTGGTAGTCATCCCGATGATCGGTTGATAAAAGCCGAGTTGGGCGCCGCGCATTATGCCGCCGCCATTACCGCCCTCAACGCGCAGCAAATAAATGCCCCCTATCTCAACGCGCAACAAGGCGCACCATTAAGCCACGCAAACATTGAAGCTCATTTCAAAAACGCGCTGCACTACACGCCCAAAAACGCGCTATTCCGTGAGGAGCTAGAAAAAAACTACGCGACCTTTAACGCGGCGATGGCGCAGTAGCAGGCAACGGTGTGGGCACAGCCTGCACAATGCCTTGATCGGGGCAGGCTTGGGCGATACGGATATATTCCTGCACATTATCAACCGCGAGTTGCGCGTCGTTACGCTGGCGTATCATGCTCTCCAATATCGCGGATAATGACCCATCAACCGCATTGCCGAGCATTAATTGCATGGTCATAACATCATCCGCCCTCACGCGCCCCGATGAGTAATCTTCGGGCATGGAAAACGCAAAAGCGAATAAGTCTTTTATGGTTTGGCTGTAATCTGCGGTGAAGGTACGGTCAATTTCAACGTGTTTGGCTTCGTGCCCGAAGATCTCGGAAAACCAGCACGCATGATCGGTAAATTCACGTGCAACATAAACAACAGGCATCAGTGTCAGGCGCACATTCACAGCGGCAATACTGACGCAAACCTCGTCAGAGGCAATCGCATCGCCGTATCTGTAATCCACATCATAACGCGCCGAGAAATTCCCAACAGTCACGCCGCGTATATCGCTTTGGGTTTGCACATGATATGAGGAGGGTAAATGCCCTGCGTTGGCTTCGGTTTTGAAGGCTTCTAAATCTTGCGCGCTTCGTGTGAGATCAAATTGTGCGGCGTCCTCAACAATCTCGACATTGACCACGGGCGACGGCGGTGCCATGCAGGATTCAACCATATCCACATCCATCGCAAAGGCCGCCCGCGCAGGCACGAGCGATAGTAACAAAAGCAAAGAGAGTGATAAAAGCCGCTTCATAATACCATCTAACGATTATAAAGCTGATTACGTTCCGTACGCGCGGCACGGTCAAGGCGACGCTGCGTTTCCTCACGTTCAGAGACATGGCAAATTTTACTGATGGTTTCATATTCAGACAATGAATCCACCTGTGCTTGCAAACCCTTCATTTCTTCTTGGATTTTTGCTTCCTGTGCGTTGATGGTGTCTTCGATATATTGCGTCATGGCGGCTTGCATCTCGTCTTGCCTGCTTTCATTATAAGGGCCCACAGCACCAACAGATTTAAGCTTGTTTTGCAAGGCAATGCCAAGCTCCTGCGCATATCTATTCATCACGATGCGATCAACCTGCACATGGCGTTCTTCGTGCTGCAAAATCGCCTCGCGGCACGAATCGCTCTTATAATCTTTGGACACATAGATTTCAGGGCGCAGCGTAATCGTCACCGAAATTTTGTCATACCACATGCACGATGCCCCCGCGTGACGGTAGGTTTTCACCCCCCAGCTCAGGCTGGTTTCAATCAAGGGCGTATCATGCCGCAGCCCGCCTGTACTTGCGTCTACATTGGGCGCATAGGGGCTGACCGAGCCTGTATCCACGCGGCTTAGCTCTTCTGAGGAATAGGAATAATTATATTTGATATCGTGCGTTACAGGATTAACAACAATTTGCGGTGCTTTGGGCACGGTGCATTGAATAGAGTTCGTTGCCAAAATCAAAAGACCACCCACAGTCATTAAATCTAGTCCAAACATAGCAAATCCGCCGCTATCGAGTGTTAAACAATCTATACCAACCCACAGTATGGCATATTTCGGTTAACACGTCCTTTCGCTTGTGGTAAATTTTCAATGACTTAACTCTGCAAACATATCTGCAAACACAAAGGAATAAAACATGGGCGCGATCGGACATCTACTAATTCTTCTTCTTGATATTTATCTATGGATCATCATCATCAGCGTCGCGATTAGCTGGTTGGTCGTGTTTGAGGTTATCAATGTGAAAAGCGGCAAAGCACAAAGCTTGATGGATTTACTGAACAAAGCGACAGAGCCTGTATTTGCGCCCATCCGTAAAATTATCAAACCAATCGGCGGCATTGATATTTCTCCGATCGTTGTGATTTTGGGCATTTTTATCCTGCAAACCATCATCGGCAGTATCTTTTTCCGTGGTGCGGTTTACTACTAAGGATCAGCAATAGTAACTTTTTACAATCGTCATTGCGAGCGGAGCGAAGCAATCCAGAATCTTGACGACAGCAACGTACTACTGGATTGCCGCGTCGCTCTCGCTCCTCGCAATGACAAAGGGGTGAAAACACAATGAATCACACGGCACCAAAAGAGCAAAATATGAGCATTCAACAAGCAACATTAATCGATGGCAAGGCACTCGCCGCGCAAGTGCGCGCAGACATCAAAGCCGAAGTCGATAAGATGGAACGCAAACCTGGTTTGGCCATGGTTTTTGTTGGCGACAACGCCGGCAGCGAAGTTTATGTCCGCAACAAAGAACGCGCCAGCCGCGAAGTAGGCATCGAAAGCTCCGTCCACCGTTTGCCCGAAGGCACACCGTATTACGCGGTCTCGGGAATTTTGCGCGAGCTTAATGATGACCCGAGCGTTGACGGTATTTTGCTGCAGCTTCCCTTGCCAAAGGATTTGATGGGGCACACAAGCGACCTTGTGAACAAAATCCACCCTGACAAAGACGTTGACGGTTTAACGGTAATGAATATGGGGCGTTTGATATCGGGCATTGATGGGCTTGTGCCTTGCACGCCTGCAAGTGCCATGCACCTGATCCATTCCGTGAAGAAAAATTTATGCGGCTTACATGCGGTTATTATTTCGCACTCGCTTTTGTTTGGTAAACCGATGGCGCAGTTATTGCTCGCCGAAGATGTAACGGTGACAACCGCGCACCACGAAACCCGTGATTTACCAGAGATCACAAGACAAGCCGATATTCTAATCGCCGCCACAGGTCAGCCTGAAATGGTCAAAGGCGATTGGGTTAAACCCGGTGCAATTGTAATCGATGTAGGCATTGTTCGTGTACCTAGCAAAGACGGCAGCAAAGAGCGCATCGTCGGCGATGTTGAATTCGATGAAGCCGCAAAAGTCGCGGAATTCATCACCCCTGTCCCAGGTGGCGTTGGCCCGATGACCATTGCTTATCTCTTGGATAACACGCTCAAAGCCGCCAAAGCGGCTGGTAAATAATTCACACAATCGTCATTGCGAACGACCGTGAGGCCAACGCGGCAATGACGGTGGTTTTATTTCATTTGCAAACCCTTGTCCCAAAATGCCATAAATTTATATAGAATAATAAAAGCAGGGACATCATGGCGAAAAAGAAAACAGAAACCGCAGCACCACAAGCAAACGCACAGCCCGCTGCTAAAACCTTTCCGACGACAACGCGCAGCTATAATAATTTCACAAATGACAGCAATATCCAGCGCCTATTGGATCGGCATTACCCTGCTATGCTGGCGCGCCAGATGCAGACGTTAGAGAACTTTGGCGCATTTGCCAGTACAAAACTTGACGCCCAAGCCGCATACAGCGACAGCATCGCGCCTGCGACATTAAAGCACGAACTTGATAACCCCACAGCGCCGACCAAACGCATAGGCAAAGTCTATCTGAACGAGCAATATAAGGACTGTCAGCAGGAAATTTACCGCCACGGTATGCTCGCCAAATGCTTTGATGTAAAGCAGCCCGAACCACATATGCTCACCTTTATGGCGCAGTATATGACCTCTTACACAGACATTTCCACGGGCTGTCCACTCGCGATGACGCACCCGAATGCGCTGATTTTGGCGAACCGTGCGGATGACACCACACGCAAGACATTCTTGCCGCAGTTCTTACGGACAGACGGTAAAACCATGATCGGCGGCACTTGGGCGACCGAATGGGCAGGCGGCAGCGATATTCGCGGCAACACCGAAACCGAGATCGATGTTCTGAACGGAAAAGCGGGCAAATGCTACGTCAATGGCCGCCAGTATTTTGCGAGTGCTATCGGATTTGATAATTGGGGCGTGATTAAAACCGTGCAACATATCAATGATGAAACGGGCAAAGAAGGCCTTGCGCTTGTGTTCATCCCTGCTTACACCGATGAAAAATGGGATGATGCGCCCGATACACGCGAGAAAAACAATATCAACATCACGCATTTAAAAGAAAAATCAGGCACAAAAGGCCTGCCGACGGGTGAAGTCGAAATGACGGATGCCATCGGTTATATGGTCGCGGATGAAACCCAAGGCCTGCGCGCGATGATGGAAGCCCTTGGGTGCAGCCGTGTTCATAACGCGATGGCAGCCGCTGGCGTGATGCATCGCGCCTATAACGAGGCGTTGTTCTGGGCAGCAAACCGCGACACATTCGGCGGCAAACTACTGACCCGCGAAGATATTCAGGCCGATCTTGTGCATCTTAAAACTGAATGGCTGGGCGGGATGGCGCTCGCATTTGAAGCCGCACGCAGCTTTGATGACGCGCTTACGGATAAAGGCAATGCGGCGTGGTTGCGCCTTGCAACAGCTTTGGCGAAATACCACACGGCAGAAAAAGCCACTGAATCCACAACACGCGCCACAGAAATTATCGGCGGCACAGGCTATACACAAGATCACCCGATTGAACGTATTCATCGTGACGCGATGGTGCTGCGCGTTTGGGAAGGCCCTAAAAATATCCAAGCGCGTGAAGTCATGGGCATGATTAAACAAGGCGGCGCCGAAGCCTTTAGTGCCCGTATGAAAGAGATTGCAGGTAGCTTGCCCGCAAGCATGTCAGGCGAACGGAAGAATATTGAGCATCTGGCTGCTAAGGCGGCGTCGATATTCCGCATTGCCAAAGCCGCGAACGGTTTACCCGCCGCCCAAGCACCGCGTGTGATGGAAGGTTTGAGCAAAATTTTAACCTATGCGCTGCTGTGTGATGAAGCCGCGCATGAGCTTGATTTATACCAAGACCAAAGCAAGCTATTCACCGCGCAGACATACTATCAAAACAATGATCTGGCGCAGTTGCAAATGCGAAAGCTGAACTCGCCACTGCAAAATGAATTCCCGCGCATGGCAACGGGCGAAGTGATGCCAATTGCCGCACCAACAAAATCAACGCCGAAGCCTTAAATATTCATCCGTCATTGCTAAATCTCTTTTGATTTGCATCTTTGTTGTGCTTTCTTTATAATTACATTATGAAAATAGACGCGCTCATACAGCATGCTCAATATTTTTTAAATAACGACACGCTCGATGACATTGCGCATGAGCAAGTGTTAACGGCGCTGGAAAACGAAAACACGCGTGCAAAACTCACATTGCCAGACGTCATCAAAGCCATCAATTACTTACAAAATGCTGTGCTATACACCGCCGTCACAAATGATTATTCCATCCAGCGTTCCGATAACCCGCAAGACAAAGTCGTTGACGAGGCCAAGTTCCCGCGCGAGATTGCGCTGCTGCACACGCTCTCGGAACACGTGCAATATTCGCCGATTATCGAAAAATTTTTGGAAGAACGCATGGATGCCATGCTCCTTGACCCGCAATTCGGAAATATTATTATTTCTGCATTAAATGACCTTTCCACCGCGACGCCAACTGCGCGCGATGCATTGCTGAATGATTTTGTAACCGCCTGTGTGAGTGCCATGAGCCCTATTGCCTGTGAAGGGCTTACGCTCTCCGCATCGGTTGATGACAACAACGCCAGTCATAGCGCTGTTACGAATACGCAATTAGAGCTAACAAGCGAACAAATAAGCCATTCCGCAGAGGTACAATTTTCAGGTAAATTATTTAATGGGCAAAACCCTGTATCTGCGCTCGTTTTGGCGTTTCATGAATCTGTTCATATAGCCCTAGCGCAATGCGCCGTGGCACAAACCCAACAAAAAATAACGGAAGACCACCCTTTATATGCGGACAGCATCCTAAGACGTGGCATCTATGAACACGACATGAGAGCCTCGCCGTTTATCGAGAGCTCATATCGCGCAGATGGCGAAGAAGCACTGGTTTACAAAATTCAAGACCGCTTTATCGCGAAGTTAACAGCCGCGTAATCGTCATTGCGAGGAGGCCGTTAGGCCGACGCGGCAATCCACTTGTGCCCTGTGGGTAGTATGGTTGCTGCGTTAAAAACTCTGGATTGCCGCGCTGCGCTCGCAATGACGATGCTTAGAGATTACTCGCCTTGCGCTGCCGTATAACCTGCGACACCATCAAAGGTGTGGAGCATCACGGCTTTGGTGAAGTTCATGTCTTGTTGGTTTAGGCGTTCTAGCAAACTCACGACAGACGATGTTTTTACATCGCCGCCTTTGCCCATGAAACGCAAACGCCAGTTATCGGCGCAGAAGGTTGCTGGTTGTCCGTCTGGCCAAACTTTAACCCCACGGTTTGAAATCAATTTAAGTTGTAAATCATCATTGGCGCACGGTAGAATTTTGGCGACCAGATCTTCGGTTGAGCCGTCCCAGTTTAAATTCACATCAACGCCGACGCGCTCTTTTTTCTCGATCACACGTGGTTTGAGCGGCGGTAATTTCATGCCGCCTGCTTTGGACGCGCTGTAATCAACAACACCCAAGGTGGACGGGACTTGCCCCAAACGCGCGATCACGGCTTTGCAAAACTCATCTGTGCCGACGCGCTGTTTGCTGACGCTATCGCGGAAAATTTCGCCTGTGTGGATGCCGTCCTCGATTGTTTTGAGCCATGCATTGTGGATTTTACCCGCGACTTCGCCTTGACCGATATGGACAAGCATCATCACAGCCCCAAGCAATAGACCTGAGGGGTTGGCGATGCCTTTGCCCGCGATATCAGGCGCGCTGCCGTGGACAGCTTCGAACATTGCAAAGTCTTGCCCGATATTGGCAGAACCGCCCAAACCGACAGAACCAGTCACCTCAGCCGCAATATCAGACACAATGTCACCGTATAAATTCGGCAGCACTATAATATCAAACATGGACGGGTTAGAGGCGACCTTAGCCGCGCCAATATCAATGATCATGTGGTCTTGTTTAATGTCCGTGTATTCCGCGCCAAGTTCGTCGAACACTTTGTGGAAAAGGCCGTCAGACATTTTCATGATGTTGTCTTTGGTCATACATGTCACGTGCTTACGACCGTTTAAGCGCGCATATTCAAACGCAAAGCGCACGATGCGTTCTGTGCCGGGGCGTGAAATCAGTTTTAGCGAGGCCATCACATCTTGGGATTGACGGTATTCGATACCGCCATAAAGGTCTTCTTCGTTCTCGCGCACGATCACAAGGTTCATATCAGGGTGATGCGTTTTAACATAGGGCGCATAAGACACGCACGGACGGATATTTGCGAATAATCCCAATGACTTGCGGATCGTTACGTTAAGCGATTTGAAGCCGCCACCTTGGGGTGTTGTAATCGGGGCCTTAAGGAACACTTTTGTACGACGGAGCGAGTCCCATGAGCTATCTTCGATGCCGCTTGGTACGCCACGTTCGTACACAGCCTTGCCAATCTCGATCTCTTCATACTCAAGCTGTGCGCCAGCCTCTTCTAAAATACGCAACGTTGCGTCCATAATTTCAGGGCCGATACCGTCACCACGTGCCATAGTGATTTTTGTTTTTGCGCTCATTGCTTGAAGTCCTCCAAAATGGGAAAAGGGGAAATAGAGAAAAGGAAACGTGAAAGTGGAAGTGAAAGTTATAGAATCAGTTTTTAACCGCTTTCACTCTACCCTCTTTTGCCGCGCTGCTCAAAAACAAAAGTAAATAAGCAACCACAGCCGCCAAGACAGACCCGACCATAACCCCAAGACGCACCGAGGCTTGCATGTCTATGCCCTCAAACGCGAGCGACCCGATAAACAGCGACATAGTAAAACCAATCCCGCATAAAATGGAGAGCGCATAAAGCTGTATCCAACTCGTACCTTCGGGTTTGGGCGAAAAGCCGCATTTAATGGCAATAAACAACATGCCGAACACGCCGATTTGCTTGCCCAAAAATAGCCCCGCGATAATGCCTAGCGTGACAGGTTCAAATAAATCCGAGAAGGATAACCCTTCGAACGGCACGCCTGCATTGGCAAACGCAAACAGCGGCAACACACCAAACGCCACCCACGGGTGGAAGCTATGCTCCAACGATTTCACAGGCGAATATCCTGGCTGCTTCGAGCAACGCATCGGGATAAACAACGCCGCCACAACCCCCGCAAGCGTCGCATGAAGACCCGATTCAAGCACCGACAACCACAATATAACTCCCAAAATCAAATAGGGCATGAGATTACAAACCCGCAAGCGGTTCAAAGTAAGCAACCCCAAAAGAGCCGCCGCCGCGAAATAGAGCGGGAGAAGATGGATTGTGCCCGCATAAAACACAGCAATAATCAAGATCGCGCCGATATCATCCATCACAGCAATGGCTGTTAAAAGCACCTTAAGCGACGTCGGCACACGCGAGCCAAGCAATCCCAGAACCGCAAGCGCAAAGGCAATATCCGTCGCCGCAGGAATAGCCCAACCATGCATCCCCGCAGGATTATCTTGATTGATAAACCAATAAATCAGCGCTGGAGCAACCATACCGCCAATCGCCGCAACCATCGGCAGAACAAAGCGCTCCCGCGTGGAGAGACCGCCTTCGAGAACTTCACGCTTGATCTCAAGCCCGACAAGGAAGAAAAACAGCGCCATAAACCCGTCATTAATCCAATGGAGCAAGGATTCCTGAACTTTGAAATTAGCGCCATACGTATCGGAAAACCCAATGCGGAAATAAACTTCGTTAAAGAAGTAGTGATAATATTGGTACAAATCCGTATTGGCGACAATGATGGCCAATATCGATGTAATCACCAAAACGATACCGCCCGAGGCGGACATATGAAGGAAATGGCGCAAGGAAGCGACGAATTTCTGCTCAACGCGCACAACGCTTTCTAAGGCATCGTGGGCGACTTCGGATACTTTTTCCGTTGCGTCATGCGCGACTTTACTTACTTTTTCTTCAGCGTCATGCGCAACTTCTTTTGCTAAGTCACTGATTTTCTTGTCCAATGGTTCCCCGCATTGGTTAGGTTACTTATTATCAAACGCACAATAGCACATAGATGTTCCAATGATATTGCTTTATATTGAGCAAAGACAAGCCAAGTTTTGTTGACATCGGCTTCTGATCTGCGAAAATCCTTCTACTCTTACTATTATACAACAGGATAAATATTTTATGGTAATTCTATCGACGCTTTTTTTAGCACTTTTATGTCTTTCTCCTTCACTCGCATTTGCCGCAAGCGACGCGGTCACGCATACGGAGCTTCCGAATATGCTCGATCATCCGCTGGCGATTTTCTGTCTTGTGGTTTTTGTCCTGTCCTATATTGCGGTACTGTTTGAAGAACAAACGCATTTGCGCAAATCAAAACCAGTAATGCTGGGCGCGGGTATTATCTGGGTGCTTGTCGGTTTTATCGCCAAGGATTTAGGCGTTGACCACCACACGTTAAAAACGGCCGTGTTCCATGGTTTGGAAGAATATGGCTCGCTACTGCTGTTCTTGCTCGCCGCGATGACTTATATCAGCGCGCTGCAAGAGCGCAATGTGTTCAACGTTTTGCGTTCAAAACTTGTCGCCGCAGGATTTACCATCCGCCAGCTTTTTTGGATTACAGGTATCTTGGCGTTCTTCCTCTCCCCTATCGCGGATAACTTAACAACGGCGCTTGTCTTGGGTGCGGTGATTATGGCGGTGGGCGCGAACGATCCGAAGTTCGTCGGTCTTGCCTGTATCAACGTTGTGTGTGCTGCCAACGCAGGGGGCGCATTCAGCCCGTTCGGCGATATTACAACGCTGATGGTTTGGCAAGCAGGCCATGTTGAATTCTTCGAGTTCTTCAACCTGTTCTGGCCGTCTGTTGCGTGCTTCTTGGTGCCTTCTATCATCATGAGTTTCTTCGTGCCAAAGGGTATGCCATGGTCGATGAAGGAAGTCATTTACATCAAACCCGGTGGCAAGATGATTATCTTTTTAGGCCTTGGCACAATCGCCACAGCCGTTAGTTTTGAGCAGTTTTTAGGTCTTCCGCCGTTCTTGGGCATGATGACGGGTCTATCTGTTTTGATGATCTGGGCGTATATCGTGCGCAAGATCAAATCCAATAAAGATCCTGATTTTGACATTTTGGAAACCGTTGCCACCGCAGAATGGGATACATTGCTGTTCTTCTTCGGCGTGATATTCAGCGTCGGCGGCTTGACGTTCCTTGGCTATCTCGGCATGGCATCAACAACGATGTATGACGGTTGGGGCCCAAGTGCGACCAACATCTTCCTCGGCTTTGCATCTGCGATCATTGATAACATTCCGGTTATGTTTGCGGTGCTGTCGATGGACCCTGATTTGAGCCATTTCCAATGGTTGTTGATTACACTGACAACGGGTGTTGGTGGGTCGATGTTATCCATTGGTTCTGCGGCTGGTGTTGCGCTTATGGGCGTGGCACGCGGTCAGTACACATTCTTTAGCCACTTGAAATGGTCGCCTGTGATCCTACTTGGTTACATTGCGGCGATCTATGTTCACTTCTTGGTGAACGGCGATATGATCGAACCTCCGCCTGTCGCCGCATTAACAGAGGCAACAAAAGGACATTAATCTGTGTTAGCACAAGAGATAATTCGCAAAAAACGTGACAAACAAACCTTAACCGCCGAGGAAATCGGCGATTATATCACGGGCGTCACAGACCATTCCGTCAGCGAAAGCCAAGTCGCCGCCATGTCGATGGCGATTTTGCTCAACGGCATGAACGACAATGAACGTGTTGCGCTGACCATGGCGATGGCACATTCAGGCACCGCGATTGATTGGTCAAAACATGCGATGGATGGCCCTATTTTAGACAAGCACTCCACAGGCGGTGTCGGCGATAAGGTCAGCCTTATGCTCGCGCCTATTCTGGCGGCGTGCGGTGCGTATGTGCCGATGATCTCTGGCCGTGGCCTTGGGCACACAGGCGGCACACTCGATAAAATGGACTCTATCCACGGCTATATCAGCCAGCCCTCGCTGGAAACGCTGCAAATGGTTGTGAAGAATGTTGGCTGCGCGATTATTGGCGCAACCCACGACATTGCCCCTGCGGACAAAACCATTTATGCCGTGCGCGATGTCACAGGCACGGTGGAGAGCTTAGACTTAATCACCGCCTCTATCCTGTCCAAAAAATTAGCAGCAGGGCTACAAGGTCTCGTGATGGATGTGAAATACGGCACTGGTGCCTTCATGCAAAATTACGACGATGCCAAGGCGTTAGCGCAAAGCCTCGTGACGGTCGCAAACGGTGCGGGACTTCCCTGCACAGCATTAATGACAGACATGAACCAAGTCTTAGGCCGCACCGCAGGCAACGCGATTGAAGTGCGCGAGGCGATTGAATTTCTGCGCTGTGAAAACATCGACCCGCGCCTTTATGAGGTCACAATGGGATTATGCGCCGAACTTTTGACAACGGGTGGCATTACCGACAGCTATGAAGACGGCTTGAAAATGGCGGAGAAACATTTGAATGACGGGCGCGCGGCTGATTTCTTCGGGCGCATGGTGATGGATTTGGGTGGCCCTTCGGACATTATCGAGAAATTCGAAGGCTATTTGGAAATTGCCCCGATCACCCGCGAAGTTTACGCAAAAGACCTTGGTGTTGTGAAAAGCATCGACACACGCGCCATCGGCATTGCTGTGATTGAGCTGGGCGGTGGTCGCCGCAAATCAGACGATGTCATTTACCACAGCGTCGGCGTAAGCGCGATTGCCGCGATCGGTGAAATCGTAGGCCCAACAGAACGTCCGCTGGCTGTTCTTCACGGTACGGACGAGGCCAAAATAAACAAAGCAGAGGCACTCATCATGAACGCCTATAACCTTGCCGAAACAGGCAGCAAGATCAAGAAAGCCGCCGTGATCTCAGAAAGAATAACCGTGTGACCACAGCAACAACCGCCACAACAGATACTGGCCATTTGCGAGAGGTCACAATAGCGGTTTTATTATGCGTGGTCGGGTGGTTTGTGTTTGCGGTATGTGATTCCACATCAAAATGGTTGATCCAAACCTATAGCGTGTCACAAGTTATTTGCATCGGCAGCCTTCCTGCGGCACTGGTTTCGGCGGTGCTTATCTTTTTCAAAAGCGGTATGGCAGGCTTTAAAACCGCTGACCTTAAATGGCATATGGCACGCGCCATATCGGTGGTGTTCACATCCATTTTTGTCGTCAGTGCGCTGCGCACATTACCGCTTGCGGATTTTTACGGCATCACGTTTTTATCACCGTTTGTCACCGCCCTGATGGCAGCGTTCTTTTTGAAAGAAGAAATCGGCAGGCATCGTATGCTCGCGATTATCTGCGGCTTTGCAGGGGTGTTGGTGATTGCGCAACCGCAATTTGCGACCTATAGCATCGGGCTTGTGTTTGCATTTGGCGCCACCATGGCGATCAGCGGTACAGCCATTGTGCTGCGCTGTATGAGAAGCAAAGAAAATGTGTTGCTCTTTGCGTTGTTCCCTGCGGCGGCAAACAGCATTGTTCACGCCATCCCCACCGCACAAAGCTTTATCATGCCGAGCCTGTTTGACTGCATGGCGTTCGGGATTTTGGCCGCGTCCATTCTGTTTGGGCTTTTGTTGATCGCGACAGGTTTGCGCCGCGCCCCGACCTATGCGGTGGTCGCCCCGTTTCAATATACCCAAATTGTCTGGGGCATTGCGCTCGGCTATTTATTGTTCGGCGACTTACCGACAGCAACAACATTGGCAGGCATCTGCGTGATTGTCGCCTCAGGCATTTACCTGATCTGGCGCGAATATCAAATGCATAGCAAGTTAGTTGATAATCCGTTGAAATAACACTTATAATTTCTTATCAGCACTCCGCTTATAAACATAGATACCTAAGACAGATAATCCAACCGCCCAGATCGTGCCCAGAGATTCCATCGCGCCAATCACAAGCGGCGCACGCACCGTGTCAAACACGATCACGTAGGCAAGCCCGAACATTTGCGCCGCCCACGTAAACGCCATGAGATAGCCAAAGGTCGGGCGCATACGGCGCACATATTGATCGTCTGAGGCAATCTCGGCACGTAAGGATTGGTTGACTTCGGCAAACGCGGCCTCGCTTTCTTTCACGTGCAGGGTCGCCATCGCCTCGGCATGACGGTTTGCCTCTAACAGCTCTTCTTGGGAAATGCCCCCGTTGGTGAGGACATCATCAAGCTCGGATAAAGCCTTGGTTGCGCCTTTGGCGGCAGGATGGTCAATGTCTTTGAGTGACTCAGAAATCACGCCAATAAGCGCAGGGATACCGATTTTGGCTAAAATTGCAGGGATCATGATTTGGTTTCCTTTTATTGATGTGTGGGGGAGAAGGATAAAAACAGGCACAAAAAAACCCGCCTCAGCGGGCGGGGTTTAGAACAAAATATTATAAACTGTCTTTAGTGTTTAAAATGAGGCTTCAAAAATTCATAACCATAAGTCAGAGCCATTCCAATGCCGCCAAATGCAAGAACAGGCTTTACCGCGTTAGCCAAATCATGACCGTTTACCAATACGCCGCCGACAGCATAACCACCAGCGATAGCACCAAAAAACACAGCTTTTTTGAAATGTTTGGCCAAAAAACCTTTTTCGGTTTTGCCTATATTACCTGCATCTAACAAATTATCTTCATTGTCTGCTTTACTCGCGTCCAATAGATTTTCTTCTTTGTCGGCGTTTTTAATATCCAATAAGTCTTCATCTTCGTCTTCTCTCATTTTTATCTCCCTATAAATGTTATGACTAGAGATATACGACAAACAAAAGAGCGGCGCAAATTATTTAACTTCCTTCGGCCTATAGAATAGATGACGACCGATGGCGGCAGTTGGTTTTTCGTCCTCTGCCCAAGAGGGGTTTATGCCTTGGGCGTGGTAATGGGTGGCGTGGCCTGTGGGGTCATCCATCACGCCGGACAGTGCACGGCGGGCGATACGCATGGCGGTGGCAAAATGCAAATCACGTGGGTCAATTTCGAGCAGTTTTTTATAGTTCGGGTCATTTTTGTTCCAGCAGCTAAACTGGTACGGCTTTTGACAGACCGCAATGACATCATTGCCCCACCAAAACCCAGACCGTTTTTCGGCATGTTCGACACGGTTCAACACAACAGCCGCCACAGCCTGCATCCCGATATTGCCCTCGCCGCGCGCCTCGCCCCAGATGGTACGGGCAAGGGTGTCGATTTCGAGCTCACGGTGGAAGTCGCGTTCCGTCTTATTAATTTCGCTTCGCTCATTTGCGAACAAACCTGCGGTTTGCTTCGCGGGCGCGGGTTCTTTAGCCCGCCGCCATGGCAGGGGAATGAGTAATCTCATGGGATGTTCCTTTATGTTGGGAGGTTAGAAAGCACCGTCATTGCGAGGAGGGTGAAGCAAAGCAACGCTTTGTTCACTTCTGAAAGAATACGAACAAACCTTCGGTTTGCTTCGTAAGGCGACGCGGCAATCCACTTGTGCCCTGTGGGTAGTACGGTGCCTATGAGCGAGACTCTGGATTGCCGCGCTGCGCTCGCAATGACGGTGATAAAAAGGTTTGGGGTTGGTTAGTGATTAAGACCCGTTAGGGCTTCGGTCTTCATCGCGGTGCGGTCGAGCTTTGCCTCAATCCGCAGGAGATGCCCGACGAGACGTGCTTCGAGCTCTTTCATGTCCGTGATTGAGGCATAGCTTTTAGCAGCCTCGAGCTTGAACGCCGCCAACGCATCGCGCATTTGGGAATTGCGCGTATCTATCACATCGCGCAAATGCCGCACAGCGACTTCAGACTCGCGTCGTGTGCGTAGGATCAGCATAAACAAACCCGTCAACGCGGGAATATCGACAACCGTAATCCACCAGATCAATTCATTTGAAAATAGTGACATTATAATTCCTTTACTTGTTATTCCTCGCCTTTGGCTCGTGTGCGAACAAACTTTCGCTGCGCTCGGTTTGCTTATTCTTCCTCGCCTTTGGCTCGTATGCGAACAAACTTTCGCTGCGCTCGGTTTGCTTCGCGTTAAACTTCAAATTCGGTTGCCGCGCTGTGGGTTTTGGCGTGGTTGCCTTGCCAGATATGCCCGCCAGCAGAGGGATAGTAGCGCGCGACACGCATGGGTTCTTGGGCGATGGCACCGGCAACCGCATCAAGGCCGTCATCGTTGCCGCCTTTGATATCGGGGCGCCATTCTTGCATCTCGGTCAGGAGCTGCGTTTTTTTGACGCTGTCATGGATGTGTAATAACCGCGCCGACAACACCGCATCAAAGGCTTCTAAAATACGGAGCTCTTTATTACGGCGATTGCTCAGCTCCCGCACTTTGGTTGGGGCATGGGCAGTGCTCATTTCGCGCCGTAAAATATTAGGCAAAAATCGCCCGATGCCGTTATTTTCCACCGTGATAAACGGCAGGTAAAATTGCTTGGCGATTTGTGCGACAATACGGCATTGCTGCGTGGCTTCGTCTTCGATGCTTTTGGCATCAAGGCGGACATAGTGCAAATGCTGCAAATAATAACGCCCTGCTTCGTCGGTGAAAATCACCGCCACGACAGAGGCATCCCCGCCGCGCCCAAAAGACGGATCCCAATACGCACTCGCCGAAACCAATTTGCGCCCGTTTAAGGAGAGAAGCTCGAGCTCTTTTTGATAGACAAGCTCACCGTCATAAAAGCACAGCGCCGTTGTATCAAGCCGCCCTTCGGTGATGTTGACGGGAACAAGCTGCATTTGTGAGGCGAATTTATTCGGCCCTGTCATGCGCTTGATACGGGCGATATCATCTGTGTCGTAGCGTTCAGGCCACGCGCAGATGCCGCGCTCATCCAAAAGCGGAATGGACAGGCGTTTAAAACCGTCCAAAAACGGCGCGTCTTCATCAAGCTCAGGCCGCGCAACATCAGCATAAATCGAGTGATAATGATGCGGCGTACCGAGATAAAGCTGCGTGCCGTTTGGCACAAGCACGTAATCAATCTCGCCCAAACGTTCGCGCAAATCCGCACGTTTGGCGGCGCTGTCACACGTATTGGGAACTTCGACATCATCGCAGATAATCATATCTGCGCGGCTGCCCGTTAAATTGGTTTGCACGCTTTTGGCCATCATCGACGGATCACGCATTTCGATATCACGCAGGATGGTGAAACGATCTGCGCCCCATTGATCGGCCTGAGGTGGTTTAAGGTGCGCAGTCAGCGGATGACGCTCGACAATTTTCTTCACGTTACGCACCATTTTGCGCGCGAGATCCATGTCGGCGGCGAGCACAATAATGCGCAAGGATGGATCACACAAAAGCCGCCACGCCGCATAAAGCCCTGTGATGGTGCTTTTGCCGCTGCTACGGAAAGCTTGCAACAATAAGCGTTGATCGCCCTGCTCTAACGCGCCTTGCAACCAATCCGCCATCTGCAAATGAATGGCAGGCGTGCGCATATTTTGCTGCTGGTTCCAGATCACAAGGAACAATTTGAAATCGATTATGGGGTGCTTCATTCATCGTCATCCTCTTTAGCATCTTCCATTGTTGTGTTCGGTTGATCACGGGCGTTGCTGTCTTTTATTTCGGCGTTGGCTTCTTGCAGAAGGGCGGAGAGCACGATTTGTTGGTTGTGGTCGTCGGCTTTTACATCGGGGAGTTGTGCCCATTCGGCGAGTTTTATCAAAAGCTCGATATGCGCGATGGCGGCTTTGCAGGCTTTGTGGTGACGCTCGAACGCGGACGCGCTGGTTTGGCCTTCTGCTTCATCGGTTTTTGGTTTGCCTTTGGGAATATCGACATCCATAAATTCGTGATAGGAGGTCAAGGCTTTGGCAAGCGCATCAGGTAAAAACCGCGCGATTTGTTTACGCGTTTCTTCGTGCGGCGGCACAATCGGGGTTATGTTTTCAGGCATGGGGAGTCCTTTCTGTAAATCGTCATTGCGAGGAGGGTGAAACCCGACGCGGCAATCCAGAGTCTATGCTTTAAGGCAACACTCTGGATTGCCACGTCATTTCATTCCTCGCAATGACGGCTTTGGGGGCGGTATGGGTATTACAGATGCTTGCTGACGATGTACCATTGACCGCCGTTGGAGACGACGGTGATGGCGCTGTATTGGCTGGATAGCGGTTGGTTTGATTGGTCGGGGCCGCTGCCGCCTTGTTCTGTTACGGTCACAGCATTGGCGGAGTTATCAGTTTTTTTGATCGTGATCGTGCGCCCGATGGCTTCGGCAGCGTTTGCGGGCGGGAGTTGTGCTGTCACCGCGCCGCCATAGCTTGAGATCAAATACGTATCGACCGCCATATCAATCGCGTATGTGCCAGACGTATCGGCATAGCGCGTATTGCCCGCCATACGGTTTGAGGCCGTGATGAACCATTCCGCACCATTACAGATGAGCGTCACATAATCATTGGGTCCGCCGAGTTGGAAGTCATCGCCATCGGGGCCGGCTTCGCTATCGTTACCTGTGATGGTCACAATGTTTGATGTCGCATCAACTTTTTTGATGGTGACAGACACACCGACAGCATCGGCAAGCGCAGGAAGTTCAAACGTTTGCGCGCCGTTTGTCGCATCTGCCAAATGCACGGAATGCGAGGTGTCCATCGCAATTGCGCCTGCACTATCAACAAATTCGGTGTCAAAGCGCATGAGGGTGGCTTTTAAATCTGTGATAGCGGTTTTGCGGAAAGTGTTGCTATCGGGGTAGCCCGCGTTATAAGCATCATATTCCCCGCCTGAGAAATCATAGATTGCGCTGCCGTCACTTTGCGCGTGGAGGTTCATGATCGCGGTTTCGGTGGAGCCGCTATCGAGCTTCACATTCGGCACGGTGTTTGTGGATTCGGTGTAAAGGTTTATCAGCAAGGTTTTGTTGGCATTGGCGCCGACGCGGAAACAAGAGTCTGCGGATGCGCCATGGACATTGGCCTCGCAATCCATGAAGGAGTTTGCGTGGCTGCCGTGCTCGACATAAAAGCCGCTGCCTGTTGTGCCTGTACCGTTTGAGTACACGCGCACCTTGGCAAAGCGGTTGGCGTTGGGGCTGTCGCCTGCGCCAGATTTTGTCAGGTGAACGCCGTGAATAGCAGGTTTTAAAACCAAGATACGGTCAAAGTTATTCCAGTAGCATGGCTTATTGGTGTCATCATGCCCATCGAGTAGTAAGCCCGTTTGCGCGGATTCAATCACGAGATCATGCAGCGCATTTTGCACGCAAGGGGCAAGACTGCCGTAAAGTTTTACACCTGCGTCACCGTTTTTAATGCGCAAATTACGCAAGCTCGCATAACCGCCTGCAAGTTCGATGACGTTAAAATCATCATCATTTGCGGAAATGATCGAGGCTTGGCCATCACCGAACAGGCTTTGATTTGTGGCGAGCGTTATGGTCGCGCTGACAAGGTATGTGCCAGCAGGAACGTAAACGGAATTTGCCGCCGTCAAAGCTTGTTGAATGGCGAGGGTGTCATCGGTTACGCCATCACCGATTGCGCCGAAATCTTTGACGGATACGGTATCTGCGAATTTATCAGCACTTGTGCGCGTGGCGGCGCCTGTGCCGCTGGCGGTGTAATCGGGGGCGGCCATTGTGCCTTCTGTACTCACCGCGATGGGGTCACCATCGCCGTCAAAGCCGAGGACTTTATTGGCGCGTTGGCTTTTGGTGGGCAGGTTGATCTCGCCTTCGGCCTCATTATTGGAATAACGCAGCATCGACGCTTGATCGCGCGCGGTTTGTTGAACGGCAGCGATGAGAAAATCCAGCTCGTTATTAATCGATTGCGCGGAAAAATCACCGCCTTCTAGGAAGTCGGTCAGACGTTCGAGCGGCATGCGGCGTTCCAACATTACAACAATGCCGCTTGCGGGGGCCGTATCGAAGGTCACAGTGCCGCCTGCCGTTTGGCCTGCGCCTGAAACGGTGAAGCCGCTATATTGTTGCGCGCCATCGAAATACACGCCGATATCCTCGCTCGCAAAAATCGGGAATGGGTAGCTGTAAACGGTTTGCGAGCCGCTGGCGGTGTAACGCACAAGCGGCGCAATGTCTGGCATTTTAATATGAGTTGTGGTCATGGGGGTTTCCTTTTTTTTGATTTACGGGAACGTCATTGCGGCCTAGAAAATACTGCTTTGCTTCTCTAATTTTTGGCGTTCTTTTAATTGGGTACGTTGGATGATGTTGAGGCGGTTTTGGGCGGCGAGGTCTTGGTCGATGGCAGAAAGGCTGATGACATTGCTGCGTTGGTTTTCCGCTGCATCGTCCTCGGATGAACCAAAGAGGCCGAGTAAGACGGCTTCGGATGAGCCTGTTGTGGTGCTAATCCCTTGTGCGCCATATTGGGCACGTTGGCGGGCAACGGCGCGTTTGAGGGCAGCTTTGCGATCACGTTCGGCGGCATCGTTTTTGGCGGCAAGCTCAGCACGAGAGAGTGCTGCGCGTTCTTGCGCGTCTTGTAAATTTGCGCTTTGGCGTTGCTGTAATTGTGCGAGTTCTAAGCTTTGCGCTTTTTGCTGATCGCCGTAGCTTTGTGCGCCTTTCACAAGGCTTGTGGTGGCGGCGATGTAAGGTGCAGCCTCGCGGATGACTGGTGAAAACACAGCCAGATCGCGGGCAGCAGATGATAACGTTCCCATGTTTGGTTCTCCTGTTTGAGGGGTGTTGGTTTTATGTTTTAAAACGCGAAGTAGCGCAAAGTTTTTTTATTTATACTGTCATCCTGAGCGCATGCGAAGGATCTTGTGCCGTTAAGCCATGAGATTCTTCAGGCATTTCATGCCTTCAGAATGACAGGGTTGTTGCTGGATTGCATGGATAAACCATGCAATGACGAGGGTGGTAGCAATGACGGTTGTTATTTTGATGGTTGGGGTTAATCATTCACTTTCAGCTCGGTGGTGACAGAGAGCAGCGTGAACGGTAGCGGCAGTGATTGCTCAATTCGCCAAAGTGGTAAGGAACCATCGGCTTGCCAACCGAGAGCGCGGATACGTAGGTCTTTGCTCACGAGCGGCGGCGGGGCATCAAGCAAGGCCGCGCCGAAATCACGCAACGGCACATCTTTCAAACCGCGCCCGACATCAATGCGAAAGGCGGCGGTGTCTTCGATACGGAAGATCCCTTCGATCAAACGTGTTGCGCGCCCTGCTCCGCCACTATCCACCGCAGCAGGCGGAAGGGGTTCAATGATATGCGTGTAGGAAAGACCAATTTCGACGGCGCTTGCGGTTTTATCCAGTGTCACCGCGCCGCCAACCACCGTTTCATCAGACAGCACCACACCATCGGCGAGCGCGGAAACATCTTGCCCGTCCAGATGATCTAGCCCTGACCAGCTATCGGTTGCGGTTTCGGTTTCACCCGTAAGGGCTGAGTCCAAATTGAGATCATTATCAAATTCCTCAACCGTGTACGTGCCGCCACGATTGACCAACACATAAACCGTTTCACCAACGACCGAGACAGATTTCACATCGCCTTGCGTATCATGCAGCGTCCATGCCGACACAGATTCCGCACGGAAAATAGTGAGGGTTGCGAATTTGCCATCCTCGCGCACGATAAATAATAAGCGCCGTTTTTGGTCAAAATCCTGATCAGCAGGGGTTTTGATGATATGGCGTGAGATGAGGGCTAAATCTGTGACCTGATAAGCAGCCTCAATATCGGTGTAGAGAAATTCCTGAATTTGCTCGCCGTTGCGGGCGACAAACAACGTCGCCCCGTCGACACTCACAGGCGGAACGTAACGATTAACGATAGACCCAATCCGCGTTTGACGCGTGACCTGTACGGTGGTGGGCGTGAGCGGATCACCGGTGACCATCCATTCCGCGCCACTGGTGAAGACTTGTAAATGTCGTCCAGAAAACAGGCCGCGAATGGCGTTGACTTGGTCTGATAAAATCGCAAATTCAATGCTCTCGTCATCAAGGCCTGTCCCGAGATCAAAGTTAAACAGATCATCTGATTTTGACATCCAAAGCCTGTTCGGCAAATCCCGTGCGCCGCCGATGACAAGGCGGTTTTGATGATAGGCGACCGATATCGGATAGCCGCGCACCGCGCTAAAACTCTGCTCTTGCCAATCAATGGTGGGGTCTGTGCTTGCCAAATCTTCTATGACATCGACAGTGACCACGGTGGGTGAATTATAGGCCGTGACATTCACTTCTTTGCCACCAACGCGCAGGCGTGTGCCGACATGATTTGATGTGAAAACATCAACAGAACTTGTGAGCGTAATGCTGCCCGTTGTGCCTGAAGGCGTGATGGTGGATTCCGTGGCGGCGAATTTGAAATACGGCTGACGGCGCACGTTACTTTCCGTGAAAAAGCCCCAATCACTAAGCGTCCAAGTACCGCCCGCATTACGGGTCAAGCTTTTCGGTGGCACATCGGGATGCACGAGCAAAAGCGTATCCGCACTTTGTGTCCAGGCGACATCTTTGATTTGTGTCTCACTCCATGGCGCGGACAATGTTTCGACTTTTGCGCCATTGGCAAAAACATCAATTTGCCCATCCGTTAGAACCAGCAAATAATTTTGTTCGGTGCTGAACTCGAATGCGATCAAACGCCCGTTGCCGGCAGCTGTATCAACGTAACGCATTCCCGCACGGCGTGTCACACCGCCTGTCGGTTGGATAAACACATTCCGCAAGGAGAGCGCGCCATTCTCGTAAGCACGCAGATCACTGCGGCCTAATAAGGCGCGCGAAACCTCGCCAGCGGTGAACGTGGTTTTTGTCTTTCTGATACGTGTCATGTTTGGATTTCCTTGGGTTGAATATAAGGGGATCGTCATTGCGAGCAGAGCGAAGCAATCCAGAGTCTGGATTGCCGCGTCGCTCGCGCTCCTCGCAATGACGGTGAAAAAGATATAAAAAACCCGCCACAGCGGGCGGGTTAAGTGATTATTGGGGTATGTATCTAACGCCGTTTATTAAACGAGCCGCCTTTTGCCCACGGATTAAAAAACGGATCATCTTTAAACACATTGCCCGTACGATTAGCCAAAGGGCCGCGGCCAAAGCCTGCATCAAAAACATCCCTGCTGGCGCTCTCTCGCCCAACACGATCTATATGTCTGGAAACTTCATGAGTCCTGTCATGAACATCAAAGCCACTACCAAATTTATCCTTTAATCCCATTTTTATCTCCTCATGCTAAATTTTCTTAATCGCAAACTTACCATACATTATTATTTATGTCAAATTACTCCACCCGCGCATCAATCAGGCTGAAATGTTCTAGCTTGTTCGGGGTGTCTTGTTGGGCGTCGATCTGGCGGGCGCGTTCGTATTCGCGTTCGGCCAAGCGGTACATGGTTTCGGCACGAGATGTATTTTCGGTGACAGGAATGGTGAATTCTGCCGCCAAGCGCGCAATGAGTGCGGCATCAAAATACGGTGGGAATTCTTCTTCCTCAGGCCTGAACACATAAGTCAGCATGACTTCGGATGAATTGGTGTGCAGCACGCCGCGCTGGATACGGTAATTCAGACCGCGCCCACGACCACCGCTGCCTGCGGAAATAATGCGGAGGTAATCATTGGGAAGTTGGAACGCGTTTGCGTAATCGGCAAGCGGTGCGGTTTCAAGTTTTGTCAGCACCGCCTGCCCCGTGGCAAAGCTCCATGAATAGGCAGAGAGCAGCGCATCGCGCATCGGGGCATATAACGCACCCGCAATTTCGGATTCAGCCGTGCCGTCATCAAATGATGAAATCGGCGCAGCACCAAGTCTTATTAAAGCGCGGGAAGCCAGCGCCACATCGGATAATGCCATAGTGGTTCTCCTTTTTAGGGGTGTTGGGATTTTTTGTTTTTAACACGAAGTCGTGAAGTCAGACGAAGCCCACGAAGGTTTTTATTCATTCTGCCTACCCTGTCATTCTGAGCGCAAGCGAAGAATCTGCATGCTTGAAGGTTTCAGATTCTTCAGTCGCGCCGCTTCTTCAGAATGACAGTTATTGTGATGGTGAAGGCCATAACAATACGGTTAAGAGGAATAAAAAAACCCGCCGAAATGGCGGGTTTTGGAATAATTATAAATCGTTTTTACTACGCATCTGGTGGTTTAGGGCACGGATTCGATGCTGTCTTTGCATCATGCTCAACTTTTATTTCGTCAAAAGCAGTCGAAAATTCTCTTAGTCTTTGATGGTCAGCCGCAGAATGCCGATGAAAAAGAAATTTGAAGGTATGCTTTAATTGTTCCACTAAACTTGCTGGTTTATTCTCACTCATATCAGTCTCCTTTTTATATTGTAGAGTTGCAGCACGAGTATGTGGTTATGTCAACAAAATACAAAAAGGCGGAGCGTGCGTATCGGTGGGGAGGGGGAAAGGGATACGCACGCGCCGCCCGTTTTAGGCACGGGGGTTAGAAGTGCCTATAGACATCAGCAACCTCGGTTCGTCCTTTAAGGGCAAAGGAAGGGAGGATGGAACGGCCTATTCTTACGAATAGATCGTTACTGTGACGCTGCTGCCGTCATTGCCGGTGACGATGTAGAATTTTGTCGCCGGTGTTCCGTCTGTATCGATATTCACGATCATCAGATCGTTCAAGCGCAGCATATCGACCGCGTTATCAAAGTAACCCGATGTCTCGATTGCGGCTGTGTTATCGATTGTTGTGTAGTGGAAAAGCGTAAAGTTATTGGCATACGCCAACACGCTCAAGTCTGATGCTGTAAAAGCCATGATGATGTTCCTTTTAAATTGGTTGGAAGTGTTTGGACGATTGATTTCAAAAGCACCGTCATACCCGCGCACTCCGTCATTGCGAGCGTAGCGAAGCAATCCAGTATGTTGCTGTAACAACGACTCTGGATTGCCGCGTCGCTACGCTCCTCGCAATGACGGGGGGTATAGGGATGACGATTAGAGAGAAACCGAAGAGCGTCAGTTTTAGTCTGGAGTTTCGTCACAATTGATAACGACAACACCCGCTTCATCAATCATTTTGGCACCTTGGCTCATCATGTTGTTCACGAAATGGGCTGCGCGATCACCGTGCCATGTGATGTCTGTTTGAACATCAGAGGCAGCCGCATGACCGAGCGCATTTTTGTGATAGAAGTAGCAAGAGCGGATATCGTTGCTATCAATGGGCAGACCTGAATGCGGAATCCACAACGTGCCGAGCCACATTTTGGCTTGGGTTATACTGGAATACGGTAGGTTTTCAGAGCCGATATAATCTGCGCTCACGAACTCGTCAATTTTAAGAAGCTCGCTCCACTGTTTCCAACCAACAACCGCAAAGCGTTGACCATCATCGGGAACATCGTTTTCACCGAATGTTTCAAACGCGGAGAGCACCTTGTCTTTGGTCAAACCAACATTGCTATCGACAATGACATTGGCAGACGCTGTCGCCAGCTCGTCAATGATAAGCTCGTCCGTTTTACGGCCTAGCGCATATGCACCCGCACCCGCAATAACCTGACGCTCATCAATATTGATTTTTAGCTCATCAAGGCGGTCAACCCAATCACCAGCGTAGAAATCCTGCAACAGGCATTCAACACTTGTGTGGGAAAGGTTCATCACAGGCACCATGCCGTGTGTTGATTTGGTGGAAGCCGTGCCTTTGCCGACTTTTTGGAACACAGCGGATGAGCCGTTCACTTCGTTTACGGTGCGCACTGTGTTCCGCAATTTGGAACCTTGACGCTGAAACGCTTCGTGAACTTCGCGCTCGAACTGTTTAATAAAGGCTTGATCTATGGAAGTAGACATTTTTTAGTCCTCATTTGTTAAAAGTTAAAAAGTGAAAACAAGCCTTCGGGTTGTCGTGTTCATGCGATCACGGCCTGAATAGCGTGCGGATACCGTGACGGGCAAATGCTCATAAACGAGGCATTTGTTTTCCGACACAGTGAATTTTGGGTATCGTTAAGATCGTTGTCATTCTGAGGCATCGCCGAAGAATCTGTTTGCTTAAGGGCACAAGATTCTTCAGTCCTTTCATTCCTTCAGAATGACAACTGTGGCGTTGATAAAGATAGTTTTAGGATATAATTCCTATATTGTCAACTATTAAAGTCATATAAAATCAAAAAATTTGATCTTTGGCGCAGAACATGAGATATTTAATAGAAAAATCTTGTTAATTTCCTACGGCAATCATATATTACGTCAATTGAAATCGGGTGTGGGCATCAAGGAGGCCTTCTATCATGCTACAGACATTGTTATCCTCTTTAAAAAGCACCACGAGCAATGACGCGACAAGCACCAAACGTCGGCACCCACGCCGCACGGATGATCGCTGCGTTGTTGTCATTTACGGACAAACATTCCCGATTGAAAATTGGAGCGCAGGCGGCTTGCAACTTGTTGCAGATGATCGCATGTTCGGCACAAACCAACACATCGAATTCACATTGAAATTCAAACTGCGCAATACGATTATAGATATCAAACATTACGGCCATATTGTCCGCAAAGGACATGAAAGAGTTGCTGTACAATTTGAGCCATTAACGCAAACCATCCGCCGTTATTTCCAGCAAGTGATCGACGATCATAATGCGGGCGAATTCGCAAATTCGCAGGTTTAGTTAATTTTTAGTGCGGTGACGGATTAAGACCGTACACTTCATTTTGACAGCCTTGATCAAGCTCAACAAAAGGCACGTCTAGCACGCCCCGCACTTTCATTTCTAACATCGCATCATAAAACGAAGACGTCATAGACATCGCGAACATGGCTTCAGCCATGACACGCTCTGTAATCGTGAGAGGATCATCAACATCAACATCGCGCGCGGGCATATCATCTGTAGGGGCAACCAAATTACCTTCCTCACCGCGCAAAACTGTAACTAAAATCCCCAAGGCGACCTGTCTTTGATAAATCATCGTCATTAAGTTAGCAAGGTAAGCGGGTTCGACTAACTCCCGCTGCTCCCGCGCCGTATATTGACGCCATTTATCTCCGATCGCACTCTCTAGCGCGCTCGCCAAACAACCTTCATACTCAATTCTTGTTATTATACCCTGACGTCTGGATTGAGCACTATCCTGCGACATCGCAGCACTACCAAAAACCGCTAATGCTGCGCCAGCCAATGTACTTTTTGTGAATGATGTTTTCATTTTGTATTCCCCCTGATTTTTCAAATTTTCGAACGGTTTCACTACGGATGGCTATATTCGGGAACTAAATCCTGCGCAGTGGATTTACAGTTTTCTACCACCGTATCTGCATCAAAAGTAATCAATCCTTTTTTAGCAAACGCATGAGCTTCTTCGAACAGATCCACAGAATAATAAATCGGAGAAACCATAGCAAACTCTAGAGCCATTTTTTCAACATCTGTGCGTGGTGCATTCTGATTTTTTAGAGCCTCTCGTAAGATACGAGCAGAATATTCAAATTCCATACCTTCTACATCCGCAATAAAAAACAATAAATGTAAGTTTTTTGCTTCGGGTGATGTCATGCGCTCTTCTTTCGTCATAGAGTCATACGCGTCAGAAGCTGCGTTATACACTTTTTTTGTTGTGCATCGCATAACTTCTACATTGTATAAATCAAAAGGCTTTGGAGCAACATAAGTATCCTGCGCCATTGCGCCGCTGCCCAGAACTGATAGAGCCGCGCCAGCCAGTGCGCTTTTGGTGAATGATGTTTTCATTTTGTGTTCTCCCTCCCGTTCATTAAGCATAATAAATAACCATAACAATAAGGCATGTAAAGAAGAAATAGTTGTCATTGCGAGGAGGATGAAATTCGACGCGGCAATCTAGAGTCTGGATTGCCGCGCGAAGTTTATGCCCTGTGGGTACTCGCAATGACGGTGGGGGAATCTTATTTGCTGCCGTAGATTTTCTTAAAACCATTCGTGACTTTGGAAACAAACACAGGGTCTTTTTCGCGCCAGTAACGCGGATCGCGCATCATGGCGTTTAGGTCATCTGTGCCTTCGGCTTTGACGGTGCCATCGCGCACGGACATGTTTGGTTCTTCGGACTTCATCATTTTATAAAGTGCCATCACGCCGTCATAGGATGTGGCGAGATTTTCAAGCACGTTCGGGGCGAGGTTTTTCTGTCCGAAGGCGAGCATCTGGCGTGACATTTCCGCCCATTTTTCTTCACCACCAAATTCAGCAAGAAGCCTTTCGATTTCTTTGTCGGCTTCATATTCTTGCACCATCGCACTCATCACAGGCATGAGTTTTTCAGCTGCAAGGTTGTAAACCTCTTGTACTTGTTCCTCAGTAAAGCCTTTGGCGTGTAGGCGTTGATTTACTTCCGCGTCCATTTCCATCATCGGGTTTGGCAAGGTGATGTTGTAATCATCAGGCGTTGCAGGCGCGCTTAAAGAGTTCGGTGACGCAGCGTTAGATGACAGTTTGCGCTCCAACTCTTGATAAGATTGCAGCAAACGATCAAGGCTGATTTTGCCCGTTTCAGCATCACGGAATTTATCAGGCACAGCAATCGCGCCCTCGTTTTCTTCGGTCAGTAGATTGTCTTGGGTCATAGTCATGGGTAAGGTCTCCTTTGGGGTTGAGTTGTTATTTTTGTGCAGATTGCACCATACGTTGGATAGAAAGCAGCATCGTGCGCTGCCCTTCCATTTGGCGCAGTTGCGCGTCACTGGCATCACTTGGCATGACGCGTTGGAAGGTTGTTGCCTGTAGGTAGGACAATACTTTTTGTCCATCTTCGGATAGGAACACACGAGCAAATAAACGCTCGATATCTTTTTTCTCCATGCGGGGGAGTGGTGCGACGTCCACGACACCATCGAATGTATTACGGGTGAATAATTTTTTTATAAATTTTATCATTGTGGGTCTCCTTCTTGTTGTGTTGGTAATTCATTACGGATGAGATCGCTCGGCACGCCCAAGGCATTGCCAAGGTAGCGCGCAACTTCGGGCAGGTTCACAGCATCCAGCCCCGCAGCACCCATTGCTGCCACGGAATTGACCCATGACAACGTGTTCTGGACATTGCGCTGCCCTTGGGAAAGGGCCAGCGGTGAGCGGTAATCAAGCTCGACCAAACGCCCATCAATATTGACATCAGGCACTTCACCACGGCGGCGCAGGATTGAAAACGCACGCAAGATCAGCGGTGTGAGAAGCTCGTTCTGTAAACGCCCATAGGTTGCGCCAAGCACAAGCGCCATCTCGGACGAACGCTCGATCACTTCGGTTGCTGTCATTTGTGTGTTGCTGACAGGGCCAAGCGTATCGGCAAGCAACGCATGGCGAATACGGGCGCGGATATCAGACAAAATAATTTCCGACACATCAAACCGCCCTGGCATTTCTAGCGGCGTAAGACCTTTCGACCCCACAGCCTTTGGAATGATCGTACCCGGTTTCAGCTCAATATTGGCAGGGTTTAACACGCCATCATCGTCGGCTTGCCAAATGCCCGTCACGGCGATGGACGCATTTTTCAAGATCAGCTCCACCACTTTATTGGCGGTTTTGATATCGGGCAGTGCTTTCATCACAGGCGAGCGTCCGTAAATCTCCCCCGGTGATTTCAGCCAACGGAACGAAATCACAGGAGATTCCGCAAAGCTTCCTTGCTGCAACAAAACCATCGGCTCACTCTCGCTTAACACGACTTTGTAATCATACGTGCCGTTTTCAAGCGGTGTGATGACTTCGAGCAGCTCAAATTTTTGCTGCGGATTTTTATCGCCCGCGCCCGTAATTTTTGCAGGAAGCACAGCAAGCGGATAACGTGATTTAATCTCGGGCAAGGTTAAAGATAGTGGCCTATATGACGTATTCAAACGCCCGCTTCCGCCCTCTTCCAGCACGATATTATTCATCGGCACGGCAGAGAATTTAAAGGCGGAGAACCCACCGGGGGCGGCCTCTTCAAACACAAGACTCGCAGTACCGCCAACGATCAAATCCAAAAAGCATTGATGAATTTCCACGATGAAGTTCGAGCGATCAAAATGCGCTTGAATGGTTTTGGCGGCTTGCTCCAACACAGGCGCAAGTGTTTCGGCCTCAGCAGGGCTAAGATCAGGGCCCGGTTTTAAACCAAACCACTGCGTCCATGGCGGGGTGAGATTACCGAGCAAACTGGCCGATAGTTTTTCCACCGCATCAAGCGCTGTCGCGTCAAACAACCGATCCATTTTCCGTGCCCCGGGGGCGGCGTTATCATCCATGTGGTCACGCTGCGGCAAGGCATAGCTATAGGCTTCATCCCATAGACGTTCCCAATGATTGCGGCGCGATTGCGCGCTTTTGTAGCGCGTTTTTAGGGGGGCGAGATCGATGGCGGCTGCCGTATCTGCATCTTTGCCCGCCTGTTTATTTGTTAAGGATACAATGGTGTTCATGTTTTTATTCTCCCAATAATGTTTTGCGTTGCGGTTCATCACTCATCCCGAGCAAGCCGCGAAAGCTGGTTTGGATGGTGCTTGATAAACCACGGCTACGACGCAGCAAATTATCCTCACGCGTGGCGGCGATGTTGGCGATGGACTCGGTTGTGCTACTGCCGCTACTGCTGCTGCCTGTTGGTGTGGAGCTTGACGAGGACTGCGACGAGGTTGATGGTGCGCTCACCGTTTGTACGTAACGCACCGATTGTTGCGGTTGGGGCGTGGTGGATATTTTGGGCACAGAAACTAAGCTTCCCATTTTAATTCTCCTTTATTTTTGATTTAGTGGTGATTTTGTGGTTGTTGTTTTTAAACACGAAGTAATAAAGTCAGACGAAGTGCGCGAAGTTTTTTATTATCCGCCCCCTATCCTGTCATTCCGTTGCCTCACCCTGTCATTCTGAGCGCATGCGAAGAATCTTAAATGTGGCCTTACAGGATCAGATTCTTCAGTCATTACATTCCTTCAGAATGACAATACGTTTGATGTTTTGATAAATAACGATAGAGCTGCCATGGCGTGATAATCAGCCGCGCATGAAGTCCTAAAATCCGCTTCACCGCCTCGACACAAGTAAACAACGCAAACGGCGCAGGCTTTTGCGGGCGTTGGCACAGCGGCGCAGACAGAACATGATGCCCGCGCGCATTAAACCATGACGGCAAATCAAATTCGGGCGGGATATGGTGATGCATACGGATATCGGTGTAGTTGAGCATCGGATCAAACGAGAGCCAGCGCCGCCCGTCATTGATAATGACAAAGCAATGGCGATAACCCCGCTTCAAACATTTTAACCATGGGCGATCTGTTTGACCACTAAACACAACCCACGCGCTTTGCGTATTTTGTGTGCTTTGCTCCCCTGCATCATCTGACGCTGCAGCGATTAAACCGTCGTGCATGGCTCGACCTCCCTGCACCATGACGCGCCATGGACAATGCCTTTACGAATAAGGATCGGTTCGATCCTGTCCATCGCCTCGCACCATAAATCATGGGCGAGCATTTCACGTTGGCGGCGCGGATCAGGCGACATTTGGCGATCACCATAAAAACGCAGCACGCGCAAATGATCCATCAACAAACGGCGCGTACGGTAAAGGCCATTTAATACATTTAAAATGTCGATCGGTTCACACGGACGCGCGACCAATCCTTGCCCGAAAGAAAAGCGTGCGCCATCTTCGCGGGCTTTTTGTGCCTGAATAAACCAAAACCACGCTTCCTCGACGCTATCAAAGGGTGTGCGTTGTATTTCGGGTTGTGGTTTGGGGCAAAAACGTTCCTTGGTTCCCATGATTTTGTGTCCTTTATCCTGTTTTTGAACATAGTTCTTCCGTTTCTGCTTCCTTTATGATAGGATTAAATTCTTAAGTCAAGAAGAAAATAAGAATATTTTCCTATTTATTTTTCTGGCTATGGATGAGACAATAATCCTAGGCTGTTTATTCTAACGGCTTCTCTCTATATTCTCTGCTGCCTTGCGGAGAATCAGGCCACCACCGATTTATGTATTTATTTGATTTGTTCTGACGGAAAAGAGTTACTTATGTTTACCCACGACGATATCTGGAAAGCCATTGATTTATTAGCCGCCGAATATGGCTACTCCCCTTCTGGCTTGGCAAAAAAGGCAGGGCTTGACCCGACAACGTTCAACAAGAGCAAACGCATAAGCGCCGACGGCAAACCGCGCTGGCCGTCGACAGAAAGCATCTCCAAAGTTTTGGCGGTGACAAATTGCAACATGAGCGAGTTTTTTGCGTTGTTGGATAAATAAAAAACGGTGCGCCGAACAAGCACACCGCTTTTGAATAAGATCGTCATTCTTCCCTCGCTAATGCTCGGTATGCGAACAAAACGTTGTTTTGCTTCGCGGTGCTCAGTATGCGAACAAACCTGCGGTGCGTTTATGCCCTTTAGGGTGCTTCGCGGAGCTTATCTTCCCTCGCCTTCGGCTCGGTATGCGAACAAAACGTTGTTTTGCTTCGCGGTGCTCGGTATGCGAACAAACCTGCGGTTTGCTTCATATTATCCTTCGCTGCGCTCAGTATGCGAACAAACCTGCGGTTTGCTTCGCTAGCGCAAATCACCGATATAGATCACAGAATTTTCCTGCGCGGCAGCCATCATACCGAGGGGGGTTCTGCGTGAAAAGATATCGCCTTTTTTCTCCATACGTGCCGCAAAATCTGCAAAGCTGATGACATTGTCACAGCCGCCCATTTTATGGCCTGTATTGTTGTTTGATTGTGTTTGTTGCCCTGACATTTTGTAATCCTCCTGAATGTTCAATTCGCCTGTTTTTGTGTTTTTTGTAATTTTATGTCTTGAACATCGCTTTGTAAGCAATATTATGTAAATATATATACAGGGGAATGTAACTTTATGTCAAGTTATTTATTTTACAGAATCAAAAAATAATTGAGTTTTAACGGGCGACAAGCACGTGAATATAGCGGTAAACACCAGCGACAGAGCCGCAAAAACTGCGCTTTCCGAATGTATCGGGAACAGCCGAATTCATGGCATCGGTTCCGTCAAACGTACCGACAAACAAATCCCCTTCGCCGAAACCATCAAGAACGGGCGGTGCACCTGCAGGATTAGCAATATCGAAATTCACATTCAGTTCCTTGCACAGCCCTTTTCCGACTTCGATCATGGCATAAAGCTCCGCACGTTCTGCGGGGGCTGTCACGGTCGTGCCTACATCCTGAATGTAACGGTTACCTGAAAAATCGAACGGCAAACCACCGACGGTTCGATCCGAAACCTCGCCACCCGCAGGATGAAAAATATGGCAGGTAAAGTCTGTCGGGCTTGACGGATTCACGTAATTCACGTCAGTGCCATCATAGGGTGAATGCTCGAAGCTGATTAAATCAACCGAGCAGCCTTTAAACGTCACCATGCGCGTGATCGCATTTTCAATGTAACTGGCCTGTTGGATGAGGTCTGCGCTGCTGACGCGAGTGGTTTCACGGTCGGAATCCGTTCCGCCGCCAAAGCGCGTTGAACTGGTGGCGGCATAGGTCAGCGCCGCAAACAAAAACACAACCGTCAAAATCAAAAAGAGGACATTACCGCTTTCACTCGATTTTGTTGTATCGCTGTTTTTCAAATTCATCGGCTTTATTCAGTTGGAAAAGATTGCACTTAAAGATTGCGCTTGTTGTAAGCAACCTCTTTATTTATAACACATGATAGGATCATAACAGAGATCAATAAAGAGGGAAAACAGCAATGTCAGATGCAGCAAAGAAATCCGCGAAAATTTTACTAGATACAAAATCCGTACTTTGTAACGTACGCCAGCCTTTTACCTATACTTCTGGTAAAAAAGGCCCTGTTTATGTGGATTGCCGCCGCCCGCTTTCCTTCCCGACCGAGCGTTCACAGTTGATGGATATGGCGGCTGATATGCTATGCAGAAATATCGGAATGGATAACATTGATATTGTCGCGGGCGCAGAAACCGCGGGCATTCCTTATGGCGCGTTGATTGCCGACCGCCTGCAAAAACCAATGATCTATGTGCGCAAAACGCCCAAAGGCCACGGCCGCATGAGCCAAATCGAAGGTCATTTCGATAACAGCAAAAAACCTAATATTATCCTGACCGAGGATTTACAAAATTACGGCAGCAGCAAAAAAGTATTCATTGATGCCTTGCGTGAATCTGGCGCGAAGGTCGAGCATTTCTTTGTCTTGTTTGATTACGGCGTGCGCCCCGAAGTTGCCGCCGATAACAAGAAAATGGGACTGACCCAACATCATTTGTGCAACTGGGGGGACGTGATCGAGGTTGCCAAAGAGCTACGTTACTTCGATAATGAAACGCTCTCGTCGGTTGAAGAATTTTTGAACAATCCCACCGATTGGCAAGAACGCAACGCCGTGAACGCATAAAGGCCTCCATGAGCAAGAACATACATTTCCACGCCGCAAAGACTGACGAAGCCCAAGCCGCATTACAAGAGCTTGAAGCCGCCCATGGCAATAGCACGGCAGATGAGGCGGACATTATCGTGGCGCTTGGCGGTGACGGGACATTGCTTGAGGTGCTGCATAAATATAACAGCTCAGACAAAAAAATATACGGCATGAACCGTGGCTCTGTTGGGTTTTTGATGAATCCGTACCGCACCAAAAACCTTTTGGAACGGCTGGATAACGCGCAAACCGTCACGCTGCACCCGCTGCGCATGACGGCAGAAACCGTTGACGGTAAAACCATTGAGGCCGTTGCTTTTAACGAAGTGTCCATCCTGCGCCAACGGCACTTTGCTGCAAAAATCAGCATCACCGTAGATGATGTGCTGCGCATGGAGGAGCTGGTTTGTGATGGTATTATGGTTGCCACACCTGCGGGCAGTACAGCTTATAACCTCTCCGCGCATGGCCCGATTATTCCGCTGTCGGCCTCCATTCTTGCGCTCACACCGATCAGCGCGTTTCGTCCACGGCATTGGCGCGGCGCATTGCTGCATGATAATGCACGTGTACGGTTTGATATTTTAAGCCCCGAAGACCGCCCCACAAGCGCAACTGCCGATTACACCGAAGTCCGTAATGTAAAGAGCGTGGAAATCCACCAATCAACATCCATTGGTGTGAGCCTTCTGTTTGATCCCGATCACAGCCTTGAAGAACGTATTTTGAAAGAACAGTTTCTGTCTTAGGTATTTTTAGGCGTGGGCTGAAGCTTGTCGTTCAACTTGCGATCCATCCATAGATAGAATGCTTTGATTTCAGGGTGGATCTTTTTGCCTTCATTGGCGCGTTCAAACGAATCCGCGAACCCGACAACCAAATCCATAGATTTAATAGCCTCTGCCGCCGTTTCAAGGCAAGATTTCAATGTGCCGCTGAGCACATAAGCGGATGCCCGTTCATCCACATCATCCATTTCGTAATGATCAAGACCCCGCCCCATTGAAATAGGTGCTTTTGAGGCCTCCCCCATAACACGCCCTTTGACAGCACCATCGGCAAAACGAAGCCCAAGAGATGTGACAACTTTACATTTATCGGCAAGGTCTTCAAAGCCACCTTCATGCTCGAACGCATCAATGATCGCCCGTGCTAACTCTTTATTGTTCACGGCCTGATTAAAATCGATCCCGAAGGTCACATCTACTTCATCTTTATTGGTCATAATTTTAGTTATACCGCAATGCCCGTTAACGTCAACTTAACGAGCCGCGCAAGACATGCCATGCCATGCCCAAGAACCTATAAGCCCTTCATACAGCACGGCAGCAGCAAAAGATTGACATGGTTTTATTTCTGGTGCTATGGTGTGGATATTAATTATATGTCAAAGGAAGGTTTCGATCATGTCTATTCAGAGTACTCTTCTAACTTCATGTTTTTGCGCTGCTGTACTTGGGGTCAGCGGAGCTGTATTTTACGGTTCATATCTGGACAACCAAGCGGAAAAGGCCTGTGATGATTTTTACAAGGCCAATAGAGAGATTGTTGAATCTGGCGCTTTCGATATGGCAGGGCGCTATAGATTTATGCACCCCGAAACCAGTAAAACATGTTACGTGACACGTAAGTTTGATCGTTAAGATTTACCGCCCGATAATTTCATCCGTTTATAAGCCCTTCATATACCACAGCAACAGCGAAGCCGCGGTGCCGTGGGGGGTGAATTTTTCGTGGGCTGCCAATGTTTGGGCGGCGTCTGGGCGTTTCTCCTGCTTCAAATAACGGCGTAAGCCTTCTTGAATTCCTAAATCACCCGCAACCCAGATATCAGGGCGCGCGAGGCAGAACATGAGATAGCATTGCGCACTCCATGGCCCGAAGCCTTTAAGCGCGGTAATATCCGCAGTCACCTCATCAGCATTTTTTTTCGCGAGCGCGTCAAGGTCAAGCGTACCATCAATCATCGCGTTGGCAGCCCCCGTGACATAGGCCACTTTTGAACGGCTAAACCCGCAGGCGCGCAAAACATCCTCATCCGTAGCCAGTAAATTCTGCGGAGTCATCGGGTTTATGGCTTCACTCAACCGCCCGTAAATGGCTTTGGCAGCACCCGTTGAGACTTGCTGTCCCGCGACGATGCGGACAATGGCGGCAAAATCCGTGCCCATATACGCCCAGTCAAAATACGCCCAATCGATATCGAGCGTTGAGAACACAGGATCATTGACCAATAAATAATCAAGCCCCGCGCGGATGCGTGGGACGTCATGGAGGAGTTTAGTGTCGATGGTAGAGGTCATATCCGTAGGGTCATCTTTCAAAGTCATTGCGAGGAGGCGTGAAACGCTGACGCGGCAATCCACTTGTGCCCTTGAGGGTAGTATGGTTGATGCGGCAAACGATGCTCTGGATTGCTTCGTTGACCTAAAGGTCGCCTCGCAATGACGATACACTTTAGATTAAGCCGCAAACGAAACGGTGAAATCTTCGATCACAGGGTTAGCCAAAAGCTTTTCACACATCTCCTTGATACGCGCTTCATCCGTGCCTTCGGCAACATCAAGCTCGATGAACTTACCTTGACGCACATCGCCAACTTCGTCAAACCCCATGCCATTCAAAGCATGCTCAATCGCTTTGCCTTGCGGATCTAAAACACCCGTTTTCAATGTAATGTGAACAATTGCTTTCATGTCGATCTCCTTATCAATAGCTGATTTTTTGTAACATTGCCCGACGCCTATTCAAAGCATTTTTAATTTGACAGATATATATGACATAAGTATACATGGCGTAATTATATATAGCTACCCTGACTTGTGGTATGGAGCGATGACCATTCGAAAGGATCGGATAATCTAAGAAACAGGGTCGAAGGCTGGTCTTGCACTACCAAGTGGCTCTGATCACATAAAGAAATATCTATCACCTTGGATCGAGGACCAAAAGACGTCTGCGGCTTCCTCGAAGCTTGCAAACTTACCCAGTTGAGTTTTCATACCTTTCTCCATATAGAAAACAGAGAATTCTGTCCCGTCGCGACACAGATTCATAGCATAGTCTTTTGGCGCGGAGAGTATATTGATCGTATCCATGCGCGCGTCGTTGGCATTCAAATTCTTATTCAACTCATCAAGTTTCATTTTAGCTCTCTAAGGTATTCATTTTTTACTAACTCTTTCGCACTCATGGTAGACATATATTGAGTCCCGCCACCTTTTAGACCACACTGTTTAAGGCATGCTCGATCGCTTTGCCTTGCGGGTCTAAAACGCCCGTTTTCAATGTAATGTGAACAATCGCTTTCATCGTCTTCTCCTTATCAATCTACCGCTTTGTGTAGCATTGCCGATGCTACATTTAAAGCATTTTTTCATTTGACAAATAACAATGACATAATTATGCATAATTGTATTATAGATTTACGACAATTCGCATAAAGGGAGACCGCCATGAAAAACACATTTAAAAAATTCGCAGCAGCACTCGCCGTGAGCGCAGCAACATCTACCGCAGCAATGGCGAATGATGACAATAGATTCCATGTATCACCAGCAGATTTTGCACAAATGGTCAAAGACATTGGGTGCAACCCGATCCCCACACGTTTACGATGGGTATGGGGCGTGCCGAGAGAAGAGCAGCCTTATACAGACGCAGAACGCGATAAAAGCAGCTTCAAAGCTTGGCATTGTGAACAATATAACTCCGTAAACGAAAGCTCAGACATCGCGACTCTCTTGCAAGATGCCCCTCAGGCAGCCATTCTTGCCTTACGCGCGGTTTCAGACGATCAAGTGACAGAGCGCAATAGTGTTGCACGCGCCACAGCCATTGAAATGGCACGCTATACCGTTGATTACGCGTTTGAAGGTCGCCTCGGCAACCACCGCGACATGCCACGCTTTTATAGAGAGTTGAATGCTTTGCTCGACAAAATCCCGACAGAGCCTGTATCGTTTGATCAATACAGAGAAGCCCACCCCGAAATGCGGTATCAATCTTATAAAATGCAGCGAGAAGCAAAAGCAAATTACGACACAATGGAAACCGTTCACCAACGTGCTTATGATATCCGTTTGGAATTAGATCGCAGAAATTTCCACGCCAGCATTGTGCAAGCCGCCCAAGCCGTTGTCATGGCATCATCTGTTGGTAACCCTTACCTAGGGTTACCAAACGAGCGTGATTGGGCAGCACTTTTTGGTACATATGACGCCATGGAAAGTGCCGTTATTTACCGACGCGACAAACACAGCAGAGAAGGTCGTCAGGAAACAGACCAAATCGTTACCGACAAAGCACGTGAATTTTTAGTGCCTACGCTAACAAAATAATAGAAACACAGATCAACCAACACGGATAGATTAAACTTTTGTTGTTGGTTTTTTCTGGGTTTTATGGCCGATGCTGCGCAGGTTGCGCTGTTTGGCGACTTCGTTCTCGATCTCGCCCATACCGGCGGCGACTTGCTCGTCAATATCACCACCATGGATAATACCGCCTTTGGGGATCAGCCCCAAACGCTCGGCAACGCTTTGATAGGCCTCAACCAATCCGCCTAAATCCTGACGGAAGCGGTCTTTGTCCATTTTCTCGTTCGTGACAGAATCCCACAAACGGCAATTATCAGGTGAAATTTCATCTGCCAAGAACAGGTAAACCTCGCCATATTCACCAAACATACGGCCAAATTCCAACTTGAAATCAACCAGTTTCAAACCAATGCCAGAGAACAAACCATTGAGGTAATCATTGATACGAAATGACATACCTACCATTTCTTCAAGCTCAAACATATCCGCCCAGCCCAACGCCACGATATGATTCTCGTTCACCATCGGATCGTTAAGCTCGTCTTTTTTGTAATAGAACTCGATAATCGGTTGCGGCAAAACAGTACCTTCTTTGATACCCAAACGCGTGCAAAGCGAGCCTGCCGCGATGTTACGGATAACAACCTCAACAGGGATAATTTCTAGCTCACGCACGAGTTGTTCGCGCATGTTCAATGATTTTAGAAAATGCGTGGGAATGCCCATGCCTTCGAGCTTGGTCATGATATGCGCGGAAATGCGGTTATTCAAAACGCCCTTGCCCAAAATAACGTCGTGCTTTTTCGCGTTAAAGGCGGTCGCATCATCTTTGAAATACTGGATAACGGTTCCCGGCTCTGGCCCTTCATAAATGATCTTGGCTTTGCCTTCATATAATGTGCGGCGCTTATTCATAAAATAAATCCTTATGCGTGAATCCAAGCCATATATAAGCATGGATTTCTTTTCATTCCAATGGTACAAAACACCAACAAGAGATTCTTTTTTAATTTCAGGGATAAATAGTAAAGGACACCATCATGACAAGCTTGGATGATCGTAAAGATGCATTTGAAAAATTATTCGCCCATGACCAAGAGATTGAGTTCAAGGTTGAAGCGCGCTGCTGTAAATTATTTGGCCTTTGGGCGGCGGAGCAACTCCGCTTTAACGGCGCAGAAGCCGACGCTTATGCGCGCGAAGTGATTGCCTCAAACCTAGAAGAGCCTGGCTTTGACGATGTAAAACGCAAAGTGATGCCTGATTTTGCATCCAAAGGCGTGAATGTTCCAGAACACACAATTGACGCGATGTTGGAAAAATACCACCTTGAGGCCAAAATCCAGATCATGAACGAAGTGCAAAAAGCGCAGTAGTTTTGCTTATCTTCCTTCGCTAACGCTCAGTATGCGAACAAAGCTACGCTTTGCTTCGCGGACAAATACAACGAAGCCCCGCATGATTAATATCTGTCGGGGCTTTCGCATGAAGTACGGAATGTTTTTTGTTTTTAGCTCGGGATATTGACCCACGGTTTCGGTTTCCATTTTCCGAGCGCGTAGCCCGTAAGGCCAGCGGTGGCCACGGCAGCAGCAATGCCAATATATTGTTCCGTTGATGTTGCATTACTAAACTTATCCAAAAAATGCCCCGTCGTTGCCAAATGGTAAAACTGCATTGTATCTAGCATCGCCACACCGCCCGCAGCAGATGGCAAAAACACGCCCGCCAGAAATCCTTTAACCATGATCGTCTTCCTGTTTTTAATTTATGTTAAGTAAGGGATTTAGCACGCGGGAAAAATCATGTCAATCACATAGATATCGTGCTTTGCTTCTCTTTTTCCTCGCTGCACTCGTATGCGAACAAACCTGCGGTTTGCTTATTTTCCTCGCTGCACTCGTATGCGAACAAACCTGCGGTTTGCTTCGCGCGGGCACAAAAAAGCCCCGAACATATGTTCGAGGCTTTTCTGTATTCCCGTATTTTGTTCAACTCGCTTGTTGCAGAGCTTTTCACTCTTTTTTTGTTTATTCTGGTCAAAGACCCACAAAGCAGAATAACTGCTCTCCCCGCACACTTAAGGCCGCGCGACGTCTTCAAAATTTGCTTATACAAATAACTTATCTAACGAATTTAGCACGTGCAAGCAAAAAAGTTACGTTTCAGCACAAAAATTGTAAGAAAATTACAAAAAATAGATAATCCCATACAAAACTTATGAATCTACAAAGAATCAAATTCTGGCTTTTAAAAAAAGTTTTTGCCTGCTACAAAATAGGGACACAACCGAGAGATTGATTCACTTATGAAGACTTCCATCATTGTATTCCCTGGCACGAACCGCGAACATGATATGGCGATGGCCGTTGAAACAGCCTGCGGCAAAAAACCGCAACTTGTCTGGCACAAAGACACAGACCTTGGCAGCCCTGATTTGATTATCCTACCGGGTGGTTTTTCATACGGCGATTATTTGCGCTGTGGCGCGATGGCGGCGCACTCGCCCGTGATGAAGGAAGTTATTGTTGCGGCAAATAAAGGCACACGCATTTTAGGCGTTTGTAACGGCTTTCAAATGTTGATCGAGACGCAGCTTTTGCCCGGCGCTTTGCTGCGGAATAAAACATTGAAATTCATCTGTAAAGATATGCATTTGCGCACGGAAAACGCCGATACGGAGTTTACCCGCAAGCTTGGTAAGAACAGCATAATTAACGTGCCTGTGGCGCATGGCGACGGCAATTACTTTGCCAATGACGACATGGTCAAAGATTTAGAAGCCCACGACCAAATCGCGTTCCGTTATTGCGACGCGCAAGGCCAAATCACCGAAGCCGCCAACGCCAATGGCTCTAGCGCGAATATCGCGGGCATTTTGAACAAAAACAAAAACATTTTAGGCATGATGCCGCATCCTGAGAACGCAACACAAAACTGGCAGAAGAATAAGACAGGCTTGCCGCTGTTTGAGAGTATTATGGAGGCTTTAGCATGAACAACGCCGCAGCAATAAAACAAACAGCACCCGATTTTAACGAACCAGCGATTACGCCCGAAGTTGGTGCGCAATTTGGGTTGAACGCCGATGAATTTGCGTTGATGCTGAACATTATCGGGCGCACGCCGAGCTTTACGGAGCTTGGAATTTTCTCTGTGATGTGGAGTGAGCATTGCTCTTATAAGTCATCGCGCTTGCACTTGAAAAAGCTGCCGACTGAGGCACCGTGGGTTATTCAAGGGCCCGGTGAGAACGCAGGTGTGATTGATATCGGCGACAATCAAGCCGCTATTTTCAAGATGGAGAGCCACAATCATCCATCTTACATTGAGCCGTTCCAAGGTGCTGCCACAGGTGTTGGTGGTATTATGCGTGACGTGTTCACCATGGGCGCGCGCCCGATTGCCAATATCAATGCGCTTCGTTTTGGCGATCCAAGCCACCCGAAAACACGGCATTTAGTAAACGGCGTTGTCGCAGGGGTTAGTCATTACGGCAACTGCATGGGTGTGCCGACTGTTGGCGGGGAAACGCAATTCCATTCCGCTTATAACGGCAATATTTTGGTCAACGCGATGACCGTCGGCATTGCCGATCACGACAAAATTTATTACGCACGTGGCGCAAGCCCTGACCAGCCCGTTGTCTATGTCGGCAGTAAAACAGGCCGCGATGGTATTCACGGCGCAACAATGGCAAGCGCAGAGTTCGAAGACGGCGTTGAAGGCAACCGCCCGACCGTACAAGTCGGCGACCCGTTCACCGAAAAGCTATTGCTCGAAGCCTGCTTAGAGTTGATGCAAGAAGACATGATTATCTCCATTCAGGATATGGGGGCTGCTGGCCTCACCTCTTCCTCTGTGGAGATTGCGGATAAAGGCGGTATTGGTGTTGAGCTTGATCTGGATGCTGTGCCACAGCGCGAACCGAACATGTCACCGTACGAAATTATGCTGTCTGAATCACAAGAGCGCATGTTGATGATCTTAAAACCAGGCAAAGAAGACGAAGCCCGCGCCATTTTCGAAAAATGGGATCTGGATTTTGCGGTCATTGGTCGCACAACAGACGACAAACATTTGCGCCTGAATATGTATGGCAAGACATGGTGTGATATCCCTGTGCCGCCATTGGTGGATGACGCGCCGATTTATGATCGCAAAGCAGGATATTACAAACTTCAGGATGAGATTGATAACGCCGCCTACGCGCTGCCGAAAGACAGTCTGTGTGAAACGCTACGCCAGATGATTTGCTGCCCTGATATCGCAAGCAAGCGTTGGATTTGGGAGCAGTATGATCGTCTTGTGATCGGTAATACTAAATATAGCTCTGGCCAATCGGATGCGGCAATTGTTCTTATACCCTGTCATCCTGACCTCGCACTTGATGCGGGGGAAGGATCTCGTGCCACAAAGCAAAAGGATTCTTCGGCTTCGCCTCAGAATGACAAGCCGCAAAAAGCACTCGCTATTTCTTCTGATTGCAACCCGCGCTATTGCAAGGCTGATCCTGTGCGCGGCGGTATGCAGGCGGTGGCGGAAAGTTACCGCAATATTTGTGCAACAGGTGCGAAGCCGTTGGCAGTGACCAACAACCTCAATTTCGGCAACCCCGAACGTGAGCAGATTATGGCGCAATTTGTGGGCTGTTTAGAGGGCATGGGCGAAGCGTGCCGCAAGCTGTCCTACCCTATTATCTCGGGCAATGTCAGCCTTTATAATGAGACCAGCGGTGAGGCGATTTTACCAACGCCTGTTATTGGCGGTGTTGGTTTGATCGAGGACTGGGAAAAGGCCCTGCCCCTTGGCTTCCAAAATGATGGTGAGACTATTATTCTTGTGGGAGAAGACGGCAATCATCTCGGGCAGTCGCTTTATCTGAAAGAAGTCCATGGCAAGGAAATCGGCACACCTCCGAAAGTTGATTTAGAATCCGAGCTTAACCGTGGCTCTTACATCCGTATGCTTGCGGAAAAAGGTTTGATTACGGCGTGCCATGACATTAGCGATGGCGGCTTGCTCGTCACGCTCGCGGAAATGGCGATGGCGGGACACAAAGGTGCCGCGCTTATTATCAAGAACGCCGATGCGGCTTATTGGCTGGGTGAAGATCAAGCACGTTACGTTGTAACCACAAGCGACATCGGAAACATTATGGCGCTTCCCGAAGCACAGAAAATAAAGATGACAATTTTGGGCAAAACGGGCGGCAAGGATTTGAAATTTGAAAATGGTGAGAGCATCAGCGTGGACGAATTGATTGATCTGAATGAACGCTGGTTGCCTGATTATATGGCGGGGAAATAATAAGGATGCTTAGGCTTTCGGTGCATCTTCGCCGAACAGGATATAAAGCGGCACTTCGATTTCGCCGTTCGCACCAAAACGGTTCATTTCTTTTAGCATCACAGAGCGGGCTTTTTGTAGGCGTTTGCTGATTTCTGGCATCGTTGCTGAGCCAATGCGTGTATAGGTGCCATTATCCAAAAGCACCGTCAGTGTTTTATCTTCGGCACTGTAATTCATGCCGACGGGCAGCGCATCAAGGGCTTCATCATGCGATACGCATACGCGCCCTTCATAATTGACTGTTAACGTCATGACCATTTTAGAAAACCTTTACACTCGCAACATCCCAATTCTTCACATTTTTTCCAAAAGAACGAAGTTGGGAATTTTATAATTCTTTCTTTATTTTTTACCATAATATCAAGTGCTTTGCAAATACCATATTCAAATAAATGATTTTCCCTTATGCAGCATCGTTTTCACGCGGGAAAGAGTAGCGAAAAGTTACGATTTATGCTTATAATGCGTGATACAAATAAGAATGATCAAGGAACAGACACCATGCCGATGAGCGCCGGAGACATTGAAGATATGATCAAAGAAAGCATCCCTGGTGCGTTGGTCAAGATTTCTGATCTGCGCGGCGATGGCGATCACTATGCGGCCTATATTGAATCGGCGGCCTTTGTTGGCAAATCACGCGTGCAGCAGCACCAGTTGGTTTACAAAGCCCTGAAAGGGAAAATGGGGGATGAATTGCATGCGCTAGCGATACAGACTGCTATTCCCACCGAATAAGATTATATATATAAATATAAGAGACACAGTGTAATTAAAGGAGAAAAAAATGGAAAATATGATTTTTGACCGTATCAAAAAAGAAATAAGCAAAGACGATGTAGTGCTGTTCATGAAGGGTACTGCCATTTTCCCGCAATGCGGTTTTTCTGCTGCTGTTGTGCAAGTTTTGACGCAGCTCGGTGTGCCGTTTAAGGACATCAACGTGCTGGAAGACAATGATATCCGCCAAGGCATCAAAGATTTCTCTGATTGGCCAACCATTCCGCAGCTCTACGTTAAAGGCGAATTTGTTGGTGGTTGCGATATCATCCGTGAAATGTACGCCGATGGCGAGTTGCAAGAACTATTGGCTCAAAATAACGTCAGCTATATGGAAGCCACCGCGTAAATAAACACGAATAATTTGTGGTAAAATCTGCGGCATGGTAGAATTGAGATAGACATTTAAAGTGAGAAAAAAATTATGAAAAAAATCGCAACAATGGCGTTCCTATGTACTGTGGCCGCAACGCCTGTCATGGCGCAAGATAAGACCGTTATAGAAGGTTATTACTGTGAAGCTGCTGCTTATGAAATCGTTGATGTATCAGGAACCTGCGAAGAACCTGCCTACAAAGATGAAACAACAGGGCAGTGTATTTCAAGTTTTATCGGAACAGATTATCTGAAGATCGCAAAGACGGAAGATGGCAACATCGATTTTTCTTTGTTTTTGGTCTACACAAGTGGTGCTAGCTGTGGCCTTGAGGGAACCGCTGCAATGATTGATGAAGGTACATGGCTTTACGAGACAAATCTTATTGAAGGTGACAGTTCTCCTTCGGCAAATTGCTCTGTTAAAATTAGCTATTCAGAAAACGGTGTCACAGTCAGTTCTCCGAACCAAAATGCGACGTGCCAAGACATGTGTGGTATGGGAGGAAACTTGATACATGTTGAGTTTCCGATGGCCACAAAAGATGTGTTTAACGAAAACGCAGAAAGTAAATGTTCCAGAGCTGCTCTGAGCCTTAAAGATCCGCATTTAATGAAAAAATAAGACACGTATTCACATCGACTGAGATGCGACAACGCATATATCCATTATCCATTACTTATATTCATTGGGAAATGCACCGATAAGGGGCATTAATATAAATAAGCCTCTTGGCTTATTTCGTCTAGTTATTAGTTATTCGCGACGCCGTCGCAACCCGTTACACCTTGAGCGTCAAGCGCGTTAATTGCCGCGACGAACTGGCCACAGCGGTGACTATATTGACCGCAGTAAGGGGACGAACTGAACCTACTGGCAGCCACCCTGAACTGTCCTGCTCTCAACGCGGCCCACGTGTTGCCCGTGTATGTGGTTCTGTTGTACCAACCAGCACCAAGCTGCCAAATAACACTCGTCAACGTCACCAAAAAGCATGACGCTTCCTCGCCACTTAAACACATCTGCTGAGTTTGGCTCACAGCCGAGTTCCAACGCGGCGGAAAATCAACATTAATAAAAAGATTGTTTATGTGATCATCTGAAAATGTCGTACCGCAAGGCAAATAAGTTGAGACCTCATGCGGCAAGACCAAGTGACCAATTCCCACAGTCAAGCAACCTGCGGAGTTTGTGCCGCAGTAAGGATAGTTACAGCCTCGTGGTACTGTTAAATGACATGCGTTTTGAGGTTTGTAGGCCGCCGGACAAACACAGTTAGAACCGGGGCACGAACCATGCCCACCCTGACCATCATAATAACTACGCATCATCCTCCGCTCTTCTTGTATCAGAAGATTTTGCGCGGCAACACGAGGATCTTCCCCAGGTGTACACTCAGCACCGCTCCATTGTGCTGTTTGCGTGCCGCTCGCTGTGCCTCCTGTGCCTCCCGTAATATTTGGTGTTGAGTGCGTGCCCGGAGGTGGCGATGAAGTATTAATACCTAGATTCACAAGAACACCCGGCATCCAACTATATTGGCTCCGTATGTTATTTGTCTGAAACACGTTGTTACTGCCAGGAACATTCGCGAGAGGTGTTCTTTGAACGGTTTGACCCGCCGTTGTCGGGGCGACTGTATCACAAATATAATCGTTTGTGGCGGTGACATAACACCCCGCAGCCTTTGCTTGCGTTGAAACAAACAAAGCCGCACACAGCGACAGCGCCATTAATATTTTTTTCATAGACTCACCCTCATTCAAACACAATATTTATTGTTAATTATAGCATTTATCTAAAATTATAACAAAATTAAAGTTAATATTCAGTTTCCATAAACAAATTACAGGCTATTTATTTCTAACAGCCTATGGCGTGCATGTCGCTTGATCAAAGTAACATTGCGGGTTAGGGCATGTTGCATCAGCATAATTTGCCGTCGGCCCAGACACGCCCGTTGTGCGCGACACTGTTATGCCGGTCGGTATTGTTACACAATTGGCAAACAAGCTATGTGCACTCTCCACCATAAATGCCGTATAGCTATTGGCCAGTGAGGCTGGCACAGCGGGAGGTAAGACCTCCTCAACATCATAAGCGACCGTATCAAACAGAGCCTCACTTGCTGTGGGCATGATATAGCGATCTGACTGCCGAAGTGGCGAGCTATTGTTAAATGACGTTGCAATCGCGCGGTTCCACGCCCCCAAATTCCGTGTACAAGCAGGAAGATACGCTGGCAGATCCCGTGGATCTGTATCGCGATACCAGTAAAAATCGTAAAACATATCAAAATCCGTACGTCCTGGGATCATAATGTCTTGAAATTCGCCAAAATCCATGCATTTGGCTTTTTCCCAAGCATAATTAAGTGCCCCACAATCATATGTTCTTGGTGGACGTGGCGGCGCAGCACCCAATAATGGGGTACGATCCCCTAAGTAAGTCTGCCCAAAATTTCCAAAAAGGAAGGTAAACAGCGCAATACCGACGACTTCTTGCAACGCGATATCCGTCGAAATATTACTAATCGTCGGCAAACCGCCCGTACTCAAAAGCCACAATGTTTCTCTATCTGAAAAGATATCTGCTGGGAATTCACCCGCCAAGCTGACCATTTGGTCAAAGCATGAATATTCAAGCACGCTATCGCCCATGGTCATCAGGTTTTGATTCTGTATCATTTCGCGGTCTGTTTCCATCCACGCGCGCGCTTCCATGGCTTGCATAAGCTCAGGGTCACAAGAAGTCTCTGGCTGTGCCCATGCGCTATAAGATGTAACGCTAAGCACCAGCGCGAAGAGCACGGCGTTCAGCACACATAATGGTAGGAATCTTTTAATTTTCAGCACACGCACAACCTATTTAATATCTCTATACCATTCTATTTTAAATCACCTGACATTCCTATGCAAAGAAACAATGATAATATTTACATTCGCGGCAATTTTGAATCCTTGTGAATAGAGCATGACATGACAAGCCCAAACCCGACCATGGCCGATAACATTGCTGTTCCGCCATATGAAATAAGCGGCAGCGGCGCACCCACCACAGGTATCAGCCCCATCACCATCGCGATATTCACAAACACGTAAAGCGAAAAATTCACCATCAGACCGAACGCAAGAATTTTTCCGTACGCATAACGGCACGTCAGTGAAATCCAACCGCAATAGGCAAAAATACACGCAAAAATCGCCAAAAGTACGATTCCGCCGATAAATCCCCACTCTTCCGCCCAAAGCGTAAAGATAAAATCCGTCTGTTTTTCAGGCAAGAAGTTCAAACGGCTTTGCGTGCCTTGCAAAAAGCCTTTGCCGTCCAACCCGCCAGAGCCGAGCGCAATTTTCGATTGGGTAATATGATAACCAGACCCCAGCGGATCTGATTCAGGATGCAAAAACGTCATAACGCGCTGTCGCTGGTAATCATGCATGAAATGCCACGCGATCGGAATACTGGCCGCTGTCACAACAATCCCGCCAATAAATATCCAGAGCGGCGCCCCCGATATAAACACAACCGCAACGCCTGCCAGAATAATCATCAATGACGTGCCCAAATCAGGTTGCAACAACACAAGCCCCACAGGCACAAGAATAATCAACGCGGCAGGAAACAAGAAGAAAATGCGTTTCATATCGTCTTTGCTGGCCGTATGGAAATATCGCGCCAACGCCATGATAACGCCAATCTTCATTATTTCCGATGGTTGCAGCTTCATAAAGCCCAGATCAATCCAGCGTTGCGCCCCCATCCCGATATGCCCCGCAATTTCCACAAACAAAAGCAGCAAAAGCCCCACACCAAAGCACAGGTAAGACACACGCAACCAAAAGCGTATATCGATAAATGCAATCGCGATCATCATCACAAACCCAATCGCAAAGCGCAGCATTTGCCGCGACGCCCACGGATGAAGATTGCCATTTGCCGCCGCATATAAGGACAAAAACCCAATAATGGCGACGATACCGATGAGCATCACCAAAAGCCAATCAAGGTGTTTTGCCTTGTGCCAGAAGCTTGTCTTTGCTGTGAGATCAAATTGACGTGCCATTTATTCTGCCTCTAACTTTATGTCTCTGGATGCAACATCAAGCTCTTGCACCTTTAACAGTAAATCACGCGCAATTGGTGCTGCTGTTGCCGAACCACTACCGCCATGCTCCACCACCACAGTACAAACATAGCGCGGGTTTTTATAAGGCGCATAACCAACAAAAAGCGCGTGATGACGATATTTCCATGCGAGGTCTTCATTTTGAACACCTTCCAAACGATCAGCCATACTAATCCGCCGCACCTGCGCGGTGCCTGTTTTGCCCGCCATCTCAAATCCTTCTTTATGAATGGCTGCGGCGTGGGCTGTGCCTTTGCGATTATTCACGACTTGCTCCATCCCCTCACGCACGAGCGCAAGGTTACTGGTTTGTACCGCGATTTTTGGCCACTTCACATCAATGCCAAATTTCTTCTGCCCTTCGAGCGTCATCCACGGCTTCACCGCATAGCCACCATTCACAAGCCGCGCGGTCATCACGCTCATCTGTAGTGGTGTTGCCTGAATATAGCCCTGCCCGATGCTGGCAACGATGGTTTCACCCGGCTGCCATGCGGTGCCGTAATGCCCACGCTTCCATGCTTGGTCAGGAACAAGGCCGGGGCGTTCCTCCGTCAACTCAAACCCGAGCTTATCACCAAGCCCGAACATCCGCGCATAATGCGCAATCCGATCAATCCCGACCTTTGTCGCGATCTCGTAAAAATAGGTATCGCAAGACTCGCGCAACGCATCCACCACAGCCATCTGGCCGTGGCCACCACGCTTCCAACAATGAAAACGATCGCTGCCGTATTCGTAATAGCCCGAGCAATAAAAATGATTGTTACGTGTTACGATTTTGTCTTCCAAGCCAGCCATAGCCGTAATCATTTTAAAGGTCGAACCGGGGGGATACTGCCCGCCGACCGCCTTGTTATTCAGTGGCAAACCAGGATTGGCGAGCATATCTTCCCATGCCTCGGCACTTAGGCCATGGGTAAACATATTCGGGTCAAAGCTCGGCGATGAACACAGCGCGTAAACAGCCCCCGTTTGAACATCCATGATAATGGCGGTCGCGCTTTTTTCCGTGCTCAAGCGTTCCTGCACATATTCTTGCAAGCCGATATCAATCGAGAGATGTAATGTTTTGCCGATTGAGCCTGCGTTACGCTTTAGCTCGCGCACCTCACGCCCAACAACGTTGACCTCAACCTCGGCAGAGCCTGCCTGCCCGCGCAAGGCATCATCAAATGTTTTCTCAAGCCCTGTTTTACCAATCCGAAAACCCGGCAGCGCGAGAACAGGATCGCCTGTAAGCTCTGAGCGGTTCACAGCACCGACATAGCCCACAATATGCGCTGCGGCTTCTTTTTGCGGATAGGTGCGAATTTCACCGACATCAATATAAAGTCCCGGAAGATCGGTTAAGTTGACCTCGATCGTTGCCACATCTTCCCACGACAAATTGTCTTTGACCTCGATCGGGACAAAGGTGGCTTGGCGGTCTGCGGTGCTGACGACTTTTTTGATATCGGTTTGCGAAAGCTCGATCAATTTTTGTAAGCGCGAGAGGGCTTTGCCCAGATCATCGGTTTGCTCGGGAATGATAATCACGCGAAAATTTTGATCGTTCATCGCCAACGGCACGGCATTACGATCCAATATTTGCCCACGCGACGGCGATAAAATTTTCAAATTGATGCGGTTATTATCGGCAAGGGTTGTATAACGCTCACCTTGTGCAAGCTGTAACCACGCCAAGCGCACACCAAGCCCTGTCAAAAACGTGCATTGCAACGCCCCGACCAAAAAGGCGCGGCGCGTGAATTGCTTGCTACGATCTTGTGATTTCGTATCCATATCCATCCGTCAAAAATGAGCAGATATATATTAATCAGCTATAAGGCGTTCGCGCAACAGGAAGCAGCCGATGCAGCCCATTCAATAACAGGGATATGTAAGGAAAGATGAAAAAGCTGGCGAGCGCGGAAATCAAAATCGGCAGAACGCTCAAAAGCTGTGCTTGTACCAAAGATTGCATCCCCCACTGCACAACCCCAATGCTCAGCACCATTAAGCCAAACACAAGCCATGTCATCATATAAGGCTGCCCCATTAAAAAGCGGCGTTGGCTGCGGACAAGCATTTGCACGATCACAAAGATAAACGCATTCATCCCCACAACACCGCCCGAAAGTAAATCAATCGCAAGCCCCGCACCAAAACATAAAGCAGGCGGCACCAAAGTCGGGCGATAAACAGACCAATAGAAAATAGCAATCAACGCCCACGCAGGATTTACATCCCCCAAAAACGGCAGCGGCAATGCCATCATGTTCAATACAAGAAGCACAAACAGAAAAATATGCGCCAATGACAAGCGCAGCATATCCGTAATATTTGTGAAATTACTCTCAGACGTGTGAAGCATTTATAGCGCGCCCGCCGCCCCAAATTGCTCTGCTTGCCCGTTATCAAGGACTCGCACATGGGTTAAGCGATCTGCGCTCTCATACATTCTAACACCGAATGTGCCATCATCATGGGCGATGACTTCACCAACGGGCAAACCATAAGGGAGAACACCGCCGTGCCCCGATGTAATAATGCGTAAACCTGCTTTTAATTCTGTATCAAGAGGAAGATGTTCCAACGTTGGCGCACCTTCGTTATTGCCCGACAAAATAGCACGGGCATTTGTGCCACCAACAACGACAGGCACACGAGAGTTCACATCCGTCAGCAACAAAATACGGGCTGAGCTCTTGCCTGTTTCAACAACGCGCCCAACAAGACCTTCGCCGCCCAAGACTGCTTGGCCTTTAAAGACACCGTCTTCGTAGCCCGCTTTAACAAGTAAGCTTTTTAAATACGCATTGCCCGAATCCGCGATCACGCGTGCGGTCACATAATGCAATCCTGCTTCGGTTTTGAAGTTCAGTAATTTTTGGAGTTCTTTATTTTCAGCATCCAAGATCATGGCTTGTTGATACCAGCGGCGCAATTTGACGTTTTCGTCCTTTAGTGCTGCAATTTCTGCTTTCACATCGGCAAGACCTGTGACGCTTTCAACTGTTGCTACGGCATCTTGCATCGGCGCGGTAAACACAGATAAAACAGGCGCGAAAAAATCAGTCGTATAAATACGAAGCGCGCCCATATTGCCCGATGACAATGATGAAAAGACAAACAGCGACAGCGCGGCCAATAAGAAGAATAGCGAAGACAGCTTCGCACCCCAATATTGTGGGCCGATTAATTTTGCTAGAGTTTTCGAGCGTGTTCTAAATTTCAAAAATCTATTCCCTGAACATTCTGCAACTAGTTTTTAATTCATATTGTGAATGTACAACGCTTATAAAGATTGCCATGCAAATGCAATACATAACTATTAAAAGTCTACAGAAAAAGAGAATCGCTGGCAATGGTGGAAGCGAAGCAAGACAAAGTTTTGTGTGCATACGAGCCAAAGGCGAGGAAAAGAAGCAATCGTTAGTCTTTAATACCGTGTCACAGCAGTCCAGCCATATCCACCAATCAAAACGTTTTTCAGCGTTTTCATTTCTTCAAGCGCATGTCCCGTACCAAGAGCCACACACGATAGTGGGTCATCGGCAATTGTCACCGCTAAGCCCGTGGCATGACGCAGCACAAAATCAAGATTAGCAAGAAGCGAACCGCCGCCTGTCAACACAATCCCTTTTTCCACGATATCAGACGCAAGCTCAGGCGGGGTATGTTCTAGTGCGACTTTCACCGCCTCGATAATTTGCCCGACGGGCTCGGCCAAGCTTTCGGCTATTTGACGTTCGCTGATGATAATTTCTTTGGGCACGCCGTTCATTAAATCGCGGCCTTTAATATCCATCGTGCGGCCTTCGCCATCCCCAGGAGGACACGCAGAACCGATTTCTTTTTTGATACGCTCTGCGGTGGTTTCCCCCACAAGCAAGTTATGCACACGGCGGATATAAGCGACAATCGCATCATCCATTTTATCGCCACCGACACGTACAGATTTCGCGTATACAATCCCGCCAAGCGAGATCACCGCAACTTCTGTTGTACCGCCACCAATATCAACGACCATTGAGCCTGTAGGCTCTGTCACAGGCAAGCCCGCACCAATCGCGGCAGCCATTGGCTCTTCGATCAAACCAACTTGGGATGCGCCCGCGCTTTCAGCAGATTCGATAATCGCGCGTTGTTCCACAGCCGTTGAGCCAGACGGCACACAAATCACCATTTTCGGTGATACGAAGGAACGGCGGTTATGCACTTTGCGGATAAAGTGCTTAATCATCGCCTCTGTCACTTCGAAGTCTGCAATCACACCATCACGTAGGGGGCGGATCGCAACAATATTGCCCGGCGTACGACCAAGCATTTGTTTGGCCTCGTTACCGACAGCCAGAATTTGTTTTTTTCCCGCATGCATGGAGATCGCCACAACCGACGGTTCATTCAGCACAATACCTTGGTCGCGCACGTAAACCAACGTGTTCGCGGTACCTAGATCAATTGCCATGTCGGCGGACATAAATCCGAAAAGTTTTGAAAACATCATATTTCCTTATGAGACAATGGATGTATAACAGACTAAAATAGACCCTGCACCAAGATTTTGTGTTTTTCAAGGCGTTATACCAAAGAAAAAGGCCCGCGAAAACGGACCTTGTTTTATACCCTTTTCATATAGGCGTTATCCTATATGTAGGATTAGCTGTGCAATTAACCTTGGCGCGCTTTCATGCGTGGGTTTTGCTTGTTAATCACGTAAACGCGGCCTTTGCGGCGCACAACTTTACAGTTACGGTCACGTGTTTTTAATGTTTTCAGCGAGTTTGCGACTTTCATCGTTCCAACTTTCCTATAAATTCCTAATTGAAGCGCGACATTACATGCCCTTCCCCTGCCTTGTCAAGCATTTCAGGCAAAAAAAGATAAATGTCTGTTTCACGATACCGATGACGGATATCAACATGTTACAGCCCTTTTTTTAATTTATCTGGTTACTTTTATTAAAGAGTGTGAAATTATATTCATTGTTAACTTAACGCTAATATCTCTGTAGCATTATGAACCTGAGCAATCTCATGATTGCAATATTCAAGAGTAATTTGTAAAGGCAACCAGTTTTAGATTCACATGGACACATCGCACGGATCAAATAAAAATTTCAAGGCAGGCGAACTGATTATGCGTCAGGGCGATAAGGGCGATTGCGCCTATATCATCGAAGAGGGCATGGTTGAGATTCTGATTGAAGGCCCCTCAGGCGATCAGCGCAGTATCGGCACGCGCGGCAATGGTACGATTATCGGCGAAATGGCATTGGTTGATGACGCACCGCGCACCGCCACGATTAAGGCACTTAAAGATTGTAAAATGTTGGAAATAACGCGCGAAGATTTCTCGCAGCGTCTTAAAACAACAGACCCCGTCATTCAAATGATTTCACAAGTTATACTGACACGCTACCGCGACACGCTTAAGCGTGCAGAAATCGTGGGCGAAAGCCTGACTTATCCGCCGCCGGAGATGGTCGAAAAAACGATTTCAGAGCAATCTGACGTGTTTGAGTCTGTAAAAATCGCCAATAAATTCCGCACAGCTTTGGATAATGACGTACTGGAAATGCATTACCAGCCGATTATTGACCTTGGTAAAGGCCAGATCATTGGTTTTGAAGCGCTTATGCGCTGGACAGACCCCGAAGATGGCTTTATCTCGCCTAGTCTTTTCATCCCGATTGCTGAAAAAAGCGGTTTGATCGTGGATGCCAGTAAATGGGCGCTCCGCACCTCTTGCGAGGCATTAAAGCGCATACAGGATAAAACAGGTCATCCTGACCTTCATATGAGCGTAAACTTCTCAAGCCACGATTTTGCCGAAAGTGATTTTGTCGATGGCATTAAAAAGACAATTACAGACAGCGGTGTGCAGCCCAAGGATGTGAAGTTGGAAATAACGGAACGTCTTTTGATCACACAGCCAGACAACGCCAAAGACACGCTGCAAGCTTGCCGTGACGAAGGCATCGGCATTTCCATCGATGATTTTGGCACAGGCTACTCATCGCTGAGCTACCTCTATTATTTCCCGATTGATACGCTGAAAATCGATCAGAGCTTTATTCGCGCGATGCAAAAAGACAGCAGAAGTCATGAACTTGTGAAATCAATCGTCGCTTTAGCAAAAAGCCTTAATCTGGCCTGCGTTGCCGAAGGTGTTGAACACCCAGAAGAAGCCGACTTACTGCGTGAAATGGGTTGTGAAAATGCGCAAGGTTTTTACTTTGCGCGCCCTATCCCTGAATCTGCTGTGATTGAACTCATGGGCACATGGGATATTAAGAAGCTTTCCGCTTAATCAACAAACTCTCAAATTATCCAACGAACGAACAAACATCTTATTTTGTAAGGGCGTCGTAAATACCGTTCCAATTTTTATCGGGCGGCTCAGCGCGTAGCATTTCAATGCGTTTTTCATACAGGGTATAGAAGAACCGCAAACGACCGCCAGAAAGCTCCAGACAGTCTTTTAAACGTTTTTCCGCCCTATCAAAATCTTGTTTGCGGTAATGGGCAATCATTTCGCTATGCGCATCATACCAAGGGGCGAAGAATTTTTGCTTACGGTATAGCTCATTGCCCAACAAACCATGGATTTTTACCGCGTCATTTTTGCCTTTCACGCGGATTAAATCGAGCTCCAGCGTGGCAAAATCGGGAACTTGTCTTTGCGTTTCGGCACCGATCAAAATACTGCACCCATAGTTACGAGTTTGCCCTTCGAGGCGTGAGGCCAGATTCACGGAATCCCCCAGCGCAGAATACGCAAAGCGTTGCTTTGAGCCCATGTTGCCGACACTCGCGGGGCCTGTATTCACACCAATCCCTGCTTTCAACAATATCGCGGGGCGGCGTTCTGCTTCTGCCATGGCCAGTAGTTTTTGGTTGATCGGCTTAAGCGATTTATTCATCTTCATCGCCGCAATACAAGCATGACGCGCATGGTCTTTATCTTCCAGTGGTGCATTCCAAAACGCCATCATCGCATCGCCCATATATTTATCAATTGTTCCGCGATTATCCATCACCAGATCAGACATCGGCGTTAGAAATTCATTCATGAGCTGAATAAGGGCTTCAGGGCTCATACTTTCAGATATGGAAGTGAAGTTACGAATATCAGTAAACATCACCGTCAGATCGCGTGTCTCCCCGCCGAGCACAAGCTTCTCAGGATCGCGCGTCAATTCATCCATAAAATCTGGCGAGATATAAAGCCCAAAAGCTTGACGCACACGGCGGCGTTCTTCTTCGGAGCGCAGATAGCTCAGCACCGCAGACACAACGAAAATTAACAGCACCGAAATACTAGGATACAGCACATCAATCAACAAACCGTGTTCGGTAAAGGCATACCAACCGAGCGAAAACGCCGCAATAATAAGACAGATCACAAAGAAGAGCTGCACCAACGCCCCCGTGAACAGTGAGAGCAGCAAAATTATACCGCCAACGACAAAAATCGAGACCGCCTCGCCGCCAATGGCATCCACAGGACGGTGCAAGAATGTTTTGGTCAGGATTTGGTCAATGATGTTCAAATGCACCTCAACCCCCGGACGGAACGGGTCAAGCGGGGTTGAGCGAATATCTTTCAGCCCGACAGCACTCGTGCCGACAATAACAATCTTATCCTTGATACGCGCAGGATCAACCGTGCCGTTCATGACGCTCAGCGCGGAGACATACCAATCTTTTTGCGGCTTGGCGAAATACACTAAAAACTCGCCTTTTGGGTTTGTCGGGATCAATTTTTTGCGGTTGCCGAGCTTTATACCGCGCATACCGAAACGTTCAGGATCAAGCTTTGCCAACCATGGCTCATCAAGCTCCACCGACATTGATGGCTCGTTCCACAAAACGCGGATAGATTCCAAAGGCAAGGAGGGGTAGATCGAGGTGATCGTGCCGTCGTGGCGTTTATGCGCCACAATCATCGGCACACGGCGAATAACACCATCCGTATCACTGGAGACAAAGAAGCTGCCATTGCCTGCGGCATGACGTACAATTTTTGGAATATTTGCCGCGACCCCTTCGAGGTTCGGCACATATTTATCAATTTGTTTGCCGCGAATACTGGCTTTTAACCGTGGCGAGCCGCGCGTTTCTTCGTTGGTCAGGGAAAACCCCGTCACCACATTGCCCGCACGTTCAATCGCATCACCAAACAATTGGTCATTATCAGGCAAGGTCATCAATGTTTCGCGTACAAGATCAGCCTGTGCCACGCCCGCACTATCCCCGATAACATCAACAAGATAGCGCGGCGACGTTCTGTCAGGTTCAGAAAACACCATATCGAATGTAATCACCCGCGCACCGAACTTTTTAAGCTGGTCAACAAGGTCTGCGAGCTTTGTCCGCGACCACGGCCATTGACCAAGATCGTTATGCGCGAGAGAGGCTTCGTCAATATCAATGATCACAACATCATTGCCCGCCTCGTAAGGCTTGAGGATATTGTAGTAGTCAAAGGTCAGGTTACGGATTTGTTCGCGCCAACGCGCGTGGGAGAAATTCTGAAACGAGAGCAACACCAACATCGACAGCAAAATGGCGGTCTGGGTGAAACGGTTTGTGAGAACCCTCATCATACGCTTATTGCTCCTATCGCTCGGTCAGTGCTCTATCGCGCGCACGGTAGATCGGCTTGAGAAGGTACTCCATAATGGTGCGCTTGCCGGTGATAATTTCTGTTTCAGCAACCATCCCTGGTGTAATCGGCAGCGGATTATCCGCCTCGCCCATATAATTTTTGTCTGTGCGCGCCTCGATTTCAAAGAACACATTGCCTTCGCGATCGGTCACGCTGTTTGCACCAATTCGCACAAGCTGCCCTTTGAGGCTGCCATAACGGCGCGGATCATAGGCGCTGATTTTAACCTTCATCGGTTGCCCTGCGCGTAAAAACGCGATATCGCTCGGGCGTACTTTGGCGATGATTTTAAGTGCATCATCACTCGGCACAATCTCAACCAGTTTTTGCGCAGGCTCGATCACGCCGCCGATTGTTTTGAGCGACACATTATTAACAACCCCATCAACGGGCGAACGCAATTCTGTACGATCAACGCGATCACCGATGGATTTTAGGCTTTCCTCAAGCTGCGCCATTTTGGTTTTCACCTCGCCAAGCTCAGTTAAAGCTTGGGAGTGAAATTTATCGTCTTGATCTTCAAGCTGCTTTTTCGCGGCTTTTAGTTCGGATTGTAAACCAATTAGCTTTTGCTCGTCAGCTTTTATTTGCCCCGACATATCGGAGATTTCGCGGTTCAACCTGATTTCTTCGATCTTTGGCACAGCTTTTTGACGCACCATTTCGGAGGTGATTTTAAGCTCTTGATACATCAGGCCACGGCTGTCTTTCAAACGCTTGATCTGTGCGTTGGTTTCGGCGATGCCTGCGTTTGCTTGGTCGATCTGGTCGTTCAAAATAGAGATCGCATTGGCAAGCTCACGCTGGCGGGATTTATGAAGCTCTTCTTCATTTTCAACAATCTCAGGTATTTTCGTGCGTAGCTCATCGCTGACGGTGAATTCTTTGCCGCTGGCTTCGGCCTCAAGGCGCGATTTTTTGGCTTCTAAACTCATGAACATGGCCTCGGTGCCGCGCTCTTCTGAGGCAAACATCACATCGCTGATCCGCATGAGTATTTGTCCTTCGGTCACGCGTTCACCTTCGACAACGAGTAACTCCTGCAAGATGCCGCCTTCTAAGCTCTGCACGACCTGAATTTCTTGGGATGGAACAACTTGCCCTGAACCGCGCGTGATTTCCTCAACCTCGGAGAAACTCGCCCACAGCACCATAAACACCAAAAACCCTGTAATCGCGATCAGCAAAAGGCTCGACGCGCCTGTCGGTTTCACCCGCGAGGCTGCTGCCAATTCTGTCATGAATTCGGTTTCTTTCATCATGATGAACGCACCTGCATTTCACCTTTTTGTAAGGCCTCAATGACTTTATCGCGTGGCCCATCCGCCAGAACCTTCCCCTGATCGAGCAAAATAATACGGTCAACCAATTTCAAAAGACTGTGGCGGTGTGTAATCAGCACAAAGGTTTTATCGTGAATTTGTTCCTGCACATGTTTAGTGAAGGCTTCTTCGGCTTGCACATCCATCGCGTTTGTTGGCTCATCGCATACCATGATGTTCGGGCGCAAAAGCATGGCGCGTGCGAGTGCAATCGCTTGGCGTTGACCGCCGGATAATCCTTCGCCGCGCTCACCCACAGGCGCGTCATAGCCCATCGGGTGACGCGATACAAATTCATGCACGCCTGAGGCTTGGGATGCTTTTAAGATATCTTCTTCTGAGACTTCGGCGCGGCCAATGGTGATGTTTTCACGCACCGTGCCACGGAACAGCATCACATCTTGGGCGATATAAGCAATGTTACGGCGCAAATCCGCAGGATCTATTTGGCGGTAATCCGTATCATCGGCGTAAATCGCACCTTCGGATGGTTCGTATAGATTAAGCAAAAGCCGCGCAATCGTGCTTTTCCCTGCACCAATGCGCCCGATAAAGGCAACCTTCTCCCCCGCATTAATACGGAACGAGACACCATCCAAAACTTTGCGTTCTGTGTTGGGGTAAACAAAGCCGACTTGGTCAAAGGCAATCGTGCCTTGCAGTGTTGGGCGGTGCAAAAACTGTTTACGCGGTGGACGCTCGACAGGTTTGCTCATGATCTCATTGAGCGTTTTAAGCGCACCGCGTGATTGATGATACCGCGAAAGGATATTGGCGATCTGCCCAATAGGTTGAATGGCCTTGTTCCCGAGCATCACACAAGCAATCAAACCACCCATGGAAATTGCGGCATCACGCACCAAATACATCCCCATCAACACAACAACGACCGAGGAGACTTGCTGCAAAAACGTCGCGAAATTAACACCCAGCGCCGATAGAAAACGCGAGCTTTGCGCATGTGCGGCACTTTGCCCCAAATGCACACCGTAACGGGCGCGCATACGACCATCGGCACTGACGGCTTTAATGGTTTCAAGACCGTTGATTGTTTCAATCAAAATACCGTGCTTGGCTTCGGACGCATGAACGCTCTTGTTCACGAAATTACGTAGCGGCCATTGGATCAACATCCCCGCACCGATCACCGCAACAATCATAAAGAACAGCAACAACGCAATCGGCCCACCGATCAAATAGATCACAAACAAAAACAAAAGCGTAAACGGCAGATCAACGAGTATCGTCAAACTGGCCGACGTCATAAATTCGCGCACGCTGTCAAATTCACGCAGCATATTGGCAAACACGCCGCTGGAGGCTGGCTTTTGCGAGAGCTTCATATTTAAGACTTGATCGTAAATGCGTTGCGCGCCGATCACATCAATGCGCCGCCCTGCGATATCGATGAAATAGCCGCGCAATGTCCGCATGATGAAATCAAAACCGAACACGGTTAAAATACCGATACCCAAGACCCAACCCGTTTCCAGCGCATTATTCGGAATAACGCGGTCATACACATTCATAATAAAAATCGGACTGGCGAGACCAAACAAGTTCACCAAAATGGACGCCACAACAACGCGCCAATAAATGCCTTTACACTGGCTCACGATACCCCAGAACCAATGGCGGTCAACGTCATCTTGATCGGGGGCGGCCTCATCAGTAAATTCAGCTAACGGATGCACGTAAATGACGTAGCCTTCATAGGCACCCATCAGATCAGATAATTTCACATCTTTGGTCGCGCCCGTATCAGGCGTAAAAATCTTGGCGCTTTTCCCGTTGCCGTGCAGGGACATCAGAACGCAAGCCTGACCGCCTTTTAAAACAAGCAGCACGGGCAGCGCGGGAGCAGCTATCTCGCGAAAGTCTGCTTTCTTCGCAATTTGGGATTTGAGGCCAATGTTTTTGGCAGCCTCGCAAAACAAGTTAGGCCCCATGCCTTTTTCATCATAGGCAAGCCCTGCCTTAATAGATTCAGCAGATTTCGCACGTCCATAATGTTCGGTTAAAAAGACAAGGCATTCCAAAAGCGTATCAACAGATTTACTCTGAATCTTCACGCCTTCTGCGGGTTTTGCGCCGGCGACCTCATGGGCGGGAACTTTTTTAGGTGTTATCTTCCCGACAACATTTTTATCGGGTTGATCTTCACTCATCGCGATCCTGGCTTACAATATTGAGAGAGTTCTGCAACCGCCCCATACTGGCCAGCAATGCATAGCGAGAGGCGAGATAACTATAATCACCATTCATCGCGCCAAGGTCAGCGGAGAACAGGCTGTTATTGGCTTGCAACATTTGTAAAAGCGACACAAGCGCGCCTTCGAATTGTACTTCGTAATTCGCCAAAAGCTGCGCATGGATATCGCGGCGTTCGTTCAATAATGCCTTCTGATCGGCGAGCCGTTCCATATCATTATAAGCTTGCTTCACATCACGCTCAATCTGGCGTGCGGCATCATTATATCTGGCTTGGCTTTCTTTGAGTCTGTACTGCGTCTTACGCACACGTGCGGCTGTACCACCGCCCGTAGAGAAATCCCAGTTCATCCGCAAAAGCGCTTTACCATCCTCAAGCTCACCGCCAAGGATATCTTGCTTGTCGCTCTTTAAATAAGACAACTCACCCGATACATCTGGATAATACGCGGCTTTTTCAACGTCAATTTCTCGTGCCACGGCCTCTTCACTCAACGAAGCCGCGATCAACGCAGGATGATGCTTCCGCGCCCAAAGCACAGCCTCATCAGCTTTTGCATCAACCAAGCCATCATCAAGCACAGGCATGGATAAATCCGCCGTCACAGGCAGACCTGTAATTTCCTGATATTCCGCCATTGCTGAATACATTTGCGCCTCGACATCAGCGCGTGTGTTTTTAAGCTGTATCTCTATGTCTTTTGCCAAAACAGCCTGCGTTTCATCCGCCGCGCCTTCGGCAACCATATTCTCAAGCCGTGCATGGAAATCTCTGATCTTCACCAAATGTGCGTCAATTTTCGCAAGCGATTCACGTCCGCGCAAAATACCAAGATAAGTCAGCACCGTCCGCAACGCCAAATCTTCGCGCACATCAACAATGCTGTAATTCGCGGAATTGCGGCGCGCTTGTGCGGCATCGACCTTGTTACTGACCTCAAAGCCATCAAACAACATTTGCGTCAAGCTGACTGAGCCTTCGCCATAGCCTGAGTACCCTGCACCACGATCAACGGTTAAGCCGCGTGACGTGCTGTTATCTCCGTAAACGCGGCCTGCGGCGGTGCGCACGCTAAGCTGCGGAAAGTATCCTGAGAATTGTTCTTTGCGCTCTTCTATATAAGCATCGCGATTTGCCATGGCTGCCTGCACCGACGGATGATGGTTAAGCGCCGCCATAACGGCTTGCTCCAACGTTTCCGAATGCGCGACACTCGCCGTTCCGCTCAAAAGCAGAAAGGTCAACAAACCAAAGGCTTTACGGCCATTATATTTTTTAAAAATCATATTTCAAACAGGCGGGGTCAAAAGAATATTCTTACATTGAATCTAAACGAATCGCCGTTACGAAGCAAGTGCCCATAAACATATCCCTATCTTTCTCGTTGCCATGAATATCCCCCCTTCACAAAACCGTCTAGATAAGGCATGTTATCTGACAGATTAATTTTATCGTTTTTAAACCTGAGGAAAATATTGTGGCTTTAAAAATTGCTGTTCCAAAAAGCACTACTGCGCATGAAAAGCGTGTTGCAGCCTCCCCCGAGACCGTCAAGAAATTGACCGCGATGGGATGTGAGATCACCATTGAGACTGGCGCAGGTGTTGATTCTGCTGTCACCGATGATGATTACAAAGCCAACGGCGCGAAAATAGCCAAAAACGCGGCGGACACATGCAAAGGCGCAAATATCATTCTCAGCGTTCAGCCGCCAAAAGAATCCGAGCTTGGCATGATCCCAAAAGGCGCGTTGCTGATCTGCCAGATGCACACGTATAAGAACGAAGCGCTTGTGAAGGCTCTCGCCAAAGCAGGCGTTGATGTGTTCGCGATGGAACTTGTGCCGCGTATCTCCCGCGCCCAAGCCATGGATGTTTTATCATCACAAGCAAACCTTGCGGGTTATAAAGCCGTTTTGGATGCGACCGAATATTATGGCCGCGCCATGCCGATGATGATGACCGCCGCAGGCACAGTATCCCCTGCCAAAGTCTTTGTGATGGGTGTTGGCGTTGCAGGATTACAAGCCATCGCCACAGCCCGCCGTTTGGGAAGCGTTGTTACCGCAACTGATGTGCGCCCTGCGACCAAAGAACAAGTTGAATCGTTGAACGCAAAATTCGTCGCCGTTGAAGATGATGAGTTCAAACAAGCAGAAACCGCAGGCGGCTACGCCAAGGAAATGTCTGCGGCGTATAAGAAAAAGCAAGCGGCTCTCGTTGAAGAACATATCGCCAAGCAAGATATCGTCATCACAACCGCCCTTATCCCAGGCCGCGCTGCGCCGATTTTGGTGACAGAAAAAATGGTTAAATCCATGAAGGCTGGCTCTGTTTTAGTTGACCTCGCGGTTGAGCAAGGCGGCAACGTTGAAGGCGCAAAGGCTGGCCAAGAAGTTGTGAAAAACGGCGTGACAATCATTGGTCATTATAATGTGCCATCTCGTTTGGCGGCATCAGCGTCTGCGCTTTACTCGAAAAACCTTTTGAACCTTCTCAATCTGTTTGTCAAAGACGGCAAAGCGTCCATTGACTGGGAAGACGACATCATCAAAGGCATCGCGCTAGCCAAGGGCGGAAAATTGATCCACCCACTATTTGCGAGCAAAGCACCAAGCGCGCCAAAAGCAGCGGACAAACCTGCCGCAAAGAAAGTGCCTGCGAAAAAAGCAGCACCAAAAAAAGCAGCAACGAAGAAACCTGCGGCTAAGAAAAAGGCAGTGGCGAAAAAACCTGTCGCGAAAAAAGCGGCGCCGAAAAAGGTCGTTACAAAAACAACAACAAAGAAAGCCGCGCCTAGAAAAGCCGCCGCAAAGAAATAAACAACGAAGGTAAAATATTATGAGCCAAAATAACAACCTCGCTGAACAAGCCGCCGATCTTGCGACACGCGCAAAGGATCTGGAAATGGAAACGCAAAGCTTTGTCGCGCAAGCTGCCGAAGCCGCCGCCCGCGCAATGACCGACCATGGCGATGGATTTTTAATCAGCGGCCTAACGGTGTTTATTCTGGCTTGCTTTGTTGGGTACTACGTTGTTTGGCGTGTGACACCTGCGTTGCATTCGCCGCTTATGGCGATCACGAATGCGATTTCATCGGTGATTATCGTGGGGGCGTTGATTGCTGCTGGCCCTGCGCAAGCTAGTTTCTCACAGTTTTTGGGCTTCCTCGCGGTTATCCTTGCCTCCATTAATATTTTCGGCGGCTTCATTGTAACGCGCCGTATGCTCAGCATGTTTAAAAAGAAAGGAACGCATTAAAATGAAACCGAATAACAGCAAACTTTCACCACGCCTCAAAAAAGAATTTTTAAAAGCGGCGAATAACGGCGACGATTCCGTAGAAACGTTTCCCTGCTGCATCTTCACCACAGCTAATTATGAGCCAGCAGGAATCGATTTTAACAGAGTCACTAGTGATTTAATTACAGCCAAACTACCTTTATCGGCGATCGACACGCTAAGTCACGACCGTAACGTAAGCTACATAGAGGCCAAAACGAGTATGCGCCCTTAGCATAAATAAACAAACCACCTACAATTTATAGAATTATATAGGAACAACATGGAAAACTTCGCATCCCTCATTTATCTGGTTTCTGCCGTTTGCTTTATTATGGCGCTGCGCGGTTTATCGCATCCTGAAACATCCCGCAAAGGCCTGACATACGGCATGGCGGGTATGGGGCTTGCTGTTGTGACAACACTGATGCTGCCTGTGGTTGCGTCCTATACATGGATTATTCTCGGCATTGTCATTGGTGGCTCCATCGGTACTGTGATTGCCAAAAAAATCGAGATGACGGCTCTGCCGCAACTGGTTGCTGCGTTTCACTCCTTAGTTGGTTTGGCGGCGGTGTTTGTGGCTGTCGCTGCGTTTTACAGCCCCGAGGCCTATGGCATCGGTGTGGCAGGCGACATTAAAACCGCAAGCCTGATTGAAATGTCGTTGGGTGCCGCGATTGGTGCGGTGACGTTTACAGGCTCCATCATTGCATGGGGCAAGTTGCAAGGCGTGATCTCTGGTAAACCGATTGTCTTTAACGGACAGCACGCATTAAACGCAGCACTCGGCTTTATGCTGGTTGTCTTTATCGTTTTGGTTTGCACAACACAAAGCGCGTTCTTTATGTGGATGGTTGTGCTTCTCGCCTTTGTGATCGGCGTGTCGATCATCATCCCAATCGGCGGCGCGGATATGCCTGTGATTGTTTCCATGTTGAACTCTTACTCAGGCTGGGCAGCGGCAGGTATTGGTTTTACGTTGCATAATGATTTGCTGATTATTGTTGGCGCGCTTGTGGGCTCCTCTGGTGCAATCTTGTCTTACATCATGTGTAAAGGCATGAACCGTAGTTTCTTGAGCGTTGTTTTGGGCGGCTTTGGTGGCGAATCAGCCGCAGGCGGCGCGGATATGGGCGACCGTAACGCGAAATTAGGCGCAGCAGAAGATGCGGCCTACCTGATGAAAAACGCCTCCAAAGTGATTATCGTTCCCGGTTACGGCATGGCTGTTGCCCAAGCACAGCACGCTTTGCGCGAGATGGCAGATGTTTTGAAAAAAGAAGGCGTGGAAGTAAAATACGCAATCCACCCTGTTGCCGGACGTATGCCCGGTCACATGAACGTGCTGTTGGCCGAAGCCAACGTGCCTTATGACGAAGTGTTTGAGCTTGAAGACATCAACCGTGATTTCGCGCAAACGGACGTTGTGTATGTGATCGGTGCAAACGACATCACAAACCCTGCTGCGAAAAACGATTCAACCTCACCAATTTACGGCATGCCTATTTTGGACGTTGAAAACGCGCAGACGGTTCTGTTTGTGAAGCGCTCATTGGGTAGCGGTTACGCGGGCATTGATAACCCGCTCTTCTACGCCGACAACACCATGATGTTGCTAGATGACGCTAAAAAGATGACCGAAGATATCCTTAAGGCTTTGGAGTAGTGATCTTTAATAACCCGCCGTTAGTGGCGGGGTATTCATCGATTTTTTTTCAATCTGTTATTTGCAAAAAAATACGTTTCCCTTTAGCTCGCATGCCTTGACTACAGGCTCGCTATTAGCCGCTTTAATTTCTGCAACTCCACCGGCTACTGCTAAAGCAAACAGCATCGCAAACGAAATTCCAGACCCCACAAAAACAGGGTCTTTTAGTAAAGATTGTTTATCTTTTTTAAACATACTAGATATCCTTGTGTTTATTATAGCAATCACATATCGCAGTTAATATATACACGCAGTTCTTCATATGTCAAAAAATATCGGCGTTATTTTTGAAACTATGACTGGCCTTGGATTGCCGCGCGTAATATCATTCTCTAATGTCCGAATCATCAAATACACAGCCAGACCTCGAAAAACGCTTTCTTCCGCCTGAGGATTGGCGTTGGCACGAATTTAAAAATGCGCAAGGCCGCAAGCTGCGCTTTGGCACGGTGGCACCGAAAAGCCGTGTTCCTGATGCGGTGGTGATTGGACTGCAAGGCTTAAGCGAATTCACCGAGAAGTATTTCGAGATCGCCCATGATTTGCTGGGGCGTAATCTAAGCTTTTGGATGTTGGATTGGCAGGGGCAAGGAAAATCTGACCGTCCACTTAAAGACCCGCTAAAACGGCACAGCACCAATTTTGACGAAGACATTGCTGACCTCCATTTTTTCATACATGAGTATGTGAAGCACTCCGCCGTCCATCCTGATGTTGGGCGGATTCCGCTTGTGATGCTCGGGCATTCGATGGGTGCTAATATTGGGTTGCGCTACCTTCATCGCCATCCTGACAGCTTTGCTTGTGCTGCATTCACGGCACCGATGTTGGGTATTCATGCGCTATCAGGTATGCCGCAAGGATTAGCACAAATTTTAACAGGCACCGCCAAAACAGTGGCGGGGCAATCCTATGTCGGGTTTGGCGGTCATAATGACAGGCAAACAGACAGCAAACATTCAGGCTACAAAGATATATTCTCGCACGACCCCATCCGTAAGCAGGTCGAAAGTGAATGGCAAAAACATGATGAACAGCTCCGCCTTAACGGCATCACATATGGCTGGGTGCATCAAGCCTTGCGCTCCTGCGCACAGCTTCAGAAAAAAAATGTTTTGGCGGATATAAAGACACCGTGCTTACTCGCCCTCGCGGGTGAAGAAAAACTGGTCAACAACAATGCCATCCGTAAAGCGGCAAAAGCGATGGAAAATGCTCATTTATTAGAACTTGAAGGCTCACGCCATGAAATTTTGATGGAAGAAGATGCGATAAGAAATCGTTTCCTTAACGCTTTTTTTGAACTTTTAACGATCAATAAGATCAGCGAGAAATTAAAACCGTTCTAAAAGAAACAATTGTGATTTGTATAAGCAACACAAAGTCCTGTATAATGTTAGAGTGTGTGAGAATTAAGGAGAAATCATGGAAGCCACGAGTTTCGACACCAAACAGATCAGATTAAGTGACCGTATTTTATACGCGCTTGAGCTTGCGCTTGACCAAGAAGATATTTCAATTTCCGAGACCCTGGTAAAAGCGTTGGAAATGGCCATGACCCGTAACACGGGTGGTGGTGAGTTTATTGAACGTCGTGATTATCCGCCAGAAATGGAAGCTGCGATGAAAAAACTCAAGGAAATCCGCGCTGCACGCATCCGTGAAACAGCGTAAAGCCTGACATCACGCAATTAAATCATTCCATTCTTCTTCTGATAGCACCGCAACGCCAAGCTCTTTTGCTTTTTTAAGCTTAGAGCCTGCATCTTCGCCTGCGACCACATAATCCGTTTTGGCAGATACAGAACCCGACACTTTCGCGCCCAATGTTTCCGCGCGGGCTTTTGCCTCTTGGCGCGTCATCGTGGTGAGACTGCCCGTAAATACAACGATTTTACCGTTCACAGGGCTGTCAGAATTTTGTGGCGCGATATAGGGCTCGATATCAAGCGCATCGGTTAAACGCGTCAAAATATCCAAATTCATGTCTTCGGCAAAAAAACCGATAAGGTCATCTGCTGCGGCAGGGCCAATATCTTCGATCGCGAGTAAATCTGCGTACGCTTCGCCCTCATGATCGTTGGCAGCAATCATCGCCGCTTGCCAATTTTGCACCGTGCCATATGACGCCGCCAAACGCTTGGCTGTTGCCTCACCAATCTGGCGAATGCCCAAAGCATAGATAAAGCGGTTAAACGCAATCGTGCGACGGTCATTGATCGAGGCGAATAAATTCACCGCCGATTTTTCGCCCCAGCCTTCCCATGTTTCGATGGGCTCTGCCAACTCTTTGTTACGGGTCTCAAGCGTGAAAATATCGGCGGGATTTTTCACCAAATCCTTATCCCAAAACAGCTTAATCACCTTGTCGCCCATGCCTTCAATATCAAACGCCAAGCGCGACACAAAATGCTTTAGGCGTTCCACCGCTTGCGCTTCGCAAATAAGCCCGCCCGTGCAGCGACGCACCGCTTCGCCCTCTTCGCGGATGGCAATGGATTTGCAAATCGGGCAATGATCGGGTGCGGGAAATTTACGCTCTGTCCCCGTGCGCTTATCGGTGAGAACTTTCACCACTTGCGGGATAACATCGCCTGCGCGTTGGATCACGACATGATCGCCAATGCGGATATCTTTGCGCGCGATTTCATCTTCGTTGTGTAATGTGGCGTTTGAAACAACAACACCGCCCACCGTAATCGGCTCGAGCCGTGCAACAGGCGTTAACGCACCCGTGCGCCCGACTTGAATATCGATGTCATTGATAATCGTCACAGCTTGCTCGGCAGGGAATTTATGCGCGGTGGCCCAACGTGGCGCGCGCGAGACAAAACCAAGGCGCTCTTGCAAGGCCACATCATTGACCTTGTAAACAATCCCATCAATCTCGTAATCCAGATCAGGGCGGCGTTCCATCACATCGTTGTAATAGGCGAGCATATCTTGCGGGCTATGGCACAGTTTGCTTTCAGAAAGCGGCAAGCCCCACGCGCCGAGCTTGTCGCGCAATTCATGATGCGTGTCGTAAAATTTATCGCTGACCTCGCCAATGGAATAAGCAAAGAAATGCAACGTGCGCGATGCTGTGATATCTGAATTTAACTGACGCACCGAACCTGCCGCCGCATTACGCGGATTGGCAAAGGGCGGTTTTCCTGCTTCTTCTTGAGCGTTATTCAGCGCAATAAACGCCGCGCGCCCCATATAGATTTCACCGCGCACTTCTAATATTTGGGGCGCATCGCTATTTAATTCATGCGGGATGCCTGCCATGGTTTTCACATTGGTGGTGATGTCTTCGCCTTCCGCGCCATCACCACGCGTGGCAGCCTGCACCAAAACACCGTTCTCGTAACGCAACGAGCAAGACAGACCATCAATTTTTGGCTCAGCCATAATGTCGATGTTTTGGGCTTCTGCGAGACCGAGGAAACGCCGCACGCGTTCCAAAAACTCGGTGAGGTCATCATCGCTAAACACATTAGACAGTGACAGCATCGGCACCGTGTGCTTCACCTTGGCAAAGCCTTTGGATGGTGTTGCGCCCACTTTTTCAGACGGGCTGTTTTCTGTTTTAAGGGCGGGATAATCGGCTTCTAACTGCTCCAACTCACGGCGCAGCGCGTCATATTGCGCATCTGTTATTTCGGGGTTGTCATCGCCATGATACAGCGCGTCATGCTTTGCGATGTCTTTGGCAAGTTTGCGATGACGCGCTTTGGCATCTTCTGCGGAAAAATCAAAGAGAGAGTTGGTCATGCGCGTTCCAGCAATTTATCAGCAGCAGCCCGTGCTTCAGCGGTGATTTCTGCGCCTGCCAACATACGCGCGACTTCCTCGCGGCGCATATCGAGGGCTTGTAAGGAAACAATATCGGTTTTCACATCATCGGTGCCCGATTTTGTGACGATGAAATGATGGCCTGCACGCGCGGCAACTTGTGGTGAATGCGTCACGACAAGGATTTGCTTTGCGACTGCCAACCGCGCCAAACGATCCCCGACCGCCGCCGCCGTCGAGCCACCAATGCCCGTATCAACCTCATCAAAGATCAGCGTTGCCGCCATGCCTATTTCCGCCAACACAACTTTCAGCGCGAGCGTAAAGCGTGCCAGCTCACCGCCCGAGGCAATTTTATTCAACGCGTCAGGTTCGCGCCCTGGATTTGTGGAGACAAGGAACTGCACACGATCAATACCATGTGCGCCCCAATCACTTTCCTCAAGCGCCGCAACGGAGGTCACAAATTGTGCCTTTTCGAGTTTGAGCGGTGGTAGTTCTTTGGCGATCAGCGCATCCATTTTTGTCGCCGCTTTCACACGCGCAGCACGTACCGTTTCGGCTTGCGCCACGAAAGCTACCTTTGTCCGCTCAACATTTTTCATGAGCCCTGCGAGAATATCGTCTTGTTCTTCGATGTTATTGAGCTGCTCTGCCAGTTCTTCACGCAGGCGCGGTAGATCATCGACCTCGCAACCATGTTTGCGTGCCTGTCCGCGCAACGCATACAGGCGATCATCAATTTCTTCGAGCGAGTATTCATTGTCTTCAAAATCACTATGGATCGTGCGGAGCTGTACGCCAGCCTCTTGCAATTCGGCATTGGCACGATCAAGTGCCTCAAGCAACGGTGCAACCTCGCCACCTATTTTATCAAGCGCGCGCCAGATTGAACCGATCACGTTTTCCGCCTCACCAAGCCCTTGATCGGCAGCATTCAGCCCCTCGATCACCTGATCGCGCTTCATAAGGCGATCACGTAAGGTGCCGAGCTTTTCTTCTTCGCCCACTTGCGGGGCAAGCCCGTCTAAATCCTCAATCGCTTGGCGTAGATAAGATTCGTTGGCGCGTGCGCTTTCAATGTTTTCCTGTGCCTTTGCCAGCGCCTTCGCCGCCATCCGCGCCGCATCCCATAGACCCGCCAAATGCGCGGCATCAATGCCCGCATATTCATCTAACATCGCGCGATGCGTTTTGGCATCCAACAAACCATGCGTATCAAACTGCCCGTGAATTTCAATCAACGTGTCGCCGACTTGTCGCAGCAATCCTGCACTCACAGGTTGGTCATTAATGAATGCTTTGCTGCGCCCATCCGCACCGATCTGCCGCCGCAGCACAATATCTTCGCCACGATCAATCGTGATTTCGGCCTCATCCAGCAGACCAAAGAGATCATGGTTTTTATCGGTAATTTCAAAGGTTGCGGTGACTTGTGCTTTGTCTTGCCCCTTACGAACAAGCCCTGCATCAGAACGTGCGCCGAGTGCGAGACCGAGCGAGTCGAGCAAGATGGATTTCCCCGCGCCCGTTTCACCCGTCAGCGCGGAAAAGCCGCTCTCAAAATCAATCGAAAGCGCCTCAATCAATACGACATTTTTGATGACAAGGTTTGTCAGCATGAAGCATTCACTCCATTAATCCGGCTTAAATAATACGTCGACCGCACGATCAACAAAACCGCGATCTTCCAGTAATTTTTGGCGTTGGCGCGCATCCAAAACCGCATAGGTTTTTTCATACCATTTGCTGCCTGGGTAGTTATAACCAAGAACGGCAGCCACTTTCACAGCTTCATCCCGCAAGCCGAGCGTTGTGTTAATTTCCACCAAGCGGTGCAACGCTTCGGGTATATGAGTTGTTGTTTGGTAATCTTTTACAACGGTCTTAAAACGGTTCAGCGCAGCATTAAGTTGTCCACGGTTCAGGTAATAACGACCAATTTCCATTTCCTTGCCCGCCAAATGGTCAAGCGCCAGATCACGTTTATAGGTCGCGTCCCGAGAATAGCTACTCTCAGGGAAACGGCGGATGAGGGTTTCAAGCGAATCGAGGGCTTCCTGCGTCAAAGCCTGATCACGTGCAACGTCGCTGATTTGCTCATAAAACGAGAGCGCACGCAGATAGAGCGCGTAATCAACATCTTCGTTACCCGGGTGAAGCTCGATAAAGCGGTCAAGCGAGATCACAGCCTCATCATAACGCATTTCTTTATAATAAGAATATGCCGCCATAAGCTCAGCCTTGGTCGCCCATTGTGAGTAAGGATATTGACGGTCAACTTCTTCGAACAAGCGCGCCGCTTCAACATTGCGCCCTTCTTCCATAGCCGTTGCGGCTTGGTTATAAAGCGTTTCAACCGGCACGTTTTCCTCAGCAGGAACATCAGAAGAATCTCCACCACCAAACGTGCTACACCCTGTTAAGGCAACCGCGCTAAGAATAAAGACACTGGCGAATAAATGGAAAGCTTTCATAGCCCCTCCTTGAAATTGTAATAATACCTTATAAATAGCGGTGTTAGCGGTAAAAAGAAAGGGGCATGGCTTCTCCATCCACAAACAAAACGTAAGCGTTAGTGTGAAGAGCAAAGCTCCGCATTGGTATCTTCAAGCATTAATTGCGCTGCCGTTTCTTTCGGGGTGCCTAAATTCTTCTCTAAAAGCACGCAGGCTTTAACATGTTCACCTTGTTTATCAAGGCTATAGGCTAGATTATTAAGCGCGAAATAATTCTCGGCATTTACAACAAGTGCCTGACGGTAAAACTCTTCGGCAAATTTATAGTTTTCGCGTGCCATAGAAATATTCCCAAGCCCAAATAATGCCGCATCACTTTGCGAGTTTGATTTTAAAACCGTTTGATAGGCGCGCTCGGCTTCATCCTGAAAGCCTGCTGTTTCGATTCCTGCAATCGCTTGCAACATCTCGGCTTCAGAAGCACTCGGCACAACCTCGCCCGCAGGAACAGCAACATAGCCCCAGAACCCTGCACGCTTCCATGTCAAACCGACAGTTTTAAACGCTTGCCAAATGGCCTCATCACGCCCGCCATGCACCAAAAATTCTTTGTCGTTCAAATCATAGCCCGACAAAATACTGTAATGCCACATCGGCACCCATTTTAACGCCAAATTTTGGAAAATCATCACAGGGTGGTCGGCGGCAATTTCGGTGACAGCTTCCTCATAGGTACTAATCGGAATTGTGATATAGCCCTGACGCTGAAACGCGGACACGATATCATGCTGGAACGTGCCTTTGCGCCCTGGTGTGTACACAAGCTCTGCCGCGTCTTCTTGGGATAGCTTTGTGCCGTTATACTGCGCTATACTGGCAAGTGCCGCAGGGCCACAGAAATGATCTTCTTGTTCGATCACCGGCACACCCGCAATTTCATGATGCGTAGGAACATTAAGCCGCGAAAGCTCTGCCTGATCTGGTACATGAATGGTTGTACAGGCCGACAAAAGGCACAATAAGAACGGGAAGAGCAACACTGCCCTCCCCGCTTTAAATTCCGAAAGATAATTCACAAGGTTAAATCTCATAATATTATCTTTCTATAGGCTTATCGCTTAGTCGTCAAAGTCAAAAGCATCTGTTTCACCGAGCAAGTCGAGGAACAGCAATATAATGAACACGATCAACAAAGCGCCAATGATAGCGCCCACAGCGCCTTCACCGGCAGGAATCGTATCAAGCTGTGTTTTTAGCTCTTCAACTTGTGCTGGTGACAACATTGCAATCCGTGCTTTTGCTTCATCGGCGTTCACACCCTTTACTTCCATCGCTGTCCGGATATCTTCGCGGTCTAGCATAGAACCGATGTCAGAACGGTATTGCTCTGTTTGCTGTGTTGTAATGGCTTGGTTACTTGGAACGTATCCAGCCCACGCTGCTTGCGAAGCAAACATGCTTAGGGCCAATACGCCGCTTAAAAACATTCTTACTGATTTTTTCATTTTCTTTTCTCCTGTTTCGTTCATAACAAATTTTATTCTGTCGCTGATACCAACGGACAGAAGAACAAGAAGTTCCCAAAAAACGAAAAGTTTAATAATAGATGGAACGTGTTTTGTGCGTTGGTGTGGCGCGGTATTTTGCGTCTTCGACGCTGCGGTGCCAGAGGTTGAAATCAACGTCGCAGGCACTCACGCCTTTGGCTTGTGCGATAAGCTCCACAGCATGTCCCGCGCAGCAGCGAATCTCTATTTCCTCAACACTGCCCGAGGTTAACTCTTCGCCATTTGCGATTTTCTGCGCAAGTTCTGGTGAATATTCCAAAATATCATCCACGCGCAAAACATGCGGCACCGCGTTATCAGCAAACATCGTCATGAGTTCACGATCCGCAAACAAAGGCTGCCCAAGGCGCGTAAATTCAAGATCAATCACCGCCAATGTATGTTGCGCACGTTTAAACACAGGCACCAACGTCCCGTTATAGTCATGTACATCATTGTAGTAAGGAAGCTCCGCAAGCTTTGCCAACATCGTTTTGGCCGAGCCTTTACCGCTTTGCAAAAACGTGGCGAAGCTGCTGTCATAATGATCGCGCACATGCGCGCCAAGCGTGGTCAGCGCACGGTGGAACAATTCACGCACAGCAATATTTGTCGCACCGCTATCGTTAAAGCCAAAGATCGCGCCACATTCATCAAGGGTGAGTCCTGCGAGTTTATCCGCGCCGATCGTCCCGCCATTTTGCTCATAATAATTTTTAAGTGCCGTTGTCACAGTGAAGTAAATCGAGTAATTGACCGTTTTCCAACCTTCTGCCACCAACGCAGGCTTGTAACCTGAACCAAAGTTCACGCTTTCCGCAGCCAAAACATAGGATGCTGTTTCTTCGGCTGTGCGCCCCAAGAAGTGATGATCACCATCATAGGTGTTATCAGGCTGATGCGAGGGCACATCTTGCGCGTAGGCAGCAATGTTATCTTCACGGATTTTGACATGGCGCGCATTTGCGGCAACATAGGCAAACCCTTCACGGATTTGGCTGAACATGTCTTGATCTGATTTTAGCGGTGAGTTACTCATCATTTTTCTCTGCAAATTCAAGTTGCAAGAAAGCATTTCGAGATATGAAAAGTCAAGAAAATACGAATATTATGAAGACATCGCAACGTGCTTAGCACCCTGCATCGGCATGATAGATAAAGCCGCATCATTGTTACCGTCAATGTAGCTATCCTCATACGCCCACGCACCTTCGGTTGCAAACAGCTTGTGCAGCAACAGATTAGTCAGCTCGTGGCCAATTTTAGAACCTTCATAAATACCTATCACAGGGCCGCCCGCAAGGGCTGTATCGCCAATAGCATCCAGAACTTTATGACGGATAAATTCATTTTCAAAGCGAAGGCCGCCTTTGTTCATAACGCCTGTTTCATCCAAAACGATGGCGTTATCAAGTGAACCGCCTTGGGCTAAGCCCATTTGGCGCAGCATTTCAACTTCGTGCTTAAATCCAAATGTACGGGCATCCGCGATATCATGGCGGAAGTTACCGTTTAAAAGCTGTATTTCGTGGCGTTGCTTGCCAATTGACGGGTGGTCAAAGTCAATCTCGCCGATAAAGGTCGGGATAGAACCAGGGCGCAAGCTTGCGCGTTTGCCGTCTTTTTCGACTGTGACTTCTTGCAAAATGCGGATCGCACGACGTGGTTTTTCCTGAATTTCAAAACCTGTGTTATCGAAGGCCGCCACAAACGCGGATGAGCTACCGTCCATCACAGGGACTTCGGCGCTATCAATTTCCACAAGTGCATTATCAATGCCGCAACCTGCAAAGGCTGCCATTAAATGTTCAATCGTACCAACGATGGCACCCGCCTTGTTACCAATAACGGTGCAAAGCTTTGTATCAACAACATGATCGTATTTCGCAGGAATAACGTTATTCTTATCGGTAATATCAGAGCGCACAAAAACAATACCATGATCCGCAATCGCAGGATAGATAGACATTTTGACAATTTTACCAGAATGAAGACCTATGCCTTCGAAGGCGATTTTATGTTTTAAAGTACGCTGCATAATTATTCTATTTACTCAAAGTTGGCGCATGCTGGAGACGCGCAGATTTCTAATACTATACCGAGTATATAGGTAAACCATTTTACAAAACAAATAACGCTTTGTTGCACTATGTTACAAACGGGCGCGCAAATGAAAAAAGCCTCCGCGTGGGAGGCTTTTGAAACGTAAGACCACTCAGAATCTATAGATCCAATTTTTTCTTCACAGCGTCAGGAATAATCGCCACGGGATGCCTATCATCGTCGAAAACTTGAGCGTCGCATTCCGCCGCCATGCTTAATATTTGGCTGCATAGCTCTCTGGAAATATCAAGCGTCACCGTCTCTGTGTCTTTTGCAAGAGCTTCTGCAACGATCAACGTAGCGTCATAGCGCGCGACTCTACTCTCAATCAAATTTACAAACGCGCGCTGGCTCTGTGCGCTAGGATCGGTTTTGTCCGCGCCATTGGCACGTTGGAACTCTTTGGCAGTGCGTTCAAGGTACGCTCTCTCTGCTATACACAAAGAATCTAAGTGCGCTACAACTTCCGCGACAGAGAACTCTCTGATTGAAGATAAACCATTAAATGATGTGTGCATTCCACCGTCTGACATAAATAACCTCTCGTTTATGAAAATATGAACCTGTTCTATGTAGTAAATTTATTATGCGCCCGTCAATAAACAATATGTGAACAAACGGGATAAATCCTGCACCTAGGGTCTGATCGTAATTGTCGTTCCCGCCCTAACCATGGAATATATCTCACGGATTTCTGCATTGCTAACCGCGATACATCCCGCAGTCCAATCCTGTCCTCGCTCGGATTGCCAGTTATCGCGCGTTCCTGTCGGTTGCCCATGAATAAAAATATCTCCGCCCGGACTAACGCCTCTGGCACGGGCTTCTTTTCTATCATTTACATCGGGGTAAGAAACACCCAGTGACAGCGTAAAGGAACTCTGGGGGTTTTTTCTGTTTATGATGTAGGTTCCTTCAGGTGTGCGCCCATCGCCTTGTTGAATTTTGTCACCAACGGGGTTAAAGCCAAGACCAACCTCATAGCTCTTAACAAATCTTCCCTCACGATTGAATAGAGTCATCAATCTATCTGATTTATCAATCATGATATGTGAAACCGTTTTATCGTAAGTGTCATTCATTGCGTCAAATTCTGAGGTTTTGACACAAGCCGTCAGACCAACTGCTGCGGCAAAACAAACCGTCAGACTTTTTATCGTTTGATTTTTTAACATGATTGCTCCCTGCAATTAAAAACAAGACTCTAGATTATTAATTTTCTGATATCTTGATATAGGGAATAGCCATATTATTTTATACATCCGGAGTCAATACTCATAAAAAAACAGGGTCCGAAGACCCTGTAAAGATTAGCCGTAAACTAGAACCGCTAGATTCTAGTTGGCTTGGCGACGGAGAAAAGCTGGAATATCCAACTCATCGTCAGTCTGCGCACCGTCAGCCGCTTTTGGCTTCTCGATGTTCAGACTAGCTTGTGCAGGTGCAGTCGCTGTGCTTGGGCTCATACCCCCGCTTGATGCGCTGCCGCCTGAAGTCTTGCCTTCGTCTTCTGTTTCATGGCGACCCAAATCTTCCGCATATTGACGGATAGGGTTTGTGAAACGTTCGAACAAAGACGGTGTTCTTTTTTGCTGTTTTTGATGCGCGCCAGCACCCGGTACTGGTGGCTTCAAGTTCAGCGTTGGTGCCGCAATAGTTTGCGGCGTTGGTTGAACGTCTTGTGGCGCAGGTTTAGAGGCCGCAAGAATTTGCTCCTGCACTTGAACATCGGCAACCATTTGTTGTGGTTGCTCTGTCTGTACAGGGGCTGGTGTCGACGCACTGACATACATGTCAGCTTGGTGCGAACGATCAACTTCAACAGGTGCAGGCGGAATAAAGGCGCTATTTTGCACGCTACCACGCATGTAATTGCTTTCCGCAGGAGCTTTCGCAGCCTCAGCGACAGAGTCTTGCTGCTCAAACATATCAGCTTCAGGCTCTTCCGCTTTTTTAGCAGCCATGTGCGCTGCGGTTTGCGGTGAGACAGGTGCTGCGCTAAATGTAGAAGCCGTCAAAGGTGTCGACGTTGCTACAGGTGGCACAGAGCTCGTCACTTGCGCCATCTCAGCAGGCTTTTTTTCCGCTGTTTCTCCACCAGTATTTGGTACAGCACGCTCGATCTTACGACCCGCGCCTGTCATGGAGTTAATCAGATTACCACCACCTGTGACAGTCACACGGCTTTTTGATTCAACGGCATCAATACCTGTAGCAACAACAGAAACGCGCATCATACCATCAAGTTTTTCATCAAATGTAGAGCCGAAGATAATGTTAGCATTCGGATCAACTTCGTCACGAATGCGGTTACAAGCCTCATCCACTTCGAACAATGTCATATCCATACCGCCTGTGACGTTTACGATAACGCCGCGCGCGCCCTTCATAGACACATCATCAAGCAATGGGTTGTTAATCGCAGCTTCCGCAGCTTCGATCGCACGACGATCACCTTCAGCCTCGCCTGTACCCATCATCGCCTTACCCATTTCCAGCATCGCTGAACGGATATCGGCAAAATCAAGGTTTATCAGACCAGGACGAACGATCAGGTCAGTCACGCCACTCACACCAGATTGCAACACGCTATCGGCCATTTTAAAGGCTTCGGCGAATGTTGTTTTCTCGTTCGCGACGCGGAACAAATTTTGATTAGGGATAACGATCAGCGTATCAACATATTGCTGCATTTCCTCGATACCCTCTTCCGCCATCCTCATGCGGTGAGAGCCTTCGAAGTGGAAAGGCTTAGTGACAACACCAACGGTCAAGATACCGTTATCGCGTGCCATCTTGGCAATCACGGGCGCAGCACCTGTACCTGTACCACCGCCCATACCGGCTGTGATAAAGGCCATGTTAGAGCCTTCGAGATATTGTAAAACCTCATCCAGTGATTCTTCGGCTGACAAGCGTCCGATTTCAGGCTTTGCACCTGCACCGAGACCGCCCGTAATCGTCATACCGAGCTGAACTTTATTTTCCGCGAGCGAGCCTTCGAGCGCTTGCGCATCGCTGTTACAAACAACGAATTCACATCCTTCAAGACCGGATGAGATCATATTATTTACCGCATTGCCACCTGCGCCCCCAACACCTAGAACGGTGATTTTGGGAGAAAGACGCGATTTGTTGGTCGGCTGCATTTTGACGTTGATCATGATTAGGTTCCTCCGTTAGGCAAGATCAATTCTGATTCTATGCAAGTTTACTCTTAAAAAAAAGCCCGCTTTTAAGATGACTCACAGAACATCGCTGTTCAAAAGCCATTTTTAGTACTTGTTTTTCTATGAACATTACTTGAGCAGAACACCCTAAGTGATTCATATGATTCCGTAATTGAAAGTCTTACAAACCGTGAATGATTCGTGAAGCCTTTCTTTTACTAATGTTGTGGATAACTAGGGCTTTTTCAAGGCTTTGTGGATAATTCTTTCGAAAATCACTGTGAACGAGTCTGTGAATAAGGTTGGGGTAAGGCAATTTGCAGAATTGTTTACCCATGAGCGTAGCGAAATTAAAAAGCAAAGATACAGATACCCCCCGTCATTGCGAACGAATGTGAGGCACCCAAGTGCACAAGCGTCGTTGCTGGATTGCCGCGTCGCTACAAAGCAAAAAACTTGCCCACAACCTACATTCATGTTACATTTACATATTAAATTATGTATGGAGTGGTGAAATGATGATCAAAGCACTAGACACGGCCTTTTCCCTAAATCACAACGCAGAGCCTTTGCCAGACGAACTCGCGCGGCGCTTTGACGTTGTCATTGGCATGGACGAACATCGCACAGTTGAAAAAGGAACAAGCATCGCCACATACGGTTTAGGTGGCTGCATCGGAGGCTACATTGACAACCCAGAAACCAGCACATTTTTTCACTACGGTCCCCTTGGCGACGAACTAATCAACCTACTGGTCGCTAGGCATTGCTCTGAGAAGACCGTAAAATTACATCTCTTTGTACCAGGTGAGTGGGAACTAAATGACACTACAGAGAAGTATGAACAAGTACCTAAAGCAGATTATATAAATAAATTTCTTGCTCCTGCGCTTCAGAGTGGGCGCGAACAAGGCGTTGAGGTTGAGTTCCACTGTTACTCTGAACATCTTAATTTTGGTGATCGCTATCAGGGTACGGCATGGGTAGATGCAAATGGCGCAGTCTGCAACGGCGGTATGTTCGTTGCAAATGCCCCCGAACCATCGAATGCGCCCCTAGCAATAAAATTAGACTATAAGAACAATTAGGCGATTAATCGCAATCGCTAAGCTTATAGTTTAGGGATCTTCATAATTTACCAATATTTACCAATTTTCGCGCATCCAGAATTTAATGCGCTCCCACAGGCTTTCGGGTTCGGCTTGTGCCATGATTTCGGCGGGCATTTCGCTGTGGCGTTCGGAGATGTAGGTGAGAAGCCCTGCTGTTGTCGCAAAGGCGGGGCCGCTGACGGCATCGGCTAAACCGCTGACACGGATAGGACGACCAAGGCGCACTTGCTTATCGAGCACAAGCTGTGCCAATTCACGCGTTCCGGGGAGCTGGCTTGCGCCGCCTGTTAAAACAACGCGGCGGCCAATGGTTGTGCCAAGGCCGCTATCTTGTAATTTGGCGCGGATCATCTCAAATATTTCTTCAAGGCGGGGCTGGATAATGCCTACCAGCAACGAGCGCGGCACGTGATGGGGCGCAGTTCCCGCAGATTCGCCAATTTGCGGCACGTCGATAAGCTCGTTCTCGTCCGTGTTTGCGGACATGGCACTGCCATATAATGTCTTTAAGCGTTCCGCGTCATTAAGCCCCGTTGTCAGGCCACGCGCGATATCGTTGGTGACATGATGACCACCGACAGGAATTGAATCGCTGTAAACCATGCTGTTACCAAGGAACACCGCAAAGCTTGTCACCCCACCGCCCATATCAATGACCGTACAGCCCAAATCCATTTCATCTTCAACAAGCGAGGATAGCCCCGCCGCATAAGACGCAAGACATAGCGCACTGATATCCAGATGACTGCGGTCAATGGTGGCAGCCATATTACGGAGTGCGGCACTATCGCCTGTCACCAAATGAATGTCCACGCCCAAATTCTCGCCCGTCATGCCGCGCGGTTGACGCACGCCTGCGTTACCATCAAGCGTGTAGCCTGCGGCAATCGTATGGATAAGCTCACAATCTTCGCCTGCTGCTTGGTCTTGTGCCTTGGACAATGCGCGTTGTATATCGTTTTCGGTGACTTCTTGGCCTGCGATCTGCACATCAATATTGAAGTTATGCGATTGCGCATGAACGCCCGGCACGTTAATCACAACATCACGCAACGGATAACCCTTCATCGCGGCAGAGGCCATATTTTCCGCTGCATGAACCGTCTGGCGGATGGTGTTTTCCGCCAGTGTCATATCAATGACCGTACCCGCCTTAATCCCGTGCGAGGCATGATGCCCTACGCCCAAAACCTCAAAATGCCCTTCATCATCGACCACACGCGCGATAAAGCACGCGATTTTGCTCGACCCGATATCGAGGGCGGCAATGACTGATCCTTTGGGTTTGGTTCTGTGCTTCATAGTGTGCTTACTCTATTAGATTCTTCGATATTAGATCGCGTTGCCGCGTTTATAATTGGCTTTGTATTCCTGAACGGCGCCCGGATTTGTTTGGACAATAATACGATCCGCTTCACGAACATCAATCATTTTCACACGTTTATCAAGCAATCCATCGTCTTTTTGTGCTTTCACAAGGCGGTTCAACGCGAGCGCGACATCACCTTCTGGCAACTTCACCACCGCACCGCTTTTCAGCGTAATATCCCAACGTCGATCACCAATCCAACTCGCCGCATCCATACGCTCTGCTAGCTCTGGCTCAAGCGCGACCATGGACAAAAGCCCTGGTGCTTGGCGTGGTGCGTTTTCACCCACGATAATCGGTAGCTCTTTGAACTCTTGTTTTTTGCGGTCTGTGATTGTTTCGCCGTCTGTATCAATAATCCGCACTTTGCCCTTATGCTGCCACAGCGCCATGGGCTTGCGTTCCAAAAGGCCAATATAGATCGTATGCGGCAAGCGGCGTTCGATATGGGCTTCTTTAACCCACGCCACGCGCTCGATCATTTCTTTGGCCTCAGACGGGCTAAAGGCCAGAATAGGATCACCTTTTTCGGTATTAATCAGCGCGCGCAAAACATCGGCATCGGTATGGATACGGCCTTCGACAAGGATATCTTCTACGGTGAAACCTGCGTCAACGCTTGCGCTATAGAATGATTTTTCGGTTTTATGCATCGTCGCAACGAAAAAGCCAGAAAGCCAGCCCCAAACACCAAGCCACGCCACGAAGCCAACAAGCCCGAGCCGCCAACCCCAGCGCCGCCAAATACGTGAAACACGTAAGGAAACAGACTGGATTATGCTTTGCGCGAATCCAGTTTTAGGTTTGCGTCCTGCAGAGCTTTTTGTGGTTCGGTTTTTCCGTGACATTTTGCGGTTTCCACCAGATGAGAGCATAGTTCGACAAAAGACATGCCGTTATAAATCACTTGAGAAGGCCCGATTGATTGAGCCGTCAAACCTGGTTGGGTGTTGATTTCAAGGAAATACAAACCTTCATCACCAAGCGTTTCATCATAACGGAAGTCACAGCGCGCAAGACCTGCGCACTCAATGCCATTATACACACGTTCCGCATAATCCAGAGCCATTTTATAAATATTTTCAGGGATTTTTGCAGGCAGCACAAGTTCTGTGCGCGTGTCATGGTATTTGGCTTCGTAATCAAAAAAGCGCGTATGCGAGATAATTTCAGTCACCGCTTGCGCGCGTCCGTCAAGCACAGCCACCGTTAGCTCTTTACCGCCAATATAGCTTTCAATCAAAACTTCTTCACCAAACGCCCAGTTTTCTTCGTCAAGAGGCTGTTGGTTTTCACGATCCATCACAATGCGGATCCCAACGCTAGAGCCTTCACTAATCGGCTTCACAACATAAGGCGGTTCAATGAGATGACCAGATTTTTGCAATTCAGCAAGCGTCGTTGTTGTGCCTGCAGGACAGCGCACACCAAAGCCCGCCGCCATTTTCTTGCACACAACTTTGTTCATGCCAATAGCAGACGCCATCACGCCCGAATGCGTGTAAGGAATTTCCAAAATTTCTAAAACGCTCTGAATCGTGCCGTCTTCACCACCGCGACCATGAAGGTTATTAAACACAACATCGGGTTTCGGGTTTGTTAGGCGTGCGGTTAATTCCTCAAGGTCTTGCTTCACATCGACAACGTCAACATCATATCCCCCTTCGCGCAACGCCGCCTCAACAGCTTTGCCTTTTTCAAGCGACACCTGCCGCTCTGCCGACCAACCGCCGACCAATAATGCTACTCTTTTACTATTCATATGATAAATCCTTTAAATCAATGTCAATATAATCAGGTGCGGGAAGCGGGTCGATTTTTACAGCTTTGATCATTTTCATTCCCTGCATATAAGCCTTACATATTCGGTGCATTCCATCAATAACCCTTTTTTCGGCACAGAGCAAAACAGGGTATTTTAGGTCAGTGTCCTGTATTAGTTTCGCGTGATCGGCAATGCTGCGGCATGTTGGGAGATTACCGTCGACGGCGCTATACCAAAACGCTTCATCAAGCTCCTGAATCTCGCTCAACGCAACATCAACAACAGACATATTTTGTGATTTCACCACAAGTTTATTCACGTCCCAAATATGAACAGCGCCATCAACAACTCTATGGTGATATTGCTGCCTCAATTACTTCTCCCCAAGCCGTTTGATTTCCCATCGTAAACTGATTCCACAGTCTTCGGCAACACGGCGGCGCACTTCTTCCCCTAGATTTTCTAAATCAGCGCCTGTTGCGCCGCCTGTATTAATCATGAAATTACAATGCAGTTCGGACATTTGTGCACCGCCGATTTGAAGACCACGGCACCCTGCTTTGTCGATCAATTGCCAAACCTTTGTGCCTTCGGGCAAACCCGCTTTTGCGATGTCGTCAGCTGTGGGGTTAGCAAACGTAGAGCCGCCTGTTTTCTCGCGTATTGGCTGAGATTCGATACGTTTCGCTTTGATATCTTTAATGTGGCTTTTGATGGTTTCTGGATCGCCTTTTGTGCCGCGAAATGTCGCACTGATGAAGATATAATCTTCGGGCAAGCTGTTATGGCGATAGGATAGATTCATTTTAATGCTGTCATCCTGAGTGGATACGAAGGATCTTATACCTTTAAGCCCAAGATTCTTCAGTCGCTCCGCTCCTTCAGAATGACAAGGGCGGAACACATGCGCATTACCGCGCATATCCAACGCTTCAACCTCCACCAAAACATCTTTGGTTTCGGTGCCATAGCACCCCGCATTCATCCGCAACGCCCCACCAATTGTGCCGGGGATACCGCTGTAAAACTCTAATCCCGCAATCCCTGCTTTGGCAGCGGCTTGGGCGACATTACCGTCAAGTGCTAACGCGCCTGCTTTAATCGTCACCTCATCCAAAACCTCAACGCCCGCGAATTCCTTGCCCAGACGAATGGTCACGCCGCGCAAACCGCCATCACGGATAATGCAATTTGATATCACGCCAAAGACGTGAATGTCATTCTGAGGAGTAGAATGCGACGAAGAATCTTCCTGACCTTGATAAGATTCTTCGCTTCGCTCAGAATGACGGTAATGCTTGAGGAAATGGCGCAAATCATCAATATCAGCAGGCTTAAACAAAACCTCTGCCGTGCCGCCCGCCCGAAACCAACCCATTTCGCCGAGCTTGGCATCCGCGCGATATTCACCGCGCACAGGGGGCAGATCATCAATCAATGATTTTTGCGCCGTGTCTGTCATGTTCTTTTCTGCCTGTATCATATTGTTTTAACGTCTATTTTCGCAATCCTTCAGTTCACTCGCAAGTTTTTCGCGGTTTTGGGCGTTGGTGTTTTTTTGTCCGTGTTTTCAAACCGTTACAACCAAACTCATTGTAGGATTATATTCTTAAAATGTCAACATTCCAACCACCGTCACGGGCGCATATCCCACGGCTCTAACTGTCCCACAACATGAGAACGCGCACCGGATAAGATTGCCTCCACAACACCGTCGCTAATTTCATCATTCGTAAGCCACCGCGATCCGCCCTCATCCGCGACAAACCCCAAACACACATTTTGGTATTTTTGTTCAGAGCCCAAAAAACTTTGATCTGTCTTATTTACTCGAGATGACGCACTGCCAGAAACCTCAATATAACGCCCATGAGAGGACAAAGCCCTCGCCACAACACGGCGCGCGTCAGAAGCACAAGAATGAATCCAGCAAACCGCTAAATCCACAGCACCGTGCGCCTCGCAACTCGCGCGCAAAATTTTATCCAACTGCTTCGCGTCACTGTAATCACACACCAGTGCGTTCAGGTTAGATATATTATCGCGGCGCACATAATCTTCGGCATGACGAGATAAGACAAAAACTTTATTAGCATTCTGCGTCAAAAACTTTGTTGTTTGATCCAGCATTCCCGTTCCGCCGATGATTAATGCGTTACCAAACACGCCTAAGCTCTCTGTTTTTGTTTTGCGTTCAAAACGGTTTCTAATTGTTTCGGAAGAGCATACGCCCATTTGGTGATGTCGCCGGCGCCTAGGCAGATTACGAAATCGCCTTCTTGTATCATTTCACCAAGGATTTGTGGCAATTTTTCGGCGCTCTCTAACGTTTTAACATCGCGGTGACCGTGCTTGCGGATACCATCGGCGAGTGCGTCTTTGCATGCGCCCTCGATCGGGTCTTCACCTGCGGCATAGACATCCGCGATAATGACGCTGTCAGCATCGTTGAAGCAGGTGGAGAAATCATCCATCAGATCATGCAAGCGCGAATAACGGTGCGGCTGCATCACGGCAATCACGCGCCCGCCTTCGCTTACGGCGTCACGTGCGGCGCGAAGCACCGCCGAGATTTCAACAGGGTGGTGACCGTAATCATCAATCACTGTCACGCCATGGGTTTCACCTGTTTTGGTAAAGCGACGTTTGACGCCTGAGAAATTCTCCAAGCCCTTTTTAATCAGCGCAGCAGGCATCTTCATTTCACGCGCAATCGTCACAGCCACAAGCGCGTTTTGCACATTGTGTTTGCCATGCATCGGCAGGAATACATCTTTGAGCGCGTTATCATGGCTGCCGCCGAACTCAACGTCAAAGGTCATGCCGCCCTTGCCCGCGCGGATATTCACGCCCCGCACATCGGCTTGCGGATTGAACCCGTATGTAATGATACGACGGTCAGATAATTCAGGGATAAGCGCTTGTACTTCTGGGTGATCCGTACATAAAACGCCGTAGCCGTAGAACGGTAAATTCATAACAAACTGGCGATAGGCTTTACGAACGTTATCAAAAGAACCGTAATGTTCCATATGTTCGGGGTCCATGTTTGTAATCACAGCCACACACGCAGGCAAGCGCGTAAAGGTGCCATCGCTCTCGTCCGATTCCGCGACAAGCCAATCACCATCACCCAAGCGCACATTCGTGCCGTAGCTGTTCACGATGCCGCCATTAATGACGGTTGGGTCAAAATCGCCAGCTTCTAACATTGTGCCGACCATTGATGTCGTTGTTGTTTTGCCGTGCGTACCACCAATGGCAAACGACCATTTCATACGCATAAGTTCAGCAAGCATTTCCGCGCGACGCACGACGAGGATGCCTGCCTCACGAGCGGCTACGATTTCAGGGTTACTTTGCTTGATCGCAGAAGACACGACAATCACAGACGCGCCTTTGATGTTTTCGGCTTTGTGACCAATATAGACGCTCATACCTTTTTCACGCAAGCGCAGGACATTCGGGCTTTCGGCAATGTCGGAGCCTTGGACGCTATAGCCCAGCGCATGAAGGATTTCAGCAATTCCGCTCATCCCTATGCCGCCAATCCCGACAAAATGAAGTGTTCCGATATCAACTGGCATATGGCGCATATTTGTAATTCCTCTTCCGTATATCCACTTAATTATAAATTATGGCCTCATCATGACGGCTTTTTAAAAATGCTAATGATGACCCTGCGTTAGATCATAAGAACGCGATGCTTGCTTGTCCCAACCTGATGCTAAAGCAGTCACCAAATTCCCTAAACGGCGTGCTGCGTCAGGACGGCCACATTCGCGCGCGGCCTCAGCAGCACGAAACAAGCTCTCTGGATTTTGCATGAAGGTTTCAATACGGGCGAGCAATGCTTCGACGGTGAAGCCCTCTTGCGCCATGACCCATGCGCCGCCACGATCAGCCACCGCATCGGCATTAATTTTTTGCTGGTTGTCTTTATGATGTGGGTACGGCACGAAGATCGCAGGACGACCCGCAGTCACAACTTCGGCAACGGTACTTGCGCCTGAGCGCCCGATGTAAAGATGCGCTTTGCCCAAAATTTCAGGAACATCATCGAAGAACGGCGCGAGGCGCGCTTTGATTCCTGCATCTTTATAGGCTTGCTCCACCGCGTCCAGATTTTCTTCGCGGCATTGCTGCACAACGTTAAGGCGCGCACGATATTCAGCAGGGAGCTTTGATAGAGCCTCAGGCACAATATCCGCAAACACAGATGCGCCGAGCGATCCCCCCGTCACAAACACATGAAACACACCATCATGATCAAGCGCGGGGTAAGGTTTGTTATAAAGTGCCGCGATATCTTCGCGCACAGGATTGCCCGTTACAACAGCGCGAACGCGGTCTTCGTCCTCAAGCCCTTCAACATGCGCAAAAGACAGCGCGATACGATCAGATTTCGGCGCGAGCATCGCATTTGCTTTGCCAAGCACTGCATCCGATTGGTGAATAACCGTTGGGATATGTAATTTTTGTGCCGCATGCACCGCAGGATAAGACGGATAACCGCCAAAACCGACAACAACCATCGGGCGCAATTTATCAATCAACTTACGCGCCTGCATCATGCCAAGCCCAAGCGCAAAAAGACCTTTGAGCTTGCCCATAAGACCTGCGCCCAATGTGCCCGCTTTGATGACATGAATATCAATGCCGTCGAACATATTTTCGTATTTTTTACCGCGAGAATCAGTCACCAGCATGACTTTATAACCACGCGAAAGAAGATCACGACCAAGTGCTGCCGCAGGGGTCATATGACCGCCCGTACCGCCTGCGCTGAGAACAACTAATTTCGTATTTTCCTTGACCATAGCTACCTTTTTACAAGACTCCCTTTGGCGATACTGCGCTTGGATTGCCTGCGCGTCAATGCCAAAACCATTCCCATCGCAATCGATATCGACAAAAGCGATGACCCGCCATAACTGATAAACGGCAATGTCATACCCTTTGCAGGAAGCAAACTAAGCGATGAGCCCATGTGAATCAAGGCCTGAACACCAAACATTGTCAGCAACCCGCCCACGGCGAGCACAATGAACAAATCATCGCTGTCCATTAGGCGGTTAAAACCACGCAGCAAGATATAAGCAAACAGCAAAATCACAACACCCGTGACCATCATGCCCATTTCCTCCCCCACCACGGAGAAGATAAAATCAGCATGCGCGTCGGGCAATTGCAGCTTAATTTCACCCTGCCCTGGCCCTGTGCCGAACACGCCACCATTTTGGAAGGCTTCGAGTGATTTTTGCACTTGGTAATTATCACCGCTCGCAGGATCTAAAAAGCGGTCAATACGGCTTTGCACGTGCGGAAACACAAAATACGCCGCGACAAGACCACAAACCCCAAGCGTGCCAAACACAATCACAAGCCATAGCGGAAAACCCGCCAAGAATATCTGCGCGCCGTAAATCGAGGTCAGCACAACACTCATCCCCAAATCAGGTTGGAGCAAAAACAGCGTAATCACGAGCAAGAACAATCCTGCGGCAATTTTAATGCCCGGAAAATCAGGCTTTTCCTTTTGCTTGACCATGAACCACGCCGCGACAACCGCAAAGGCAGGTTTCGCAAATTCGCTTGGCTGTAATGAGAACCCCGGTAGATGTATCCAACGCTGCGCGCCTTTAATTTCGATGCCTGAGAACAAAACATAGATAAGCGCAAAGACAGTACCCACGAGCAAAACACTGGCAACGCGCCATACTTGCTTCGGCGTCAGCAGCGATATCCCAAACATCAAACACAAAGACGGCACGAGCAAAATCAGATGACGTTTCACAAAGTGAAATTCGGACAACCCAATGCGTTCGGCCACAGGAGGACTCGCGGCTGTGACCATCACAATGCCAAACACCACAAGCGTCAAAACAGCCGTCAATAAACCGCGATCAACCGTCCACCACCATTGGCCGAGAACTGATTTATCAGCGCGTGAGAATATTTTAGTTTTCTTCTTACTCATGCCGCACCTTCTTCTAAATTCATAACATGCGCTGTGAAATCATCACCACGCGCTTCGAACCCGCTATATTGATCAAACGACGCGCAGGCAGGTGAAAGCAGCACCGTCGTTGCCACCGTAACGCCTTGCGTATGGTCATGCGCTTTGGCGACAGCCTGATCCATTGTGCCGCACATCTCGTACGCCACATCATTTTTCAGGCACCATTTTGCAAAATCATCAGCGGCTTCGCCAATGATATAGGCGCATTCGATGCGGTCTTTGTAATGCTCAAGCCCCGATAAACCACCGTCTTTGGCACGACCACCGATAATCCAGTGAATATTAGTGAAACTGTCCAATGCTTTGGCGGCGGCATCGGCGTTGGTGGCTTTGCTGTCATTGATATAAGACACAGCACCCATCACGCGCACCAAAAATTGCCGATATGCAAGGCCGCCAAAACTATGCATGGCAGCGATAATGTCATCATGGGAAAGCCCCATAAGTTGCGCGACTTGATAGGCTGCGGCCATATTTTGGTGGTTATGCGTGCCGCGCAAGGTGGGGATGTCTAAACCCTGTACCGCGTCATCCGTGGCAGATATTTGATAAACATTGCGCACGCCTTTAATCTCCGCAGCAAGTGCGATAGACAAATCATCATCAGCGCCAATCACCGCCGCCCCCGCACCACGGAAGATACGTTTTTTGGCGGCAACATAACCGTCCATATTTCCATGGCGGTCAATATGGTCGGGCGAAAGGTTAAGCAGAACCGCAATATCGGGCGCAAAGGTGGTGCATAAATCAAGTTGATACGAGGACAGCTCAAGCACAATCGCGCCTTTTTCAGCACGCGGCAGATCAAGTGCGAGTGCGGGCGTGCCTATGTTCCCACCGATAGCCGCATGAATGCCGCAAGCGTTTAAGATATGCCCAATCAGCGCGGTGGTGGTGGATTTCCCGTTTGTGCCTGTGATGCCAATGGTTTTAACGCCATGGTCACAACGATGCAAAATTTCGATGTCGCACAAAATTTCAATGCCTGAATCTTGCGCCGCGACAACGACAGCATGCGGATTATGCGTGAACGGCACCCCAGGGGCAAGGACAAGGCAGCCGTAAATGCTTAAATCTTTTGCGCTTAAACCTTTGAGGCTCGCGCCCAGAATTGCGGCTTCGTCATGGCGGGATGTGTTATCATCCCATGCGGTCACGCTTGCTCCTGCGGCAACCAATGCTTTGATCGCTGCCATATTGGACAGCCCCAAACCAAACACCGCCACGGGCTTGCCGTTCAAAGAATTCACAAAGGGAGAAACGTCAATCATAATTTATCTTCACAGCTTACAGCCATAGCAAAATCTTTCGTATTATAGATATGTTCAAAGTATTTGTCGTCGTTATCTGTATATTTCCAAACGCCATGCCCCAATGCGCCAACGCCATAATGAATAAGATACAAATCAACACCACATGTTAATTGATAAATTCCTCTTTTAGCACTAATTAAAGAGCTATCTTTTTTCAGGGCACCGTCAGACATTTCCTTATAATAATTTAGAGAACAATTAGACGCACCACAGGTTACCTTATTAGAAAGGAACAGTAGCTGAAGAGGGTACCCCTCGATTTCAGCAACACTGATATTCGTTTTAAATTCTACACCTCTAATTTCTACAAACTCTTTCGATAGACTATATCGTTTTATATTTTCTTCTGAAAACGATATATCTTTAAAGGCAAGCTCCTTATAGGGCTCTCTGTTATTCGCAGTACAAGACACCAATACAAAAAAGAAAAGCAGGAAAATTTTTGAGTGGCAAAAATTCATCGCAACTTCAACGTGGAAAGCCCCACAAGTGCCAAGATCACGGCGATGATCCAAAAGCGGATCACGATGGTGGGTTCAGACCAGCCTTTTTTCTCAAAATGATGATGCAAAGGTGCCATGGCAAAAACCCGTTTCCCCGTCAGTTTAAACGAGGCCACCTGCACAATCACAGAGACAGTTTCGAGCACAAACAAACCACCAATAATCGCCAACACCAATTCATGCTTTACGATCACCGCAATCGCGCCTAAGCCCGCACCCATCGACAATGAGCCTGTATCGCCCATAAACACCATCGCAGGCGGCGCATTAAACCATAAAAACCCCATGCCCGCGCCAATCAAAGCACCACAAATAATTGCCAACTCGCCCGAGCCTTGCACAAAATTAATGCCCAAATACGGCGCGTAAATCGCATGTCCCGTAAGGTAACAAATAATCCCAAAGCACCCTGCGGCAATCATCACAGGCACAATCGCCAAGCCATCAAGACCATCGGTTAAATTCACCGCATTCGACGCGCCAACAATCACAACAATCGTAAATGGTATGAATATCAGCCCCAAAGGCAGCAAATAATCTTTCATAAACGGAATAGCCAAACCGCTATCTTGACTATCAGGCGTCACATATTGATAAGCAAGCACCGCCAAAAGCGCCGCCGTACATTCCAATGTCAGCCTTATCTTCCCCGGCACACCATGGTGCGAACGACTGGTGAGCTTCGCGTAATCATCCGCCAAACCAATCAACCCAAACGCCGCCACAACGCCGAGCACTATCCAAACATACGGGTTCGTAAGATCAGACCATAAAAACACGGAAATTCCCGCCGATATCAAAATCATCAGCCCGCCCATTGTTGGCGTACCTGCCTTGGCAATATGATCGGGGCCGATAGAGGAATCGCGGATTGGTTGTCCTTCGACCTGTTTTGATTTCAACCAGCGGATCATTTTAGGCCCGATGAAAAAGCAAATAATCAGCGCCGTCATCACCGCACCGCCCGTCCGAAATGTCAGATAACGGAACAGATTGAAAAACTGGAAATCTTCGGCAAGTGGAGCGAGTAAATTATAAAGCATTAATCAGCGAATCCTTATGTTGTAGGCTTACTTTCTTGGTAAATTATTTCTTCTTCTGCGGCAAGTTCTGTGGCATCGCGCGAAGGGCTTCGACGATCACTTGCATACGGGGCGCATCACCACCACCGCGCGAGCCTTTAACCATCACAACATCACCAGGGGAGAGAACCTCGGGCACGATTTGCGCGAGCCTTGAGGTATCGTCATCATGCGCACCGCGTAATTCAGGCGGCAATTTTTCATGCAGATATTTCATCATTGTTCCCGATGTATAAACAAGCTGCACATCGGCGGCTTGTAACGGCAACGCGAGTTCTTCATGTTCGGTTTGAGAGTTTTTGCCGATTTCATACATATCGCCCAAAATCGCAATACGGCGACCGCCACGACCCGGATCAATAAGTGCCAAAACCTTAAACGCTGCGCGCATCGCCACAGGTGACGCGTTATAGCTTTCATCAATCAAGGTAACAGGATTATTTGGATCACCAATATCAATCAACTCACGCTTGCCGCGCCCTTTGAGAGGCTCTAGCTTACGCAATGCTTTGGCAGCAACGGCGACACCTTCGCCGCTAACCTTCACAGCAAGCAAAACAGACAGCGCGTTGCACGCAATATGCTCACCCGCGATTTGTAGGTTAAATTCAACTTCTTCGCCCATGATATCGGCTTTGACGCGCGTACCATTGGCAGCAAAGATACAATCCATCAACCGTGCATCCGCATTGGGATGTTGCCCGAATGATAAGACTCTGACTGATTTTGCCTCGGCACGTTCTTTCAAAAACGCGAACCATTTATTGTCGCGGTTCAAAATGGCGATGCTACCTTCTTTCATGCCGTCAAATATCTCAGCTTTCGCAGCCGCAATTTCTTGCTCATCCTTGAAATTCTCAATATGCACAGGCGCAACCGTGGTGATAATCGCGATATCAGGCTGCACTTGCTGTGTCAGCGGTGTTATTTCGCCAACATGGTTCATGCCGATCTCAAAAATGCCGACATCTGCCCCTGCATGCATGGAAGAAAGCGATATCGGAACCCCCCAATGATTGTTAAAGCTTGCGGCACTCGCATGGGCTTGTCCCAAGACACCGAATGCCTCCGCCAGCATTTCTTTTGTGCCTGTCTTACCGACCGATCCTGTCACGCCGATGATTTTTGCACCTGTGCGCGCACGTGAGGCAGCACCCAAGGCTTGCAACGCTGTGAACGTGTCATCGACAACTAGTAAATGCGCATCTTGTGCAACGCCTTCGGGCACGTGGCTGACCATTGCCGCCGCCGCACCTTTTTTAAGCGCATCCGCCACGAATTTATGACCATCGCCATTGTCGCCTGTGAGCGCGATAAACAGATCCCCCGCTTGCACGGTACGGCTGTCGATGGAAATGCCTGTCGCACTCCAGCTCCCGCCTTTAATATCACCACCTGTTGCTTTCGCCGCGTCTTCGACGCTCCAGATTACATTATTACGCATTAACATTGCCCTTTGCCCTAACTTTCTCTTGAAGTAACCCCATTGCTTTTGCCGCTTGCGCCGCATCATCGAACGGTAAAACCGTATCGCCGATGATTTGTCCTTGCTCATGCCCTTTTCCGGCAATCACCAGTACATCCCCGTCGTTCATATCATTGATCGCCCACGAAATAGCTTCGGCGCGATCGCCAATTTCTTTTGCTTTTGGTGCCGCCGCCATCATCTGCGCGCGGATAGAGGCTGCATCTTCGGTGCGCGGATTATCATCTGTGATCACCGCAACATCCGCCAAATCATTTGCCAAAGCCCCCATTATCGGACGCTTGCCCGCATCCCGATCACCGCCGCAACCCGCGATACAGTAAAGCTTGCCCGCCGTATGAACGCGCAAGGCTTTGAGCACATTTTCAAGCGCGTCAGGCGTATGCGCGTAATCCACATAGACAGAACCATAAGGATGTCCTTCGACATGCTGTAATCTTCCGGGCGCGCCGTTAAGATGCCCAAGCGCCAGCACGAGTTTTTCAGCATAGGCAGCGTCGTTCAAATTATCCGCCATCAGCAACCCAAGCGCACACAGGGCGTTCATCACCTGAAACCCACCAACGAGCGGTAATTTCAGGTGATGCCTTTGCCCAGCAACTTTGATCGTGATCTCCTGCCCGTCATGAGTGGGAGCGAGATGTAGAATTTGTATTGCTTCCCCATTAAAGCCGTAAGACACGGTGACAAGGCCGCGCTCTTGCGCTTGCGCAAGTAGCTTTTTGCCCTCATCCGTATCCGCATTAATCACCGCAACACCATCATCGGGTAATATGCGCGTAAATAACCCCGCCTTGGCAGCAAGGTAATGCTCCATCGTGCCGTGATAATCTAGATGATCGCGCGAAAGATTGGTGAAACCTGCGGCTTGCACGCGCACACCATCAAGGCGATGCTGCTCTATCCCGTGGCTTGAGGCCTCCATCGCAAGATGGGTGATACCTGCTGCGGCAAGTTCGGAAAGCTCAAAATGAAGACCAACCGTATCGGGTGTTGTCAGTTTACCTGCCTTCTCCACGCCGTCGCCATGAACGCCGAGCGTGCCAAGACTCACAGCCTTATGACCTTGCGCGCTCCAGAGCTGCTGCACGAAATGCGCGACAGATGTTTTACCGTTCGTGCCCGTGATCGCGACAATATGTTCGGGTTGATTTGGATAGAACGCCGCCGCCGCATTACTTAATGCAACGCGCGTATCATCAACCTCAACCACAACCACATTTGGCGGCGCATCAGCAACCACAAAACCGCGTGCCACGACAATAGCCGCAGCACCTTGTAGAATGGCAGATTGCACAAAATCATGACCGTCGGATTTAGCGCCCTTTACAGCGACAAACAAACAACCTTCATGCACAGCGCGACTATCTTGCGTCACACCTGTGATTTCAGGGTTTTTATCACCGTCATATATGCCGAGGAGATCAGTAAGATACAAGATGCTTGCCCTCCTTGTCCGCGATGTAACGGCGCAACGGTGCTGCCAAATCTTCTTCCTTTGGAACATGCGTTGGCTGCACCCCCAAAAGCGGCGCCATCGCACCAATAATGTTACCAACCGCAGGTGCTGCAACCCAGCCGCCTGTGGCATAGCCAAAGCTTTTTTTTGTACCCTTGGGTTCATCAACCATCACAAACACCGCATAGCGCGGCGCATCCATCGGGAAGAACCCCACAAACGAGGATAAACGCTTGGAGCTTACATACTTACCGTTCACTATTTTTTCCGATGTGCCTGTTTTCCCGCCCACACGATACCCTTCAACATCTGCGTTTTTGCCTGTACCGTCGGTGACAACAAGCCTGAGAAGCTGACGCATTCTATGGGCGGTTTGTGGCGAGACAATGCGCAATTCGGTACTATCTTGTGATTTATTTGCCGCATTTTCGTCCAAAATGACCGTTGGCTTTAACAAAATGCCGCCATTAATGATCGAGCTTGCCGCTGTCACCATCTGCAACGGTGCAACAGCAATGCCGTGCCCATAAGATGCCGTCAGCGTGCTAATGTCGCGCCAAGGGCTCGGCACTAACGGTTTACCGATTTCACCAATTTCAAGCTCAAGCGGAGATAAAAGCCCCAAATCCGCATAAAAACTCTTCATGCGCTCGGTTCCGACCATCTCCCCCATCAAGGCAGAACCGATATTCGATGACAACATGAAAACCTCAGGTGTGGTCAGCTTATGTTTTTCAGGGTGGTAATCAGAAATTCTAAAGCGGCCACGTTTCAATGGCTCAAGCGTATTGAATTCATGCCCCATCGATATATTTTCGTATTCAAGCAATGCCGCCGTTGAGAATATTTTAAAGGTAGAGCCCATTTCATAAACGCCAAGCGTCAAATGATTAAACAGCGCATCTTTGTTTTTCGGCGAATGAGGATCAAAGATAGGCGCAGATGCCGCCGCCAAAATCTCGCCATTACGCACATCCATCACAACACCCGCGCCGCCGATACCATCAAACAGCGCAATTGCCTCGGTTAAGTTCTCCAGCAAGATATGTTGGATACGCGTATCAATCGTAAGCTGTAGCGGCTTAACATGGTCGCCCGAAAGGTAATCGTCAAAGCTGCGCTCAACGCCTGCCAAGCCCTTACCGTCCACATTGGTGAAGCCCACAATATGCGGTGCCATATCGCCTTGCGGATAGATGCGTTTATATTCAGTTTTAAAGGAAAGCCCCGGCTCACCCAATGCAAGGATCAATGATTGCTCCGTCGGGGTCAAATTACGCTTAATCCACGTAAAACGTCCATTGCCCTGTAATTTCCGCAGTAAATCACCATAGGTAAGGTCAGGGAAAATTTTCACCAACGCCTCAGCCGCGCCCGCAGGATCAATAATGATTTTAGGGTCAGCAAACAAAGATTCCGTTTCCAAAGACGTCGCCAACAGCACGCCATTACGGTCAACAATGTCACCGCGTCGCAATTTTTCCTCATCCGCGAGATTAAACGGCACCGATTGCCCACCGCGCGCAACATGGTAATTGGCAAGCTGTCCTTGGATAAGGGACAAATCAACAACACGCGCCGCAATCAAGATATAGGCAAGCGAGAAAATCGCGCTAATCAGCACAAGCCTGCCCCGCGCCATATCAAGCGCAGAACGGCGCGAACCTTCAATGCGGAGCTTTTTCTTGCCGTAGCGCATGAGATCACTCATCTGCACCACCTTTTTTCAACTTACCCAAAAGCTTGTTGAAATTTTGCTCTTCGCGCACAGGGAGCGGCGTTGTCGTAGGCGCATCTATATTCTGCTCCTGCTCATCTTCATCCGAAGAGCCCCCCATCGACACAGGCTGCGCAAAAAATTGCGGTTTGCGCGATGGTGGCGCGATCATAAGCGGTTCAGGCACATGATTAACATCGGTGATAACAGCTCCCGATTCCACCACATCCATCCCCATATGATCGCTGACTAATTTTTCAAGACGATCAGGACGGTTGAGATAATCCCATTCCGCGCGCAACACACGAATATGCGCTACTTCCTGACGCGAGGCATTACGGAGCGCAGCAAGTCGATCTTCTTGCTGTTGCACCTTTTGCGAGGTCATGAATAGCAGCGCACCCGCAAACACCGCGGCCGCGATGGAGAGAAGAACAGAAACTTTAAATAACTTCATCCAGACACCTCCGCGTTTTTATGGTTTTGGGTGTCAGTTTTTTTATGAGGATGTGACGTGCGGATTGCACTACGGAGACGCGCCGAGCGGGCACGCGGGTTGGTTTTTTCTTCTTCCGCGGATGGGAAGATGGCTTTTTTGGAGGGGAGCTCCAAAAGAGGGATTGTATCTGGCGCACCAGACACAGGCATATGGCGTGATACGGAATTATTCATTCCCGCATGCTCACGCACAAAATTTTTGACAATACGATCTTCGAGCGAATGGAACGCGACAACCACAAGCCGCCCGTCAGTTTTCAAAATACCTAACGCGCCATCAAGCGCACGCTCAAGCTCACCCAGCTCATCATTCACAAAAATGCGCAATGCTTGGAAGCTGCGCGTGGAAGGATCAATCTTATCTTTGGGCGATTGATGCAAAACAGACCGTATCGTATTGGCGAGTTGTATCGTGGTTTCAAAAGGCTCCGTGATACGAAGCTCAACAATTTTACGCGCAATGCGTCGCGATTGACGCTCCTCGCCATATTGATAAAGAATATTGGCAAGATCATCTTCGGGTGTTTCATTCACAACATTTGCAGCCGTGCGCCCGATCGATGTATCCATCCGCATATCAAGCGGCCCGTCAAAGCGGAATGAAAAACCACGCTCGCGCTGGTCAATCTGCATCGATGACACACCGATATCGAGCACAAACCCGTCAACACCATCAAATCCGTTATCCGCCAATAATCGCGCAACATCACCAAAGCAACCATGCAGCAAAATCAAACGATCACCATATTCCGCCTTCAACGCGGCACCCGCATCAATAGCGCTCATGTCACGATCAATAGCAATGACCGTGCAATCGGCGGCATCAAGCACCGCACGCGTATAACCGCCCGCACCAAATGTGCCGTCAACATAAACACCACCATCACGCGGCGCGAGTGCCGTTAACACTTCTGCCATCATCACAGGAATATGAGGCGCAGCAACATCAGTCATGCGAACCTCCCTGCGGAATTGTTAGTCCTTTATCATGCACAGAGGCGCGCGCGGTATCTTTACGCGCCGCAAGAACCTCTGGGCGCCATATCTGGAACTTACGACCAAGACCAACAAACGCAGCCTCATCCAAAAGCCCTGCATGTGCAATAAGCGCCTCAGGCAAAATCATGCGCCCATCACCATCAAGGGAAAGCTGAACAGAATCACCAAACACGCTAAGCGCGAGATCATCTTGCGCAGCAGAAAACATATCGAATTTATCAAGGCGCGCACTGATTTCCTGCATAAACGACAAACCGAACCCTTCCAAACAATCGTGGCCATGCGCGCGAAACAGGACAAGGCTCGCCACCCCGTCAGCATCCGCAAGCGCAGAACGAAACGCCGCAGGAACAGATACACGCCCCTTGCGGTCCACTTTATTGATATAGGTCGATAAAAACAGCGCCATAGGCGTTGCGCACCTCTTCTTACTTACATCTTCATTCATACAAGCCCGACAGATAGAAATGCGCCGCATAAAAAGCGGCCAAAGCATTTCAAAACCATCAAGCCAAACGGCTAGAACCCGCGAAATTTCCACTCAAACGGAAAAATACGGATATCTATGGAATATCATGGAATTTAATGGGCGGTCAACGGGACTCAGTACCATTTGGCGAAACAAACCACAGTTAATTTCATTTAACAGAATAATAAATGGTCGAAATATTGCCATTTATGCGCATAAATCATGCGCGAAAGACATCCGATTTTCAAAAATATTGCGTAAAAGTCAAAAAAACTTCAAATTTTTTAACCGCATAAATCTGCGGATTACGCTGAATTTTACAACCTGAGGTTGTCAACGTATTGAAAATGTTATGAAAATTACTTGCTATTCGCTAAATGATTATGGTAAAACATAATCGTTCAGTGGGTGAACAAACGACGAAAAGAACTAAACAGAACTATTAATTTGTGTGTGTGGGAGTACCAAATCATGTTAGCAATTTTGCTATTACTTATACTTGCCGTAAACGGTGGCCTTTTCGTGGGCACTGTAATGTTTTCAGCTTATAAAAGTGTAAAAATGGACGAAGCCATTGGTTTCGCCAATCAAATACTTGGAAAATCGCTCTCTGCGTAATTTGAGAGCGAGGGACAGGCTTGACTAAAGCCTGTCCTACCTATTCAAAAAGCCGCCCTTGGGGAAGGGCGGCTTTTTCAAAAAAAATATCAGAAGACCTATAAGCCGGGTTCTGTCGAGAATGGCTATTCATCTGGGATTGTCGTTACCGACAACCTCGAGCGACCTACCCGAACGACAACGCGGAAACAGCGTTATGTGCCGTTCCTATTTGGTCTTGCTTCCGGTGAGGTTTACCATGCCTTCTTTGTTACCAAAGAAGCGGTGCGCTCTTACCGCACCCTTTCACCCTTACCTTGCGCTGCCGAAGCATTGCGAGGCGGTTTACTCTCTGTTGCACTTTCTGTAGGCTCGCGCCCCCCGGGCGTTACCCGGCACCGTATTTCCATGAAGCCCGGACTTTCCTCCCGCGCAAGCACGGGCAGCCATTCAGTCTTCTGATGGGCGGCACTATGCTGTATTAATGTGAGAAATTCAACTTTTTTGATCAATCAACGCCAAAAGCCGCGCCAGCGTTTCACGGTTCATCACACCGACCGCATCAATATCATTAAAAGCATCAGGCATAAAATGACGCTGGAATGCCGTTACAAGCACGGGAAAGTCTGTATCCGTGTTGTAGCCGTAACGACCAAACGCGTCTTTCATATAGGACTGATCCTGTAGATATTTCGTCGCGCGCTTATAATGTTCCGCATTCGGTTTCGGCCAAAGCCCGATCCCCTTCCCCGCGAGCATTTTCCAACCAAACAGCTCACCCGGGTCACGCTTGCGATCGGGCGCGACATCAGAATGCGCCAGAACGTGATGCGGGCTCATCCCATGGCGGCTCATGATATCTTGCGACAAGCGCACAAGCTCTCGCATCTGCATTGCGGTAAATGATCTGTATCCGCGTTCATGCCCTGGGTTTACAAGCTCAATTCCTATAGATGCTGAATTAATATCCTCGTTCCCGTCCCAATAAGAGACACCTGCATGCCACGCGCGCTTATCTTCGTCCACGAACTGTGTGATGCCGCCTTGTTCATCAATCATATAATGTGCGCTCACGCGCTGCCCGTTCGGGTTTGTGTCCTTGCCCGTAAAGACATGCACCGTTTCCGCCGCGCCCAGCGTTGTATAATGCATCAGTAAAAACACAGGCTTGCCGCCGTTCTTACGATCATCGAAATGTGGTGATGGAATGTTGCGGATAGTCTCCACAGTTGCCCCCGTTCAGTGGTTCACTATAAGGATACCTCAAAGCCGCCTATTTGGAAATCCACAGGGTTGTGATTTTATTTTACAGAATTCTTGACAGGCGGAGGCAGAATCGATTACTAATAGTTAATCATTTATTAATAATTACGCCCTGAATGGGGCAACGCATCGCCCCAAAGGCCATGCAGGGAGTTTAAAACATGCGTTATTTCATCGTCACAATATTTGCCATGACCATCTTTGTCTTTGCCGCCACAGCGCAAGCAACAGGCAACAAAGCCGCAATGTTACAGGATTTAATCAAGGCAAAAAACGCGACCATTGAAACGCTTTTAAACGACAAGGCGCGTAAAATCGAAGCCGCGCAGTTCCTTCATGATCACATCAGCAATGACGCAACGTTTACGCTCAGCGTTAACAACCCTGCGCTTGCTGATAAGAAGCAAAGTTTCGAGATGAACAAAGCCGATTACATCAACACTTATATACAAGGCACGAACTTCGTCGATAATTACGCCGTTCATATTAACACCGTTAAAATGCAAGCAGCCGACAGCGCCGAAAAAGCATATAGCGTCGAAATCATGACCGAGCGTGGCACCATGATTGACCCCGCCACCGCCGAAAAAGGCCGTGACTTTGTCAGCACAACAACATGTCGCACGCTCAACAGCTTAAGCGATGACAACACTGTCATTTCCGAAGGCAGTGAGTGCCACACCGAAATTAGTTTCGAAGAAAGCGTATAAGCCAAAACCGCTTATCAGCAAAGGTTTTCGCATAACAAATTGATTCAGCTTACACTTTTAGCTGAATTTTTTTTGCCATATTTACCATCTGTAAACTTCTCTCCGCTAAAAATAGTATTGGCAGTATTTTACGTCACGATAAAAAAACCAAATCTGGAGGGACTATCAATGAGAATTTTTTTAACAGCACTTGCACTAATGGCGATCGCCATTCCACAGGCAAACGCCGCCGAGAACCGTATTTCAGTACATGAGATTCATGCGTTGATTGAGGATCTAAACAAAGATCTTAATCATCCGAACGCATCGATCGGGCGCAACACGCTCAATCGTTTGATTACAGAAAATGCGTCTTTCGATAATCATATGAATATTTACACGCCAAACTGGACAGCACAACAAGTCTGGTATGGTCAAGCAGCCAACCCATATTACTATCGCTATCCTTATGCGGCAGCACCGTATAAGGCAAATGTCAGCACAAGATCACTGACAAAATGGGAAGAAATTGGCCAGTTTGAAAACAAAAAACGCCTTATTCCAGGCTATGAGTCAAATCTTTCACTTACAAATATCAACATGAATCCATATGCACGCGCAGCCGTGATTGACGTTGATATGAAAGAATCAAGCATTGGCTATAGCCCTTATGACCCACGCGTCACAGGCAAGGTTATTCACGCAAACTCCAAATGTAAGCTTTACATTACAAAAAGCGGTCATGATCTGAATTTGACACGCATGGATTGCAATACGAATACAAGCCTTCCTATGTAAGGAACACAGGCATAACGCATTAAAAAGGTCGTTTTTTACGGCCTTTTTTCATGTTTAAATATTCTGATTATTTTATTAGATTTTTCTTATAATTCTTCAAATTTTTGCTCTTCCTTTACTTTTTTTAGACATAATTAAAATTGGGCGTTTTTGTACTTAGGGGGGGGAAACTATCTCGTGAAAATCTTTGAAGCCATGGCTTTCACGACCTTTAACATTATGGTCGCAATCGTTTTGTCGTCGACGTTTTTTAACAAAGCGGAGAAAAGCACCGATGTGACAATTACGGCGCTGAATGAAACGCATATCACCAAATTTATCGAACACATGACCGACATGACCTCTGGCAAAGGTAAATCATTTGATGCTTATGGCATCACCACCTATTTAATGGCGCATATCGCCGATGACAGTGCGTTTGCAAGCACGATCAGCTATAACATTCCCAATGATAGTGACGACAACAGTGACGTTCAGGAAGAAGTGATGGACATGGATAAAATGGCCTTTATCCAACATGTTTTAGAAAGCAACAAATCCATGCAAGACCATGAGAGTGCCGTCAGCATTGATTTCATCGAAATCGCCGCCGACAAACGAACGGCGAGTGCTATTATAACCACCCATGAGCGCGGCATGATGCCCACGGTAACGGAATTCGGCGAAGATACACTCATCCCCGTCACAGGCACATCGTTCTGCGAGCAAAAGTTTAGTTTGAGCGATAAACATGTTCTACAGATCACAGGCGCATCATGCGCCACCGATATGGATTTTAGCACCGAATATTAAACCGCGACCGCCGCCACCATCAACAAAACAGGACAAAATATTGAATTTATTCACGATCAAAGCAAAACCACTCTACCTTACCGCTGCCGCGCTTTGTCTGCTTGCCCTGCCCGCTCATGCGGATAAAGACGGGCGCACGCGCAGCTTAAGCAAAAGCAACGTACAGGATTTTTTAGAAACCATGCGTGAGATTGGTACAGGTGAAAACATCGATATGGAAGATGCGGATGTCAGAGAGTATCTAGACAAGCACATCGCAGACAAAGCGCACTATGAAAGCGCGATCACCTATGAAATCCCCGGCATGCCTAGACAAGAAACGCAAGCGAGCCTAACGAAAGAGCAATATATTGAAACGCTTTTGAATGATTTACCGAACATGCAATCTTATGAAGCAGAAGTATCGATTAATGATATCAAGATCACGTCATCAGGACGTATCGCAGATTTAAAAACGGTCATCACCGAAAGCGGCACATTGCCATGGGGCGAGAACGAAGACGGCTCCCCGCGCCTTATCCCTGTGAAAGGCACATCGCAATGCGACCAAAAAGTCGTAATTTCACTCAGCAATTATATCCAGATGGCCAAGGCCGTGTGCACAACACTCATCCGCTTTGATCCCTTTGCAGGAAAAGAGCTCGGCGATCCATTTTAAGGATAAAATACGGCTAACTGCGCGCGACCATAAGCTTTTTAATCTCCGCAATCGATTTAGCCGGATTAAGGCCTTTCGGGCAGGTATTGGTGCAATTCATGATCGTATGGCAACGATAGAGCTTGAACGGGTCTTCAAGCTGGTCTAAACGCTCGCCTGCTGCTTCGTCACGGCTATCAGCCAACCAACGCCATGCTTGTAGCAAAATAGCAGGACCTAAGAAACGATCACCACTCCACCAATAGCTCGGGCAGGATGTCGAACAGCAAAAGCATAAAATACAAGCCGCAGGGCCATGACCATCCGCACCATTCAACGCATCTGCATCTTCTGGGCTTTGTAAGCGCTCACGCGACGGCGGCGCGGAATCTGTTTTAATCCAAGGCTCGATTGATTCATATTGCGCGTAAGCTTTGTTCAAATCAGGCACAAGGTCTTTCACCACAGGCATATGCGGCAACGGCGTGATTTTAAGGTCATCTTTCACATCGCAAATCGCCTTTGTACAGGCCAGCGTGTTTGTGCCGTCAATATTCATCGCGCATGAACCGCAAATGCCCTCACGGCAAGAACGGCGGAATGTCAGCGTTGGATCAACGTTATCTTTGATATGGATCAGCGCATCCAAAACCATCGGGCCGCACGCTTCCAGATCAATCTCATATTCATCAAGGCGCGGGTTTTCGCCGCTATCAGGGTCCCAGCGATAAACTTTGACCATTTTTGTGTTCGTTGCCCCACTCGGAGCATCAAACTTATGACCTTTTTGAACTTTGGAATTTTTAGGAAGTGTGAATTTAGCCATGGAAAACCTCTGGTCTTTATGAATTACGCATGACCAAGATAGTGCCTTCTGCACGGATTGTGAAGTGGTTTTAGTACAGAAAATGCTGATTTAAAGGCTTTATGCCGGTGATGGTTTACTTTTGGGAAGCCCATGATGCCAAAGCGCCTTCACAGCCGCAATATCAGCCTGCAAGCCTTCATGGTTCACAATCGCATCAAACTCGGACTTTAGATTTTTCAAAAGAGGCTGCGTCTCAAACAAAAGCAGCGGATTTTGGCTGTTAAAATTATCAAGAAGCGCCATTTTATATTCAACGGCCTCACGCCCTTTTTGACGTATCCAGCGCGACACAACGTTCGGCTCTTCACCGCCGCCGCCATTGCCATTGCCACCACCGCGCATGCGACGGTGATATTCTTCAACTGTTACTGAATCGGCCTTTGCGCCGCGTGCTTTATGCATAATTTAATCCCTGTTATTACAATATAACGGAAATCCTTAACAATTTGCAAACTTTTAGGGGGAATAATTGTAATTAAAATTTAAATTTTGGAATCAAATCACTCGGACTTAAGCTTGGCTTAAACATGATCTCGTCCAAAACAAGTGATTGCATAGACACTCGGTTACGCAAGGTCGATCTGTTATGTAAGGCACGAACATCAGGCAATTCAAGCGTCAATATGGTTTCAAACTCACCCTCTTCCGCATCGGCAAACATTTCGTCAAGCGCGTTGCAGACATCTTCATTTTTAAACGTAACGGTCATGCGTGCCTCATCCGTCTCAATATCGGAAGGCCTTGCATATTCATCAATTGTGCGCATCCAATTGACCCAATCAGCTGTTTCTGGCAGCGGATCATTATCACGGCGGCAAATAGCAAAACAATGATCACCAGCAGGTAGCAAAGTCATTGTTTGCGGCTTCGGCGTCATATCCTCTTCAATTTGTTTTGCCTCGAACTCTTTTAGCTGTTCATCTCTTTTGCGCTGATACTCCGCATACTCTCTTTCGCTTTTTTCACGAGCTTGTTCTCTTACTATTTCTTTTGCATGATCTCTGCTCGCTTTAACCGCCTCAAGGCGTTCTGCTAGAGGTTCTAACGCAGCGTTATTCTGCGCACCTTTTTTAGTGATTTTCAAAAGATCTGTAAGCGGTGACCCTCGCATAAGCGTTATTATGTCCCAGTGATCTCCATCCCTCGATCTTTCGAAATCATCTGGATGGTTCACAGCATGGGACGCGAGTTTTGTAAAAAAACCCTGAAAGCGCCCGAGCAAATCATCGACTGTTGTATCCGCATCACATAAAGGGGCGATGAAATCTTTAAGCTCTTGGACTTGGTCGGTATCTATTGGCGTCTCTCTTCTCAGTACGCCCAAAATCCCCAAACCGCCGCTATCAATATCATTGTCAGGTGTCGCCAATCCATCAAGAATTTCACCACGCAGAAGATCCATAATTGAAACACCGCGCGGTAATTGGGAAAGCCTATTAAAAATATGTTTTTCAGTATAAAAATCTATGAGACCCGTCTGTGCATCACGCACCCAATCACCTGTGCCGTTCAAACGGGCACGCAATTGATCGGCAGTAGAGCGATCACCAACGTCTTTTACAATACCTAAAATAGAAGAAAGCGCACCATGCGGAAAGCCACCGGAACGACCGAGCGCTTCAAACACTTTTGAAACACGCTCTGCTTGGGTCAACGCTCCAACCGCGGATGCACCAGACATCGCCGCCTTTGCCGCCACACCAGTGCCGCCCGTTGCTGTCGTCGCCGCAAGAGCTGCCGCTCCTCTGAATAATGCGCGTCTGTTTATGGTCATGATAAATTCCTCATTAAATGATGAGGTAGTTTACATCACAGTCTTCATTTATGTCAAATTAATAAACACGCTTTTTCGGTGGTATCGCTTCAATTTCATCTGTGAGTGTGGTTTGGATGACGGGGCGGTAGCCGATTTCGACTTTTCCCTGATCGTCCACGCGTACGGTTGAGTGCTTCATCCATTTTTTGTCATCACGATCGGGGAAATCTTCGCGGGCATGTGCGCCGCGTGATTCCTCGCGGTTATCACAGCAATGCATGGACGCAACGGATTGGAACAACAAATTATCAAGCTCCAGCGTTTCCACGAGGTCGGTGTTAAAGATCATCGAGCTATCGGATACATTGATATCTTCTTTGCCGCCAAAGCAGATATCAATTTTTGCGACACCTTCGCGCAAGGTCTCACCTGTGCGGAACACCGCCGCATGGTCTTGCATTGTTTTTTGCATTTGCAGACGAAGGGCTGCTGTCGTTGTACCACCTGCTGAGAAACGATATTTGTCCAAGCGATCAAGTGCGCGCGTGCCATCATCATTGCCCAAAGGCTTATGACGGGAGCCAGCCTCAACAGTTTCTGCCGCACGAATTGCCGCCGCACGACCAAACACAACCAAATCAAGCAACGAGTTCGAGCCCAAACGGTTTGCACCATGCACAGACACACACGCAGCCTCACCAATCGCCATCAAACCCGGAACAACGGCGTTCGGGTCTTTGGCTGTCGGGTTGAGCACTTCGGTTTTAAAGTTTGTCGGGATGCCGCCCATGTTGTAATGCACAGTCGGCAGCACAGGAATTGGTTCTTTCGTCACATCAACGCCTGAGAAAATACGTGCTGTCTCAGCAATACCCGGAAGGCGCGATTGAATGATTTCAGGATCAAGATGCATCAAGTTCAGATGGATATGGTCTTTGTTTTTACCAACGCCGCGACCTTCGCGAATTTCAATCGTCATAGAACGCGACACAACATCACGGGACGCCAAATCTTTGGCAGATGGCGCATAACGTTCCATAAAGCGTTCGCCTTCAGAGTTGGTCAAATAACCGCCCTCGCCGCGCACGCCTTCTGTGATGAGGCAACCCGCGCCGTAAATACCTGTCGGGTGAAATTGAGTGAACTCCATATCTTGCAACGGCAAGCCAGCACGTAAAACCATGGCATTGCCATCGCCTGTGCAAGTGTGAGCTGAGGTACAAGAAAAATACGCACGGCCATAACCGCCTGTGGCCAAAATTGTTTGATGCGCGCGGAAACGGTGAATTTTACCATCGTCTAAGTTCCACGCCATAACGCCAAGACATTCACCATCATCACCCATGATGAGATCAAGCGCGAAATATTCGATAAAGAATTCTGCGCGGTGCTTAAGCGCTTGCTGGTAAAGCGTATGCAAAATCGCGTGACCTGTACGGTCAGCGGCAGCACAAGTACGAACAGCTGCTTTGCCTTCGCCAAATTTTGTGGTCATACCACCGAACGGGCGTTGATAAATTTTACCAGCCGCAGTACGGCTGAATGGTACGCCGTAATGCTCAAGCTCGATCACGGCAGGAATGGCTTCTTTGCACATATACTCAATCGCGTCTTGGTCACCAAGCCAGTCAGAGCCTTTGACCGTGTCATACATGTGCCAGCGCCAATCATCTTCCTCGATATTGCCAAGGGCTGCTGATATCCCGCCTTGTGCGGCCACAGTGTGCGAGCGTGTCGGGAACACTTTGGAAATAAGTGCTGTTTTCAGCCCCTTTTCCGCGCAACCAAATCCAGCGCGAAGACCTGCGCCGCCTGCCCCGACAACAACAACATCATATTCGTGGTCTACAATTTCGTATGTACTTTTCATCTTTGTTTCCAATATTAGTTAATGCTACTCGCTACATTTTTGTTTGCATAGATACTGCCTGTTTTTACGCGGGCATGGGTGATGGCGTTCTTAAAATCAGGAACGCCGAAATTAATTATAAAGGCTTCGCTTTTTTTGGATTGGCGTAAATATGTGCGGATGACGTGCGAATCCATTTCAGACGGTTTATCGGATTTCACAAAAATCATCACCGCACCCTCGACCATGATATCGATGTAAAACGCAGGGTTGATTGATTTATCGCGGAAACGGATGGACACGGTAGCGTCTGTTTCAACGCTTAGCCCTGCATTTTCAAGCTCGGCGATGAGGCATTGTTTGTACACGCGCTTATCAAGGCCTGCGCCAATCATGCGGTAAACGTAAGCGGCGGATTTGGCGATTTGCTGGCTGACGTTCTCGTCAACGGCATCTGTGCGCCCCATAAACCGTTCTGGCAACATTTTCAAATTTGTTAATCCCATGTTTTTATGCTCCGAACGCTATTTTTAGAATGGAGAAAACGGCGGCGATACCAATGAGCCAGAATATTAACTGCTGCACGATTTTCTTCGCGATTTTAAAGCCTTCGTTATGGATGTAATCTTCGCTAATGACCTGAATACCGAGCGAGCCGTGATAAAGCCCCGCAATGATAAATGAAATCATCAAGACCGCGTTCAAAGGCGCAGAAAGCCACGCCGTAAATTCCACATGGCTTGCGCCGATAAGGTTCACGATGGAGTAAACGAGCCAAAACACAAGCGGCAACAGCGCAATAGCCGTCACACGTTGCGCCATCCAATGCGCCGTCCCACCAGACGCGCCAAGACCACGCGCCTTTGCCAGCGGTGATTTAATGCCTTTATCGTCCCATTTGAGGTTCATGCTTTTATACTCCCTAACCAAAGAACACGGGACACCAGACCCATGCCGTAAATAACGCTGTCAAACCCAATACCGCCCAGCCCGCACGAAATGCGTTTTTAAGCTCGAACAAATAACCCATATCCCAAAACAAGTGGCGAATACCGTTAAACAGATGAAAGAACAGTGACACTGTCCAGCCAAACAGACAAACCATGCCGATGGTGCTGCCAACAAGCGCATTAATGCAGCTATAAGCCTCTTCGCTTGTGGCGGCTGCGATCACCCACGCAATCACCAAGAAGGTGCCAAACACAAGTGCTGCGCCTGTCGCACGGTGCGTAATCGACAAAACAGATGTCATTTGCGGCTTGTAAACCTGAAGATGCGGGGAAAGCGGACGTTCGGAATTACTCATTTTTCAGACCATTTTTTATTTTTGATAAAGGCATTATAAGGACTTCCGCTCATTTTAAAAGAGCTGAATCAAGCCCACTCACCACTAATTAATTGACATAACCATTAGTGTGCGTCTACTATGTTTACATGAAAAATATTATGCTCATCATTGACTGGCAAAACACGTATTTTATGAACACGCGTGATAAAAAGTACATGGAACAAGCCGTTGAGAAAACAGCGCGACTTGCGCATGAAGCTCGTGAACAGGGAGATCAGGTTGTTTGGATCGCCCTAGCATTTGAACAAGATCCAGAGCTATTTGATGACGCATATGATGAATACGGTAATCTTGCAAATCTCGGCAGTTTTCGCCCCAAGCTTATTGATGCTCATCAAGATAGCGATCCCCTATTTATAAAGACAAGCAGCGATGGCTTTCCCGGCATTAATCCATCAAGTGGCGAAACGCTAGGCGATTGGCTGGCGCAGCAGGATTTTGACCAACTTATTTTCACAGGGTACCACATTGGAGATTGCGTGAATGCCACGTTACAAAGCGCATTGCGGGCGGGCTATGGCTCCAAAGTCGTGCTTGCACGCGATGCATGCGGCGATGGACCACGTCCGACATGGAGCTATGCCGATATGTTTAACCAAACGCACACTTTATATGGCGGGCATGTTTGCTCTGCGGCACGCGTTCTGCAATCATTACAAAAACGAGAGCCCGTTGATAAACATATTCATTTTTCAGAGAACACAAAACCAAACCCGCGCAAAAAAATCGCGTGCCTGTTCCCTAAAGAATTTGAAGAAATAAGAGATCCCGAAACTGTTTTGCGCCGCTACGCCAGCTCGCAACAATTAAAACATCGCGGCCATTACAGCTCATCGCAAGAACGATACACAGATGCGTTCATGGCAATATGGGCGCGCGTGAACGGTTTTAACGAAGATGAAATAAAAACACTCCAAACAACCGACAATCAAAATGAACACTTCAGATTACTGGACAAGCTAGAGCTACGCAGCAAACCTACGCCGCTTTAAAGTTTAGCGTCACACCGTTGATACAGTGGCGTTTACCTGTTGGTTCTGGGCCATCATCAAAGACATGCCCCAAATGGCCGCCACAGGTCGCGCAATGCTCTTCGGTGCGGGGGATGAGCAGGGCCAAGTCACGTGAATGTCCTACTACATCTTCGCTGATGGCCTGATAAAAGGATGGCCAGCCTGTGCCGCTATCGAATTTGTGCTCGGAGGAATATAACGCTGTATCGCAACCGACGCAGTGATAAATGCCTTTGGCATAGTTTTTATCGAGCGGTGAGCTGTGCGCGGGTTCTGTCCCGTGCTTACGCAGCACGCGGAATTGTTCAGGCGTTAATTTCTGTTTCCACTCGGCCTCACTCATGGAGACAGGAAAACTTTCTTCTTTATCTTTTCCGCCGAACCATCCCATTGCATATCCTTTTCCCGCCATTGCCACGACAGCGCCCGCCGATAGTAATCCAATAAAAACACGTCTATTCATATTATATCTCCTGCCCATAGAAAATAAGGCAATAAAGGGGAAAATCAAGTGAGAACGGCGGGTTAAAGCGAGAATTCTGGCCAGTGTTTTTTCATGGTGCGTTCACGTTGGTATTTATCATTGGCTTTGTCGGCTTTCACAAAACCGATAGCGACATTCATCATTTGCTGGAGCGCTGTTTGCCCTGCATAGGGCACGCCATTTTCTTTTAACGTTGTGAAATAATCCATGTAATCGGTGTCAAAGCAGCCCTGCCAAAGGTTTTTGAGCATCACGCTGCTGCGGATAAGAGTTTCCCGATGTCCCTGCACGGTGCTAAGTCCCATTTTCACAAAACCATTCCTAAACGGCGTTGCATTATAGGCATCGAAGCTTCGCAGAAAATCTCTATACTCCGTCAATTCTTTCCTTATACCGTCAATATCGGGCATTCTGCGCCCTGCGGCGCGCGCTTCTTCCAATATCAATTGGTGCTCGCCATCATCCAGAACCGTTTGCATCGCTTCAGCCAAGCCCAAAGCACGACCGTAAAAATCATGCAACACGTGGTACAAATCATTGGGAATATAAATTTTGGTGTTTACAGTATTATGAAACTTGCCCACAGGCGGTAATTTCTCGCAGATACGCTCGAGTGCTTTATAATCAACAAACCCCGCCATAAAGGCGTGCCGCGCTTGTGGTGTTATCTTCTTTGAAGACATGATTATCCCTGCTTATTCTTATTATTTTTCTAAATTTAAAGAAAAACTTCGAAACAGGCAAGAAGATAGTGGAAACGGCTACGCCGCGGCCTTCATGTAGTTTTTCACGAGCAATTCCGCAATTTGTACCGCATTCAAGGCAGCACCCTTGCGCAGATTATCCGCCACACACCAAAAATTAATGCCGTTTTCAACCGTTGAATCTTCACGCACGCGCGAGATAAAGACATCGTCTTCGCCCGCTATTTCTGCGGGTGTCACGTATTCCATCTCGCTTTCAAGATCAATCAATGTGATACCCGGTGCATCACGGAAGGCGCGTTTAGCGTCTTTTGCACTGATATCTTTTGCAAACTCGACATTGATCATTTCCGCATGACCGACAAACACAGGAACGCGCACACAATTGGCGCAAACCTTGATTTTCGGGTCGAGGATTTTTTGCGTTTCGGCAACCATCTTCCACTCTTCTTTGGTCATGCTGTTATCCATGAAATCATCGATTTGCGGGATCACGTTAAAGGCAATCGCTTTTGGGAATTCCTCAATACGGCGTTCTTCGTTCATATAAATGCCTTTGGTCTGACGGAACAGCTCATCCATCGCGGCTTTTCCTGCTCCTGACACAGACTGGTACGTTGATACAACCACGCGCGTAATTTGTGCCAAATCATGTAATGGCTTTAACGCCACAACCATTTGAATGGTCGAGCAATTCGGGTTCGCGATAATACCTTTTTTGGTGTAACCCGCGATGGCTTGTGGGTTTACCTCTGGCACGACGAGCGGCACATCAGGGTCCATACGGAAGTGACTTGTGTTATCAATCACAATCGCGCCGGCTTTCACGGCCTTTGGCGCAAACTCCGCCGAAACCTTGGCGCCGGGTGAGGACAAAACAATATCAACGCCTTTGAAATCAAAGGTTTCAAGATTTTGGACTTTCAAATCCTTATCACCAAAAGACACTTCATGCCCTGCAGAGCGCGCAGAGGCCAGCGCAATCACGTCACTGACGGGAAATTTACGCTCCGCCAAGATATTCAACATTTCCGCGCCGACATTACCTGTCGCGCCGACGACTGCTACTTTATAAGTCATGATTGTCTTTCCTCTATATTCATCGCTTGATATAAACTATGATGCTTATGGTGGTTTTAAAGCCCTGTCCTTTTATTATCAATGATTTTTATCGTCCAAAGCCTATATGACCTACAAAAAGAACAATCCCAGTATTGAAGAACTTCAGGAGAAAGTCCGCGAAGCCGATGCCTCCGCCGAAATGAAGGCTAATTTTCTGGCGACGATGAGCCATGAAATACGGACGCCGATGCAGTCTGTCTATGGCCTTTTAGAGCTGATCGCCGAAGAAAAACCGAACGATAAAATCATGTCTATGGTCAACACCGCCAAAACATCGGCGAGTGGTTTGCTTGAAATCCTCGATGACATCCTCGATTTTGCAAAAATGGATGCGGACAAAATGGAGCTTGATCGCTTCGAAGTTCCCGTTAGAACGCTTGTGCGCGGGATTATGGAGGCTATATCTGTCAAGGTTCACGGGCAGCATGTACAGTTGATTGACGATATTACCGAAGATGTGCCGTTTGTTATTATTGGTGATCCTAAACGCCTGCGCCAGATCATCATGAATTTGGCGGGCAATGCCCTTAAATTCACGCGCGAGGGCAATGTGGTTATTCGCGTTACCAAACAGCCACAGCATTTAAAACCCGACAATAAAGACCAACTTATCCTGCGGTTTGAAATTATCGATACAGGCATCGGCATGCCGCAAAATGTCGCGAGTAAATTGTTCCAACCGTTCACGCAAGCCGATAGCTCAACATCGCGCAAATTCGGCGGTACGGGCTTGGGGCTGTCCATCTGTAAGAAATTAATCGGCCTTATGAAGGGCGAGATAGGTGCCGATAGTGTCGAGGGTAAAGGCTCCACCTTCTGGTTTGAAATCCCGACAGAGGAAGTCGGCACAGATACCACAACGGTTGATTTACCCGACCTTAGCGGCATTTCCATTCTGTCCGTGGAAGATCACCCGCAGGGCGCGAAGGAAATTGTGCGCTCGCTATCCTCCATGGGGGCAACGGTTGAGAGCTGCCCGACTTATGCAGAGGCACTTGATCTTGTAAAGCGACGCCCGTTTGATGTAGGGGTGATTGACCAAGGCTTGCCTGATGGCTTGGGGCTTGATCTGATCCGTGAAATTATAGAGCTACGCCCGTTTATGGGGCTGATCATGTACACCGTGCGTGATGATGTGGGCTTGCAGCACAGCCTGAACAGTCTGGGCGTTGAGTATCTGTCAAAACCTGCCTCTCGCTTGGGGCTTGGTGACACAGTCAAGGATGCCGTGAATAAGAGCGCAAAAGTCAAAATCAACGGCCCGACGCGCCTTTTGATCGCCGAAGATACTGAAAGCGTCCGTGATGTCCTGCGCCGTCAGCTAGAAAAGCTCGAGGTCGACGCGGATTTTGTTACGAACGGGATGGACGCATTAGAAGCTCTCAAAACCAATGATTACGGCATATTATTTACCGATTTGCACATGCCAAACATGGATGGCTATGAACTGACCCAGCATATTCGCGACAATGAAACAGAGAGCGGCGATCATTTCCCGATTGTTGTTCTGACCGCCGATGTGCAAATGTCAGCGCGGCAGGTTTATTTAGATCACGGCTTTGATGAATGTTTGCTCAAGCCAGTGAGTTTGGGGCATTTCAGACGTTTGCTCATCCGTTGGGGATTGCTCAAGGAGCAAGAAATCATCGAGACGCCTACATTTGATATGTCCGATTTTGAAACGGACGTCGCTGCCAAACCTGCGGAAGATAACGCAGAAGCGACAGCATTCGATTTAGCCAAAGTCAAAGAACAAATGGGCGCACTTGATAAGAACACAGTTGAAATGCTGCATATGTTTATCAATATGACCGCGCCACTTATCGAACGCCTACAACATGCGCAAAAGCAAAAGGATTACCATGACCTGCATGAAACAGCACATAGCCTTAAAGGTGCCGCGCTTTCAGCGTGCTGTAACACTCTGGGTTATATCGCGGGAGAAATACAGGATTTTGCCGAGGAGCAAAGAGATTGCTCATACCTCATCATAGCAGCTGTAGCCGAATTTCAGCGCGCCGCAGAAGAAATCAAAACAATTAAGCCTGAATAACGAATAACCTACGCGCAGTTGTTTTCGCTCCATTTATAGCGATTTATGGCAACGAACAACCGTCAGGAAATATTGCCGGCGGATCATTGGTAATCATCCAAAGACGGAAGCAGCGCGCCCCTGCAGGACATACAGCCTGATCGGGCGTATCACTATCCATATCTTCATCCGAACCACCAGCAGAGTTATCAATCACATCCGCTTCGCAATCAGCAAATTCATCATCCAATTTATTGAGTGCTGTGGCGATAAACGCATCTGATTTTTCAGTCGCAATCCAATAGAAAATGCCATCTGGACCGTTATACCATTGCCAGCCATTCATACCGCTGGCCGTGTTGTTATCAAATAAATCAGGCGCAGGCGGCAGGAATTTACCGGCTTTGCCGCCAAAAATCTTCTCGTGTTCGACGCTATCACCCGGATTACCAGGGCAGCGAATATTCTCAACATCGCGATTAGCCGCAGGTGCGAAGGCCGCGCTGGAATAATAAAGAGAATCAGGTTTAATCGGGTAACGGCGATCCGCCCCTTCATCTTCTTCACCAACGCCGTTCGGGATACCAATATCACCGCCGGGGTGAGAGAGAATACATTCCTGCACCGAGGTACGGATAAATTCGATTTGGGATTGCAACTCGGAAACCAGTTTAAAGCTACCCTGTGATTGGCCTTGTTGGCTAGAAGGCTGCATAAAACTAACGGTGAGCGCGGCAAGAAGTGCGATCGCGATCAGGATATAAATCAGCGCGCTGCCGCGCTCACCTTTGCGATTTTGAATGTCATCCTGCTGCATTTTACGTTTCCCTTTGTTCGTCCCTAAAAAATCAAACCCGGAAACTCGATATGAGAAACCGGGTTTTGAATTAATAATTATAAGCCCTATCTTTCGATCAGCACGTGGTAGTAGACGTTAACGCCATCCTGCTGGAAACAGCCAAATGGCTGAGCATTAAGGCCATCTGCATCTGCATCGCCTATCGTGCCACCACCAAAACCGATTGATGTATCCGTAGAACCGTTAGGGTTTGCCATATTGCTCGCCGAAGAAAAATCAATACTGCCACCGCTTTCTTCAGTATCACCAGAGATACCCAACTCTTCATTGATCCGGTTACAAATACCGTTTGTGACCCCCGGCAAAAACGCAATCAAATCTGCTGAATCAGTATCAGGCGCATCGCCACCGACAGAAACACCAATTAAATTAATCTCGTTTTCAGCATTAAATATCCATGTTCCAGCACCACCAACCGCCATAATATCGGCAGGAGCCTGAACATATGTCGCGCCACCACCAGTCGGGTGAAACACACAGCGTGGGAAAACGCCAGTTGGCTGCTCAGTACAATTTGCAAATTCGGCAGGAGCGTTAAATTCAAGTGTTTCAACATCCGCCCCACCAATCACCATACGAACGATCGATGTACGAACACTGGCTGGGTACTGCGTTAACTGCGCACTATTCACAAGCGTTGTTTCACCATCCGCACCACCGCCACCAGACCGTGTGGACTGGGTCACAGCGTATGAAAGTGCCGCAAACAAAGCAACCGCGATCAAAATCAGAAAGAGCACGTTACCCTGCTCACCTTTTCTGAGTTCTTTTCTTATTGTTTTTATCATTGTTGCTTCTCCGCTTTCTGTATCCCTAAAAAAATTAATTGTCGTATTTTATCACCAAATATTGATATGAACAGCCCCTTTATGGTTTGTCCACCGAAACCTTGTTAATCTTAAGCAATGCCGCCAGTTGGTCGCCCTTACACGCGCGCCCGACACACAGCTTTTCAACATTCACCCGCCAGCCTGAGCCACCGTTCTGAACATGTCCTACAGCCTCACGAAACGCGCCGAACGATCCTGTTGACTTGGATGTAATATAAATTGTTGACCCTTGCGCCTTAATTTTCAGTCCAAATGACTCATAAAGATGTGCCATATCGTCAGAAAATGACTTGGTTAGCGCAGCGCTCACTGGTTTATCCGTAATCTTAGGCACAAGCGGCTGTAGAGCTTCGGTTGCACGCAATTCAGCACGTAATTCGATCAATTGCTGGGTCTTCACCATTGTAAAAACACCCAACGCCGCCGACGCAGCCCATGCGATACCCGCAGCAATCAACGCCGCGTTACCGACATTTTGCGGCAGCTTTTCGAGGAAATGGTTCAAATCACCCGCAGCTTTTGGATCTGCGAGACGTTTCAGCATCCCCATATTTATCGATTTAAAGTCCAACTGTATCTTCCCTAACTTCGGCCACTTACAAAAAAGCCTTTATTATTAATATTTTAGCGCGAAATACCCTTAAAACATCTTAATTATATATAAAATTTTATTTTTTACCTGTAATCATGACTCTGCCGTCTTTTTCGATTTCGTTACTTTTCGTACATCCTTTAAGTGCGCCATCACAATCACTGAAGGACGGCGGCACAAGGGCTTCCCACTCAACTTTACCTTTATTAATTTCATAACGCAGAAGCGTTCCATCGATTTTATCAAGCGCGTCTAGCAGTTCTTGAATGCGCACCATGTGCTTGATCGTATCACTTTGCAACGCGTTGTAGGCATTCAACATCAAATCGTTCGAAGCCCTATCTGTGCTTTGCTTTACGCTTTGCAAATCGCGATTCACAAAAATCGTCATCACATGCTGCACGATCAAAAACAGTATAATCAAAACATTTAAGGCAAGACCGCTATAAAGAAGCGTGTTTGCGGTTGCGCGCGAAAGCTTTTCCGTGCGCAGCTGACGATTTTTCCACGGCACCATTTTAGCGACATCAGGGTTAATCGTCACAAAATTGGCATCCATGCTTTGAATTCGTGGCAACAGCGTACGCGATGCCCCCAGATAAACCTGCATACGGCCTGTCTCTGGGTCCCAACGCAAGGCAGACGCCAAACCTTCTTGCTCGTATAAGTAAACAGTTTGTTTGTCCCAAAACTCGCTATTCCCAGGCAGTGCCGCCGCAAGCGGGCACCAGCTATCGGGATTAGAGGCCAGCACAGTACTCGGGCACGCCAGATACCAACAGCGCCCCTCGTCAATAGTGTAGGTATAGTGAACTTTTTCAGTACCACAGGACTGCGACGCAGCATTCCACACAGCCTCTTCCTCAGACCCTGACACATGCGGCACAGAGCCACCAATCAAATCCTGAACAAGATAAGGCTTAAGTTTACCTACAAAGTTTTTTGATTCGCCTGCAATATAGTCGGCCATAGCGGGCTTAGGTTGTCGTGCATCACCTTCAGAACGCGGCTTTTTCGTAGCGGCATCCTGTTTTTCCGGAGTTTCATTCTCCAGTGCACCTTCGGCTTCTTTGCCTTTTCCTTTACCCAACGTAATAAGAGCCAATTAAATTGCTCCTTCCATAAGTCCACCCATCATACTGTCCATGCTCATATTCATAACCGTCAACGCGTAAATAGCACTACCAAAGGCTATAGCAAGGAAGACGCCTGTCATACCAAAAGCAATCCAGACAATAAGCGAGTGTTTAGTTTTTGCTGCCGCAGAACGCATTTCAGCAATAGACTCTAATACTGTAGCAACTTGTCCGAGATCAGACAAGCTCGCAAGTTCCAAACGTTCACTTCTTGTCAGTGGCGGACGATCCATCGCCGCACCCAAAAGTACACCCCGCTCAAGTTCCAGACTCGCTGCTTCCCAGTATTTTGACACTTCAGGCACGGTTGTTGCCTCGGACGATCGCTTGAGCGCATCATCAATCGGCACAAGTCCACGCAGCATTCGCGCTGCCGCCATCATCGAATCCGCGAAACCCAAATCGCGCAAATACCCACCAATTAGCGGTATTTTCCGTACAACGCGCGCTGTTGGCCAGTCTGTTTTACCTTTGTTGAGCCAAAAAGAAACAATCGTCCATACAAGAAACACACCCGAAGCCGTAGCCAGAAAAATAAGTATGTCCCATGTAAGTTCTAGATTATCCACAACGCTCACATACTTTTCCAGCTCAAGAGGGTCTGTCGGCGCGTTACCACGAAACCATTCCAAAACCATGCCCTTGCCCCAAAACAATGACTGCACAATCATCACAACGTCAATCCCAAGCCAAGACATTGTACCGATAATCGCACGCGTGTTACGGCGTTTCATCGTGATTGAGTGAATAGCGTGCGGAATCCCCTCTTGCAGCTTGTTCGCACTTTCACTGGCCGCCAAAATAGCGATTGTACCGTGATCAAACACACGAAGAGCCTTAAGCGCATCAATCGCGCCCATACCACGAGACAGAGCCTCACGCGCGGGTGCGAGAATATTTTGACGCATAGGGTTTGTTTCAGCTTGAATAATCCGCCATAGCGCAACACCAGGGGACGTGGAGGTTGAGCGAAACTGGATACCACGCAAAAGCTGCACCTGCCACCATGTCGAGCGCGCAAAGAGACGCTCAATCGGGGATCGTTCATGGCTTCGGATGGAGAGAACATGCCCACCGTTTTTAAAAACTTGCGTGCGCACATCGTCAACCGTCGGCATGTAGTAGGATTCTTGAACCTTCTTTACGCCTGACGGTGTATCATAAGCAACCTCTACAATCCATTGCTGCATAATCGACCTTGTTTACACTATTCTTCTAAATAAGTTATGGCGCTTTTCGGATCAAGCAAGCCACTGAGCACCAAATCAACCAGTCCCTCGCGGCGTGTATGCGTGATAACACCATCTTGTTTACTAATATCATTCACGTTGCGCATTAAGGCTTCGTATATGTCATTCCGTTGACCTGGGCCGAGGGTAATAACCATGGCATCCAAAAGCAGTGTTCTACCCATGATGCCTGTACGGTTACAAAGATCACAGCCATTGGTGTTGTGTTTACGGACATTTGCGTCTGGCGCGATACCAAGCTCGTTAAGCTCATGAAGTTCCATCAATGATTGCGCTTCAACCTTATGGGCACAGCCCTGACAAAGTGTTTTCACAAGGCGTTGGTTCAAAATCGCGCGCACTTGCTGTGCCAATGTATAAGAAGACGAACGCTCGCGCTCCGCAGGCATCAACGAGCGCAAACGCTCAAACGTTTGCAGCGCGGTATCAGCGTGAACTGTGGTAATTACGGTGTGACCAGATTCCGCAGCACGAAGCGATGTTTCCACCGTATCGGCGTCACGCATCTCCCCGATCACGATATAATCAGGGTCATGACGCATCGCGGCGCGAATACAATCCGCAAAGCTACCACCCGGCATACCAGGGCGTACTTGCCACTGCGTTGCGTAACGCAGCTCATATTCGATCGGATCTTCAATCGTCAAGACATGGCGACGGCGGCGGTCAATTTGCTGCACGCACGCATACATGGTTGTTGTTTTACCAGAACCTGTTGGTCCCGATAGAATAATCATACCGCCACCACCTTTAATTTCAGGCGACAGAAGTCTCGCAAGGTGGTCACCCACATCTTCGTGACGGCGGAACAGATCATCAAATGATTTTAGCGCGGCACTATCGAGCAAACGAAGCGTAAGTTTTTCACCATCTTGCGCTTGCGGCCCAGCAGCCACACGAACATCAATGTTACGGCCCTGCCACGCAAAACCAAAACGCCCATCTTTTGGCGTCACACGGTCACCAAAGTTAAGACCCGCATCACGCTTCAAAAGCGTTGTCAAACGCGCCATCGCATCGGCTGGCAATAAGTGCATCGGGATCAAATCACCATCCACACGATACTTTATCCAATTCGGGGCATCAGGATTGTTATCTTGTAACAAGTGAATATCAGACGCGCGCAATTGCAGGGCTTCCGCCAACATATCACGCTGGAACTGGTTCAAAAGCAAACCATTATCAATATCAGACAACCATTGCGACAATGTTTTTTCGCAACGGTCAGCAGACAAATCATGCACAGAACGTAATGTTTCTTGTAACTCCGCACGATCCCACATTTCAACTTCAATGCGATCAACCTGCAAACCGCTTCGCTGCGCGATGGATTGCAGCGCACTAAGCTGGCGTTCATTTAATTCATGAAGCGGCGCAATTTTCAGCACACTTTCATGCAGGCCGATCAAATGAATGCTAAGCGGCAACCATGCCTGTACAGGCAAGATCGAGCGCAACTGGTCACCTGACGCACGGTCACGAATAGATTCATCGTCTAGTGCCGTAGAGCCAGCGACACCGGCCATATCAAGTAATTGTTCTGTCGATCGTGAAACACCTTGAGAAATGAGCATAGCGCGCTCTTTTTGTACCATGTCGATATAGCGCTCGCGGCCTTCACTGGCGCGCGCCTTACGGCGATCCTGAAGTGCACGACGCTCAAGACCATCAGGCGCATCACCATCACGACGACGACGATCAGCGCTCTTTGGCACCCTTCGTTCTGGCTCTTGTGGCCCAAAACTTGGGTCGCCTCCCCGTGTTAAATCCTTATCGCTCATCTTGCATTCTTATCGCTTGAATTAATTCGTTGTTGCAGAAGTCGTCGACGAACTACTGCTACTATTTGATTGTCCCGAAACTCGGTTAATAGAAGATAAAGATCTATCAAAAAGTAATAGCACTTTATCTGTGCCTGTTTGGAATTGAACGCCGCTAGAAGTAATTTTGATTTTCCAAAGGAAACCGCCGATTACGACCTCTTCACCATCAAACACAATGCGACTGCCGCCTGGACCTGCAATAATCGCGCGCTTAGAAGAATGCGAGGTAATAATAAAACCATCAAGAACACTCGCCGCATCAACATCTTGATCGCGAATAACTATAACATCTTCATCACCAACGGAGCCATCAGCCAGACTTGCCGTAACCGTATTAGAAGATAAACGCAAAGCTTTTGAATCTTGAGAAATAACCGCAGATGCCGTCCCGCGCACAGGAATAACAAGAATGCCACGCGCCCCGTCATGGTAAATTTGAACATCATCAAGAATAGCACCCTCACGCACAGGTGACCATGTCAGCGTCAACGGGCAAGCCTCAATAGGCTCCAAAACCGTGCCGACCTCGCAACCACGCTTACTAAGGCTAAGGCCGTTATCTGAATTCGCAAGTCCCAGATCCTGAATTGTAAGTGGCGAATCGCCGACATTCACAAGAGACACAGTGATGGCAGACGTTGTAGAGATACCGCCCCCAAAATCAACTTCATCTTGCGAGGAGACCATCAAACCCTTACCAGGGACAGCTTCAGGAAACACTTCAGCAGGCTCAGTATTTTCAGGATCAAACACGCCCGTTAAATCAATGCTCGCAACACTCGTCGGCCCCGAATGCTCAATCAAAAGCGCGCCCGTGGCCTCCCCCTTAAGGACAGGTGACCACGTCACCGTCACAATACAAGCCTGCGCCGGAAGCAAACGATTACAATCCGTACGAAGCGAATAACCAGATTGATCGGCCGCCTCAATATATATAGCGTTAATATCAATTGGCTCCGATGTTGTATTCCGCATCACAACAGCACGGATAATTGGCTGACTGGTTTCAAGATCACCAAAATCCAGTTCATCGGGAATGGCTTCTATATCACTTATAAATTTATCAGACGCCCCCTCACCAGCTTCAACCTGACCGGATAATGTTGCTGTCACCAAACGCGCACGGCCGCTATGGCGCATAATCATCTCAATCCGCCAAGCCCCCGCAGACAACCCCTTCACAGAAACACCAACGGCGCATTGCGCGCCAGACTCCAAAGGTTCCGCGCTACATTGATTCAAAGAGACGTTACCAGACACCGTCGAAGACGGATAAAGCTGGATCGCGCCCATTGTCACAGGACGACTACCGTCATTACGGAACAAAACAACGACCTGCGCCGTTGCACCAATTGTAATTTGCCCCGCATCCACAGATTCATCAACGGGAATAAGGTCACCATTTGACTTACCTGACGATGACCCACGCGCCGCAGGATCGCCAAACGCCGTCGCAGAGGCATCCGTAGCAAAACCAGCCACAAAAAGCAGCAAGACTAAGGCGATCACATATACGTATTTATTCTTCATTTTCATCATATCAAATCACTATTAAGGCCTATAAACCGTAACACTCGGGTCAAGAGCGTCGGGCGGCAACTGAGATCTTATGACCTTATTACTACCCGATCCATAAGGCTCAGGAGAGCCTAAAATCTTATATTTAGGGCCTGTTGGCGTTGTTGTATCAATATCCAGATCACCCAGCGGTGCAAAATCATAATCAAATTTCGGCGTCTCCACAGAGGGGTGCCCATCATTTTGTGCCGCACCATAATATTCCGATTCAGACGGGCTAGTATAAACAACAACGCGCGGACGAAGCAAAAACACAAGCTCTAAATTCGATGTGGTCGTTGTACGGCTCGTCGGAAGGAATGGCTTCATAAAACCAGGCCCCGAAGAACTAAGATTATCAATTTCGCGCACAAGCCCCGCAATCAGCAAAGAATCACCAGGACGGATACGAACCTGCGTCTCGACCTCACGTTCAGTCGTATCAGGGAGCTGAACCGTTGTCGTACCACCGCCACCAGAGGCAAAGTTAAAGTCCGTGATATCAGACACATCCGAGATATCAATTGAAATATTCGCGTAAACCGTTGCGTTATCCCACGCACTATCAATCTCAATTGTAAACCCCGTATCCACAGTACTGGTCGAAACAGACGTTGTTGATTGACCATTATCAATCGTTTCAGAGACTTCAGCCACATAGGTTTGCGTATCCGCAGCGCGCAACCGCGCAGAAGAGCCAGAAAGCACCGTAATTTGCGGCTGAGAAATTGTTTTTACCGCACCAAAGCGCGACAAGAAATCAAACACGTCGGTTGGCGAGAACACACCACCATCAGCACCTTGCGTTGTTGGCAAACCGATACTGATCGGATTCGCAAAATCAGCACCGACCGAGCCACTCAGGCTAATGTTGGTTGCGAACTTGCCGAAATCATCAAGATAATCCCAACGAATACCTGTGGAGTTACCCCCCGTTAGCGTGACCTCCCATATATATGTCTCAAATACGATCAACGCCGTACTTGTGCGCATTCTTTGGAAGTAACGCTTTGCCATTTCCGCATTGCGGTGCGTCGACTGGTAAACAATTGTGCGCGTAGATTGATCAACAATCGGTGCCGTACCAACGATGGCCTGCAAACCCGATGCGATATTACTCATAAAGCTTGTATCTTGACTGATCGGAGGGATTTTAACCGTAAATGTTTGCGTATCTTTAACAACAATCAAACCATCTTCATAAGCGCAATAAAGATCAGCTAGCCCACAAACACGCTCAACCACACGATTAAGCGGCCCCTGCAAGTTTGCAATCGTCACACGGCGATTCAAGCCCTCTTCAGTTTCAAAGGCCAAAGAGATATCATAATCAGATAAAATTAACTGGAGCGCGCCAGCCAATGTTTCAGAGCGCAACTCAAAAGGCCCGACCTTACTTGACGGCAAACTACCACCAACATCCATCTCAGGAACAAGAATATCGCGCCCCAAAGGCAAATACATCACGCTATCGGGACGATCATTCACAGCATCAGGACGTGATTCGGCAAAAGTAGGATTCGGGACATTCACATTACGCGCATCAGGGACATCGGCCTGCGAACAACCCTGCAGCAAAACCGCAGCAGCCAAGGCTAACGCAACATTTTTCATCCCTAAATACCCTTGCAAAACTATCTTCCCACCCCCAAAGTACGGCTTACGACTTCTAACAGCCTATCGCGCTGAACGGGCTTCATCAAGACCGCAGTTATACTATATTTAGCAGCTTGCTCCAAAATATCAGATGTTTGGTCACCCGTAACAAGAACAACAGGCGTCTTATCGTTATAGCCACGCAGTGTCTTCACAAAATCAAATCCGCCCATAGGCTCCATTCTAATATCCACAATCGCCATATCTATACGCTCTGCGTCTGATATTTTTTGCAATGCCTGCTCGCCCTCTGTCGCCTCGATCACTTCGCAATCAATTTCTTTCAAATAGGTAGCAATCTGCATCCTGACAAAGTCATTATCCTCGACTAGCAAAATTTTTATAGAACCCGACATAATAAATTTAAATCAAAACCAGACAGTTAAAAGAAGATTCAGCGCAGAAATAAACGCAAAATTAAAGACACATAGAAACAAAGCGCACCACTCAGATAGAGAGTCACAATTCATTCCCTTTAGATTATCCACTGAAAAACCTAAAAAATATAGACCTTTGTGATAATTTTTTCATTTTATTCAAAATTATGATGGTTTTTGCACCTCATCAGATTACCGCGATAGTGTTTTATTTTCATTCGTGATAGCGTTTTCTTTCAAATTAAAAACGACTTATAAAAAGAAACAGAAGACAGAAAGGAATTAAATGCTTACGGGAATTGCCATTGCCTCACTATTCGGCGCCGTCATTTTGCTGATCGCCCTTTCTGTCGTTGATTTGCGCACAAGGCTGCTCCCCAATGAAATGGTTCTGGGCTTTGCGACGCTTGGCTTTATCTTTCACCTCACCACGCTTGCTGATTATGTGACACCCGTGAATATCGCTCTTGGTGGTGCTGTTGGTTTTATGAGCCTTTATCTTATTCGTGCAGCGGCCAACCACATTTACGGCGAAGATGCTTTGGGTCTTGGTGATGTCAAACTCATGGGCGCAGGCGGTATATGGCTTGGCCCTGATGTTATTATGGTAGCCATGTCTTTGGGCGCGAGTATTTCTCTGGCACACGGTTTTTTTGTCGCGCTTTATGATGCCAAAAAATCAGGCCAAAGGCCCAATTTTGCGCAACTTCAAATCCCCGCAGGCCCCGGATTTGCGGCAGGAATTGCCATTGCTGCGGCCTTTAAATTCAAAGATATATTCTTATTTTAAAGGATAATAATACAGATGAAGCACGCCCTTGAAAATATCCGCATTCTTGATCTCTCCCGCGTATTGGCAGGCCCGTGCTGCACACAAATTTTGGGGGATTTGGGCGCAGACATTATAAAGGTTGAACGCCCCAACCAAGGCGATGACACCCGCAAATGGGGCCCTCCGTTTTTAAAAGACAGCAACGGAGATGATACAGAGGAAAGTGCCTACTACCTGTCCGCAAACCGTAACAAACGCTCTATTGCTGTTGATTTTACAACCGCAGACGGGCAAGAACTGATCCATAAGCTTCTCGAAAAATCAGACGTGCTGATTGAAAATTTCAAAGTCGGAAATTTGGCCAAATACGGACTGTCTTACGAACAAATAAAAACACGTCATCCACACATTATATATTGCTCGATCACAGGATTCGGCCAAAACGGTGTGCTCTCAAGCGAACCAGGTTATGACTTTTTGGCACAAGCCATGGGTGGTTTGATGGCCATTACTGGTGAAAAAGAAGGCGGCCCCATGAAAGTCGGGGTTGCGCTCAGCGATGTAATGACAGGACATTACGCAGCCATTGGTATTTTGGCGGCTCTACAATCCCGCACACACACTAATAAAGGGCAGCATATTGATTTATCTTTGCTCGATTGTACGCTCGCGGGGATGACCAATATCGCGCAATATTATCTAACCTCTGGCAATCTCGCCAAACGTCAAGGCAACGCGCATAGCACCATTGTCCCCTACCAAGCCTTTGCCACCAAAGACGGGCACATTATTATTGCTGTCGGCAATGACCGTCAATTTACGCGGCTCTGTGATTTCATAGGCAAGAGCGAATGGGCACAAGATGTGCGTTTTGCCACAAATCAAAAACGCGTTGCAAATCGCGAAACGCTCATCCCCGCGATTGAAGCCATCATCGCACAAAAAGATAGCGCCACATGGCTCGCAGGTTTGCGTGATGTCGATGTTCCGTGCGGCCCTGTTAATGATATGGCGCAAGCCTTTGACGAACCGCAAGTGCAAGAACGCGCCATGAAAATCAACATGACGCACAGCGCAACAGGCGAAAATATCGACCTCGTCGGTAGCCCGTTAAAACTATCCGAAACGCCAGTCACCTACCGCCACGCGCCGCCAACCAACGGCGAGCATACGGATATGCTGTTAAAAGAGTTGCTCGGCATGGATGAAAACAATATAGATAATCTCAGAAAAAAAGACGTGATCGCATGAAGGCCGCCACTAATATGACACATCACCATTTTGACCATAAAGACCTGACAGGCATCGGTAAACTTTCCGCCGATGATATCGATCTCATCCTTGAGCGTGCGCAATATTTTGCCGATGCGTTAGAACATGATGAAGTGTTGCCGCAAACGCTCGCGGGTAAAGTCATCTTCAATCTGTTTTTTGAAAATTCAACGCGTACGCGCCTTTCGTTTGAAATGGCCGCGCACCGCCTTGGTGCCAATATCATCAATTGGGATACGGCAAGCTCCTCCGTATCCAAGGGCGAAACATTCGATGATACGATCAAAACGCTAAACGCGATGCGCCCAGATGGAATTATCATCCGCCACAGCGATTTCGGCGCACCCGAATATGTCGCCAATAACGTGAACTGCGCCGTGATTAACGCAGGCGATAGCTACCGCGAGCACCCGACCCAAGCATTACTGGATGCGCTAACGATCAAACAAATCAAAGGCCGTATCGAAGGGCTGAACATTGCAATATGCGGTGATGTGGCGCATAGCCGTGTTGCCAATTCGAACATTATCTTGCTGTCAAAGCTCGGCGCGAATATCCGTGTGATTGCGCCACCGTTTTTAATGCCGCAAAAATTCCCTGCTGAGGGTGTCCAGACATTTGAAAATCTTGAGAGCGGCCTTCCTGATTGCGATATCGTCATGATGCTGCGCAACCAAAAAGAACGTATGGAAGCCGGATTAATCAAAGACGACGCAGAATTTTTCAACCAATTTGGTCTAACGTCAGATCGTTTGGCGTTGGCAAAAAAAGACGCACATGTCATGCATCCGGGCCCGATGAACCGCAACGTGGAAATCGCCGATAGTGTGGCCGATGACCCGCATAAAAGCCTAATCACAAAACAAGTCGCAAACGGCATCCCAACCCGCATGGCGGTGCTGGAATTATTGATGGGAGCGTAAAACATGAATTTAGAGTTCCTAACACTCGCAGCAACGATCGGCTATCTATGTGGCTCTATTCCGTTTGGCTTGCTACTCTCAAAAGCAGCAGGACTTGGTGATATTCGTAAGATCGGCTCAGGCAATATCGGCGCGACAAATGTGCTACGCACGGGCAATAAAAAGCTCGCATTGGCAACGCTTATTCTTGATGGTGGTAAAGGTGCCGCAGCAATTTTTATAACACTGTCCTTAATGCCGCCCTTTTGCATGGTGGTATCATGCATGGTTGATATGCCATGCTATTGCATTAATAGCACAATTTCTTACGTAGCCATTTGTGGCCTATTCGCCATTTTGGGACATCTGTTCCCTGTCTGGTTGAAATTTAAAGGCGGTAAAGGCGTTGCGACATCGCTTGGTGTTTTGCTTGCTGCTGCGCCTTTGGTCGGTGCGGCCTGCTGCGTGATCTGGTTTATGATGGCGGTTATATTCCGCTATTCATCGCTTGCTGCGCTTGTTGCTATTTTGTCTGCTGCGCCGTTGACACACTTTATATATGGTGATGAAACGCTGACGGCTATGTGCGGTGTGATCGCGCTTCTGGTCTGGTTTAAACACCGCGGCAATGTTCAGCGTTTAGTGGCAGGCCAAGAGCCAAAAATCGGCAAAGGCAAATAAAACACCTCCACCGTCATTGCGAGCGGAGCGCAGCAATCCAGAATCTGGATTGCTGCGTCGGGTTTTACCCTCCTCGCAATGACGGTAAAAAAACTTCGTGACCTTTTTTATCTTAATGGTTAAATAAAATATGGATTTATTCAGCAGCAAAAAACCCGCGCGCCAAAGCAACGTGACAGAGCAAGAAAAGCTCGATTGGTTGCAGCTTTCCCGTACAAATAATGTGGGCCCGATTACCTTCCATAATTTCATCGATTATTACGGTAGCGCCGATGCCGCGTTAAAAGTCATTCCGCACTTAACCCGCAAAAAGCCGCTCGCAATTCCTGCGCGTAAAGATGTAGAGCGCGAGTATGCGGCCCTTCGGAAGCGTGATGGTGATGTTGTTATCGCGATTGAGGACACGTATCCGTTGGCACTTTCTGCGCTTGAAGATGCGCCGCCTGTTTTAAGCTATATCGGCAATGTTGCGCTGTTTAATAAACCAACGCTTGGGATTGTGGGATCGCGTAATGCATCGCATAACGGGCGTAAATTTACGCAAACCCTTGCCGAGAGCCTTAGCGCACAAGGCCAAGTGATTGCGTCAGGTATGGCGCGTGGAATAGACACCGCCGCGCATATCGGCGCATTAGAGCATGGCACGATTGCCGTTGTCGCGGGTGGCATTGACATTATATATCCACCTGAGAACACAAAGCTATACGAAGAGATTTGCGAAAAAGGCTTGGTTATTGCCGAAAGCCCACTTGGTATGCCGCCCCGCGCCCGTGACTTCCCGCGCCGCAATCGCATTGTGAGCGGGTTGTCGCAAGGCGTGATTGTGGTTGAAGCCAATATGCGCTCGGGCTCACTCATCACCGCCCGTTTGGCGGCGGAGCAAAACCGTGACGTGTATGCCGTGCCCGGTCATCCGATGGATCCACGCGCCGAAGGGCCAAACCATTTAATCCGCGAAGGCGCACAACTTATCCGCCACGCTAACGACGTTATGGAGCATGTGCGCGATTTCACAGGCACAAGCTTGCGCGATTCAGGCCTTCAAAAATTCGAGCATCCACCGCTTTATGAGATTTCAGGCGACCATGACACGGACGATATCCGCCAATTGATGATTGATAATCTTTCCCACACCCCCACGAATATTGACGAAATCGTACGTGAATATGGCCTGTCCGTTGCCGCTGTACAGCAAGCGCTGATTGAGATGGAGCTAGGTGGTGAGATCATCCGTTTAGCGGGTAATCGGGTCTCTTTAGTGAGAGAGTAAATAAATCCGCAGTTGACGAACGCGCAGCATAATGTCATTAGCTTAAATGACGACTCATATCCAGAAGGAATAAAAATTTGACTGCCAGTAACGTTGTAATCGTTGAATCGCCAGCCAAAGCGAAGACTATCAATAAATATTTAGGTGATGATTACGTGGTGTTGGCCTCGTTTGGTCATGTCCGTGATCTGCCACCAAAAGACGGCTCCGTGCAGCCTGACGATGATTTTTCTATGAGCTGGCAACTAGGCGAGCGCGCTGGAAAACCGATGAACGAAATCAAAAGCGCGCTAAAAAAAGCCAAAACACTCATTCTCGCAACTGACCCTGACCGCGAAGGAGAAGCCATTTCATGGCACGTGCGCGAGATGTTGGCTGATGAAAAGTTGCTGGAAGGCAAAGACGTCAAACGCGTCACATTCAACGAAATTACAAAAACCGCCGTACAAGCAGCATTCAATAACGCTCGCGATCTTGATATGCCGTTGATCGAGGCTTACCTTGCGCGCCGTGCGCTGGATTATCTTGTAGGCTTTAACATCTCGCCTGTTTTATGGCGCAAGCTACCAGGTAGCCGCTCTGCTGGACGTGTGCAATCTGTGGCGTTACGCCTGATTTGCGATCGTGAGTTTGAAATTGAAAAATTCAATGCCGAAGAATATTGGAGCATTGAAGCGTTACTTAAAAACGAAGATGGCGTACCGTTTACAGCGCGCCTGACGCACCTTGCGGGCAATAAGCTCGACAAGATGTCCATCAATAACGAAAAAGATGCGACACTTGCCGTTGAGCGCATCCAAAATAAAAAGCTGGCCGTTCAAAAGATCGAGAAAAAACAAGTGCGCCGCAACCCGCCGCCACCGTTTATTACATCGACCTTGCAAATGGAAGCCTCGCGCAAATTATATATGTCTGCCTCCAAAGCCATGCGCACAGCACAACGCCTTTACGAAGGTATTACAATCGGCGGTGAGACTGTCGGTTTGATTACTTATATGAGAACAGACGGCACAACGCTGTCGCAAGATGCGGTGAATGAATCCCGCAGCGTGATTAAAAGCAAATACGGTGATAAATACCTGCCCGCCTCACCGCGCTTATACAAATCAAAAGCCAAAAACGCACAAGAGGCACACGAGGCCATTCGCCCAACTAGCCTCGCCCGCACACCAGAAGAAATGCAAAAATTCTTGGATGCGGATATGGCTAAGCTTTATGCCTTGATCTGGAAACGCACCATGGCCTCACAGATGGAAAATGCTGTGCTTGATCAAATGAGCGTCGATATTTCAGACGGTACAGACGATGTTATTTTACGCGCCAATGGTTCAGCTGTGGCATTTGATGGCTTCCTGACGCTTTATGATGAAAGCCAAAACGACGATGAAGATGTCAAAGACGACAAAGACAAACGTCTGCCGCACCTAAAAGATGGTGAAGACTTGCGCCAGAAAACGATTACACCGACACAGCATTTCACACAGCCACCGCCGCGTTACTCCGAGGCCACGTTGGTTAAGCAAATGGAAGAGTTCAGTATTGGTCGCCCGTCGACTTATGCCTCGATCATGCAAGTGTTGCGCGACCGTAATTACGTGACAATGGATAACCGCCGCTTCAAACCTGAAGATCGCGGCCGTATTGTGACTGCTTTTTTGATGAAATTCTTCACACGCTATGTTGATTTTGATTTTACAGCCGAGCTTGAAGAAGAATTAGATATCATCGCCAGCGGTGATTTGCACTGGAAAGAGGCATTACGCCTGTTCTGGAAAGACTTCAAAGTCGCGGTTGATGGCACAAAAGATTTAACCATCACCCAAGTGATCGACCATTTGAACGAAGAACTTGGCGCGCACTTCTTTCCTAAACGCGAAGACAAAAAAGACCCGCGCACTTGCGATGCTTGTGCCGATGGTCAGTTGTCATTAAAGCTCGGAAAATACGGCGCGTTTATCGGGTGCTCGAACTATCCAGAATGTAAGTTTACACGTCCGCTTATCATTCAAGAAGGCGAAGACAAAGATGCCGTCGCCCTTGCAAACGAGCCCAAAGAGCTTGGTGTTGATCCAGATACAGGCCGCGCCGTATCGTTACGTCGCGGCCCTTATGGCCCTTACGTACAGATTGATCCCGCACCTGAATCAAAAGACAAACCGAAGCGCCAAGGCGTACCGCGCGGCACCGAAATTGCCGACGTTGATTTGAAGGCTGCGCTCAAACTATTAGAGCTTCCACGTGAAGTGGGCAACCACCCTGAAACAGGGAAAATGATTAAAGCGGGCATCGGGCGTTTTGGTCCGTTCTTGCAACATAACAGCACTTACAGCTCTATCCCCAAAGATGATGATGTCTTATCAATCGGAATTAATCGCGCTGTTGTTGTGATTGCCGAAGCAACAGAACGCCGCGCCATTCGCGATGCGAAGAAAGCTGAAAAAGAAGCCGCAGGCGGCGGTGTAGCGAAAGCCAAAACAACAAAGAAAAAAGCTCCCGCCAAGAAAAAGGCAGCGGCGAAAAAGAAACCTGCTGCAAAAAAGAAAACCGCTACCAAGAAAAAAACGGGTTAGACAATAAAAATGCACATTCCCTCACCTGAGGAAATTATCGAGCTTCTGAAAAACAGTGCTTCCCCCATGACCAAACGAGAAATGGTGCGCGCCTTTGGTATCAAAGGCGACGGACGACGTTTGTTCAATTTAAACATTCGCCAGCTTGAGCAAGACGGCCAAACAGTGAAGCATAAAGGCGGCGGTTACAGCGTGCCTGATGCCCTGCCAAAAGTCATGAACGTGAAAGTCACCGATGTCACAATTGACGGCGATGTTTACGCAACGCCTGAGAACTGGGACAACGCTTTGCAAGGCGAGCCACCTGTTATTCTGATTTCTCCCGATAAAAAAGGCCACCCGAACATTGCCAAAGATGAACGTGCTTTGGTTGAACTACGCCGCACGGATCAAAATGACTACGAAGCCCATATCATTCGCCGCCTTGGCGAGGTAAAGGGCAATGTCATGGGCATGGTGCAAAAAAACAAAAACGGCTATGTTCTAAAACCTACTGACAAACGCGCTAAATATGATTTTGACCTCAAAGAAGCCGACTTGCACGGCGCCAAAGACGGCGATCTGGTTCTGGCCGAAGTCAAATCACAGCGTGGATTAAAGCGTCAACGCGCCGAAATTGCCGAAGTTATCGGATCCGCAAACGATATAAAATCCGTGAGCCTTATTAGCTTGCACGAAGCAGGCCTAAGCGAGAAATTCCCCGATGCCGCCATCGCCGAAACGGTTGGCATGAAAGTGCCCGATGTCAAAGGACGCGAAGATGTCCGCGATATTCCACTGGTCACGATTGATGGCGCAGATGCGCGTGATTTTGATGATGCCGTTTATGCCGAGAAAACCGAGCAAGGCGGCTTTAAAATTATTGTTGCGATTGCCGATGTATCGCATTACGTCCGTGCGGGCAGCCCACTGGACAAGGAAGCCTTTAAACGTGGAAACTCGACCTACTTCCCCGACCGCGTCATTCCGATGCTCCCTGAGGCTCTCTCGAACGATCTTTGCTCTCTGCGCCCGCGCGAAAACCGTGCTTGCCTTGCCATGCACATGACGATTGACGAGAACGGTAAATTAGTTGGCCAACGCGTTGCACAAGCACTTATGCGTTCTGAGGCACGTCTTGTTTACGAACAAGTCCAAGCCGCCAAAGACGGTATGCCCGATGACACGACAGGCCCATTGATGGAGCGCGTGATTAACCCGCTCTATGATGCCTATGCTGTTTTGTGGAAAGCGCGGGAAAAACGCCACGCGCTAGAGCTTGATCTGCCCGAAAAACAAATCCTGATTAACGAGAAAAACGAAATGGTCGGGATTACACAACGCTCACGCGTTGATGCGCACAAGATGATCGAAGAATTTATGATCTTGGCCAATGTCGCGGCCGCAAAAATTCTGGAAGATAAAAAACGCTCTTGCGTTTACCGCGTGCATGAGCGCCCTGACGGTGCGAAAATAGACTCCGTGCGGGAATTCATCCAAGCGTTTGGCTTATCTCTACCAAAAGGCCAGATCACGTCCAACCAACAGATCAACCAGATTTTGCTCAAAGCGTCCGAGATGCCTTATAAGCACCTCATCCACCAAGTGCTACTGCGTGCGCAATCACAGGCGCGGTATAGCCCTGAAAATGTCGGGCACTTCGGGCTTGCGCTACAAAAATATGGGCACTTTACCTCCCCTATTCGCCGCTATGCGGATTTACTTGTTCACCGTTCACTCACGGGTGTTTTAACCGACGGCGAAGAATCCGCACTGGATAGCATTTGCGAACATATTTCAGGCACAGAACGTGTTTCCGCACAAGCTGAGCGCAGTGCTGTTGACCGCTTCACTTCGGCCTTTATGCAGGACAAAGTCGGCGCGACCTTCACAGGGCGTATAACAGGCGTCACGCGCGCAGGATTGTTTATCATGTTGGCGGAAACTGGTGCTGATGGCTTGTTGCCGATGCGGACACTACCTGATGATTACTACGTGCATGATGAAAAACAGCACGCACTCATTGGCCGTAAGTCACGCCGTATCTATCGTTTAGGTGCGGAAATCCAAATCCGTGTCAAAGAAGCCGATCCCGTTAGTGGCGGCATGATTTTTGAAACCATTGATAGCCTTGGCGCAGATATTCCAGGCATTGATTTTGGCCCGATGAACATGGGCGGCGGTTATCAAGGGCAGCATAAAAAGGGCGGATTTAAAGGCAAACCACCCCATAAAGGTGGCCCTAAAGGCAACAAGAAAAAAGGTAAACCGCGCAAAAAATAAATGTTTCACGAGGAATTTCTTGACATTACCTCGGAAATAAGTAAATTTGCGCTTCTAATTCGAATATTTAGGACAAGGTGTAAGATTATGGCTAAAAAAGGTGGCGCAGTTAAAGTACGTTTGGTGAGCCCTGCGACGAACAAGAATGGCAACCCAACAGGCACGACTTACTATGTTAAGCGTAGCCCACAAGCGACTGAAAAATTGAAAATGCGCAAATACGATGCGAAGGCTTGGGATGCGGAAGCAAACAAAGCTGGCATGCATGTTGCTTTTGAAGAAAAGAAACTACCGCCGCATAAAAAGAACTAGTTCTAATGCGGTAAAGTTCATTCAAAAGGCGCCCACAGGCGCCTTTTTCGTTATATGTCTCTCGTCTATCGCAACGATCAATTTTTGTCGTTCGTATCCGCAGACGCATTAAAACCTTTTTCATCGACTTCCAGTTTAAAGGTCGAACCAGACTTATCCTTACCTGCTGATGTCTCAAGAACAAAAACATCACCACTATTTGCGTTGCTTCCATTTTGATAAAACATGAACCCGACAACAACAACCGCGACAAGCAAGCCACCTACTGCAAAATATAAAAAACCGTTATCATTTTTCTCTGACATAATAATTTCCCTTTCATTGGCTATACCAACGATCAGGGCACGTGAAAGTTCCAAGCATAGTGAAAATACCCCGTTAAAAACCTGCTGTGGAGAGTCAGCCTAAAGCCATTGCAACTTAGCAATAACCCGCCCGATGATTTCAGCCTTGCCCATATCCATGACATAGGAAAATTTCTGATTATTCGCGTTCAGCTTCATTTTTGGCGGATCAGAATGCGGCACATATTCGCACGAGCGGATCATATGGCTCATCCCGTCAGACACAACAAACACACCAGGCGGCGAAGGATTTGTGTCTGATAAATCGACAAGCACTTGCTCTCCTTTGATAAAATCGGGTGCCATCGCGCTTTCCTGCACACTGAAGATACGAATATTCTCTGGCTCTGCCGATGTTTTCTCACGAAGCAGTCGCGCGGGCATAATCCACGAATCTTGCGCACATGCCGCAGATTGATCAGAAAGACCGCCATGATCAAAGGATTGTAGCACGCAACCATTGACCGCATGCTGGCTCTGTTGCTCATGCTCACCAGACAGGCCGAAATATTCGCGCATACCAAGGTATTCATTTGCTTTGATTTGCCGCTTTCCCGCCAGAATCTTACTGATTGCTGGCGCATCAAGGCACAGCTTCACAGCAAGCCCTGCACGGGTCTTACGGGGGTTTATCTTAAATTGTTCTTCGAGCCACTTACTATTCATGTTGCCATTATAGTAACATTCAGCATATCCATATATTGCTATTTTAGTAATTTATGGTATTTTATTTCTATAGTCGCAATAACAAGAGGTGGAAAATGCCCCAAAACAGACACAGCGCAGATGAAATGCATAGCGTTCTACACGGTGAAATCGCCGTATTGCTGCGCCAAACAAGAATATTATGCGGAATAACACAACAAGATTTAGCCGCACAAACGGACATTACATACCAACAGCTTCAGAAATACGAAAACGGAAAGTCTCGTATTACAGCGGTGCGGTTGCACCAGATACTTAATATTTTGAATGTTTCATATAGTGAGTTTTTTAATAGATTGCCGTCAGCACCTTCGGGACAGATCGCGTCCCTGCCCGATATTGATGACACAACATTAAAGATATGTCGGCAACTTATGAAGGTAGAGGACAATGTCTATAAAGAGAGAATCAAAGAGGCTGTCTTTTGCCTAACGGCATAGAGCTGTCTTATTTGTTTTCTTTCTTCTCAAGCTCCGCTTCTAACGTCTTTATAAATTTATCACCATTAATAATACCGCCGAGCGCAATTTGTCCCGAACCGATACCACTGACAACAACCGTTGAATAACCGAAATGGCGACCGATAATCGGTTGCTCTAAATAAGCGTTTTCAATACGGTCCAGTTTCATTTGCGTGATATCACGTGTTAAAAAACCGACCTGCGCGATAACTTTTTGATCGGTCAAAACAAGGTGCGTCATTTCATAACTGATATAAGCATTATAGATCGGGTACAGAGCCATAAACAAAATCGCAGCCCCCACAGCCCAATGAAAAAATACCGCGACAAGCAAGCTGATAAACACATAAACCGCAGGCCCCGCATACACAATCCAGTGAACACGCGAGTGGTTCAGAACTTTTTCGTCTTCTTTAATTAGCGGCTTTAATGTTTCAATCATGCTTTTTCTCCTGCTCGGTAATAGAATAGATGCAATTCACACAAAAGTGAACACCCCATATGCCTTCCATAAAACTATATACGCTAAGCTTTTTTTTGATTACTTTATTTATAGAAAACCCACAAATAACCCGTAACACATATTTTAAGCATGAACACAGGCATTCCTTTTTCAAACAAAACGCAAAACGCGCAAGAATTCTACAATAAAGGTGTGGCACTTTATTTGGAAAACAAGCATCAACAAGCCGTTGATATGCTAGAAAATGCAGCAGAACTTGATCCAAACCATCACGAGGCTCTTGGTCTTTTGGGACAAATCACCCGCGAGAATGGCTATGTTGAGGAATCCATCGAATGCTATGCGCTCGCCATTCATGCCAATAACAGCCATACGCCTTACAAGCAAGCCTTCCTCGATTTAATTGCTTATCACCCCGTCATTGGGTTCAATCAAGCGATGAAAGATATCATCCTTGGGTGTTTAATTACCGATGATATCGATTTAAGCGCCGCGCGGATCCCGTGGTTTGGCCTGTTAAAACAAGATCCCGACTTTAAACCGTTTCTAAAATTAATGGATAAAAGCAGCTTTGAAGAATTTAAAAAATCCTTTAGCGCGCTAGATAACACCAACATTCTGACTGATCCCTATTTTTTGACGGGACTGCAAAAACTGATTGTTTTCAAGGCTGAGTTCGAACGATTTTTAACGAATTTGCGGCACTTCTTTTTATGCGAGGCACACAGCGATAAAAACCCACTCCGCGAAGCGCAGATGTTGATGCTGCTTGCGTCTCTGTCGTGCTACTGCCATGAGACCGAATATGTTTTAGCACGCAGTGATGACGAAGAGCAAAAGATTGCCGCCATACAAAAATCAATCGTTTCAGGTACAGCAAGCGATATGGAGATCGCGCTGTATGCTTGCTACGCCCCGCTATCATCGCTTGAGAACGCGCCGACGCTTGCCGCAGATTATAGCGCACATCCTGCGCTTGCCGATATTGTCGCGCTGCAAATAACAAACATTGCCGCGCGTGATAAAATCAAGAACTCTATCCCTGCCCTCACCCCGATCAAAAACGAGGTTTCAGAAAAGGTGCGCGCGCAATACGAAACCTTTCCCTACCCACGTTGGAAAACATACGATCAAAACATCAAAAACGAACACTGCGAAAGCTTCCTTAGTATAGGAAATCCCCGCATACTGGTTGCGGGTTGCGGCACAGGCAAAGAAGCCATTGAGCTTGGCCACGTATTCCCAGACGCCCATATTTTAGCCGTAGACCTTAGCCTAAGCAGCCTGTCATACGGTGTTGAACAGGCGCGAAAGTTCGGCATTAATAACGTACGGTTTGAACATGCTGATATTTTGGAGCTCGGCGCTCTGCCTGACCGCTTTGACTATATTGCCAGCTCAGGCGTGCTGCATCACATGGACGCGCCTGAGAACGGCTTGAAGGTGCTGACGGGCTTACTCAAAAGCGGCGGCACGATGCGTCTTGCTTTTTACAGCCGCTTTGCACGGCACGCCATCAACAAAACACGCACCGCCATTAATGAACATAAAATCGGTAATGATGATCAAAGCATCAGAGACTTCCGTGCTGGCATCAAAAACTATATTGATAAAAAAACATACGAAAACATTTCATCCTTTGCGGATTACTACAGCATGTCCGAATGCCGCGACTTGATATTTCACGTGCAAGAGCATCAATATGATTTGCAGGGTATCGAAGAATTACTGGCGCAAAACAATTTGGCGTTTAAAGAGTTTTACTTACCTAAAAGCACTCTCGAAAAATACAGCAAAATGTTCCCGCAAGATGTTTCCAAAACAAACCTTACCCATTGGAAAAAATTCGAAGAGAGACATCAAGATAGCTTTAAAGAAATGTACAGATTTTGGTGCATTAAAGAATAAGTGTTTACGCAGCACTAAACATTTCTGCAACATTTTGTTTGTTCAGCGGCTTCAAAATCAAACCGTTTAGACATTTATAGGTTGCGGCTTTATCTTCCATCTCTTGATCCAAAGATGTACCGAGCAACAAATAAACCCGATGCGCATCATCACCATAAATTTTTGCATAGGTGTCCAAAAACTCGAAACCATCCATATCCGGCATATTGATATCCAACAAAACAACATCAATTTTATTCCGTCCCGACAGAACTTCTAATCCTTGATATGCACCATAGACTCCTTGAACTTTGATATCAGAATCATGTTCACGAATTGTGTGCGCGCATAAAATGTGATCAGACTCGCTGTCATCAATAATGAGAATATTTTTGTTTATCATGTGTTGTACCACTCCTAAAGAATATACTACTCGAACTTACGAGATAACCCGAGAGAATAATAGGTATCAAGCTTCTCAATATCACCCGACGGCATTGAGTCATATTGATTCCGCAATCCAAGCTCCACATTCCAGCTTTTATCCGCATCGATCGGATAAGCAAGCGCAACATCACTATCAATGCGATAATCATCCGCGATACTATCAAGCGTCGGCAAGTAGGTGAGGCTATGCGTAAACTGCAGCGTCTCCATCATATCCACGCGATAATCATAACCAGCAGACAATACCACTTCCTTCTCGGTTGGCGCATTGCCATACGCCGTTACTTCATAACCAACGCCCAAGCGCGGTTTTAGTTCATGATGATCTTCTTTGATCAAAAAATATCCAAGACCACCCGTTAAATTACTGCGCAGATCAATGTCTTCGAACTTATCATGCTCCATATTAAGCGAGGTAAACGCGAATAAGCGATCCGTGATATCATGCTCGAGCTTTGCTGCACCGATAATTTCATTTTTTGTTTCTTCGCCATCGTCGCGCTCAAAACGTCCCTGCAATGAAAGCTTCAACCGATCAAACTCCGTTTCACGATTGGCAACGGCCTTACCATCAAAGTTTGTTTCTTTTGTATTACCATCCGCGCCAGCAAAGCCGAATTTAATGCTTCCTGACCACACGTCATCCGCTTCAACCGCAGCCGTTTCTTGGATTTCCGCAACGTCGGCAGCAGGCTCCCCTTCCACTTTGGCAACCATATTCTGTTGCTGTGCTTGCTGTTCGCGCAGAACTATAACTTCAGGCGCAGCACCATCACGTTGCCATATCGTATGAATTTGTGCATTACTCACCGCAATCGCGCCCAAATTTTTGCTGTAAATACGTTGTCCGTTCGTCTCATCATAGGCTAACATGCCCGCAATGCGTTCACCGCCGTTTGTCTCTGTGATCATCGGCAGGTCAGTTTTTATGCCCTTCACCGCAGTCTTATCTACATCTAGACGACCCGCGAAGCTGGTTTCAATGCTAAGCACGTCATCATAAAGCCCCGTAACTTCGCCAGAAACGACACTTCCATCGTACATATAAAGCTGATCTGCTGCGGCGGGTAGGGTGTAAAAAGCCATAAATGTGGATAAAACAACAAAACGTCTGAACATAATAAAAAACTCCGATAACAATTAGAAAACGCTTATAGACCTAACAATATTTTCTGCCAATCGCAACGAATTGCCCCTAATATCTTGAAAAAAGCGGAATTTTCCGCCTTTTAGCAAGATTTTTCTTTCCTTTTCGCCCGTAAATCTGTAGCTATACAGCACAGAAAAACCATATTGAAAGCATATAAAGTAATGGCACAAAAACTGCGTAATATTGCGATCATCGCACACGTTGACCACGGCAAGACAACATTGATCGACTCCTTAATGAAACAAAGCGGCATGTTCCGCGAAAATCAGGCTGTGGATGTCTGCGTAATGGATTCCGGTGACCTTGAAAAAGAGCGCGGCATTACAATTCTCGCCAAACCAACATCTATTCAATGGGGAGATACACGCATCAACATTATCGACACACCAGGTCACGCCGACTTTGGTGGCGAGGTAGAGCGCGTTTTACACATGGCAGACGGCGTTATTTTACTGACCGATGCTGCCGAAGGCCCAATGCCACAAACGAAATTCGTTCTTGGTAAAGCTTTAAAATTGGGTTTGCGCCCGATTGTTATCATCAACAAAATCGACCGCCAAGATGGTCGTCCTGAAGAAGTGATCGACGAAGTCTTTGACCTATTTGTTGCGCTTGAAGCCACGGATGCACAACTCGACTTCCCTCTTCTTTATGCATCAGGCCGTGACGGATGGTGTGTTCGTGATTTGGAAAACGACAAACGCGAAAACCTGCACCAGCTTTTGGATGTGGTCATGGAACATGTTCCACCGCCATCCGTTGAAGTCGGCAAGCCTTTTGCGATGCTCGCGACCCTTCTTGATGCTGACCCTTATCTCGGGCGTTGCCTGACAGGTCGTGTGCTGCACGGTTCTGCGAAGGTAAACGACACGGTAAAATCCATTGATCTTGACGGCAACCTCGTTGAAAACGGTCGCCTAACCAAACTTTTGATGTTTAATGGTACAGACCGTGTTCCTGTAACTGAAGTCAATGCAGGTGATATCATCTGTATTGCTGGCCTGACAAAAACATCTGTTGCTGACACAATTTGTGATCCGTCTGTGACTGTGCCTTTACAATCCACGCCGATTGACCCGCCGACAATGGCTGTCACAATCAGTGTAAATGACGCGCCATTTGCAGGTAAAGAAGGCAAAAAAGTAACATCGACAATGATCCGCGACCGCTTACTTGCGGAAGCCGAAACCAACGTTGCTATCACATTTAAGGAAAGTGATGATAAGGATGCGTTTGAAATTGGAGGCCGCGGCGAATTGCAGCTTGGCGTTCTGATTGAAACCATGCGCCGCGAAGGCTTCGAGTTAACCGTTTCTCGCCCGCAGGTTCTTTACCAAAAAGACGAAAGCGGCCAGAAACTGGAGCCTATTGAAGAAATCACAATTGACGTTGACGAAGAATACTCAAGCAGCGTTGTTGATGCCATGAACCGCCGTAAAGCGGAAATGACCGATATGCGTGCCAGTGGTGCAGGCAAAACACGCCTGACCTTCCTTGCCCCTTCACGCGGCTTGATTGGCTACCAAAGTCGTTTCTTAACGCAAACACGCGGCACAGGCGTTATGAACCGTTTGTTCCACTCTTACGCACCATATAAAGGCGACATCCCGCAACGTAACAACGGCGCACTGATCTCAACTGACACGGGCGCAGCCGCAGCATACGCCATCTTCAACTTGCAGGATCGTGGCTCGATGTTTATCGGACACCAGACTCCTGTGTATCAGGGCATGATCGTCGGCGAACATAACCGAGACAATGATCTTGAGGTTAATGTTTTAAAAGGAAAAAAACTAACGAACATGCGTGCGTCTGGTACGGATGAAGCGGTGACATTAACACCACCACGCAGAATGAGCCTTGAAGATATGATGGCCTATATCAACGAAGATGAACTTCTTGAAGTGACGCCAATCAACTTACGTCTGCGCAAAAAATACCTTTGCCCAACTGATCGCAAAAGATATAGCAAGCAATCCGCAAAGGCATAAATTCAATACGCATCGTATTTATTAAATTATGGCTCCCTGAACGGGGGCTATTTTTTTATACAGTCTGCCCCGCAGCATGGCCAGAAGCCCACGCCCATTGAAAGTTAAAACCGCCAAGATGTCCCGTCACATCGACAACTTCGCCGATGAAAAACAACCCTGCTTGCTTTTTACTCTCCATGGTTTGGGACGATAGCTCGTTCGTATCAACACCACCAAGCGTCACTTCGGCTGTGCGGTAACCTTCTGTGCCGCTCGGCTTCATACGCCACTCATTCACACGTGCGGCAAGTTCCGTGATTTTTTTATCAGGCAGCTCAGCAATGCGACCTTTGATGTCCATTTCCTCGCAGATAGCCTGCGCCAAACGCTTTGGTAAAATGTCAGATAGTGCATTTTGAATTTCTTGTTTTGGCTGCGTCTCTTTATGTTCTTTGAGCGCAGCGAATACATCAACACCACGCGCCAAATCCACGGCAAGCTCTTGCCCCTCTTCCCAGTAAGATGAAATTTGTAAGATCGACGGGCCGCTCAACCCGCGATGGGTAAACAGTAATCCTTCGGCAAAGCTTTTACCGCAGGGTGCCGTAACATTGGCATCGACAGATAGCCCCGTCATTTCCTTACAACGTTCGAGCAAAGCATTCTGGAATGTTAACGGCACAAGTGCCGCGCGCGTATCAAGGACATTCAGTCCAAATTGTCGCGCAACATCAAACCCGAACCGTGTTGCCCCAATTTTGGGAATAGACAAACCGCCCGTGGCAATAACAACAGATTCACATTCTCTCACGCCATGCGTTGTTTCAAGGCGATAGCCTTTACCGTTTGAAAGCGCCGCAATATTCTGCACTTCTGTTTCCATGTCTAGCGTCACATTCGCGTGTGCGCATTCATGCAACAGCATATCAATGATTTGCTGTGATGAATCGTCGCAGAATAGCTGCCCCAGCGTTTTTTCATGCCATTTAATGCCGTGACGCTCCACCATCGCGATAAAGTCCGCCGGCTTATAACGGCTGAGCGCTGATTTACAAAAATGCTTATTTTGAGAAAGGAAGTTTGCTGGCGATGTATGGATATTTGTAAAATTACAACGCCCACCGCCCGAAATACGGATTTTTTCGGCTATTTTTCTTGCATGATCGATCAACCAAACGCGCCGTCCTCGCTTTCCTGCTTCGATTGCACACATAAGCCCCGCAGCGCCCGCACCAATAATAATAACGTCATAATCACTCATGCCGTCACAATACAGTCTGGGCACGTTTAAACAAAGATATAAAATAGGAGAGAAAGAGATTAGGCGATAATCAGATTACCGTTGGCAAGCATTGCAGCCTCATCACCCACGGCACTAAAGCCAGAGAATGTGGCAATTGTTGTGCCTGCACCGAAGCTGCCAGAGCCGCTCGTATCAACGCGCAGACCATTACCCTCAGACAGATCAACGTAGCTGGATAAGTTGGTTGAGTTAACCCCTAGACCATCAAGAATATCAGAAATATCAAGCGCATCGCCATCGCCGCTATCAAAGTTAAACACCGTATCAGGGTTTGTGAAGGCATCACCGCTATTGCTATCAAAGACAAACAAATCTGCGCCTTCCGAGCCATAAAGCTCATCCGAGCCTGCGCCGCCATTTAATGTTGTCGCGCCAAAGCTGAAAATTTCAGACGCTTCCCACTCGATAACATAACCACGTGTCAAACCGTTATTATGCGGGCCGCCATTATCGTTCCAACCGCCGCCGTTTTGCATTTCCATGTAATCTTCACCACCGACATAATCGTTCGGCTCATTCGCATTGAAGTTTTCGTAGTACCCGTTTTGCGCACTACCACCAACATTACCAAGCCAGAAAAGTTCGCCATCCAGCTTACCACCTATCCATCGCCATTCACCTTCAACGGCGGTGTCTTGTCCGCCGAGCCACGTCGCCGCGGTGCCTGTTAACGTATCAATATAGGCATTCTCTGCGGCCGATGTAACATGGACAATGTGTCCTGCAACGCCATTAAGGTTCGTCGCAGCAGCATTGGCAAAGGCTGTTGGCGCTGTTGCCGCACCGCTAACATAAGAATAAAAGCTTCCTGTATCCGCGTTATATTGCAAACCACCTATTTCAGCCAACGCATCAGCAACCGTATATCTTTGCTGCGAGTCAGAATAAAGTTGATCTGTGCCATCATTGCCGTAGAGATAATCTGCACCCGCAGAGCCATAAAGCACATCGTTACCCGCGCCACCATCAAGATTGTTGCTTTCCGCGCTGTCATTACCGCTCGATGTGGCATCATTTCCGCCGAGGCCTGTTAATCCCGTCATTACGATATCATCAAGACGAAGTGTTGATACTTCACTGGCCGTTGTTGACCCTTCAAGGAATTGACCTATTTCAACTGTATGGCTGCCTGCTGTCAATGTTCCTATATCAACAGTGACGCTAACCCAACCTGAGTCATAATTCCCGCCAGTTCTTTCGTGCGTAAACACATAATTATTCGGTGCAATACCGTACTTAACATTATCAACTTCAACGTAAATATACGTATCTTCATTGGCTTCAAAATCAGTCGGGCGCTGTAATCTATAGGAGAAGTCCAGTGTCACACCTTGCAGATCTGCAACAGCATCAATAGTCGTTACCCAACCACCAGATATATTTGATGGATTAGCCCCACCTGTTTTGCCCAGCAGAATTTCCAGAGCACCGTTTGCTGTATCGCCATCTGTTGTAATATAAGAACCACTTGCATCTGCCCCCGCTGTGCCGCCGAACACATCATCAGCATAGGTAAAGGCACCTGAGCTACGCGTAAAGTCTTGCGCGACCAATGTAACCGTTGTGACTTCTGCCTGAACGGTAATATCGTCAAACCGCACCCTCGCATCTTCGTTATTACCATTCGACCCCGTATGGTATAGCCCAAATGAAATTGTGTTCAATGAGTTTGCTGTGAGATCAGGGAGATCAAGAGTAACAGTAACCCATCCTGTATCGGTTGCCCCGCCACTACCTAAGGCCGTGTTTATAAAGCCGTTGCCGCCAAATTGATCATACAAAGTTCCATTTAATACGAAGAAAACAGAGGAGTCCTCACCATTATCGTTTTGGTTCGCATGTGTATGGCGATAAGAGAATATTACTTGGGTATTCGTAGCGCTACCCGCAGAAAAGAATTCGGTAGAATAAAGCCCAGAAGCATTCGAAAATGTTCCGCCATTTCTTACAATATCAACCTGTAACGAGCCATTAGCAGTATCGCCATCACCGCCTTGGTATGTACCATCAACATCCACATTCGCAGGATCATTAAAATCTGCATAAACAAAGTCAGCCTCATCAGATCCGAAACTCTCGCTAAAATACACCTGTGTTACAGGACCGCCACCACCAGCAGAGATAACTGTTTGTGCGCCGACTGTACCCACGATTGCGGCATAAAGTACATCGTTGCCAGAACCGCCCGTAATCGTGTCGCTACCTGTTGCACCGACCAAATAATCATTATTCGCGCCGCCATCCATTGTATCATCGCCCGTGCCGCCAAACAGAAAGTCATTACCAGCATCGCCGTTCAGCGTATCATCACCGCCAAAACCGTAAATCCAATCATTGCCAGAACCACCAGAAAGAATATCTGCGGCGTTATCATCGCTGAACAAGCCACCATCCCATTCGATCACATATTGTTCGATATTCACGAATCCGCCACCACCATTGATAAAGGCATCTGCCCATTGGTCATTCGAATTCAAGATATACATATAATCTTGACCGCCATCAGAGTCATTCGGCTGACCGGCTGTCCAATTAACGTAAGCATTATTCAGGGCTGAGTTTGCGCCTTCATCCCAAAATTGCAAACCTGCCTCAGGCCCGTATTGCCACTCCCAAACACCTTCTGTAGTGATATCACCGCCGCCAATGAACGCATTACCGCCGTTATAAACATTGGCGACTAATTCATCATGCTCGGCTTGTGTTGTGATAACGGCTAAATGTCCGCCAACACCGTTAATGGTATTAGCTGCGGCGGCTGATTGTGCCGCTGTCCATGTAATATTGAAACCCGCATCAACGAGTTGATAAAAGCTACCTGTTTCGAACGAATAGAACACGCCTGCATTACTGCGCAAAATGGCGGAAATTCCGAAATAATCCAAACCGTGACCTTGAATAATGTCGTTTCCATCACCACCATCAATCGTATCCGCACCAGCACCACCATTGATAAAATCAGCACCGCCATCGCCGTTAATCGTATCATCACCGCCATCACCAAATATGGCATCATCTTCACTGCCGCCATTTACAATATCATTACCCGCACCTGCAAAAATGTGGTCAATGCCCGCACCGCCATCAATGGTATCAACATCTGATCCACCAAGTATTTGATCATTACCCGCGCCGCCGTAAATTTCATTAACGCCTGCTCCGCCACTAATTGAATCATCGTCATCGCCACCTTCGATGTAATCATCTCCTGCGCCGCCGCTAATTGTATCATTACCAGCATCACCATAAATCGAGTCATTCCCAGCATCACCAATCAAACGGTCATTCCCAGCTTCACCATACAAGATATCGTCGCCTGTACCGCCCGCCAGCGAGTCATTACCCGCGCCGCCGTTCAAAACATCGTTACCGCCTTCGCCCAATACGAAATCATCGCCATCTTGACCGTGTAGTAAATCATCACCTTCACCGCCTGCGACAATATCGCGACCAGCACCACCAATTATGATGTCGTTACCATCACCGCCGTAAAGATAATCATCGCCGTCACCGCCATTAATCGCATCGTCACTACCAATGCCAAGAACACGGTCGCTACCAGCACCCGCATCAATCACATCACCATTACCGCCATTACCGTTACCGCGAATAATGTCATCACTACCTGTGCCTGTTTGGCTCGCAGTACCTAAATCACCAGCAGTAATTGGTTCGCGCCCGTAAAGGTGTTGTGTATTGGCAACAATGATACCAACGCTGTCATTCTGATTTAAAGCGACATTCGAAGAAAAATCGCCTGCTCTATCAATCAATTTACCGTTAACACGAGCATTTTCTACGGCAATGCTACGCCCACCTTCGCCGAAGCCATCAGTAAAGCGGAAAGATATAGAGGAAGGATAGTTTCCAGGGTAATCAATAACGAAAGACAAGAAATCCGCCCCGACACCAGTCGTCGCGGTCACAACAGCCGACGAATAGACAACACCATTCACCAGCACCTGCAATGTAGGTGCGTTGGTGGCATATATAGCGCTTGCCTCTATGGTTAGAATGGATCTACTCAAAATCTTTCCCTAGATTCTTGGTTAAATTACCCGAAATATCGAATAAAATAGACTGTCCTACCTATAATTGTACCGAATAAACCAGTTCAAAAGGTTAATATTAATAAGAAAAATTTCTTTTCAAAGCACTCAGCGCATTGATTCAAAACACAAAAAATTATGGTTAATACAATTTAATCAACAAAATACAAAAGCTGAGAACGAGCATTAACCATTACAGCCCGTGAAAACGAGCTTAAACAGAGACGGTCTGTCGTTAAGTTTTTTAATAAACACCGAGAGATTTATAAAGCCTGACGAGGCTTTCCGCTTTGGCGGCATTAGAGGAGACAAGCGCAGCTTCTGCGCCATTAGCACTACGCTGTGCATCCAACACATCGAGGAAAGAAATTTCACCCTCTTTATAAAGGATTTGCGAAAGATCTAACGCCTTATCCGCGCTGTTATAAGCATTTTGCAATGAAATCTGCTGTTCATTGATAGACGCATAATCCGTCAACGACGTTTCAACTTCGCTCACCGCCATAAGAACCGTTTTGCGATAAAGCTCGTAAGCTTGTTTTTCACGCGCTCGTGCCGCATCAATACGGCCTTCAATTCGACCAAAATCTAGTAAGTTAACCGCAGCCCCTGCCGCGACATTCCAAACCGTCGCCGAACTTAACAGCGCACTTTCCGCGATACCGTAAAAACCGCGCAATGTAAAAGTCGGGAAGAATTCTGCCGTTGCGGATTCCGCCAATGAAGTGTTGGCAGCCAAATTAGCCGTAGCAGCCTGAATATCAGGGCGCAACGCCAAAACCTCTGTTGGTGCCATCAAAACCGGCGCGATATCCGCCCCTGGTATAACACCATCAGTCGAGACAATAGAGACAAGCTGTTTAGGCATCATTCCCGTCAAAACGCTCAAACGCAGGCGCGCATTATCGGCCTGACGCTGAAATTCAGGGATAGAGGCTTGTGTTGTGCTAACAAGGTTCGAAGCGCGCTCAACATCTAAACGGGGCGCTTCCCCCAAACGGTTAAGATCGCTAATCAAGGTCAAAGTTTTATCCTGTGAACGCAGATTTTTCACCGCAATTTTCAGTTGCTCCTGCGCGGCGCGGTAATCTATATATGTTCGCGCGACCTCTGCAATTAGTGTCAGACTAACATCGTGATATTGTGCCTCAGCAGCCTGCAACTGCTCATCAGAAGCATTTGCCGCTTTGCGATTTTTGCCAAAGATATCAAGCTCATAAGACGCATCAAACTTAGCATCATAAAATGAATCTTCATATTGCCCCGTATCTTCACGCCCGACAGAGCCCAATACGCCGATTTGCGGAAATAATGAGCCTTTAGCAGAACGGCGTAAACCGCGTGCTTCAAGGATTTTTGCTTCTGCCATGCCACGGTCAGGGCTTTGCGCCAAAGCCAACGCAACCAGTTGATCTAGCACAGGATCGTGAAACCGTTTCCACCATTCATGTAGTTGATCAGCCTTAACAGCTTGCGTAGCCACGCCTTGGTTTGCTGTCCATTGCTGTGGTTTTTCCAGCCCAATGAACTCCAGAGCACCCGCATAGCAACCACCGAGCATCAAACAAACAGGAAATATCAAAAGTTTTTTCATCATATTATTTATTCCGCAGCAATTTTTTTTGTGTTTTTTGTTCCTGTGATCTTCATCTCCAGATTACGGAGCATTACATAAAACACAGGGGTAAAGATCAAACCGAAAAAGGTCACACCGAGCATACCTGAAAACACTGCCACACCAATGGCCTGACGCATTTCTGCGCCTGCCCCGTGACTTAGCACTAGCGGCAGAACCCCCATAATAAACGCAAAAGATGTCATCAAAATCGGGCGTAACCTTAATCTTGAGGCTTCGACCGCCGCCTCAAGGACAGTGCGACCTTGATGTTCAAGCTCGCGCGCGAACTCCACAATCAAAATCGCATTCTTACAGGCAAGTGCTGCCAGCACGAACAAGCTAATCTGGGTAAAGATATTGTTATCACCACCAACGAAGAAAATACCGAGCAATGCGGATAAAATCCCCATCGGCACAATCATAATCACCGCCAATGGCAAGGTCAGGCTTTCATACTGCGCCGCCAACACCAAGAACACCAAGAAGATGCAAAGTGGAAAAATAAAGATTGCTGTGTTACCTGCCAAAATTTCTTGATAGGTCAGCTCCGTCCATTCGAACTCCATGCCCTTGGGGAGCGTTTCTTCCAAAATTTGTGTGATCGCCGCTTGTGCTTCGCCCGACGAGAAGCCCGGTGCAGCATTACCGTTCAAGTCTGCCGCACGGAACGCGTTATAACGTGATGCGATCTCAGGGCCAAACGTTTCTGTGACCTTAATCACAGAACCAAGCGGCACCATGTCACCTTTATTATTACGTACTTGCAGACGCATGATATCTTGCGGGGTTGCCCTAAACTCTTTTTCCGCTTGTGCGATAACCTGATAGGTACGGCCAAACTGGTTAAAATCATTCACGTAGCTGGAACCGAGATATATCTGCATTGTGCTAAAGATATCACTGATCTCAATTCCTAATTGCTGCGCTTTGGTACGATCAAGATCCACAAATAATTGCGGAACATTCACGTTATAACCAGAAAACACGCCCGTCAGCGCAGGATTTGCATAAGCTTTTCCTGTTACTTCCTTAAGAACGTTATCAAGCGCTTCAAAGCCAAGATCAGCGCGATCCTGAATTTGCAGCTTAAAGCCACCCATTGTTCCGAGCCCCATAACAGGCGGTGGTGGGAAAATCGCGATAAAGGCTTCATCAATACCACCAAACTGCTGCTGTAGACGTCCTGCGATAGCACCTGCACTCATCTCATGCGTGGTGCGTTCATCAAAATCTTTCAGGGGAACAAACACAATACCTGCGCTCGGTGAACTAACAAAACCGCTAATAGAAAGCCCAGGGAATTGCACCGCATTGGCCACACCTTTTTCCGCCATCGCAATATCACCCATTTCACGCAAGACAGCTTCGGTACGATCAAGCGTTGCGCCCGCCGGAAGCTGCGCGAAACCAATCAAATATTGCTTGTCCTGCGCAGGAACGAACCCTTTGGGGACAAGATCAAAGCTTTTATAAGTGGCAAACACAAGCACACCAAACACAATCATCATGATAAATTTACGGCGTCCTGTGACACCGACACTACGCGCATAAGCTTCACGGCTACGGCCAAAGGCTTTGTTAAACAGATTGAAAAACCAACCAAAGAAGAAATCGATGATTTTGGTAAGTTTATCCGTTTGCGCCTCACGTGGCTTCAAAAGAAGCGCCGCCATCGCAGGGCTTAGCGTCAGAGAGTTAATCGTCGAAATAAAGGTCGCAATCACAATTGTCAGCGCAAATTGCTTATAAAACATGCCTGTCAGACCGCTAATAAACGCGAGCGGAATAAACACGCCCGCAATCACGAGCGATGTCGCAATAATCGGGCCTGTCACTTCTTTCATGGCCTGAATGGTGGCCGCACGCGGCTCCTTACCTTCTTCAATATTACGCTCGACGTTTTCCACGACCACAATCGCGTCATCAACCACAATACCGACAGCAAGAATAAGCCCAAACAGTGACAACACATTAATAGAGAATCCCAAAAGCAACATCACCGCAAATGTACCGACGATAGACACAGGAACAGCCAAAAGAGGAATAATCGAAGCACGCCAAGTCTGCAAAAACACAATCACAACCAGAACAACAAGCAAAATAGCTTCGAGCAGCGTATGGATCACCGCATCAATCGAATGACGCACAAATACTGTCGGGTCATAAACAATCTCGTAATCAACGCCTTCAGGGAAGGTCTTTTTCATCTCCGCCATCGCTTTGCGCACATCACTTGAAAGCTGCAAAGCATTGGCATCGGATGTCGAAAAGATAGGTATAGCAACGGCTTGCTCGTTATTAAGCAGCGAGCGTAATGAATAGGTTTGCGCGTCTAATTCAGCGGTGGCCACATCTTTAAGGCGCGTCACAACGCCGTTTTCATCACGTTTTATAATGACATCTTCAAACTGTTGCGGGGTTTCAAGACGCCCTTTTACGTTAACAGGAAGCTGTAGCTGCGCATCATCGTCATAAGGCGGGCCACCAATAACACCAGCTGCCACTTGGATGTTTTGACTACGGATCGCATTGACAACATCAGACGCATTCAACCCGCGTTCAGCAATACGGTCAGGGTTAAGCCAAATCCTCATGGCATAATCACCAGAACCAAATAGCATGACTTGCCCGACACCTTTGACCTTTGCCAGTTGATCCTTAATATTCAACGTGCCGTAGTTGCGCAAGTAAAGCATGTCGTACCGCCCCGTCGGTGACGTCAAATGCACCACCATCGTCAGATCAGGTGCACTTTTCACAACAGTCACACCCAGATTGCGCGTCACATCAGGCAAACGCGGCAAGGCTTGTGACACACGATTTTGTACCAATTGCTGCGCCAAATCGACATCCGTACCAATCGCAAACGTAATCGTCAGAGAGAGCTGTCCATCGGCTGTGGCAAGTGAATTCATATACAGCATATTTTCAACGCCGCTGATTGCTTCCTCTAGCGGGGTTGCCACAGTTTCCGCGATCACCGCAGGATTTGCCCCAGGAAAATTGGCGGAAACCTGCACAGAAGGAGGCGCAATTTCGGGATATTCCGACACAGGTAGTTGGAACATCGCTAACGCACCCATCAAAAAAATGGCAAACGACAGAACACTCGCAAAAATGGGGCGATCAATAAAGTGACTGGATAAATTCATAGATTTATTCTTCCTCACTTGGGGTTTCAGCGGGAGTTTCATCCGTGGTTTCAATATCAATTTCAGGCGCAATCATGGCTGGTATCTCGCCTTTTTCTTCTTTTACTTTTGGTGCAACAGGCATACCAGGACGAATACGGACAATGCCTTCTGTAATCACTTGCTCACCACCGTCAAGACCTGAAAGAATGACGCGCTGACCTTTAATGCTCTCACCGATTTTCACTTCGCGGTACTCCGTAACACCTTCAGCATTCACGATATAAACAAATTTACGATCTTGATCAGTGCCTATAGCGCGCTCGGTCAGTAATATTCTCTGCTGATCTCCGACACGCCCCATTTCAACGCTAACAGACATACCGGGCAGCATTATTTTATCCTTATTATCAAAGATAGCGCGCGCCCGCACAGTACCCGAAGCCACGTCTATTTTATTATCAAAGCTTTGTACAATGCCCACATATTCAAGATCACCACCAGATAGAATCAATCGAACAGGAACGTCTCCGTCAGATTTCATATCTTTCATAAGTTCAAGGTAGCTACGTTCATCCACTTCAAAATCAACATAAACTTTCTCATCAGAAACAATCGACGTCAAAAGCGGTGCACCGCTACCAGCTTGCACGAGGTTGCCTTCTGTAATTTCAACACGGCTTGCTTTCCCTGCAATCGGCGCTTTCACATGAGCATAATCAAGATTGATTTGCGCTTCTTCAACAAGTGCCTTTGCTCCCTGAACGGCCGCGGCCGCAGTTTGTCTGTTATTTGTACGCTCATCAAGCAAACCTTGAGAGATAGCCTCAGAACCAATCAACGTTTTTGCGCGCTGATATTCTTTTTCAGCCAAAGATGCCGCCGTTTGCGCCGCAGACAGAGCAGCCTTAGCCTGACTAAAACTTGCCTCGTATGGTCGCGGATCAATAACAAACAATACATCATCTTTTTCGACATGCTGACCGCCTTCGAATTTCACTTCCGTAATGCGGCCACTCACCTGTGGGCGAATATCAGCCTGATCCACAGCCACAACATGACCAGAAAAATTACTCCATATTTGCATCGCCTGCGGCTTCATGATTGCGACCTCAACTGGCATTGCTTGCTGTGCGCCCTGCCCGTGAGCACCATCCGCAGCAACAACCTCTCCGTCACCTGACAAAAGCACGCCACCGCCGATTGCCACGGCTATTAAAAAAAGAACGATAATAATTTGCTTCATTTTTCTCATATTCATCTCTTTACTCGCTTGACTAAACAGTCAATTTTTCTGATTTTCTATTTTGCTTTTTGATTCCGATCAAATCAAACAACCCTCTTTCGAGGTTATGTTCAATAAAACCGAGATCGTTATTAATACGCGCCATAATTAATTGCCCAATAATAAAAGCAAATATCTCATCCGCCTTTACAGCGACATTCGTATCTGCACCGATTATCCCTGCGGCCACAAGATCGCGAAGAGCACTCTCATAATAAGCTGTTTTTTTCTTACATATACCTGTGATTTTTGTGCCAATTGTCGCATCTTGCGCGGCAAGCTCTGAGCCTAGCGTGGCAATCGGGCAACCACAAACATGCCCGAGCTCTTTCAAAATTTTCTTTTGCTGATCAATAACATAACATATCATTAATGAAAAGCGATCAACAGGGTCACGCGTCGGGGAGAAAATATCATCGTAATGAATTTTTATTTCCTGCATACAGCTATCCATTGTTTCCAGAGCAAGGTGAGCCTTTGACGGAAAGTAATGGTAAAAACTGCCCTTTTTAACATCGGCCTTCTTGCAAATTTCGTCAACGCTCACAGCGTTATAGCTATCGCGCCAGATGAGCTCGATAGCTGTATTAATCAGCTTGCTTTTTGTGTCTGTTGACATGCGTTTTACCTAAATTTATATATATGAATGATAGATTTAAAATCTTTTGACCATTCAGTCAAATTAAATATTTTATGCCGTACGGAATTAAAATTACTCAGCATCTTCTGATTTATTTATTGTATTTTTACTTGACCTAACGCCGTGACTTTAATAGCATCCAGAAAAAGCAATAATATTACATAACTTAGAACAGGTAGCCTAGAATGAAACTTTCCTTCAACAGCCCTTTTGCGAGGGCCTTTGTGCTCTCCGCGGGCGTCGCCCTCGCCCCCCTTGCCTCTTTGGCGCAAGACAACTTGCCAGAAGCGATTTCCGAAACATCGTCTATGGAGGACATGCTCCTACATGTTGGCACTGCAGAGGAAAATATAGATTCCGCTATACTAATCGTCATGGAAAATCTTTTCCGTCTAAGTCGTTGGCACATTTCTCCCGTTGAAATGGAGCCGCTAGAAGAAAAAGCCCTTGAAGGTATGCGCCTACGAATTAACGACAGAGCTGAAAAACTTACTGAAGCGCAAGACGCGCTGGCCGAAGCACAAGGAGAGCTTACAACTCTTCAGGAACAGTTGGCGGCTCTTTCATCCAACGATAATGCAGACCAACAGGAACGTGTAACACTAGACGATCAAATTATTGAGTCCCGTTTGAATGTTGAACACTTCCGCAAACGACTAACCGCGGCAGAGGCATATCAAGAAATTTCAACCGAAATACTTATAGAAGCTGGTATCAATCATGCATTTCATGCCCTAGATCCGCACTCAGATTTTTATGCGCCAATAGAACGCGCGGCGAGTGAAGGACCCAGCGATCACGGAATTGGCATTGGTGCGCTATTAACACCTGATGGAGCCTCCAAATACCGCCTTGAGAATGGCGCCATTATTAGATCGGTCCTAGACCCCGCAGACAACACACCGGCTTTTAAAGCTAAACTCCAAAGAGGCGACCTTATCACTCATGTTGACGGCGAGCCACTTGCGGGAATGTTAATCACTGACGCTGTTGATCTCATCAAGGGCTTTCCAAGTACCTTCGTAAACCTGACTGTTGTGCGCGAAGGCGAAGAAAACCCTTTGAACGTTAGAGTAAGCCGCCAACCATTTGCCTCTAAAAACGTCACTTACCGCATTGTTGATGGGGATGTTGCCTATATTCATATTAATGGCTTTATGGAAGATACGGTCAATGAGGATGTAGCAGCCGCCATCAGAAAAGTACAAGAAGCATTAGGCGGCGTTGATAATGTCGCAGGATATATTGTTAGCGTACGCGATAACGGTGGCGGCCTCGTTACCGAAGCTGTTGATTTGAACAATGTCTTTATTGACGGCGCAGAATTTGATCGTGGTTACGGTGCAGATACCCCAGAATCCGTTTTACGCGCCAACACAGCCGTAACAACACGCGACCGCGATGGTTTATTGGATCGCCATTATACGGAACCGGGCGATTTAACGGGAGGCAAGCCTCTTGTTGTTCTGATCAATGGTGGCTCAGCGTCAGCTTCTGAAATTTTTGCAGGTACAATGCAGGAATACCGTGGAGAAATCGTTGGTATTACATCATTTGGCAAAGGAAGCTTCCAACGCTTTGGCACAGCCTCCAATGGTTTTGGTAAAGAGAAAATCACATTAGGATATTATTATTTCGGCCCTGGTGATGAGAATAGCCCCTATGGAAAAAATATTAATAACGTCGGCATTGTGCCTGATGTTTACACGCCCTTTGTACAAACCTACTCTGACTCAGAAGCAGGATTAGCCAATACAATGGCCACACCAGAAGATGCGGGTGAAACAACAGAGACAACATTTACATGCGATACAATTTCGGGAGAGTTCAATATTGCCCAGGCAGACCAATCGTTTATTGACCCACGAACAGGCGAATATGACTACCAATTAGCATGCGGTGTTTTTACCATTAAATATAACTCACCCACTGCAGAAAGCGCATACGGCATCAATTTCAAAGATTTTGTACCACAACCATAAAAAATTGCGATAATCTTCTTGATCTTTTTCAAGGAGTCGTTATTAATCAAAGAAAACTTGTGATCATTTACAATAATATGATTGCATAAAAAACAAAAAAAACAGGGAGATAGCACATTGAATCATTTTTTTAGACAAGCTGCCGTTGAGCAGAATCAAAGCGCCGCAAGATTTTCAGACGAGCGGTTAGCCGATGCGGCTATAAGCATGGGGAAAGTCAGAGACTCTGTCAAAGGACGTGTTATTGGGCAAGACCTCATCGTTGATTTGAGCTTAACAGCCATGTTTTCAGGATCCAACACGCTCTTACAAGGCCTCCCTGGTGTTGGTAAAACATTCTTGGTTGAAAAAATAGGCGAAGCTTCAAACCTTATTGGCCCTGACTATCGCGGACGTATCCAGTTCACACCTGACTTGATGCCTGCTGATATTATTGGCTTTCAGCAAGAGATGATTGATGAAAGCGGTAAAAAATACCTTGGATTTGTTCCTGGGCCTTTGTTTGCGGGCTATGTTTTTGCCGATGAAATAAACCGTGCGGCGCCAAGAACACAATCTGCTTTGCTACAGGCTATGCAGGAGAAAAAAGTGTCTACATCTGGTCAAACCATGACGCTACCAGAACACTTTGTTGTTTTCGCGACACAAAACCCGTTCGAACAAAAAGGAACATACCCGCTACCAGAAGCACAGCTTGACCGCTTTGCTGTTCGTCTTGATCCACAAGATGTAAGCGAGGCCGATTCCAAACGCATACTATTAATGCCAGAAGACAAAACACCACTTGATGCCATTTTGAAAAACGAAGAGCAAAATGATGGCGTGCATGAATTGCTACAAATTCAGCGCCTCATCAGCAGTATCGCTGTTCCGGAAAAAATCATGGATTACATTATCCGCTTGCAACATAATGCGCGCCCTTACAGAGCAGAATCACCTGACTACATCAGAAACAGCTTCAACGCTCAAGGTGGTGGTAGTGGTGAACGGACACCGCGCACATTGTTAAAACTATCATCAGCTTTCGCCCTTCTTCAAGGACGTGAAGCGGTTGAGTTTGGAGATGTCCAAAAAATGATCATCCCAACCTTCATTCACAGGTTGAGCCATAAAGGTGATCGTAAAGCCGAAATGGGAGCAGAAGCAGCATTGACAAAGCTTTCCATGGATTTGGCACCGTAAACATCACTACATAAAATTAATAAGTTTATAGATAAAGGGAGAAATAAAATGAACTTAAAAATGAAAGAAAGATTTGGCATGGCTGTTGCTGGCCTATCAATGGCTGTTCTAGCGAGCTTTGTACCGTTAAACACAGCACTTGCAAATTCATCACCTGAAGAAGGTTCAGAGCAATCAAACTTGCTCGCGCCTCATTTGGATTTTATCAACTACCTTAGCTGCTGTACGACAAGAGACGCACGTGGGAACTTTGAAGAAGAAATTACAGGAGACCCTGCTTTTCCTTACAGAATTTGGCGTACGCATACAAATGATGGTTTAGAATTAAGTGAACCAGTACCATATGACGTTCCAGCACGCTTGATCAAAAACGCATCATCATTTGAAGCACATTGCGCCAATGTTCGCGCGCGTGATGAGGCTGCGGGAAAAGTCAGTACATGCATTGCCCCAACATTCAATGTGTTTTGGGCCTATGACAACATCAAGAAACAGGCTGATGGTACGTTTAAAGGTGATGGCACGAAGACTTATAATGAAGGTGATATTGTTCCTGTCGAGGAATATAGAATCGTATCAGAATATTGCTACTGGCCGCAACAAAACGCATTCTAGAAAGCGATTTAGGCATAGTAACAAAATAATAAAAGGCTCCGTTGGGAGCCTTTTTCTTGTAAGTGCTTTGCTATCTCTCACTAATAGCTCTGAACGGATATAATTAAAATGTCACGGCGCAGGTGCTGCCGATTTCGGAGTGGTTTGAACCGAATAGTCAGGGTCTTGGCAATAATGATCTTCCGACAAAACAAAGCCTTCGGGCTCTGGTATTTCAATGCCATTGTAATACCAGTTTGTGCCTGTAGGTTCGCCCGTTTTTCCATCAAACAACATTTCTTTCTCAATTTCATCTGCTGTCTCTTGATTTCTATCATGAAAATGGGAGAGTTGCCGCGTCACGATACCCGTTTCCGGATCACGATCTAAGTTAAAAACACAATCATGGCGATGCATACGCTGTAGCTCTATCCCATCACCTGATTGCCATTGTTGAAACACCGCAATATTAGCGCCATCTTTCAACGAAATCGTCGCCCATGTTGGGCTACCGTTTTGACTCTGTGGTATATTATGAAGTGCCCAGAACAAGTTCAGCTCTTCTTTGATTTGATCATTCGTTGCTTGCGCAGGGCCATGTTCATTATGCATTCCGCCCTCCTCGTCATTCCACAACAGGTCAATCTGCACGTCCTTTTCAACGTTCATAAACACGGGCATATTATTATCCCGATAGGACACGCCATGACGCATCCACAATTCTGTATATGATTCGCCTAATGTTATTTTCTTATAGGCCGCATCACCATCACGGTGAAGATTTGCTGTTTCATCAAACCAACGAGCGATAATCGCGCTTTCTTCTTCTTTTATTTCCAATGATGTTGGGTTCTCGCGGCGTAAAACAGCCGCTAATTCGTCTAATGTCGTTGCCTGCATATAAGCAGATGATGCCTCAGCAGCATAACGAACCATATTATCCGCATAAACGCCGTAGCAATCGTCCTGAGCGTTGTGGAGACTTGTCGCACTGTCACAGATAACCGCAGGATCAAAACTCACTGCAGGCGCTTCATCATGGTCACCGTGCGCAAACGCCATGCCTGCCGACAAAGCTAGCACCGTTAGCGGCGCCGCAGTTTTCATAAATGTTACCTGAAGTTGTCGCAATTTCATAGTGACGCTCCGATGCCTTCTATAGGATGATTATTCGTTGATAAGATCCAATGTTCGCTGCATATCAAACTGATCTTTTTTATAATCGCCCGTATAAGCATAAAGCACAGCATTAATGCCAACACGAAGCGTCATATCATATTGATCTGATGTCGTGCCGAAACTATCTCCCGACCAAGCGCCAGCCCAATTACGGCGTGCAATAATAACAGACGTTGTGTCTTCGGAACTGTTTGGGTTTGGGCTTTGTATTTGAACGGATCCCACACTGTAACTACCAGGCAATCCATTCGTCAGATAAAATATTTTGGTTAAAGTGTAATCTTCGGGCATCACCGATAGCGGCCCAAGGTTAACCTTGCCCAGAACCCGCGCAACAGCCGCTTCGTTATCAGTTTGGTTACCCAAAACATCAAACATTATAACCTTGCCTGCATCTAAATAGCCTTGCACTTTACTCTGTGCTTCTGCGGAAATTTCACCATCGGATGTCGTAATTGGCCAGTAAATATACCGAAACGGCGCGAGCGTATCCCGATCAAGGTCAAGCGCAACGATCTCTTCTTTTGGGTCAAGAGACGTTCTTCTAACCAATTCTGCCTGCAGAACGCCCAAACCTTCGCGTGTACGACGATTGGTGCTCAAAGATTCCGACTCAACGAAAGCAAGGTAATGACCATTACCATACTTTAGAATTTGATCTTGATGAAAAGTACTCGTTTCTTGCGCGAATGCAGCACTACCGAAAGCGGATAAAGCTGCTCCAGCGACAAGACTGCTCAAAATTCCGAGTGTGTTTCTTTTTTTATGATCCATAATGAATGTCCGAACCCTGTTTTATATTTTTATGATTATTCATAGATACATTGCATAATTATAGAAAGCCGTCAACAAAATCCCTCATATATTCTTACCTTTAACAGACTGTTGATATCTTTCTTAGCAATTTACTTGACAGAAGCAGTACGAGCTCTTACTGATTAAGAAAAATAATATTAAGAAAAATAACACAACGGGGTTGGATCATTGAATTCAAAGTATAAAAGCCTTGGGAGTCTTGTCGCGCCAGCAGCTTTGGCGTTCCATGTGATGTCTGGCAATCCTGTCTTTGCACAGGACGACGGCTTATCCGCCAGCGCGATTCAGAGTCAAACCGAAACATCACAAAATAACAAAACAATCGTGACGGAAACCAGCACTGTTTGGAGTCCGCGCGGCCCTCTTGGAAATGATAATGCTCTAGCCATCGGTCTCGGTGCAGGTGGTTTGGTGTTGCTGTTCGGTATGGTTGCTTACAGGCGCCGTATCAAGGTTGCTGCGCCTTATATGCTTGCTGGTGGCGTTGTGGCTCTTATGCTTGCAAATCCTGAAAAGTTGACCGAAGATTTCGAACAAAATCCAACAGATATTGTTGTTTTAGTTGATCAATCGGCCAGTAATAAAATTGCTGATCGCGAGACGATGACCACCGAGATTCGTGAACGGTTACTTAGCCAAATCAATGGGCTTCCAAATTTCAACATCCGCATTGTCAACGTTGAAGATAATTTCAATTCATCCGAAAACGATGGTACTGAGATATTCAATGCGTTGAGCGAAATAGACGGGCTGAATGCTTCACATGTCGGCGGAATTATCATTGTCACGGACGGCCAAAACCATGATACACCTGAAGTATCTCCATTAGGAGAAAACGTCCCTGTCCATGTCATGCTCACGGGTCAGGATAATGAGATTGACCGCGTCGCATCACTTATCGCGTCGCCGACATTCGGATTGGTCGGCGAAGAACAAACCATACGTTTTAAAATTGACGATAAAGGCTTGGAAGGACAACCTCCTCGCTCTGTCAGAGTAGAAATTTTTGGTGAAAACCAACCTGTGAAAATAGTTGATGCTGTCGTTGGTGAAACCGTTGAAACAACTATTGTGGTTCCTAATTCGGGCCCTAATATTTTTACAGTGAGCGCCGAGAGTCTAGATGGTGAACTCACCGATGAAAACAACCGAATTATCGTTAAAGTCGATGGCATTCGTGAAGATTTAAACGTGTTAATGATTTCTGGTGCCATTAATAACGGTGTTAGTGATTTGCGTAGTTTTTATAAATCTGACCCTGATAGCAATTTAATTCACTTTATGTCGATGCGCATACAACGTGACTTTGACTCGACACCGCGCGAGGAACTCGCTTTGACTCCTGTTCCCTTGCACGAAGTTTTCAGTAAATCGTTAGGAAAATTTGATTTGATCGTTCTAGACCATTTCGAAGATTTCAACATTATCCCTAAAAAATACCTCGATGGCATGGCTGGTTATGTTGAAAATGGTGGTTCTTTGCTTGTTGTCGCAGGACCCGAGTTTGAACGCCAACGCAGCCTGTACAATACACCGCTAGGACGCATACTGCCTGCCGTACCGCAGCGCACCACGACCGAACTTCAGCAAAATAGTGCCGTCCCGACGGAAAGATTTGTACCTCAAGTAACCGATTTGGGCGATAAACACCCTGTTGTTCGTGGGTTAAACGGCGCCGGATCAGGAGAGATAAGCCCAAGTTGGGGCAATTGGGTCAACCACATAGAAAGCGATGTTTTATCTGGCCACACGTTGATGGATACACCAAGCGGCTCACCCTTGCTGATTCTTGATGAAGTTGAAGACGGCCGTGTTGCCGTCTTGCTGTCAGACAGCTTTCCATTTTGGGATGGCCCAAGTTCGCAACTATTACAACGCACGTCACACTGGCTAATGAGAACACCAGAGTTGGAACCTGAGGCGCTACGCGTTACAAAAACAAATGACGGCGCACTGATCATACAACGCCAAACACTGTCAGATGAGCCGCCCGCCGCAGCCACAATACATGGCCCGAACGGTAAAACGGACACCGTTGAATTCACAAATCAACGTCTACCTGGCCTTTGGGAGGCTGAATATAGCTATGGCGATGACGGTGTCTATAGAGTAACACAAGACGAAATGGCATCTTTCATCAATGTTGGGCTTGATCAAACAATAGAACTTGCAAATGTCATCACCACAAAAGAAATTTTACAGCCTATCGCCACACAGACAGGTGGCGCTATCATGAATGCCGTAGATCAAGAAGGCAATATTTGGATCCCCGATCTGCGTCAATTAGAGACAAACGACACAGTCAAGCAAGTTTCAGGAGAAGACTGGATCGGCCTTATAGATCGTGATGCCAAAACCGCTATGGGGTACGAGAGAACACCACGTATACCAGGCTGGGCGGGCGGTTTATTTATCGTAGGATGTTTATTGTGGGGATGGTCTCGGGATAACGACCACACAAAAATAAAAAACCTGCTCGGCAAAAAGAACCGTGACAACGCAGAAAAACCGCCGGCACAGGACAACAGTCCAAAACCGGAATAATTAAAAACGCGTAAGAATTAAAAAGTGAACAAAAAAAAGAAGAACACACAGGAGGCTACCATTAAACTTAAGCACTTATTTGCATCGGCAGCTTTAGGCGCAGGTGGTTATGCCGCCGGCATGTTTGGCCTTGGTCCTGTATCATTTGGCGCAGGTGGCCTCGCGCCTGCAATTTTGGCAACAACGGGCGCAGCTCTGCCGCCCTTATGGTGGTTGTTATCCACTTTGCCGCCCAAACCAATAAAAGAATATTTCCCCGGAATTAGCCTGCTTTTCAATGTACAGTCTGACCGATTAAAACCTGCCACCATGCCTATATGGCAAAGACTATTGTGCTTAAGCCTTGTCGCGGGCGCAGGATTAAACGCCGCACTACCTGATCTCAACAACCACATCCTTGGCAATGAAAGTGGCCCTGTCGTTGTTGCATTCGATAATGGCTCTTTTGTTGCGGATGATTGGTCCGCACGAAAAGCGCAAATTGATGAACTTATAAACTCCGCAGAATCACAGAACAGACAGATCGTATTTGTTCCTGCTGCTGATTTTGTCACAGATGGTAAAATACAACATTACGAAATGATGGATGCCAGCCGTGCGCGGACAGCATTGCTGGAAATAGCACCGAGATCATGGCCTGTAAACCATGATGCGCTTCTTCCTGGATTGCAGGTTTTGAAATCCGAGATCACAGGCAATGCAAGTGTATTCTGGCTAAATAACGGCCTAGAAAGCAACAGCCCAGATTTTGTTAACATGCTGCAGGATTTAGGCCCGCTCACGGTCATTACGGAGAGCGACTCCACAGGCCCGCATTTACTGTCTAAATCTTCTAATTCTGGCAGTAAATTAACAATCAGAGTGCAAAGACCTGAAATTGGGGAAACCTATAGCCTGACACTCACGGCGAGTAACGAACAAGGACAGCCTCTTTTGCAAGAAGATGCTATTTTTGAAGCTGATAAAACCGAAGCAGAGGTCATATTTGATATTCCAGCAGAATTACGTGCACAGATAGCACGCGTTTCAATTGACGGCGAAAAAACGGCAGGTGCTGTCGTGTTACTTGATGATAACTGGCGTCAACGCTCTGTTGGTCTAATTGAAACTGGCGTTTCCGAAGGGTTGCTGGATGGTTCAAATTTTGTTGCAAAAGCAATCAACCCATTCACGGATCTTCACGCAGGTTCGGTTAGTAGCATTTTGAACCTACCACTATCAGTCATTGTGCAGACCGATGAAACGGTACTAACACAGCAAGAAAGAGCCGACATCAAGACATGGGTTGAAGCAGGCGGAACGTATCTTCGGTTTGCAGGGCCACGACTTGCAGCACAGCCGAATGACGACTTATTGCCTGTTGAAATCCGCAAAGGAACAAGGTCAACAAATGGTAGTCTCGCAGGCAATGGCGAAGGAAAAATCGCCGCTTTTTCTGAACAGTCACCGTTCCATGGCTTAGCAATCCCAGAATCAGTTCAGGTAAACCAAATCGTCCTTACCAACCCGAGCCCTGATCTAAATGAATATATTTGGGCTAGCCTTGAAGATGGAACACCACTTGTAACCGCAAAACAAGAAGGTGAAGGTTGGGTTGTTCTTGTACATACTACAGCGAATATGGACTGGGCAAACCTCCCGCTCTCTGGTGAGTTTTTCCTACAAATGATGCGCGCCATTGTTTCTCATAGCCAAGGCACCGTAAGTGAAAACCAAATAAACAGAAACCTTCCGGCACTGACATCTCTTGATGCAGAAGGTCACCTAGAAAGAGCACCAGGACAAGCCAGACCGTTAACGCAAGCCGTACTAGAATCAGGACGAATGGATGCCACCTATCGCCCAGGATATTACGGTGATCAAAGTACAAGACTAGCAAGAAACGTTTCAGACTCGGTTGATTCATTCAATGCCCTTGGCACACTGCCCGAAGGCATAAATCAAACCGCCTATAAAGATGAAGGCAGCGATATTGACTACGGCGCATGGCTTCTGACATTTGGATTTTTGGCTCTCATGGCTGATATGGCTGTAAGACTCAGACAAAATAGTGGTTCTTCAAGTACAGGTAACGAAAGACAACGTGCCAAACCCACAACCGCTAAAACGAACACGCCATCAGGCAAAACATTGTAAAGTATAAAATTATGGCTGAAATAATACATAAAAATGGAAACATCTTTGACCTCGTGGCTGAAGTTGAGGATACATTCGAGGAAATCCCACCAGAGCTTGAGTTTGAGATTATCGATCTAAGCCAAAACTTACCTCTCATCGGCCCAAACCTCGCCAACCGCGCTGGCTTCGGCGTTGAGCCCGTTGGTCTGCGTGCGTTTAATCCTCTATATGATGATCCACAGATGATCAGCCCCGTCTATTCAATGCGTAATCCGGCAAACCCTGTGGTTATCGAACGCGAAATTGAGCAAAAACATCATATTTATTTATGGCGCGATCCGCGCATGACCTATACATCGCGGGATGACCTGCCGACAACAAAACAAGATTCCGAAGCACTCATCCTTGCTCTGGCCTTAAACCTTGCGAGCGCGGATGACCATATTAGCGTGATTGAAGGAACGGATATCCATCACTTCGGGCGATCATCTTACGAGGTCGTTGATAACGAGGTTGATGTTTCTATTATGGCCGATGTGAAACCCGATTTTAGCAATGTTCCGCTACAAAGCTCGGCGATCATGGTCGGAAATTTCTATGATCATGCAGAGACGCTTGAAATGCTAAATGATATGTCGGATAAACAAATACATGGCTTTTTAATATTGAACCTTGACCCGCGCGAAGTTGATTTTGATTTCAAAGATAACACCGAAATCCAAGGCATGAACGGAGAAACGTCACAATCGGGCGAGACCAGCATGAAGTTTAGCGATGCTGCATCAATGCGAAAAAAATGGCAACCGATTTTGAAAGAACACATCGAATGGCTGGAAGAACAGTGTGAACTCCATGACTGCCAATTATTAGTGCGCCGCAAAGACGAGCCCCGCGAAAAAGTACTCATCCAACTATTAGAAGATGACCATATTGACCCTGTCGCGGAGTTACTGCCCCACTTAAAGCTGTAATAAAATTCGTAATAATAACCAAAAAAGATCAAAGAGAAAAACATGAAGGCCAGTGCATTTACATCCAGAATTCTCCTCAGCGCTTTTTTAAGCGGGAGCGCCACCTTTGGTGCGTTGGCCGATACGGAAGTGCCCGTAGTGGAAGCTCCTATCGCGGCGCCTCTAACCGAGCAATTTGAGCGTGCTGCGTCATGTGAGCCTGTCATATACAAGCCATACATCACCGAAGACCACTGGAACACCGCTCGTGAACGCTGGCAAAACGAACCGAGCGCTCTTGAAGATGAGGCGTTTCTAGAGAGATGGATTTTGAGAAATTTTGGCCTGCTTGGTGAAAGTATCGGGATACCTGATTTAAAATCGCACCCACTCGCAGGACGGCAGATACAAATTAACGCGAGCGGCACCGACTTTCTAAATAAAGAGGGTGTCAGTCAATTTGTGACGTGCACACTACCTGCACAAGGTTACTTTAACGATATTAATTACGAATTGGCTGTTATTCGTGGCGACCTTGCGGAATATTCACTTAAAATGTCTCCTGAAGAGTTTTTTGCTGCACAATTTCCGACCATTTTGGATCATTACGATTCAATTGTGCTGACGCATGAACAAGACATCTTGAATTCTGATAATATTGATCGGCTTGAAGCGGCCCGCTACCTTTTTGCCGATGCCGAAAATATGAATGATGTCGGTAATATTATTGATGAGCTCTGGAGTCTTATGATGGCACTGGAAGAAGATCATCTAACTGCTGCAGAGAAAATGATGCTTGACGCGCGCGATGAGTTCAGAGACCTCCGTCGCGATAATTTCATGAACCAAGAAGACCTTGAAAAATTCATCGAAGACGCCTTTGAAGCAATGGATGAGCACCTCAAAGAACAAATTGAACAAGCCGAAGCAGACGGAAACGAAGAGCTTAAAAAGCAACTTGAAGAGATGCGTGAACAACTTCAAGAGCTTATGGAGGCCATGCAAAATAACGAAGAAAAAGATAAAAATGATGCTTGGGACACCATGGAAATGATGCAAGAGATGATGCAACAATCCATGCAAAATTCTCCAACACCTCAATCCATGCAAAATATGCAACAAATGATGCAACAAATGATGCAACAAATGATGGAGCAACAAACCAATGAACTTCTTGAAGAGCAGTTAGAGCTTCTTGACGACACCGACATGACGGAGCAGGAAAAGCAAGAATCACTCGAGAAAATAAGAGAGAGCTTGGATCAACACGCTGAGCAGCTTGAAGAACGCACGGACACTGTCAAAGAGCGCGTTCAAAACGAGCTAGAACAGCTAGAATCTGATAACCAAGCTGAAGATACAGAGCAGCTTGAAAACCTGACCGAACAACTTGAAAACTTTACCGAGCAGCTAGAACGACGCGCAGAAGAACAACGCAGAAACGAAGTAAATCGTGCTGAGGAAATACAAGAAAAACTTGATGCGATGGGACAAGACGGTGAGCCAGAGGATCCGTCAATACGTAATGCGTTAGAAGAAGAGCAAAGACAAATTCTTGAAAACCTTGAAGCGTTGGATAAAGTCCAAGAAAACATAGATAAAGCACAAGACACACTCAGTGACACCGAAAACCTGACCTTGCCAAAGGCAAGAAGGGTTTTGACCGATATGGAAAAAGCATTAAAGTCGCTGGAAGAGCTACGCCAAAATTCAGAAAGCTCTAATTCAGAAACCGCGCCTGAAAATGGTGAAAACGGCCAACAGCCACCGTCAGAACAACAAGATGGTCAACCTCAAACATCACCACAGGACGGTTCACAAGAGCCACCGGAACAAGGCGGAAACCAACAACCACCGCCATCCACAGGCGAGCCACAAGATGGCAGTCGACCGCAACAGCAAGAACAATCACCACAAGCTCCTTCTGATGAGGAACTTGAGGAAATGGTTAAGCAACTGGAAAATCAACTGCGGGATATGCAGGAGAACCAGCGACAAAACCGTCAAGAAGAGAACCAGACGAAACAAGAAATGCGCAGCCTTGATAACCTTGAGAAAAAAATCCAAGAGTTACGCGAACGCTTACAGGAAGAATTAACCGAAGAAGAAATCCAAGAAATCATTAAAGAGCTGGGTGAAACACAGCAAGAATTGATGGAGCAAGAAGAAACAGACATGACAGCCCTGCAACAGGGAATTATGCAGCTTGTTTCACAATTAGAAGACCGTGTTGATGAAGTCGGCGCAAAAGAATACTTACTGGAAGCGCAAAACAGGAATAGTCAGGATACTGTTGCTGTCGCAAATGAACACGACAGCAATCAAAAATATGTCATGAAATTAGGAACAGAAATCGGGAATATTTTCGATGACGTTTCCGAACGTTTACAAAAAGACGCTCCGATGACCGAAGAAGAAGCCAAAGCAACAATCGAACGCCTTGGTGAAATCAAAGCAGAGCTTGACCGTATCCAGCCACCTGATGAGAATGACCAACAACAAGATCAATCTGGGCAGCAGCAGCAACAGCAACAGCAGCAACAACCATCACCAAGCGAGTTGATGCAAATGCTGCAAGAACTGATGAAAAAGGAAAATCAACAGCAGGAGCAGCAGCAAAACATGCAGCAAATGATGGAAGAAATGATGCAGAAAAGCCGCGAAATGCAGCAAAGGCAACAGCAAATGCAGCAGCAACTCGAAGAAATGCGCCAACAACTTGAACAGATGGGCGTTCCTCCTGAGCAAATTGATGAAATCATGAAGCAAATGCAGGAATCGAGCGATCAATTTGGCAAAGGAAAACCAGGCGGATCGAAACCGGGTCAAAATGGTGCGATTGACGGATTAATGCAGATGCAACAGCAAATACAGCCAAAGCCAGGTCAAGGCAACGGTCAAGGCCCAGGCGTTGGCACGAACAGTACAGAAGGTAGATCAACGCAAGATCCCTCCGCCTACGATGCTGGTGAAGGACGTGAAGGAGAAATTGACCCTAACCTTTTGGACAACAATGCGCGTGCTATCCGTGATCAAATTAGAGACCTACTGGAAAGCAATGATAATTTAACGCCAAGAGTTCGTGACTTTTATGAAGACTTGATCAGAGACAACACGAGAACACCGCCGTCACCGTAGTTGTTAAATTTATTATGTAGAAACACAAAACGCCGCAAATTTTGCGGCGTTTCTTTATTGGCACATACTACAATTATAAGCTATTAACGGCAGAAACTGTTGGCTTGAACAGGAACCGTCGGTAAAACAGCCTGCTCCGGTGGCTCAGCATCAACACTCGTGCCCGGCACCACTAAATTAATTTGCCCACTTCTTATACCAAAATCATCTTCAGCCTTACAGCGCAATCGCAAACTACTGTCAACAGAATCATACAAATCAGTAATTTCAACGACAGGCGGCATATCAGGTGTTACAAAAACCTGCCATGATGGCCCACTTTCAATTTGAATCTCATAAGAGACGTCCGTGAGCTGCGATGTCTGATATTGATAATTAATTGTACCATCCGCGCCCTTAATTTCTTTGGCAATACCCAAAGGTTGTCCGTTTACAGTCACGAGCGGCATACTTCCCAAAACAGAAATATGTAACTCACTTTGTTCATGTACATCGCTAACATCTACAGGATCAGAGGTGTTCACATGGTCATTCATATTAGACAAATAATAAGTTTGGGCTGAATCAATGCCATCTGGCGGTTTAATCCATGCGATAACATTAGGTGGCGGCACAGGCACAGGTGGCGCTGTAAAGTTAAAAGCTTCTTGAAAACGTGACATACCGTTATCACCTGCTGTATAAGCAGATATCCCAAGGCCTAAAGATAGTACCAATCCTGCTGTAAGTGCGTAAGCTGATATTTTTGGTTTTGGTGCCCCTACAGAAATTTTATCCATTTTTTCTTTGGTTGTGCGCTCAACATAGCTCTTCCAATTTAGCTTACTTGCCTCCGTCGCTTCGCTAGAAACATCCGTGGAAAGCATCGTTGCTGGAAGTACTGCGGCGTCACCAGAGCGTTCATTAAGGCGTCTTAAAGCATCCTTACGATTAACTTTGAACGGGTTTTTATTGCCCACAAAAGGGATAGGCGCAATTGCAGCCAACGCAATCAAACCAAGGACGTATGGGCGCGCGGCGTGTGGTATATAGTCCCAGACCCCTACCAATGTTGCCGTGCTGGCGGCAAGCGCCGTATAAAGAGGTGGAACAAAACGCGGGGTAAGCTCTTCAACAAATAGTGACGTCTGTTGCCAAAACGCCTTACGTCGAAATTGTTTATGCAGCCTCTCGGTTTCAGGGCTTAATATAGTTTTATTATCGTTAGAAATAGTCGCCTCCCTGGCACATTATTATTATTTTATTGATTAGAAAATAGGGTATTCCATAAAAACAATGTTGGTCAAGAGATTTTGTAAAATAACGCGCTATATTACAAAAATCTGCGGCACAAATACATAAACTGACGCATGCATTATAAAAACGCGCCTCTTCCCTCACATTATAAGCTTTACGTTATGCCGCCATATTGCTATGAAGAAGAAATAATAAAAATAATGGAATCAGGGATAATCATGACAAAGCCTCAAAAGCTTGCTATTGCAAATGGCGAAACATTACAGGGTAAATACCCTGAGGGCATCGCTTGGGACTCACTAAACACGCCTTATCTTCGTACATTCACGGCAGCTACGCTATTAAGCGAAGGCTTAGCGCGCAATTCCAAAGGAACCGCCATTGATTTCATGGGTAAAAAAATCACTTATGGCGAGCTCGATACTTTCGTCCGTCAAGCCGCGACAGGATTGCAGAAAATGGGCGTCAAAAAAGGTACTAAAATTGGCCTGTATATGCCCAATACGCCCTATTACCCCATCATGTTTATGGCCGCGCTATCCATCGGTGCGACAATTGTCAATTTTAGCCCGCTTTATAGCGAGGAAGAGCTTGCGACACAAATCAAAGACAGCGATACCGAAATTATGGTGACGATGGATTTGAAAGATTTCTTCGGTAAATGCGAATCCTTGCGTGAAAAAGGGATTTTGCAAAATATCATTAAATGTGACCTTGATAAAATGCTGCCGCCACTTAAGGCCACGCTATACAAACTCTTTAAAGCTTCGGACATTGCGCATCCGAAGAATGATTATAACCACATTGCGTTTTCAGACCTTATCGACAACGGCATAAACTATAGAAAACCAAAATTCGGCGCGGATGACATTGCAGTGCTTCAATACACAGGCGGCACAACAGGCACACCAAAGGGCACAATGCTTACTCACTTCAATTTAGTTGCCAACGCACACCAAATTGCACAATTCTTTGCCGCCAACGAGCACACCCCCAAAGATGCCATGACCATCGGGCAAAGCACAGAGCGTGTATTGGCGACAATCCCCTATTTCCATGTTTATGGAATGATGACGGCTATGCTAGCCCCCCTACAATCAGGAAACGAAATTTTAATGTTGCCCAACCCGCGCGATATTCCCGCAACGTTGAAAGCAATTCATAGTAACAAACCGACCATCGCGCCGCTTGTACCACGCCTCATTCAAGCCATCGACGAAAGTCCGAAAACAGCGTGGCAAGCATTCAAAGCGGACAAAAAAAACGGTTTTCTCAAACGCACCTTTAACGCGCTAACGAACTATCCTTTACTGCGCCCCTTTGATTTAAGTAGCATTAAAGGTGTTATATCGGGCGGCGCTGCACTTCCGACAGCCACCGCAGAATCATTTGAAAAAATGGTTGGGCGTACAAATATTATCCTACAGGCCTATGGTCTATCTGAAACATCACCATTCGCTGCGAGTAATCCAGGCCATGGCGCGAATAAATCTGCATCTGTCGGCTTACCTTGCCCTGGAACAGAAATAAAAATCGCCGATCCAAACGATCCTGACAAAATCATGAACATTGGCGAAATGGGTGAGATTTGCATTCGTGGCCCTCAAGTATTTAAAGGCTACTACGGAAAGCCCGAAGAAAGTGCGCAAGTTCTTACCAAAGATGGCTGGTTCCTTACGGGCGATCTCGGTCACTTGGACGACGATATGTATGTTCATATTACAGATCGCAAAAAACGAATGATTATTGTGAACGGTGAAAATGTTTATCCAAACCAAATAGAAAACAAAGTCACTAAACACCCATCCATCGCAGAATGCGTTGTTATCGGACTACCCGATGAAAGCGCAGGTGAAGCCGCCAAAATTTTTATCCGTTTCAAAAACAATGCGGCACAACCTTCAGAACAGGAGTTACGTAGCTTTTTGAAAGACAGCCTCAGCCGTTCCGAAATGCCCAAATATTTTGAGTTTGTGGAAGAAGAGCTTCCCAAAACATCTGTAGGGAAACCTGACTGGAAAACCTTGCAAGACACGGAACGTGCTAAATTAACCACAAAACCGACTACACAACGGACACCTCTCGTCCCCTAAGGCATGCTACACTACGAGCCTTCTCATACAACGGACAGGGAACTTTTTCTCTGACCGTTCGTTTGTTAATTGGAAACTATATTAATGAATTTTAGTTAAGAGGGAAAAGACCATGAAAAGCAAAACAATCATCGCGTTAACAGTTGGCGCGGCTATTTTAGTAGGCGCTACTGCGGCAGCAAGTGCCTATTTCATCAATTCGTCTGAAAAAGACAGTGTTTCATCAAGTGCTACGGCACAGCATGAAAGCGTGACATACAACCAACCCAGACAAGCCCCGCTACCTGCCTGTGACGACGATAACATCGTTGGCAAAGTAATCGGTGGTGCTGCGGGCGGTGTTGCTGGCAGTCAAGTTGGTAAGGGGAACGGCAAAACAGCCGCGACCATTGGCGGAACTGTGGCTGGCTCACTAATCGGTGAAGAATACCTGCCAACAAAAAATGTGACTTGTCGTTAAGCGAGACATGTAAACGAATATACAAGGCGGGATGGTTTCAAATCACCCAGCCTTGGTTTATTTGTACTTAAGGGATTTAAGATCTTTTAAATCATAAGGCGTGCCTTGATACACCATATTCAGCCAATTGGTGAATAACATCGTACGGTGCGCACGCCACATCACTGGCGGCGCACTTTGCGGATTATCATTAGGGAAATAATTATACGGTAGTGCCGTTGTTAGCCCTTGTTTAACATCACGCATATATTCATTTTTTAGCGTTTCGGCATCATATTCCAGATGGTTAAACATATAAACATGACGGCTTTCTTCGCTGCTTAACAAGCAAACGCCCGTCACATTAGATTCTAATAAAATTTTAAGACCCGTATGTGTCTCAACATCCTTTTTATGGATTTCGGTATGGCGCGACACTGGCACGTAAGAAATGTCATCAAACCCCGACACCAACGGGTCATACATATCTTTTATCTCATGCGGATAGATGCCGAAATGTTTTTCATCAACATCGTTTTTGTCAACGCCATGGAAATGGTAAAGCGCGGCTTGTGCGCCCCAGCAAATAAAGAAACTGCTATAGACATTGCTCAAAGACCAATCAAAAATTTCCTGTAATTCTGGCCAATAGACAACATCCTCGAACGGGATTTGCTCAACTGGTGCACCTGTGATAATCAGCGCGTCGAAACGCTCATGTTTCACATCTGCCCATGTTTTATAAAACGCATCAATATGTTCGGACGGCGTATTACTGCCCTTATAACTGGCCGTACGGATAAACACGGGATCAACCTGCAACGGCGTTGATCCAAGCACTCGTAAAAGCTGCGTTTCTGTGCTGATTTTATCCGGCATAAGGTTTAGGAGCAGCACGCGTAACGGTCTTATATCCTGCGTCATCGCCTGTGTTTCAGAAATCACACGAATGCGTTCTTTTTCAAGGATGGCTTTGGCCGGAAGATCATCTGGTATTCTAATTGGCATAGCGCATGTTATAATGCAGCGCACAACATTACGTCAAGAAAATCATTCAACAAGCCTCACCATAAATGGTTTTGAATTTTCTTTGAAAAAACCATCGGATATGCTCAACTAAAAGTATGAGCAAAGCATTCACAAAAGAAACAGACGGAGAGCAGGATGACGACCTGCCAGAGCTTCTTGCGCCCGCCAAGGAAATCAGAAACTGCATGACACCTAACGGCTATGCGGCACTAAAAAAAGAGCTTCATTTTTTACTTCATGACGAACGCCCCAAGATAACTGAAATTGTTTCTTGGGCGGCAGGCAATGGTGACCGTTCCGAGAATGGTGATTATATCTATAATAAAAAACGCCTGCGCGAAATTGACCGCCGTGTGCGTTATCTAACCAAACGTCTGGAAACTGCGGAAATCGTTGACCCTAAAAAGCAGCAAGGTATCGAACAAGTCTTTTTCGGCGCGACAGTCACATATGCCCGCGAAGATGACACCGAACATACCGTGATGTTGGTGAATGTTGATGAGGCCGATTTTGACAAAGGAAAAATCAACTGGCTATCCCCCGTTGGCACCGCACTACTGAAAGCGCGTATAGGCGACGAAGTCAATGTTTGCACCGAAGCAGGCATCGAAACAATCGAAGTTCTAGACATACAATATATTATATAGTGATGTCTTTAATAACCTCGGGATTTTACAGTAAGCGCAATCTATAAACCTCGTTTAGGGGCACCACGACGAGGAGGCTTTGCTGCTGGCTTCTTTGAGGTTGGTGACAATGTGGCTGCTATCTGCTTATCCAGAGCCGCAAAAACATCGGAATTACGTGCTGCCAAGATTGCAGTAAAATCTTGTCCGTCGCGTTTAAAATCAAATGTTTTTACTTGTGCGCCCGCTTCTTGTGCAATCAATACTCCTGCCGCAACATCATAATCATTCGCGGTAATTATTGCTGCATGATGATCGTTTTTTGCGCTCGTCGTCAGCATCGTTGCGGCGGCCCCTGTAACGCGGTAGCTAATCTTGTTATCGATAACAAAATTCATCATCGCCTTCTCCGCATCCACGCCGAAACCGCGTATGGAGTAATTCAACATCGCACGCATCATAGGGGCGACGTTATCATTAACTGGCATATTTTCCGGCGGTTTGATGCGGTATTCCCTATCATTGTTTTCAATAAGAAATGCGCCCTGATCTTTTTCAGCCCAGTAAATCTTGCCCGTTGTCGGAATAGAAACAACACCGTCTGTGGTTTCCCATTGACCGTCTTGGAATACCTGACACGCGATTGACGTCGCAAAGTCATCAAGCCCGTTTGCAAAATTTCGCGTTCCATCGATAGGGTCAACCAAGAAACGCTTATCGCCCTCTTGCGGCGGGGCGCCTGCGTCATCATCGCCACCCTCTTCTCCATAAAAACCATAATCAGGGTAATGCCCACGAAGAATAAATTTAATACGATCTTCGACCTTTTTATCTGTTTCAGTCACGGGGCTTTGCTCGGACTTAAACTCCATCACAACGTCTTGACGGTACGCATCCATTATCATGGATTTGACTTCATAAGCCGCTTCCAGCATCGCAGCGACATGTCCGTAATGCGACCCGCCCGGTAACTTTACGCCCGCAGCTTCTTGCCAGATCGGCTTGAGCAATGTCACATCTGGTTTGTGTCCCTTAATTGCCCCGCAATAACGCCACATCTCTTTTGTCAGATCGCCGTAATGCGCCAACCAATAATCTTTACCTCGTGGGTGCTTATCAGCCTTATCCAGCAAAATTGTATAATATCGTTTATTACGATTATCGTCGGAGATATCATTCAGAGTGATATCGCCCCGCACCAGTTGCTTAATAACGGCCTCATGCTCACGCAGCAAAGCCTTGCACTCATGCTCATGCTCAATCCAAACCGACAGAATATGTGGATTGTGATACTGCTCTGCGAGCAAATAACCTGCAATCATCCCCGTCGAAAGGTTACGCCCGTGCTTTTCATCATAAAGCCAGTCATAGAACTGCAAGTTACTCTCCAAAAACTCCTTATAATGCTCCAGTTTTTGGCGCAATTTAGGAATACTGATATTCGGAATGGTATCGATAATCTCATCAGGATTATCCAGCTCTTTATCTTCAAACAAGACAGGCATCTTGCGCCCACCATCATCTTTCAAACCGCCGCTATGAATATAAATCGTAGAGCAAACATCGCCATTACTTAAGCCTGTTTCGGCGTTAGTTTCAACATAATGTGCATCTTCCAAAATTTGCGCGTAGCTTTGACCCGATACGTGAGTTTCACTTGTTAAGCGGCTCAGCTCGCAATGCCCTAAATGCTTTTTATGCAGAACACCTTTCGCATCACGCCAGTACCCTGAATAGGCATGCATCATCACTTGTTTCGTACTGAGCGGATCAAGTTCATTAAGCGCCATAGACGGCATAATGTCATTGGCCGCCTCAGGCACATATTTTGTTACGCCCCATGTGTGGTTCGTCAACTCACCCGTGATAATGGCCGATGCCATTTCGAAACGATGTAAATGTAGACGTTCCATCGAAGCGCGCTGGTTACCACGCCAGTAAATATGCAGGCGAAACTTGAAATTCGTTTCCTCATCATGGAACAAAACCAGCTTATCAAATCCAATCGGGTGCGGGTAAGAACGCTCAGCGATATAGTCCAACATGTCAGGATCATTTAACAATGAATCCACAATAGCAAGCGTCGTACGCTTATCAGAAAAAGCCGAAGCGATTTTATTCAATGGCTCGATATCACCTTGTTGATGTCCTTTAAAGTAAAGCCGCATCACATCACGTGCTGTATCCATGGAGGGCGTTTTCAAAAACTTTTCCAATGCCACAGACACGCCAGGAAATTGCTCACTATGGTTCACGAAGTAATGGACAGCATTCAATTTATCACTGCTATGAGGTACATATGTCATTAACTGTTCTCCGGTTTTCTATGTGCACACGTATACGGTGCACCTTCTTTTATTTTATGAAGTGTTTTTAATATCATTGAAGGCTCTTCACCAATCGCCAGTGCGTATTCAGCCAAAACATTGCGGTTGGTTGTAAAAGCTTTGTCAGGAGACGTAAGATCGGGAGCCTCAAAGATCAAATCTAGTATCTGCATGGCACGATGTTTTTCGAGATTCTCATAAACGCATAGTGTTGCTAAACGTCCCATAGATCTCAATAAAGCCGATGATAGGCTCGTACTACGGCCATCCAAAGATTGCGCCACTGCAACATCCTGCGAAGCTTGTGCGCAGTAAGATAAACCCGCAGGAACAAGCGCGCTCATACCTATTTTTCCTCGCGCATGCGCCTCATCCCATGATTGTGAAAATTGTTGCTTCAAAACCTCATACGGCATATTCGCTAGGTTATGCGCCACCGCGCTTTTAGCTAGATTTGCGGTATTCGCAAGCAGTAAAAATGTCTCAATACGCACATCATGATTGGTTGAATGCGGTAATACGTTATTTTTAAATTCATTGTTCAAACGGTAAAGACCACGGTCACGGATAAAGTTCTCCGCATCCGTAGATAAACCCTCAACATTTGTTTTGCCTGCCCGCAACTGTTCTTTAATCGCGGTCGACGAATAGGCCATTGTATCATTATTGACAAAACTCCAACCCCGACGGCGCGTTGATAATGCTGTCGGATCATCCATCTGCAACGTCGCACCGTATTTTGCAGCAATACCATTGCGCGCATCTTCGCGATAACCTTGACGATGCATGACTGCCACCGAAAAATTATGCAGGATATATTGCCAATCAGGAACTTTCTGACCGTCAACCTCATATCGCACATCATCCCATGTATGGAAGCTCGCAAAATTATCATCGCCAAACACCCAGATAAACTCGGTTTCAGGAAACATTTCCTTCAACGTTCTCATTGACGATGCCGTGCGCGTATCATGAAATGCGGATTCAAAATCCTGCGGCTTTAACCACGGACGATCTTTAGTATGCTGGTCACATAAGGTTCGGCGCAGCTCTATCGGCGCGTAAGTCGACGGATCTTTGAAAATATTATGCGAGATCCACATCCATACTTCATCAAGTCCAATTCTCTCATACGCCTCATCCATGATGTGTACATGACCATCATGGATAGGGTTAAAAGAGCCGCCGATAATTCCTATGCGTCGCATATAGTCTCCATTTTGTCATAATTAACATGGGGCTTTAAAAAAAGTCAAACTTAAAGTCGCTCTAAGAACATGTGCTGCTCAGTTATCGCGCAAGAGCTATAAACGTTTTGTTGCCAGCTTTTGAATGACCTGCACAGGGTGCTGCGGAGGGAGATGTGCAAAAACTTTGTTCCACCCCCTTGCCTTCAACTGTTCATACAGATCGCGCAAGTTATAATCCATATTTGCAAGGTCACTATTCTTGTTCTCAGCCAACTTCAAAAATGCTTGCGGAAATTCTGTATCTTGCCATGCGCGTGCACGGAGCGTTTTATATTGCGTTTCAGTCCAGCTCAAACCGTCTTCCCGTGCCCAATTAAACAGTAAATCAATACCGAGCTGCGTGATCTCATCAACGCTGTCACCACTAAGGTTTGGTGTTCGCAATGATGTTTGCTTATCAACATTTTCACCGAATGTTGGCGCAATCGGCGTGGCATGAATTTTATGTTGCGCTGGCCCTTCCCAACGTTTATAGAAATAAGAAACGGCATTAAACAATTGGTTATCATCCAAAATATCAAATTGATTATCCACGCGCGCATGGTCAAAAATTTCACCCGCATTCATCCAGCGATCACCATCATTGGTATGAATCTTTGTGTGATGACGCAATCGGGCGAGCACTGCTTTTTGCTCAAATGTCCCTTGCAAAGCATCTTCATCAAACTGTGTCACTTCGCCATTTTTCTTCTGCTGCAATTCCGCGCTTGGCTTGTTATTATTGGCCGTAGATATAGATACGATACGATCCATAACATTATGAATTCCTTTTTTCTCCATATACTCCATCAACGACACTTGATCTATTTTATGAAGTCCAGCATTCCAGTTCACGGTTCCCGAATGTAGATCACCACCGAACGTTGCATACGCGCCATAAGCTTCATCAAGGTTCGGATTAGCCACCGGCAATTTGCGCTCAAGGTTCGCAAACAGCATAATGAGAACCTCACGTGAGCGCGCTTGAATATTCTCATACGCGATCCCATGGCCTGATTTTGCCGTAGACACCAAACGATCAACTTCGGGATATTTTGTAAATATCCGCGCTTCCCACTCTTTAATTTCCGCAGGCGTATAATCATCAGGCGAAGCATTCAGGAACTCTGCTAGCTCCGTCATAACTTCGAGTTTTTTCTCGCGCGGCACTTTCGTGGTATTGGAAACGGCGAAAATATAAGCGTAAAAATCCACCAAATCCTGTACATTACGCTCAACGAACTTCCCGCCGATGCCCTTGAAGCTCTCGCCACTCTCAGCGAATTCCCCACCGTCAATCAACGTTTTAGACGCATACCATGTCTTGTAAGAACTGTTATTCGTGCCCATATAAACAGCCGTAAGCATATCATCCATACAGGCTTCAATTGCCGCCTCTTTGCCACCACGCTTGTTGGCCGCTAAAATTTTATCGACATAAGGCAGATGACTCATCTGCTCGCAAAAGCCTTCCACGCCGAGATCGTGCATCGCAAGTTCAACCATCACCCGCACCATCGCGCAGTTAAAGGATGAATCCTTACCGCCACTCAGTGCCTCGACGATGCCTTTGGATTTGGTTTTGCGCATGTAATCAAACATCCATAAGGCTTGATTGCGGATACGTTCCTCAATCCAACGATCAGGATTTTTGGGGTCATCCCATGCCGCATCACTCTTCTTATCTTTCCACACGAGCGCACTTTTTGCTTTGGCTGACGGCGCTTTAAATTCACGTGTCATGCTTGCGTGTGATAACGCTTCCAGTGAAGAATCAGCGGATTTAAGCCTTATAACTGAGGTTGTTGTGGCAAGCTGCCCAAATGTCATACGGGCTCCCGCAGAAATCGTTTTACCGTTTTGCGCAATATTACGATGCCCGAACTGCGCATAAGTTGCGCCGCTTGTCCCCAGACCATCCGTGTCAATCACAACATCGGCATAGTTTGATGCCAATTCGTTCAAGCGCATATGTTTATCTTGCTTCAAATACGATGGCGGGCTTGCGTTTGAAATTTCCAGCAGCAAACCATCCTTTGACCCCAAATAACGGGAAATAGAAGGAATTATATTCATTTGCTCATAGCGCGAATTATCATGCGGAAATCCATCATATTGCGTTGCCACCCACTTTTCTTCGCAAATGGCGGTTGCATGAACATAAGCACGGCCCGCCTTATCATGCACATAAATAATTGGGCGTCCGAACGGGACAGTTTTTCCGTCTGGTAAAACAACAGGCAGTGTTCCGTAGATTGATTTAATCCCCGTTAGAGCCGCGTATTCGCGCACATCACGAAAACTCCATTCGTTAAAATAACGGTTCTCGTATCCGCGTTCATCGCGGAATAAATTGGCCTTGGCGGTCATGCCAAGAATACGCCCACCGCCGATTAAGGTCTGCACGTTAAACGGTAAATTCAAACGATCATACAAGCCGTTTTTCACGATATCGGGATCTGCGCCAGCAACACGCTCAAAGGCTTCGCGCAATTGCAAACGCCACGGATTACCAACTGACACCATCAAATTCGGGTCTTTGTGATAAGCATAGCTCGCTATACTGCTCAGTGCTTCATATATGCGTGTGTTATCAGTACGCTGAAAATCATCATTGACCTCATAACCTGTCAAGCTGAGCTCGGGCATAACCACAAGATCACTGCCTTCAGCCACGGCCAAATCAATTGCCGCATAATGATTGGCCATGTTTTGTGGCCAGTCCAATGCGGTCTGATTAAGCGATGCTTGCGTGACCTTTAACGATATTGTTTTTGATTTTGCCATTTACGCCTGTATTTATGCTGCAAGAAGAAGCTTGGCTTCCGCCGCATTTATAACTTTCACGCCGGCGTCTTTCATTTGGCGCAGCATTTCTGTTTCGGTTGTTTTGCCGTTATCCAAAGGAATAGCGATTGGTTTTGTCGCATCATAAATGACAACAGCATTAAAGCCTTCCTTGATCGCATCAAGCGCATGCCAACCGACACAAAAATCAGACGCAAGCCCTGTAAACACAAGCGTATCAACGCCTTTACCGCGCATGGTCTCGGTTAGTGTTTCTCCACCTGCAAAACGTGGCTGCGTCTTACCGTCATTTTCAAAGAACCCTGAATAGGAATCAATCGCCTGATTTGTGCCTTTTTGCAGCACTAAATCCGTGCTTTTTTGTACGAGATCAGGATGAAAGTCCGCGCCTTTTGTGCCTTGGACGCAGTGATCAGGCCATAATGTTTGCTCACCATAGGACATTTTCATGCTCGGAAATCCACCCGTATCGGGATCAGGAATAGCGCGCCCATGAGTTGAAGCGAACGAGCTGTGACCCGCAGGGTGGAAATCCTGTGTTAAAACAACAATGTGAAAATGGTCGCGCAAGCTGTTAAACAGCGGCACAACATCATCGCCATCAGGCACAGCCAAATTACCATTCGCGCAAAAATCGTTCTGAATATCAACGCCCACGAGTGCTATATGTTTTGATGCCATCCAATTTGTCATTTATATTTTCCTTTTCAAAAATTATGCTTTATTCGCAAGCACGGTATTGCCCGTTGTTTTTAAACGCCGCGCCATAACTTCCTGACGCTGCAGAAGGCTTTCATCCACGCCCACAATATGCGCATGTGGGTTCAGTAAGCGCTTATGCTCGGGGCGCAACATCGCAAGACGTTGTAAAGCCCGCTCCCGTGCGATATGAACGGTTTCAACATCACCAATCAACTTGCCCTCACGAAAAACAGGTTGTAGCGGACGATAGGCGCGTTCTCCTTTTAGAAAGTTTTTCGCCAGAATATGATTATCACGACGCACTGACATCACATCAATCGCGAGCTTACCCGATAGTGGATCAGACGGATCATCTATAGCAAGTGGATCAATCGCCCATTCCGGATAAATCGTGCCACCGTTGAAATAAAGCTGACCATCCTTGCTCTCTTCAAGATAGCGAATTAAATCCAACTCTCCCGGATAGGTCATTTTTATAGATTGCTCGGACAACTTCATGATATCGCGCACTTGATCGCGAATAGCCGCAGGTTCAACAGCTCCCGAACGCACAGATTTTTTCATTGCCATAATTTCTTCGTGCGTGAGCCCGTCTTTATATACATTACCTACCTTATAAACGCCGCCCAGCGCAGGTTGGTCCTTCACGGTCACAAGGTTTGTGCCGACAGCATAGACATCAATTGGCGCGTCTTGCTGCTCGAGTGAGTTAATCGTTTCCGCATCAAGATCATTGGACACAACGATTTTGGCTGATTTAAAACCTGCCGCATCCATAAGCTTGCGTGCTTCTTTAGATAAATACCCCAAATCACCTGAATCGAGTCTAATGCCTGAGAGCTTAATACTTTTCGTCTTACAAACCTTGATCGCACGGCGCACGCCCTCAAGTGTGTCATACGTATCGACCAAGAAAATTCCAAGATACCGGTTATGTTCGGCCCATTCATCGAACGCGCCGATTTCATCTTCATGCACCATCACATAGGCATGCGCCATCGTGCCGATGGTATTAATTCCGTAATTTGTTTCCGCCCAGCAATTCGAGCTGGCATCCGCACCGCCAACATACGCGCCCCGTGTCGGAGACAAACCACCGACATCTTGAGAACGACGCAAACCGAATTCCGCCACAGGTTTACCATTTGCTACGGTTTTCAAAATCGAGGCATAGGTTGCAAAGTTGGATTGAGAGTTCATCGTGTTTAATATCGCTGATTCCACTACTAAGCATTGCCAGATAGGGCCACTGACGCGATAAATTGGTTCTGCCGCAAAGGCAATTTCACCTTCAAGCATCGCATCAAGATTAATCGCGAGCTTCGCGTTTTTTAGCATCTCCAGAAATTCAGGTTTAAATATCTTCTTTTCTGCGCCTGTATCAGGATCTTTAACAGTTTTTGCAGCCAGCCTGCGGATATCGCGATCCGTAAACGTCCAGTTTTTATCCAGCCATTCGCTGATCACATTCTGACCCGCTGTGACCAAATACGCCGCATTAAATGGTGTGCTACGGATAAACGCATGAAATGTAGCTTGCTGCTCATGCTTGCCTTCTAAAAACAAAGCTTGCGCCATGGTCAACTCGTAAAGATCTGTCCACATCGCGGATGGTCTCGCTAATGGCTCTTCGTAATCCTGATCGCGTCCGATATAACTCACTGTCTATCCTATTTAAAATACGGGTTGGGTGTTCTGTATTGCGGGTTGATTAACAACTGCCGCTGCTGCGTGTGATCCATCGTGACAGTTAAACGTTGAATGGATCGTATAGATGTATCAATCGTAATAGGTTGTCGCGGCACATAAAGTTGCCCATCTGGCATAATAGTCCAGCTATCGTAATCAATGGTGCTTTCACGGCGTTCTGCTTTGGTGCTGAGTTCTGCCACGAATTTTGAACTCTCATCAACCACCATCGAAACACGATCTTGAGCGCGCAAACGATCACGCTCTGCCTTATCACTAATCCCGTTTGTGGTCACAACAATACGGCCCGACCCCACATCAATAACCTTACCGCCGACAGTTTCGTTTAACGCAGTCGAACCAAGCGGCGTAGAAATCACCCAGCCGCCGCCCATAATGCGTTCGGTGGTTTCACCATTGATCGATTTTTGTGATAGTACGGCCTGCGCATTGAATGATTTGGCTACAATATCTTGATAAGCATGAACTGTGACAACACTGCCGTCTGACATGTCGATGTCTGCGCGTAATGGATGCAGTTTATAAAGACTCGCCACATTAAAGGCCGTCGTGAGATCCGTAGCATTATTAATGTTGTGATGCCCGTTAAACAGCGCGCTTTTACTGCCTGGCGTACGCAGCGCAAAATTCGGAACATCAGAAAGCGTATGAAACGAATGCAAAACAGTCCCATCACCGCCAATATCAATAATGGCATTACAATCATCGAGAACGAAGTTACCGAGCTCTGCACCTAAAAACGTCGCGAATTCGGACGATTTTTCATCCTTCGGATTAAAATGGAAATGTGGCCTGAGCACAGTTGATTTTTGCATATACGTTTACCCTCCCAATCAAAGGAAAGCTCTCCCTAAAAAATATTCTCAATAAAAAGCGACCCTGAATACGGCCATGACAGATTTTTAGACAAAGCGAAAACTGCCCTAACAGGCACACACTCTATTACATTCAGGGTAATTGACTCATACCTAATTCCATAAGATTAGTCAATAACATACGCAATACACAGGCTTTGGCGCACCGCATTTACACGCCGATTTTATGTGGAGATATATCGGTTAACCCTCTACAACAGACGGAAAACCTTCCGTGCCGTGCATAATGTATTTGGCACTTGCTGTATTTTAGATAGCATCGATTTTTGCTCATACAGCGCGTGAAACGAACTCGCCATATCAGCCATGGCTTTCAAACGAACAGCATCATCGCCGCTTAATGGCTGACCTGTTACATTTCGCCGCTTCAATTCGACCATAGGCGCACCATCCCGAATTTCCTGTGTCGTGGGTGCTGGAACAAGGCGCGGTTCGCGTGGGGGACCGCCGTTGGAAAGGGTGTATTTCACACGTGCCCATGTTGCTTTGTCATGAAAGCGGTCAAGGAAACGATCACGCTCCAATTGCAGTAAACGGCTAATATTCAATGTAATGCCCGCATGGATAGAAATGCTGTCCTCACCACGTTCATCCATAATTTGCTTCAATTTGGCCGCAACGGCGGCATCATCAACGTGCAAATCAACATCCGCACGATTTAATCGTTCACCACCTGTAAATATATCGGCAAGTGCATCAGCAACTTTCACATCGATATGATTAATAGCGCCTTTTGCTGGATCGCCACCCATCTTATACATGCGGTCCACATCCATGCGTATCGCGCTTTTGCCACTTAAGCCAGGTAAGTTAAAAGTAGGCATTGGCTTTGGCGCATAGTCCTTAGCCAGCTCAATTGCCTTTGCCTTGGCATCAGCCAAAACCCGATCAGGGTTCATCGAAATGCCATCATCCGCACTAAGCCATAATTTCTTTTTAGCGTCTTGCGCATTATGTGCACCAGAAACCAATGGGTTCGGCAAAGTCATCATAGATTCGATCACCGCAGGCATAGGCCCTTTCATTTGCCCTGGCTTTTCAAACATACGCTCCAAATAACGTGTTGTGCCGCCCCACCCTGGTATAAGGCCAAGGCCAGGCTCTGGAAGCGCAATCACTTGCTCAGGCCCAGATTGTATAGCATCACAATGCATAAGAATTTCGCACGCTCCACCAAAAGCTCTATTTTTTTGATTTCCTTTTGGCGCACCAACGACAGGGAAAGGCGCTTGGTTCAGAGCGTTATAGACAGATTGCCCCTGATAAACCATTTCTTCGACAACCTTGTACATATTCTTCTCAATATAACCACCAAGTCCCATTGCTCTAAGAACGGGTTTAACGCTCGCGTTCATGAAAATTTCAACCAATTTTAGGTTTGCACCGAATGAGAAGCTTTTCTCATCGTTATAAATAACCATGCCTTTATATTTATCGGGATTTGCGCTAACGAGCTTGATACTTTCGTTAATCACCCAAAACATGGATGGATCAATTACATTTTTAGGCGCATGGAATTCCAACGCCACAATGCCATCGCCGATATCCCAAAGGCTCGCCGAATTATGTGTCACCAACGGCTTGGATGACGCTTTAACATCATCAAGGCTAAGTACACCATCCTCACGTTTTATCGGAGCATAACCACCGTCAAAGCTCATGACTTGGTTCTGCCCGTTTTCTTGACGGTAAAAGCTTTTCTTTTTGGCTTTAGCAAGCAAATCAGGAACCGCACGTCCTTCGGCTTCCAATTTCTCCGTGAACCATTTCACACCAAATTTATCCATCAATTCGAACGGGCCAAACTCCCAATTAAAGCCCGCACGCATAGCACTATCAACATCTTGCAGGTTATAAGAAAGCTCTTCAGCATGGTCGAGGACATACGTCATCAAATCGCGTATGACAGGCCATGCGAATTTTGCCGCGGGGTCACCTGATTCAAAAAACTTAGCAAAGCCACCATATTTTTTAATTTGTTTATCAAAACGGAAATAATCGCTGTTTTCAAAATCGCGGTATTCACCAGTAGCCAAATCACGAGACTCTTTTCGTGGCTTACCTTTTTCATTAAGAATAAACGCATCATCAGCATCAACTTTTTTGCGGTAATAGCCGCCCTTGCTGTCGGCTTTGCGATTACCGAATAAGCCATTATCCATCATATCTGTAAGTTCTTCATTACCTGTATAGAGACGTTTGAATGCGTCTTCAGCAGGAAGATTTTCATTCAAATCAGTCCGCACATGTTCAATGATATCAATCCCGACTTCATCGGCAAGCTTGAACAGACCAAGATGTGGAAACCCAAAAGCCGTCCCCATGATCGCATCAACATCTTCAATCTTCATGTGTTGAGAAAGTGCTTCAACTTTAGCGCGCTCCATCGCGAATATACCAATGCGGTTCGCAATAAAGCCGCGCGCATTTTTACAATGCACGGTCTTTTTACCCAAAACGCGACTACCAAAATCCATGAGCGCTTTAACATTCTCAGGATCAGCATCATCATTAGAAATAATTTCGAGCAAATGCATCCAGCGCACAGGATTAAAAAAGTGTGCATTGATAAAACGAGATTTCAAATCTTCCGATAATCCTTCGGTTAGGTCTTCTATCTGGATAGTTGATGTATTAGAAGAATAAATCGTGGTTGGTTTGGCGACTTTATCAATGGCTTGATATATACCAGTTTTTACATGATTTGGTGCCAAAATACTCTCCACGATCCAATCACAATCGGCCAGTAGATCCATATTATTGGTGGAATCACCTGTTGTGATAAAACGCGCATTTTCGCGCGTCATCAACAGCTCATTAAACGGGTCCTTACCCGCATCCATCATTGTTTTCGGCACGGCATTCACCATGCGTTCAACAGCTTTATCAGCATTTTCTTTGGTTTTATCGAGTAAAACAACCTCGACACCAGCATTCGCAAGCTGTGCAGCAATTCCGCCACCCATAGCGCCAGCACCAATAATGCCTACCTTTTTAATTTCTTTTGTCATCTTTTATAGCCTTATCGATTATGGTTTGAAGTGAGGATTTTCAATGATCATAGCCATGCCTTGACCACCACCAACACACAGTGTCGCCATACCGTATTGTTTATTCGCTTTTTGAAGCTCAAGTGCCAGCGTGCCTACAATCCGCGCACCTGTTGCACCAAGCGGATGTCCCATAGCAATCGCACCGCCATTCACGTTCACCTTATCAAGATCAGGTGCCATGCCCTGCTTGCCCCATTCTTTCATCACAGAAAGTGCCTGTGCTGCAAAGGCTTCGTTCAGCTCAATCACATCAATATCACTCATTTTAAGCCCTGCTTTTTCAAGCGCTTTTTTAGAGGCATCGACAGGACCAATTCCCATGATTTCAGGCGCACAACCAGATTTTCCTATCGCGATAATCCTCGCCATTACAGGAAGGCTGTTTTTCTGTGCAAAGGCTTCGGAGGTCACCATCACGGCAGAAGCACCATCTGTTATTTGCGAAGATGTTCCTGCGGTTACTGTACCGCCTTCTTTTTCATCTTTAGCGGCTGTTCTAATTTTCTTGAGGCCTTCCAGTGAAGAATCACGACGCACGCCGTCGTCATAATCCAATCCCTTTATAGGTACAATTTCATCTTTAAAACGTCCACTATCCGCCGCCTTCATATGCAGCGTATGAGAGCGCAATGCAAACTCGTCTTGCTCTTGGCGGGTTATTCCATATTTTTCAGCAAGGTTTTCAGCAGTGACCGGCATATTCATAAACGCCATCGGGCCGCTTTCAAGAACAGGGTTATTCATATCAGGGTTAAAGCCCGGCATCGGCGTATCGCTCATTTTTTCAATGCCCGTGCAGATATAGACATCATCAGGGCTATCCTTCACAAAACCATTCGCCATATCGATTGCGTAAAGAGAAGAGGCGCAGAACATGTTAACCGTCGCACCGCCAACGCTTTGCGGCAAAGCATTATTCGGATCCAACACAATTAAGCGCGCCATGTTCAAACCTTGGGATCCCTCTTGATTAACGCAGCCACTAATGATTTGCGTCACATATTTAGGATCAAGCTTTGTATCGCTCAGAATTTTATTAACGAGCGGCGTTTGCATTTCAATCGGATGGACATCCGCGAGGCGACCAGGCGGCTTCCCACTACCATAAATTGCGGCTTTAGCAAACGGCGTGCGTGCATAGCCTACAATCACGGCATGATTTTTGATTGAGTCACTCATATTCTCTCTCCTGTTTTATATATTTTTTTGATTTCATTATCATCACCGCCACGCACCGCGTCAAGAGACGTTGACGAATTAATCCCATCAACGATTAGGAAACAGAAGCTTTAGCAACAATATGCATAATCAGAGTCTCACTCTGAAAAACAGGAGAGAAAGTCAGTTCAATAGAATTATACGACAACGATTAATATGGGGTATTAGTCCATGGCTTCAAGTAGAGGTGCAACATAATCATACAGCTCGCCCGCGACCTGATTAAACCAGAGATTATCAATATCTTTTATTCCAAGAGCATCAAGATCAATGGCATCACCATATAACTCTTTAATCGTTTCATAGCGGCATATACTGCGGTTATTCATATCCTTGATATACGCAAACTCAGGAAGATATGTTTCAAACTTGCCATTGGCGCGTAATTGAATTTGACGCGCCAGATCTCCTTTTGAAATACCAAGAAAATCAGCCACGCTTTGGCGAACAGGCACAATACCACCCGTATCAATCACAACGACTTGTACACGGCCACTGCCATCATCCAGCGCTTTGAAGGCAAAATTATCGGGTTTATTATCAAGCCACACATAGCCGCTAGCATTCAAATCCCGCATTGCGCCTTCATAGGCTTGCATTTGCGCGACGGTCATTGTACCGCGCCCCCCAGCAACACCACCTGTTTGTTCTCTGAGCATTTCATATGCTGGTGTTACACGTTCAGCAACAGTAACGCGCACGGCGGGTGATTGAGAGCCTGAATCCTCTGTCCGCACACGGCCTGCAGCAGCCTGATAATCATCACGAATTTCAACGGCGCGAATATGTTCCGATTTGATTTTGTTGCGCAGAACATTATCACCGAATGCGTCCAATTTGACGGCTGATGACCCTTCGCGCAAATAGGTAATGCGCACAACAAAATTTTCAGGATCATCTAACAACGCAAACGCCTCACTCGTAGAACCAGGGTTACCAACACGTGCACCGAGTTCTAATTCCATCTCACCTTTAGCAGAGTCCATCACTTTAACGACCGTGTCATCAGGCACGCGCTTATCAAATGAGTTAGGGATTTCATCACCAAAAACGGGCTCATCAATGTTTTGAGCGGCACGCTTCATTTCCACCGAGTTAGACATCGGCACCGAGGATGCATCCGGATCAAATCCAGGTGGCGGCTCTGGCGAATGAGCTGATGCGGGCGCAGGCTGCTTCTTTGGAACGTCCAATTTGCGAACGCCAGATGAATTAATCAACTCGAACGCAATAGGTTGCTTGGGCTGGAACGACTCAACCAATTTAGACGGCGGTAAGTCCATTTTAGACTCCGTGCGGGTTGCCATACGGCTTGATGCATACTGATCAACCAGCTCAATAGAACGACGCTCAGCATCCGTAAGGCTGCTTGCCCCTAACTCCGTGCGGCGCATATGTGAACTCATAGCAAAAGCTGCAAAATCTTGCCTTTCCGCATTCGATAGAACGTCTATAGCACTCACACTTTCAAGATTACGGGCCGTTTTTCGTCCGCGCGCGATACGGTTCATCACCGTTAGTTTAGGAACAGTCTCCAAAGCACCTGTCGCCACACCAAAGCCAGACATCCCAATACTCAGAGCGGTAGAATACCAAGCCTTTGCATTCTCTTGCGCTTTTTTATAGCGGTCTTCTCCTAAGATAACAGCCGCCCCCTTGGAAAATGTCAGCTCTCTTTGGGAGTCAAAATATTGATCTAGTTCATGCGCTGTGGTGGCGCCAAAATCAACCAAATCAAGCCCCAGAGTGATCAAGGACACAGCAACGTTTTCGCCAAGCATAAGTGGCATCGTTACGATACTAAGCAAAGCAAGTGACAAGTCAGTATCTTTATCAGCAAGTTTTTCTTGCTGACGCACAGCCAACGCAAAAGGTGCTACTTGATCGACCCAATATCGTGCCGTTGAATCAGACACCCACATGGTATGCTGTGAACCATCTGAGAGGCGTGTTCCCGCCGTTGTCACCAATTCCGATTTTAAAACCCGCGAAATTGGCTCGAAGCTAAATCCAGTGATACTGAGCAACTTCTTTACATCGCAATCACCAATTTCCTCCAACAAGGCTTTCGCTGCTCTAGCTTCGGCGCGAATTTTATCCACAGCCTCTATTGTCGCGGCTCTGCGCCGTGCCTTTACCTCGTCGACCGTCAGATTATATTGCTCGGCGAGCCATTCAGGATCATTTAGAATGACATAACGATATTCGATTTCATCGCCGTTGATATGTTTTGTTTTCATGCGCAAAATCGGAATTGTTCGATCATAAATACGTGTCCGCAGCATGTTCATAAATCCTTGGATCGCCTCTTCGCTGCGCAAAATGTCGTTATATTTTGATGCATCTCTCGAATCCTGCTCGGACGCAACTTCCAGATACATATCACGGAGCAATAATGCTGCCGCATGATGACCGAATTTCGCAGACTGTCTGAGGATATGATTTTCTTGTGTAAGAATAATCATATTCCAGATGCTTTTGCTTTCAGTCGCGCCAATATTTTCCATGTTGTATTCACTCAACTCGTCTTTATGACAGGCCGCAGTACGGCGCAGCGCATCATTCCAACGCCAAGACGCACCCTGCATCGAAGGTGAAGACCAAATTTTCACAGTTGATTTTAATGGTGGCTCTGCCAACAAAAAGGATTCAGAAACAAAATCATCATCAATAGTGGCGGTAAGCTGAACGGGCTTCTTCTTCGCCGTTTGCACAGGAATGCTTATCCCCTGCTCAAGGGACGGCTTGTCATTCATTTCATAAAGATCAAGAGGCGGGCTCAAATAAATCCGCTTACCTAAGTAATCAGCACGTTTTGCGACAATTTTCTGGTTTTTTGCGCCCTTCACGCCGCTTTGGCTTAAATCCAAATTTAGCGGGATACTGTCGATAGGAAGCTCCATATTTGTTTGTACCGCCAAATAAACACGCCCCGGTGCATAGGCGTTATTCAACAAATCAAACGGCTCATCTTCCACAAACCTGACAAAATGAAGCTGTGCAGAAATATCGCCGAACTGTAACGGCCAAATGCCATCAGTTCCATTGAGCTTAAGCGTCTGGTTTCCAGGCATAACACCTTTGCTAATCCTTGTATCAACCAAGATACCGCGTAAGCCTTTCTCTTTAGCAAGCGCATTAGCTTTCGCGGCATCATCAACCTTGAAATACTTCATCCAACCCTTATCGATGATCGCCTTATGATCGGGGTTATCCGTATCATCAAAGGCTTCGAAGAAATATTTTATTTTGGCGCTGTGGGTTAGGGATACATCTTCTTTTTCTTCCGGAAGATCTGTGCCTATCACAAAAACATTACGGGTCAGATCACCATCACCATGAGGACCAAAAGGATAAGGATGAACAGGCACTTCATCCTCGAACGCTATTTGCCTATCGATGACAATGACATCGAGAATTTTCGGTTTTGTCCGCTTGCCCAAAAATCCGCCACGCTTGGTAAGACCGCCAAGATCGCCCTTGCTATCAAGATCAGCAGACCAGATAAACAAGCCGTTACGCGGTGTTTTTGCATCAAACATAATGTCAGCCGTAGCCCCCGGAGCCATATCACCAAAATCACAACGGAAACGCCCCGGAGTGTCAGTCGTTTTACAAAACTCACCATGCGGAACCAGATCATCAGGCGCCAGTTCCGTTAGCGCACTCATTAAGCGCAACTCAATTCCGACAGCACTTGCGATGATGTCGCTATTATTTTGAACACGAAACCCGAGCGCGGCACTTTCTTTTGGAAGCGGTATTTCGGGGTAAGTGGCTGCGGCAATCGCGATAACGGGCGGCGCTTGGTATTCAGGATTTTCCTCTTCTTCTTTGGGGAAACAATCAGGATTGCGGCAAACCGCGCCATCATGTTTTACCGTCCAACCAATTTTGTAGGTTTGCTTATATTGCTCAAGATAACTTGTGTTACCGTCTTTGCTTAAATGTTTATCATTATGGTTGCTCGCAACGGTAAGCAGTCCGTTAAAGTGTTCACCATCCACAGCCGCATGAATGACAGAGCGGGAATGAATAGAATCTTTTGAGCCATCTCTATCAGACCTGAAAAATTCATAACGCATTGTGCTCGGAAAATTCACAGAGTAGACCTCTTTACCTATACCTTCATCCCTTAGGTTATATTGGCCTTTAACATCCATGTGCCTATAGGTTGGGTGGTCAGCATCGACAAAACCTCGAAGCGGCATCGTAAGCGCAATCAATGTATCTGTCGGAAGTGGCGGCAGGCTTAACGGCACGTCTTTTTTTAGATAAGGAAGATCGCTAAGATCACGGCGCGTTGTGAGGTCTTGAATAATTTTGCCAACAGGAACACTTTCATAGGCACTATTCAACTCACCTACGGATGTGGCCCAATACGATTCAGGAGCCTCCTTTGGCGATAACCCCCAAGCCAGCCTGACGATTTCGTTCACACTGACGACAAAATTATTATGAAACGTATAGCGCAAATCCCTTGCGGTCATTTCTACGATTTGTGGGTCTGATTTTTTAGGGTTAAATGCGGAAACATCAAAGGTAAGGTCAGATTCGATATCGTCTAATTTTTTGATAATGGCTTGAACGCGCTTCATATCCTCTTGCGTGTAGCGCCATACCACAAGCTCTAGGTTCTCGCCCAAATTTCTGGCAATACCATCATCTTTGGTTTCAAGAGATGACCAAGACGGGGCTTCATTTTTTTCAGGATTTGGTAAGCCTTCACGAACGCTGCTGTTATAATGTTCTGTTTTTGCACCTTGAAAATAAACATATGGTAATTCTGAAATGGGGTGATCTGGATCATCTTCGTACCATGATTTATCGTCTTGGTAGTGATATACTTGAATATCCCGTAAGACGCGCAAAAGCAGATCAACATCATCCTGAAGCGCCTCGGCTTTTTTAAGAACTTTGTGAATTTCTTTGGCGTATGGTTCGTATGAGATATTACGGGTTTGATCGCTCCAATACTCGATCTTATCGCTCCACTCTTCAAGACCAACGATAGCACTACCATTACCGTAGCCGTTGTGAACATCTTCAGACAACGGAACCAAACGCGTGGAAATAATGGTCGGTCCATGCCGCCATTTTTTTCTGTCTTCATATACTGATCCTGACGAAACGCCTTCATTGCGATCAAGCTCTGATCCTTCACGCGTCACGTCAAGGCTGACCACATAGGAATCATGCGCCTTTACAGCATTTTTCGTGTCAACTTTATCAGGGCTAAAGGCCGAAAGACCTGCCGCGACAGCAGCAACCGCAATCCCCCCCGCGATGACTTTACCCGCGAGGGTGCTCAACATATCCATAGGGCGCATAAGAACACGCTTCTTTCCGTTATTATTTGTTTTCAGTAACCTTGATTGAATCAATGTTCAGATATGATTCAAGGGGCTCATCTCTGCGATATGCACCGCTATCGATCTGTCCCAACCCAACAAAAAGATTACTTTTCGCTTTCAACATTTTAACCGGGTCAGGCACAACGCGAACTTCTTTACCGTCTTGCGTATAAGATACAACGGCACTGTAATCACGCCCTGTTTTCGTAAATGTTATGGTCATTGGGCCCTTCGCTTTGAAATCATCCACACAAGGAGGGTAACCCTTGTTGCTACCACTACTCGTAATCATTTCTTCGGAAACAGTATGCTCACCACCTTCGAATTTATCGATATACGCCTTTACAAGACAACCGCCATAAACGTTTTGGCCATAGATACCCGCCGCTATCCAACCATTTTGGTCATCCATAACGCCTATATAGGCTTTATCGCTAGCTGTTTGCAGTTCAAAATCAACAACGGAGGTTATTGTCCAGTCGCCATCAGGCATGGCATCCTTGGTTTTCATCAAATTAGGAAACTCAGGGTTCTCAGCAAGCATCACCTGTTGCCCAGGTATCACAAGCAGAAGTTTACCGTCATCTATAATGTAACGGTCAGCATTCGGATTAATAACGTCCCAATGTGGTGCTAACTCTTTCCCTTTGAAATCATCTTCAAAAGCCAATGTGCTCACAGGCTCAGGTGCAGGCTCGGGTTCTGCTTGTGCCAAAACCGTTACTTCTTTAATGGCATCATTAAAAGCATTCGCATTCGCCGCATCAAAGTATTTACCGCCTGTATTCTCAGCAATACATGTAAGTTGTTTACCCTCTTCTTTTGTAACACCAAAACCAATCACGTGAGCGCTGACATCAAGGCCTGCCTCTTTCAATTCTTTTGCCACGGCGCATGGGTCACCATCACAACTTTCAATGCCATCAGAAACAAGCAATATATTATTGTGTTGACCTTCATGGCCCTTGAACGCCTCTTTTGATTTCTTCAGCGCATTGGCAATCGGTGTTTTGCCTTTTGGCTGAATTGTATGGATCAGCGTGTTAATCATCTCGGGCTTGTCTTTGCCGATTGCGCTTAAGAGTTCCACATCATTACAGTCTTTTTCCTTGGTGTGACCATAAGCCATGAAGCCCAGTTTGGTATCGGCAGGAAGATCAGACATTAATTTACCAAGCGTTTTCTGCGCGGTTTCCATCTTGGATTTACCATCAATTTGCCCCCACATGGAATTAGAACCATCCAGAATAACCAATAAATTAGTCTCCGCCTGAGCTTTCATCGGCATAACTACAGCAGTCGCGACAACAACAGCTGTAAACAAACATTTCTTGAACACTATAAATCTCCTTACAATAGTCCGAATAATTTCACCAGATTTGGTTTTAACTATAAAAATATGGTTATTCAACCACATAATACAAAAATAAGGTGGGGCTTTAACACTCAACAACTGCACATTGCTCGCCATACTAAAGCCTACACTGCTTACTGATTGTTTTCTCTGATTTAGGAAAAACTGAGTTTACAGGTGAGTATTTTACATTTGGTGTTAGACAGCTGCGCATGGCTACCGTTATGCTTTGCGGATGAAAACACAAACAATCCATAAAGTGACCCCGCCCACACCCAAAGATATTTTATCGTCTGTGTTTGGCTATGATGCTTTTCGTGGTGAGCAAGAGCAAATCATTAACGATGTGATTGCGGGGAAAAGCTGCGGTGTTTTGATGCCAACAGGCAGCGGGAAATCACTCTGTTATCAGATTCCCTCTATTTGTATGGAAGGCACAGGGATTATTGTGTCTCCGCTGATTGCGTTGATGCAGGATCAAGTGATTGCTTTGCATGAATTGGGTGTGAAGGCCGCCGCCATTCATTCGGGACTTGAGTATCCGGAATTACAAAAGGCGCTGAATGATTTGCGCGATGGAGCGCTTGATCTGGTTTATGTTGCGCCAGAACGCTTGGTCAATGATTCCTTTTTGGACATTTTAGACGATATCAAAATCGCGCTATTTGCGATTGATGAAGCGCATTGCATTTCACAATGGGGGCATGATTTCCGCCCTGAATACCGCCAAATTTCACTTCTACGCACGCGCTATCCTGATACGCCTTGCATTGCTGTTACGGCCACAGCCGACACACCAACACGCAAAGACATTGTTGAGCGTTTAAAGCTGCCGAAGCTGTACGTTGCGGGGTTTGATCGCCCAAACATTACCTATGAAGTCGCGATTAAAGATAACCCACGTTCTCAACTGCTCCGCTTTTTAAAGGGGCGCAATGATGATGAAAGCGGCATTGTTTACTGCCTGTCGCGCAAAAAAGTGGAAGACACAGCCAAATGGTTGAAAGATCAAGGCTATAAAGCTCTGCCCTATCACGCACGTCTTGATGCAAAAATACGCGCGCGCAATCAAGAACGTTTTCTCAAAGAAGAAGGCGTGATTATTGTGGCAACGATTGCCTTTGGTATGGGCATTAACAAACCCGATGTGCGGTTTGTGGCGCATTTAGATCTACCCAAAAATATCGAGGCATATTACCAAGAAACAGGCCGTGCAGGACGTGATGGTATGCCAGCTGTTGCTTGGATGGTCTATGGGTTGCAAGACCTTGCCCTGCAACGCCAGATGATCGAAGGGTCAGACGCGCCTGCCACGCAAAAGAAAATTGAGCGCCAAAAACTCACCGCGTTTTTGGGCTATTGCGAGAGCGCGACATGCAGACGCCAAGTTTTGCTGCATTATTTTGATGATAACGGGCAGCCGTGTCAGAATTGCGATACCTGCTTGCGCCCGCCCCAAACCTTTGATGGGTCGATTGCCGCGCAGAAATTACTGTCTTGTGTTTTACGCACGGGGCAGATGTTTGGCGGCGGTTATGTGATTGATGTTTTGCTCGGCAAGACAAACGAGCGCATTGAGAAATTCGGTCATGATAGTTTGAGCACCTTTGGCATTGGGGCTGAGCATTCGCCAAAAGAATGGCAAAGCTTGATCCGCCAGCTTGTTGCGCGCGGATTTTTGTTTGTTGATATGGACGCGCATGGTGGTTTGAAAATGACGCAAGATGGCGTGAATTTCCTGCGTGAGAAACCTGTGTTGCAAGTACGGCTTGATCCAAAAACCGTGGGCGGCAGTTCATCAAAAAGCGCAAAACGGAGTGATCCCGCGCTTAACCTTGAAAGCCAAGCCGACCAAGAATTATTTACCGCCCTCAAAGCCTTGCGGATGAGCATTGCCAAAGAGAACAGCGTTCCGCCTTATGTGGTGTTCCATGATAAAACGTTGATCGATATGGTTTTGCGTAAACCGCTCAGTTTAGATGCAATGAGGTCTGTCGCGGGCGTTGGGCAATCTAAGCTTGAGAAATACGGGCAAATTTTTCTTGAGGCTATCAAATGCCCTGTGGAATAGACCTGTTACAAAAGTAACGTATAAGTAGACAACGTGTGGATTTGCGAGCAAAAACCATCAAAAACTATCGCCAAGGATTAAACCTTCCTGCATACTGTCTTTAAGAATAACAGGATTTAAACATGTCTCAGAAATCAAAGACAGTCATCGGTTGGGAAGAGTGGTGTTCATTGCCAGACCTTGGGTTGCCTGCCATTAAGGCAAAAATAGACACAGGCGCCAAAACATCTGCGCTTCACGCCTACGATATAAAAACACATACACAGGACAATGTTGAATACATCACATTCAAAATTCATCCCGTGCAGGGTAATAATGCGATAGAGCATGAATGCACAGCCATCCTGATTGGCCAACGCGTGATTACCAGTTCAAACGGCGAGCGGGAAAATCGCTATGTCATTGTCACGCCGATGGTATGTGGCGCCAAAACCATTAAAGCCGAGCTAACACTGACCAGTCGTCACAAGATGGCTTTTAGGATGTTGCTTGGGCGCGAGGCGTTGAAAAAAGCAAAATTTGTCGTTGATTCCTCAAAAGCATTTACACAAGGCAAAGTTAAAAATGCGGCGTCTTTGTACAAAAAATAAAACCGTACAAAAATTTAAAGCACAAACTCTTCTTTTTGTTCCGCTTCCAAACGCTCTTCAAATAGTTCAACATGCTCCTCGACAGTGGTTGAATTCTCAAAACTGGCAACATGGAACACAGCGTCACCGCGACTGAGCAAGGGCATTGTAACGGCACCAATAACAATGCCCGTTTTCTTGGCTATAATCTTGTATTTTTCCTGCCCGAACGGATCAGAAATAATTCCCAAAACTTGCCCCTGCTTTACGCGCTCACCCAATTTTATTTTAGAGGACAAGCATCCGCTGTGCGGTGCTCTAACCCACTGGCTAGAATGTGCGACAAACACTTCTTTTGCCTCATGCTTGGTTTTAAGCGGCGCGAGCATCCCGATTTGACGCATAACGGCAAGCGTACCTTGCAGACCGCTTTGAATGACTCTTTCATTAAAGCGCAGAGCTTCGCCACCCTCAAACAAAATTGTCGGAATATTTTTTTCATACGTTGTCGCGCGCAAAGACCCTTCGCGCAAACCAGAATGTAAAATAACGGGCATTTCAAAGGCTTTGGCCATGGCTTCGACAACAGGATCATCAAGGCATGCCCGAATTTGCGGCAGATTAATGCGGTTAATGGCTGCGGTGTGAAAATCAATGCCGTGCGTGCAATGCTCAACAACTTCGGTCATAAATGTATAGGCAAGCTGCGAGGTTAAAGACCCGTCAGCACTGCCGGGGAAAGCGCGGTTCAAATCACGACGATCAGGTAAATAGCGACTCATGGTATTAAAACCAAACACATTCACAATCGGCACAGCAATCAACGTTCCCTTCATCGTCTTTAAGGATTTTTGAGTAAGAAGTCTGCGGATGATTTCGGTGCCGTTTATCTCGTCGCCATGAACAGCCCCGCTGACAAATAAAACAGGGCCATCTTTTTTGCCGCGCACGACTTCAATCGGCACAGCCATATCGGTGAAATCATAGAGCTTTGCAACATTCACTAAAACGCGCTTGCGCTCGCCTTGTTTGATTGTCACACCACCGATGGTCAAATCTTTAGACATCTGCCGTTATCCTTTGTTTTCGCGACTTTTCTTGGTGCTTTTAATACTTTTTTCGATATGTTCTATAATCATACCAGCGATATCTTTGCCCGAAATACGTTCAATACCCTCTAACCCAGGTGATGAATTCACTTCTAAAACCAAGGGCCCGCGCTCGGACCGAATAAGATCAACACCTGCTACTTCCAGCCCCATCGCCTTTGCCGCGGCTAACGCGACCTTACGTTCTTTCGGTGTTATTTTAACCGCTTCCGCGCCGCCGCCACTATGAAGATTAGAGCGAAAATCACCTTCCGCAGCTTTCCGCATCATTGTTGCCACAACTTTATCACCCACCACAAAACAGCGAATATCTTCGCCGCCTGCTTCTTTGATAAATTCCTGAATCAAAAAGTGCGCATTTAACCCGCGAAAAGCATCAATCACGCTTTCAGCCGCTTTTTTCGTTTCCGCCAAAATAACGCCCTTGCCTTGCGTACCTTCCAGTAATTTAATCACCAGAGGCGCACCGCCAGCAATTTTGATCAAATCGCTCGTATTGCTGGTGGAGTGCGCAAAACCCGTAATCGGCATCCCAAGTTTTTTGCGCGATAGAATTTGATGGGCACGCAATTTATCACGTGCTCGTGTAATGCCAAGCGAACCGTTCAATGTATAGACACCAGACATTTCAAACTGCCGCACAACAGCCGTTCCATAAAACGTAATCGATGCACCAATACGCGGAATAACAGCATCGACATTGATAATCTCATCACCATAATGAACTTGATTATCCACTGAATTAATGTTCATGAAGCATCTTGTGGTATTAAATACACGCACCTCATGTCCGCGCTCTTCCGCAGCGTCTACAAGGCGTTGCGTTGAATAAAGTTTGGGGCCACGGGATAGGATCGCAATTTTCATGAGTTACTCTTTCTGCAAGTTATTCAATCCCATTGTGTACCACTCAAGCGCAGCAAATGGAAGATTTAAGCTTTTAATATCAGTAAGCTCTTGATTTTAAATAAAATAGAGGCATCTTCAACCAGAGGCTAACTATTTTTCTTTTTTCCTAGAACAATAGAATACATTTTCGATAATTTCCATACGGTACATTGCACACATTTTTATGTCATAAAAATCAATGGCTTAATAATAATTAAATCACTAAGAAATAACTTATTTTAAGAGTCCATTGTGCGGTGAAAAAATAAATACTGAGCCTAGGTTAGGCATTGAAAAGATATAAAATTGCATCGAGCCTATTTTATATATTCAGATAAAGCCCCCATCAAGCCACATTGTAGTAATCTTTATACCAAGCGACGAAGCGCGGCACGCCTTCTTGGATTGTGATTTTAGGCACATAGCCCGTCAACGTTGTTGTTTCCTCGATATCGGCATAAGTTTCCTTAACATCACCATCTTGCATGCCTTGAAAATCAATGTTGGCCTTCTTATCCAGCGCTTTTTCAATTAAATGCACGAAATCCATCAGGCTTTCACTGCGCGTATTACCAATATTCAGAACGCGACACGGCACTTTTCCATCTTCTTTTTCGGGCGGTGTTTCTAATGTCGCAATAACACCATCAATAATGTCATCAATATAAGTAAAATCGCGTTTCATCTGACCATTATTAAAGACAGGCATCGGTTTTCCTTCACAAATGGCTTTTGTAAAAATAAACAAAGCCATGTCAGGACGCCCCCATGGACCATATACAGTGAAAAAGCGTAGCCCAGTTTGCGGGATACCATATAAATGACTGTAGCTATGGCTCATCATTTCTGCGCTACGCTTGGTTGCCGCATAGAGAGATAAAGGTTGATTAACCTCGTCTTGCACAGAGAAAGGCATTTTGGTGTTGCCGCCGTAAACAGAGGACGAACTCGCATAGACCAAATGTTTAAAGCCTTTTGTATGACGGCACATCTCCATGACAGTGAGGTGTCCCATGCAATTACTAGAGATATAAGAATAAGGATTTTTAAGGGAGTAACGCACACCAGCTTGTGCTGCTAAATGCACAACGCGCGTGAAGGGGCCCTGCTGCGCCCACAAATCCTCCATGCCTTCTCTGTCTGAAATATCCTGCTTCACAAAGGTAAAGGACTCAAAATTATCAAGCAGTTCTAGGCGTGCTTGCTTCAACGTCACATCATAATAGTCGTTCAAATTATCAATGCCGACGACAGTTTCACCCTTTTGTAAAAGCCGTAAAGCTGTGTGAAAGCCGATAAAACCCGCGGCGCCTGTAACCAAAATTGGATCGTTCATATTAAGTGTTTACCTTAGAGTGAGAAATGAGAATAAGTAATATATGTTGTTCTTGATAAAGGTGATGTCTTTTTAATCGCTTTTTAAATCATAAATAATCCCTGAACCATTCAGAAATTATCGACTTACTTCCGATGACATCACCGCATATCGTTTATGCTTAATAATCAAGGCCAAAAAATCATACGCACCTTTGAACGGCAGAGATTAAATCAACTATATCTCGCATTCCTTTTCAACGTCTTCGGAGCGCGCATGAAGGTGACTTCCCTCTTATAATAGTACCAGTTTGGGAGTTAGTCTCCGATCCTGATTATGTTCATCCATCAAGGAGCGTTGGCATGTAGAATAAGACATTTTCTATGAGTTTGACAAGATGGTTTGCAAGGTTAACAGTTTATAATGCCATACTCCTTGCGCCAACATTAAAGTTATTTTTAGTTGACGTTATTTTATGTACCTTGAAAATATAAAGAGTTTAGAAAACTGAATTTAAAAGATATAGTTGCCTAACGTCGTGCTAGAATCGCTAACGTGTGGCACCAAAGTCATTGCTCATTCTGATGTCAACGGCGTTCGAGATATGCAAGATTTAATGGTGGTGTGGGCAGCCATTATACAAGAGGCCGATCTGCATAAAAGTCTGAACTTATATTTTGAAAACGCACATCTGGCTGAGCTTAGCCCATCATCACAAGGCGGGGTTTTCTTAATAATCCCACTTCCACACAACGCCGACACCCGCTTGCGCTTCTTGACCGACTTCACTTTCCAAATTTATGTTTGGTGTCACTTCGACTTGTATTTTAGCCGCGCCTGATCCTTCTCCGGCTCCTTTTTCTAGCTCAAGATACACATCTTCAGTCAAATATTTACCGACACCGACAGACGGATCACCTTCTTCATCGTTATCGACGCGTATATCATCAAGCCCTGTGATATCTCTCAATTTGCCCAAAGGATCAAAGCCGCCACCGCCTTTGCCTGTAAACCTGTCCAGAGTTTGCTTTAATTGTATCGCCTGAAACGGTGTTATTTTTGAAAGGTTCTCGCCAAACAGAATATGTGACATGACCTCATCCTCTGGCAAAGAAGGAACAGATGACAGTTTTATCGACGGGTTTTCCACCTCACCTGTCAAATTCACAGACGCCTGAATACCATCCGCGTCTGTCGTTGCAATGATGTCAAGATACGGGGATGGCGGCATACTGCCCTGAAACCGCAAGATTGCTTGCTCCAGTTCAAAGCGTCGTCCGAATTCCTCATACCGTCCGCGCTTGGATTGCATGATCCCATTGAGTTGGGGATCATCAAGAGTGCCGCTCGCTTCTATTTTACCGCCGAATTCGGCATCCAGACCCCATCCGCGCACAAAAATGCGGTCATTTGCTGTGACTTTTATATCCAACGCCACAACATTGAATTGCTGCATGTCTTCATCAGATTCATCTTTTTTGACAATATTCAATTCTGGAATTTTACTCTGAAACCGCTCAGGGATAATAATATCGAATTGCCCCAAATCAACCTTACCCGCTAATAGATAATCTTGTGCTCTGCCCTGAAGCGTGAGATCAGCAAGAGATATCGAGCCCTTGGCTTTATCACTATCCAATAAGCGAAAATCTTTAAGCGTAAGGTCTAAATCTGTATTTTGCAGCTCGTTGAAACTAATGCGGCCTTCACCACTCAACGCTCCACCTTTTCCGTCATTGGCATTTAACTTGGTGATCTTAATACTTTCGGGCGTCAAATTTGCTTCCATATCTATATCAAAAAGCTCCACGCCTAGCGCACGATATATATACGTGCCATTTTTAAAGCGTGCGACACCATTAACATCAGGCTTTCCGATTGTGCCTGAAACAGTACCATCCACTTTTACATTACCGTTTAGCTTATGTCCGACAGGCAGAACATATTGCGCCAATGCATTTGCTTTAGCGATTAAACTTACATCTCCTTTCAGTGGCGTGCTTTGTGGCAGATCAAAGACGAACGGCGATAAAGAAAGCTTCATTGGTAACTCTACAAAACCATTTAAGGTGTCTATCGCCTCACCACTGCCAGACACATCGATCCGCGCCAGATTATTCTCGTATTTACCTTGAGCGGATATCTTTACGCGCGCGCCTTTTATAACGGTAATCGGCGTGAGATCAGCATTCGCGGTAACAACGGGTTTAGCCATAGAGCCATGAATTCTGGCATCCGCATCGAGTGCCAATTCGCGCATCTGTTGTGGTAAATTCACGGGCAAACTCGCGAGATTAAAGTTCTTCGTATTAAGCTTAACATCCAGAGTTTCCAAATCAGCCTGACCACGAAGCGTCATCACCGCGCCTTTTGATGTCAGTTTAAAATCAATGTTCTGTGCGTTAACATCCGCTTGTTTTAAGCCTTTTAACGTGGCATCCCCGCTCAACTTGAAACCCTGTAACGCATTCCCGTTTGCATTTAATGACAACACATGCACTCCGCCCTCTTTTTCTGTGAGAGTTGTATTCAGCGTTTTGATAACAACATCTTTTGCCGGCTTTAACTCTTTGACCGTCAACGTCATTTCACGCGGCCACGGGTTTTGGATATCCGCAAGTTGGGTTGTAATATCCGCACTTTGGAGCGCTATATTTTCGTAAGTAGCATTCGTAACCGCCGCTTTGATCGCCGCCCCTTGGATATAATCCTCATGTTGCAACGTGATATTGGCATGCGCTTGGCCATCGATATCAACGCCCGCCATCGCGCTATAGGTCGAAAGATTCTGTACCGTAAGTTCGATTTCCCCATCCACCAGGATCGTATCAGTGTTTAGCCCCACATCACCGCTCAACACTAAATCTGGAGCATTGCCTGTTATGTCGCGAACATGAACAATGTTTTCGTTCCTATCAAATGTCGCGGCAAGTGTGATCGGTTTTCCCTGATAGACCGCTTCGAACAAAGCTTTCCCCAATGGTGCCTTAGACAAATCATCGTCAGATATTTCAAATGTGGTATCGCTTAACCCACGCTCTTTCAAAAGCGGCATTGATATTTTTCCTGTAGATGTCAAAGCAAGCGCCTCAAACGCACCACTAACCGCTATCTCTATTTCAGCAGCACCCTCTACGTCCTCTGTGAGTTGAGAAAAATCACTGATATTCGCGTTCGCCGTTAAATTCACCTTGCCTTGTGCGCTTAAGTTCGCGTCACCTGATGCTTTAATCGTGGCCGAATGGTTCTTTGCGGTGAAAGTCTCAAGCTTCAAATCCAATGATTGCGGGTCAAACTGACCACCCAAAGAAATACGTTCAGGCATCCAAACGGGTAAAGGAGTCTCTGCTTTTTTTACCTTTAAATCCAGATCCAGATGAACAACATCACCTAATGTTATTTGGCTTGAAAGACTCGGTGAAACGCTAAGCGCTGTACCAAACACGGCGTCCTTAATATCCAACGTTTCTATGTTTAAATTATCAAGTTCAAATGAGTTAAAATATATGTCCGGCAGAGAAAAAGGCGTCAGCGCGAATTGTTCGTTCCCCGCGGTTTCTTCCTTAGTTTGCGGCAAGCGGTGAAGCGTGAATGTGTCAACATTCATAGATACACCAAAATGGTGCACCCCAAATCCAATCAAATTCGGGCGCAAAATTGTTCGATCCATGTCTAAGATTAGGCCGTCCGCATCGGCAACTGTCAAGTTTTGAATAGCCAAACCTTGTGGGAACGAATATGAGATTTTTGAAAAATCTATGTCATATCCCGAACTGGCACTTGCTTGAGACATTTGAGATTTGATCCAGTTTTGTCCCTTATCACCATTGATCCAGACAACACTGCCGACAAAGGCGATTTGAACCAATATCAAAACCGTAAGTGTAATAGAAAAAAACCAAATCAAAACCGTTGAAAAACGTTTGACCAGCCCGCCTAATATATTAAAAACGTTACGTATCATATTTAAAATGCCTGCCCAATACTGATGTAGAATTGGTAATTTTGATCAAGATCCTCTTTTTGATTCAGCGGCACAGCAATATCAAAACGCAAAGGCCCAAAATCGGTATAATAACGAATACCAACACCGACACCAAAAGACAGATTATCAAGATCGGGTGCAGCGCTATCTGACACACTACCCGCATCAATAAAAGTCACACCACCAAAAGTATCGGTAAATTTATATCTCAACTCGGTAGAGCCCGTCACCATCGACCGCCCCCCCGTAGGGCGATCATCCTCAAACGGGCCCACTTCTTGATAACCAAAACCGCGCACAGAACCACCGCCTCCCGCATAAAATCTTTCCGTCGCGGGGATATTTACGGTGCTGCCACCAACAATACTGCCTACATTCGCGCGCATCGCCAAAACAAAATCATCCTCATCACCAAAACCAACATATGTGCGTGCGCCTGCTTCAAGCTTCGTGAACGGATCACTCTCCCCCAAGACATCATAAAACGGCTCAAGACCTGCTTTTAACTGCCACCCTTTATGGGGATCAAGCGGGTTATCACGGTTATCAAAAGTAATACTATTCGTTACAGAAACAAGGCCGTAGGTGCTCGTGTCATTATCAACCTCATCCGTAATCTCAGAAAAAGAAAACTGCAGCCCCGTACCAACAGAAACCCATTTATTCAGTTGACGCTTCACGTTCAGACCAACATCAAATGCTGTTTCTTCGAATGCCTCTGTATCTTGTTGCCGCAATGCACTGCTAATGCCTAAACTCTGATCTTTGCGTAGAAAGAAAGGCTTTGTAAAATCAAGGTCCAGACTTTGATTGATTTGATTAACATTCAATTCTGCTTCAAGCTTTTCCCCCGCATCAAAAAAATTGCGGTGCTCCCACCCTAGGGTGATACCCGCGCCTTCATCTGTGTAATAACTCGCGCCGATTTTTACACTGCGATGAACACGTTCTTTAAGGTTTATGGTTATGGGCACAGAACCATTTTCAGCAGGTGCTTCTGGCAATTCACTATCTGCGCGAACAAATAACCCCGTTTCCAGTAATTTTGTACGTAGCTCTCTTATTTTATCCTGTCTAAAACACTCACCTTCTTTCCACGGAATAAATTTCCGCAAATGACTCTCTTTCACGCTGTTCTGGCCTTGGAAAGTAACCTCCCCAAACGTAGCCGAAGGGCCTATTCCGACATCATAAATGAGCCTCGCCGTTTTATTAACTTCATCCAAAACAACGCTATGACTTACATCAAGCGAAAAATAACACTGATCTTTTTGTATAGATTCATAGAGTTTGTTTTGAGCATTCAAAACAGGCCATGCTTCCAAAGGTTGCCCTTCCTGAATAATCGTAAAATCAAAGCCTCCACGAGCACTCTCAGGTTCAACACTTAACGATGAAATCGTATAAATATCGCCCGCCTTGATCTGATATACCCCCTCTAATGATTTATTATCATCATCAATATATTCGATCTGAGCATCATAATATCCCTTGGCGCGCATAGCTTTAAGCAAAGTCGCCGCAATTACTTCCTCACGAGCTTCTTCAGCTCTCCTAAAATCATCGGTTTTCTCTTTATACTCAATGTCTTCGGCGATAAGCTCATCCAGAGTCTTTTGTAAATAATTTTGCGCATCCTGATTACCATCAAGCCCCGAGATTTTATAATCGGTATGCTGTGAAAAAGGCAAAACGTCCTTAAAGCAGCCTGACAAGGCCATTAAGCCGACAAACAAAGCCGAAACCTTAAAAATAAAGTGAACACGAACAAGCATACAGCAACATACAGTTTTTAGTGATTTCTACAATTATAAAAGCTCATGAATCGCTTCAAATTCTTTCTGATCCAAAATGGATTTGTGTTATACCTAACGAGATCAAATATTGAAAAGGACGTTTTACAAATGATTAGATTACTGGCTCTAAGTGTTTTGTTTTTGGGATTTATATCTTCGAGTGCTTTCGCGGATGAAACATCGGACCGAACAAAAATACAATCAATGAAGCAGAAAACGCTCGAACGACTATACAGTGAAAAACCAAGCATACGTTCTGAAATTGAGGGCGCCGAAGGTTATGCTGTTTTTTCAAGCGGCGGTGTTAATTTGATTTTACTATCAGCAGCATACGGCTCTGGTGTTGCTCATGACAACAAATCAAACCAAGATATTTATATGAAAATGGCGTCAGGTGGTGTTGGCATCGGACTCGGCGTTAAAGATTACAGGCTGGTTTTTGTGTTCAAAACGCGTAAAGCGTTCAATCAATTTGTCACGCAAGGATGGGATTTATCAGGGCAAGCCGATGCCGCAGCAAAAGCAGGCGTCGATGGCGTAGAACTTTCCGAAGCTGCTGATATTTTTCCTGGCGTAAAAGTTTACCAGATGACAGAGAACGGCTTAGCACTGCAAGCCACTATCCAAGGTACAAAATACTGGAAAAACGACGATTTAAATCATTAAAATAAAAAATACAAAGCTGTAATGATTTTATTTATAGAACATTATTACAGTTGAAAATATAAAAATGGTGGCGCAAGAAGCCTGCCGTTATAATTTCTCTATATGTTTCACATTCAATAAATTGCCGTAAACACTATGAAAAATTAATGTGGTGATGTTAATTCCATAATTTTCTTGACAGCTTTCCTTCTCGCTCTTAATACATAATCACTGTTTTATAAATATGAAAAATATTTGATAAGAGTTTTTATCATCTGCATAACGATAGGGAGAGCATGACCATGTTCGGGTTTGGAAACGTAAGTATTCGCACAGCAAAAAACAATGTCGAGGACATGATCCGTCTTCAGGACAGCGTTATAAAGGATGTTAAGGCAGAACAAGACCGCCTAACAACTTCCCGCAACCGTGCAAGTCGCGGCATCACCACAGCATTGCAAACCATTGTATCAGGTGAAATGTCCCGCTATTCAGAATTAAGCAACGTTTCCGAGGCTGCTGGTGCTAACAATAACTTTTTAGCCACTGTTGAACAATGGATGAGCGAAGACACTCACAATAGAGCAAGCCGCGCCGCTCTTGTTGCCGAACACGGTGAACGCAATGCCATTGGAACAGAAATCGTAGCCCTGAAGGAAAACTTGGACATCAGCAAATCCGCAAATCAGGAAGTCGGCAATGAAATTACAGCATGGGACGATACCGCCAAAGCGATCGAAAAATATAACACCACATACCCTACGAACCAAATCACACAAGAAAATCATGATGCATTTGAAAAATTCAGCTTTATAAACTGGATGCGCCGCTACACACTCGGCCTTGTGTTTAATTCACAAGCAGCGCCCCATGAGGCTCATAAAATCATGGGTGCGTATGATAAAGAATATGGCGACTATTACGAAGATGCGCTGAATATATTCACGCTCCGTAAGGCGCATGAAGACATTCTTGTGAAACAAGAAGAGCAGCAAGTGCGTTATGACTTACTGAACGGCGTTGCATCGAAAATCGACTCTCTGGACAGCACTTATAAGGGTCCTGAAAAAATCAGATCTTTGATTTCTGATCAAGTCTATGACTTGGTCAAAGGCAGCAAAAATTTCTGTAAAGCTTTGCTTTCCGCTTTTTCAAATGATGAGACAACGCTTCAAGCCGTTACCGCGTCTGCGCGTATGAAAGGTTTGGACAACCTCAAGCCATCACTCGACCAAATGGCGCAAGAAGCGAATGAGACAAAAAGAGAATTTAATGAGCCGCTTAATATACTTGAAAAAGGCAACCGTATGATTCCGAACGAGCATATCAACTTTGATTTTTCCTCTGTTGAAAGAAAATTCGATGATGCCCGTGAAGAGTTCAGCAGTTCACTAGACAATGTTAAGTCCTACCGTGAGGCGATTGAGCGTTACGAGCCCGTGTCACACGACGTTGATGTGATGTTCCAAGAGATTGAAACCATGAGCACCGTTGATGAAACCGTAACTGATCGCACATTTGATTTTTCTGATCTAGAGCGTGATGTAAAACATGAGATCAGCCAAGAGGAAGCCCGCCTTGCAAAAATAGAACGTCAACGTCAAAAAGCAGCACAGGAAGCACGAGAAGCCGCCCGCGAACAACAAGAGGCACTAAACAAAATGTTGAAAGCATCACGCGAGCGCCGCAGCCCTAATATAGGCGGTGGTGGCATCGCAAGAGCACAAAGAACCCAACGCAGTCCTAGCATAGGTGGTGGAAGCATAGCCAAAGCAAGCAATACGCGTAGACGCTAACATTCATACAAACAAATTTAACAGGAGAACATAAAATGTCAGAAACAGATAAAACACTAACAACAACAAGCATTTTCGCCGACGTTTCCGGCACCAAAGAAAAAGCCAAGCTCAATCGCGATATCGTTGATTACGCGACAGCCGATGCTGAAACCAAAGCTCGCATGGACGATTTGATCGCAACGCTTAAAATTGACGATTTAAACTCCGTTACAACATTTGCAAAAGAGCCGAGTGAAACACTTGGCGATGTGGCGGATGGTATTATCAAGGAAATCCAAAGCTCAAACTCTTTCCTTGCCCCATTCGAAGACTTTAAAAAAGCGATCGCGGAATTTGATTTTGAAACAGTTGGCGACATGGCAAAGCAATATTCAGCCGCTGTCTCTCGCAAATTACAACTTGCAAAGCATAACGGTTTGGTCCGCGGTTTCTTGGGTCTTTTCAGCCGTGGCAAGGGTGCCTCAATGGATGAAATTCGCTCTGAAATTGATAAAAGCCTTCTGCAACTCGGCGAAGTTATGGCCTCTCTCGAAGAAGCCAGTGACCGCATTCCAAGTATCGTGGGTCGTTTGGATGAATTGAAAACATCTTTCACCCATGCTTATAGCGAGTATGGCGTTTACATTGGCGCTGCCCTTGAAAAACTGCGTGAAATGGAAGAAGAAACAATTCCAGAATTGCAAAAAGAAGCACAAGCTGGAAGCCTATTGAAACAGGAAGAATTGCAAAGCTCTTATATGGTTATGACCATGCTCAACAAGAAAATCACAAACATGGACAACTTCCACAAACAAAGCATTCTAAACCTAGCCCGCATCCGTGATTTGATGAACGCCATGGGCATGAGCAAATTGAACATCGACGAAAAACTAACTGTATCCGAAGGCGAATGGAAAGGCATTTTGGCGACAAATGCCGTTGCTGCCGAAGTCAGTGAAATCGTTGATACTGTGTCCGATGCCGATCAATTCTCAAGACAAATCAGAGAACAAGGCGTGAAAGTCGGCGGCATGATCCAGCAAAAAGTTGCTGAAGCCTTCGAAGCTGGTTCTGTTGACGCGGAAAGAATGGTTGAGTTGCTGAAAGGCAAAGCACAAGACCTTAACAAAGAAGCCGAATACCTTGCAAAATTCAACCAACAGCAAAAAGACGCCCGTGCAGCACTCGATGCGGCTGGTCGTGAGCTTCTGACTGCGGCGTCTTCTCTCCATGTTCCGCTAAACGATGCCGAAGTGGCCAAGGTTACAGAAGAAGTCAAACTTCTGACTTACCAGCCTGAGCTTGTGATGCCTGCGGTTGTGGCTAAAGAGCCTGTAGCGGTTGCGGTCAAGAAAGACGAACCAAAACCAAAATTGTAAGACATAAATTCAAACGGGAGAGGCTCTACATTAATGGCGAATGATTTATCATTTTCACAATTATTGAAAAGACATTTCAAATCGGCAAGCGATGATGCCGCCTCTTCCGTTATTCGTAAAACACGGATAGATGCCCGTACACTCGGGTATCCTGATGAACACGACCCGAGCAGTGTTATGTGGCATGGCATGTCACCCGTCCGCGAAAACGAAGGGAATGATTTATGGCGTCTTGTGATCGTCAAAGAAACACCGAACAAATACCTATCGCAAATTTCTGATAACGAACGTCTGGTTACCGTCAAAAACACCGATGATGAAGCCATGTCCTTTGAAAAAGCCATGGAACGCCTTGCCATATGGGAGCTCGCGCGCATGATGAAGGGCAACAGCCCCACTCAAATGCAGCAGCGCAACGATATTGGTCGTCATTATTTCCGCGATCTTGCCCTGCGCCGTGGTTATTTGCTGAGCAGTACAGGCGATATCGTTCCGTTTTCGGATATTTTTCCAACTGAGTCAGGTAAGTTCCTGAAATCCGATCTTGAAGCGCTCGAAAAATACCGCGCAGAGCTAAGCGGCAGCGATAAACTTGACCAACTTATGAGCTCGCAAGAACCGTTTTATGTTGCCGCCGAAGCCGCAACTGACGCAAATGACAACTCCATTCAGGAAGACCTTGAGAGCTTTGGCGAAATTGCCTTGTTCGAGAAAATGCAATTTTTTTCTGAAATTCTGGTGGAGTACTCAAAAGTACAACTTCGCTATATCGAAGAATTTTACGCACATCCAGACCGTTTTGCAGATCATTTCGAAGCCCGTAAATCGCTCGCCGATCAACTGAACAATCACGCGTTTTACTTTAACCGTGATCTGATTGACCGCATAAACCACACGCGTTCACAACTGGCCGAAACCCTTTTCAAATTCTTCCATGTGTCCGAACACGATTGGGATCAAACCATAAATTTCCAAAGCCCCACTATGAAAAAACAATTTATGGTGAACCCAGATGCCAAGGAAACCCATGACAATATGACGCGCGAGATTGCTTACCCGCTTGACCGTAAAGACGTGGATCAAATTCTGTTCATTGCCGCACGCACGCTTGATTTCTGTCGCGAAATGTTAAAAGACAGCCCGCAAAAAGAAACCCTCGCCCGCCAAGGCTTGTATAAAGCTGAAGACATCAAGGATTTGCTAAATTTCTTGGATTTGCTGGATGTTAAATATATGTATACGGAACTTGCAGAAGGCGCGATTGCCCTGCCGCACACCAACAGATACCGCGAACTGAAAGCCCAAAACGAAGGCTTTAAAGCGCGCGTTGGCTATTTGATTGCCAATTTGAAAGACAGCGCGGATTGGTCACCTGCCCAAGAAGCTCAAATCGAGGATTTCATTAAAGCCAAATCAGATGTTTATTTGCTTGATCGCGTGCGGGTGCTGCCTGAAAAATTGCGCGCGACCCATCAATATGTTGCGGATTTAATTCTACCGAAACCGCATCAACTCAGCTTTGATTTACATGTCGCAGAAACAACAGCCGCAGATCGCTATAAACGCGCAGCACCAACACGCAAAACGGCAACAAGCGAAGAGAAAAAACCCAAAGGCGGGTTCTGGAATAAACTCGGCTTTTAATAATGAATAACAACGAACGAACACATAAGGAAAAAAATCATGGCTACATTTAATAAACGTCCAAGAGATGACAAAGGCGCTGGCAAAATCAAACTCGGCGAAGATGTACAGTTGCCCGCGGAAACAACAGCCAAAGGCGCGAACAAAACTGTAATTTTTGGCGGCATTGGTGCTTTGGCCGTTGCTGGCCTAGCCGCGGCTTTCTTTATGTCATCAGACGTAGAAGAGCCAACACCAACAACCCAACACACAACCGTAACACCACCACAAGCAACAAAGCCGAATGTTATCGTGCCACAAACACCGCCTGTGGTTGTCGTGCCACCTGCACCGACACAGCCGATCATCACTGTGCAAAGCGCAACCGAACGGGTAAACGAAAAAATTGCGGCGATTTACGATCACGATAGCTGCCTTTATGAAGCCTTTGTATCCGCAAATGGTCGTGAAGTGCGCGAAGGATCTGATTTCAACCACTTCACATGCCTCTATGATTTTGGCGGTGTTGGTGTGTTGATCACAGAAGGCGAATTTGCAGGAACACGCGTCGGATTTTTCCCGCGCGAGGGACGCGAAGGCCTTGTTTTTGTCGAACACGTTGCCGAGCAATCAATCGGCGATGATGGCCGCACAACCGAATTTCACCGCTTGCAACATACAGACCGTGAACGCACAGAAACGTCCATGGCGCGCCCTGTTCGTACAGGTGACGGTGTCTATATTGCTGAAAACGCCGACAGGTTTACAAAAACCGTTCGCGTTGACGGCAGCAACGTTAATGCCTTTATACTGGCTGGCGACCCTGCGTCAGGGCGATTTGAAATTGAAATCCCTAACGGTGATTATTACCAAATCGACCTAACAACCGGTGATTTCACAGCCGATAGCCTATTTATGAACTGCCGTAACTATGTTTACGGTGAAGAGGCTTACTGCCCGCGTGATAACTTCCAACCTATAAAGGGTGTAATGCCTACAGTTATGACCCCACGCTAATCGCATTTATAGGAAATTACAAAAGTACGCCAGAGAATTTAGGAAGCACTTTAACTTATGATCAACATGCCTGTTATTTCATGGAAAGCTTCGTCTGTCAGACCCGTAATACCATTTAATGTAGCAACAACTGTTGCTGCACCGAAACTCGCGCTACCTGTTGTATCAACGCGAAGATCGGAATTACCGCCGCTATTGGTTATTTGCACAAAATCAGTTATCGCTTCGGTTAATGGATCATAGCCCGTCAATAAATCGGATAAATCTAGTTTGTCAATCTGCGCATTAAAGTTGTAAACCGTATCCACATTCGCTGCGCCTCTATCGCTGAACACAAATATATCCATCCCGCTGGAGCCGTAAAGAGCATCATTGCCAGTGCCACCTGCGATCGTTGTAAATGTTATAGAGCCCATATCGTAAGACAGCACAACAAGGCCGTTACCGCCGTTAAAGCCGTTACTATCTAACGCACCGCCTGTGCCACCGACCCCAACGCCCGTGATATAATAAGGATCATTTTGGAATGGTGTTAAACCAGCAGCACCTGTGTTTGTTGTTCCCGTGGCACTCCCATCAATATGATTTGAGCCACCGCCACCGCCTGCGCCAGAGGTATTGCCGCCGTTACTCGCTGTACCGCCGCCGCCGCCATAATAGCCAGCACCGCCACCACCGCCACCTGCACGGCCAAGACTTGTGGATGCTTGTCCGCCTTCACCGCCGCCGTTAATGCCTGCTGCACCCCCCGCTGTGGCTGTGGGCGGATTAGAATCACCACCAAGACCACCAGAAAGAGCAGCCCCATTAGTTCCCGCAATCGTAGAGCCATTGTTGCCGCCACCTGCTGCGCCGCCGGCAACTTGCGTGCCGCCTTGGCCTGCGCCAACGCTGCCGCCACCGCCCGTGCCTGAAGATCCTGATAAACCGCCCGATGCACCGCCCGCGCCACCATCTGGTGCGCCGCCTGTGTTATCACCGCCACCACCGCCGCCACCTGCACTGGCAACAAACAGCGCGTTCGCCTGGGTAATGCTTGTGTCAAACACACCTGAATAACCGCCGCCGCCGCCGCCCGTACCCTCAGCATTACCGCCGCCGCCAGTATAAAGACCCTGACCACCACCGCCACCTACAGCAATAGCAAGCGTATCACCGCTGGAAACAGCTATTGTGCCTTCAACATATCCTGCGCCACCACCAGCACCGCCAGCATTATTATCACCACCACCGCCACCACCGCCACCACCGCCCCAAGCCGTGACATCGATTGATGTAATGCCTGTTGGCAAGGTGTATGTATCGGTTCCCGCAATGGTAAAGAAATGCGTGATTGTGCCGTCCATATTCAAAATTGCTTCGGAGTTTGCTGATATGATGCTGCTAATCGCGACGCTTAATGTAGAACCTGAATTAACAGTGTCATTGCCGGCACCAGAATTCAAAATCCATGGGGAATTTGTTAGTGTAATCGTATCGTTACCGCTGCTGCCTGTAAAAATTTCAAATCCTGTCACGGTTCCTGTTGTCAGATTGATTGTCGTGGCATTAGTTAGAACAATTGTATCTGTACCCGCGCCACCCGTTAAGGATTCTCCTGCCGCAAAGTTGCCATTGGCAAGGTTTACCGTATCATTACCATTACCCGCATTAATAATATCAGCACCCGCGCCGCCCGTAATAACATCACTGCCATCACCACCATTAATCGTATCGACACCGCTGCCCCCTGTTATGGTATCGCCCGATGCACTACCCGTAATGGTAAAGCCCTCTGTTTGACCAGAGAGAGAAATTGTGACCGCCGCAGCCGCCGTAGATGCAGAAATGTTTTCGACACCCGAAATAGAACCATTTGTGTTACCGAGTGTGTTTAAATCAGTCGAAGTCGAGGTAATATTGATTGTGTCGCTCCCGCCCGCACCAAGATTGATCGTCCCGCCACCAATGATAATGGCATTGAGCTGCGCGCCTGTTAACGTAATAGCATCATTTCCAGCTGTCCCAATTAAATTACCTGTTTCCGCGCTCGTAAATGTTGGTGTTCCTAACGCAGATATATTACCCGTCGCGATAACATTTAGTACATCCGTGCCGCCACCCATATCAATCGCCGTAAAACCTGCCCACTGGCTAGCCGATAATGTGATGGTATCGTTACCGCCACTGCCCGTAAATGTTTCAACGGATGTAAGCGTTCCGGTTGAAAAATCGATGGTAGAAGCCACAAACAACAAAATACTGTCAGTGCCTATGCCGCCATCAACCACTTCTCCTGCAGCCCAATGACCATTAACATAGAGAAATGCATCATCGCCTGCACCGCCATTAATCATGTCTGAACCAGCAAATCCCGCCAACAGGTCATTACCGCCGCCACCGTTAATTGTATCGTTGCCTGATCCTGAGAGCACAATATCGCCAAAGTTACCGCCTGTGATAATAAAGTTTTCGGTTTGTCCCGTTACCCTTATATCCACTGCGCCAGTCGCACCAGCGGCGGAAATTTGCTCTAACCCCAAAATAGACGCATCAGTATTGCCCAAAACATTTAGCTCTGCCGATGTTGAGGTCAGGTTCATTACATCATTTGCGCCCGTATCAAAATTGATAATCCCTGTGCCTTCCAGTATCGCGTCAAGCTGCGCGCCGGTCAGGGTTGCATTATCATTGCCGGTGGTGCCGATATAGTTACCTGTTTCAAGCCCTGTGACAGTTGGTACAGCGCTTGCGGAAATATCACCTGTTGCGAGGACATTGATAATGTCTGTGCCACCCGCCATGTCGATGGATGTAAACCCTGCCCATTGTGTGTCACTGAGCGTTACCGTGTCATTACCCGCACTGCCTGTTAATGCTTCAACCGTATTGATCGTACCGATTGTGAAATCAACGGTCATCGCCGCGCCCAAAAGTATTACATCCGTATCCGCACCACCTGTTAAAGACTCTCCCGCCGCAAAATCACCACTCAGTAAAAATAGAGTGTCATCGCCCGCGCCGCCGTCTACCGTATCTGCGCCAAGGTAAGCGAGTATAGTATCATTCCCCGCGCCACCATTAATAATATCGTTGCCTAGACCACTGACCAGAACATCGTCAAAATTACCGCCGATGAATGTCAGATTTTCGGTTTGCCCTAACGTTACAATCGTAACGGCTGCCGTTGCCAAGGCCGCAGAAACAATTTCCACGCCTTGGATAGAGGCATCGGTATTTCCTAATGCATTTAGATCAGCCGAGGTCGAGGTAATATTTATCGTGTCAGACGCACCAGCGCCCAAATTGATCGTCCCTGTACCTTGAATAATCGCGTCAAGCTGCGCCCCTGTAAGGGTGACAGAATTATTATTACCATCACCAACAAGATTGCCTGTTTCCACATTGCTGACTGTCGGCAAGCTCAACGCAGAAATATTGCTGCCATCTGCGAACACGTTCATAACATCTGTGCCGCCCGCTAAGTTAATCGTTGTAAACGATCCAAAATGCGCGGCATTCATGGTTACGTTATCGTTACCTGAACTACCCGTCAGTAATTCAATCGTGGCAATCGTGCCCGTTGATAAATTGATTGTGGTGGCATTGGTCAGAACAATTCCATCTGTCCCTGCACCACCCGTTAAGGACTCTCCGGCGGCAAAATCATTATTGGCAAGGTTAATCGTATCATTTCCATCACCGCCATCAATAATATCAACGCCCGCACCGCCTGTGATTGTGTCATTGCCCGCATTACCCATGATAACATTCGCGCCCGCATTACCTGTCAGCGTGTCATTAAAGCCTGAGCCTGTCAGGTTTTCAAAGTTTAAAAGCGTATCATTGCCCGCGCCGCCACTAGCTGTTCCTGACGTAAGGTTGGCCGTTACACCGCTTCCCGCGTTCGCATACGAAGCTGTATCTATGCCTGCGCCACCATTTAACGTGTCATTGCCGTTCATACCTTCGATAATATCGTTCCCGCCGCGCCCATCAATCGTGTTGTTACCGTTATCGCCTGTTACAACATCATCAAAATTTGTAACTTCAAGACGCTCAATGCTTATCAAGGTATCAGAACCACCATCGCCATCATTGGATACAACACCCGTCAACAGATTAACATTAACGCCCGAAGCAGCACCCGCGTATGTCACAAAATCTGTGCCTGTACCGCCGTTTAAGATGTCGTTCCCCGCACCACCGACGAGTGTGTCATTTCCGGCATCACCATTCAATGTGTCGTTTCCAGCACCACCAAACAACACATCGTTATCATCCCCACCGTTCAGCGTATCATTGCCGCCATAGCCGTAAATAATATCATCACCCGCACCACCGCTCAGAACATCCGCAGCATTATCGTTGTTCATCAAGCCCGCATCCCACTCGATGATATAATCATGCGTATCGCCCGCGTTTCTGTCATCCCACGTCACATCATTCGCGCCACCATTGAACCACATCGTCGCGTAAACTTGCGCGCCGCCTGAGTTGTTGGGCTGACCACCGCCCCAGTTTTCGTACAAATTATTTGTGGACGTGCCTGCGCTACTAAACTGAATACCCGCCTCAGCTCCATCGGCCCAGCGCCAAATCTGATCAACTTCCAAATCTGTCGCGCTCAACCAAACACGGTTACCGCCTGCCCCTGTTGAGCTATCCGCCCCATTTGCATCGGCCAAATCAAAAATAAACTGGTTTTCTGCATCACTTGAAATAACAACCATGTGACCATTCACGCCGTTTAAAGTGCTAGCAAGGGCATTTGTGCGTGCTGTATCCCAAGTCACAGAGGAGTTGACGAATTGATAAAAAGAGTTCGTTTCCTGCGAGAAAACAACATTCGGATTAGCACGTAAAATGGCCGAAACTTGATAAGCATCTAATCCATGACCGTGAATAATATCGTTCCCCGCGCCACCATCAATAATATCCGCACCCGCGCCACCGACCAAAATATCAACACCGTTGCCGCCATTAATCGTATCAACACCCGCATCACCGTAAATGATATCGTTATTATCGCCACCATTGATCGTATCGTTATCAGCACCGCCGTAAATAATATCATTACCCGCGCCGCCATCTATCGTATCAGCACCAGCATCCCCCATGATCAAGTCATCGCCAGCCTCACCGTATATTGCATCATTTCCTGCGCCGCCGCTCATCAGATCGTTTTCGGTGCCGCCATACATCGTATCATTACCCGCGCCCCCCAACAGCCGGTCAGCACCGCCATCACCATACAAAATGTCATCACCGGCATCACCGGTCAGCCGGTCATCACCCGCCTCACCATACAAAATGTCATTTCCATCGCCGCCTGCTAAAATATCATCGCCCGTGCCGCCGTTTAATGTGTCGTTCCCTGCGGCACCAATCAAAATGTCATTATCAGCCTGACCATAAAGTAAGTCATCACCGGCATCACCCACCAGATAATCATCGCCTGCCCCACCGATTATAATGTCGTTATCATCACCGCCGAACAGATAATCATTGCCTGTGCCGCCATTAATGGCATCATCATCCGCCAAGCCGCGAATTCTGTCGTTACCGCCGCCGCCGTCAATGACGTCTGCGTTTCCGGTGCCTGTTATATTATCATCACCGCCTGTGCCTGTTTGTGTTGTTGTTCCTAAATCCGCAGCTGTCGGCTCGACACGGCCAAAAAGATGGTCGGTATTCGCGATGTTCTGATTGGATGATTGCCCTTGAGACAACATTATGGCGCTAAGGTCTGTTGCACTAACCGTCTGTCCGTTCACGCGCACATTTTCGAGCGTCACAACATCTGACGGATCGCCCGTGCCACCATTAAAACGGAATGAAAGAGAAGAAGGATAATTTGCAAGATCTGAATCCAGTGTGAAAAACAGAATATCCGAACCAACGCCTGTTTGCGCCGTAATAACGGCTGAAGACACAACAACCCCGCCCACCAGAACTTCTAGTGTCGGATTTGCACCACCCGTAGGCGTAACGCTAGCTTCAATTCTTAAAAAGAAACGGTTCAAATGCCCAAGCCCTCATCAACATCAAAATAACTGCCTTACTAGTCACAACAACGATTATGCCACATATTATTGCTTCTGCCTTCTATTATAGCAGCAACTTATTATAAAATAGATTAACAAGCGCAAAGTTTTATGCTTGTTAATCTATTGATTTTTAATTGATATTTTTTAAAAATGATAACCAAGATGCCCTGACAAAACATCCCCTTTTGTTGTGGCTGTAAAGGCACTATAGAAAATCAGGGAATACATAGGTGGACTGTAAAGGCTTTACTGGAAAGGCGGCCTTTCGCGACATCTATGAAACTGTGTGAATGTCTGGAAATTAAAAAATGGTGGAGGGGACTGCTACCGAATTGAACCATTAAGACATTGATTATTTAATATAAAAATTCAATTCGAACAATTATATACCCCCATAAATACCCCCAATAAAAAAAGCAAACCCGCCTAATCTCAAACCCAAGTTACACCAAAATTCGACAATTTGAAATTTGCAAAGATGCGCTGGGTGATATAATAAAATACTTGGAAATAAAAAAGGGGAATGAAGCACCATGAAATTTTTAGCGCCATTGTTTTTAATAATCTTGTCTGCGTGTGTAACAACAAAAACAACTGGCTACCTCGACCCAGCTTATAGAGATAGCAGCTACACTGTTAATAAAGTCGTAGTTAAAGCGACAAGTGATTCTATGGAAGAGAGCATGCTAGCCGAAACAGAACTAGTTAATAAGTTTTCCTCACTAGGGGTAGAAGCAATAAAATACACCGACATAATCCCACCCACTAGAAATTATGAAACAGCAGAAGTAATGAAGCTGGTTAAAAAAACGGGTGCTGATAGCATGTTTATTGCCTCCACGAATGGCAAATCAACAATAGAGAGCTATGTCCCACCAACATATCATGCGGGCAGTAGCACTAGCTACATAAGCGGTTTTGGCAATTACGCAACAGTTAATACATATCATCAACCAAGCTATACGACAGGCGGTTACTCAATATCAACGCCCACAATGACAACATCCTCGTATTTGTTTGACCTGAAAAACGGCAATACTATATGGCAAGCCGAGGGTTCTGCAGGTGGCAACGCTTTTTCTAACTATTCAGAATTGCTAATCAGCTCTGGAAAGGATGCGATTAGCGACTTAGTGGAAAAGGGTTTAATTGTTAGCGAAACCCCTGTTCAAACAAGCGTCCAGACAAGCGAAGTGAAAAGCCAATAACAAACCAAAACTAAACACATCCCAGCGGCGCTAAACCTAAACAGCCTTGGGGTAACCTTGGGGTTCTGTACGGCTGACATTACCGTAATATTACCGTTAGAGTTTATGGAGTGGCACACGCGTGAAGAAAGCTATTGTAATTCTTTGTTGTTTACAAAGACTATTCAATAAAAACAATCATTTAATACTACGACTAACACCCCAACGCCTCCCGAATATCGTACCCTGAAATATCGGTTTTATGCTCCATAAATTCGCTTTTGGGTCTATGCCCTTGCACATGTAGCGTAAAACGCCATACAAGCCATCTAAGGGCGATATATCACCATAGCAGGGATATTTGATTGTTTTAACATTGACCCTTGTTCTCGACCATTCAAACGGCAACCAGCGCCGCAGGGCTTTTTTATACTCTCGCTGATAATGCGCGGGGATATGAATAAGCATGTGCGCGTGAATGCCTTTATACTTTCCGTTCTCAAGTACATACAGGTAAGCAACGGGTAGCCCGCGATATTCAAGCCATTTCCTGCTGCGCTCTAATATCAGCGTTATGAACTGCTGCGGTCTTTTGGGGTCTGCGTAATCATCATAATGGATAGTTATGAATCTGTTTAACGGCGTGCCTTGGTTATATGCTTTTTCACATGCGGTAAAGATACGCTCGACCTGCTTTGCGGTAAGATAATCGTGCGCGTGCAAGTAGTATGTTTTGCCTATACTATATAAGTGCGGTTTTGGCTTCGTATCTGTAACCCTTGCGGATACTGGGGTTTTGCGCTTATCTGTCATTGTTATTTTTTCCGTTCAAAGTAGTCCCGTATGACCTCTTATGCGCCCTCACCCATTCATGTAAATCCGCGCTCGGATATAAAATCGTTCGGTTAATTTTCACGTATGGCGGGCTTTGGTTATTCGTGCGCCATCGCTTTAACGTGCTTTTGGAAACACGTAAAAATGATGCGGTTTCGTCTGTGGTGAAATAGTCTTGCATGGCATGAAATAGCGGCAAGGCACAAAAGCCCCGCCGCCCCTGTTTAAACCTATTCAGATTCCAGTATGTCAACTTGCGTATGCAAGAAATAACGACCATGCCATCCACCAGCGTCATCATGCTTTTCTCTTTGCATAATGATATCCAGATTGTGCTTGTGGCGTAAATCGCTTATGTACTGGCTCAAGCGTAAAGCCCACGTATTTGACAACTCTAAGGCCGTCACACCTTTGCTATCATGCTTTACTAACGCAAATAGTGTTTTGGCTGTCTTGCCCGTAACGGTGAAGATAACAGGCCGCTCATCCCGCCATGCGCGTGCTTTGATTTTGACAATAGGGTAGCGTTTGCTATGATACGTCATAACATTCTCTCTTTCTGAAATGTGTTTGTTATTGAAATTGCACCCCGCGCCAAACGGGGTCTTTTTTATGGTGCTATGGGCTTAAGCAGATACTTCCATTTGCTTGCGCCATTCTTGCGCCGCGTCCGTTGTAACAAGCGTACGGCGGCCTACTTTCATAACGCGGGGCGCTTTGCCCTCACGCTGTAATTTATAAAACAAGCTCCTGCTAATACTATGCGCCTCGCAAAAGCTTTCGATTGATTGTGCTGTTGGGTTTGTTGTCATTCTAAGTCCTTTCTATTGTGTTGCTGACATCCACAGGAGAACACAGACATAAAATGATGTCATCAGAATGTGGGGGTACGAAAACAAGCGTTTTCGTTTTATCCTAAGAAGGCTTTCGCAGGCCTGCATCAATTAGACGCTGCTCAAAATCCCCCAAAGGATATTCTTCATGTAAATTCACGCAATTCAGCATATTTGTTGACAGCCAAATCATAGCCTCATCTTCAGGATTTAGTGCATCACAGGAGCGATACATCTCTAGTGCTGTATATTGCACATCAGCCATATCTTGAAACTTTTTTTCATTAAAGCCTTTTGAAATAACTAAAGATGCGGATTGAATATCTCTCAGTATTTCCTTCCCATCACCACGTGCTTTTATATTATTTTTTTCCCAACTCTTAATAGCCACAAAATTTGTCCCGCAATATTCGGCAATTTTTTGTTGCGCCGCAGTTTTTTTCCAACCTTCACCCATAAGTTTGTAAACATGTTTTACTGCAGCCCACCTCAAATTTTGTAAATCGTATGCATCGCCTTGCTGCTTAGTATTCACAGGAGTAACCAGCCACTCAACCTGCCCCTCATTCAGAGCATATAGCGCCTCCTTCATTATCAGTCGCCACCCCATAAGACCATACCTGCCAAAAGTGTTATGCAGAATGTCAGCTATAGCGGCACGCATTACGGTAAGTTGCTTATCGCCTACAAAGGCATCTTCAGGCATATCCTTACCATACCAAATAGCTTCATGCTCATGCTTGTCACATGCCTCCTTATCCATAAAACTACTTTCGGATTTTTCTAGATTGTAATAAACACCAAAGAGATGATATTCTGCCCAGTCAGTAAGACATGCGGTCATTTCACCAATTTTATTTAAAGCCAATAACGCTCTTTCATTCTTACCACTTTCGGTTTCATTTCCCTTCGCTGGGTCAGTTTCACAACGAAGGCGAATTAAATCATTCACAAGCTGATAGCACCTTTCTTGCAAATTCTCGTCACTTTCAAACCTTCCACGCCCTTCAACCATCGAAATAATCCTTTAATTAACTATCATTAAAACGTGGCAATTAGGCAGCTTCTCCAAACTTACCATGCACAACTTTCCCGTCACTTGCCACGCTATCAATGTAATTTGCCCAGTCCTGCATCATCACTTTGCGCTTGTCTAAGAATTGAGCGCGGTTATAGGCTTCACCCAGCGCCCCTGCGGCTTTGTGGGCAAGCTGGCATTCGATAACATCGGGTTCGTACCCTAACTTTTCCCTAATGGTTGTACGGGCAAGGGCGCGGAAACCATGCGCGGTCATGCGACCATGAAAGCCCAGCTTTTTAATGGCTACGTTTACCGTTCCATCACTAATACATTGCTTGGGCTTTATCAGGCTCGGGAATACAAAAGGCGTTTTGATATAGCCCGTTTCTTCGTGCTGCTCTTTTAATATCTCTATGGCTTGGCGGGATAACGGCACAATATGAACACGGCGCATCTTCATCTTTTCCGCAGGAATAACCCATTCTTTCGCGTCCAAGTCTATTTCATCCCAGCGGGCATTTCGTAATTCATTAGGCCGTACAAAGGTAAGCATTGAAAGCATGATAGCGCGGCGCGTGCGCGGGAATAAACGCGCATCATTACGCTCTAAAGCCTGTAAAAACTCAGGTATTTCCTTTGCATCCAAGGCAGGGAAGTGTTTTGTCTTACGGGTCTTTAATGCGCCTTGCAGGTCTGGCGCTGGGTTACGTTTACAGCGCCCTGTCTGGATACCATAGCGGAATACTTGCCCGCATATTTGCTTTGCGCGGCTAGCAATATCCAACGCCCCGCGCTTTTCAATCTTTCTAAGCGCATCCAGAAGGTCTGGCGGCTCTATTGAATTGATAGGCATATTTCCTATCTCTGGGAAAACATCACGCTCCAGCCTATGCAAAACATTGTTTGCGTGGTTTTCGCTCCAGCCGCCTTTTTGGTTTTCGTGCCATTCAAGTGCTATGGCTTTAAAGCTATTCAATGAATTACGGACAACTTCGCGCTTATCAGCTTTCTTGGCGTTCGCTGGGTCTATGCCCTTGATAAGCATTTTCTTGGCCTTGTCGCGTTCTTCGCGTGCATCGGCAAGAGTAACAAGGGGGTATGTCCCGAATGATAGAAGCTTTTCGCGCCGCTTTGGTTCACCTGTTTTTTCATCTACGCCTTGATAGCGGTATTTCATGCGCCAATATTTCGCGCCATCGGTATTTACAAGCAGGTATAACCCCGCGCCATCAGACATTTTATAGGGCTTTTCTTTTGGCTTCGCTGTGCGGCACTGTATATCGGTTAGCTTCATAAATACTCCTCAAACGTCCTTAGATACCCCCACGGGTTCTACATACCCCCCCATAGATACCCCCATTTGTTGTGGCTGTAAAGGCACTTTAGAGAATCAGTAAATACACAGGTGGACTGAAAAGGCTTTACGGATAAGGCATTTTGGGATGATTATGAAGTTGTGTGAATGTCTGTGAAATAAAAAATGGTGGAGGGGACTGGATTCGAACCAGTGTACGCTATGCGGTCAGATTTACAGTCTGATGCCTTTAACCACTCGGCCACCCCTCCACTTTCGAAAAAGCGTATTTTACAGTCCTTAACAAAATGGATTTTGCATTTCCTGTCAAGCTGTGAGATTGTTCTTTTACATGAAACAGAAAAATAATCATAGGCAAAAAGTCAAAAATAATCAAAAAAGTCGCATCCAGGCGACTTTGTTCGGTACACATGCCGTGATAGAAGCACTGAGCAACCCTTCGCGCCGCATAAACATGCTATATGCGACCGAACAAGCAATGGAACAAATTGCCGAAAAGGGTATCAAATCAAAAATTCCGACCACAATTATCGATAAGCGCGAACTTGATAATGCACTGCCATCGGGAACCGTCCATCAAGGCATGGCACTAGATTGCGCACCGTTGGACGAAGTATCCGTACAAGACATGATTGCCGCGACCGCGCATAAAGACAAAGCCGTGCTTGTCATGCTCGACCAAGTCACAGACCCGCACAATGTCGGCGCCATCTTGCGCTCTGCTTGTGCATTTGGCGCAGATGGTATGATTATGCAGAAAAAACATGCGCCAGAACTAACGGGCACGATGGCCAAAATTGCATGCGGTGCGGCGGAACATGTTCCTGTCGCCTATGAAACAAACCTCACACGGACACTCGAAACACTTCAAGATGCTGGTTTTTTTGCCATTGGCCTTGATGAGCGTGGTGAGCAAGCAATTAACGAGTTTAAAACACCTGATAAATGCGTGCTGGTCTTAGGGGCCGAGGGGCCGGGTTTGCGTCGCCTTGTCAAAGAACAATGTGATAACCTTGTACGCCTGCCGATGAGCGGACACATGCCGAGCATCAATGTCTCAAACGCCGCGGCCATCGCGCTATATGCCGTCATTCACGGTTAAAATTGACACTCCCGTAAATCCCTGCTACTTTCCCATAAAATTTACATAGGAAGAGCAAAATGACACAATCAGGCATAGACAAATTCATGGAACTTGCAGAACAAGGCCGCGAAATGGTTGGCACGCCGAAAGGTATCGGATTCTCTGCCGAGGATCTTAAAGATTTGAAAGCGGCAAAACGTAGTAAAAGCATCCGTGCCGCCTTCGCCTTAGCCGCAACAGGCCTATCCGCGACTGCCGCCTTTATAATTGTGAAAGACCCTCTCATGGTTCATAATTTTCTGCGCGCTCTGGATGGCCAATCAGAGCCGCTCCAATCTATCGCAGCACAATCTACTCTTCGCGAATTATACACGTTTGGCATGTTGGGGCTGTTGACTAATTTAACCGTATCGCTTTTATGGATGAGACCTATACAGACGATAGACGAAAAATTAAAATCAATCTGGCGCAGACAAAATGAGCGCGCTTTTGACATACAAAAAGAAAAATTGGATAAGGCAGAGCGTGGATTTATAAAATCACTTACCCATAAAAATGCCGCCGATTTAACACAAGCTGATTATGATACAATCGTTCTTTGCTCCCCAGAAAATAAGACTGGCGTCACAAATGAAGTGGGCTATTCACGCGTTTTAGACAGCGAGATCAATCTTGGTAATAAGAGCTTTGCTGATCACCTTGGAAGCAGTTTCAAAGAATCAACAAAGCCGACAACCAAAGACCTAACAAATACACTCTGGATTCTCCCTGCCATGTTATCATTCACAGCGCCGCTATTCGCTCTTGCCTCCCTCATAGGAACAACCATCCCGACACCAAAACAGCTAGAGTTATCTGAACCAGAAATGCCTGATCTGAAAAAATTAAAATCTACAATCATGAGCGAAGTCATGCTTGAAAAAACCAACGCGGCGGTCACGGCGACACCAACAGTCCTGTAACAAACTAAAAAATGACCTTAGCAGACAAATTATAACCTAAAAGAAAGAGCCTGCGCGGTTAGTAAGGCCTCAAGCTTAGTACTCATACCATCTAAACGCCCTAACAATGTTAAACCATGTAAGTTCAGTCCGTCTGGAGACGCAGACAAAGAAAAAGCACCACTCACCACACCTCTGGCCATAAGTGGCGAATTATCAGACATAAAACGCGCAGCCTCGTCTATTAAGTAAAAGCTGTCAGCGGGACGCTCTTGTTGTTTTTTATCAATCAATGCCCAGATGTCGTCAAGACAAGAGCTCAAAGCATCAAATTTTACGCCCACCGCAATATCCGCATTATCCGCAACTGCGGTGAAATCGTTTTCCAGTTTGAATAAATCTGGCAGGCCGGCGTTATAAAACACTTCATCTACAAAATAACTCATAAATATAAACCCCTATATTTTTCAATGTTAAAGCCTAGCAACTGTCATCACTCAAAATCAAGAATATTATGTATAAATTTTGCGCACAGGCCATAAGTTTTTCCTCTGGACTCTATCTTTGCGCTGCGCCATGTTAGCTCTTATGGAGAAAATATATGGGATATGCAGAAGCCAAAAACATGGGCGAAAATAACAACGATAGAACAAACAATAATGGCATCGCCGAGGATGAAATATTTCTCGTTGATGGCTCTGGCTATATTTTCCGCGCTTATTTTGCACTCCCCCAAAACCTGACCAATCCAGCAGGACAGCCTGTTGGCGCAGTCTTAGGCTTCACCAATATGCTGCAAAAAATGCTGACTGATTTGGGTGCGCCTTATATCGCTGTGATTTTTGATGCCGCCAAAGAAAACTTCCGCAATGAAATCTATGGTGAGTACAAAGCAAACCGTCCCCCTGCTCCCGATGATTTGAAACCGCAATTCCCGATGTTCCGCGAAGCAACCGAAGCCTTTGGTGTTCCCGCGATTGAGCTTGAGGGCTACGAAGCCGATGACTTAATCGCCACTTACGCCCGTCTTGCCAAAGAGCAAGGCCGCAAGGTGACGATCGTTGGTGTTGACAAGGATTTGATGCAGCTTGTCGATGATGATATCCGCATGTTTGACCCGATGAAGAACAAATATATCTATGCAGCGGACGTACAAGAAAAATTTGGTGTGCCGCCCAATAGAGTCATTGATGTCCAAGCGCTTGCAGGCGATTCCACCGATAACATTCCGGGTGTTCCCGGCATTGGCATCAAAACAGCAGCAGAGCTAATTAATGAATATGGTGATCTAGATAGTCTTTTGGCGCGCGCCGGAGAGATTAAACAACCTAAACGCCGCGAGAAATTGATCGAGCACGCTGATGATGCACGCATGTCTCGTAAACTGGTGACACTCGCCCAAGATGCGCCCGTACCGTTTTCACTTGATGATCTGAAAGCACACGAGCTAAACATTGAAACACTGGTTCCCTTCCTTGAAAAACAAGGCTTCAAAGCAGCCCTTGCGCGTATCGGTCAAAAACCGAACGAAAATTCTATCATGCGGAGCACCGCCGCCAATGACGGAAATTCAAACATCCCAGCAGCACAAAGCGCACCCGCTATAGAACTGCCACCTGTTGAGAAAAACGAATACACGCTCATTCAAGACACCGAAACACTAAAGAGTTGGATAACCGCCGCCTATGAAACGGGCATTCTCGCCTTTGATACCGAAACAACAGGCCTAACGCCTGCCAAAGCAAAACTCGTTGGCATTTCTATTTCGCACACACTCGGCAAGGCCGCCTATATCCCACTGACCCATGTCAGCGGTGAAGCTGATTTATTTGGTGATGGTGGTGGCGATCTCAAACAAATCCCACTTAATGAAGCAATTGCGCTACTCAAACCGCTCCTCGAAGATCAAAGCGTTCTCAAAATCGGCCATAACATCAAATATGACTGGCAAATGCTCGCCAAACACGGCGTTCATATTGCTCCTTGCGATGATACAATGCTGCTGTCCTATGTTCTTGATGGCACATCACATAAGCACGGCATGGATGCATTGTCTGAGCAGTTCTGCGGTCACACACCAATTAAATTTTCCGACGTTGCGGGCAAAGGCAAAAACATGGTGACCTTTGATAAGGTCTCACTCGACCAAGCCCTTGATTACGCCGCCGAAGATGCCGAGATTACGCTGCGTCTGCATCACATTTTCAAGCCGCGTCTAGCACAAGAACAAATGGTTAGTGTCTACGAAGATATTGAACGCCCTCTCATCCCCATCATCGGTCAGATGGAGCTTGAAGGTATCAAAATTGATATGAACAAGCTGAAATCTCTTTCTAATGAATTCGGTAAAAAACTTGTCACCCTCGCCGCAGAAATCACGAAACTGGCAGGCCATGAATTCAACATCGCCAGCCCCAAACAAATGGGTGTTGTCTTGTTTGATGAAATGGGATTGGAAGGCGGCAAGAAAACCAAAACTGGTGATTGGTCAACGTCTGTTGATGTCTTAGAAAAACTTGCCGATCAAGGCCATGAAATCGTGAAACAGATTTTAGAATGGCGTCAGCTTTCAAAATTGAAATCTACATACACCGATTCACTGCAAGAACAAATAAATAACGATACGGGTCGAATTCACACATCATACCACATGACAGGTACATCCACAGGCCGTTTAGCATCAAGTGATCCGAACCTTCAGAACATTCCTATCCGTACTGAAGAAGGTCGAAAAATCCGCGAAGCATTTGTTCCCAAAGAAGGTCACACGCTACTTTCTGTTGACTACTCTCAAGTTGAATTACGTTTAGCAGCAGCACTGGCAGGCGTTGAGGCGCTCAAACAAGCCTTCAAGGATGGCGTTGATATTCACACCCTCACCGCCTCGCAAGTTTTCGATGTACCGCTCGATCAAGTCACACCTGAAATTCGTCGCCAAGCAAAGGCTGTAAACTTTGGTATCATTTACGGCATTTCAGGTTGGGGTTTGGCAAAACAGCTTGGTTGCGATCCAAAAGATGCCAATGATTTCATCCGCCGCTATCTTGCTAAATTCAGCGAAATTCAAGACTATATGGAGAGCAAAAAAGAAGAAGCTCGCGCACATGGTTTTGTCCGTACGCTTTACGGTCGCAAATGCACCGTGGCCAATATCAACAATAAAATGCCCGGCCTGCGTCAAGGCGCTGAGCGTCAAGCAATCAACGCACCGCTTCAGGGTACCGCCGCCGACATCATGAAAAAAGCCATGATCCGTATGCCTGCTGCCCTTACCAAAGAACACCTCGGCGCGAAAATGTTGCTACAAGTTCATGATGAATTAATATTTGAAGTGCCTACCGCTGAGCTTGAAAAAACGACAGCTGTGGTGCGTTCTGTTATGGAGAGTGTTGCTGATATTGGCGTGCCATTGGACGCAGAGGCAGGCTCAGGCGATAACTGGAACGACGCGCATTAAGCGCTCCGCGCTATTTGCTTTTCTTTTGGTAGCGCCCCATGCCAATCACGGCGCCGCTTTGGTGATCTTGCGCAATAACTACGAAACCACGGTGCTTTTCTTGAAGAGCAGGAGATAGCGCCTTATCCTGCGCCGTTCCATCCCAGCGCCCTAAACTCTTCATATCGCTCACGATATTAAAAAAGGCTACTTTTTTACCGCGGTTACGCCCTTCTGCCACGGTTAACTCATGCGGCTTATCGTATAGCATGAGCCACAAATCAACAGCATTGACTTGAATATTATCAACAGCAGGTAATGCTATAATAAACTCTTTATTACCAGATGAACGAACATCAAATAACTTTGGCGATGTTTGAGCCGTATGAGCCATCGCTTTTTGTATAGCTGCGAATTTATGCCCAATCACATCCACGCGACCATCAACAACGACTTGTGGTGTGTATTGCGGTCCAGCCTTTAATTTTTCCATGTAATTTTTCTGCCGTACCGTACAAAAATCATGGGACAGCGCATTCTGTTTTACATCAAAGTAATCAACATGGCATGACAGGCCTATGACATTCTCTTGCTTAATCAAATCAGCAAATAAACGCTCAGCCTGCGGACAAAAGAAACATGCCTGCGTTGAAAAAAGTTCAAGCAATACAGGCGCACTCCCAACTGGCACGCTGACATCCTCCAGCACCTCCTCAGCAACCGCAGAAACGGGATCAGCCTCAACGGACTGCGCCATTGCGACATGAAACGGCATGAAGAAAAGGACAATAAAAAGTCCTGATATTAAGCGGAGATTAAGATTAAACATAATATAATAACAATACGGAAAGCTGTTGCGACTAAGGCTACAGATTACAGAATTTACAAAGGAGAGTCATGGCATTTAATACAAAGTGTCTCCTGACAGGTTTAAAAATAATGATTTTAGGTGTGGCTTTATTGGCCTTACCGCAAACCTCGCATGCCGATGAATCGCAAACTCCATACGAAATGAACGCGCAAAAAGCCAGCATTCCGCAGAATAGTAACACAAGCGTTAAAAAAACCATTCAAGCGCAACTGGACGCCATCAGCGAACGCGATGCTTCGTTGGCTTTTTCCTATATGACAGATCAATCCCATAGCGCGTATGAAGGCGCAAAAGATTTTCTCTCTGATATGCGGTTTAAATTTGGTGCTATCTACAACCATGTTGATGTCGAATTTCTGCACAGCTATGAAAATGGGCGCACCTCTATTCAGAAGGTAAAACTAAGTGATCGTTATTCAAGCGAAAGTGCTATAATTGTTTACAAACTCACGCTACAAAGCTCAGGTAACTGGCTCATCGAATCATTTGCCGTAATTGAAACCGAAGAAGCCCAACCGATTTAGGAAACAACGTCCCTATTTCCCCTTTTTACCCATCATGCTTTTCAGCTCAGCAATATCATCACGTAGTGCCTTTAATTCGCGCTTAACCGAAAGCGAATCTTTGTGCGCTGCATTGGTTATGCCGTCACGCTCTTCTTTGTGATCTTCTTCCTGCACGATATGCATGGCATCAACAATAATACCGATGAATAAATTCAGCACAGCAAAGCTCGTCACCATGATGAACGTCACAAAATAAGCCCACGCCCATGGGAAATGCGTGATCGTCGGTGCCGCAACATTTTCAGACCACCCCTCCAACGTCATCACCTGAAACAGCGTATACATAGACGCCCCAATTGTGCCAAAAAGCACCTGCATTTCTTCTGAATGATGGGCACCAAAAATTTGTGTCGCGAGCACAGCCGCCACATAAAAGATAATCATAAGCACACCGATAATGGATGCCATCCCCGGAATAGAAAGGAAAAGTGCCGTAATCACGCGCCGCATTTGCGGTACCACAGACATTAATCGTAAAACTCGAAAAACCCTGAAAGCTCGTAACACAGAATAAGGCCCGCTCGCAGGTATCAGCGCAATCCCAACGACCAAAAAGTCAAACACGTTCCAACCTTGACGGAAAAAGGACGCGCGGTATAGATAAAGCTTCAGCGAAATCTCAACAACAAACACAGACAAAATAAATACATCGAATGCGCGGATAAATCCGTGAAAATTTTCCACCATATGATCGCTGGTTTCCAAACCCAGCGTTATCGCGTTCAGTATAATCAAACCCGCAATAAAATTCACAAAGCGGCTGCTTTCGACAAAACGTGCTAATTTTCCACGAAAACCGCTGAACTCGTATGCTTGGAGATTATTGGGGCGAACCATATCTTGTCATCCTTATCGTTTTGAAAAATGCTAGTATTTAAATTTCATTCTGGTCATTTCTATACCGCTAGGCTATATAAAACAAAAACTTTTGAACGATTAAATGGACAAAAGAGGAAAATTACATGGCTGAGCAAAGCAACTACCCCAAAGATTTCCCCGTTTCATGGGAAGAAATGCACCGCAACAGCAAAGCTCTTGCGTGGCGTTTGCTTGATGCAACACCAAAAGGTGGCTGGAAAGGCCTTATCGGCATTACGCGCGGCGGCCTTGTTCCTGCCTGTATCGTTGCACGTGAACTGGACATCAAACTAGTTGAAACGCTTTGCATCTCTAGCTATGACCATAAAGATCAACGCGGCGCGGATATCCTGAAAATCCCCGAAGCCGCAGGTAATGGCGAGGGTTGGCTTATCATTGATGATCTAGTTGACACAGGCAGCACATTTAAAGTTTCCCGTGAAATCATGCCAAAAGCGCATTATGCGTGCGTCTATGCCAAACCTGCGGGCGTGGATACAGCAGACACCTTCATTACAGAAGTCAGTCAAGACACATGGATCCACTTCCCATGGGACTTAGAAGCAAAATATGCAGAACCGATTGCTGGCATGAAAGATCGCGCCTAAAGAATAACAACCGCAACGTAAAAAATTTACGTTAAAAAGCTTGATTTATAACGGTATATCCGTTTATATGACGGCTTCCATCAGTATATGGATTAAATATGGTCTGGCGAACGGCATTGCCTCGGCCATAAATTTGAAACCAGCTGTGACTTACAGCATGATTATAGGAGAAAAAAATGCCGAAGATGAAAACCAAAAGCTCGGTTAAGAAGCGCTTTAAAGTGACTTCTAAGGGCAAAGTCAAAGCAGGAAGCGCATTCATGCGCCACATGCAAATGAACAAATCAAAATCAATGAAACGTAAAGCCCGTGGTGGCATGATCCTTTGCGCGGCAGATGCTCGCATTGTATTGCGCAACTGGATGCCTTACAGCCGTAAGAAAAAATCAGCAGCAAAAACAACCGCTGCAGTAGGAGGCAAATAATGGCTCGCGTTAAAGGTGGTGTGAGTGCACACCAAAGACATCATAAAGTTCTGAAAAAAGCGAAAGGCTACTACGGCCGTCGTAAAAGCTGTTTCCGTACAGCCGTTCAGGCCGTTGAAAAAGCAGGTCAATACGCATACCGTGACCGCCGCAACAAAAAACGTGATTTCCGCCGTTTGTGGATACAACGTATTAATGCGGGCGCACGTTTGAATGGTCTAACATACAGCACATTCATGAATGGCTTGAAATTGGCTGGTATCGAACTTGACCGTAAAGTTCTTTCCGACATCGCCATTCACAACGAAGCAGACTTCACAGCAATTGCAAAACAAGCTGCTGATGCGTTGGCTAAAAACGAGAAAAAAGCCGCTTAATTAGGCTCAATTATATAAATTCAAAAAAGCAGCTCATTTTAATGAAGCTGCTTTTTTATTGGCGCAAAAGGAAAACCGATGACCAAACTTGCCGTGTTCGATTGGAACGGAACATTATTCGACGATTTACCCGCAAACTTAGATGGCGCAAATAATACGCTCGCGCTATTTGACGTGTCGCCCCTCACAACCGAAGAATATCAAGACCGCTTTAACTTCCCTATTCTTCACTTTTACGTGAATTGCGGGATTAGCACCGATGATTATCTGGCGCGCCACGAAGAATCGGCGGAGGCCTTCCTCAGTGTTTATGAGCGCGAAGCTTTGAAATGCCCGCTGCGTGATGGCGCTATTAATTTCCTGAAATGGCTACGTGCTCAAGACGTGCACGTTATGATTTTAAGCAACCATATCCGCCCGAATGTTGAAGCACAGCTTCGCCGTTTTGATATCCTTGAGCTGTTCGACGGCATTTCCTGCAATGAAGTCGCGAACGCCGCCATGATCAGCAGCCTGAATAAGCAAGAGCGCTTGCAAGATTACATGAACAATCATAATTTTGATCTGAACCAATCTTTCATCATCGGCGACAGCTTAGAAGAACCGCACATCGCCAAGCAAATTGGTCTGACATCCATCAATATCACGGGCGGTTGCCTTTCTGAAGAACGCCTTGCTGCGCATAATCCAGATCATCTGGTGCGTGACTTCGATGAAACGCGCAATATTCTACAAAATCTATGGGGTTTGCCTTGCGAAAGCATAGGTTATTGATATAAAAGTAAGCAGATAGAAAAACTTTAACACATTCGAAAATATGACAGATATGAGCAAAAACATCGCACAATTAAAAGACGAGCTAACGGGGCTCGTTGAGGCCGCCAATGACCTGCAATCTTTGGAACAAGCAAAAGTCACCGCTCTCGGTAAAAAAGGCCGCATCACAGACCTCATGAAAACCTTGGGCAAAATGGATCCTGAGGAGCGCAAAACCACAGGGCAAGCGCTGAACGTTCTCAAGGACGAAATTGCGACATTGATTAATGCACAAGAAGCCGCATTAAAAAAACAAGCACTGGATCAAAAACTCGCGACAGAAACCATTGATATCTCTCTACCCCCACGCCCCGAACGTGTTGGTAAAATCCACCCTATCAGCCAGACCATGGAAGAGCTAACCACGATTTTTGCCGATATGGGCTTCATTGTTGCCGAAGGGCCTGACATTGAAGATGACTGGCATAACTTCACAGCGCTCAACTTCCCGCCGGGTCACCCCGCGCGCGAAATGCAGGACACGTTTTTCCTGCCTGATGACGAAGAAGCGCAAGAGCAATTCCGCAAAAAATTACTGCGCACACATACATCATCGGTACAAATCCGCTATATGCTGGAAAACAAACCGCCTATGCGCGTAATCGTTATGGGTCGTACATACCGTTCTGATTACGACATGACGCACACACCGATGTTCCACCAAATGGAAGGGCTTGTGATTGATAAAGCCACACATATGGGGCACCTTAAGGGCTGTCTGCGTGATTTTTGTGAGGCTTATTTCGAAGTCGATAACCTGCCTATGCGTTTCCGCCCGAGCTTCTTCCCATTCACAGAACCAAGCGCCGAAGTTGATATTGGATGCTCCCGCAAGGATGGTGGCTTGAAAATCGGCGCTGGTGATGATTGGCTAGAGATTTTGGGTTGCGGCATGGTGCATCCAAATGTTTTGAAAAACTGCGGCATTGATCCTGAAGAATATCAAGGCTTTGCCTTTGGTATGGGGATTGAGCGTATTGCGATGTTAAAATACGGCATTCCTGATTTGCGGACATTTTTTGAGAGTGATGCGCGTTGGTTAGATCATTACGGATTTGACCCGCTATCGCGTCCAAACCGCGCCTTTAGCGAATAGATAGAAGGCGAAGAAAGATGCCCCATATCCGCGATATCCGCGAAAGCGATTATGATGGCTGGCTTAAGCTTTGGATCGCCAATAACAAAGGCCAGTGCGATGACGATGTGACCGCTGAAACGTGGAAACGCCTGAACCACCATCTTTTTCCCGTCCATGGCTTGGTTGCCGAAGATGACGGTACGATTATTGGTTTGGCGCATTACATTCTGCACCCTGTCACAGGTCACATTCAACCTGTTTGCTATATGCAGGACGTGTTCGTGGATAAAATATATCGCAAACAAGGTGTCGGCACAGCACTGGTTCAACATCTTTCAACCATCGGCAAGCGCGAGAAGTGGGCGCGGCTTTACTGGCTGGTTGAAAACGATAACAAAGAAGCGCATGCTTTGTACGCGCATTTAGGATTGAAGCTGAATTTCAGCTTATTTGTACAGCCGTTACGGAATTAAGGAAGGACTAAAATGAAGTTCACATTAAGCTGGCTCAAAGAGCATTTGGACACAGACGCATCTCTCACCCAGATTTGCGATACGCTCACCGCCATCGGTTTAGAGCTTGAAGGCTTGGAAGACCCGAGCGAGAAATTTTCTGCCTTTAAAGTGGCCTACGTTGAAAAAGCTGACAAGCACCCTGATGCGGATCGCTTGAAAGTTTGTCTCGTTGATACAGGCAAAGAAAAGCTACAAGTCGTTTGCGGCGCACCGAACGCGCGTCAAGGCATGAAAGGTGTTTTTGCACCTGCAGGAAGCTTTGTCCCAGGAACAGGTGTAGAACTGCGCAAAGGCGTCATCCGTGGTCAGGAATCCAACGGTATGTTGGTGTCCGAACGTGAGATGGGATTATCAGACGAACATGACGGCATCATTGATGTCACAGACAAAGATCCTGCGATTGGCACACCGTTTGCCGCGCTTTACGGTCTTGATGATCCTGTGATCGAAATCGGCCTAACGCCAAACCGCCCCGATTGTGCGGGCGTACGCGGCATTGCGCGTGATCTCGCCGCCGCGGGCTTAGGCGCGCTCAAGCCTTTGAACGAAACACCTGTCAAAGGCAACGGCAAAGCACCGATTAATGTCACAATTGCTGATGATGCGCGCGAGGTTTGCCCGCTATTCATTGGTCGCATGATTACAGGCGTTAAAAACGGCCCGTCTCCTGAATGGTTACAGCAACGCCTTAAAGCCATCGGTCTACGCCCGATTTCAGCCTTGGTTGATATCACAAATTATTTTTGCATCGGCATGTCACGCCCGCTTCACGTTTTTGATGCGGACAAATTACAAGGCGACGTCCACGTCCGCTTTTCTAAAAAAGGCGAAAAACTCGCCGCTTTAAACGAAAATGAATATGAGCTAGAAGACGGCATGACCGCCGTTTGTGATGATAGCGGCGTTGTCGGTATCGCGGGCGTTATCGGCGGCGCGCCGACAGGATGCTCTGATGACACAGTAAATGTTTATCTAGAGTGCGCCTATTTTGACCCTGCCCGCACCGCCAAAACAGGCCGCGCCCTCAGCATCATCAGCGATGCGCGCTACCGTTTCGAGCGTGGTATCGACCCCGCATTTACAACACAGGCAGCAGAGCTCGCCACACAAATGATCCTTGATCTTTGCGGCGGTGAAGCTGGTGATATTGTCACAGCAGGCGATGTACCAAGCTGGCAACGCGAAATTCCCTTTGACCCTGCTTATACTGAACAACTGACAGGGCTTAAAATCGCTGACACAGAACAAACAAAAATTCTTGAGACATTGGGTTTTAAAATGAACGGCAAGAACGCCACGCCACCATCATGGCGCGGTGATGTTGAAGGCCGCGCAGATTTGGTTGAAGAAGTCGCCCGCATTTACGGCTACGATAAAATTGAACCCATTTCAATGCGTGCTAATAAAACCGTCACCACAAGCGGTGAAACACAAGCTGTTTCTGTATCGCGCAAAGCACGCGCAGCACTTGCCGCACGCGGCCTACAGGAAGCGATAACATGGTCATTCATGGAAGAGTCTCGCGCCAAGGCGTTCGGCTCAAACGATAATAAAACGCTCAAACTTTTAAACCCAATCTCGTCTGAGCTCAGCCAGATGCGCCCTTCAATTTTGCCGAACCTGATAGAAGCCGCAGGTCGCAACCATGATAAAGGCGTGCCAAACTGTGCATTTTTCGAAGTTGGCCCCGCCTTTCAATCAGGAAAACCTGATGGCTACGACATTGTGGCTGCAGGCATCCGCCACGGTCACCAAGGCACCCGCCATTGGAGCAGTGAAGACGCACATCGCACCGTTGATGCGTACGATAGCAAAGCCGATGCATTGGCTGCGCTGGCAGCATGTGGCGCGCCTGCGGATAATTTACAAGCAACGCGTGACGCACCAGATCACTACCACCCAGGACGCTCTGGCGCTTTACGTTTGGGGCCAAATGTTCTGGCTTATTTCGGTGAAATTCATCCTGCTATTTTGGCCGATATGGGCATTAAAGGCACGATGAGCGGATTTGAAATTTATCTCGGCAATATTCCTGCTCAAAAAAATAAAGGCACAGCTAAAAAACTGCTGAAAGTTTCAAACCTTCAGCCTGTACAACGCGACTTTGCATTTGTGGTTGATCACGATGTTGATGCAGATGCGCTTGTGCGTGCCGCCAAAGGTACAGATAAAAACCTAATCACCGCCGTTGATATTTTCGATATTTATATTGGTGAACATGTTGGTGCAGGTAAAAAATCCATTGCGATCAATGTGACCTTGCAGCCCACAGATAAAACCCTGACAGATGAGGAACTTAATGCATTTGCGACTAAAATAGTTGATAATGTTGTCAATAAAACAGGAGGCCAACTCCGCAACTAGGCTCTATCAACTCTATGGCACTTTATTTTTGTATTCACGATGTTCTAACGCAGCTGGAAAAAATTAACCGGCAAGATCAACGTATGCACGCACTGATTCCCGTGTCGTACAGCCCACCAAGCTGCGGCGGCTTTAAAGAAGACGCGTTTGGGTTAAATAGCTTTCCTAAAGTTTTGGATTTAAACGATCAAGACAATACAAAACACCAACTCGCGCTACTTTTGACCGAAGCCCCTCTTTATAAAAACAACCTGATCCTTTTACTTGATGATGCGCTGACCGAAAGACATTTCAACCAACGCCTTATGACGGTCATCAACGCTGTTTATGCGAAAGAGAAAATACCCAAAACCCTTGAACACGGTGACAAGAAGAGTGATTACAAAGGCAATCTACGCCACCCCGAACTCGAGCGCTATGACAACATACGCCTAAGCGGGCTTTACTTAAGGTTTTTGCGCAAACTCGGGAAAATAAATCATTTATACGACTTTGAACCCAACGTTATCGGCAAAGACATTACACCGCTTTTAAGCCAATATGATGGTTTTGCTAACATTACAGGCGGTAAAATCAAAGCCGATATTTTACTGGGCTTTGGAACGCGTCAGGACTATAAACCAACACTCAATCAAAATAACTGCTTCGAAGAAGGTTTTAGCAAAGCCCTGAAAATGGAAATCACGGAACCACGTGAACTTCTATGGGCATGGCTTGAGGCTGATAATTATCAAATGCGGCGTTGCTATGACATTGACCGGTTAATGAATTTAGAAGGCTTACCGCGCATCCCCAACTGGGTGAGAACAGATGTCATCAGTATGTTAGAGCGCGAAGGCATGAAGAAAATTTTTGCCGAACAATACCTTAAGGCCGATCCGGAAAAAACTATGCTCAACGGTGCCAAAGAAATTGGAGAGACAATTCAAAACAATGCCGCACGCAAAGTTGATGAATTTATTGAAAGCTTGCTTGAGCAAACATCTAATGTTGGCGGGACTTATACTGGCGCAGCAGGTCAGTTTCAGCAAAAAGCGCAATACAGAGTGCGCGAAGCACGTCTCCACGACATTATCTAAAGCGCGCAACTTTTATGATTTTTTAGCCTCTTGCTCCAGTAAATCCTTGCGAGACAATTTACCAATCATGGTTTTCGGTAAGGCCTCATCACGGAATTCAATCCGTTTGGGAATTTCCATCGGCGAAAGATGATCCTTCAAAAAGCCCTTCAAATCATCTCCGTTTAAGGCTTTGCCCTCTTTCAATTTAACCCACGCCTTTACAATTTCACCCCGCGCCGCATCTGAAATCCCCGCGACGACACACTCTTCAACAGAATCATGTAAGTAAATCGCTTCTTCGACGTTACGTGGGTACACGTTGTAACCGTTCGTGATAATCATGTCCTTTAAGCGATCAACAATGAAAAAATAGCCGTCTTCATCCATCGTTGCTATATCACCCGTAAAGAGCAGCCCGTCACGCAACGTATCGTTGGTGGCGTCAACTTTATTCCAATACCCCTTCATCACTTGTGGCCCGCGCGCGCAAAGCTCTCCGCGCTCACCAACGTCGACAATACGCGCTTTATCCTCAGGATCGTGTAGCTCAATAACCGTCCCTGGCAAAGGCATCCCGATAGATCCGGCCTTATTCACACCGTTTATAGGGTTAACGCAAAGCACAGGCGAAGACTCCGTCAAGCCGTATCCTTCCACAACGACACATCCCGTAGCCTTCTCGAACCGCTTCTTAACCTCAACAGGTAACGGCGCACCACCAGACATACAGTAACGCAGCGAGGTTAAATCATAATTCTGTAATTTAGGACAATTATTGATGGCACTATAAATAGCGGGCACAGCAGGGAAATAGTTTGGTTTTTTCTTATCGATAATTTTTAACGTATCCAGCAAATCAAATCGCGGCGTCGCAATAATTTCAAACGCACTTTTAACGCTCAAATTCATAATTGCTGTCATGGCAAAGACATGAAAAAATGGCAACACGCCGAGCATTTTTTCTTCGCCGTCTTTTTTGCCTTCAAACCATAAGGCCGATTGCTCAACATTGGCCAAAATATTACCATGCGTCAGCATCGCGCCTTTAGGAACGCCAGTTGTTCCGCCAGTATACTGAATAACAGCGAGATCATTCGCAGGATCAATGTCTGGTGTTTTTAACGCATGACTCGCGCTTGATTTGATTAAATCATGAAACCAAACGCAAGAATCCGACGGTTTTATTTTTGCAATTTCTTTGGCCTTAGCCAGCTTGAATAAAATATTTTTTGGGAACGGTAAAATGTCGGTAAAGCGGCATATAACAAGTTTTTTCAGTCCCGCCTCACCCGGCATGCCATCCATCTTATCGTAGAGCATCGCCAAGTCGAGCGTGACCATGATATCGATCTCGCTATCCTCAATCTGGTGCAAAAGCTCCTTACGCGGATAAAGCGGGTTAAAATTCACAACAACGCCGCCCGCTTTCAATATTGCGTAATAGGCAATCAAATAATAAGGTGAGTTTGGCAAAAATAGCCCGACATGGCTCCCTTTATCAACGCCGATCTTCTGTAAACCTGCGGCAAAACGATCTACCAAATCCCCGATTTCACGCCAATTATATTTTTTTCCTAAGAAATCAAAGGCTGGGTTATCGGGATATTTCGCACATGTATCATCCAAAATTTCATATACAGGGCGCAACGGAATATCTGTGTCCCAATCAATCGCTGACGGATATGATTTTAACCAAGGATAATTTTCAGAGTTTTTTGTATCAATCATGATTGGATTCTAGCAAAATTTTTCTTTTTAGCCAGCAATAACTACAAATATTTAATACGTAAATACTCATAATATTACCTTATTCTAATAAAAATGATTTAAATATTTTAAAAAAAAGTTGCATTCTCCCATTAAAATTGTGTAAATATAATGGAATGTATGGAAATATAGACACTTAAAGTATCCCTATTTGTTAAGGGGGAAAATTTTGAACTCAGTTAATGTAAAAATGATAAATCAAAACACTATGGAAGAGCATACAACTTCCGAGACAGTCACTGCTGTGCTCAAATGGTTCAATCAACCAAAGGGTTTCGGGTTTGTGATCCCTGAAAATGAAGAAATCGACGCCTTCATCCATATAACAACCCTACAGCGCGCAGACATTCAAGGGCTTAGTGAAGGCGCGACCCTTCTCTGTGAAATTCAACGCGGCAACAAAGGCGCGCTTGTAACCAACGTTATTGAGGTCATCGATGACGGATTATCAAACGATATACAAAATAATATACAGCAAAAAAAATCCGAAGAATGTTACGAGCTGTCTGGAAAAATAAAATGGTACAAACAAGATAAGGGCTTCGGCTTTATTACGCCTGATGACGGTATGAAGGATATTTTTATTCACAAAACATGTCTTGAACGCCATGGCCTTGATGATCTGCAACCAGAGCAGCGAGTCTCTATGATTGTCAAAGACGTTGAAAAAGGCCGTGAAGTTATCAGCTTCACACTCTCAAACTAGCCCTAAACTAACGCCCTCTTGCCCGATCAACCGTTGCAATCTCTGGTGTCGCCCGCAGTGCGGCTATAATATTATTCAGATGCTTCGTATCATTCACATAGACATCCAATAGCATATCCCAAAAATCCAGAGAACGGCTTGTGATCTTAAGATTCGTAATATTGCCGCCATTTTTACCGATCACGGTCGATAACGTACCCAACGCCCCCGCGACATTAGAGATCGTAATCTCTAAACGGCCAATATGCGATTCAGGTGACTCTGGGCCATCATCCCATGCAACATCAATCCAGCGCTCAGGCGTGTCCGCAAAATTCTCTAACGTGTCACAATCTATCGTATGGATAGTTATACCTTTACCTGTGGTCACAATACCCACAATTCTATCGCCCGGTAGCGGGTGGCAACAACGCGCGAAATGCATCGCCATGCCCGCGACAAGCCCCTTGATCGCAAGCGGCTTACCTTTATCCATCGGTTGCTTGGTCTGCAGTTCGACTTCGGCATCAGTTGGCTTTTTAACGGTTTCCGTCTTATGCGCAGGAAAGATAGCGCGGAAGACATCACGTGCAACAACGTTACCCGAACCGATTCCTACATAAACGTCCTCGATACCATCCAAGCGGAATTGGCGGAAAATACCGGACACGGCTTTTTCAGTAAACTCGTAACCTTCCTGCTGAAAGACTTTTTGCAGCAAAGCCTTACCCAGCGCTTCATATTCACCGCGCTGTTGGTGGCGGATATAACGGCGAATGTGTGAGCGCGCCTTACCCGTTACAACGAAACGTTCCCACGTTGGAGACGGTGTCTGGTTTTTGGCAGTAATAATATCGACCTGATCGCCATTATTTAACTTCGTATTGAGCGGCGCAATGCGCCCGTTAATTTTGGCTCCGACGCATTTATCACCCACGGCCGAATGCACCGCATAGGCAAAATCAACAGGCGTTGCACCACTTGGTAATTCAATCAAATCGCCCTTTGGTGAAAACGCATAAACCTGATCTTGGAATAACTCCATTTTGGTGTTTTCAAGAAACTCTTCAGGTTTGGCTTCCGTTTCAATAATATCCAAAAGCTCGCGCATCCAGCGAAACTTCTTAATATCTTTAATGTTTTGTTCACCACCCTCTTTATAACCCCAGTGTGCCGCAACCCCCAGATCCGCTTCTTCAGCCATCTGCTTCGTACGGATTTGAATTTCAATACGCTGGCTTTCCGGCCCAATCACGGTGGTATGCAAAGAACGATAACCGTTGGGCTTGGGTGTCGAGATATAGTCCTTAAATCGCCCAGGAACCGTAGAGTACGACCCATGAATAATGCCCAAAACATGATAACATTGCTCGATATTATCAACGAGCACACGAAACGCCATAATGTCCGATAACTGCTCAAACGCAACGTTCTTACGTTGCATCTTGCGCCAGATCGAATAGCGTGTTTTCTCGCGCCCTGTAATGTCTGCATCAATGCCTTGATCTTTAATAACTTTGGTCAGGGAGTTAATGATTTTATCGACAATTTCATTACCTTCAGAGCGCAAAAAAGATAGGCGCTTGGTAATACTGTCCCGCGCTTCAGGGTTCAAAAAGCTAAAGGATAAATCCTCAAGTTCTTCCTTAATCTTATGAAGGCCAATGCGTTCCGCAAGCGGCGCATAAATTTCAATCGTTTCGCGCGCGATACGGCGCTGTTTATCGGGACGGTTAAAATGGTGCAGCGTGCGCATATTGTGCAAACGATCAGCAAGCTTAACAAGCAAAACACGAATATCTTCCGACATCGCCAAAACAAGTTTACGGAAGTTCTCCGCCTGCTTGCCTTCAACTGTCTGGCTTTCAATGCGGGTTAGTTTACTAACACCGTTCACAAGCGTCGCGACTTCTTCGCCGAATTTTTTGCTCAGCTCCTCAAATGTCGCCGATGTATCTTCAAGCGTGTCATGCAAAATGGCGGTAGCAACCGTGGCGGTGTCAAGCCGCATATCGGCCAATATATCCGCAACAGCAACAGGGTGCGTGTAATAGGGCTCACCAGAAGCGCGTGTTTGTCCCTCGTGCTTTTCTTTTGCAAAGTCATAGGCGAGCCTAATCTTATCCAACTGTGCTGCTGGATTATAAATTTCGACCTTGTCGCATAATTCCTGAATATCTGACATAGAACCCTTAAAAGACAATTTAGGCTATATTCCACAACCCATAGCATAACGAGCATCGCAGAATATTATAAAGAGTGATTATTATCTATAAAAACAGGTTTGACCATGAAAAACCGTAAAAAGAAGACAAAGAAAAGGCCGGACAAAGCCGGCCTTTATAAACATGTTCCAACAAAACAGCCTAAATATCTTTAGGTGCGCCGCCAGCCATGTCTTCTAACGAAGGCTCATCTTCATCATCCGCATCGTCATTTACATCATCAAAACCTGAAGCATTGCTTTCTGCTGCAATATTGCTCCACGCTTCTTCGCCTTCCATGGAGTCGATGACATCTTCATCATCATCCATTTCAATTACGCGTTGATGTGTTTTGACCAATTCTTCTTTCAAATCTGCAATTTCAACTGTTTCTTCGGCAATTTCACGCAAAGACACAACTGGGTTCTTATCATTATCGCGATCAAGCGTCAGCGCAGCACCTGCACTGATTTTACGGGCACGTTGCGCAGCCAGCATTACAAGCTCAAAACGGTCAGGGATTTTGTCTACACAATCTTCTATGGTAATACGTGCCATCTTCATTATCTCCAATTATTTAATCTGTGAATGGTTTATAGGAAGTTTTGCAAGCGAGTGCAAGGATTTCTTTATCTATTCTTGACGAATTTAACGCGGTAGCTATTCTAAGCGCATGATTAAAACAGCAAATAGAAATTGTGCGCTTTGCCCGCGCCTAAAAACATTCCGCGACAACAACCGCGAAAAGTTTCCAGACAAATTCAACGCGCCCGTTCCATTTTGGGGCGATGAGAACCCGCAACTTCTAATCGTCGGTCTGGCACCAGGTTTAAAAGGTGCAAATTTCACAGGTCGACCGTTTACAGGTGATTATGCAGGCGACTTACTTTACAGCACGCTCATCAAATTCGGCTTTGCCAACGGCACATTTAAAGCACGTCCCGATGATGGGTTAAAATTGATAAATTGCCGCATCACAAATGCCGTAAAATGCGTCCCACCCGAAAACAAACCAACAGGCGATGAAATTAAAACCTGCCAACAATTTTTAGAAAGCGAAATTGAGAACACAAAAAGCATCAAATGCATTCTCTCTCTCGGGAAAATCTCGCACGATGCCGTACTGCGAACATTCGGTAAAAAACTCGCAGATTTCAAATTCGCGCACAACGCAAAACATAAATTACGAAACGATTTGTATTTAATTGATAGCTATCACTGCTCGCGCTACAACACCCAAACAAACCGCCTTACAGAAGCCATGTTCCATGATGTTTTTGATAAAATTCAAACAACGATAAATAATTAAATTTTTTGCTGAGGCTTTGCCGCAGGTGTCACATTGGGCGTTACATTTGGGACGTCCATGATAGGTTCAGACGACCACATTTGCGCTTCGATATTGTGTTTTGTTTCATCTTGCGGATAACCGTGCGCGGCAATAGCATCAACTAAATCCGTTGCGCTCATAACGCGCCCATGAAGCGGATGCTGTTCAAAGTCTTCAAGGTTCGATCCATCGCCCCCCACATGATCAGCAAAGAAATGATCATCCATCGTAAAAGACCAATTCGATAGATCTAGCTTCTCAGCAGGAATGTCTATCACGGTATTATCGGGTCGCATTTCCATCATGCGATCTTTAACCGTTTTTAGATCATTGGTGAAGGCAAAATACACAGGGTGATGACGATCTATCCGCACCGCGCTCTCCTCCGCCTTCGAGCGCAGCCAATCTTCTGTTTCCAAACGATGATGCATGTACTCTGCTGGGTTGCGTTCATCATCAAGCCCACGGTTCGGCTCTTGTTCAGCGCATTTAGCAATAGCTTCCTCGAGGGGTAATTCACAAACACTTTCATAAGCACCAGAATCAGAGGCGTAACTTCGAACCAGATAATATCCTTTTAACGGGTTATTATCGCCAAACGCCTTCTTTAAACTGCCTGATTCCGCATGCATAAGCAAAACCTCTCCTTCTGAAAGATTATCTCACAAACGTTTAATTTATGTCAATTAATCTAAAGCGATACTTTGATCGGTGCTTCAGTCGGGCGGATTTCGCTGCGTTTATCGATGATTTTATTCAGCGCGTAAATATAAGCGCGTGCCGAGGCCACCATCGTATCAACGTCTGCACTTTGTCCCAACGCTGAACGCCCCTTTTCCTCTAACTTCACCGTGACCGATGCCTGCGCATCTGTTCCGCCTGTTACGGCATGAACCTGATAAAGCGGCAACGTGACATCGGGGTGTGGGAAAATTTGCTGAATGGCGTTAAAAATCGCGTCGACAGGGCCATTTCCTTCGGCCTCCACGCAATGTTCCACACCTTCAACGCGCATACAAAGCTTTGCCGTTTGCGGCGCGCCTGAGCCTGCTTTGACTTCAAGTGAGACAAAGTCCAATTTTTGATCAGGAACATGCTTATCATCGATCAACGTAATAAGGTCTTCGTCAAAGATATCCTTTTTCTTATCTGCCAAATCTTTAAAACGCTTAAACGCATCTTGGAATGCATTGTCACCCAGATCAAAACCAAGCTCGTTCAATTTATTCTTAAACGCTGCACGCCCCGAATGCTTACCCAGAACAAGATTTGTTTCATGCAAACCGACAGACATCGGCGTCATAATTTCGTAAGTTTGCGCGTTTTTTAACATGCCGTCTTGGTGAATACCGCTTTCATGAGCAAACGCATTCGCGCCAACAATCGCCTTGTTCGGCTGCACGTTAAAACCTGTGATGGATGAGAGCGTACGTGAGATTTTCGTTAGCATTGTCGTATCGATATTATTTTCGTACGGCAGGCAGTCATGGCGGGTGCGTATCGCCATAATCACTTCCTCAAGCGCGGCATTTCCTGCGCGCTCACCAATACCGTTAATCGTACATTCAATTTGGCGCGCGCCAGCAGCAACACCCGCAAGCGAATTCGCAACAGCCAAGCCCAAATCATTATGACAGTGCACAGACAACACCGCCTTATCAATATTAGGCACACGTTCAATCAACATGCGGAAAATACGTGCATAATCTTCAGGCAGCGCATAACCCACCGTATCGGGAATATTAATCGTCGTTGCGCCACACGCAATCGCGGCCTCAACACAGCGACACAGAAAATCATCTTCGGTGCGGCTACCATCTTCGGCAGACCATTCCACGTCATCGGTGAAATTACGCGCATGCGTCACGCTTTCTTCAACCGCGCGCAAAACATCCTCGGGTGACATTTGCAGCTTGTACTTCATATGCAGCGGTGACGTAGATAAAAACGTATGAATACGTCCACGTTTCGCTGGTTTAATCGCCTCCGCAGACGCTTCAATATCTTTTTTTGTAGCGCGGCAAAGACCTGCGATGATCGCGTTTTTACTTTGCTTTGCGATGGCTTCCACCGCTTCAAAGTCACCTTGCGAGGCAATCGGAAAACCTGCTTCAATGACATCCACGCCAAGATCATCAAGCATACGTGCCATGCGCAGCTTTTCTTCCTTGTTCATCGAACAGCCGGGTGATTGCTCACCATCGCGCAATGTTGTGTCAAAAATTATAACGCGATTTTTATCGCTGGATGTTTGCGTCAGGGTGCTCATGCAATTTTTCCCTTATCTTATATTTAGGTTATCAATTCAAATATCAGTCTTTATCAATGCGGCGGGCTTCCTCGATCAACATAACAGGGACACCGCCCCGTATCGGATAAGCAAGCCCTGCTTGCTCCGAAATCAACTCCTGCGCAACGTTATCGTACCGCAACGGCACTTTGCTCAGCGGGCAAACAAGTATTTCCAGTAATTTAGGATCAACATCGTTTATCATCGCGCTATCATAGCGATAAAATGAAAAACTTCAATATAAGAAGGGCTTAATGCTGCGCGTTATTGGGCTTTGCACCCGAACAAATCGCCATTTCCAGCATGGTTAGAAACAGCTTCGAGCGCTCATGGCAGCATCCTGCCTCAAGCAACGCCTGTTTTTCTCCTGCATCAAACGGGCAAATCATGGAAAGGCACGTAATCAAGCGTTCATCCGCGGCTTCATCAACCAATTCCCAATTACAATCCATTTCATGCATGGTGAAATAATTACACAACATGTCTTTAAGCTTACCGCGATCCAAATCAAGACACGCGGACGGGTTCAAGTCGCCTTTAAATGAGCTCCAATCAGGAACAGCACGGCGGTAACCTTTCACCTGCTCAAGCTCCTCCTTTATAACGTAACGGCAAATACCAGATAGAACGATATAATAACGCCCATCATCAGTTTCCTCGAAGCTCGTAATACGTCCCGCGCACCCTGTATCGAATAAATTACCGCACTCTTTGGGCTGTATCATACCGATCATACGGTTGCCACCCAGCGCATCGTCCACCATAGCTTTATAACGCGGCTCAAAGATATGCAGCGGTAATTGTCCGCGCGGTAAAAGCAATACGCCTTGCAACGGGAAGACAGGAATTGTGTGTGGTAAATCACTCATCATAAGATTAATCTAGCGCAGAATTTCCTTAAGAAAACAGTAAGCGTGAAAGTTTTCTGCGCCCTGCTACGGTTATCGGATCGGCGGGTCCCATGGCTTCGAAGAATCTCAAAAGCTGCACCCGCGCTTTATCCTCTTCCCACTCACGATTTGTTCCGATAATTCCAACCATCATATCAACAGCTTCTTCTTTTTTACCAACGCCAAACAACGCCATGCCGTAATCAAATTTTATAGCCAGATCATCCGGATTTTTGGCAAAATCTGCTTCAAGCGCGGTCAAATCACCAACCGCCATTTGTGCCAGTTCCACCGCTGTTTTAGCTGCCTGAAATTGGCTTTCACGTGCAATATCATCGGGCGCATTTTCAATCATGCTAGCGGCTTGTTCCAACTGTCCTGCGGCAATAAACGTCCGCACAAGACCTGTGAAAGCTTCAACGTTTTTCTCATCCACTTCCAGAATTTGGACATATAAGTTCTGTGCATGACCAAGATCACCATCGGCCAAAAATTTTGCCGCATCCGATAGAGTTTTTGGAATATCAAGCGCGTCAGGCTGTGCTTGCTGCGCCGCTTGCAAAACCTGATCAATAAAAGATTTGATCTGACTTTCTGGCAAAACGCCTTGAAACGCGTTTACAGGCTGACCTTGAAAAAATGCAAATACAGTAGGTACAGATTGCACCCGCAAAGCCTGCGCGAGTTCTTGGTTTTCATCGATATTCACCTTCGCCATCGTGACGGCGCCACCGTAAGAGCCAATAACCTTCTCTAGTACAGGTAATAGCTGCTTACACGGGCCACACCACGGTGCCCAAAAATCAACGATAATGGGGGCGTCCATCGATGCCGTCAAAACCTTGTCTTCGAAATCCAATGTTGTGACATCAAAAATACTGGTGTTCGGCGGTTGTTGCCCCAGTTGTCCTGATTGGTTATTTTTTCCAAATAGCATTTATTTTCCTTACTGTTATATCAGCGTCTAGCTGTTATCAGGTGCCGCAGCACTTAAATCAACAACTTTCACGTTATGGCCGATACTTTGTGCAAATTTCACAAGATCGTGTGGGTCTGTACCGACCGTCATCGTATTCACAAGCGGATGAAAATTTACAATCTCCGCATCCATCATGGATTCATCGAGAATAAGGCTCACGTCGTTGTCCTTATCATTCACAACCGCGTATGGGCATACAGAACCAGGACGCACGCCAAGATACTGCCAAAGCCGATCAGGCGAACCGAATGAAAACCGCCCTGAATCGAGCACATCCGACAGCTTTTTCAAATCAATTTTTGTAGCGTTTTGCGCCGACACCAAAAACATTTTTTTCTTATGATCTCGCAAAAACAGGTTGCGACAATGCAGGCCAACAATTCCCGCATCCACTTTTTTGCTCTCATCCACGGTAAAAACCGCTTCATGTTCATAAAATTCATAGGCGATTGCCTGCTCGTCCAGCATTGCGATCAATGCTTCGGGTGATGTCGGTAAATCCGCCTGAGCATCACTATTCATGGCCTGTTTCGACAATATCTCTGAACCTGTTTTCATGCTCACAAAGCTAGACTTTTCAATGAAAAAATCAATCATTTAAATAAAGCTTGCAATCCACACGAATTTTTATATATTACGCATTCTCTACTGGACATCGCGAGTGTAGCTCAGGGGTAGAGCATAACCTTGCCAAGGTTAGGGTCGAGGGTTCGAATCCCTTCACTCGCTCCAGTGAGACTTTCATAAAAGCACCTTCGGGTGCTTTTTGCTTTTAATGCTTAATTCGCCACCTGCGGACGAAGAACAGCAACCCCCATCCCCATCATCACCCACAAATAACGCGTATATAAAATTTCGTGGAATAACGACATAACCCCAAACGCGAGCATAAATACAAACAATGCCTCCGCGAATGCCCCCTCTATCCCGTCTTCATTTTTTAATTTGCGCCACAATGCGCGCAAAACAAAAATATAAAACAGAGAAAACAAACCAAGCCCGATCAGACCCGTTTCCGCTAACAGCCAAACAGGCGTGCAATCCATCACATCTATAAAGACTGTTTCACCATCATAATGCTGCTCCTGATAATGCAGGATAGAACCCATCCCGCCGCCAATAATCGGGTTTTGCGCCCATATTACCAATGAGTCCCGCACATTCCGAAGACGCACGAGCTCACTCGCAATTTTCCGGACATTTTTATCGTTTTTGTTAATATCCCCCAAAGCGTCAGTTCCGTGCTCTTGCATAACATCGATCGTCGTAATAATGCGCGTGATGTTTTTACGCTTGGTCACAACTTGATCTGTCGTACTAAACAGCAATACCGCCAAAATCGCGCCGCACAACAACCACGGTAAAATATGACGGACAGACCATTTAAAATGCGCCACAAAGAAATAAATTGCCAGAAAACTTAAAACGATCCACCCTGCCCGCGAACCGTTATTTGCCGCAACGATAGGCAGACACATCAAGTATAGCGGCAAGATAAACCGCGGCAAATATCCTGGTACGCGTCGCCCCACGATCACGCATAAAACAGTCGCGCATATCAACAAAACACAATACGCATTGCGATTCCCCATAAAACCAGAAAATTTGACGAGCTTTGAAACAACAACAATATCGAAACTTTGTAAAACAGTGCCTAGAAACGCGAAAACAAACAACGCCACAAAAGACAGTAAAAAGCCGCAATAGAAAGTCCGTAAGACCATACCGCCTGCGTTACGCGCCAACCAACCACCCAGCGCGAAATAACAAACCAAAACAACAAACCCGATAAATTTATTATAAAGTGCCCATGAGCTCATTTCGCCCATCTGGTAATAACCGTTGAGCACACAAAACCCCATCCATAGAACAAGCCCCACAAGCCAAAAATAACTATGAGGAATATCCCACTGCGGCCAATCGGAACGGCGCAAAAAAAGACTTACCACGATCACAAGTCCCGCCACGGGTAAAAGCATGTCAGCAAGATTTAAGCGCATACCGTAAAAATCAGCCTGCACTTGCAAAAATATCGAAGAAAATAGGGCAATGACCACAGCAAATAAAGCAAGAAACCCTTGCTGTTTTTTGCAAAAGGAAAAACAAGACGTCACAGAATTAATCATGAACGGCTAAACAGGCGCGCGCAATTTTTTGCGGCGAATGATGCTTGATAACGGATGCGCGCCAAATCACTCCCCATCACAACAGGAACGCCAATTAACATCACCGTCACCATCCCCATAATCCCAATTTGCACAGAAATTAGAAATGCGGTCTCCATCGGAATGCCAATAAGCCCTAGCCCGTATATAAATGCACCTTCACGCACCCCCCAACCGCCAAAGCTGATCGGTAAACTCGCGACCAGTATCATTGCGGGAAGAACAACCAATA
>JBBKWU010000003.1:0-15901 GCA_037969035.1 Bdellovibrionales bacterium
GTGAAGGAAGAATTCGGCGATTTTTACAAAGCTATGTTTGCCAAGCAAGTTGAAAAAGAAGGCATGAAAACTGTCTTTTTGGAATATGCATGGGACATGGCATGGTGTGACCCGTGTGCGGCTGACCCGTTACCAAATGACGATCTACGCACGCTTGGCGTTTGGTGGTTGGATCAACCTGATGACCGCATCAAACCAATGCCCGGGCAACCACAACCACGCATGATTATGCCGCCACAAGGTGGTGCCGTGGATGTATTTGTAACACGCCTTCACGTTCGTTACACAGCGGACAAGTTCCCAGAAGATCTAACCATGCATGAAACAGCCGACCGTGAAAACTTCCAAGGACGCTACGTTTTGCGCCACCCATGGACGAAAGAAGCAAACTGTGAGGCGGGTAAACAATATTTCCAAAGCCTACCGACGCGCTTTGAAAAAGAAGCCCAAAGCCTATCCAACATCACAGGCTGGGACATCGCCGACATCCGCGAGAAAATGGAAGATAACGGCCAAGATTTCAAAGGCAAACCTATCGTTGATCCGCGCCCTTGGTGGGGAAAAATGTGGGGCAATGATGCCGATGATAAAGGTGACAAGAAGTAATTCTTGTCACCTAACAGGAAATAAACTCCTGCTTTTTACTAAATTAATGTAAAATGAGTCCATGCCAAGCAAATTAAAGAAGTATGTCTGTTTATCTATGTCGGCTCTTGCGATGGCTATGCTCAATGCCCCGCAAGATGCAAAGGCTATGCCCGTGATAGGCTGTGTTGATGCCGCAATCACCATGAATGTCATCGCAACAAAGCTCAGCTTTGCCACGGTAATTCCTTGCACAGCCGCAGCAGGCACCGTTTCTGTTAATCCAGTCACGGGCGCTGTGACATCGAGCCCTATATGCCTAAGCACAACAGGATCACCGTTCCGCGCCAGAGTAAAAGTGACTGGCAACCAAGGTGGCGGTCCCGCAGGCACAGTTATGGTTACTCTTTCCTCAGGTGCGACAATCAACAGTGGCGGCGATAATATGGGCATTACAGGGCTTGCGCTAAACCCTGGAGGCGGCACAACAGCGACCTTTAATGCCAAAAACTCAGCCACATACGATATTGGCGGCACGCTCAATGTCGGTGCCTCGCAACCCGGCGGAAACTACTCAGGTTCATTCACAATCACGGCTGTTTGTTTATAAGCTGATTAGTATGGAACGTCTTTTCCTTGGATAAACCCAGCATCATTCATGTTATCCGTGAAGATATGTCGCGCGCCTGACTGGTTTTGCGGTTTTATCTGGTACAGCACAGAATGATATCCGTCGCCTTGGCTTTGGTTTCCCCACGGTTTTATACCGCCCATCACCTGCCGCGCGGCGTATGGGTAAGCTGTGCGTATTGTGTTATCGATGGTTTTGGTGAATTCATCCTCGAATAAGGGCGACGAAATCATATGGATGACCAAAATACCATCTTTGTTTAGTGATTGCCCCATAAGGGTAAAGAACTCAAGCGTTAACAAGTGCGACGGAATCCCCGCAGGCCCGCGATATATATCCATGATAATCAGATCATATTTTTTATTGCTGCTTTTTAAATAGGCTCTGGCAGGTTCGGGAACAAATGTTTTGTTCTCCTCTAGCGGTGCTTTTAAAAATTCTGTTTCTATGACGTTTTTCAAATCGGGGTCGATATCAACATAGGTGTAATTGTTCCACATCTCGCCACGCCCCAAGGTAAACCCGCCCGCACCGAGGATAAGGATGTCGCCCTTTTTGTTTTCACGCTGCATGCTTTTCAAATAATAGCGGTCAATGTAAGTGGCATAATCAAACAGCGGTGTTTCAGGTTCGTTCACCAATATTCCCGAAGATATCGAACGGTTCAGGCGCAAATAACGAATAGGAGCCTTGGTTTGGGTTTCCTCAACCTGAACGGTGCTGTAGGCATTGCTTGCCACAACGTTTATTTTGGCGAGCATATAAGAGCTGTTCAAAAACATTGTTATCCCGAGTAGCGCAACGGACAAACACGCAATAACTGGGGATTTTTTAAACGCCAGCACAACAATAAGGAACGTCATACACGCAATGGTCACACTCGCGGTCATTGCCACACCGAGAACATTCATAAGAACCGTCGTCGTCAGCACCGCACCAAAAAAGGAGCCTAGCGTTGAAAAGAATAATATCCTGCCCGCGACATCGGACAAGCGCGCATTTCTAAAATAATTCGTGATGAGCGGTACTGTTTGCCCCAGAAGATAAACAGGCACCACCAAAAACACGGACGAATATAATATCGTCAGCAAAATTCTGTTGCGGAAATCCTGTTCCAGTATGAAAAATTCAAATAGAGGGGTCAGGACAACATACGATAAGGCAGGAATCAAAATGATCTGTGCCACAAGCAAATTCTTTATGATTTTACGGCGAACATTACCCCTGAACCGTCCGCCTGCGTAATAACCAAAGGCCAACGGCATCAGCACCGCCGCGATAATAATCGAAAGCGTATCTGTGCCACTGCCAACAAATGGCAAAGTCTGACGGATCGCAAGAAGTTCTGTCGATAAAACGACATATCCTTCGAGGAAAATTATAAACAGTAAAAAAATGCTGCGCTTCATATCACCAATATCGATAGATTGTTCATACAGTCAGTCAATATATCTATAGCAGAGCATGCAACCTTACGCCACGGCGTATTGGAAGACGTGGTTTTCGATCCAGAGTTGTTCTAGGATATCCGCCATTTGGTTGACTTGTTCTGTTGTGTGCGCGGCGGTTGCGGTTAGGCGCAGGCGTTCTGTGCCCACGGGAACAGTCGGGTAATTAATCGGTTGGACGTACATATCGTAATGCGCGAGAAGCATATCGGTCACGAGCTTACAGCATTTAGCCTCGCCCACGACTAGCGGTACAATATGGCTCTCGCCTTTTAAATAAGGCATGTTTGCTTTTTCCATGCGGTCTTTGAGAAGGCGCACATTGCGGCGTTGTCTTTGGCGTTCGATCTCGGACACTTTCAAATGCTCAACACTGGCGCGTGCGCCTGCGAGAAGCGCTGGCGGCAATGCGGTGGTAAAGATAAAGCCCGACGCATAAGAGCGCACAGCATCCACCATGGCGGCACTACCCGCGATATAACCGCCCATCAAGCCATAGCCCTTGCCGAATGTGCCTTCGATAATATCAACACAATCCATCAAGCCGCGCTCTTCGGCAACACCGCCACCACGCGGGCCGTAAAGACCGACAGCGTGAACCTCATCAAGATACGTCAGCGCGCCATATTTCTCGGCAAGTTCGATGATTTCTTTGAGCGGCGCAATGTCGCCTTCCATTGAATACACAGATTCAAACGCAATGATTTTAGGCACGCTCGGCGGTGTGGCTTTGAGCAATTCTTCGAGATGTTCAACATCGTTATGACGGAAAATTTTCTTTACGCACTTGCCGTTTTTCATGCCGTGGATCATCGACGCATGGTTGAGCGCATCAGAAAACACCACGCAATCAGGCAGTAATTTTGTGAGTGCGCTCAATGCGCCCTCGTTCGCCACATAGCCTGAGGAAAATACCAAACCTGCCTCTTTACCGTGAAGGTCGGCAACGCTTGCCTCCAATTCAACATGGTAGCGGGTTGTGCCAGAAATATTGCGTGTGCCGCCTGCGCCTGCGCCTGAGTTATCAATCGCGGCTTTCATCGCATCCAGAACCGCAGGATTTTGCCCCATGCCGAGGTAATCATTGCTGCACCAGATTGTCACCTCGCGCACGGTGCCGTCAGGGGCGTGATATAGAGCCTTTGGAAACTCACCGACCAAGCGTTCAAGCGTTGCGAAAGTGCGGTAACGACCGTCTTCCTTTAATACGCGAATGCTGTCTTCAAATGATTTATTGTAATTCATAGGCATCTCTTAGCATTTACTCTTGGACTTACTCTTTATGTCTCAATTCGAACTTACGCAATCCTCTATCATTTTTAAAGTATAAAGATTACAATTTACAAATGATTATTGTATTCGGTTCATTGAACACAGACATATCCTTTGATGTATCGCACTTCCCCGCCCGCGGTGAAACCGTGACTGGCGAGACCTACCGCATGTCATACGGCGGCAAGGGCGCAAACCAAGCGTTAGCCGCATCCCGTATGGGTGCAAAAACGGTGCTGATTGGTTGTGTTGGTAATGATGGCATGGGCATGCGAATCCGTAACGGCATGAAACGCGAAGGTGTTTTGGTCTCAGGCGTTGCCGAATCAGAAACACTGCCTACAGGCATCGCGATGGTTACATGCGAAAAAGGCGGCGAAAATAACATCATGGTTGCCATTGGCGCAAACGCCGAAATACACAACGACCAAGTCCCCGATGAAATCTTACGTACGGGTGCTGTGCTTTTGATGCAAATGGAAGTTCCGCCAGAACAAGTGTTCGCCATGATAGAGCGTGGACATGAAAATGGCGTGCGGGTTATGCTCAACCTCGCCCCCGCAAAGAAAATCACCAGTGCGACATTAATGAAGGTTGATGATTTAATCTTGAACGAGATCGAAGCGCAGCAGCTTGCCAAACAATTTGGTGTTCCCGAAGATACAGCTCCGCAAAAGCTTTCTGCGGCACTGGCCAAAAAATTTGAGCTTCATTGCATTATCACATGCGCCTCAAAAGGTGTTTATGCAACAAACCCCGATGGCGCGGCGATTCATATTCCTGCGCTTGCCATTGAGGAAGTTGTGGATACAACGGGCGCGGGCGATGCGTTTTGCGGCACCTATGCGGCTTGCATCCATAATGGGAAAAGCTTTATCGAGAGTTTGAAATACGCCTGTGTCGCAGGCTCTCTTACCTGCACAAAAATGGGTGTGCAGGATGCGTTGCCGTTTTTGGGTGATATCAGAGATAACATCGACAGGTTGCGTGACGCTTAACCTGTAACTTCTAACCTGTGACTTCGATTTTATGCTTGGTATAATAACGCTTACACGCCGCATATAATTCCCGCGACAGCGCATGACCTTCGGCACCGCCGCCGCCACGCAAATCGTTTTTGATAATAACGCCCAACGTGTTTTTATGCGCATCGATCACATGAAAGCTATCATCATCCAGCACAGATATGTTTTCAAGGAAGCTCAGTAGAATCTCGGCAACCTCGGTCAGCAATGAAAAACGGAACATCTCGCCATTGGCTTTTAGCTCCATAATAGGCTCACCAATTTTGTCGATCAGCTTTTTGTCTTTAACTTTCGCCGTTTTTGCGTCGGCAAGAGTTTTATTAAAGCGTTTCAAAATATCCGCCGCCGTTGGTTTGAAATCGAATTTGTTATCCTTAATAAAGGCTTCGGCTTTTTGGATTAACTCCTCGGCCATGCCGCCGACACCGCATTTTTGTCGCAAAATATTAGGCGGGTTATAGTATTTGGCAATTTCGTGATCTGGTTTTGATTTATTATCGCTCATGTCTCATCCACCACGTTTTTGGCTTTGGTTTCCAAATCTTTCAGCATGCTTGACGTTTTTCCACGTCCTGAGGCTCTGTCCGTTTTAACAAAATCCACTTTTGTACCGTCATCAACGTCGCGGCGTTTGGGGCCACCATAATCATCGGGTTTGCGGCGGCGGCGATCGGGGCCAAAAAATTTAGATAGCTCAACGAACTGGCGCGGCTTTTCAATCAAATGTTCGATGCGGTGATAAAGGTCTTTGGCGCGGAACGGTTTCACCAGAATTTCTGTGACGCCGCTATCACGCGCTTTTTCAATCCGCATGCGGTGGCTGTAACCTGTCATCAAGATAATAGGCACGAATTTATTGGGGGAACGCTTATCAGTTCTTATCTTTTTAATCAGCTCAATCCCGTCATAAGGCTGCATCAACCAATCCGTGATTACAATATCGGGGTTGTGACGACAAAGCAGATCAAACCCGTCATCTGGGTTTTGCGCCACATGGATATTTGAGAATCCGAAAATCTTCAAAATTGACGACACCAACGAAAGCATCGGTGCCATGTCATCAATAATAAGGACGGTTGCATTGTGAAGTTGGTAGGACATAAAGGATGAGTTCTTATTCTAAAGTTTAATAACAAAGTTTCGCATAATTCTCCTGTATGCACAACGCAAAAACACTATTCATTTTACGGCTGCTGCTGTTGTGATAGTCTTAAAAAAACGATTCTGCATCTCATAGCGCAGGACAGGGAAAACGATGGAAGCATTACAAAACAATATCCTGCAAACCGAAAAAACGGGCGCGCAATTGCTGGTCGAATGCCTTGCCGTTAACGGTGTCAATCGTATCTCATGCGTTGCGGGCGAGAGCTATTTGGCGGTGCTGGATGCGTTGCTTGATTACCCCAAAATTGATGTCACCACATGCCGCCACGAAGGTGCGGCTGCGTTTATGGCTGAAAGCATGGGTAAGCTGACGGGACGCCCAGGCATATGTTTTGTCACGCGCGGCCCTGGTGCTTGTAATGCGTCGATTGGTGTTCACACCGCGATGCAGGATTCAACGCCGATGATCTTGTTCATGGGACAAGTCGCCCGCAAAGACAAAGGCAAGGAAGCATTTCAGGAAATCGACGTTGCCAACGTTTTTGGAAATTTAGCAAAATGGGCGACCGAAATTGATGACCCTGCCCGCATCCCCGAAATCATCAGCCGCGCCTTCCAGATTGCCATGTCAGGCAGGCCGGGTCCTGTGGCGATTGGGTTACCCGAAGATATGCTGGTCGAAATCACCAAAGCCTGCTCTTTACCATCCGCCGAAAAAGTGAGTGCCCATGCGAGTGCTGCCGCGATCAAAAATGTCAAAGCGATGCTGAAAAGCGCGTCAAAACCGATGGCTATCGTCGGCGGTAGCGGCTGGAGCGACGAAGCAATTACGCAATTCATGGATTTTGCCAACGCCAATAAAATCCCCGTAGCGACATCATTCCGCCGTCAGGATTTGTTCGATCATAATAATCAATGCTACATCGGTGAACTTGGTACAGGCCCTAACCCTGCGCTGCTGCAAAGTGTACGCGATGCGGATTTACTTTTGGTTGTTGGGGCGCGATTGAACGAGATCATGACGCAGGGCTACACATTGCTTGAGAGCGCCAATGCAGGACAAAAGCTCGTGCATATTTTCCCCGATGCGAAGGAGCTTAATAAGCTCTACAAAGCTGATCTTGCGATTTTGTCCGACATGGACAGCGCCGCAACGGCTTTGGCTGGTGGTGTGCGCCATGATGGACGGCAATGGGCGGATTGGCGCAAGACGCTCCGCACGCAATATGAGGCGTGGAGCACGATTGATCTCACGAACCGCCCTGCTTGGCGCGGCGCGGATATGACTGTTATTTTTGATTTTCTGCGCAATCATTTACCAAAAGATGCCATCATCACAACGGATGCAGGAAACTTCAGCGGTTGGGCGCAGCGTTATTTGCGTTATGGTCGCCCGAACCGCCTACTCGCCCCTGTTGCGGGCGCGATGGGTTATGCTGTGCCGTCCGTGATTGCGGCCTCGATTGCCCATCCTGAGCGCGTTTGTTTGGGGCTGTGCGGTGACGGCGGCTTTATGATGACGGGGCAAGACATCGCCACAGCCATCCACCACAAGGCACGCCCGATTATCATGGTTTGTAATAACAATATGTACGGCACCATCCGCATGCACCAAGAGCGCGAATATCCCGGCCGCATTAGTGCCACAGGGCTGACGAACCCAGACTTTGCGATGTTGGCGAAAAGCTACGGCGCACTCGGTATGGCCGTTGACGATGCGGGGAACTTCCCTGCGGCGTGGAAAGATGCTATTGCTAGTGACAAACCCGTATTGATTGAAATCCGCATGGATCCGAAGCAGATTACAACGAATGCTGGCTTATAAAATTTTCGAATAAAAGCTCTCAACTCGTATAAGAAGAGCACTGAGTAACACTGCCAAACAGGGAATACATAAATTGCAAAACGCAAATCAGAGCAAGAAAATGGGTCAAACCATAATTCAGCGCATCAAACCAAAAGGCCGCAATGGTAAGGAAAAAGTCATTACCGTGCGTGATGTCTTTAATTTGCTCGCTAAAGGTATGAATACACGCGCCATTTGCAAACAAAGACCAGATATCAAGCCTGAGACTGTCTTAATGGCGCGGGCATTTTTAATAGCCAACCACCCCGAGCTTTACAACGAACGTATTTCCCCTGCGCCTGATAACAATTACAGGTTGCTGGTCGATGAAAATATTTCAGCGCGCATTATTCCGCATATTCGCGAAGGATTTAACTACGCCACGCACACGAACTTTGTCGGCCTGAACGGTAAAAAAGACCCCGAAGTTTGGCAATGGGCCGTGAACAACCGCATTGATGCCATCCTCACAGGTGACAAACGCATGGTTGATAAAGATCGGGACTTAACCTTGATCGCCATTGAAAACGCCAAAGACATTATGCGCAAGATGGGGGAGACAGGACTTGATGTTAATTTGAGCGAATTGCCGTTGGTTATCCATGTGGATCCCCTTAGAAACGATGTAACAAACACAGTTGCGGCACTATTCCGCAAACACCAAGCGAAAATCCATGAATATTTGGAAACGCGCAGCCGCCCTTATATCAAGGTCACAGCAGGCGGCGTCATCGAAGGCCCGCGCTATGTCACGTTATTGCAGCAAGAAAAACCAGAGATCAAAGCACACGCCAATCAATGGGTAGAACAATGGACGACGAAAATTATCAAAGACAAGCCTGATGGCGATAAAATGAGCCTTGAGCAAATCGAAGAAGTAAGACAGCGCGTCAAAGACACCATGCTGCCCGAAATTTTAAAATCGATAATACCAACAATGGCTGCATCAACACAAACAAGATCAGGCCTGCTGCTGCCGCCTAAAGGAACGTTGCTGCCGTAGGCTTATACGTTATGCCGCGAAGGCGTTCATTCGTTTTGCCATTTTGAAATCTAACTCAGATAGGCCGCCGACATCGTGTGTGTTTAATGTGACATCCACGCGGTTATAAACGTTGAACCATTCTGGGTGATGGTTGAGTTTTTCCGCGACAAGTGCGGAGCGTGACATAAACGCCCATGCTTCGCTGAAATTTTTGAATTTGAATGATTTTGTGATGGCATCTTTGCCGTCAACCATCGCCCAACCCTCTAGTTTTGCAAGCTCTGCGGCGACCTGTTCATTATTCATCTTATCTGCCATTGCTGTTCTCCCTGTTTCGTCGTAAATTTACTATATAGAATCATTAAAGAAGTTAGACCCATGGATCAACAGCAGATTATCATGAATTTCACCGTTCCGCCGAGCACCGACGACCTTGAGGTCATCGCGCAGGCTATTTTGGACAACATGCCCGAAGAGCTTAGCAGTTATTGCGAAGACATCGCGGTACAAATCGAAGACGTCGCCGATGAAGCGCTTGAGGATGAATTTGACCTTGATGACCCGTTCGAGCTTGTCGCGCTCTACCGTAAAGGCAGTCAAATCTCCCCAGGTGTGCAAAGTAAAGTCGCCAACGATGACGACGTTATCATTATTTTCCGCCGCCCCTTGCTCGATATCTGGTGCGAAAGCGGTGAAGACATCACCGATGTTATGCGACAAGCAATCATCGAGGAACTCGGCGCGAATTTTGACTTTTCCGAAGATGAAATCGACGACATGACACAACGCCATTATCAAGGCATGCTGTAGACCATCAATTTTGCATATATTGCTATTTTTTGCTAAACTGTTCTGAATAATAACAAATAAAACAACAGACAGGGTAATCTATGACAAACAGCAGAACACCAGATACAGCCAAAGGTAATGTAGCCCAACTGGAAAACAAATTTGGCTATGCCGCACACACCGAAGAACCTCAAAAACCCGCCGATACGGCACCAGCCAAAGGATTTTTAGCGGGTATATTGGAGCGCTCAAAAGCAGAGCACGACCAAATGCAAGCGTACTGCGAAAAAAATGGTGTCACATTTCCAACCTATAAACCACCTGAGCTTTAAAGCCGCCAGATCAACGTCATAGCGCGGAATATAACAACACGAAGCACCCAAGGGCAGAAGCAATCCAATATGGTTGGCATGCGGAACAGCTCTGGATTGCCACGCTCCCTTTGGTCACTCGCAATGACAGTTTTGATGAGTAGCGCTCTTCTTTAAGGTTTCTTGTAAATTTTTCCATGTCGTCATTGCGAGCGAAGCGCGGCAATCCAGTAGGATAGATATAACGCGTTTTCTCGCTGCGCTCGCAGGTGAATAAACCACAATTTATTTGCATAACAACAATTTATTTGGTATGTTTTTGTCTTTCCAAATACAGAAAAGAAAAGAAAAGACATGCCAGAAACAGATTATAACATCTCAAAAGAATTCGAAGCACAAAAGGATCGAGAAACTGTGCAGCAATCTCTGCATAAGCGCGGACCAGAAAATGAGTCTACGGATAGAGAAGATTCTCGTAAATCTAGTTCTTTAATTCAAATGATTTTGGAAAAACTTAGTTTTTAAACTTTACCCTCTCCAATTAAGCTGCTTCAACCTCTCACGAAAAGCGGCGAAGGTATCCTTACGATTACAGATAATATAAACATCATCTATTTCAGGGCTGATACGTTGCAAGATGGCTTGAACCCCCAAACGTGCGGCGCGCTTAATCGGAAATGATTTTGTCCCTGTTCCGAGCGCAGGAAACGCTATTTTCTTCCATCCCATCCGCACGGCCATTTTCATCGGACGGCGATAACAGCGCAATAAGTCGCGATCTTCGCTGTTCAAACTGTCTTCCCATGGCTTAATCACCGTATAGACGACATTATCCACAGGAAGATTAAACCCCGGAACAGAGAATACATCACCATTTTTGGGCTTATATATGTTCTCCAGCATAAAGCTATCAAGCTCGTGTCCTGCGGCTGCCAGAATGCTCTGGTTCAATGCCCCGGTCGGATTTAGGTCGGGGCCAATCGTGGAAACTATCGCGTCCATGCCGTGGTCATGCGTGATATCGCCATAAATTAGGCTTATTTTGTCGATTAAATGGTGGTTGGAACGCGCATAACGCTCTGGTATGAATCCTATCATGAAGAAAATCTTACTCCAAATTTGTTTATTGATCGTTACTTTTATTCATCCTGCTTTCGCAGATGGGTTAGCAATGCATGGAAACCCCAAATATGGTGCTGATTTTGCCCATGTTGACTACGTTAATCCCGACGCGCCCAAAGGCGGCACATTAAAGCAAGCCGCCATTGGCACGTTTGATACGCTCAATCCTTATTCGCTCAAAGGCAAGTCTGCACAAGGCCTAACGCTTTACTATGATCGTTTGATGCAGCGCGTATGGGACGAACCGTTCACGATGTATCCGTTGATCGCCGAGCGCGCAGAGATTTCCGATGATCGTTCCGAAGTGACATTTCATTTAAACCCTGCGGCGAAATTCAATGATGGCAGCCCCATCACCGCAGACGATGTCTTATTCTCGTTCGAGACCATGAAAGAAGGCGGCCGCCCCAATATGCGCCGCATATACCGCATCGTGACCAAGGCCGAGAAAATTGACGCACATACGGTGCATTTCGAATTTGGCGAAGGGTACGATCAAGAAACCGTTATGATTATTGCCATGATGCCCGTTCTTGCAAAATCATGGTGGGAAGGCCGCGAGTTTGATTCAACAACGCTTGATATTCCGCTTAGCAGCAGCCCCTACACCATCGAAAAATTCGAGGCTGGACGGCAGATTGTTTACAAACGCAATCCTGACTATTGGGCAAAAGACTTGCCTGTGAATGTTGGTCATTATAATTTTGATGAGATTATCTATGATTATTACCGCGATGATACGGTGTCGTTTGAGGCCTTTAAAGCGGGTGAACTTAATTTCCGCCGTGAATGGGACATTTCAAACTGGGTATCTGCCTATGATTTTCCCGCGATGAAAGATGGGCGCATTGAGAAAAGTGCCCTCGCCCATGAACGCCCCGAACGCACCCGCGCGATGATATTTAACACACGCCGCCCACCATTTGATGATATCCGTGTGCGCGATGCGCTGAATTTAATGCTCGATTTTAACTGGGCGAACAAAAACCTGTTCCATGGTGAGTATGCGCGTATCAATAGTTACTTCCCGAATTCTGAGCTTGCCGCCAAAGGGGCTGCGAGTGATGCGGAGAAAGAACTGCTTGCACCTTACATGGACACATTACCCGCAGATATTTTGGAGCGCGTTAAGCCGCAACCAGCCACAGAAAACGAAAAATCCGTCCGTGAGAATATGCGCGCGGCTCATGCTCTGCTCAAACAAGCTGGTTGGGTTATCAAAGAGGGGAAAATGGTCAATGAGGCCACAGGCGCACCATTTAAGTTCGAGCTGTTACTCGGTGCTCCTGAAGATGAAAAACTCGCTCTGCTCTACACCCAAGGATTAAAGAAAATCGGGATTGACGCGACAGTGCGCGTGATGGACACAGCGTCTTATCGCGGCAGGCTTAATGATTATGATTACGATATGACGCTCTATTACTGGCAAAACAGCCTCTCGCCCGGCACAGAACAAATGCTGTACTGGACATGCGAAGCCGCCAAACAGCCTGCGCAATGGAACTTTGCTGGTATTTGTGATCCTGCTGTTGATGCGCTTGCCAAAGGTATCGCGATGGCGGAGAACCGCGAAGATCTTGTCGCCAATGTTCGTGCCCTTGATCGTGTTTTGATCGAAGGCACATATATAATACCGCTCTATTTCTCGGGTAAAGACTACGTTGCCTATAAGAAAAACATCCACCATCCTAACGTTACGCCGATATATGGCATGGTGATTGAAAGCTGGTGGGCGGAAAAAACCCAATAAAATGGGCATCTTTTCAAAAAGCGCATTGTGGGATGTCGCGCGGCTTGCTACTCTAGGGTCTATTATTTGACTGATTCACAGGATTAAAAATATGTCACGTTATTCGATTTTGCTTATGGGTGTTGCTGCTTCTCTTACTATGGCGGCCTGTTCTTCAACAAAGAATGTTACAGATGAAGAGCTGCGCAACCGCGGTCACTACTGGCAACGCGCTAGTGCAAGCTCTGCGCTTTACATGCGCGGGCCAAAAGCACAACAAATGTTGCACCGTGACTTATCACGCTGTGTTGTTGAAATTCGCGAGTTGGAGCGTTTAGGTTCCATTCGTCACCACACACCTGGTGAAACAGAAAACGGCACGTACGCCGATCCCGCCACACCAAAAGGTGAGCTTGCTGGTTACGAAACACCAGAAAAAGAAGGTTACCTTTACGCTGAATTCCTTGATTACCACGATCTTGAGAGCTGCATGATGGCAAATGGTTGGGAGCGTGTTGAGCACGTACCTTATAACGTTGGCACAGAAGCCCGCGAAACATACATCGAAACAATCATTGGCGAACAATACCAGTCAAAATACGGCAACGATCAGAAAAACCTTCTGAAGCAAGAAGAAGGTGATTTTGAGAGCTTGAACGATTAATCGTAATCAACTCCAAATTTGACACGAGTACTAAGAAAATTTTATAATCTTCCATAAGCATATTATGGGAGATTATTTATGTCAGCAGACTCAAGCTTTTTATACGGTGATAACGTTGTTTTTAAGGATGGCATCTCGGGTGCGCCCAAAGGCACAAAAGCTCAATTTTTGAATGCTGTTGGAAACGATGTGGCGCTCGTTAAAATCACAAAACGTATTCCCCCATCACAAGACCGCAACGGTGAACCGCACTACATTAACGGCGCAACCGTCACGACTCGTCTTGAGCACTTAGTAAAAGATGACGGCAGCATAGAAGCCGCGGCAACCTATAAACCAGCAGAGCCATGGAAGCCTGCTTACGAGCCTAAATAACGCGCGGCATAAACGCAGTCAGCGCGACTTTCACCGCATCAACGGTTAACGACCCCATCAATGTATGCGTCAATGTTTTGGGATCATACCCTTCAAAATCAATCAGTTCATCAAATGTTTCTGGCGTGCGCGCATAGGCCGCATGATCGCCCCATGGCGCATAGATTTGCGGGTAGCTCGGCCCGAACACGCCGAAGGTCGGAACGCGAGATGCGGCGGCGCAATGCATCAAGCCGCTATCGTTGCCGATGTAAAAATCACACAGCGATAGGCACGCAGCGGCTGTCGCGGGATCAGTTTTTGCAATTAAATCAATACGGCGTTCTTGCGGAATGGTGGCCATAACTTGCTCGGCTGCCGCTTCCTCGCTCGGTGCTGCAAACACAGCCACACGCGCATTCGGAAAGGCACCGTTCTCGCTCGTTAAATGCTGCACAATTTCAATGAAATTTTCCGCAGGCCATGTTTTACCAATCCAATTTGCCGTAGGGCCAACGCCGATAATTTTCGCGCCGTCCTTTTGTATAAGCGCATTTGCGGCACTCATTTGCTGCTCTGTGAACCACAACTTCGGTGCCGGTGGATTTGCGATATCAAGTCCCATCACATCGGCATTTTGCTGCACTTTGTGAAGTCCCTTATCAATATGCTTGCTAAAAATATATCTTGATTTAGAACGAATTAAACGTGACACAGCACTATCGCGCAGATCAACAACCATGTCCCATTTGGTGCCGATGACCTGCTTCCACAACTCTATCCAATGCTTGTGATGCTTTTGTTTTTGCAGCGGAACAATCCGCGCTAAGTTTGGTACACCTTCAAATAGCGACGCCACCAACGGCGCACAGGCAATCGTTATCCTTGCCTGCGGATATTGCTGAATTATATGATTGAGCAAACCCGTTGATAAAACTGCATCGCCAATACGGCTGGATGTGATAAAAAGAACATTCATAACTCTATTTCTAAAGGTAGATCGCACCGTGTCAAAGACATTCTATACAAAGCTTGAAAATCGCGGCCTTATTCAGGTCGAGGGCGAAGACAGACGTGAATTTTTGCAGGGACTTATCACCAATGATATGGCTTTACTGGATACGCAACCCGCACTCTATGCTTGCCTACTCAGCCCCCAAGGAAAATTCCTGCATGATTTTTTTGTGAGTGAGGGTGAGGGCGTTTATTTCATCGAATGCGAAGGTGGCGACCGCGCGCAAGATTTATATGAGCGTCTTAAAAAATATAAACTGCGCTCAAAGGTTCAAATCTCGGTCGAGGATGATTTTAGCATTTACGCGATTATGGGAGAGGGCGCAACCGCGCCCACAGGATACCCCGACCCACGCCATGAACGCATGGGATGGCGCAGCTTTGAAAAACCGCAAGACGTAGGCCTTCCCGAAGAACCGTTTGCAACATGGGACGCGCACCGTATCATGCTGTGTGTTCCTGACGGCAGCCGCGATATGGTGGTTGAATTTTCTACGATGCTTGAATGTCGTATTGATAAACTGCACGGCGTTTCATTTGAAAAAGGTTGTTATGTCGGGCAAGAGTTGACCGCGCGTATGCATCATCGCGGTCTTACCAAAAAGCATCTTTATGCGCTGCGATTCGAGGACACGCCGCCTGCTCCGCGCGATGAAATCACCGCCGACGGGCATTTGATCGGTGAAATGCGCTCCTCCTGCGGCAATCTCGGCATTGCTCAGTTGAAGGATAGCGAGATCAGCAAGATCACAGAGCTTGGCGCACATTTATTGACATAGCAAAACATTAACGACTATAACCTCGTTTATAACAAAAAAATAACAGGGTCTATTATGCCATATATCATCCTCAATCAACCGTGGCCGTGTGTCAACCCCCGTTTGAGAGTCCATGTTTAAAGTGAGTCTGAGCATGCTGTTGTGGTTTTAAAGAAGGGTTTGTAGCGTTAGTGGAGAAGCCTTCTTTAAAACGGGCAAGCGGTGCAGGTGGTCTGTATCCCAAAGATGTGTGCGGGCGAATAT
>JBBKWU010000004.1:0-39998 GCA_037969035.1 Bdellovibrionales bacterium
GCACACGGGTCACACCATGCCATGTCCCATGCATATTCCAAAAAGACAGTTTTCATGCCTTCTTTTTCAACTTGCTTGGCAAACATAGCTTTGTAAAAATCGCCGAATTCTTCCTTCACGTAGAGCGGAACATCCATATCGGTCGGGATTTTTGTTGTGCGATAATTCGATGTTTCAACGCGACCTTTTTTCGTCAGCGTCATCAAGATCAAATCCTGCGGGCCGTTGGCGTTCAATGTGCCAAGACGGATAGGGAGCATAAAACGTTCATCTTCATACGCAACCTGAAGTGGGCGCAGGTACGTAAAGCCACTGCTTTCATGTTCTTCCAAATTCACTTTGGCGACGAAGAATTTCATGTCTTGCTTGATGTAGCTACCAAGGATTTCTTTGGCACCTTTTGGCAATTTATAGCCTTCTTGGTTTAGCCACGTCAGCAAGCCATCGCTTTGCTTGGCAGAAAGAACCAAAATGTCATATTCGCCAACGGTGTATTGTTCCTCGATCGTCACGCCGAGTGCTTGTGCGCTTGATGCGCCATCAGCCATTACAGCACTTGCCATCGGAGCAGAGGCCATCGACATGCGCATCATTTCCATTTGTGGGCGGCATGGGTCATCGTCGAAATACTCAACCAAGCGCGGCGCGGTGTAGGCATCCAAATGGTCGATGATACGGTTTTCGGTGACGTTGACTTGTTGCTTTGTAATCACGTTTGGCACAGGGATCACAATCGCGAAATCTTTGGCATCGCCTTGGAAATCATTGGCCATTGTGATGACGGTGCGGTCGTCGTTGCGGGTCATAATGACTTTAGAAGCGCCGTTAAAAAGCTCGGCATCTGCTTTGGCAACATAAAAGCCGCAAAACGCGAATGCTGTTTGTGGCGCGATCATTGGTGCAATTAAAAAGGCGAGTAAAAAGATAAAACGTTTCATGTGGTTCTCCATTCAAATTTTCGTGCTGGTAAATACTTATCAATAAACGGGGTGGCAAAACAAACCATCGCCAACGCATAGAAAAGACCTTCACGTATTTCCAACTGTGTCAGCATTATAAACCCTATAACGGCAATGGAAAGGGCAAAAAGAAAACGACCCAACATATGGTCTGGCGTGGTTTTTGGGTCTGAAATCATAAAGAAGGTAAAGATAAGCAACGCGCCATTTTGCAATTGGTGCCACGGAATTTCTAACGGATCACCAAGCCATATTGCGCGTGCAAATATCAGCGCGGCATAGCTGCCGATGAAAAACAAAACCACATCGCGCTTATTCACACGGAACAGCACGAGGAACGAAAAGCACAGCATCGCAAAGGCAATCAACATATCCGCACCCCATTGCCCCGGCGACACCCAAACGTAATGCGGGAACAGCAGCAGCAAAATGACAATGGCAATATTGGACGGGTTAAACAAATGCTTGCCGTTATAACGCAGCAAAAATTTTGAACCGATGCCGATAATCGCAGCCAGCGGAAAAAACAAAACATCCGCCGCACGGAATAACAGACACAGCGATAGAGCCGTAATCATCGGGCTGCGGAGGTCTAGTGCTATTAATTTTTCGTCATTGCGAGGAGGGCTTGCCCCGACGCGGCAATCTAGAGTCTGGATTGTTTCGCTCAACGCTCGCAATGACAGCCGTTGGTTCATGATGGCTGTGCAACCAACCTGCACCCATAACGCTGTGGCAACGGTCAACGCAATAACCTCAAAACTCGGCGCGAAATCAGACCAAAGCGTGAGCATCGTGACCAAACTTCCCAACGTAAAAATCTGGAAGTGCCGTGCATCTTTTGTGATGCTATAAATATAGCAACCAAGCTTACCCATGGTTTATTTCAGGTTTGTTTTCTATGCGCTGTGGAAGTGATGGCAAAGCTCTTGCCGCATAGGGTTTTTGACCAGTCAATTGCTGGAACTTTTTGCGTAGAAAGCCCCGTACTAACCCGAACGTTCCGTTTGCGCCTGAAACATCTAAATGTTCATTCTCTTTAAGTTTTAAATGCTTATGAACAGATTGTAGGTAAGTTTTTTCTTGTTCATCCATTTCTGTTTCAGGGACAGTGTTGATATAAGCAAATCGGTCATATCCTAAATCATGGCCGAGTACGACCAATTCTTTTGCACCATTTAGTAAATTTTCAGAAAGCGTGATTTGAAAAACACCACTTTCGGTATTAAATACCTTGTAGGTATGAGGTCGCCCGTTTGCGCGTATATCGGCAAATGGTGGGGACTTAATAAAGCCCAAATAGTTGGTTATCATCCCAATATCATTTCCGTTTCTAATCATTTGTTTGTTCTCCTATTCAATTGTTTCGTTTTATAAAATCAAATTGCGGCATTTGTTTGTTCTCAAATGCACTGACGAGTGCTTCTGCGCGTTCTAAGCCTTTATCCAGCACCACCATGGTTTTGCCCATATCGGGACTGTCATCGGTTTTCCACGTGCGTAGGGTATCAAGGTAAACAACAACCAACCCAAAAACCTTTGCCGCACCAAAAAATCCGCTGCTATCGATGTTTGCGATGTCCAGCATATTGCTCATGGACGTACCCAAATGCGGCAAGCCTATAATCGCTTGCTTTGGGTCACATTTCACGGAGTCTAAAATGGCGCACAACCCGTCGCGGTCATCGTTTAAAATATCGAACCGTTCCATCATGATATCAAACAGCTTGTCACGCGGTGACAGATCATCATCAAACGACCCATCCAAATTTTCCGCGATTTGCTTATCCACCATGCGTCCGAATGCACGCAAGATATCAGCCTTTTCGGGAAAGATAATGCGCAGCTCGCTTTCCTTGATGTCGGCGCGGCCCGCAATATCGGCGAGGGAACAATTCATCCAGCCTTTATCCGCCGCGCAAGCAAGTGCGGCCTTGATGATGTCGTGCTGTAAATCTCTGTCAGAGCCCTTGGTGGCCATAATAAACCTGTCGATTTTTTTCCGCTTTAGCGTTGCAATTATCTCTCAATGCTATAGTGATATAGGCAATTAGAGTTGATTTCAAATAAGTTATTACGAGTCTTAAAAATATAGGAGTTACTGAAATGTCTAAACTTGCCCTTGATTTGGTGGCCATTGGAAACGCGATGGTTGATGTTCTGGTCGAAGTGCCAGAATCCTTTATCGAAGAACAATCAGCCAGCGGCATGATACGCGGCACGATGAACTTGATCGATGAAAATCGCGCGGTAGAGCTTTACGCAGCAATGCCTGCGGGCATGGAAATGTCGGGCGGTTCTGCGGGGAACACGATCGCGGGCTTTGCCTCGTTCGGTGGTAATGGAGCCTATATCGGTAAGACAGCCCAAGACCAACTGGGCGAAGTGTTCCGCCACGATATGAAGGCCATGGGCGTGCGTTATGATACAACACCGCTTGTGATTGGCGCGCCAACGGGACGCTGCCTTGTGCTTGTAACGCCTGATGCGGATCGCACAATGAACACGTTTTTGGGTTCTGGTGTTGAGCTAAGCACCATTGATATTGATGAAGAGCTGATTTCAGCGGCGCAGGTCACGTATCTCGAAGGTTACCTGTTTGATCCGCCACAAGCCAAAGAAGCCTATTTGAAAGCCTCTGAGGTTGCCCACAAAGCAGGGCGCAAAGTGTCACTGACGCTTTCTGACCCGTTCTGTGTTGATCGTCACCGCGATGATTTCAAAGACTTGGTCAAAAACCACGTTGATATTTTGTTCGCGAACGAAGAAGAGATCATGTCACTTTATCAGACAGATAATTTCGAAGACGCGATGAACGAAGTGATGAACCAATGTGATATCGTTGCCTTAACGCGCAGTGACAAGGGTTCTGTCGTGTTGGCTGATTTTGACATCACTGAAATTTCTGCTGAACCGGTTTCAAAAATTGTTGATACAACCGGTGCGGGCGACCAATACGCTGCGGGCTTCCTATACGGCTTTACCCAAGGCATGTCTCTTGATGTTTGTGGTCATTTGGGTAGCAAAGCTGCTGCCGAAGTTATCAGCCACATGGGGCCACGTCCGGCTGTGAAATATGCAGAGTTTTTAAAAACACAGGCTGCGTAATACATCACATCTGAGTGAGCGTTATTTAGGGGTATGTACGGCTGATCGGGCAGAAAACCCAGTCGGCAGTATGTGCTTCTGATCTTTATTTCGCGCCATATATTCTGCCATGTCATCTTTTGTGTAAGTCTTTCGACCGTGGAAGCTATCAACGATGCCGTTTCGCGCAGATTGTGAAAGCCATTGCATATCAACGGGGCCATGCAAATCGTACAATATGCCATTGATGACGCTTGGTTGCACAATCTTACGATCGCCTGTCACGCTGTTGATGTAGTATTGCGCAAGGCCTTTTTCGCTTTTGGCTTCATCCAAATCCCAACAAAATGGAGCGCGAAGCGTATTCGTAACGGCTCTCATAAACGATGTTTTTGCTGTGGTTCTCATTGGTGCGCCTTCGTTGAAATTTATCTACTTACGCCTTGGGTGTAGCATAAATCTTTTCATGCGCCAAATCACCCTTGGTGTAGATATCAGTGCCGAGCGCACGATGAACAATGCCAATGCCGTCGGTTTCCGCGAGCCATGCCATATCACATGCCATATCATAAGGCAGCCAAGCGGCGCCACCATGACTGATTTTACGGTCGCCTGTGATGTCGTTGGTGAAGTACAGGTTCGCACCGCCGCGTTTTCTGGTTTTGTCCTGATCCAATGTCCAACCCGTAAGCGGAACATCAACACTTTGCCCGAATGATGTTGTTAGTTTTTCTGTGATGGCTTTCATAATCTACCCCTGCATTTTTTTGATTTTAATATTTTATTGCTAATTACTATACGGTTTTATTTTTTTATGGCAATAAAAATTGAGTTTATGGTAACTTATATTTGGTTTTTTATGGGGAGAAATACATGGTACTAGGCCCTGTTTTTGTAATACATAGCGGAAGCGCGGAAGATCGCGCTGTTGTTAAACATGATTTGGTTTCCCATTGGGAAGACAAATACCCGTATTGGACGGAAACGTTTGATGTCGCCAATGCGAACACTGTTCTCGCATTCTCCAGCAATATGCGGGATGCATGGACAGTAGGTGTCGCCGATGCTTATGCCGCGCTTACAAACCCAGAAGCTCGCACACTTGACGTTCTTGCTGTTGATGCAAGCAAAACGCAGCAAACACCGCCGCTAGAAAAACCAGTAACTTATATCTCTTTCGGGGGTTGCCGTTACCCTTAAAGCCTAAGGATGACGCCTATCTTTCCATTTATAGAGGCCTGAATTAGGCCGCCGACGCCAAACCACGCTCCATGAATTTTGACATACGACGCGCAAACCCAGACGGGTCAGGCACAGGCTCACCTTGGATAATCCGCGCTTGATCCATCAACAAATGCGCTGCATCCGCCAACTCTTCACCCGCATTATCCGCCTTGGCACAAGCCGCTAAGCGCGTAATCAAAGGATGTTTGCCGTTGATCTCCAATATACGTTTGGTTGGTGCTTCGTATTTTTGGTGAATGCGCAACACGCGCTCCATCCGTAAATCAACGTCAGATTCACCAGCAATCAGGCAAACAGGGGAGTCTGTCAGGCGATTTGTTAGGCGCACTTCGCCCACTTCATCGGCCAGATTTTCTTTTATCGCGGCAAGTAATTTTTCTAAATTAGCATCTACGGTAACGGGCTTAACCTTCTCTTTTTTATCGGTTTTTTTACTATCGAAACGATCGAGATCGATATTGCCTTTGGTCGCAGATTTGAATTTTTTGCCTTTGTAGTCGCCTTGGTTTTGTAACCAGAAATCGTCAATCGTGTCGGTGAAGAACATGACTTCCAAACCACGTGCTTTGAAGCCTTCGATTTGTGGGCTGTTTTTTAGATTGTCGAGATTTTCACCGCTGATGTAATAAATCTCGTCTTGATCGTCCTTCATGCGGGCATGATAATCCTCAAGCGAGGTCAACGCGCCTTCTGCATGTGTGGAGTAAAAACGTACGATTTTCAAAATGTCGTCTTTATGCTCGAACGCGTCATAAAGACCTTCTTTGATTGTCGGGCCGAACTGTCCCCAAAACATTTCATAATTGGCGGGGTCGCTTTGCGCCATTTTGTCCAAATCACCCAAGATGCGTTTGGCAACGCCGCGTTTGATCTTGTCGATGATCGGGTTGTGTTGCAGCATTTCACGGCTGATATTGAGCGGTAGATCTTCGCTGTCCACGATACCGCGCACAAAGCGCAGCCATGGATACATCAAGCCTTCGCAATCCTCAGTAATCATCACGCGCTTCACGTATAAACGTGTGGAGGCCTTGCGCGTGGGGTCATACAAATCCCATGGACGCAGTGTAGGGATGTAGAGCAGGGCAGTATATTCGATCTTCCCTTCCGCACGCCAATGCGACGTCAGGATCGGATCGTCAAAGCCTGTGGTGATGTGTTTGTAAAACGCGTTGTATTCGTCGTCTGTAATCTCGTTTTTTGAACGCATCCAAAGGGCGGCGGCGTTGTTAATTTGCTCTGGCTTGTCATCACCTTTGGCGGGTTCACCAAGGTAAATAGGAACCGTCACATGGTCAGACCATGTTTTGACGACTTCTTCCAATTTCTGGTCGATCAAAAATTCGCTGCTGTTATCATCAATCGACACAATCACGGCTGTGCCGCGTTTGGCAGGGAGCAAGCGCTTAGCTTCATCCTTTGTGGCTTCACGCACGGTAAAGCCTGTGCGGCCATCTGATTCCCAAAGCCATGTTTCTTTGCTGCCTGCTTTACAGCTAATGACCTGCACGTTTTCACTGACCATGAAGCACGCATAAAAACCAACGCCGAATTGCCCGATCAGGCTGAGCTTGTCTTTTTGGTCTTTGGCTTCGCCCATTTGTTCCATCAGCGCCGCTGTGCCGGACTTGGCGATCGTGCCGAGGTTATCAACCAGTTCGTCCTTTGTCATGCCGACACCGTTATCAAGCACGGTTAATTTCCGCGCAGGCGCGTCTTTGAACAGATGGATTTTAAACTCAGGATCGTCTTTGATGAGCTTTGGATTGTTGATCGCCTCATAGCGCAAGCGGTCACAGGCGTCTGCGGCGTTTGAGATAAGCTCGCGCAAGTAAACATCGCGGTTGGAATACAGTGCATTGGCCACAATATTCAAAAGGCGCGATACATCTGCCCCAAAATCCATTTTTTCTTCGGTCTTTGTCATCTTTTACTCCGTGGTTCTTTCTTTGTCTTTGTTAGGGGCGCATAGCTCTGCGGGTTGTTTTTCAATATCGTAAATCCAGTTTCCGATGCGAAATTCATCACCTGAAAAATTCGTTTTGGCGGTAATGCAATCGCCCACCTTGTAATCAGCAGGAATAAATTTGAGCGTTGCCCTGTGTTGTAAATAGTATCCCTCAGCCGCTTTTTCCAGTGTACAGCTTGTTTTATCAAACGCCATGTCGTTGAACACATCAATTGTGCTGGGGGTGATTTTAATCGCTATTTCGCTATATGTCTTGGAAAGTCTCCAGCTTTTGAGCCATGTCTCATCTCTGGGGCGGGTGATTTTAATTTTCTCTATGCTGTTTACCGTGCCCACAACCACGCACGTATCATGCGCCATTGTTGGTGATGCGATGGCATGACCGCTAAAAAACGCGGGCAAAGCCAGAAAGCCTGTAAACAATATGAGACATGTGTTTTTAATCATAACTGGGGTTATACCTTACGGGAAAAGCAGTTGTCCACCGTCCCAGCCATCATTTTTCTTTGTATACACAATGCGGTCATGCAGGCGGAATTGTTTTTCGTTCCAGAACTCAATGCGTTCGGGCTTGATGCAAAAGCCTGACCAGTGTGGCGGGCGGGGGACTTCGCCACCGTCGAATTTTGCGGTGAATTCGGCAATGCGTTTATCGAACGTATCGCGTTCTTCCATTGGGCGGGATTGGTCGGATGCCCATGCGCCAATGCGGCTTTCACGTGGGCGAGATTGGAAATAGGCATCTGCCGTTGCATCATCAACAACGCTAACCGCGCCTTCAACGCGCACTTGGCGAGAAATGGATTTCCAGTAAAAAAGCATCATCGCATACGGATTTTCGAGCAACTCACACCCCTTACGGCTTTGGTGGTTGGTGTAAAACGTAAAGCCATCCTCGCCAAAATCACGCAGCAGCACAGTGCGCGCACTCGGGCGGCCATTTTTGTCTGCGCTGGCGATGGTGACGGCGTTGGGGTAATCAGGCTCGCTGGCTTCGGCATCTTTAAGCCATTGCCCGAAAAAGCCTATCGGGTCGTTTGTATGAAGGTCTATATCTTTAAATTTATTCTCTTGCATAGCGCACCATTTGTTCTATCTTTATCGCCTGAATATACAGGTGAAATTATTTCCGAAGGGTTTTGGAACTTTATCCGTATATCCAGTGTTAGTATGTGTAAGATATAACGTATAAAAATGAATTATAAAGAGAACAATAAAGGAATTTCAGAATGAAACATCTGTTTTTGGGACTAGCTACAATTTCTATGATCGCTTTGGGCGCTTGTAATACAACACAAGGCTGGGGCACAAAACAAACAATCGGCACAGGCGCAGGCGCTGTCGGCGGTGGTTTACTTGGTTCACAAATTGGCGGCGGCTCAGGTCGTATGTGGGCAACTGGCGCAGGCGTATTGCTTGGCGCGTTGATCGGTAGTGAAATCGGTTCATCACTTGACCGTGCTGACCAAGCCTATGCAAACGGCGCGATGTCACGCGCACAAACAGCACCAGTTGGTGAAAGAGTACAGTGGCACAACCCTGAATCAGGGAACTACGGCTCTTACACACCAACACGTGAAGGCACATCAACAGCCGGTCGTTATTGCCGCGAATACCAACAGACAGTCGTTGTCGGCGGTAAAACACAAAGCGGTTACGGCCAAGCGTGTCAGCAACCTGACGGTAGTTGGGAAATCATCTAGGCTGTCACCAGCTTAGATCATCAAGCGAATTTAAAAAGGCTGCCCTTGGGTGGCCTTTTTTATTGGGTTTATTGGTCTTATTAGGGCAGGGCGGCGGCCTTAGGCAGAAATCTTTTCAGAGCTTTGATCTTCAATCGCCATTGTGGCCTTGATGGATTGGCCAATCAACTTTAACTCATCATGCGCAGCGCAAATGACAATAATTTTCTCCATAGTGACGGATGTGCCTTTGCGCTTTTCCTGAATGATAAGACGGTTAAAGAGGCGCAGATTTTCGATTGTTACTTTCGTGCGGCAGGATTCAAACTCTTTGCGTGCCAATGCTTCGGGGTTATGGCCTGATTTTATCCCTACATCCACGGCCTTTGCCGCATATTGCAGTGCAAGCGCGCACCAACCGTTAATTTCACCATTGGTGAGCTGCTCGTTCTGTTTATCGGCGATATCGTTCAGTTGCTGTCCACTTTTGGCTTTAAGGCTACGGTCTAAATGTTTTTCGAAGAGATCGTTCGTAATGTGTTCGTGAATTTTTTCAGCCATACTGTTGATCATGTAGCTGTTGTAAAACTCGGTGGAGTCCTTGAATGACGAGGGAATGATTTGTGATATTTCTGTGATTTGATGCGCGATGAGGCGTGTGTGCGTGTGTCCTGCCATGTGGATGGCGGCGCCCAATATGTCTCTTTTGGGGATGTTCCGCCACACCATGTTTTGTGTGTTGCCGGCAAATACAATCCAGTGTTTTAACGCTTCATCATCATAAACATTTCCCAAATTTTGAGCGAGCTTCATAGCTTGCGCGATGATCTTCTTTTTTGGCCATGATTTACTAACAAACATTTCGAGAGCCGTCTTTGCGCCGTCAATGGCAATGGGGAAGGGGTGATATTCAGGGTTGCCGTTCACGTGTTTGCTGAGGACATTTTTGATTCTCATTTGTGCAATGTCATTTAGAGCTTTTGTGTCGCCGTCATAACTGCAAATCAGGCCGCTAAAAATATCCGCGCATAGGCTGTTTCTGGTGATGGTCATGACCTCTTTAAACGCGCCTACTGTGCGATGCGCATTCGGATTGCTTTCATCGAGCACGGCGTTTGATGCTCCCGTTTTTTCAAAGTTTTGGATGCGGTGGATCATTTGCCAAACTTGGTGCCATGCTGTTTGTTTTAAATTTTCTAGCGTTTCGTGCGCGCCAATGTTTAACGTGCAAATACACAAATAACGCCTGCTGCCGCGAGACAGTAGGAATCCATTGCCTCTAGCATAGGCAATGCCCAATATTTCTGATCTTTTGCTGGCGTGTGTTTGTTGTAAAAAGTGCAGCGCTGTTTCAGCCGCAGAGTGCCAGAGAATTTCTTGCGCGGCTAAACCCATGGCTTCGGTGGCGTGACCGTCATGGTGAACCACAAAATGAACCGATATGTTCTTATGGGACGAAAAAACCATATTCGAAATATGATTGGCGGCCATTTTTGCGGAATCCATGATGATGGTCATTGTTTTTACTACTTCGCGGATGGTTTGAGTGTTTGAACAAGGAACAGAATACTCTTAGGGTATTACATTAGGCTAGACGTATCTATTTATTTGTGTAGGATACGGTAAGTTTTTATAGCAATCCTTTGAAAAATTCCGGGGTTTAAACATGGACAGTACAAAAATTATGCACGGCAAGCGCGGCCTTATTATGGGTGTGGCGAATGATCGTTCAATTGCTTGGGGTATCTCCAAAGCATTATCTGATGCAGGCGCAGAGCTTGCGTTCACCTTCCAAGGCGATGCGCTTGAAAAACGCGTGCGTCCTTTGGCGGAAGGAATTGGCTCAAAAATCGTTCTCCCTTGTGATGTCACCGACGAAGGCAGCATCAGCAAAGTGTTTGATAAGATCAAAGCCGAGTGGGGCAGCATTGATTTTGTTGTCCACGCGATTGCGTTTTCAGATAAGAACGAGCTTGATGGGCTTTATCTCGATACAACCCGTGCGAACTTCCAGCGCACAATGGATATCTCTGTGTACTCCTTTACCTCTGTTGCGCAACACGCAGCCCCTCTTATGAACGAAGGCGGTAGCCTTCTGACGCTGACCTATTATGGTGCTGAGCGCGTTATGCCGCATTACAATGTGATGGGCGTTGCCAAAGCGGCACTTGAGGCATCTGTGCGTTATTTGGCGGCTGATCTTGGCCCGCGCAATATCCGTGTGAATGCTATTTCTGCGGGTCCGATCAAAACATTGGCGGCAAGCGGTATCGGTGATTTCCGTTACATCCTGAAATGGAACGAGTTGAACTCACCATTGCGTCGTAATGTCACGATTGATGAAGTTGGTAATTCTGGCCTGTTCCTTCTGTCCGATATGGGCAGCGGTATCACGGGCGAGGTCATGCACGTCGATAGTGGTTACCATACCGTTGGTATGTGCAGCGTTGACTCAGCCGCTGAAACGGCAGAGCTTTTAAACTCTATTGCTCCGAAAAAAGATAAAACCGAAGCGGCGTAGGCAATGAAACACCTCATTTCTTTCCTTTGTGTTGTTGTTGTCGTTGTATCGTTGCTTGGCTTTTCTGTCTCGGCGAAGGCACAAGGCATCCCCCCAGAACATGTTGAGAGTATCTCGCGTATGGTGTTTGACCATATGGCAGAGGCGCAAATCTCTGACGGCACACTCATCGGCAAAGAACGCGCGGCAAAACTGCCTTATCCCTTGCTTCCTTATGAGGTCAGAGAACTCATGATCGTTAAGGGCACAATTTCGGGAATGGCCGAAGCGTGCAAACTTGATTGGCTCGAACTGAACTTCAAGCCTTTAATGATGGCGTTACGTGCCGAAAATCAATACAACGACTATCAATTAGCCTACGCAGGTATGTTGCACGGCGTGTCAATGAATGGCGGCGAAGTCATGGCAAAGCAACATACGCCATGCTCTGATGATATGAAAAAAAGCATTTCTGATAATATGATCACGCGTTAATGAGATTTTGTTTGTAAAGTAAGTTGGGTTCGATGGTGAAACCACGGTCATATAATTCAACGACACCAGCACGGTAAAAAGCTTGATAGCAATGGTCTTTTAATCCGTAATAGAGTGCTCCGTAACCGTTTTTTTCACCACGGGATTCTTCTTTCGTGCGAGGAATAAGAATGCTGTTCAAAAAATCAGCACCTTTGCCAATTTGGAATCCCATATAGCCATTTTCTATGTGATGACTTTTCGTTTTTCCGAAAACCATATTATGGATTGAGAGGGAGTTTTGTACGGCTTCATCCAAAACCTGAATATCGTCAAGGTCAAAATCCGTATAAAAAACTTGTTTTGATGCTGTTGTTTTAAAGCAATGGGACAGAACAAGAAGTCTTGCTAAATCAACACGCGCCCAAATATTTTCTTTGGTATTCACGGCAAAGCGAGGATCGTTTTTGTAATCATCAATTTCATGCAATGAACGAAGGTTTAGGTTGTTGGGGGCAAATAAATAAGCATGGCTCTCAATAAAAAAACGTGAGCTTAAATCCAAAAAGTTAAAATCAACCCATAAATTGAACGTAACGTCAGGGTGTTTTTTTGCATTCTCATAAGCTTTATCAAAATAATGTAAGGGCACACCGCATAATGCGTCATCCTCTGTCGGTTCGGCGCACGGTTGTTTATTGATCCAAACATAATTGGCTATGATGTTATAACTCATACGCATTTATAAATAAATATGGGAATAATCGCAAGAAAAACACAGTTGCACGCTGCCTATAATGCGCTACTCTTAGGGGTTTAAATATGAAAGAGGGACAACGCATGAGCGGAAACCGTTTCGGAACATTATTTCAGTATCAGAGTTGGGGAGAGAGCCACCGCGCGGCGATTGGCTGTGTTGTTGATGGTGTGCCGCCGCGTATTCCGTTATCCGAATCCGATATCCAGCCCTTTCTTGATGCCCGCAAACCGGGGCAATCTCGCCATACCAGCCAACGTAAAGAATCCGATACGGTGCAAATTCTTTCAGGTGTGTTCGAGGGACAAACCACAGGAACGCCGATTAGCTTACTGATCGAAAACGAAGATGCGCGTTCCAAAGATTACGGCGATATCAAAGATAAATTCAGACCTGGTCATGCGGATTTCACCTATAACGAAAAATACGGCATCCGTGATTATCGTGGTGGCGGCAGATCATCTGCACGTGAAACCGCTATGCGCGTTGCCGCAGGGGCAATTGCCCGCAAAGTGCTGCAAAGCCAAATTGGCGCAGATGTGAAAATTCGCGGTGTCGTCACACAAATAGGCGCACATAAGATTGACCGTGAAAACTGGGATTGGGATACCGTCGGCAACAACCCGTTTTGGTGTCCTGATGCCAGTGCGGTATCAATCTGGGAAGATTACCTCGATAGCGTCCGCAAAAGTGGCAGTTCCATCGGTGCGGTGATCGAAGTCCAAGCAAGCGGTATCCCCGCAGGTCTCGGCGCACCCGTGTATGACAAGCTTGATGCTGATTTAGCCAAAGCCCTCATGTCCATTAATGCCGCCAAAGGTGTTGAAATTGGCGACGGTTTTGATTGCGTGATGTTGGGCGGCGAACAAAACGCCGACGAAATCCGTATCGGTAAAGACGGCACGCCACAATTCCAATCCAACCATGCGGGCGGCATATTGGGCGGCATTTCATCGGGACAAGACATCATCGCACGCCTTGCGATTAAACCGACAAGCTCCATCCTCACGCCTGTAAAAACCATCGATAAAAGCGGCGTTGAAACCGATATCGTCACCAAAGGCCGCCATGACCCTTGCGTTGGCATTCGCGGCGTTCCCGTTGCTGAGGCCATGATGGCTTGCGTTTTGGCGGATCATTGGTTGCGCCATAAAGCGCAGTGCCTGTAATTAAATAACCACCTAAAAGAGAAAACCAGATATGCCCCTAAGACAGTTCACGCCCTTATTCAAAAAGCCTTGGAACAAACGCCCAGAGCCAAAAGCAAAGTGGCGGTGGCGCAATGTGATTTGGACAGCGACCAAGCGCATGGCGATGGCGATGGGTTTTATGATTATTATCTCTGCGCTTATTTCTGTGCTGTTGATTGGTGCGGCGACGAAAGAAAGCAAGCCCTCTATCGCGAACAAGACGGTTTTGTACTTACCGATGAAAGAGGGTTGGTTAGAGCATAAATCCCAAGGCGGTTTCTCGTTCGATCTTGATGGACAGAAAATCACTGTGCGCGAGATTGTGGACGCGCTTGATGCAGGCGCGAAAGACAAACGCGTGAAAGGCCTTGTCGCAAGCTATCAAGGCGGCGCATATAATTTGGCGCATTTGTACGAGGTGCGCAAAGCGGTTGAGCGGTTTAAGGCGAGCGGTAAATTCGCTTATATTTTTGCCCGCGATTTTGATGGGGGCGGTACGGGTGGTCTTGGTACATATTATCTGACCTCGGCGTTTGACGAGATTTGGTTGCAACCGATGGGCACGCTATCCATTACAGGCATGAACGCGGAAACGCCTTATCTGCGCGGATTGCTCGATAAAATCGGGGTTGAGCCGCAGTTCTTTGCGCGCAAGGAGTACAAATCTGTACTCGAAAATATTGTGCGCTCTGAACCATCGGCTGCGAATACTGAAATGATGACCGCGCTACTTGCAAATATCGGCAGCTTCGTCATTGATGATATCGCGCGTGATCGCGGCAAAACACCTATCGAGATGAAAACCCTCATAGATCGTGGCTTGTTCCTGGACAGTGAGGCTGAGCGTTTAGGGCTTGTCACGCATGTTGGCTATATCGACGATTTGACCAAGAAAATCAAAACCGATATTGATGGTAATCCTGAGAGTGAAAACGTCAAATTCCCGAGCCTCGGTTATTACGGCGCAGCGGTTAAGGGTGAGCACTCCTTGCAGGTTCGTAAGAACAAGAAAGACGTGGCGCTGATCTACCTCGCCGGAACAATCATGCCCGACGAAGATGGCGCAGGCAGCAAGCTATCATCGGCGCTGGATGTCTATGCCTTGATTATGGCCGCCGTCGAAGACGATGATGTGAAAATCATCGTGCTGCGGATTGATAGCCCCGGCGGTTCACCAACGGCTTCCGAAACCATCCGCCGCGCGCTCGTGCGTGCCAAGGAGAAGAACAAGCAAGTGATCGTGTCGATGGGCGCGTTAACAGCTTCAGGCGGCTATTGGGTTGCCTCTGCTGCGGATCATATCTTTGCCACGCCAGGCACACTCACAGGCTCGATCGGGGTTGCGGGTGGCAAGGTGGTGTTGGACAAGCTCTGGGACAAAGTCGGTGTGAATTGGGCGGGCGTGCAATATGGCGAAAACGCAGACCTCATGTCGTTCAACAGCAAGTTCAGCGAAGACGGCGAACGCCGCTTTAACGCGTTGATGGACAACATCTATAACGGCTTTGTCGCACGCGTTGCGGAAGGGCGTGATATGAGCGTTGAGAACGTTGACGAAATCGCCCGAGGCCGTGTGTGGAGTGGCGCAATGGCGCGGGACTTGGGCTTGGTCGATGATATCGGCGGGGTGGATGATGCGCTGGATTATGCGGCGGCACAGATTGGCGCGAAAGACCGTGCGGATGTGAATGTTATCATCCTGCCGAAGCCAAAAACCACGCTTGAGATGCTGACAGAGTTTTTGGTGCAGCAAGTCAAAATGGGTGACGCGTTTAAGGTCTATGCGCCTGCGTTAGAGGCTGCGGCACCGATGCTTGAGGATATGCGGGTACAAAGCAAAAGCAATGGTAGCCCGATGATTTACGACCCTGTCGGCCTGCGGTAGTTGCTCGGGGCTGGGGCATCGCCCCGTTTTAGCTTACGACTTAAACAGCTTCCGCAAGCGGGCTTCTAGATCGACCCAGCCCATGTAGATATGCTCGGGCCCGAGGTTGTTTTCCAACAACACCGAAACAGCGGCATTCAAATTGTACCCAATCGGCTGCACAGTGCAGGGCAGGTGCTTGCGCGACGCCATAGCAGCCGCAATGTCTTTACCACGATCACCAATCACCCACACAACATCATCCGCCGTCGGCACAACATCCATGCCTTCGAGTGCTTGCAATACAGCATCAGGATGCGGTTTGGCGCGGCGTAAATCCTCGCGGAAGATCTGCACTTTGAAAAACTCGGACAGGTTGAACGTTTCCAAAATATCGTGGCCATAGCCTTTGCCAAGACCGTTACTGATAATGCCCATCGGGATATCATGGTCACGCAAAAACCGCAGAATTTCATAAATCCCCGGGCATGGCTCAACAATCTGGTCAACAGGCTTGCGGCGCACCTTGTGGAGTGCACGATGGACGAGCAGTTTGCGCCGCTTGCCCTCTTTATCAAACGCCACAAGCGCAGGCGTTGCAATCTTGCGGCGGAACAGGCGCGACAGAAACTTCCCGCCCTTGTGATAGGTATCATCCATCCATTCCAGCACGGACAAAATCCACGGATTTAAATGCCGCACCGTGGTGCCGTCCATATCAAACAGGACTATCGTTGGTTTCTTCAAAGCCATGACAATAGTTTTAGCTGTTCTTCTTGAGGATACAAAGATAAAACTTGTATAATGGTTATGGAAAGTGATAATGTGATACATCTTAAAAAGAAAAGGAGATAACAAATGTCTGTAAATCGTAAAAAAGAAGCCGTAGCTCTTGGCGCAAGCGTCGCATTTTTGGGGGTTGTCGGTATATCGCTGTATTCCATGGGGATGCCTGATTGTGGCGCGCCTGACTCTACAAAAATGCAAAACGCTTTGGCGGATTTGGCGGTTGATTTTGAACAAACACCGATGAGCTCTTTCAATGAGTTCGGCGTGGGAACGCGTGCGGATTATTGGGATAGCAAAGATCCTGCGGCAATAGTACCAAGGGCGGCTGTGGTCACGGATTCGAACACAGGCGAAGTCTGCGTTTATTTTGCTAGAAGACCGTAAGCACATTACATTTTATCCTTTCGGATGCCGTTCATAAGGGCGTCCGTCAGCGCGGCACTCTCGCGCAGCAGGGCGCAAAGCTCCCGATAATCAGCACTGCGCAAACCGTGGCGCAAGGCATTACGAGAAGACGCCGCCTTACCTTTCGCCGTTTTCGGGCCTCTGTCTGTGTGTTGTGTGTGTCTATATCATGGGTCATACGGACAGTATAGGATTATATTCCTTGATTGTCAATCTCATTCTACCGCCGTCATTGCGAGGAGCAAAGCGACGCGGCAATCCAGTTCTGCACTTACGGCTTTCTGGATTGCTTCGCTTTGCTCGCAATGACGTGATTTTTAAGTTAAATCAGTAAGCTTTATAATGAAGTATGTTAATTGAACTAGTTTTAATATGGAGAAGTATGTTCCTAGTAAAAGTAAAATCCACATAGCTGAATATAGCCACTTAGAAAAAACGCGATTGATTTGGAATGGCATGTTTTTGGCGATTCCTGATGAGAACCTAATTGTTTGTAACAGTGGTGTGCTAGTTCTGTAATTCAGAAGCTGAAGCGTTATGTATTCTTTTGGCACGAGCCTTGTTAGCTTAATTATAAAGCTATCTGCTCGTAGTTCTTCACTGTACTCTAAAGGAGGTTGAAATTGAAAGTGATCAGGTCTGTGCGTTAGTATAATTTCAATGTCCTCAGCACTTTTTCTTCCCATATTTTGTATAGTAAGTGAGTCAGTTTGTATTTCTATATTATTCTCGTTAGGTAATCGAAACCTGAAGAAATGCGGAGACCAATAATAAATTCTCGCTTTAGGTTGGAGATAGGTAAGAAGATACCCAGCGAGTATGCTGGTTAAAATGGGTAAGATATATCCATCGATGGGGGTCATTTATATTATCCTTTTATTTTCCCAACAATCTCACCAACAACCAACCCCGCGTCATCATATTGCTTGTCGGGGGTGTCTTGGTCTTGGAAGTGGTCGGGGAGGTGCATGGTTTGCACACGGCACGTGCCGAGCAAGTTTTCGCGGTTTAGAAATTCCAACACGAACGAGCCAAAACCACCGATGCTGCCTTCTTCGATCGTGATCATCTGCGCGTGGTTTTGGGCGAGGCTGCGGATGAGTGCTTCGTCCAGCGGCTTGGCAAAGCGGGCATCGGCAACGGTGACGCTGTGGCCTTTGGCTTCGAGCTGTTTGGCGGCTTTGAGGCATTCTTGCAGGCGTGTGCCGTAAGACAGCAGTGCGATATCGCCTTTGATGTCATTCTGAGGCGCAGCCGAAGAATCTTTGTGCTTTGTGGCTGGAGATCCTTCGCGTTGCTCAGGATGACAGGGGGAGATCTCAGGATGATTGCTATTGTACACAATGCGTCCTTTACCGATTTCGAGGGTTTCGCCGCGTTCTGGGATATCGACGCCTGTGCCGTTGCCGCGGGGGTATCTAAACGCAATCGGGCCGTCATTATAGGCCGCGGCCGTGGCGACCATGTGGGTTAGTTCTGCCTCATCTGATGCCGCCATGAGCACCATGTTGGGCAAGCACCCAAGGTAAGCCGTATCAAACGCGCCTGCGTGGGTGGCACCATCCGCGCCAACTAAGCCTGCGCGGTCAATCGCAAATTTGACGGGTAAGTTCTGGATGCAGACATCATGCACAATCTGATCATAGGCACGTTGCAGGAAGGTCGAATATATCGCGCAGAAGGGCTTATAGCCTTCGGTGGCCAGCCCTGCGGCAAAGGTCACGGCGTGTTGCTCGGCGATGCCTACATCAAACATGCGGTGCGGAAATTCATGCCCAAACAAATCCATGCCTGTGCCATCGGGCATGGCGGCGGTGATGCCGACGATTTTATCGTCTTTGCGGGCTTCTTTGATGAGGGCTTGGGCGAAGGTTTTGGTGTAGCTCGGCACATTGCTCGGTGGTTTGTATTGGTCGCCTGTCACGATGTCAAATTTCGCCACACCATGCATTTTATCGCGCGATGTCTCGGCAGGGACGTAGCCCTTGCCCTTTTTGGTGATGGCGTGCAGCAGGATAGGCCCTTCATGATCGCTATCACGAATATTGCGTAGGACAGGCAGGAGATGCTCCAAATTATGCCCATCGATAGGGCCGATGTAATAAAAGCCAAGCTCCTCAAACAATGTGCCACCACCGAGCGCAACACGGGCGGTTTCCTCGGCGCGTTTGGCTGCTTTTTGCAGCGGCATTGGTAGGAATTCGGAGAATTTCTTGGCCTTATCGCGTGCGCCCATGTATTTGGCAGACGACACGATATTGCTCAAATGCTTATTCAGCGCACCAACAGGCGGGGCGATGGACATGTCGTTGTCGTTGAGGATGACGATTAAGCGCGGCTTTTTGCCGTTAATTTTCATCGCGCCAGCGTTGTTCATGGCTTCATACGCCATGCCAGCGGTCATCGACCCATCACCGATCACGGCGATCACATGTTTGGTTTTTTTGTCATTCTGAGGCGCAGCCGAAGAATCTTTGTGCTTTGTGGTTTGAGATCCTTCGCGTTGCTCAGGATGACAGGGGAGCATAGATAAAACGCGCGCCACGGCCATGCCAAGACCAGCGGAAATAGAAGTGGAGCTGTGCGCAGCACCGAACGGGTCGTATTCGCTCTCGGTACGTTTTGTGAATCCCGATAAACCGCCGCCTTTACGCAGCGTGCGGATACGATCACGGCGACCTGTTAGGATTTTATGCGGGTAGCATTGGTGGCCGACATCCCAGATCAGGCGATCGGCAGGCGTATCGAACACGGCATGAATGGCAACGGTGAGCTCGACAACGCCTAAGCCTGCGCCCAGATGCCCGCCTGTGGTGGACACGGCATCAATGGTTTCGGTGCGAAGCTCGTCAGCAAGCGTGTGGAGTTGCGCGTCGCTAAAGTCGCGCATATCAGCAGGGATGTGCACTTGGTCGAGCAGGGATGTGCTCGCGTCGATATTTGTGACAGGCTTTGTACCTGTTTTTGATTTTTTTACAGCGTCTGGCATGGCAGAATTTTTAGCACTATCGCACAGCAAAGGCCAAGGTTTTTCTTGTTGCATGGGCGAAGGTTATGGTAATTTCTGCGTATGACGAAAGAAAATGAGAATAAACCAGCGCTTGCCGCACCACCGCGTGCGCTACCAGATGATAGCCCGATTGTGAAGATAGGCGGCGCGATGGAGCGGGTTTCTGCGGTGCCAGAGGGCGCGGCGTTGATGGATTTTTTAAAAGAGGATAAATACGTCTTGCAGTTGGCACAATTGCCGCGCGGATTGTGGGCGCAATGTTCACCAGCAAATCGTCACCTCTATTTTAATGTGCAAGCCTCCGTAGACGAGATCGCGGTTTATTTGCCGCATGAGGCCTTCCACGGCGTGCAACAATCAAAACTACCTTTAATTACCAATCTGTACGCCAGTTTTCAAAGTACCGAGCCTTCCGAGGTTTTGGTGCGGGAGGGCAAAATTATCGATGTTCTTGCACCATCAGACTATTTTTATGCGACTAATCTTGGTGAAATGGCAGCGTATTCTGTGCAGATTGATGTTGTTAAAAAGATGGAAGACCAAGCGGGTGATGTTGCGGCAGGAGAGTGTTTAGCAAGATCGCTCGGCGGTTTAAAGCGCATATATGAGCAAGTGGCCGCGCAGGATGATTTGGCGCGTTTGGTTGTGGATGGACGGGCGTTGATTGATGCGCCCCGTAATATTGTGGGCACGGTGCATTCCAATAACACGGTCGCTACAAATTTTTTAGCGCGCCATTGGTTTTGGGCATCAAATCGCGGGATTGACGGTAAACCAAACAGGCTTCATTACGCTGACGGGCATCTGGAATTTCTTACAGCGCAAGCTGAAAGCCCCAAATCTTATTACAATGTGATGCGCGCGGATGGATATAATTTTAATTTCCGCGGTTTGAGTGATGAGGAAATCAGAAGCTTCGGGCAGGGCTGTGGCTATGATATTTTCGGCGCGCCAGAATTTGATGATGTGCGCAGCGACGATTATAGAGCGCCGATGACGGATGAGAATCGCGCTGCGCTTGTTAAGGTTAATCGTGTTCTAGGTCTTTGATACGTTTAGGATGTTATTGCAACATCTTATTGTTTTATGGTAAATTGCAGCCATGAGAACATTAATCAAGAATTTTTTTAACCTTTCTGCACCGCCCACGGCGTTACCCGAGAACACAGATGTGATGTTGATCGGGCAAGCGCGTGAGCGGGTTTCCGCCGTTTGGGAAGGTGCTGAGCTGATTAATTTTCTGGATGATACGGGTTATCATTTGGTTATTAGAGAACTACCCAAAAACATAATGGCTTCTTGTAATCCTGTAGATCGTATAATTTCATTTAACAGTATGACCGCAGATGCAGATAATATCGCGTCAACCATTTCGCATGAAGCGTTTCACGGGTTACAGTTCGATCAGGTTCCTGCGTTTTTGAATTTTGACGTCTGTTTATTACGACATGGTGATAAGCCAGCTCTATATTTTGATAAAAAAAACCCTGTAGATATCATGCATCCCGATGATTTGATTTATGCGAATAATTTATTGGAAATGGGGGCGTTTGCGATGCAATCCCATATCGTCAATAAAATGGCGCGTGAAGCAGGTGATGATGCTGCAAGATATGCGGCTATTCGTTTTTGTAATTTCAGTGTTTCATATTATCAGCGTATTTACCAGATGCGTGATTTTTCGGGTTTGAATTTAGGTGATATAGAAATTATTTCTGCACCAAAGCAATATGTGATGGCAAAGTATGGACGCGAAGCTGTGGCAACAGCAGTAACAGCGTATAATTGGTTTTGGAACGACATCAGTGACAAAAAAGTTCCATCACGGTATGCCTATAGTGCTTCGAAATCAGATTTTTTACTCGCGCGGATATTTAATGAGGAAAGTCCCTATTTCGCGATGAAACGCGCGGGGTATGAATTTGACTTTCAGCCGTTGTCTAAGGAGCAAATCCGCCTGCTCGGCACAGGGTGTGGGCAGAATATGTTCTCGCTACCTGATTTTGCGGACGTGACATCGGCGGCCTATCGACAGGAAATGTCCGCACAATGTCGCGAAAATATCGCGAAGGCGAATACAAAGCTTGGTTTGAAGCTGGTTTGATTTAGCGCACGATGAGCGTGAGAGGCGTGCCCAAAGTGTTGCTTATCATTTTGGCTTGCCTGATGGTTATGCCATCCGTACCGTCAGGGGCGTTAAAAATTTTTGCTAGAGAAAACCCCAATTTTTTAGACGCTTCGGATTCAGTCAAGCAGCGAACGCTCATAGAAAATTCAATAGCTTCCTGTGGTGTTGTTTCACCGATAGGGAAGTTTGTTTTTTCATAGCTTTCAATAACGGTCGCCAAAAGGTCAATTTCTGCTATTTGCACATTATTGGGGGTTGGAATATCCATGAGGTTGGATAATTTCTCTAGGGAATTTGCATGGTCATGGTCATTTTCGATGAGGTATATTGTAATAGATTTTGTCATGTTTTTTTCTTTCTATGTACGGCGCTGCAATACGTATTCGGCCAATTCTTTCAAAACAGCAGAGCGCCCTTGGAACACGGCCAAATGACGTGAGGCTTGCTGTACCAGCATTTCAGCGCGCATTTTTGCGGCTTCCTTACCGATGGCGGAAACGAAGGTGGATTTGCCAGCGCTTTCGTCTTTGCCGACTTCTTTGCCCATCTCAATGACATTGCCTTCAACGTCCAAGATATCGTCCGTGACTTGGAACGCGAGACCGAGATCACGCGCATAGCTGCGCAGGGCTTTGCGATGGTTTTCATCGGACTTGCCTAAGATCGCGCCTGCTTCGCACGCAAATTCAAACAGCATCCCTGTTTTCATGCGTTGCAGACGGGAGAGCGTGCCCACATCGAATTCTTCTTTTTCACCGATCAGGTCAAGCATTTGACCGCCACACATGCCATGACCGCCTGAGGCTTTGGCAAGGCTTGTGACAAGTTCGCACCGCACATGCGGATCAGGGTGTGTTGCAGGATCAGCCAAGACTTGGAAGGCGAGGGCTTGTAACGCGTCACCAGCCAAAATCGCGGTGGCTTCGTCGTACGCTTTGTGAACTGTTGGTTGTGTACGGCGAATATCGGCATCATCCATCGCAGGAAGGTCATCATGGATGAGCGAGTAACAATGAACAAACTCAATCGCTGCAGCCACACGGCGTGCGCGGCTCATATCCACGTTAAACAAATTGGCGGAATGTAATACAAGGAACGGGCGCAGGCGTTTACCGCCGTTTAGTGTTCCGTGACGCATGGCATCGAACAGCCGCGCTTCGGGTAGATCCGTTTCAGGCAACAGGCGCGAAATGGTTTTTTCGACGCGCTCAACGGCGTCGTCCATGTGTTTTTGCAGGGTGGTACTGGCTATCCGTGGTGAAGGCATTGTGGTTTACTCCTGTTCATCCAATGGCGCCGTGGAAAGGCTGCCGTCTTTGTTAACACTGATTTTCTCGATTTTTGCTTGGGCATCGGAGAGTTTTTTCTCGCAATGCTTGCGTAGCGCATCACCACGTTCATACATAGCAACAGAATTTTCTAGCGGGATATTGCCAGATTCCATCTTGCCCACGATGTCGGTTAGTTCCTTTAGCGCGTCTTCAAAGCTAAGGGTTTCTAGTGCTGTCGCTGCGGTGTTCATATCGCTCTTACATATAAAAAGGTTTTAATATCGCAGCGAGTGTAGGTGAGAATCGCCGAATTCACAAGCCTTATAGACAGGTTTTGAGCCACACTCCACAAGCAATGTTGCAGAAAATAGAGTGAGCAATGGTGAGGGTGTGGGGCGCAGCTATGGTGAGGATAACCGAGAGCGTAATGGTGAAGTATTAATAAACCGTAAATTTAGTCATGTCTTTTGAGCAGGGCTGCTATGGCGAATATGAATAATAACTTTAGGGCATTATGCGGTATAATAGGGAATAAGAATAACGCCGTATATGTTTATCACAGGCGTTTATAAGAAATTAACAGGAAAGAAAAGGGGCATTTAATGAATAAGCAAAAAGACCAATCAACGCCTTCACTACAAAGTTTAAACCTCGCCGCTATGCGTACAGCGCATAGGCACGAAGATGCGCATAGGCAGAGCGTTAATCACCTGTTGCGTGATCGCCCACGTTTGCGCGCACCAGACGCACCGACGGTTAACTAAATATCATCCATCATCAGCGCGTTTAAATGAGCCGCTGTTGAGGTTCTGAGGGCGTCTAGATCATAGCCGCCCTCTAATACTGACACAATACGCCCATCGCAACATGAGTTTGCGATTTTGGCAAGTTCATGCGTCACCCATTCAAAATCATCATCGGTTAAATTCATCCCGCCAATGGGGTCGTCTTTGTGTGCGTCAAAGCCTGCGGAGATCATAATCAGGTCGGGCGCGAAGGATTTGAGCGCAGGGAAAACTTGCGCCTCATACGTGCGCCTAAATGTTTGTGATGCGGTGTTTGCGCTAAATTCTATGTTTAGAATTTTACCGTCGATATTGTCTTTTTCAAATCCTGTGTTTGGGAAAAGCGGCGATTGATGGGATGAGATGTAGAAGATATCATCAGCCTTGCGCGTCATAAAATCGGTGCCATTGCCGTGATGTACGTCAAAGTCGATAATTGCGATTTTGGTAATATTATGCGCGTCTTGGGCATGGCGTGCGCCGATAAAGATGTTGTTGTAAAAACAAAAGCCCATGGCTTGTTCTGGCATGGCGTGGTGCCCCGGGGGGCGCATGGCGGAAAAGGCGCGTTGTGTGACACCGTTTGTGATATCGTCAACGGCTTGGCACACCGCGCCTGCCGCATGATTTATGGCAGAGAGCGAGTGCGGACAAAGTACGGTATCACCGTCAAGATAGGCAAAGTCGTCCTCGGGCAGGGAATCTTGCAATTTTTGAATATAGGGAATGGAATGCGCGCGCGCGATTTCGGCTGTGGTGGCTTCGCGGGCTTCAATAACAGGGATGTCGCTGAACGGTTTATCCTTCAAAACAGAGATAACCGCGCCAATACGCGCAGTTTTCTCGGGATGGCCGCTGCCTGTGTCGTGGTCATATGCTGACGGATGTGTGTAAATCTGTAGTTTGTTCATGACGACAGCGTAGCGGTTTTTGCTTTTTCGTGCATTTGTTTTTTAGAGACACAAAAGCCCCCCTCCTTCACAGGAGGGGGGCTTGTATTAATTATAGAGCAAGAACGCTTTTCATGCTGCGGGCTGCTGAGCCATAAGAACTATCGCGTAGTTTTGCGTAGTTTATGACGTTCAAGATCGCAGGGTTTCCACTAGATTCTGCCAAGTATGTTGGTGTGATGTCGTGTTTGCTGATGACATTAATATCTGCGTTAGCATCAATTAAGGCTTGGGCTATAGTTACATCAGCTCTATACAACGCAATCATTATAGGTGTGATGCCATGAATGTTTGCAGCATTAACATCTGCGCCTAACGCAATCAGGCTGTTTACCGTTTCGGCGTCATTTAATCGGATGGCTTGCATTAATGGTGTTTCGTCAAGGTCACCCACGGCATTTACGATTTTTTGTTTTGCATTGTCTTGGCCGTCAAAGTCAGATGATTTTAATGCGGCAATTATTTTTTTAACTGCCTCAGAGCCTTGAGTTCTCAAGCCTTGAATTAGTTTTTGGCCAGTTTGATCAACCATTTCATTAAAAAGTTGTGCTAAATCTGGCGTTGTTGTCATGGTTGCGGTTGTCATGGTGTGTTCCCCATTTTATTGTTGTTTGTCTTGAAATATAGAATTAACCATAATTTGTAAATGTATCTTGATTGCTACGCAAGGAGGTTTTTTCTAGAATATGTGCATATATGGTTTATATGTTATATTTCCCGACGTAAAAACAGGAGCAATAAAACATATGGCATCAGGCCCGCAGACTACAATATACAAGCTGTCGCATAAGTTATTACAACGTTGGGTGCCAAAATGGTACGAGGCGTTTGTTGACCATAAAAATGGTGGTTTTCATGAGCGTTTGGGGCATGGTTTTCAGCCTATTTATACGGGCAAGCGTCGTTTATTGACGCATTGCCGCCAAATGTCTATTTACGCCCACGCCGCCGTGCAACCCGAAGCTTGCGCGTTCAAACCCGATTTAACCGCCGCATATGACCATCTGATGAAAACATTTTATGTTGCGGATTCTGGTGGGTTTCGTTGCAGTGTTGACGATCAGGGGCAGGTGCTTGATGAGACGTATGATCTGTATGCGCACGCGTTTGTGATTTTTGCGCTGTCTCATTATTACAAGGCAACACAGGATGAACGCGCACGCGATACGGCGCTTGGCACGTTAGGGTTTATTGATGAAGCCTTTCGTATTGAGGGTATTGCAGGGCTATCCGAAGCATTGGATATGAAGCGCACGCCGCTTGTGAAAACGCGCCGCCATGAAAGCCATATGCATTTGTTGGAGGCGTGTTTGTTTGCTTATGAGGTTTGGGATGATGCGGCTTATATGGTCATTGCAGATGAAATTGTGCAGTTGTTCTTCCATAATTTTTACGATGCCGACAAAAATATGCTGCCCGAATATTACACGGCGGATTTAAAGCCTTATGCCGAGGATGGCACACTTGTGTGTGAGCCTGGGCATTATTGCGAATGGATTTGGTTGTTGAAGAAATACGGCGCGTTGCGTGATGATCCCGCGCAATTTGACGATGTCTGCGCGGAGATGCTTGATTGGGCGAACGCGCATGGTTGGGATGATGAATATGGCGGTATTTTTGATGAATTAGACCCCGAGGGTGGCATTGTGCAGGATACCAAGCGTCTCTGGCCGTTTTCGGAAAGCTTGAAGGCCAATGCGCTGATGCTCGATAGCGGCATGGATAAGGACAAAATCAAGGCGCATTACGCGAAGATGGTGGCTGTGTTTGAAGAGCATTACATTGATGATCGTGGCTTTTGGACGGAATGGTTGAGCCGTGATTTAAAGCCCGCCACAGATTATATGCCCGGCACAACGCCGTATCATGTGTATTTCGGCATAACAGAAGCGCGTGATGTTCTAAAGGCGCGAGGGCGGTCACGCTCGCTCCGTGCGATGCCCGAGATTACGATTTATAGCTGGCGGCAAAAGTTATCGGCTGGGGTGCGAAAAATCCGTATGGGGTTAAAGGGTTAGTACTGCTTTACACCTTTACCCTCGCTGAGGCTCGTATGTAAACAAAGCTTCGCTTTGCTTTACATGGCAGGTGCGGTAAGCAATGCTTGGTTATACATTAGCTCTTCTTCGGTGAGTTGGAACCCAATAAAGATCGAGTAATCATCGCCTGTGCTGTTTGGGGCAATCGGGATGATTTGGCGCATGTTATCGGACTGTGTCACGCTGCTTTGGTCTTTGTCATACGAAACAGTGGTGGCAAATATTTCTTTGGCGAGAATCTCGCCGTCTTTACCCTCAATCGCGATGAAGTAGGGATAGGCAAAGCTCGGGCGTTCGCCTGCAGAGGCGCGACCTGCGGGGCCAAGTTCACCCGCGAATTGGATACTAATTTCAACAATGACGTTGTTTCCGCGATGGCGGCAATTATCCTGAAGATTTGCGATTTTAAATGACGATACGCGCTGGTTTTCGGCGGGTTGTGTTTGGTCTTTGAATAGGTGGATTTCACTCAGCATTTCTGTGGTTTCAATCTTTGGGCAGCCTGTCGCGATGATTTCTGTCTCGGCTTTGGCGGCTGCGTCTTCGTTGCTGCTGAGCGAAGGAAGTTTCATTGAGCTTATGCTTTGACCAACAGAGCTGAAGGCACCCTTGGTTGATTCCATCGCGCTATCCATGGCGGTGCAAGAGGTGAAAGGGATGCACGTGGCAATGAGTAATGAATAGAGATTGATGCGTGTCATGGTGATTTCCTGTCCAATGTCTAGTTTATTGTTTGATGCCAAAAGAATAAGGCAGGTATAAAAACTTGGCAAGTGCCTACGGTTTCTTATATAGATGTAAGCATGGAAAATACGGAAAAACGGGATCTTAAAATACTACTGTCGGCACCGCGTGGATTTTGCGCGGGGGTTGATCGGGCGATACAGATTGTGGATCGGGCGTTGGAGAAATTCGGCGCGCCGGTTTATGTGCGGCACGAGATTGTTCACAATAAATTCGTGGTTGAGGGCTTACGCGCCAAGGGTGCTGTGTTTGTTGAGGAATTGGACGAAATTCCCGACGACGGGCGGCCTGTGATTTTCTCCGCGCATGGCGTACCGAAAAGCGTTCCCGAAACGGCTGCTGCGCGTGAGATGATGTTTATTGATGCAACATGCCCGTTGGTAAGCAAGGTCCACCGCGAGGCAGAACGCCATTATAAAAACGGCAAGCAAATCATCCTGATCGGTCATAAAGGTCATCCTGAGGTTGTTGGCACAATGGGGCAATTACCCGATGGTGCTGTGGTGTTGGTGGAAACGCTTTCGGATGTGGCGGCTTTACGTTGTCATCCTGAGCAACGCGAAGGGTCTGGCGTGGCGGAAGGAGATTCTTCGGCTATGCCTCAGAATGACAGTAATATGTTGGACGCTGATAATCTGGCGTGGTGTACGCAAACCACATTATCGGTGGATGATACGGCGGAAATCGTAACCGCGTTGCAGGAAAAATTCCCAAACATTGAAGGCCCGCATAAAGAAGATATTTGCTACGCCACCACCAACAGGCAGGAAGCTGTGAAAGCCATTGCACCGCTTGCGGATGCGCTCATGGTGATTGGTGCGCCGAATTCATCGAATTCCAACAGGTTGGTGGAGGTGGGTGAAGCGCATGGCTGTGATAAGGCTTTACTGGTGCAGCGCGCCGCAGAGATCGATTGGGCGTGGCTTGATGGTGTGAATGTCCTTGGTTTGACCGCAGGGGCGTCTGCGCCTGAAATCCTGGTTGATGAAGTGATCGCGGCAGCCAAAGAGCATTTCAACGTGACCGTTGAGGAAATCAATATCAAAGACGAAAATGTTGTGTTCAAAATCCCGAAAATTCTGGCTGCTGAATAAAGAAAAAACCGCAGCAAATACATGCCGCGGCTTTGTGTTCTTTATGCGCGTATAAGATTAACGGCTTGGTGTCGCAGGTTTAGCAGCAAGTGGTGCAATCACGTCTGCGCCTGGTGCGAAACGACCGTCAACGATAACGCCTTCGCCACCGATAACTTGTGGAGACTGACCATTCCAACGCTCAGCAAGTGTTTGCTCGCGCAGGGCTTCAGGGCCACCAGCAGCTTCAACAAGACCGCGAAGACGGGCGATCTCTTGTTCTGCACGTAGGCGGATGGATTCTGCTTCACCTGTGGCCTCTTGAATTTTTGCACGACGAACACCATCAGCTTCGGCTTCAGCAGCATCAGCTCTTCTCTCTTTTTCTGATTGTTCGTAACGAGCAGCTTCGGCTTTTGCACGAGAGTCAGCAATTGTTTTTCTTCTGCTGAGATAATCGTCATCAAATTCATAGTTACCAATACGGTACTCTGCGATTTCCAATCTTGGAACTTCTCTGTCACCAACCATTACTGTTCCAGGGATCACAGCATCTATAGATGCTTGGACTTTAGCAGCAATACGATCGCCAACTCTTTCTGAGTCTAGAAAGTTTAGCGCGCCAGAACGAATTTGTGATGTAACAGTTTGTGTTTCATCTTCGTCTTCACTCGCGATAATTGTCAAACGAACAACGTCACGAAGCGCACCTTCGGCAAGGCTTGTAATGCGGGCTTCGTAATCAGGCATTCTGGAACGCATGACTGTCAGTGTTTCTTCACGTTCTTCGCGTGTGCCATTGAATTGCAGGAAGATCGAGCTTTTCATGTCTTCTGCTGTAACTGTACCGTTTTGGAGACCGACGCTAGATTGTGGAACTGTATATTCCTGAAAGCTTGTTGTTGCGCCAAATGTGGTTTGGTAAAATGGTATTTTCAGTGACAAGCCTTCTGGTGCAAATCTTGTCGGGCTACCGGCAGTAAGAACCATGTTGACTTCGTCTGGGCCTGTGATGACAACGCCATCAAATGCGACAGTTACGCCGCCGAGGCCAAGGATGCTCAGTGCGCCAATTTTTGCATATTTTTTAAAATTTGGTTTTGGTAAATTCATGGTGTTCCCCTTTTGTTATTGTTATTATTTGTTGTGTGAGTTTTATAGCAAGTAATTATGGAAGCTACAAGCGGTTTCGGAAAATAGCGGCGCGGCAGGTGACATAATCATATTTTCTTGTTCAGGTAGCAACCATTTGTTAAGCATTCGGGCGTATGTTGAGCGTAAGGGATATACTTACGGGGATTGCGTTGCCAGAACATTTTTTTATCGAGCTTATTTTCATTCTCGCCTTTTTGGTGAATGTCTGTCATTTCCATGCCAGCACGCGTCAACGCATGATGTTGATGAAATTCGGCACAGGCATATTATATGCGTTCTATTTTTTCTGCCTTGATGCCCCGACAGCGATGATGGCGGCGATGATTTCTAGCTTTGGCGGATTGGCGCAGGCGTGCTTTGCCGATGATGTTCTGCACAAGACTAAAAAATTACGAGCAGGCGTTGCTGTGTGCCTTGCGTGGGCAGCGATTGTGGTGTCGGCGGGAAGCTCGCTTGAGGCGTTGCCGTTGATTGCAGTGATTAATTCACGTTTGGTTGAGATACAGTCGTGCAGACAGCGTATTCGCATCGGTTATATTTTCTCTATGGCTTGCTGGATCACATATGCGATTTCATCAGGCATGATCTTGTTGTACATCACCGAAAACATAAATATGCTTTCTAATCTGTACGCGATTTGGAGAGAAGACAAAAAACGCACACAGGCGGTGCTTGCCCCTGCATATGCCGCTTGACCGAATCCGTTATAACGATAGGATGGTGGCATGGCATTTTATACAGAAGTTTCAGAACAAGATTTAAAGGCATTTCTCGCGCAATTTGATGTTGGCGCGTACCAGTCGCATGTAGGCATTAGAAAAGGTGTCAGCAACACGAACTATGACCTGCACACGGATGACGGGCATTATGTTCTGACACTGTTCGAGCCAAATCGAGTCCATATCGAGGACGTCCCATTTTTCATGGCCTATGCGGATGCGCTGCAAAAAGGCGGCGTGAGCAGTCCCAAAATCATGATGGATAAGCAAGGGCATTTCGTGCGTGAGCTTTGTGGTCGTCCTGCGTGTATTGTTTCGTATCTGTTGGGTAAGGATGTCGATAAGGCTGACATTACGCCTGATAACTGCCGCAAGGTCGGGGCAACACTGGCAAAGATGCACAAGATCGGCGCAGATTTCGAACATTTAAAGGTCAACCGTTATAGCCTTGAGAAATGGAATGGCTGGTTCTCGCGCTATAAGGATACGTTGAACAAAGCCAAAAACGGGCTGGGTTTGACGATTTATATGCTGCTGACGGAGTTGAATAATAGCTGGCCTAAGGATTTGCCGCGCGGCGCAATCCATGGTGACTTTTTCCCCGATAACGTGTTTTTCAGAAATTTCGAGATTAGCGGCGTGATCGATTTTCACTTTGCCTGCACGGATTTGTTTATTTTTGATCTAGCGATTGCAGTGAACGCATGGTGTTTTGATCGGGATATAAAATTTGTGAATGAACGGTTCCACGCCTTGGTGCAGGGATATCAAAGCGTGCGTCCGTTGACCCCTGCGGAGACAAAGGTTTTACCGTTGATGCTGAAGGCGGCGGCGCTGCGGTTCTTGCTCTCACGGATTGAGGAATACGCGAATAACAAAGAGAATGCCGCCGTAACACCACATGACCCGCGCTCTTTCATCAAACGTTTGGAATTCTTTACTAATGAGCACTAAGCCGACATCTTCCCTCATCGAAATATATACAGACGGCGCGTGTAGCGGCAACCCTGGGCCGGGTGGTTGGGGTGCAGTGATGCGTTGGAACGACCACGAAAAAGAATTATCGGGCGGCGAACCAGACACCACCAACAACCGCATGGAAATGATGGCGGTGATTAAGGCATTGGAAGCTCTAAAACGCCGGAGCACAGTCGCGCTGTACACCGACAGCAAATACGTGATGCAGGGTTTGAATGAATGGATGGCGGGCTGGAAGGCCAAAGGCTGGAAAACCGCAAACCGTAAACCTGTAAAAAATCAGGATTTGTGGCAGGAACTAGACGAACTCGTGCAAAAGCATGATGTCACTCTCCACTGGGTCAAAGGCCATGCGGGACATCCTGAGAATGAACGCGCGGACGTTCTGGCAACAAGTGCGATTATACGGTAAATAGACACGTAGAATCGATTCGCGAAACTCAATAAATTTCCATCTTAAACTTAATAATTTACAAACTTTATGAGGTTTGGTTTTTCTTGCCAAATAGTTTTCCACAAGGTTTTCTGCGGTTTTTGGAGGTTTTTAGGAACTTTAAGACTCTGTTAATCATTGGAACTCATGCTTAACTTACAGCCAAAGAAATACAGAAAAAAGACCCAAAGATTTTTTGGTTTTGTACATGAGAAGGAGAATTGTCATGGGAATAACAACAACAATAAATAAACCCGAAGCGACTATTTTACCACTACCGCCGACTGCGGAAGAAAAAGACAAATTCGAAATGGAGATATATGCCAAGTTTATGCGCCATTTACGGTGCGTACCAAACAGCCGCACGGAAATAAAGGTTCTGTCTGCTATCCAATTCACCGCAGACATGATGGATTGCGATGATGCGTTGATCGCCAAGGTTTTGGTTGATCTTGGGCTACGTGCCCCGCGCTGTGCCTTTCCAGCCTCGTACTTAGAGTTTGTGGACGCGTCGTTAATGCGCGCTTGCTGGAACGAGCATGGACTATCCGAAACCATTAGATCACTGCGTGATTATTGGGACAGCATCGGCGAGGACTTGTTTGCCTTCGCGCGCCGCTCCGAATTCGCGGTATATCAAGAGACATCGTTTACATCGATATAGCCCAGAGGGGAAAACAAAAAATAGCGCAGATATTCCATTCGTCGTAGGCCCCACACCCAGACAAACATAGATGGAAGATCTCCTATTATAAAACAGCCCTAAATGATGTAAATGAAACTACGGAGAGGAGTTATTTAATTAACGCCTCTCTTTTTTGTTTTACGCCACCGTCATTGCGAGGAAGCCGAAAGGCTGACGCGGCAATCCAGTGTTTGTGCTTGTAGCTCTCTGGATTGCCGCGTCGCGAATGCTCCTCGCAATGACGGTGGTGATTATGATTATTCGCTAATTAACGGCACGCAAGCCAGTAGCGGAGGCGGGCGGGGAAGCGGTCGCTCTCGGGGGTTTCATCTTCGAATACACCGCCGCAATGCTCGATAATATGCTTGGCGATGGCGTTATCAGGTGCAATGGTCAGCAATGCGCGCTCAATTCCCAAGTAATTGGCGATTGGGATAGCCTTGAAAAGTAGCTTTTTGCCAAAGCCTTGTCCACGGCGCGATGGGCGAATGATGAAATGCATATGCCCCCCCCATTTTTCCAAATGCCAGTTCAAACGGTGACGGATATCAACCGTACCAAGATATTCATCATCTTTCACAAGCCATGCCACGGTTTCGGGCACAGGTTCGATCCAGTCTTCATAGGGTTGATGCGGATGGCCGCGTTCAGCCCGAAGCTCGTTCACGTAGGTTTCAAAATCAGTTTTGATATTGATGATGTCGTTATACTCGTACCGCCCCTCGTTGTGGTATTCCGCCAACGCTTCGAGGTAGCTGTCTTTATATTCCACATCCGGACGTATTAATTTTGAAGCACTCATATCGTTATTTCCATTTGCCCTTTGTTTGGCAGTATTACTTCGTATCTGATTCGATCATTTAAGCGTCAGACTATAGCAAAAACAGTGCCGCAAGGCCAAGGAAAGCGAAGAAGCCTACAACATCGGTGATGGTGGTTAATACCACGGTCGATGATACGGCGGGGTCGCTTCCCATTTTATGAAGCATCACAGGTATACCCGCGCCGCAAAGTCCTGCGATAATTAAATTCAGTATCATGGCGACGGCAATGATGACGCCGAGCATCGGGCTTGCAAACCATAGGCATGTCACAATGCCGATAATCACGGCAAAGGCCGCGCCATTAATCACACCAACAATGGTTTCTTTCCAGATAATCCGTAATGCGTTGGTGTTTGAGATTTCCCGTGTGGCAAGGGCGCGTACAGCAACGGTGAGTGCTTGCGTACCGGCATTGCCACCCATGGACGCGACAATAGGCATCAGAACGGCAAGGGCGACGATTTGTTGGATTGTCGCATCAAACATCGAAATCACAGCCGAGGCCAAAATCGCGGTCAGCAGGTTAATGAACAACCAGCGAAAGCGTGAACGGCTAGTGGAGAGAACGGCGCGGTAAAGGTCACCATGCTCCAAACCTGCGAGCTTCAAGAAATCTTCGTGTGCTTCTTCATCGATAACGTCAACCACGTCATCAATCGTAATCACACCAATTAGGCGGTCTTCTTCGTCCACAACAGGCGCAGAGGTTAGGTTTTCACGACGGAAAATTTGCGCCACATGTTCCTGATCCATGCTCGCAGGAATAGGGTGGACATCTTCGAGCGTCAAATCAGAGAGCTTGACCGAGCGTATCGCACGCAAAACACGGGACAGCGGAATCTCGCCCTCGACATGGTAAGTCGGGGAGATCACAAAAATATCGTAAAAGTCAGTCGGCAGTTCATCGGCGGCGGCACGAAGGTAATCGATGGTTTTACCCACTGTCCAAAAATCAGGAATAGCCACAACTTCGCGCTGCATAAGACGCCCCGCGCTATCCTCGGGGAAGCTCAGGCCTTCCTCGATGGTCATGCGCGTTTTCATGGACAGCTTGTGAATGATTTCTTGCTGGTAATCTTTATCAAGATTAAGGATCAGGTCGAGCGCATCATCACTATCAAGCTCGGCAATGATGGCGGCCACGCTTTTGGCACCCATATCGGTCAGAAGCGAACGGCGAAACTCGGGATCCATCTCGGAATAGGTTTGCGGGTCAATGGCGGCACTATGATCTTCGATGATTTTTTGAACATCATCATCGGAAAGCTTGGATAAAACCTCGGCAGCGTCCGCAGGGCTAAGGTCACCCATAACCTGTATAACGCCGTCTTCATGGTTATCATGAAGGGCATCTTCGAGGTCGTGGATATCATTATCGGTCGGCCCGACGTGATGTTCTTTGTCCTCGGTTGGTTCTATGGTGTTGCTGTTCTGATCTGTCATGCGTTGTATATGATGCCCTATAGGTTAGGACATAAATATACAACGTAGTATGGCAAAGGGATAGGGGGGCGGCATGATTTATTTCACTGCCGCGATTTTCTTTTTGCTTTTGGCTTTGAGTTTGCCGGCTTCTTCGGCTTCTAAATGCTGCGCGCCGACGCTGGCCAATGCTGCCATGTTGATGACGGAGCGTGGTGTGGCAGAGGGCGTTAGAATATGTGCAGGTTTTGCAACGCCGAGCAAGATCGGGCCGATGGAAATAGCGTCTCCCAAGACTTTCAGCATGTTGAACGAGATATTGGCCGCGTCAACATTAGGCATGATGAACAGGTTTGCCTGACCTTTGAGTTTTGAATTCGGCATCACATCTTTGCGAACTTTCTCCGACAGCGCAGAGTCAGCATGCATTTCACCTTCGATTTCGAGTTTTGGATCACGTTTGCGGATTTCACAAACGGCTTTGCGCATTTTGATGGAGTTCTCATCATCATGGCTACCGAAATTGGAGTGCGATAACAGCGCAACTTTTGGCTTGATACCAAAACGGGCAACTTCATCAGCGGCAAGCAATGTCATCTCGCTGAGCTGTGCAACGCTCGGGCAGGGGTTTACATGCGTGTCACAGATAAAGAACGAGCCTTTGGACATCACAAGTGCATTCATGGCGGCTGCGGTTTCTACGCCGTCTTTGAGGCCGATAATATTGGTGACATGGCGCATATGTTTTTGGAAACGCCCGATTGTGCCGCAAATCATGGCATCGGCATCGCCTTTTTGCACCATCAGCGCACCGATGACGGTGGTATTCGTGCGCACAATGGTTTTGGCAACAGCAGGAGTCACACCGTTGCGCTGCATGATGTTGTGATAGCTGCTCCAGTAATCGCGGTAGCGGGTGTCATTTTCTGGATCAACAAGTTCAAAATCTTTATCAATTACAAGGCGTAAGCGTAATCTTTTGATGCGAGACTCAACCACAACACGGCGACCGATAATAATAGGTTTTGCCAAATTATCATCAACAATGGTCTGTAAGGCCTGTAACACGCGGTCTTCCTCGCCTTCGCAGAATACGACACGTTTCGGATTGGCGCGCGCGCTGTCAAAGATAGGGCGCATTGCCATGCTTGTGCGGTAGGTGTAGCTCTGAAGTTTTTCTTCATAGGCTTTCCAATCTTTGATCGGGCGGGTCGCAACACCGCTATCCATTGCGGCTTTGGCAACGGCGAGTGGTAGCTCGATAATCAAGCGCGGATCAAATGGTTTTGGGATCATGTATTCAGGGCCGAACTCTAGCTCTTCGCCTTCATAGACGCTGGCAACTTCGGCGCTCACTTCGCGGCGGGCAAGGGATGCGATCGCGTTCACACAGGCGATTTTCATTTCTTCGTTGATGGCTGTCGCGCCAACATCAAGCGCACCACGGAAGATAAACGGGAAGCAAAGAACATTATTCACTTGGTTCGGGAAGTCAGAACGACCTGTGCAGATGATAGCACTCGGTTTTGCTTTTTGCGCTTCTTCGGGCATGATCTCAGGCGTCGGGTTCGCAAGAGCCATAATCAGCGGCGCATCGGCCATGTTTTTGATTTCTTTGCCCGTGACAGCGTTGGGACCCGAAAGGCCGAGGAATACATCCGCACCATGCAAAGCTTCGCCCAATGTACGGTCTTTGGTGTCTAGCATGTATTTGGCTTTGACCTTGTCCATGCCTTCGTTGCGGCCTTTGAAAATCACGCCGTTACGATCACAAACAGTGATGTTTTTTTGTGGCAGACCAAGGCTGACGAGCAAGTTTAGACAAGCAATTGCCGAAGCGCCCGCGCCGTTTGCCACAAGTTTGATTTTCTTGATATCGCGGCCTGATAAATGCAACCAGTTGGTGAATGCCGCCCCCACGATAATGGCTGTGCCGTGTTGGTCATCATGGAACACAGGAATTTTCATCTTCGCGCGCAGGCGTTCTTCGATCTCAAAACATTCTGGTGCTTTGAAATCTTCAAGGTTAATGCCGCCAAAGCTAGGCTCTAGAGAGGAAATGATATCAACCAATTTATCAACGTCTGTTTCGTCAATCTCGATATCGAGCGCGTCAATATTGGCGAATTTTTTGAACAGGACGGCTTTGCCTTCCATCACAGGCTTTGAGGCCAGCGCGCCAATGTTACCAAGGCCAAGAACGGCTGTACCATTTGAGATAACAGCAACCACGTTACCGCGCGATGTATAATCAAGCGCTTTGAGCGGATCTTTTTCGATTTCTAAACAAGGATGCGCCACGCCAGGGGAGTAGGCAAGCGCAAGGTCACGCTGTGTTTCCATCGGCTTTGTCGCTTTGATCGCGATTTTACCAGGGGTTGGGTAACGGTGGTATTCTAGCGCAGCATCACGGAGTTTATCTTTAGACATATTTAGGCACACCCTTTTTTATTTGAAAACGTTTAGCAGGTGGAAGTTTTACAGGTTCGCACAGGCTTTTCAAGCACTAGAAATGTTGCGTTGCGAAGCGGCGCACAGGTTTATTTGCTAAATCAAGTAAAAATATGTAAAGTGTGTAATCATTTGAATTTTTTGATAAGAAGGAGCGTTATAAATAATGGCAAAATCAGGAATTATTCTTGACGGTAAAGAGCTATTGGATTGTGAAGTGACTCTTCTCGATGACTTTGAAAGATTTCATGCGTTTGCGGAAACTCAAAAAGTGATCATGAAAAATGCTGATAGCACGGCTGAAGAAAAGGCATTTGGAATAACGGTTCTCGGAATAGGGCTAAAGTTTTAATTGAGGTGAGGGATTTATCATGAAAAGAAGAGATTTTTTAGCATCATTATCAGCAAGTGCTTTTGTGCCAGCTGCCGCGCCATTGCTTAGAACTGCGGCACAAATTTTACCAAAGGCTGTACGTCATCCGTCGTACAATGTGGGGATAATCGGCCATATTGATGCTGGCAAAGTCAAAATGTCAAAAGAGGTTCTCAATTTCATTAAGCTCTCTCAGTAAAACTAAAGAGAATTTATTATGGCGCTACTGGCGATTGATTGGAACGGTACACTTATAGATGATACTGCCGCTTGGGCGGAGGCGTATAATGCGGCTTTGGGTGTGCTTGGAATTGCGGGGCAAGAATTATATGTGCTGCAGGATAAATACGATGTGCCTGTCGAGCAATCCATCCTGAACTTCGGTGTGAGCCGCGAAGAATACGACGCCAAAAGCGGGGTATTGTTTACGGCGTTTTCCGAAACCTTGCGCACCACAGCCGTCCATGCCGAACTTCGCAACGGTGCGGCGGCATTTTTAGATGATGTAAAAGCGCAGGGGCATCATTTATATCTTTTAAGCAGTCATCACAAAGATGATCTTGAGCGTGAAATCGGTAAACACGGCTTGCAAGGCGCCTTTCATAGAGTAAGCGGGCGCGATGACCACGGCCAGATCAGAACAAAATCCACGAAGCAGCAAAGATTAGAAGATTATATACAGAGCATGGGCAAGGCTGAGCCTGTCTTTGTTATCGGTGATTCAACCGAAGATGCCCGTTTAGGCGCGCTTGTCGGCGGGCAGAGCGTTTGTATTACGGGTGGTTATTCATCAAAACAGAGATTGCTCGAAAATGGCGCATTCAAAGTTGTTGATACGCTGGCACAGGTTAAGTTTGTAATCCATAAACACAATATCTAAAGAAACTGGTGCACCCAAGGGCACACTCACTTTTCTTAAATTCACTTTGTTTATTAACGAAAATTGGTGCGCCTAACGAGAGAGAACTCGAACTCTCTTTTTGAAGCACTGGAAGAATGGGAACGCCATCTCACGCAACTTGACCTTGATGGTCGGGAGCGTCGAGATGAAGCATCCAACGAATGATTTCAATACTTTAGCCAATCAGAAGGCAACTAAGGGGCCTGTGCCGTTCTCGCTGCGGCTCAGCTTCGATGAACGGGGCATCCTTGAGCATGATGCGGCGGGGAAGGCTCTCGGTGCTTATATCCGTGATCGCCTGTTCGGCGATGACGTGACACCGCGCACCACGCGCGGCAAGTTTCCTGTCAAAGATCAGGCTGCCCTCGGACGCGTGCTTGGTGCGCTCGGCTCATCGCGTCTCTCCGCTAACCTGAACCAACTCGCCAAGGCGGTGAACACGGGCTCGCTGCCCGTTACACCTGAAACCGAAGAGGAACTTCGGAAGGCGTGCGCCGCCGTGCTTGCCATGCGGGAAGACATCCTGAGCGCGCTCGGTCGCGATAGCAATCGCGGTCCGAAGCCGTGATCATCAAGGCTAAAGAACGCGGCGGTGGGGCGCAACTTGCGCGGTATCTGCTGACTATGCGAGACAACGATCATGTTGAGCTGCATGAGCTGCGCGGGTTTGTCAGTGAAGACCTGCTCGGCGCGTTCCGTGAAGCGGACGCGATTGCCGCTGGCACGCGCTGCCAAAACCATCTGTTTTCTATCAGCTTGAACCCACCGCAATCTACAGATGTCAGCATCGAAGATTTTGAGAAGGCCGCCAATGAGGTGGAGCGCAGGCTCGGCCTCGACGATCAGCCGCGTGCGATTGTTTTCCATGAAAAGGACGGGCGGCGGCACGCTCACGTGGTCTGGTCGCGGATTGATGCGGAGCGGATGCGGGCAATCAATCTTTCGCACTACAAGCTGCATCTGCGCGACGTGTCGCGCGACCTGTACCGCATGCACGGCTGGGAAATGCCGAAAGGACTGCGGGACTGGCGCGAGCGCGATCCGCTGAGCTTCACACGCGAAGAATGGCAGCAAGCGCGGCGTGCTGGTCTTGACCCGAAGCATATCAAGGCGCTGTTCCAGCGCGCTTGGGAGCG
>JBBKWU010000005.1:0-4038 GCA_037969035.1 Bdellovibrionales bacterium
AACGTACAAATGGAAGTAACACTGATCAACCCGATCGCGATGAACGATGGCTTACGCTTCGCTATTCGTGAAGGTGGCCGTACTGTTGGCGCCGGTGTTGTTGCTAAAATTATTGCTTAGTCTCAAACGACTTCAATAGACATCTATTTTACTATTATAAAAAAGCCCTCTACAAATAGAGGGCTTTTTGTTATGCTCATAAATATAATAACGAAACAGAACAGGGTCAAAAGACATGAAAACCACTCTAGAGTCATTTACTAAAAGCGCGGAAGGAAAAGATGCTTTCCTCCACCTATATGACGCATTAAAAAATAGACAGAGAACATCACAAGTTGTTACGGCCGAGAATGATTTTATTTTAGCCGCAGCCACTTACACAGGTGAGAAATCTCCCGATAACAAGATCAGTGGAAACGAGAAGAAAGCACATGAAATGCTGCACTTTATCGTCACGCAAGATGACAAAGGGTTAGATAAGATAAAATCAGATCTAAATCTCTAATTTCTTCTTTATAAAATCCGCAATCACCGCGCGCGATTTATAATTGGTTTTATGCGTGAGGCCATCAATGATCTTCACCGTCAAGTCATTCAAATACATTGCCAATTGCCGCGCACTTTCCTGATAAAAGTCCTGTGTTGATTGGATATCTTTGGTAAATTCGTTATCCGCTGCGCCATATAAAAACAACGTCGGCGGCTTGCTTTTTAAACCCTTATCGCCAACGAAAATCGTGCTGTGCCCAACAAGACAACCAATCTCTTTATCTCGCAAAAGCGCGGAGTAAAGCGCGATGCCACCCCCTTGAGAAAATCCCATAACAGCAATATCACCATCCGATAAGCCCAGCTCATCCCGCTTTTCATCAATGAAACCATTAAGCTTTGATGCCACTTTTATAATCTCATCCCGCATGGCTTCTTTATCTTGAAACGCGATAGAAAACCACTGCCTGCGCAAGTCGCTGGCAATATCTTTGTCATTATCAAGCCGGACATCGTCGGGGATTTTAAGCAAGTTCCCATCTTCATTATTTGGCTGCTGCAAAAAATCTGGCGCATGTGGCATAATGATACAGGCTTGCGGTAAACGCTTTGCCACTTCATCGGCCATTTTTTGCATCAAATCGGCACTTTTACCGTAACCATGCAATAAAAAGACGAGCTTTTGCGCCTTCCCCTTTTGCGGTTTGCGGCTAATATAATCAAAGGATGATTTACTTTGTGCGGTCAAACTGGAATACTCTCCGCTGATTAATGAACACTGTTTTTGCTTATGGATATCTTAGAACATTATAGCGCATTGCCCAATCACTTTCTGGATCACGTGATTGTGATTGGAAGTTTTGATGGCGTGCACCGTGGTCACTTGGCTCTGATTGAACGCGCCCGTGATATCTCACGAAAGCACGGCAAAAAGCTTGGTCTTTTAACGTTCGAGCCGCATCCGCGCCGCCTGTTCCGCGCCGATGACCCGCCCTTCCGGATTACACCACGCCAAATCAAAGCTGAACGTTTGGCGCAAGCAGGCATTGATACGCTGTTCTCTATCCCCTTTGATTGGCCATTTGCTAGCCAAAGCGCCGAATTATTCATCGAAAACGTCCTGACAAATGGCTTAAAGCCCGCGCATACCATCGTAGGCTATGATTTCTGCTTTGGGCAGCTACGCAAAGGAACGCCGCAGACCTTAATTGATGCGGGGCTTAACGTCACCATCATCGAAAAAATAAAAACCGATGCGGGCGATAAGTTTTCATCGAGCGACATCCGCACGGCTCTGCGCCATGGTGAGATTGAGACCGCCAATAACATGCTCGGTTGGGACTGGGAAATGCGCGGCAAAGTGGTCAAAGGTGACCAACGCGGGCGTGAACTTGGTTATCCAACAGCCAATGTAAAACTCGACGACACACTACACCCCGCTTACGGCGTTTATGCAACACTGGTGAAAATCATGGAAGACGGTGATGATGCGCCATGGATTCCTGCGGCGACCAATATCGGCATCCGCCCTATGTTTGAAATCCCAGTCGGTCAGGTCGAGGCTCACATTCTTGATTTCAACCGCGACATCTACGGCAAAACATTACGCGTGAAGCCCGTTCAAAAAATCCGTGGTGAAGCAAAATTTAATGATTTAGAAGCACTCATCGCGCAAATAGATGCTGATTGCCTGCAAACACGTGAGATTTTAAAAATAAATTAGGAAGCCACCGCAATGTTCTCTGTTTTACTCTTCAATATTTTTCCGCTTTATATCATCATCGCGCTTGGCTTTATCGCGGGAAAAAAGCTCTCTGTTCAGCTTGAAGGCACGGCAAACCTCGCCATTTTCATTTTAACGCCCGTTGTTATTTTTGGTGCCCTCACAAAAACACGCTTTGAGACCGAATATCTTTTACTACCCATTATTATATTCACAGCAGGCTCTCTATGCGCGCTAACGGCTTATTTTCTAGCCAAGAAAAGATATAAAGACGTCACTCCGAATTTACTCGGTATGGCTTGTGGCACAGGCAACACGGGATATTTCGGCCTACCTGTTATGCTATCTCTTTTTGGTGATGCGTTGGCGGGGGTTTATTTATTGATGAATTTTGGCATCATTCTGTTTGAAAATACACTTGGTTATTTTTTGGGTGCGCGCGGTCATGTTGATACAAAAACAGCTCTTAAAAAAATCATACGTCTGCCTGCGCTTCACGCGACATGGCTTGGCATTTTAATTAGCCTTTTTGAGGTACAAGAAACACGCCTCATGACGATATTTTATATCTATTGGCAATATTTTTATGGCGCGTGGATTGTCATCGGCATGATGCTCATCGGTATTGCGCTCAGCAAAGTACAAAAATTCCGTATAAACCCTGAATTACTGGGTTGGTTCTTCGGGTTCAAATTTTTGGTTTGGCCGCTTGTGATGCTTGCCATTGTCACAATCGATAAATCAGCACTTCACCTATTTGATGAGAGAATTCACATTTTGATGATGCTCATCTCCTCTGTGCCGCTCGCCAGTAACGTTGTCGCCTTTGCCGCGCATTTGAATTTACGTCCCAGCGAAGCCGCAACAGCGGTGCTGCTCTCCACTATTTTCGCGCTGTTCTTTATCCCGCTTGTCATCGGGCATTTAATGTAACGGAAAGCCTTGCTTTTTCTGACAAATTTAGCAATATTGCGGGTTGCACACTAAAAATTTGAAAGCCCTAAAATCATGAGCAATACCGAAAAAAGCGCCAACGCAGACCTTTACAAAGAAACCGTTTTCTTGCCAAAAACAGAATTCCCAATGCGTGGAAATCTGCCAGAAAATGAACCTGCTATGATTGAAAAATGGCAAGGCATGGATTTGTATAAACGTCTGCGCGAAGAATCAAAAAGCCGCGAGAAATTCATCCTGCACGATGGCCCGCCCTTCGCGAACGGCGACGTCCACATGGGCACGGCGCTGAACAAAATCCTCAAGGACTTCATCCTGAAATCGCGCTCGATGTCCGGCTTCTACGCGCCCTATGTTCCCGGCTGGGACTGCCACGGGCTGCCCATCGAATTCAAGGTCGTCCAGGAAAGCCGCGAACTGAGCCCTCTCGAAATCCGCACCCGCTCCGAAGCCCTCGCGCGCAAGTTCATCGACCTTCAGCGCGGTTCCTTCCGCCGCCTCGGCGTTTTCGGTGATTGGGAGCACCCCTACCTCACCCTCGATCCCGCCTACGAGGCCGACATCCTCCGCACCTTCGCCACCGCCGTCGACAAGGGCCTCGTCTACGAGAGCAAGAAGCCGGTCTACTGGAGCTACGGGGCGCAGACCGCGCTCGCCGAAGCCGAGGTCGAATACAAGGACAAGAACTCGCCCGCCGTCTTCGTGAAGTTCCCCATCACCGACGGCGAATACGCGAATTCCGTCTCGATGGTGATCTGGACCACGACGCCATGGACGTTGCCGTCGAACCTCGCCATCGCGGTCCATCCGGAGTTTGAATACCTCATCGACGACTTCGCTGACGGGGACGGCAACGTCGAGCGGCTCGTGGT
>JBBKWU010000006.1:0-39439 GCA_037969035.1 Bdellovibrionales bacterium
AACGTACAAATGGAAGTAACACTGATCAACCCGATCGCGATGAACGATGGCTTACGCTTCGCTATTCGTGAAGGTGGCCGTACTGTTGGCGCCGGTGTTGTTGCTAAAATTATTGCTTAAGTAAAGTTAGATAGGTTAAAGGAATAAGGACGATGGACACACAAAGTATTCGCATAAGATTGCAAGCGTTTGATCACAGAGTTTTGGATCAATCGACTGCTGAGATTGTGAACACGGCCAAACGTACAGGCGCGAGCGTTCGTGGCCCTGTTCCTTTGCCGACTAGACTGGAAAAATTTTCAGTGATCCGCTCACCACACGTGAATAAAAATTCACAGGAGCAGTTCGAAATTCGCACACATAAGCGTCTTTTGGATGTTGTTGATCCAACACCGCAAACAATCGATGCTTTGATGAAGCTTGATTTGCCAGCTGGTGTTGATGTTGAGATCAAAATTATGGATCGGGCTGCGGCTTAGTATTTTATTTTAACTACGTTGGATGATGGTTCCAACCTCTGGAAAAAGGAAGTGAAGACATGAGAACGGGACTTATTGCACGCAAAGAGGGGATGACCCGTGTGTTCGACGAAAATGGACACAGTATCCCTGTTACAGTGCTTAAAATTGATGAGTGTCAGGTTATTGCGCATCTTACAGAAGAAAAAAACGGTTACGTTGCTCTTCAGTTGGGTGCAGGCAAAGCAAAAGTGAAACGCGTGTCTAAAGGTGTGCGCGGTCATTATGCGAAAGCTAAAGTAGAACCTAAGAAAAAGGTTGTTGAGTTTCGTGTTTCTGCGGAAAACCTCGTTGAGGTTGGCGCAGAGATCGGTGCGAACCACTTTGTTGCAGGTCAATTCGTTGATGTTGCTGGCACATCTAAAGGTAAAGGTTTTGCCGGCGGTATGAAGCGTCACAATTTCGGTGGTATGCGCGCCTCACACGGTGTGTCAGTATCTCACCGTGCGCTTGGTTCAACAGGTCAGTGTCAGGATCCAGGCCGCGTTTTCAAAGGTAAGAAAATGGCCGGACAAATGGGTAACGAGCGTGTGACTATTCAAAACCTGCGTGTTGTAGGTGTTGATCTTGAAGATAACTTGGTTTTGGTTAAGGGTGCAGTCCCTGGCGCGAACGGCGAATGGATTATTATTTCCGATGCTGTTAAACGTGCCGCGAATGTTGATTTGCCAATGCCAGCAGGAATTAAGCCAAACGCGAAAGAAGCTGCAAAGCTTCAAGCTGAAGCGGATGCGCAAGCAGAATTGCTAGCCGCAGAAGAAGAAGCAAAACGTGTTGAAGCTGAAGAACAAGCCAAAGCGGATGCTGCTGCAAATGCAGAAGCCAAAGCCGAAGCTGCTGCGGAAGAAAACGGCGCTGATAATGCCGAAGATAAGAAGGACGCATAATTATGAAACTTGCAGTCAAAACAATTGAAAACAAAGCAGCAGGCGATATTACGCTTGATGATGCAGTGTTCGGTGTTGATGTGAAGGCAGAAATTCTTCACAGTATGGTGAATTACCAGTTGGCTTCACGCCGTGGTGGTAACCATAAGGTTCAAACCCGCGCCGAAGTTACTGGCACAGGTAAAAAGCCTTGGAAGCAAAAAGGTACTGGCCGCGCTCGTGCAGGTGATTTGAAACGCCCACAAGATATTGGTGGTGGTGTTGCTCATGGTCCTGTTGTTCGTAGCCACGCAATCGAATTGCCGAAAAAAGTCCGTAAGCTTGCTCTGAAAATGGCTCTGTCATCGAAAGTAGCTGAAGGTAAATTGGTTATTTTGGATGATGCGAAAGCAAAAGACCATAAGACAAAGCCAATGGCTAAAGCTATGGACTCATTTGGTTTCAAATCTGCGCTGATCGTTTGTGGTCAGGAAGTAGATACAAATTTTGCACGTGCAACACGTAACTTGCCACGTTTAGATGTGGTGCCAGGTGTTGGTGCGAATGTTTATGATATTCTCCGTCGCGATGTTTTGTTTTTGACAAAAGACGCGGTCGCGGAATTGACAGAAAAATTGAAAGGCTAGTCAGATGGCAAAAGCAAAAAAACAAGATATTCAGGCATGGATGTATGACATCGTTGAAGCCCCTGTTGTGACAGAGAAAGCTTCTTTGGGTTCACAACATGGTCAGGTAACGTTTCATGTGCCTCTGACAGCAACTAAACCTATGATCAAAATCGCAGTGGAAACATTGTTTGGTGTGAAGGTGAAAGCCGTGAACACATTGGTTCAAAAAGGTAAGGTTAAGCGCTTCAAGGGCATAACAGGTCGTCGCGTTGATAAGAAAAAAGCGATGGTTTCATTAGAAGATGGCCAGACAATTGATGTCGGCACAGGTGTTTAAATGTCAGTACGTAACGAAGCTATAGAAAACGTTTTGAATGGATCGGTTAAATTGGGGTTGGTTGACAATCTTCGTTTAAAATTCGCGAAAAACTCTGTGGATGTTGCGGGAGAGATTGTTGATCGCTCTGTTGATAAAGTAGAAACGTACGAAGAAATGATTGATACATTTCTTGGTGGTGTCGGAGGACTTAGCAAAGACACAATTACAAGAGATATGTTTATTCGTTAATTATGGCACTCCGCCGAAACTGGAGAAAGGTAAGAGAAGAAAATGGGACTGAAAAAATTTAATCCAAGAACGCCTAGTACGCGTCAGCTCGTGATCACAGATCGTAGCGATTTGTGGAAAGGTGCGCCTGAAAAATCTTTGACTGAAGGTTTGAAAAGAACTGGTGGTCGTAACAACCAAGGTCGCGTGACATCACGTAACATTGGTGGTGGTCACAAGCGTCGTTACCGTTTGATCGACTGGAAACGTCAAAAATTTGATGTTGCTGGTACTGTTGAGCGTATTGAATACGATCCGAACCGCACAGCGTTTATCGCTCTGATTAAATACACAGACGGTGTTCTTGCTTATATCATTGCGCCACAACGTTTGAACGTTGGTGACCAAGTGATTGCAGGCGAGAAAACTGATGTGAAGCCAGGTAATGCAATGCAGTTGCGTAACATGCCAGTTGGTACAATCATTCATAACGTCGAAATGAAACCAGGCAAAGGCGCACAGATGTGCCGCGCTGCGGGTACTTATGCTCAGCTTGTTGGCCGTGACCAAGGTTACGCGCAGATCAAATTGACATCAGGTGAGCTTCGTATCGTGCGTCAGGAATGTATGGCAACTGTTGGTGCTGTATCAAACCCTGATCACATGAACACAAATTTAGGTAAAGCTGGTCGTAACCGTTGGTTAGGTCGTCGTCCACATGTTCGCGGTGTTGTTATGAACCCTGTTGATCACCCGCATGGTGGTGGTGAAGGCCGTACTTCTGGTGGCCGTCATCCCGTATCACGCACTGGTCAGCCGACTAAAGGTTATAAAACACGTACAAATAAATCGTCGGATAAATATATTATCCGCAGACGTAAGAAATAAGGAGCTTAAAGAATGTCACGTAGTGTATGGAAAGGCCCGTTTGTTGATCGTTATCTTCTCAAAAAAGTTGAAGATGCACGCGCAGCAGGCAAAAATACAGTGATCAAAACATGGTCACGTCGCTCAACGATCTTGCCACAATTTGTGGGTTTGACGTTTGGTGTTCATAACGGGCGTAAGTTTATACCTGTTTTGGTTAGTGACCAGATGATCGGTCATAAGCTCGGCGAATTTTCACCAACCCGTACATATCACGGTCATGGTGCAGACAAAAAAGCGAAACGTGCGTAGTTAGCGTTTTACAGGATTTATTAGAAGGACCAAAAAGATGGGACAAAAGGCAAATACAAGACGTTTAGCGGACAATGAGGCGATGGCAATGGCCAAATATATTCGCACCAGCCCGCAAAAACTGAATCTGGTGGCACAGACTATCCGCGGCAAAGCGGCTGGTAAGGCAATGGTTGATCTTGATTTCAGCATGCGCCGTGTATCACAGGATGTAAAAAAGGTTTTGCAATCAGCAATCGCAAACGCCGAAAATAATCATGGTCTCGATGTTGACCGTCTTTATGTGGCAGAAGCCTTCGTTGGTAAAAGCATTATGATGCGTCGCTTCCGCGCCCGCGCTCGCGGTCGTTCAGCACGTATTGAGAAACAATTTAGCCGCTTGACAGTTGTCGTGCGCGAACGCGAAGAATAGGAGCAAATAAGCATGGGACATAAAGTTAACCCGATAGGATTTCGCGTAGGAATCAACCGCACATGGGACAGCCGCTGGTTTGCGGACAGTAACTATGCCGCGAAACTGATCCAAGATCTTAAATTGCGTGAATACGTGAAAGAGCGCTTGAAATCTGCTGGTATCAGCAAAGTTATTATTGAGCGCGCTGCGCAGAACACAAAAGTGAATGTTTATACAGCACGTCCAGGCGTTATCATCGGTAAAAAAGGCGCAGACATTGAAACATTGCGTAAAGAGCTTTCTAAGATCTCTGGTAGCGATGTTGCGTTGAACATTATCGAAATCCGTAAGCCTGAGATGGATGCACAGCTTGTGTCTGAAGGTATTGCGCTACAGCTTGAGCGTCGTGTCTCTTTCCGTCGTGCGATGAAACGTGCCGTACAAAGCGCAATGCGCTTGGGTGCACAAGGTATTCGTGTGAATGTATCTGGTCGTTTGGGTGGTGCTGATATCGCGCGTACAGAATGGTACCGTGAAGGCCGTGTGCCTTTGCATACATTGCGCGCTGATATTGATTACGGTACATCCGAAGGTTTGACGACATACGGTATTATCGGTGTAAAAGTTTGGATCTATAAAGGCGACATTATGGAGCACGATCCGATGGCACGTGATAAGCGTTCACAGGAAAATCAGGGCGGAATGCCAAGACATTAGGAATAAAAAGGTTTAAGAAAAGCGAGTTAGTAAGATGTTACAGCCAAAGAAAACAAAATTTAGAAAAGCACATAAAGGCCGCATTCACGGTAACGCCAAAGGCGGAACAACGTTGAGTTTCGGTACTTACGGTTTGAAAGCTATGGCTCCTGAGCGTATTACAGCGCGTCAGATTGAAGCGGCTCGTCGTGCGATTACCCGTCACATTAAGCGTCAGGGTAAAGTATGGATCCGTATTTTCCCAGATGTGCCAGTTTCCAAAAAGCCTTTGGAAGTTCGTCAGGGTAAAGGTAAAGGCTCTGTTGAATTTTGGGCAGCCCGCGTAAAACCAGGCCGTATCATGTTTGAAATGGAAGGCGTAAGCGAGGAAATTGCACGTGAAGCACTTTCATTGGCTGCTGCGAAGCTTCCGATTGCTACAAAATTTGTTGCCCGTGTTGGTAGCTAAGACAAATAGAATTATTAAGGAGTAAGAGCCATGAAGGCCGAGGATTTAAAAGGTAAGACATTTGACGAGTTGGTGAAAATGTTGCTGGATTTGAAAAAAGAGCAGTTCAATCTGCGCTTTCAACGTTCACAAGGCCAACTTGAAAAAACTGACCGCGTTGGTAAAGTCCGTAGGGATATTGCCCGTGTGAAGACATTCATGACCCAGGTACAAGCGGGTGATAAAGCCGGTGCAACCAAAGCTGCGAAGAGCGCAGTTAAAGCGGCACCAAAGAAAAAAGCTGCTACATCAAAAAAAGATGATAAGAAAGTAGCATAATTTAGAAATTTATGATAAATGTGTCGCCTTTGATTTGAGTCGAAGAATTTTTAGGCCGCATAATAGATCAGGCAATAGGAGAAGATAGATATGCCACGTCGCGTTTTGGAAGGACAGGTCGTTAGTGACAAAATGGACAAAACTGTCACAGTTTTGGTCGAACGTCGCTTTATGCACCCTGTGTACAAAAAATATGTGAAGCGCACAGATAAGTATGCTGCTCACGATGAAATGAATGCGTTTAAAGAAGGCGATAAAATTCAGATTGAAGAATGTCGTCCTATTTCCAAACGTAAGACATGGAAAGTTTTGAATGCGCCTGCGGTTTCTGCTCCGAAAAAAGAAGCAGCCAAGCCAGCGGTAGCAAAAGAAAAAGTTAAAGAAGCTGCTCCTAAGAAGGACGCTGCTCCTAAAAAAGAAACTGCTGCTAAAAAGCCCGCTGCTAAGAAAGCGCCAGCTAAAAAGGCAGCGGCAACGAAGAAGGATAAAAAGTAATGATCCAAACAGAATCAAGAATGGAAGTTGCCGATAATAGTGGCGCGCGTTCTGTCATGTGCATTAAGGTGCTTGGCGGTTCTAAAAGACGCTATGCTCGCATTGGTGATGTGGTTGTTTGCTCCGTTAAGGAAGCTATTCCCCGCGCTCGTGTAAAAAAAGGTGATGTTGTGCAGGCGGTTGTTGTGCGCACAAGAAAAGATTTGAAACGTACAGATGGCACAGCTATTCGTTTTGATACGAATGCTTGCGTTATCATTAATAAGCAAGGTGAGCCTATTGGTACACGTATCTTCGGTCCAGTTACTCGTGAGTTACGCGGTAAGGGCTACATGAAGATTATCTCACTTGCTGGCGAGGTACTGTAAAATGACAAACGCAAAAATGAAAATTAAAAAAGGCGATCAGGTTATTGTCCTTACGGGCAAAAACAAAGGCACAAAAGGCGAAGTTCTTCAGGCCATGCCGAAGGAATGCCGTGTTTTGGTTCAAGGTGTTAACATTGTTAAGAAGCACCGCAAAGCCACACAGGAAAACCCGAAAGGTGGCATCGATGCTGTTGAGCGTCCGATACACATTTCAAACGTAGCGCTTTTGGATCCGAAAGAAGACAAAGCAACACGTGTTGGTTATAAAGTTTTGAAAGACGGAAAGAAGGTACGCGTTGCGAAGCTTTCCGGTGAAACGGTTGAGTAAGAAGGAAATAGAAAAATGAGTGCACAACCGAGATTTAAAGAAAGATACGAAAAAGAAATCAAGCCAAAGATGATGAAGGAACGTGGCTATAAAAACGTTCACGAAGTTCCTAAGCTTGATAAAATCGTATTGAATATGGGCGTTGGTGATGCCACACAAAACCGTGCGTTTATCGACGCGGCTGTTAGCGATATGACTTTGATCTCTGGTCAAAAGCCTGTTGTGACAATCGCGCGTCAATCAAACGCATCATTCAAAGTGCGTGAAGGCATGGCGATTGGTTGTAAAGTGACATTGCGTCGCACACGTATGTATGAATTTATGGATCGTTTGGTAACGATCACAATGCCACGTATTCGTGACTTTCGTGGAATTAGCGGTAAAAGCTTTGACGGTCGTGGCAACTACGCCATGGGTATCAAAGAACAAATCGTGTTCCCTGAGATCGAGTATGACAAAGTTGACCAAATTCGTGGTATGGACATTATTATTTGCACGACGGCAAAAACTGACGAAGAAGCAAAAGAATTGCTTAAACACTTCGACATGCCGTTTAAGAGTTAATTGAAAGGACGTTAGAACATGGCAAAGGTATCTGCAGTACAAAGAGATTTGAAGCGTCGCAAGCTTGTAAAAAGCTACGCTGCGAAACGCGCTGCTCTGAAAGAGATTATTTATAACAAAGATCTTCCAATGGAAGAACGCTTTCAGGCTCAGCTGAAACTTGCAGAATTGCCACGTAACTCGGCTAAAATCCGCGAGCGTAACCGCTGCGCATTGACTGGTCGTCCACGTGCATTCCACCGTAAGTTCGGTCTTTGCCGTATTAAATTGCGCGATTTGGCTTCAACTGGCGAATTGCCAGGCGTTGTAAAGTCAAGCTGGTAGACATTAAGAGTATTAAGAATAAAGTAGTTTAAAGATTAACAAAGAAAGTAAGAGGATATCGCAAGATGACTATGAGTGATCCCCTTGGAGATATGTTGACCCGCATTAGAAACGGTCTACAGGCTGGTCTCCAAACAGTAAAATGCCCAGGTTCAAATTCAAAGATGCGTCTTTTAGATGCCCTTGAGAGCGAAGGTTATATTCGCGGCTATAAAGTCGTCGAATTGGAAAATAATAAGAAAAATGTTGTGATCGAACTTAAATATTTCGATGGCCAACCAGTGATACAGAACATCAAGCGTGTTTCTAAGCCTGGTCGCCGCGTGTATTCAGGCTCGCAGAAAATTCCAAGTTGCCGTAACGGTCTTGGGGTAACAATTGTTTCGACACCAAAAGGTGTTATGTCTGATGCTCAAGCCAGCCAAGAAAATGTTGGCGGCGAAGTATTGTGTCAGGTTTATTAAGACCCAAAAGAGATTTGTTAGAAGGTTAGTACAATGTCAAAGATAGCAAGAAATCCAGTATTACTGCCCGACGGTGTGACTGTCGAGATCAGTGGTCAGGACGTAAAAGTAAAAGGCACCAAAGGCGAGCTTACAAACCGTATGCATGATGATGTATCGGCGAAGGTTGAAGAGGTTGAAGGCAAGAAACAAGTTGTTGTTTCGCCGAAATCAAACAGCCGTCAAGCGCGTGCGCTTTGGGGTACTTGGCGTTCACTCGTGAACAACATGGTTGTTGGCGTGAACGAAGGTTTCACAAAGAACCTTGAGTTGCATGGTGTTGGTTACCGTGCGAACCTGCAAGGTCAAAAACTTGTTCTGCAACTTGGTTTCAGCCACGACGTTGAATACGACATACCACAAGGCATTAAAGTTGAAGTGGATAAGCAGACAAGAATTAGTGTTTCCGGCATTATTAAACAGCAAGTTGGTCAAGTTTGCGCAGAGATCAAATCATTCCGTCCGCCAGAGCCATATAAAGGCAAAGGTGTTCGTTATGAAGGTGAGTTTATCTTGCGTAAAGAAGGCAAGAAGAAATAAGGATTAGGTCAATGACACAGAGATTAACAGCAAAACAGCGCCGCACATACCGCACACGTAACAAGTTGCGTAAAGTGAATTTGATGCACAACCCAAACCGCGAGATTCGTCCGCGTTTGAGTGTTCACCGCACAAATAAACAAATTTATGCGCAAATTATTGATGACGTAAAAGGCATAACAATTGTTTCTGCCTCTACAGTTGATAAAGAAGCTGGCGTTAAAACAGGATATGGCGTTGAATCCGCTCAGAAGGTTGGCATGCTGATCGCAGCACGTGCGAAAAAAGCAGGCCTTTCGAAAATACAATTTGACCGTGGCAGCTATGTTTATCATGGCCGCGTGAAAGCCCTCGCTGATGGCGCACGCGAAGGCGGATTAGAATTCTAAGAAAAGGAAGTAAGACTATGGCTCGTCCATCAGAACAAGAACGTGAAGAACCAGAACTAATCGAACGCCTCGTGCACATTAACCGTGTTGCTAAGGTTGCTAAAGGTGGACGTCGTTTTGCCTTTGCAGCACTGATCGTGGTTGGTGATGGTCGTGGTCGTGTTGGTTTCGGTACAGGTAAAGCACGTGAAGTGCCAGAAGCTGTACAAAAAGCCACACAAGATGCCAAGAAAAACATGATCCGTGTTCCGCTTCGTGAAGCACGCACATTACACCATGATGTGATGGGTCATAACGGCGCTGGTAAGGTTTACTTGCGTACGGCACCACAAGGTACTGGTATTATTGCTGGTGGTCCGCTCCGTGCGATTTTTGAAGCGCTCGGCGTTCAAGATGTTGTTGCGAAAGCAATTGGTTCTAACAACCCGCATTCTATGATCAACGCGACATTTGACGCGCTGAAACAAATGCAGAGCCCGCGCCAAGTTGCGGCACGTCGTGGCAAAAAGGTAAGTGACATTGTTGCAAACCGTGAAGCTGCCCGTAGCCACGCTGAGCAAGTGGGTGCTGAAGAAGATACAGCAGAATAATAAGGAAACAGACTAATGGCTGAAGAAAAAGACACAAAGAAAGCAACAGCGGCAAAAAAAGCGCCAGCGAAGAAAGATCCTGCGAAAAAAGTAGAAGCGACGAAAGCTACGCCTGCCAAAACTGCTCCTGCCAAAGCGGCGGCAAAAACAGAAACCAAAGCGGCTGTTAAGCCTGCTGCGAAAAAAGCTGCGCCGAAGGCTAAGAAAACACCGACAGGCAAAACTGTGACTGTGACGCAAACTGGCAGCCCAATTGGTCGTCAGGCAAGTCAACGCGCTACGCTTATTGGTTTGGGTCTGAACAAAATGCACCGCACGAAAACATTGGAAGATACTCCTTCTGTGCGCGGTATGATTAACAAAGTGCAACACCTTGTGCGTGTTGTAGACGCCGCATAATTTAGGGCAGCATAAGGTAAGGAATGAAGCTATGAAATTGAATGAATTACAGCCAAAAGAAGGCTCTACAAAGAAAAGAATGCGCGTTGGCCGTGGTATCGGTTCTGGCAAGGGCAAAACTTGTGGTGTTGGTCAAAAAGGCCAGAAATCACGCTCAGGTGTTGCGATTAAAGGTTTCGAAGGCGGTCAAATGCCGCTTTACCAACGTTTGCCAAAACGTGGTTTTAAGAACATTTTCGGTAATGATTTCACAACTGTGTCATTGGGACGTTTACAAGTTGCCATTGATAACAAAATGATCGACCCGAAGAAGCCAGTTGACGAAGACATGTTGGTTGCAGCTAAAGTCGTTAGCCGTAAAAAAGACGGTGTACGTTTGATTGGTGGCGGTGAGTTGACTACGAAGCTTGATTTGAAATTGAGTGGCGGCGCAACGAAACCTGCACAAGCTGCGCTTGAAAAAGCTGGCGGCAAGTTCGAGAAAATCGTTGTTGCACGCGCTTGGATCAAAAACTCGAAAGAAGAGAAAAAAGCGAAAGCTGCGAAGTAATGGCAATTACTCCTGATACGTATATTGTTAGACTTCTTCCTGAGCAAGGATGCGTGAAAGCTGACCTTCATAGTTTAGTTGGCGCTTTTACAGGTGTTGCAATTATTGAAGATGGTCGCCGCGCTCTTACAATCGAGTGTAATGAGGCAACCAAAAATAATATGCAGCATGTTGTTGATCAAGATTACGCAGGTAAAATTGCAATTTATCCGTATGAAGGCTTGAAGCTGATATAGATATAAGAGATACAGAATTTAAAAAGGAGCCTTTGGGCTCCTTTTTTGTTGAATTTTTTTGATGTGCTTTATATATTATATTTTCTTAATAATATAAGCACTTGTATTTTAAGGCTTCCAGATGTCGGTTTGTAGTGTTTTGGTTGTTTCGGTTGTTGGGGATTCGGGGAAGTTTTCTTTAATGGCATCTGCATATACTTGTGGTACATGGGCACCCCCAGCAAAGTTTAAACTATCCTTATCAATGGTCACTTGCTTCCCATATTCATTTCCGGCAGCGCCAAGGGCACCTCCCATCATGTCGGCACGCATGCGTAAGCCAACAACGTTCTGATTTAGATTCTCTTCAAACTTACCATGAGCACCAGGAAAAGCACCGTTGTTACACCAGTTAAAGGTATGAGCAAGAAAGTTTTGCGTGGAGCCTTCGACGCTTCCTGGGACACCAAGATCTGCAATATTTGTGACTTGTGCATCATATACAGATGCGTAGTAATTGGCGGGTATAGTGCCGATTGAATAGCCCACAACTTCTAGTGTTTGAACTTGAGGGTCTTCTAGTAGATCAAGATATGCTTTTTCCGCATCAATTACTTGATCGGAAATACAAGTCTGTAAACTGCTGTATTTTAAATCTCCCAAATCATCCATAAAGCCAGTCCTGCCAGCCCCTTCATCTCGACCAGGCATATCCATGCCTTTAGTAATGAGAATGTGATGACCTGTTTCAGCGTCTTTTATAACTTTTGCGTGAAACCCGCTTTCAGGATTGTTAATATTTTTAACAAGTTCATAGGTTTGTTGTTCATCAGTCGCAGGGTCCGTTATAATGACCTCGGATGCGCCATTATCGTATAATTCGAAATATAAATCAGGCGCGGCAAGGGGATTTAATAAGCGTAGGTTTTTCCCTGCCAAATTATCGGGAAGATGAGTTGGTTCCTCGCTACGTGTTTCGCTCCAAGGTATGATTTTATCGCTCACAAGCACCCCTATAGGTTTCCACAATGATAATGATTTTGGCTTAAAATTTTGTTAATTCTTTAGTTGAGGATATGAATAAAATGTTATGTGGTTATATTTTTCCCCCGCTTTACAAATAGATTCACTCAATAGGTCTTGCCAGAGCGGTACGTTTTCTTTAAATGTTTAGCATTAAGAAAATAGAGGAGTATGCAATGGTATCTGCTGTCGAACAGCTGGCGAAAAACGCAAATTGGGGAGCCGTGTCAAAAGCGACAGAGCTTAAGAAACGTATTTTATTTGTGCTTGGCGCCTTGCTCGTCTATCGCCTTGGGACGTATATTCCGTTGCCAGGCATTGATCCGTCTGTCTGGAATGATATTTACGACCAAAAAGGCGGCGGCATTTTGGACATGTTCAACATGTTCTCTGGTGGTGCGCTTCAACGTATGACAATTTTTGCGTTGAACATTATTCCTTATATTTCGGCATCTATTATTATGCAGCTTGCATCATCTATGTCGCCTAAGCTTGAGGCGCTCAAAAAAGATGGCGAGTCTGGCCGTATGAAGATCAACCAATATAGCCGTTACTTGACTGTGTTGCTTGCGTCTGTGCAGGCCTATGGCTTGGCTGTCGGTCTTGAGAGTTTGCAAGGTGCGAACGGTTCTGCGGTTATTGACCCAGGCATGTTCTTCCGTCTTTCAACTGTGATTACAATTGTTGGTGGTACTGTGTTCTTGATGTGGCTCGGTGAGCAAATCACGGCGCGTGGTATCGGTAACGGTATTTCATTGATCATCTTTGCAGGTATTGTGGCAGGCTTGCCACGTGCACTTGCAAGCACGTTGGAGCTTGGTCGTCAGGGCACATTTAACTTGTTAGAGTTGATGATGTTTGGCGGCATGATTATTGGCGTGATCGCGTTGATTGTCTTTTTCGAACGTGCACAACGACGGGTGGTGGTACAGTACCCCAAACGACAAGTCGGCAATAAAATGATGATGGGTGACCAGAATCACTTGCCATTGAAGTTGAATACAGCCGGTGTTATCCCGCCGATCTTTGCGTCGTCTCTTTTGCTGTTGCCTATGACGGTGATCGGTTTTAGCGGTGCGAGTGGTGGCGATTTTACGGCCGTGCTGGCGCAATGGCTCAATAGCGGAACATTTACGTTCTCGTTTTTGTATGCCGCGCTGATTATATTCTTCTGTTTCTTCTATACAGCGGTGGTGTTCAATCCGCAGGAAAACGCAGATATGCTGAAACGTTATGGTGGCTTTGTCCCAGGTATTCGCCCCGGTAAACCGACGGCAGATTATTTGGATCATGTGTTGACGCGTATTACGACTGTTGGCGCGCTGTATCTAACATTTATCTGTTTGTTGCCGCAGTTCATGGTTTCGCATTACGGCTTGCCGTTTTACTTTGGCGGTACGAGTTTGCTGATTGTGGTGACGGTGACGCTCGATACTGTCGCGCAGGTGCATTCACACTTGATCGCGCATCAATATGAAGGTCTAATGAAGAAAGCAAGGTTGAAAGGACGCCGTCGATGAATGTTATCTTTTTTGGCCCGCCAGCAGCGGGTAAAGGAACACAGGCCAAAATTATCGAAGAAAAATACGGTCTGAAACAACTATCAACGGGTGATATGCTGCGCGAAGAAATAGCCGCAGGATCAGAGCTTGGGCTTGCTGCTAAGAAAGTCATGGATACGGGCGCGCTTGTGTCTGATGATATCGTGATCGGTATGATTGCAAAGCGCATTGACTCGTCTGATTGTGCGAAAGGTGCGATTTACGATGGTTTTCCGCGCACGATTGAGCAAGCAGAGGCACTCGACGCGATGCTTGCCGAGCGTGATCAATCCATCGATATGGTTCTTGAGCTCAAAGTAGACGATAGTGTCATCATGGAGCGTGTTGTAAAACGCGCCCAAGAAGAAGGCCGTACCGATGATACAGTGGACGCCATGAAAAATCGTCTAGCAGCGTATCGTGATTATTCAGCAAAAGTGCTGCCGTATTATTCTGCCAAAATGGATATCAAGCCGATTGACGGTATGAAATCTATTGAAAAGGTCACAGAGCAGGTGGAAATGGCACTGGTGGGAAAGCCCCAAGCCGCTTAAAGGGCGGCTTATGTGCCATTTTTGCGCCCTTAGGCCGCGGTATCAGGAAGGTGCTTAACCGCCCGTTCCAGCCATAGGTTCCAACCCCCTCATTTATTTAAGATTTTTCGTATTATTTTCTTGACGGGAGCCGCAGAATTCCTATAATGCGGCATCCTTTCATAGGTAGTGTCTTTATGACATGGAGAAAGCAACGCAAAGCTTTTTCTTTTTTTGGTGTACAAACCGGCGCAGGGCAAACTTAACGCGTGGACCTGTATACGGTTTGGTTTGAAATTAATTAAGGAGAAACTAGATGGCTCGTATTGCAGGCATTAACGTTCCTGACGCAAAGCGCGTGAATATTGCTCTGACTTATATCGCTGGTATTGGCAGAACAAAAGCACGTGAAATTTGTGAGGCATGCGGAATTGATCGCACACGTCGCATGAATGACATGTCAGAGGACGAACTAAACCAAATTCGTCAAGAAATTGAATCAGGCAAATATTTGATCGAAGGTGACTTACGTCGCGAAATCTCGATCAACATTAAACGTTTGATGGACATGAAATCATATCGCGGTCTTCGTCACCGTGCGCACTTGCCCGTTCGCGGTCAACGCACAAGCACGAACGCCCGTACACGCAAAGGCCCGGCTAAAGCTATCGCCGGCAAGAAAAAGTAGGGATATAGATCATGGCTAAAGCAAAAACAGTTGCAAAGAAAAAAGTTAAAAAGAACGTTGTCGAGGGTGTTGCCCACGTTAGTTCTACGTTTAACAACACAATCATTACAATCACAGACCGTCAAGGTAACACCATTTCATGGTCATCCGCTGGCGCACAGGGCTTTAAAGGCTCTCGTAAATCCACACCTTATGCTGCACAGATTGCGGCTGAGGCAGCGGGTCGTGCGGCAATGGAACATGGAATGAAAGTTCTTGATGTGGAAGTAACAGGCCCAGGTTCAGGTCGTGAATCAGCCTTGCGTGCTTTGTCTTCAATCGGGTTCCGTGTGAACAACATTAAAGATACGACACCAATTCCACATAATGGTTGTCGCCCGTCGAAACGCCGTCGCGTTTAATTACGATACTGGCTTCCCTTCCTGATGGGTGGGGAAGTTTTTATACTCCGTTTAACATTTACCAGAGGCCGGCTAAGACCCGGATGACGTGAAAAGGAAATAAAATGATACAAAAAAACTGGCAAGAGCTAATTAAACCATCAAAAGTTGAAATCGTTCATAACAAAAACACAACTATGGCAGGCAACGTTGTTGCAGAGCCTTTAGAGCGTGGTTTTGGTTTGACATTGGGTAACGCATTGCGTCGTATTCTCCTGTCATCTCTGCAAGGTGCAGCGGTAACAGACGTTAGAATTGATGGCGTTCTTCACGAATTCTCTTCTGTTGAAGGTGTGCGCGAAGATGTAACAGACATTATCTTGAACATCAAAGCGATTGCTGTTCGTATGCACGTTGAAGGTCCTAAGAAAATGCGTTTGAACGCAGAAGGTCCTTGTGAAGTCACAGCCGGCATGATCGAAGCTGGTGCTGACATTGAAATCATGAACCCGAATTTGGTGATTTGTACACTGGATAAGGGCGCAAAACTGGCCATGGAAATGACAGTAAACACAGGCAAAGGTTATGTTCCTGCGGCTCAGAACCGTCCGGAAGAAGCTCCTGTGGGTCTTATCCCTGTTGACAGTGTGTTCTCACCTGTTCGTAAGGTTACTTATGAAGTTGAAGATACACGCGTTGGCCAGATTACTGACTATGACAAGCTGAACCTGTACATCGAAACAAACGGTGTGATTACTCCTGAAGATGCTGTGGCTTATGCTTCACGTATCTTACAAGACCAGCTTCAAGTGTTCATCAACTTCGATGAGCCAGAAGTGAAAACAGAAGCAGCCGAAGAAGAAGAACTACCGTTCAACAAAAACCTTCTTCGTAAAGTTGACGAGCTTGAACTTTCTGTACGTTCTGCAAATTGCCTGAAAAACGACAATATCGTTTACATCGGTGATTTGGTTCAGAAAACAGAAGGCGATATGCTTCGTACACCGAACTTTGGCCGTAAGTCATTGAACGAAATTAAAGAGGTTCTTACAACACTTGGTCTGCATTTGGGTATGCAGGTTGAAGGTTGGCCGCCAGAAAACATTGAAGACTTGGCGAAAAAGATTGATGATCCTTACTAGAACTTCAATCGTTCGCGTGCGGACGGCGTCAAATTTCGGCTCACGTATTATAATACGTTTCGCCTTATTTTTCTGGCCGCACACAAACGCTTTTTGTTCTTAAGAACTAAGAGAATTAACGGATGCGGTATTTAGATCGCGTTCGTTTTTAAAAAGGGCATGAAGCCCGACTTTGCCTCTGATGGCGGGATATTAACTCCGCAACATGTTGGTGAAGCGTTTCATGGCTCTCGTAATAGAATTGACGAGGCCGCAGCGATTTATGAAAGGACAAAGCAATGAAACATGGTATTAAACAACGTAAACTAAATAGAACATCACAGCACCGTACGGCAATGTTTGCCAATATGGCGGCAGCACTTGTGAAGCACGAGCAAATCACAACGACTTTGCCAAAAGCAAAAGAGCTTCGTCCGATCGTGGAAAAGCTTGTGACTTTGGGTAAAAAAGGTGGCTTGCCGAACCGTCGCTTGGCGATGGCGCGTATGCGCGACGAAACACAGGTCAAAAAACTTTTTGATGTTTTGGCTGAACGCTACAAAGACCGTCAAGGCGGCTACATTCGCATCATGAAAGCGGGCTTCCGTTATGGCGATTCTGCACCGTTGGCTGTGATTGAGTTCGTTGAACGTGACGTAACTGCTAAAGGTAAAGATAGCGGCCCTGTCATGATAGACGGAGACGTTGCAAACGAATACGAAGTTGGCGAAGAAGGCGAGCTGAAAGAAGCGAAAAAGAAAGCCGTGAAGAAAGAAGCCAAAACGGAGAAAAAAGCAGAAAAGAAAACAGAAAAGAAGAAGCCAGCGAAGAAGGCCTAAGCTATTCCGTAGATACAAAATTCAAAAAGCCTCCGTCCGCGGGGGCTTTTTTTATAGCTGCTTTAGGTGTTGTTGCTATGCAGCACATATTTTATAGAAATAGCCTTGCCATAATATTTTTAATGATTATTATGACCTCAAAATAATAATAAATATTACAGGGAAAATAACTATGAGCATGTTATCAAAAGCATTCGGTGTTTTGGCCGTTTCCGCAATCTCCATTCCGTCATTGGCGGCCGCAGATCCATTGTTTCCAGACAGAAATCTTGATTTTTTAGAAGATAGATATGGCCGTACGCTTGGCAATGCGAGAACACCCGGTTGTGTTGCTCCGGCGACACATGGTTATAAAGGTGCTCTTGTGTATGATTTGAGCGGTAATTTGTCTGTTGCCATTGAGAAAAAAGATAGAGTTGGCATTCAACTGAGCTTTCAAAATAACAAAGGGCGCCAGACTTGTGATACGTCGCGTCTGCATGGAGAGATTTCATCGGGCTTAAAAAAGGCGAGAGCGTTTCTCCGCTAGAGCTTTATCATTGTATTTAAAGAACAACTGTCCTATTCAATAAGGATGGTTGATTTATTCCAAAATCAGGATGCGTCACGCATCGATGAAAACGCGGAGAATATGTCTCGCCCGCTTGCGGATCGCTTGCGCCCAAAATCTTTGGATGAAATCGCGGGGCAAGATCATCTGGTCGGTGACAATGGCACAATCACTAAAATGCTCGCGCGCAATCACCTTGGCTCGCTTATTCTGTGGGGGCCTCCTGGGTGCGGTAAAACAACACTTGCTCGTATTTTGGCTGATCATACTGACATGCGTTTCGAGCAAATATCGGCGATTTTTTCAGGTGTAGCGGATTTAAAGAAGGTCTTTGAGTCCGCAAAACTGCGCCGTCAAAACGGCAAGGCAACGCTGCTGTTTGTTGATGAAATCCACCGTTTCAATAAATCGCAGCAAGACGCGTTCTTGCCTGTGGTTGAAGATGGCACAATTACCTTGATTGGTGCGACGACGGAAAATCCTTCTTTTGAGCTGAATGCGGCGCTTATGTCGCGGTGTCAGCTTGCTGTTCTTAAACGGCTTGATGATGCGGCATTGGAAACGCTTTTGGCGCGTGCAGAGGAGCAGACGGAGCATAGTCTGCCGTTGACGGATGAGGCGCGTACGGCGCTTAAGGCGATGGCCGATGGTGATGGACGCTATGCGTTGACGATGGCCGAGCAGGTTTTGGCGCAGGACGCAGAGCTTGATAGCGCCGCTTTAATGAGCCTCGTGAACCGTCGTGCACCACTTTATGATAAGGGCGATGATGGTCATTATAATTTGATTAGCGCGCTGCATAAGAGTATGCGGGGTAGTGATCCTGATGCCGCGCTCTACTGGTTTGCGCGTATGCTTGAGGGTGGGGAAGACCCACGCTATCTGGCACGGCGTATTACGCGTATGGCAGTCGAGGATGTGGGCTTGGCTGATCCGCAAGCTTTACAGCAATGTTTATCCGCGTGGGATGTGTATGAGCGTCTTGGCAGCCCTGAGGGCGAGTTAGCGCTGGCGCAAGCACTTGTTTATTTGGCAACTGCGCCAAAATCAAACGCGGTATACACGGCCTATAAGAGTGCTGTGAAAATGGCGAAGGAAACGGGCTCACTTATGCCGCCCAAACATATTTTAAACGCACCAACAAAGTTGATGGCCTCCGAAGGATATGGGGATGGTTATCAGTATGACCATGACGCGCAAGATGGGTTTTCAGGCCAAGATTACTTTCCTGAGGAAATAAAACGAACCGTATTGTATTCGCCTGTGGAGCGCGGATTTGAAAGAGATATCAAGAAAAGAATAGAGTATTGGAATAAGCTGCGCGAGAAGAAAACAGTATAATCAGAGCATGATTGTGAAACTTGCGTTTTCGGTGTGCGCAGTCTACAACAATTGCATATTATAATTTGGGAAAAGCAGGAAGGTCGAACATGGCATATAATAAAGATTTAAAAATAAGTGTAGGAGGCGGCGAAGTCGCGGGGACATCTTTGGATGAAATCGCCAAGAACTTGATCGCGAATATGAGCATGATGGATTTGTTGGGCGCATTGTCCAATGGATACCATGATAAATATCAGGCAACAGCAGATGCACCAAAAGAAGCCAGCCGTGCGTGGACAGAATCAATTGATTTAATGCATCACTTTGATAACCAGCGCGGTTTGGGCACTGGTGATATGCCAGAAACCAATGCTTTGACATTAATCCGCCGCTTGTGGCTGGAAAATTTGATTGATGTTAAAGAGGGCGCGGCCTTAAAGGATAAATTCAATGCGCATGTGCAGGACGCATTGGGCACAACGCTTGATGAAGAACAAGTGCAGGCGTTGTATGTATTGCTCAATAATTTCAACATTGGTGAAGAACTTGCGGAAATTCGTGGTGTTCCTAAGTCAGAATTAAAACCGGTGAAGCGTTGAAAACAATCCTTGCTATAGCTTTGGGCGGCGCACTTGGTGCGGTTTCACGTCATTTCGTGAATAGTGGAGCTGTGGCTTTGTTCGGGCTGAAATTCCCTATCGGTATTATGACCGTTAATGTTTTGGGCTCTTTTGTTCTTGGTGTTTTGGTGACGAGCTTTGCCTTGTTTTGGGATGTATCGCAGGCAATGCGTGCGTTTATGGTTGTTGGATTTTTAGGTGCCTTTACAACATTCTCGGCATTTTCACTAGATAGCGTTAGTATGTTTGAGCGTGGAGAAATTGTTTCTGGCGCGGTTTATGTGCTGGCTTCGGTTGTGCTTTCTATCGCGGCACTTTATGGCGGTATGCTTTTAACACGGAGTTTTGCAGGATGAGCGCTGAACAGATTATTACAGTTCCTGAAGATGATGATGGGCAGCGTCTTGATCGCTGGCTAAAAGCCTATATGCCTTATGTTCTGGCGCAAAAATTGATCCGCAAGGGTGCTGTGCGTGTGAACGGTAAGAAGGTCAAGCAAGATGCCCGCATTGAAAAAGGGCAGGAAGTTCGTATTCCGCCGTTTGAAGATGCTGTCGCGCGCGAAAGAGAAACGTATCGCCTATCAGAAGATGATGCGATCTTTATCAAATCATTGGTTATCTATCAAGATGAAGATGTGATTGTGCTGAACAAGCCTTCGGGGTTGGCCGTCCAAGGCGGCACAGGAATGGCGCGCCATGTTGATGGCATGGTTGAGGCACTTTCTGATCGTAACGGCGTGAAGCCCCGTTTAGTTCATCGCCTTGATAAGGACACGAGCGGCGTCCTGATTTTGGCACGATCTGCTGAGAGCGCGCGCCAGTTAGGCGCGATGTTTAAAGGTCACGATATTAAGAAAATCTATATTGCCCTAACGGCAGGTGTTCCTGAGCAGTTAGAAGGCACGATTAAAGCCCCCCTCATGAAGGCGGGCGGCGCACAGAAAGAGCGCATGGTTGTTGACGAAGAAGAAGGCCGTTATGCCGAAACAGAATATGTAGTTTTGGAACGTGCGGGTAAATCTGCGGCGCATATTGCATTTTGGCCACGCACAGGGCGCACGCATCAACTGCGCGTTCATGCGGCGGATGTATTGGGCTGCCCGATTATTGGCGACGGTAAATATGGCGGTGCGGAGTCGCGTATTGAAGGGCTTGATTTGGGGCGCAACCGTATGCACTTGCATGCCGCACGCTTGATCTTGCCACATCCGTCTAAGAAAAATTCCACGCTTGATTTGTTCGCGCCGTTACCAGCAGACCTTTCTGATAGCTGGAAAGCTCTAGGTTTTACGGCGAAGATGAAAGATGACCCTTTCGCTGAATAAGACTTTTCATCGAAGGCGAGCCTGCTATAATCTCGCCAATGGTATTATTTAAAGAAAATAAGAAAGAACTGACCAAGAACCAAAAGCGGAGACGCTTGGGGCTCCGTATTGTTCTTATTCTCGGGCTTTTGTTCTGTGTTAGCTTGTGGGTTCTTGGCCTTATGGGCGGCCCTCATGTTGCTTTGAAGCAGGGTCTTGAGGACTATTTGACCGAAACAACAGGCATGGAAGCAACAATCGGTGAATTCGATGGGTTGTATTTCTTCCCCGTTGTCAGGTTTGAAGGCAGCGATATTACATTCAAAGACAATGTATCTGATCGTTCTGTATCAATTGGTCGTTTGGAATTTTCATCATCATTTTGGGATATATTCCTTACTCGTTCGAAGCTCCGCCATTTTAAATTAGAGAATATGAGCGTCAGAGCCGGTTTGCTATCAACCGCGCCAATCGAGATTGTTGATGCGTCTTTGTTGGATACAACACCTTATGACAAAGCGGGGCTTGTGATCAACGGATCATATGGCGCGGAGCCGTTCTCGTTGTTTTACGAGGCGGGGTATGATGGCCGCGCATTTTATATTCCTGATGACACAGCAGAGCTTTTATCATCACTCGGAAATTACGAGCTGAGCGCGAGTGGCGGCCTAAGAAAAGGCGGGGGCATTGGCATTAAAATCGATAAATTCGGCACGTCAAACAATCACGTGCAAGGCCGCACCGTTTTAATGAAATCAAGCGGCGAGTGGTCTTTTGAGTTCGAGATAACAAACGAAAACAGCAAGTTTCTTGTGACGTTGCTGAAAGGTAAAAAAGGTATTTCGGGAACGATTGAAAGCGACGCTGTTTACGTGGACGATTTCGCGGGCGAAGACTCGATGAAGCAGGTTTTTTACCAATTTTTGAACATTATTTATCCGCCTGTTCCTGATGAAAAGAACGATGACGATATTCGGTTGCCGCTCGGTTTGGTGGTGGATGTGAGTGTGAACTTGAAAAAAATAATTTTGAGAGGCACAGATATCGGGCATTTATCATTTCCGTTAAAAATCAAAGACAGCATTCTTGATATCAGCGATATTAAAGGCAACATCATGGACGGCGCGGCGAACGGGCGGTTGACGCTAGATACGCAGAAAGACCCTGCTGAATTTGATATGGTGCTGCGCGTGAATGATTTGAAATACGGAGTGGAAAAACTTGCAGGGAACGCCGTATTTAACGCAGACTTAAAAGGCGCAGGCAACAGTTCCCGTGATCTGAAATCATCACTTCATGGTGATGTGACGTTCATCGGTGGTAAGGGCACGCTTGAAAGTCGTGAGTTACAAATTTGGGGCGGCGGCGTTGTGAATGCGATGATTCCTGACTTTAATCCTGAATCTAAAACCGTGATGAATTGCTTTATTGCTGATTTCAGCGTTGAAGATGGTAAGGCAACAGCGCAACCATTTTTCCTTGATACGAATAGTTTGACGCTGATCGGTAGTGGCACAATCAATATTCCTGATGAAACAATAAACTTCTCTTTGAAACCGAAGACAAAAGATATCACGCTTATTGATGTCGCGTTTCCCGTGAATGTTAAAGGCGACCTCGCCAACCCGTCTATCGGGCCTGACCCGTTGGGTGTGGGAACGACGCTCGGTGGTTTGTTTTTAGGGACGATCAATCCAGCGTTCTTCGCGCTTAATGTCGCAAAGCTTGGCTTTACGGATCAGCATCCTTGCAGCAGCTATTCGAATGAGAATATCAAAGAAGTTTTGGATGAAAAAGTTCAAGCACCTCAAGCTGTGGCTGTAGAGCCTGACGCTATCCAAGAGGAAGCTGTGGACGCTGACCCTGCGCCTTATAACGATTACAACGTCAACGAATAGAAAATAGATGAAACGCTTTTACACCATTGTCTCTATCATGGGTGACCCCGATAGCGGCTTTGCCGTGCAGCTTGATGGGAAAGCGGTCAGAACGCCGTGCGGTGCTAATCTTATGGCACCTAATGAAGGGCTTGCCGAAGCGATTGCACAAGAATGGCGCGATCAAAAAGAAACGATCAAGCCCGAAATGATGCCCATCACACAACTTATGGTGACCTCCATTGATCACGTTCATGAGCGCGAGGAAATGACGGGTAAATTGATGGCTTATCTGGACACCGATTTGATTTGTTACCGCGTGAGCGAGCCGCAAGAACTCTTGGATAAACAAGAAGCGGCATGGGATGTTTGGCTGAGCTGGTTTGAAAAAAACTTCCGTTATATGCTGGATATCACCAATGATTTGAGAGCTATGAAGCAATCACCCGAAGCACATAAAGCTGTTGAACGCCGCGTGCGTGCTTACCAAAATTTACATTTCACCGTGCTGCAAAATTTGACAGCCCTTACAGGGTCGCTTGTTTTGGCGTTGGCGTTTGTGGCGGGTGCTGCTAAACCTGAACATATACAGCGTGCTGTTTATGTCGAAGAAGATCATAAGGCCGAGATATATAATGAGGCTGTCCATGGTCTCGCGCCGCTTGAAGAGCAAAAACGCGAGGTGATGAAGCGCGAATTAGCCGCTGCGCGCACGTTCCTTGAACTGCTCGCTTAAGACGTGTTTTTCTATTGCGATGCAAAAAAATCTGGACTCTTTTTTTATTTTTATGACATAGTGAAATAATATTGCTTTCGGGCAATGTTGGTTCAATCCCTAACTAGAAGGAAATGACGATGCTTACATCAGAACTATCAGTCGCATATACGATCATTTCCGGATCCGCTTCGCGTTAATTAACAACGCTTTCGTAGGGTTCGGGATGATGTTCCGGACTTTTGTCGAAAATAGACGGCGCGGACTATTCTTCACTTTTAAATAGTTTCACAGACTCTCTTTTCAATTTGTTCGGTTCAAACCGAAACAGAAATAATCTTACCAATGAGGCGTGCTGTCTTTATACGCAGCGCGAGAAGAGAATGACGAAAAGAATAACATATACAGATGTTGCCAAATTTAGCTGGCATTATTGGCGTTACAAAAAAGCACTGATCCCTGTGTTTTTAACAGGTATGGCTATTGCAGCACTTATTGATGTCGCGTTTCCTGTGATTATGGGCGCGTTGGTTGATGCGGTCGGTGGTAATGACATGGATCGTGCGCTATGGCTGCTTGCGATATTGTTGGCCGTTGAGGTTGGTTTTCATACGTCGCGGAATGTCACTATTTTGGTATGGAACCGTTTTGCGAACACAACATTGTACAAAATCATTACTGACGCGTTTAGTAAGGTGCAGCGTTTTTCAACGGATTGGCATGCGAATGCGTTTTCTGGCGGTACAGTACGTAAAATGACGCGCGGGATGTGGTCTTTTGATGTTTATGAAGATGTTTTGTTTCTGTATTTGTATCCAACCGCCATCGTGTTTGTCGGTATTATTGCTTACATGTTTTTCAAATGGCCATTGATGGGGCTTGTGACGCTTGTCTGCGCCTCGATCTATATTATTGCCACCGTATGGATGGTTGTGAAAATCAATGCACCACGATTCCGCAATTCCGCGCGGGCTGATACATCTGTTGGCGCATCGCTTGCTGACGCGATTACAGGGCACAGCACGGTGAAATCATTCGGTCGTGAACGTGCCGAGGATGATCGCTTTAACAAGGTGGCTTTGAACTGGCGTGATCTATCATTGCATAGCTGGCAAATGGCAACCGTGACCGACTGGGTGCGCCGTATGTGTGCAACTTTGATGATGGGTTCTATGCTGGGTGCTGCGATCTGGCTTTGGAGTGTTGGCAAGGCAACAACGGGTGATCTGGTCTATGTGTTGACCAGCTATATGGTGATTTCGGCTTACTTGCGCAACATTGGTGAGCAAATAGCGAACCTTCAGAAGTCAATTTCTGAGATGGAGGACATCATTACGTTTTGGAAACGTGAGGATGATATTGTTGACGCACCTGATGCCAAGATTTTGGATGCGAAGAAAGGTGAGATCGCCTTTGAACAAGTCGTGTTCACTTACCAAGGCCAGACAGAGCCGCTTTATCAGGACTTCGATGTGCGCATTAAAGCGGGCGAGCAGGTTGCGCTTGTTGGCCATTCAGGTTCTGGCAAGTCAACATTCGTGAAGCTCGTACAACGTTTGTATGACGTGCAGAATGGTGCGGTTACGATTGACGGGCAAAACATTGCCGCGGTGACACAAGAGTCATTACGCCAATCTATTGCGCTTGTACCGCAAGAACCTGTGCTGTTTCACCGTGCGCTGTGGGAGAATATCTCTTACGGTCGCCCTGGTGCAACGCGCGAGGAAGTCATTGAGGCGGCAAAGCAAGCCTATGCCCATGAGTTCATCGAAAGCATGCCGCAGGGGTATGACACGCTTGTTGGTGAGCGCGGTGTGAAACTCTCAGGTGGTGAGCGGCAACGTGTTGCGATTGCCCGTGCGATTTTGGCTGATGCACCGATCTTGATATTGGATGAAGCAACGTCTTCGCTAGATTCTGTATCGGAGCATTATATCCAAAAAGCGCTTGCGAACCTGATGGATGGACGCACGAGCATTACTATTGCGCACCGTTTGGCAACCATCCAGAATGCCGACCGTATCTTGGTGTTTAGTAAGGGTAAGGTTGTCGAGGAAGGCACGCATGGCACGTTGATAAAGAACAAGGATTCACACTATAAGGCGCTGTACGATATGCAGGCGTTGGATTTAGTTGGTGAAAACCCCTATGAGCAGAAAGTCGCGGAGTAATTCGCGACTTTTCTATAAGTGGTTGATTTTATTGCAAAATCAGGTTCTCTTCAGTTTATACGTAAGTTTTCTGCGTCCCCATATAATATCATCTCTTTATCGCTCTGTGATTTAGGCGCAGTGCGGCTGTTGATGGATTGAGCATAGCATAAAAACGCAGTTTTAGGAATATATTTCTATTTATCTTGCGCCACCGTTTTCTTGCAAATTTATAGCGTTATCAGTTATTGTCTTTTGGAAAAGGAAACAGGTTTATTATGATGAATATTTCCAAGACTTTTAACCGTGGGCAAAAGGTTTTCGTTGTTGATCCAGATTTGGAACAACCCGTTATTACTGGCGCGACCTACGTTTCTCAAGATGAAAAAACAGGCGACCACCTTGTTGTTCTCGATTATGAAGAGGGCGCGCAAAGACGTATTGCGGATATGCAGATAGCGGCGTGTCGTACAGGTTTGCAACTGCGCCTAGTTCCATAATCACTTCCCATTTACTTTGGGACATCGTTATTCGTTCCTTACGTAGCGCTGCTACGCTGCGTTACTCATGCCTTGTCTCAAAGCAAAGCGAAAACGATTATAGTTTTTTAGGTTTTAGAACCAGCTTTTGACATCACCGATGCGGTGACCTTTCACTGCGCGGGACAGGCCTTTCGCCATACGATACCCCATATAGATAACGATTGGCGCGGCGGCGATAATGGTCGCCTTGATAAACACGACTTTGTTTTCCGCCATAAATTGATCCATGCAGGGCTGCATATGATCTTTTAATTGCGATGGGTCTGTAACCCCGCCGCCCATTGAATTTACAACCTGATCCATACAAGCCATAAGCGATGTGCTATCGTAATTGGGCAGCAAATACATACTGGCCAATGCTGTTGAAACAAGCCCGAAAAGAGAAGCAATCCAAATGGTGCGGATAATGTAGGTCATGTGGTTTTCAGCTAAGCTGTGTTCTTCCGCGCGACGGCGCACGACATAGGCCGCAATCATGGCTGCTGTGAACATGAATAGCGCGAGAAACGCCGCTGTCATCAGTGGCAAGAAGCCCAGTATCAATGATACGCAAAGCATCGCGTAGATATTATTGATGGTATTTTGTTCTTTGGTTTGTGCCATGACGATTAATATTCCCCGTTGTTGATAGTAATTTAGCGTCGCCCGAAGAGTTTTTCAATATCGGCGAGTTTGAGCGAGATATAAGTCGGGCGCCCGTGATTGCATTGACCAGAAAGCGGTGTTTCTTCCATCTGGCGCAGTAGAGCGTTCATTTCCTCCGCATTCATGCGGCGACCTGAGCGGATGGAGCCGTGGCACGCCATGGTGGAAAGGATAGCGTTTAAGCGTTCTTCCACAGCACCAGCGTGACCATGTTCGGTTAACTCGTCCAGTAATTTGCGAATAAGGCCTTGGATATTGGCTTTGGCACCGAGTAAGGCGGGGATGGCATTGACCGCGACGGCATCGGTTCCGAATGGTTCGACTGAGAGGCCAAGGCTTTCCAACATATCGCGTTGTTCAATTAAACGCGCGGCCTCGGTGTCTTCCATTTCGATAATTTCTGGCACAAGCAAGCCTTGCTTTTGAATGCCGTTTTCTGCCATTTGTGCTTTGAAACGCTCGTACACAAGGCGTTCATGCGCGGCGTGTTGGTCAACAATGACAAGGCCACCTTCGGTTTGCGCGACGATGTAATTTTCATGGATTTGTGCGCGTGCGGCGCCGAGAGGGAAGGCGGATAAAGCCTCACCTTGCTCTTCCGCAAAATGTTCTGCGCGGGCATGGGGGGCATAGCTTTGGTTGTGTTGCTCGGCTAGGCCTTGGGCGTTGGCGTAATGATACGGTGGCGCGGGCGCGGCGTTGTGTTGGTGATTGTTATAAAGGCTTCCACCACCGCGATAAAATGGTGATGGTGCGCTGTTATGCTGCGGTGTGAAACGGCCTAGCGCATAATCTGATACAGAGCTTGCGGCTTGTTGGCCGTGCTCTAGCAGCGCATGTTTTATGGTGCTGACGATTAGGCCGCGAATAAGTGCTGCATCTTTGAAGCGCACTTCGGTTTTCGCAGGATGGACGTTGACATCGACATCTTCGGGCGGCAGCGTGAGGAAAAGTGCGACAAGCGGGTAGCGGTCACGCGCCAAAACATCAGCATACGCCCCACGTAAAGCGCCAATCAGTAACTTATCTTGCACAGGGCGACCATTCACAAACAAATATTGATGGCGCGATGTTCCGCCCGAATGGGTCGGCAGGCTGGCGTAACCAGACAGGTTGATATTTTCACGCTCTGATTCAATGGGCATGGCGTTATCGGTGAAGTCTTTGCCCATGATGGATTTTAAACGCTCTTTTGCGCTTTGTCCTTCTGGCAGGTTGAGCGCGGTTTTACCATCATGTACAAGGCGCAGGCCAATATGCGGAAATGCCATGGCAAGGCGGGTAACGGTTTCTTTGACGGCCCCTTGTTCGGCGCGATCGGATTTTAAAAATTTCAGGCGCGCGGGGGTGGCGTAGAACAAATCCTGTACTTTGATTTGTGTGCCCGCTGGGCGTGAGGCAGGTTTGGGATCGCCCTTGATGCCTTTTTCAATGTTGATGGACCATGTTTCACCCGTCTCACTTGCGTGAGTTACGATGTTCATGCGGCTAATCGCGGCAATGGAGGGCAGCGCCTCACCACGGAAGCCAAGATTTTTGATATGGCTGAGATCATCATCGGGGAGTTTTGAGGTCGCGTGACGTTCTAGTGCTAGAATCATCTCATCGCGTGTCATGCCAAATCCATTATCGCTGATGCTGATGAGGCTTTTGCCGCCATCACGGATTTCGATATCAATCATGGTTGCGCCCGCGTCAATCGCGTTTTCCAACAGCTCTTTGATCGCCGCAGCAGGGCGTTCAATCACTTCGCCAGCGGCAATCTGGTTCACCAGAATATCGGGTAATTGTCTAATTCGCATAGGGATAGATTAGAGGTTTGTGCAGCAAGAGTCAGCCCTGTTTTTGGCTTCATCCCTTACTTTTTATCGATGATGGCACCTGCGGTTAAGGCATTGCCTAAATCTGTGCCTACAAGCTTGGCACCTGTAAGGTCGGTGCGGCGTAGGTCACAGTCCATAAGGATTGCATAGGATAAATCAGCACCCATAAGGATAGCATCACGTAAATCAGCACCAACCAAAACGCAGTATCGCAAGTTCGCACCACTAAGATTGACGCGCTGGAGCCATTCAGAACCATCTTCGTTGGTGAATTTAAGCGGTGCAAGATTGGCGTTGCTGAGGTCTGCGCGTGAGAGAATGGCATTTTTAAACGACGACCCCCGTAAATCGGTATCTTTCATGCGCGCATCGCGAAAATCAGAATAATCTAGTAATGCGCTTTGCATCTCGGCATATTCCAGATTTTGACCAATGAAATTAGCATTTACGGCTTTGAGAGCGGTGAGCGAATAGTCACTTAAATTCTCTAGTTTGCGCAAGTTAAAGCCGCTGAGGTCAAGGCGTTCGCCTTTTTGCCCCGCAGACGCAATCCAGATTGTATGCGAATCGAGCATATCAGGAAGGTTTTTGTCTAAATCTTCGGGTGTTTCGCCCATTGTGTGTTCTTTGACGGCATCATTAGGGTTTGTACCCCCCATTTCAACACTCGCCAGAACTGTGTTGGTCATGATGGATTGTTTAAAATTACTGTTGCTCAGATTTGAGCCTGTGAAATCCGCATCGGTCAGGTTCGCCCCTGTAAAATTAGCATTTGCGAAGTCTGAATCTTTTACAATCACGCCCGTAAGGTCGGCATCTGAAAAATCGGCGGAGGCAGCGCGGGACCCTGTGAGGTTCGTTTCGGTCATTTTTGCGCCGGTAAATATGGTTTGATGCGTGTCATTGGGTGTTTTACCGTCCCAGAATTGCGGCTGTAACGTGCCTTGCTCACTACGCTCCATCACCATGCCTGAGCGTAAATCAGCGCCCTCCATATCAGCACCAGATAAGTTGGCACCAGAAACAACGGCACCGCGGAAATCAGCGCGGCTGAAATTGCCGCCATTTAAACGCGCTTTACTCATGTCACAGGCAAAAAAGGAAACGCCGCGAAATGTTCCGCCCGCTAAGTTAGCACCACGCAGGTCTGAACCTGTGAAATCTGATTGTGAAAGATCGGCTTGCTTGAAGTCTAACCCTGATAAGTCTCTGAATTTGAATACGGCGCGCGCACCGCCACGTATGCCTTTTACAAAGGTCGTGTGCTTCTTGATAGCTTCGTCCAGCTCACGCTGCGAAACGGTTTCAAGTTTTCTGCCTTTTTTTGCTGAATCATCAGCTGTCATTTCTTGCCCTTACTCTGTGCGGCCCGTTCTGGGCGCAACTATATTATTTTGATTATATCTTATATGTATCAGCTTGATGCTAATTTTTTATGAATATGGCGCAGTAAAGTGCGGCAAGAGGCGTCATTACTCTCGGTTTGCGGTGATTGTAGGTCGTTCATTATTTCTTTGGATAGAATTTTGCCAAGCTCAACGCCCCATTGATCGAAGCTATTGATATTCCACAATATTCCCTGCACGAAAATCTTGTGTTCGTAGAGTGCCATTAACTTTCCGAGTGTTCTTGCATCGAGTTTATCGAGAAGAATCATATTATTCGGGCGGTTGCCTTCAAAGTTTTTATAAGGTTTACCAGCCTCAGGAATAGGTTTTCCTTCCATCATCGCTTTGGATTGCGCGAGAAGATTTGCAAGAAGCATGGTGTGCTGGTCGCCGATTTCGTATTCGTCTTTAATCACACCGATAAAATCACATGGTACGATGGACGTTCCTTGGTGCAGTAATTGGTAAAAGGCGTGCTGACCGTTGGTTCCCGGTTCTCCGAAAATGATGGGTGCTGTGTTATATGTGGTCTTGTGGCCTTCATTATCGATGCTTTTGCCGTTTGATTCCATGTCGAGCTGCTGTAACCAGCGCGCAAAGGAGTTGAGCCGTTGGTAATAGGGAAGCACGGCATAAGTGCCATAGTCACAAAAATTACGATACCATAGGCCAAGAAGCGCAAGCGTTACGGGCATGTTTTTTTCAAGGGGTGCTGTGCGGAAATGTTCATCCATTTCATGGGCACCGTCTAAGAATGCGCGGAACGTATCAAAGCCGTAAGCGAGGCTAATGGAAAGCCCGATGGATGACCAAACGCTAAAACGGCCACCGACCCATTCTTTGAACGGGAAGATATTGTCTTCGGCAATACCGAATGATTTAACGGCGTCGATATTGGTGGAAAGCGCAATGAAATGCTTTTCAAGGTGCGCGTCGTTGCTCGCAGATTTTAAAAACCATGCGCGTGCGGCATGTGCATTGGCCATTGTTTCTTGGGTGGTAAATGTTTTGGAGGCAATGATGAAAAGCGTGGTTTCGGGATCGGCACATTGAAGTGCTTCACTGATATCGGCAGGGTCAACATTGGATACGAAACGAACCGAAATATTTGATTTATTGCTGTTTGCAAGCGCTTCATAGGCCATTTTGGGCCCAAGATCTGAGCCGCCAATACCAATATTTATGATGTGCGTGAAATGCTTTCCTGTATACCCCGTGAGGGCACCGCCGCGAATTTTTTTGCTGAATTCTTGCATATGGGCAAGGCCATCATGGATGTAGGGAACGATATTTTCGCCATCAACTTTGATGGTTGAATCTTTTGGTGCGCGTAAGGCCGTGTGTAGTACAGCACGGTTTTCGGTGTGGTTTATTTTTGCGCCTGAGAACATGTCTTCGCGTTTTTCTTCCAAACCACAGCTGCGCGCGTAGGCGTGTAGCTTTTCCATGGTTTGGGTGGTGATCGGGTTTTTGGAATAATCCAGCAGCATACCGTTTAGCTCAATCAAAAACGCTTCGCCACGCTGCGGGTTTTGCGTGAATAAATCACGGATATGTAGGTCTTTGATATCGGTGTAATGTGCGGAAAGGGCTTTCCATTCAGGGCGATCAGTCAACATTAGGTAGCGTATCCACTTTTTTCGTTGGAGTGATATTTTCAGGTTTTCCGACCAAGACGGTTAGGATTTTTTCTGGCGTTAAAAGCTTTGCCGCTACGCGCGAAATTTCTTCTTTCGTGACAGCATTGATTTTACCTGCGCGTTGATCCAGATAATCAAGCGGTAGATCATCTAACGCGAGGCCTAAGAGGAGCGATGATATGTTATCGGTCGAAGATAAAGCCAAAGGCATAGAGCCAATCAGGTAGGATTTAGCATCGGCCAGTTCGTCATCTGTGACAGCTTCGGTTTTCATCTTTTGCCATTCTTGCTTCACAATATCGATGAGTTCCGCCGCCGTTTCGTTTTTGGTCGAGGTTGAAACGGACACGGTGTTGATGTGATCGGAAAGCTCAAGGTCGCTATAGATACCGTAGGTCAGGCCACGCTTCTCACGGATTTCTTCCATCAGGCGCGACCCAAAGCCAGAGCTGCCGAGGATATAATTCATGATCGCGGCTGTGTAATAATCAGGGTCATCACGCGCTATACCATTTTGCGCCATGCTGATGATGGTTTGCGGGATGTCTTGCTCGTAAAGGATTGTGGCACCTTCGTTTTGCAGGGTGAGGTTTTGTATTGTCGCAAGATTTGATGTTTTTGGTAGTTCCCCAAAGACACGGTCTAGCGTAGCGGAAAGTTCCTCTGCGGAAATATCACCGACAACAGAAATCACTAAGTTATCCTGCGCCAAACGTTTTGCGATAAAGGCGCGTAAATCATCTTCGGTGATATTGCTCATTGTGGTCAGTGTGCCGCCGCTATTTTGCGCGTAAGGGTGGCCTTGGTAAGCGACATCGTTCATAAGCCGCGCGGACATCCAGCCTGGTTTTCCGCGCGAACGTTGAATGCGGGCGAGGTTGGATTGACGCATGCGCTCAAGCGGTTCAGCATCAAAACGCGGCTGCGTTAGAGCGAGCTCTAGCAATTCAAATGCGATATCTTTTTTACGGCTGAGTGTTTTTAGGCTGCCTGAAAAATCATCGCGCCCGCTTCCAAAGCTAAGGGAAATAGAGTTATCCGCCAACATTTGTTGGAATGTTTCGCTGTCATATTGTCCTGCGCCTTCATCCATTGTGTTGGATGCAAGCTGTGCAAGGCCTTGCTTATCGGCGGAATCTTGTTTTGCGCCCGCATTTTTAAAGGCGAAATTCATAGAGATAATCGGCAGGGTGTGATCTTCGACAAGCCATGCGGTGATACCGCTTTTGCTTGTGACTTCTTGTATGTCGATGAATTTGTCGGCGGTTGCTTCTTCAGCAGCACAAGCCGCAAGCGGTGCAATAAACATCATAAACAAGAGCATAAGAGCCGTGTGGCGCACTCTATTCATCGGTTGGCCCTCCGCTGTCTTTATTTGGTTCATCCGCATCCATGGCAGTCTCTTGCGGCGGAATGGCATGGCCCGTGACATAGTGGGTGTTCGCTAACAGGTTTGTTTTTACAACATTGACGATATCATCGGCTGTTACGGATTCAATGTCGCGCGGCCAGTATTCGATATCATCGATGGTGCCGCCTGTTGCAAGCGTGTAACCAAAAATCATGGCAGGGCCGCTTAGACTGTCGCGAGCATAAATGGCGGCATCTTTCATACGCTCTTTAGAACGGCGGAGCTCGTCTTCGGGAATCCCGTCAGTCGCAATTTTTTCAAGTTCGGTTTGAAAGGCGTCTTCAATCATATCAAAAGTGACGCTCTCATCTTTAAGCGTTGCAGACAGCCACGCTGATGTATCGTCATAGGCTGTGGAATCGTATGAAAAACCAACTGATGTTGCGAGGGGGGCTTCGATGACCATCGCTTTATAGAGGCGAGAGGTGCTGCCGTTGCTGAGTAGATCTTCGAGCACCTGAAAGGCGAGGGCTATTTTCTTATCTTCACGCTGTGACGGCACGCGGTAGGCGCGCATATATTGGTAATTATGGATTGTTGGATGTTCGAGCGTTAAAATTTCAGTCCCCGGAAAATCAGGGATTTGTGGGCGGTTGCGTTCGGGTACAGGGCTTGCGGGTAGCACGCCATATATCTTTTCCGCCAGCGGTTTTAGCTTTTCTGCTGTGATATCACCAGACACAACCAAAATGGCGTTATTGGGCGCGTACCAAATATCGTAGAAGCCTTTGGCATCGGCGCGCGATAGTTGCGCCATTTCATGACCCCAACCAATCACAGGCAAGCTGTACGGATGGTTCGGGTAGAGCGCATTTCGCATTTGTTCGTGAAAATGGTTGAGCGGATTGTTTTCTGTGCGTTGACGGCGTTCCTCAAGAATAACCAGCCGTTCTGAATCGACCTCTTCTTCGGGCATGGTTGAGCCGCGCACACGACCAGCTTCCATCTTCATGACGGTTTCTAAGTTTTCAACGGCAATGTTTTGAAAGTACGCGGTGTAATCTTGCGAAGTGAAGGCGTTATCTTGCCCCCCCATCTTTTTGACGTTTTTGGAAAAATCACCAGCTTTTACACCGTCCGAGCCTTTGAACAAAAGATGCTCTAAAAAATGTGCGATACCAGATTTTCCCCATGCTTCATCCGCAGCACCAACTTTGTACCACAGCATGTGTGTGACAACGGGCGCGGTGTGGTTCGGGATAACGACAACCTGCATACCATTTTGAAGCATGAAGGTTTCGGCATTGAAAACCTTTTCATTGTCATTTGCACGCACAGGCAGAGCCGCAAACGCAACGATAAATAATGTGAAAATAGTGAGGTATGAAATACGCATAAAGGAAATGTAGTGCGTCTTGTCTTTATCAGCAATAGCAGATTTCATGCAAAATGATCTATTGCTCGATAGACGGTGTTTCGCCTTCGGTGACAGGATTTCCCTCTTCACGGTTTTTCTTTAAACGCTCTGCCTCAGCCTGTGCATCGACAACGGTTGCAGGCTTTTCGCTTTTTCTACCCATTGTAATACCGAGAAGTTTTTCAGCGACAGGTTTTTCTTTTGGTTCGAGTATTGAGATTTCGTGGTCAACAGTGGCGCGGATGTTGGGTTGCGCCATATCGCCGCCAGCGCGTTGCAATAGAGCTTCCTCGACATTATCGGGGGCTGCGCTCGGGGTTGTTCTTACTTCTTCAGCACCAAAAACGACTGTACGGGCTTGCTCTTGTGACGCTTGCTCTTGCGGGCGTGTAGCACCTGGTGTTGGTGGACGGAGCGCATAGCTCGGCGGCATTTCAAGCGGCGCACGTTTGACGATGGCGAATTCATCCGGTGATTGGCGTGTGAGGCCGAGCTGCTCTTTCGCGTTGCTGCATGCTGTTAGAGACAGCCCTGCGGTTATCGCGATTGTGTAGACCGAAATTCTGAATATGTTACGCATTGGTGTGTGATCCTTTTCTCTTCGGTTCAAAGAATATACTATCGCAAAGAATGAAGGCAATACCCAAAACAACAGCACTGTCGGCAACATTAAATGATGGCCAGTGATAACCAAAGGCGTGAAAATCTAAAAAATCAACCACAGCACCGTATATCAAGCGATCTATGACGTTTCCAAGTGCCCCCGCGATCACCGCACAAATTGCGATTTGTAGCGGTAGATGATCCACTTTTCGTAGCCATGTGATGAAAAAACCGATGATGACGAGCGATAAAGCGCTCAGTAAATAAGCACCGTAATCACTGTGTTCGTTCATGATGCCAAAACTAATTCCGCGATTCCAGACCAAGACTAGATTGAAAAACGGTAGAACAGTGATGGATTTTCCGACAAAATAAGAAACCGCCAATGTTTTTGTGATTTGATCTAAAATCAAAACAATCACAGCCATGAGTAGGGCTTGTTTCGGTATAAAGCGCAGAATCATATGCTATGCCGCTTTTCTGATTTTGTTGTGGTGATCAACGGCATCGGCGCAACGATCGCAAATTTCGGGATGATCTTTGCTGTTGCCGACTTCGGGCAGAATTTTCCAACAGCGTTGGCATTTTTCGCCATCCGCCATTTTGATCTCGACGCTTGTTTCCTCATCGCTATTCACGATTTCGATTTGTGATGTGATGCAGATATCAGCCATGTCTTGATCCATGAATTGAACCGCTTCTTTGGATGTGTAAATTACAGGTTTAGCTTCAAGAGAGGAGCGCATGGTTTTGTCCGCACGTAAGGGCTCGATGGCACCTAAGACCATGTTGCGCGCTTCGACGATATCTTTCCAGTAATCAGCAGATTTTGCGTTTACCCAGTCTTTGGGGATGACAGGGAAGGTGCGTAAATGAACGCTGTCGCTATCGCTATAAATGCCTTCGGGGCGGTGGCTCCATGCTTCTTCGGTGGTGAAGCACAGAATTGGCGCGAACCAACTCACGAGGCATTCGAACAGTTTTGCCATGATCGTGCGTGTGGCGCGACGTTTTTCGCTGTCGGCACGGTCACAATATAGGCAATCTTTGCGGATATCGAAGTAAAAGGCTGATAGGTCTTCGTTACAGAAATCATGCAGTAATTTCACAGCGCGCAGGAATTGGTATTCGCTGCAATGGGCGCGCATTTGGCTATCAACTTCGAAAATGCGGTGGAGCATGTATTGTTCAAGCTCTGGCAATTCTTCTGGCTTTGAAAGATCAACCAATTCGGCTTCTGTGATGCCCTCAATCGCACCCAAAAGGAAGCGGAAGGTATTGCGGATGCGGCGGTAAATATCGCCCGCAGATTTTATCGAGTCTTCGCCAATGCGTAAATCTTCGGAATAATCCGACATCATCGTCCAAAGGCGCAGGATATCCGCGCCGTATCTGTTGCAAATGTCTTTCGGGTCGACAACATTGCCAACGGATTTTGACATTTTGTAGCCTTTTTCATCGAGCACAAAACCGTGTGTAAGCACAGCATCATAAGGCGCGTGACCACGTGTGCCGCAACTCTCAAGCAAGGATGAATGGAACCAACCGCGATGCTGATCTGATCCTTCAAGGTACAAATCACATGATGGTTTGCCTTTTGGCAGATTCGGCTTTTGCAACTCTTCACGATCCGCAACAACAAAAGCGTGCGTGCAGCCTGATTCAAACCAGACATCCACGATATCAAATACTTGGTCGTAATCATCGGCGGCATAGTCATTGCCCAAGAAATCTTGCGCGGGTTTTGCCCACCAAGCGTCTGAGCCTTCTTGCTCGAACGTATCGGCGATGCGGTTCATTACCGCTTCATCGATTAATGTTTCACCTGTTTCTTTATGAACGAACAGCGCAATTGGCACGCCCCATGCGCGTTGACGGGAAATACACCAATCAGGGCGGCTTTCGATCATGGCGTTGATACGTGCTTCGCCTTTGGTGGGAATCCATTTGGTTTCGCTGATGGCCTTGAGCGCTACTTTGCGCAGATCATTGGTTTCCATCGAGATAAACCATTGTGGCGTGGTGCGGAAAATCAGCGGTGCTTTCGAGCGCCAGCTATGCGGATATTCGTGACGCATGGAGCCTTTGGCAAGCAGCGCATTTGCTTCGTCCATGGCTTTGAGCACGGCAAAGTTACCGCCGCCCAATTCGCCTTTATCTGTGTAAACTTCTAGTCCTGCAAAAAGCGGAACATGCTCGCGGAAGACACCGTCGTCAGCCACGTTATCAGGAATATCACCTGCGCCGAAATGTGACATATAAAGCATATAATCGTCCGCACCATGGGAAGGGGCGATGTGGACAAAGCCAGTTCCTGCTTCGTCTGTCACGAAATCACCTGCCAAAGCAGGGACGTCAAAATCATAACCGCTGGCACGTAGCGGGTGATGGCAGATAACGCCTTCGAAATCGCTGCCTTTGTAAGTGCCAAGCTGCGTAAGTTCGGTGATTTTGGCTTTTTCTTTTACATCATCGGCAAGGCTTGTCGCGAGGAGCATTTTTTCGCCGACAATGGCTTTGCTGCCTTCGCCGATTTCTTTGACTTCGTAAAGCGCGTAATCAATGTTTTTGCCGAATGCGACAGCGCGGTTTGAGGGCATCGTCCACGGTGTTGTTGTCCAAATTACAATCGATGCACCTTCTAATTCAGGCTTGTTTGCCTTCACAATCGGGAATTTGATCCAGATTGTGATGGATTTATGCTCTTTATACTCAACTTCGGCTTCGGCGAGCGCTGTTTTCTCGACTGTTGACCATAAAACAGGCTTCACACCCTTATAAAGGCCACCATTTTTCGCAAATTCGTGGATTTCGCGCACGATTTTGCCTTCTGCCTTGTAAGTCATGGTCAAATACGGGTTTTTCCAGTCTCCCGTTACGCCTAAGCGTTGGAACTCGTCTGCTTGGATATCTACCCAGCTTTGCGCGAATTCGCGGCATTCTTTACGGAAGGCCAAAATATCAATGTCATCTTTGTCTTTACCAGCATCGCGGTATTTTTCCTCGATCTTCCATTCGATCGGCAGACCATGGCAATCCCAACCCGGCACGTAAGGCGCATCATAACCCGCCATTTGCCAGTAGCTATTGACCACGTCTTTTAAAACTTTGTTCAGCGCGTGACCCATGTGGAGGTGACCGTTTGCGTATGGCGGGCCATCGTGCAGGATGAACGCCTTCTCACGAGTCGCCGCATGCTTCTGGATTTCCTGGTAGCGGTTTTTCTCGTACCAGTCAGCGAGGATGCCCGGTTCGCGCGTGGCCAGATTGGCCTTCATCGCGAATTCGGTCTTGGGCAGGTTGATCGTGCTCTTGTAATCCTTGCTCACGCGTAAGCTCCGGCTTTGGAACGACTGCCGTTGGCAGTGGTATCGGGTAGGTCATGGGGATGCGCGGCAAGGATACCGCGAGCTTCGGCAGCGTCGCGGTCGATCTGCCGGACCATGGAGTCAAGATCGGCGAATTTTTCCTCTTCGCGCAGGTAGGCGACGAACTCGATCTGGATGCGACGGCCATAAAGGTCTCCGTCGAAATCGAAGATGTGTGCCTCGAGCATGGGCTCGGTGCCATTCACCGTGGGCCTCACGCCCAGGCTTGCAACGCCCGGCATGGGCTGCGCCTTGATGCCATGCACGCGTACGGCGAAAATTCCCGAGATCGGCGAGGTGCGCCGACCCAGTCGGATGTTGGCGGTGGGATAGCCCAGCTTGCGGCCCAGTTGCTGGCCACGAACGACATGCCCGCCAATCATGAATCGGCGACCGAGCAAGCGCTCTGCCGAACTGAAGTCGCCATTGCCCAGAAGCTCGCGAATGGCACTGCTGCGCACGCGCTCGCCCTCAAACGTGAATTCCGGGAACACTTCAGCCGAAAATCCGCGTTGGCGCCCCATGTCGCGCAGCAACTCGACGTCGCCTCGCCTGGCATGGCCGAAGCGGAAATCGGCGCCCACCCAGATCTCCCTCGCGCCGAGTCTGTCGACCAGCACCTTGTCGACAAAATCTTCTGCTTGCATCGCGGCCAGCGCCGCATTGAAGCGCATCAACAACAGGCGATCCATTTGCGCTGCGCGAATCTGCTCGATCTTGCCGCGCACATTGTCCAGGCGTGGCACCGGCGTGGTCCGAGCGAAGAACTCTCGCGGGATCGGTTCGAAGCTGACCGCGATCGCCGCAAGTCCGAGCGCATCGGCCCGATCACGCACGCGTTCGAGCAGCGCGCGATGGCCGCGGTGGACGCCATCGAAAGCACCGATACAGACAACACTGCCACGCGGCGCCAGACAGGCACCCTGGCTATCGCGAACAAGCCGGAACATCGGCGAAGTATAACGGCTGGCGATGAGCTGCGCGGCTGGTTACATCCGTTGGCGCTGCTTGTCAGTAGACGCCAGCATTGACCGGGCGCGTTCCTGGATTTTGGTAGGAGGGGCGTCAGCCGCGATGCGTTTCCGGCTCGTGCCTGGCTATCAACAGTCACTCGG
>JBBKWU010000007.1:0-6506 GCA_037969035.1 Bdellovibrionales bacterium
ATGCTGAATAAATAATTTTAGCCCCCCGATCTCAGAATATCACCCATAACAGTCTATTGTAATAGGGAACCCGTTAAATATCTGAGAATATTAGGTAAAATTTTAGATGAATTTCATGCCAGAGATTTTACAATCCGTAATAATTTATTTATATCCGCCGACGCGTTTGCAAGAAATTATTAAATGTGACATTAGTGTGATTTATACAGAAGGCTAATATTTCTGTGAAAAATAGGATGTGATAATAGAAGGTTATCGCCTTATTGCGGCTTTATTAGACCTTGTAAAATAGTAGAGGCAAACAGACTCAAACTGTGCGCCTACACGGCCAATTTCTGATGGGTTTTCTTTGGTACGAATGCCCTGAACACAAACCAAACAAATGCAAACACGCCAACACTAAACACGATATCGCCTGGCACTCTTGCCCAAACCAACGCTTGCATGATCGGGCTGTGTATAAACTCCGCTGAGCGTGCGAAGGAATACCCTTGCTCAATACTGATATATGTCTGGAGCACTCCTTGAGGTAATAGCGATAAAAATGTCATCATCGCAAGACCGATATTAAGCGACCAAAATGAAATTTTGATCAATTTCTCGTTCCAGAAAGCTATATTGGTTAGGCCGCGCATACAGTAAAGCGTTAGACCTAATCCGAGCATGCCGTAAACCCCAAACAAGGCGGCATGTCCATGATTGGCCGTCGTGTTCAGTCCTTGCATGTAATAAAGCGCAATGGGTGGATTGATGAGAAAGCCAAATAGTCCCGCGCCGACCAAATTCCAAAAAAGAACCGCCGCGAAAAACATCAATGGCCAATGGTAGTTATGCTCCCATTCGGCAACATGTTCCATCTTGTGTCGTGTATAGGCCTCAAACCCAACAACCAAAAGGGGGACGACTTCAAGCGCAGAAATCATGGCTCCCACAGCAATGACTGATGTTGGTGTTCCGCTGAAATACAAATGGTGGAATGTTCCAAGCACTCCGCCAAATAAGAAGATGATTGTCGCAAACAAGACCATCACCGTGGCGGTTGATGTGCGTAAAATACCCATACGAACAAACAAAAGCGAAATAATTGCTGTGGCAAACACCTCGAAGATACCTTCTACCCAAAGATGAACAACCCACCAACGCCAATATTCCATCACAGATATGTGCGTGTGTTGCCCCCACATCAGTCCTGCGGCATAAAGCAAACCAATCGCAATGGCTGATACAAGCACGAGATAAATCAATGATTTCCCGCCTTTTTCCTGCAAGACAGGCCTCAACGCCCGAACGACCAGACCAACCCAAAGAAAGAGGCCGATGGTCAGATAAATCTGCCAGAACCGTCCGAGATCGACATATTCATACCCTTGGTGCCCAAACCAGAAGTTCATTGTAAGATCGTTAAAGAAGCGGTGGACGGCTGCCCATTGCCCCACAAATGACCCCACAACAATGATGATCAAGCTGAAAAAGAGGAAGTTCACACCGAACCTCTGAAACTTTGGATCGCGCCCCCCTAACATGGGAGCAACATACAAACCTGTTGCGAGCCAAGCTGTGGCAATCCAGAGCACGGCGAGTTGCGTGTGCCAAGTCCGCGTCACAGAGTAAGGCAGATACTCCGCAAATGGCAGGCCATAGAGACCTTGCCCTTCTACGGCATAGTGGGCGGTCACGATTCCAAGCAAGACCTGTCCTAAAAACATCGCGCAGACAAGCCAAAAATATTTTGCCGTTGCTCGCATGGATGGGGTTATAACCGCCGTGTCCAATATATCCGCTTTGGCGATTCCATCTTCGGGAATAATTTCCTGCCGCCAAACATCAAACTGTTTCGCATAGTAGGTGATCAACGCACCGGCAGCAGCAAGCAGTAAGAGAACGGACGCAATGCTCCACATTAAAACTTCGGTTGTCGGTTTATTGCCAACCAGTGGTTCATGCGGCCAGTTGCTTGTATAGGTAATATCTAAATCTGGGCGATTGGTCGTCGCGCCCCACGATGTCCAAAAATAAAAGGCGGCGAGCTGTTTTGCCTCCGCATTTGACAGCAAACCATGAACAGGAAATGCGTAATCACGGCGTAACGCCAGCGCTTCAGGGTTGCTTCCCTCATAAAGGCTGACATAGTGTTTCTGAACCCGTTTAATGGCCTCGGCGCGCATGTCACTTACCGTTATCGTTCCCGATTCGGGATCGTAACTATTTGTGCGCATCTCAACCTGTAATGCTGCTTTTTTCAAGGCCATATTCTCCGCTTCGGAGAGACCCTTAATTGGCGATTGCAGCAGAAGTTCAAGCAGCGTTTCAGCTTCACGATGAAGCCAGTCAGCACTCCAGTCTGGCGCTAGATAGCTGCCATGTCCCCAGATTGAACCTTGCTCCATCCCGCCAATAGACTGCCAGACGTTCTGTCCTGTTTGGATGTCATCAAGAGTGTAAAGAACTTCACCAGAAGTTGATGTGACGGCGTTCGGTATCGGGGGTGCTTTTTGGTATATTTCCGCACCGAGAAACAGCAAAATGCCGAACATTGTAACCATGCCGACACTCAGAATAATCCATAATCTTTTTATACTAAATGTCTGTCGGTAGGTTTGCATATTTTGTTCCTTTACGCGTTAAAATAGTCCGTAGACTTCCTGCCAAGGGAACCAAAAACTTTTGCAATATTATAAGGCCAGCAAAATCTGGGATTCGCACAGTGTTTCTAAACTTGTGCTTACGATAGCGAGTATGCCCTGTGATGATGCCAGTAGAGCGGCTTTACAGAGAAAGCATCAGTGTCAATATCATTCGGATATTGACTGTTGTTGCACACATCCCACCACAGAGCAACAACCGTAAGCACTTCGCCAATTATTAAGACGCCAGCCCTTGAAGCCTTTCATGCGCAATATAGGCAGGGATCGACGGCATGTCTTGGTTTGCCGCTCGCTTTAAAGCCAACGCAGAAACGTTTGAGGGTTGGTGTGGTGTGTCCATAATAAAGTTTAATTGTTCGCGCGCACGGTGTAGACGTGATCTTACGGTGCCTTCGGGGATTTGTAACATCTCAGCAACTTCTTGATATGCGTAACCTTCTATGCAGACCAGAACAAGAATATTGCGATGATCCTCGCTTAGTCTCATCATAGCTTTTTGAACATCTGTGAATTCGGCGTTGATATACTGTGTCGGCTCTGTAACTTGTTTTTGTAAAAAAGGCTCAGGATCATATTGGGTTTCAAATTTTATTTTACGACGATAGCCTGTGACAAACAGATTATACATGATCTTTGATGTCCAGCTAAACAGGTTTGAACCATCCTCAAAATGATCTGATTTTTCAAGAGCGCGGAGGCAAGTAGATTGAACCAAATCATCTGCATCCGCCGAATTCCGTGTAAGGCGAAGAGCAAATTTGTGTAATTTTCCAGTTTCTGCAACTAGGGCGTTTTGGGCGAACATATAATCTCCAGTTAGGTGGTTTGTGTGCGTAATCCAGACAGTAAAGATGCGCGCATTGTGAAGCGATGCGGAAAAGTATGGGATGTATATTATTTGCGTAAGGATTGTGGAGGACGTATGAGCGCATATAAAAAAACCGCCCAGCACAGGGCTGAACGGTTATTCGGGGAAAGCGTAATATTTTATTAACTACGCTGCTTTTGCTGTGCCACAACAGCCAGAAGCTTTTTCAAGTTCCTTCATTTTCTTTTGGGCATCTTCTTTAGAAACATGTGCTTTTTCTTTTAGCTTGGCAAAGAACTCTTCGCGTTTTCCATCATAAAGTTTGATGTCTGTGTCGCTAAGGCCGCTCCAAGTTTCTTTGATTTTTTTGTGAAGCTTTTCGCTGCTTTCTTTTGAATTTTGGCCTTTGTTCATTTCCTGAGGTTTATTTTTGTTTTCCATGATGATCTCCTTGATCTTCGGGTTTATATAAATCTGCAAACCTACAGATCCAGATAATGTTGTCGCAAATGCCGTATAACAATTCGATATACATTCGGTCTGGCGTTATAAGGAAGCCATAAGGTAGACGCTAAAAAGCCCTGTCACTATTATGAAACAGGGCTTTTTCTATTCTTATCTCTAGTCAGAGATGGTTGTTTTATTTCGCTGCGGCGTGCGTGGTTTGCGGCGGCACAGCGCATATATGCCCCAGAGCTTTACCACAAATGAGATAATGTTGATCCGTGGAGTGCGTCGCCATATCGCCGAGCGATATAATGCCAACAAGCCGTTTGTCTTTATCCAAAACAGGTAAACGACGCACTTTGTTATTCGTCATGTTAAGTGCGACATCTTCCATCTCATCACTATCACGGCAATACAGGATCTCTTTTGTCATGACTTGTTCGGCCTTTGTTTCCGCAGGGTGATGAGATTCCGCGACACAACGCAACGCTAGATCACGATCTGTAATCACGCCGACCAATTTATCGTCTTTGGCAACAAGAATGCTGCCGCAATCACTTTTTTGCATTTTTTTGGCAACTTCGTGAAGAAGGGCGTCAGGAGAAACGATTTCTACGTTTTTGCTCATAATGTCTTTGATTTTCATTTTGTGGTCCTTTTTGTATTAGGGTTTCTAGCGACGGAAGTCGATAACAACACGACGGTTTTCTTGAAGTTTCACACCATCGGCTGTTTTTACGGCTTGTTGATATTCACCGCGGGCTTCACGATCTAATACACGATTTTCAATGCCACGTTTCAGCAGAGCAGCAGAAACTGTTTGTTCACGCTGGCGAGATAGAGTTTGGTTGTAGTCTGCTTTACCTGCGCTATCGGTATAGCCAGTAACGGTGACTTGCTTCGGATTATATTTGCTGATTTCTTGTGCAATACGGTCAAGCGTTGCTTGCTCGTTGCCGCGAATGTTTGACTTATCGTAGTCAAAAAGAATGGTGTATGTACTGACGATTGGCAATACAGTTTTTTGCTGAGTGGTTGTTGTTGTCACAGCGTTATAGGTAATAACTTCTTCTTCCGTTACGTCTTCAATGCAGCCTTCGACATAATTGCGCGGGATTTTACGGTATTGTTGGCATGGCTCTCTTTGCTCATACTTATCGTATGATTCACCATCCATATGGTCTTCGACATGATTTTGGTGCGTGTAATTGCTTTGGGCTATTTCTGGTCTAGGCGTGTAGCGCGGGCCAGAAGAATTGGACATGTTATAAGTAGAACAGCCTCCCAACGTCAGGGCGATCGTACATAACATCATTGTTTTGGTTTTCATGGTGGTTTCTTTCTTTTATAGAGTTTGAAGAAACCGAACATGACAAATGCCACATCAGGAAGCGATAGGGAAGGCGCCCAAGGATATAAGGATTGTGTAAGGCGCGGTGCGCGTGACTAAGCCAAAACCTTTAGCAAGCCTTTATCGTGAAGCGGTGCAATCTCTGCGATTTCCATACGATAACCAATGCCCGCTTCGGTAACAATGCGCACAGGAATGGACGGGTCTATTTCAATTTTCTCACGGATCTGGCCGATGAAAACGCGCAGATATTGTGTGTCATCGCCATGCGCATCGCCCCATACATCTTTAAGAATATCCCGATGCGAGAGCATCTTACCGCGATGAACCATAAAATAGCGCAGGAGATTATATTCTTTGGGGGTGAAGTCTATAAGATCGTCATCAAGAAACACCTCATGGCGTACCAAGTCTATCCGCAAGGGACCGTTGACCAATTCTGGCTCACCAGTTTCCTTGATGGCTGATGAACGTAGTGAGGCATTGATACGCGCCCGTAGGACATCGGCGCTGAAAGGCTTAATCACATAATCATCCGCGCCCCTGTTCAGGGCTTCGACAACATCGCTATCTTCTGCGCGGGCAGACAGGATAATGATAGGTACTTCCGACCATTCACGCAGCGCCGTCATCACATCAAGGCCCTGCATATCAGGGAGATTGAGGTCTAAAAGAACCAAATCAGGTTTTGTGGAGACAGCGAGGCGCGTGGCCTGCTTGCCTGTAAGGCAATCGACCAGAGTAAAATCTGCATCATCCAGAACGATGCTCATCATTTTTTGCGTTTGCAGATCTGAGTCAACCACAAGGATCGTGTTTTTCTTTTTGTTCAAAATATACCAAGACCGCGCCAGCTCATCTTGCAGCGCATGTAAAAATTGTGGGATTGCTGACAGCCCTTCTTGTAACACACTATCCTTACATATAGTAGCGTTAACTTCGGGAGGCATCATACTATGCCTATTGCAAAACACCCATCTCAACTTAGCGCCTAAAAACGAAGCGTTCCTGCGCTCGTATTCTTCTTATCCAGCACATACAAAAAACAAACACGTTACCCCATGCGCACCCCAACCCATTTCAAGATTTTGGCTCTCGGACAACAATGTCTATAAATTATTGATTTTAAATGAAAAAAATTGGTAGCGGAGGGCAGATTTGAACTGCCGACACATGGATTATGATTCCACTGCTCTAACCCCTGAGCTACACCGCCATAACCAATTCAGAAGCGATGTTATCGCTTTTTTTGGCA
>JBBKWU010000008.1:0-107829 GCA_037969035.1 Bdellovibrionales bacterium
GAGCAAAATTTATATATCTATAAATGGCGACCTTATCGATAAAAGTAACTTTGATGGTGTTGATCTTAGCTCCAATGACGTGGTTTCATTTTTTCCTGCGATAAGTGGTGGCTAACAGATTTCAATATTGAAGAGGTGAGCGTGCTTGATAACAGCGTTGAGTTTTTGGGGTTTTTAGCAATCGCGCTGACTTTAGTAGGGCATTCATGGAAATCCCCACGGGTTTCATTGCTTATGTTATGCTTGCCAGCCTTGTTGTGGGCCTCTTATTTTTATGCTTTAGCCGCGTATCTGGCATCTGCCGTTGCAATTCTTGCTTTGCTGAGAAACTTTTTAGGAGCAAAGCTTAGCGATAAAAAAATGAGATATTCAACAGGAATGATGGCGTTGGTGGGGCTTTGTGTGTTGAGCTTTATGTATCATAATCCTTCGGACGTTCTTCCAATTATTGCTTTCAGCGCATCTTCATTTTCTGTGTTTAATAGGAATAACCCTTTGAGCTATAGGTTGTGTTGCTTGTTGGCTCAGAGCTCAATGTTGTTTTATGGCGTTTTGATCGTTTCTGCACCATTAATATTATCTTCTCTAGCTATTATTATTTCTATTTGTGTGAGTATTCAGCGGTTTGATTTACAAAGAACTGGTGGTGTTTTCTAAAATGTTTCTTACACTTTATTGTTTGTATAGTGCTCAACTTTGGCTCTTTGATACATTTTTTTTATGTTTCCGTGGCCAGCATTTGAGTGCCCTTCTTCAGTAGCAGCGGCACGAAAATATAACATTAGAAAAACTCTAATAGAGGCTGTTAGTGAAGCGTTAGGACGCTTTCTGACGGCGACTAAAGAGCATATGTCATGTATTTGGCAATTCTCTCTTTTGCATATGTCACTTAATGCTTGCCACATGTCTGACTCTAGCCGCACAGAGGTTCTTCTGCCTAGAACAGTGATGTTTTTTGATACTAAGGTACTATTTATTTTTTTTCGTGACATAGCTTACAATGCAATTACTCATTTTATTTTTTTATGTATATAGCAAGGGCGCGTGGTTTGCAAATTTTAGGGGGGTGCACGCTATTGTATTCTTTGTACCCCGCCAACACAATCTGGACAGATGAGGCCCTATTGCTAAGGTGATATTTTTAGTTTATCGCATCATCCGCAACGTATAATAAACCTTAATATTGCGGTTGCGTTTCATTCTTTTGTAGCCATGCTTCATAACTGTCCTCACGGTAAGCGATAAAATTTGCGACCTGCGTTCGGGGTGGCCCAATTCTGCGGGTATGCCACCGCGCTAATGTTCTCTCAGAAACCCCCAGCATTTCTGCCAATTCTTTCGGTTTAAATATTTTACTCATAGTTATAAAACTCCCTGTTCATTTGCTTTAACTCACGGTTTTTTTCTGCCGCTTACTACTATTTAGGAATGTTGGCAGCCAAATTTGAAAAATTTTCATTTTTTTCATCATAGGTTTTTGGGGAGCAAAGATCGCCGCCCATATGTTTTTCCATATCCATTAAATTTGAAAGCGTATCCACGCCCTGCTGTGTTCGTTCTCTTATCAAGTGTGCGTATCGTTCCGTGGTTTTGGATTGGGTATGACCAAGGATTTTTCCAATGACGGGAAGGGTTTCATTCTCTGAAATCAACAATGATGCGACCGTGTGCCGTAAATCATGGATACGGATATCATCCCCCAGATTGGCTGTCTTTTTCAGCCATTTCCAAGGCTTCTGAATGTCATGTATGGGTTCTCCTGTTTTTTTGCTGGGAAACAGGTAAGAACTCTTACTTTCCTTTTTCATTTGTCGCAGCAGTGCGATTAGTGCTGAGGACAGTGGCAATTCATGTCTGCGTTTCTGCTTTGTATGTGAAGATGGTTTAACCCATAGGCCATTTTCGAAGTTGAATTGCGACCATTCCGCTCTTGTAACTTCACGGAGCCGCGCCCCAGTTAGAAGCAACATACGGATTACGTTCGCTGCTTGTTGGTTCTTCATTGATTTTAGTATTTCTAAAACAGTTTTGACTTGATCTTTGGTAAGGTAGACTTCTCGCGCTTCTTCGGGATTACGCTCAAAACCAGCAGCGGGGTTCTTATCTATTTTACCCCAACGTACTCCTTTGTTCAAAACAGAGCGAAGATTTTCTATAACCCGATTAGCTCGTGTCCGTGTGCCCAGTGATGTGATGTAACGATGAAGTTCATCAATATCCTTGGCTCCCAAGTCTTTCAGCCGCATATTCCCTAATTTTGGAAATATGAAATCGCGCCACATGGCTTTGATGTTCTGTTGGCTGTGGGGGCGCAAGGTTGGTAAATGAATTTTTTCATACTCTTGATACAGCCATTTGAGTGTGGGGGCTGCTTTTTCTTCGTCTTTTTGGCCTTGCGGATCGATATGCATATCGATTTTCCGTCGTAACTCTTTCGCGCGGTCGCGGGCGGCAGCCATGCTCCATCCAGCCGTGCCGTATTCTCCAATCTTGTAGCGCCGCTCCCGCCCATGAATGGAGTAATTTATAATGAAGGTGCGCCGCCCCTTACAGGATATTTGGATGCCGAAGCCTCGGAGTTCATCGTCGTAAGTGATCTTGTACCCTGCATTCGGTATGGGGAGGTCTTTGACCAGTTTGTCGGTCAGATGTACTCGCGTCGGTTTTGTAGTTTTTTGGGTTTCATTAGTCATGGCGTTTTCCGCTTCTTGTTATTAGTGACTAATGTATTTAGGTAAGCACCTAAGGTGGTTTTGAAAAAAAGTCTATCTGACTTTCTGTCCGACATCTGTCCGACGGAATATGGCTTGTGAATCAGCGCAACTGACCGTAAATGGCAGCCTATGTCATGCTCTATGCTGTTGAAATTTATAGAAAAATTAGGGAAACACACAGGCGTATAGGGGGCAAAACCTCTCTGGAAGGCGCAGAAAGCCAAATGTTTTAATTGAATCAGTGGGTTGATGGTGCGCCCGGCAGGATTCGAACCTGCGACCTTTGGTTTCGGAAACCAACACTCTATCCGACTGAGCTACGGGCGCTTAAGGGCATTATACATGCTTTCACTATAAATCACCCCCCGTACGTGTCAACTGAAACGCGTTATTGCGGCTCGCGCTTGAAGATATTTTGAAAGAGCTCGCCAAGTGTGTGGCTTTTGTGGTTACCGAATTTATTCAGATCAAAACAATGGCCAAGGCTGCCTGTATAAGGTGCGTTATTTTGAATGCGCGCAAGGCCAGGGCGGCGATCATAAATTTCATCAAGTGCCGTAACGATGCGGCGTGCCTCGGCGTAAGCTTCCATTTTTGAATATGTTGGGTTGTGTCTTTGTTGGTCAATGGAGAGCAGCATGGCCTCGTATTTTAATTGGCAATAATTGGCGCGGGCTTCGCGTTCATCTTCGTTGAGCATGGATGAGCTTTGCATGCCTTGTGTGATCGCGATTTCGCGCAAATCCCATTTGGCTTTGTCAAAAAAGCTCAAGCCGAAACGGAACAGAAGGCTCGGTGCGTTTGCGCCCGTTAATGATGGTGAAAAACCAACGCCGAAGGTGCTTTTGAATGAATTTTTCATGTTGAGTGTATCCATCGCCATAAGGTGTTTAACCTCGGCCTCCAGCCTGTCTAAAGCGGTGTTGTTTAGACCAGCAAACGTCTCCCACAATCCCATGTTCTTATCCTTTGTTATTGTTTTTATTTCTTATAATCAAAGAAGGGGATAAAGGCAATTAAAAGTCCTGTACAGCTACTTCGTCAACTGCAAGAACACGTCTTCTAAATCGCTCTCGTCGGTGGAGATGTCGGAGATGCCGTAGCCTGCGCCTTGGATCAATTCGATCATTTGGCCGACGACGTTTTCGGCGGGAGAGTAATAGCATTTGATCGAGCGGCGGCCTTGTTTTTCGGCGTGGAATTCGGTTAAGCCTTTGGGCAGTTTGTCGACGGCACGATCAAGGCGGAAGGTGATTTCTTTGTTATCAATGCGCGCGAGCAAAGTTTCAGTGTCTTCGTTCACGATAATTTGGCCATGATTGATAATGGCGATTTGATCGCATAATTCTTGCGCTTCTTCGAGGTAATGCGTGGTGAGGAGCACCGTCACGCCGTCTTTGCTGAGCGCACGGACATTGTCCCAAAGCTGCTGACGTAATTCAACATCCACGCCTGCGGTGGGTTCATCAAGAACCAAAATTGGTGGGTTATGCACCATGGCCTTTGCCACCATTAAACGGCGGCGCATACCACCAGATAGCGTGCGGGTGTAGGCATTTGCTTGCTCGGACAACCCGACGAGCGCGAGAAGTTCTTTGGTGCGGCGTTCTGCTTTTGGTACGCCGTACATGCCGGCTTGCAGATCAAGCAGTTTTTCAGGTGTAAAGAACGGGTCGTAATTGATTTCTTGTGGCACGATGCCGATGGCGGCGCGGGCTTGGCGGTCGTCGATATCAATGTCTGTATCCCAGATTTTCACGCTGCCTGATGTTTTCATCACAAGACCCGCCATAATGTTAATGATCGTTGATTTACCAGCACCATTCGGGCCGAGCAGGCCAAAAATAGAGCCTTGCGGGATATTCAGGCTGACATCATGCAACGCGATTTTAGGCTTTTTATTGGGGCCTGTTTTATAGGTCTTGTTCAGATTTTTGATTTCAATCGCGTTTTTCATGGAAGTGTGCCGTTTCTATAGTTGTTCAGAGCCATACAGATGGACTATAAAGCGCGGAATTTCAAGGGCGCTTATGCTTAAAACTGCCGTCATCGCCGAGCCATTTTTCAAAACCACCATCCAGCAACCACTCGCGCGCGGCTTGATCGTCTTTTAAATACGCATCCCAATAGGCAAGGCTGGCAATTTTAATGATATCCTCGTGAATGCCGCGTTTGGGGTTGTCGGCGAGTTTGCCGCGACTGCCATTATACACCATGTGATCACCATCTTGCAGGATCAGCAAAGCTTGTTCGGTTTTAACGGCGTGCTCGTAAATTTTCATGCGGTGCGTGTAATCGAAGTCTTCGACAGGGCTGCTGTCATCTGTTCCTGTCATGTGCAGTAGCGGGATGTCAATCGAGCCATAGAGCGTTTCGCTGTCCGCATCAGTCAGGTAGCTGATCGGAACAGGGCTGTAAAGGATGCCTGCTTTGAAACGGTCATCGGGCATGCGTATGAGTTTTTCGTCTTCATCGGGAAACATCTGGCCTGCGGCAACTTGGGTTGTTAGGGCACCGAACGAATGACCAGACATGCCGATATTTGATAAATCCATGTGTTGGCTGATTTCTGGATTATCCTTTGCCCATTGGGGCAATTCATCCATCACAAACGGCACGTCGCGGAAACGATCAAGCGAGGCCGAGCGCGGAATTTTTGTTTCGCGAATGACATCCCACGGATGGCCTGCTTTGCCTTCCCAAAGGGTTGTGTCTGTGCCGCGATGCTGGATATGAACCATAACATAGCCGTAAGAGGCGATATAACGCGCTAAAAACGCAGCCCCATCGGCACCGCCGCCCAAACCGTGTGACCAAATAATAACGGGTAAATCAGTCATATCATGATTGACGGGGTAATAGATTTTATACGGAACTTCGCGGTTATCACGCGCGGCATCAATGAATTTGCCGCGGGTGATCATAACCTTATGATGACCACCTTCGGGGTCTATATCGTTACGCCAGTACATACAAAGCAATATAGGCTATTTACGCGCATAAAAAAACCGCCCAAAGGCGGTTTGATTGAATTATATCCAAGAAACTTACTGGAAGTTAAGAGCCCAATTTCCCGTGTATTTTTGATTCATTTTGTTTATATAGGTTTCTACCTCTAAACTACTTACGCCGCTTTCTGTTTCACAAGTCATGGTGATGTCGTTCATGGCTTGGGTTATCTCGGCCTCGGATGGTGCGATTTTACTAAATACGTTTTTTAAGGCAAACGCATCGGATTCGCGCACAGTACAATCCATAAAGGTTGCGATAAGACGACCTGCTTGCATTTCGTCATCAGTTAGAGAGGGGATGGCTTCTGTTTGTGCTAAACTTGTAACAGGCATAACGGATAAGCCTGCAATAGCGATGATTTTTGATAATTTTGACATGTTTTTATTTCCCCTTATTTTCGATAATGGGAATTTAGCATTCATAAGAATTTAACGTCAACTTGTAATGCAAAATATATATGAAAATTTTATTTCTTGCGGAATTTATCAAGGGAGACAACTTCACCTGTTTTGTCGTCGCCTTTTTTGTCTTTTTCGCCGTCATCATCTTCGTCGTCATCATCGAACGGAAGACCATCGGGGTCAAAATCATCGCTTTCGCCCATTGGTTGGAACTGAAGCGCGAAGTTTACGGACGGGTCGGCAAAAATCGAAATGGCGGCCAATGGCACAACCAATTTCTCAGGAATGTTGTTAAAGGATAATGTGACCTGTAATTTATCGTCGTCAATCGCCAGATCATAGAACTGGTATTGCAAAACGATCGTCATTTCACCTGGGTAGCGATCACGCAAATAATCAGGAATGGATACGCCCGCATAATCAGTGAGGAACGTAATATAAAAATGGTGATCACCCGGGAGCTGTCCATCAACTATGATTTCCTCGATAGCTTGGCGCACAACACCGCGTAGGGCTTTTTCAACCATTTTGTCGTAGCGAAGTATTTCGTCTTCTTCAGTCATAACCTAATTATTTCAGATGTTGGGTGGCGAATGCAACCGCTTTTAAGAACTTTATCGTCTATGATTCGCATAGTTTGACGAGAAACACCATAGCAGAGTCAAGCCGCCGCAAAGTTTATTGTGGAAAAGAAAAGTAAAAGCTTATATACATCCCGCATGAGTATACTGAAAAATCACACATTAATGGGAATTATCTTTGCGCTGGGCGGCTTTAGCAGCTTTGCGTTTGGCGATGTTATTATCAAATATCTGCGTGATTTTTATACGCCGTATACGATCGCATTTTTTACAACATTGTTTTGTAGCCTGATTTTGGTCGCCTTTTCTTCGAAGTTGGGGGGATTGTCTAAAACATTTCGTTCGAAAAAGCTAAAGTTACATTTATTGCGAGGCTTGTTCTTGGCGGTTGAGTTTACGTTGTTTATATATGGTTTTGCCTATTTACCGATGGCAACCGCCTACGCGCTTATTTTTATAACGCCGTTTGTTGCGTCATTATTAGCCATTCCGATGTTGGGCGAAAAGGTGCGTACAAAGCAATGGGCGGCAATATTGCTCGGCTTTATCGGGGTTTTAGTGATTTTGCGCCCTGGTATGGTTCCGATCAGCCTGCCTGTGGTCGGGATGTTGGTCGGTGCTTGTTTTTTTGCTGTGACGAACGTGATGGTGCGAATTATCGGGGAAGAAGACGAAACGATTTTGTCTTTTGCGCTTCTTGCAGAAATGGTGATTTGCGGCGTGACATTCTTGTTGTTTCTGACAACGCCTGAACTACCGAGCTTTAACCATTTAATGTTGTTGGTGGTGACAGGGGTGTTTTCGGCCATCGCCCTCTTGCTTATCCCGATGGCGTTTTTACGGGCACCCGCGGCAACAATTTCTCCGTTTCATTACATACAGATGCTATGGGGGATTATCTTTGGTTATCTCTTTTTCGGTGATGTCATGGATATCTGGGTGGCGCTGGGGTCAACGGTTATTATCACCAGTGGTATTTGGTTGATCCGTCAAGAACGCGGCAAAGTGCCCGATTACGGTAGTTTATAACGCTTCGCTATTGTTTTAAGCACGCGAAACTATTCGCGGATCGCAGTCGCGATCTCTGGATGGTTTATTGGATATTTTTGATAAATGGCACCAAGAGCGTTCGACCGAACGCCGCGCCCTATGGCGCGCACTTAAAAAAATAAAGAAATTAAATAAAAATGGGCCAGTTCTGTTGCTAGGCCGACCCACGCCCCACCTGATTAGGTTTCAATTAACCTGGAATTTTAGTGTAGCTCACTAAGGCTGCAATTAAGCGGCGATAGCTTGAAGTGGCTCACGATTGTCGTTAGCCACTGCTACGAAACGATTGTTATCGTTTGCATTTAGTCATTTGACCCGGTAACGGCGGATATCATGCCGAGCACCACCAAAAGAGCCTTTACTGCGCGTGTCGATCCTGTTTCAGCCCCACCATTTTTAACTATTGTGCTCTGTGTCTTGATTTAAGACCCAGAGCCCGCAACGGCGGGCCGCGAACGGTTTCGCGAAGCCTGCGTGGCGTTTGAACGCGCCTTGCAAAGCAAGGCTAATTAAAATTGGTGGAGCTGCCGGGTACTGCCCCCGGGTCCACAACGTTTATTCCGCTCCGGCGTTTTGTGCCATAGTCGAGCAAGCCCGACACTATAATTATAGGGCATTGCCACTTGAATTTCAATGGAAAGCACGGTTTTTAGGTTTTTATTTAACCGTGAGTTGTTTTGCGTTTTGAGATACCGCGTTTGCGCCGCAGTCGTTCTGGTTCGCTGCAACAGGCGGGCTGAGGTCAATGTTAAAGCGTGCGCCGATGATATCTTTTACTTCATCCATGTTATAGGCGACCTTTCGCGCACCTGCCGCAAGCAGCAAAAATTTCTCGATTAGTTTATGTCTGTGGCCTTCGCCGATAAAGCCGATGCCATACATACCCGCGCGGCGGCCTGCTTTCGTGCCGCTTTGGCTGTCTTCCACGAAAACACAATCTTTTGGGTCAACGCCTAATTTTTGAGCGCCGTACAGATAAACATCGGGCGCAGGTTTGATGTTGTCGACATCTTCGCGCGTAAATATGCAATCTTCTACATATTTATAAAGGCCGACCTGTTGTAGATTTTTGGTCACGTGTTCGTGATCGCCATTCGTGCATATAGCAAAAGGAATGCCCGCGCTTTGCAGAGATTGGAAAAGTGCCTCAACCCCTTTGAGTGCTTTTAAATAGCGTTTATTGTGTTTTCTGATTTTTACCCATAGCTTTTCTTCGAAATCGTCAGGCAGGGCATAGCCTTTTCGCTCTTCAAAATCTTCAATAACGCGTTTTAACCCCATATGCTGATCGTGACCGCAGATCAATTCGAGATATTCATCGCGTTTATAGCCAAAATCATGCTTTTGGCCTAGTTCCATCGAGAGAACCGCAGCGGCAATTTGTTCTGAATTAATTAAAACACCATCGCAATCAAATAAAACGGCACCAGTCATTCGTCATTACTCTTTCTTATCCACAGCCAAAAGGGGTTTCCCACAGCTTTTGACTCGATTTGATTTTTGTCATCCCGAATCACATATAAGCTTATAAAATAAAATATGCAAATTTCAGGCATCACGTTTGATGAGAGTAATAATAGAAGGAGAGAGATAATGAAGCAATACCATGATTTGATGCACCGCGTTTTGGACGAAGGCACCGTAAAAGAAGACCGCACAGGCACAGGCACAAAAAGCGTGTTTGGTCATCAAATGCGGTTTGATCTGTCCGAAGGCTTTCCGATGATCACAACCAAAAAGCTTCATTTGAAATCGATCATTCATGAACTTCTATGGTTCTTGGATGGTGATACGAACGTTAAATATTTAAAAGAAAATGGCGTGCGGATTTGGGATGAATGGGCCGATGAAAATGGTGATCTTGGCCCTGTTTACGGCCACCAATGGCGCAGTTGGCCGACAGCCGACGGACGCACGATTGATCAAATCTCTAATGTTGTTGAGAAAATCAAAACCGATCCTGATGATCGCCGTTTGATTGTGTCGTCATGGAATGTCGGCGAGATTGGTAAAATGGCACTGCCCCCATGCCACTGTTTTTTCCAGTTTTATGTGGCGGATGGGAAACTCTCTTGCCAGCTTTATCAGCGTAGTGCGGATATTTTCCTCGGCGTGCCGTTCAACATTGGCTCATACGCGCTTCTGACGATGATGGTTGCGCAAGCCTGTGGTTTGAAGCCAGGTGATTTCGTTCATACATTGGGTGATGCGCATATCTATATGAACCATGTCGAGCAAGTGCGCGAGCAACTCTCCCGCGATCCATATCCGTTGCCTGAAATGCATTTGAATCCGCATGTAAAAGACATTTTCGGTTTTAAATTTGAAGATTTCGAATTGGTCGGCTACCAAGCGCACCCGCATATTAAGGGCAAGGTTGCGGTTTAACGCAAAGCAAACCGCAGGTTTGTTTGCAAATGAGCGAAGCGAAATAAGAAAGTGATGCGAACCAAATGACGAAAGACATTAAGGTCACAGCCATCACCGCCATGGCGCAGAACGGGGTTATCGGTAAGGATAATAACTTGCCGTGGCATATTCCTGACGATCTGCGCCATTTCAAAGCCCGCACAATGGGCAAGCCTGTGATTATGGGGCGCAAGACGTTCCAATCTATTCTTGCTTACCTTGGCAAGCCTATGCCCAAGCGCGAAAGCATTGTTGTTAGTCGTGGTCGCTTCGATTATGAAGGCGTGCGCGTGTTTGGTGATATTGAGGCCGCAATTGCCTATGCCAAAAAACGTGCTGCTGAACAAGGCTTAGATGAAATCATCATCGGCGGTGGCGCGCAAATCTATAAACTCGCCATGCCCTATACCACCAATATGTCCTTAACAGTGGTGCACCAAGATTACGAAGGTGACGCGTATTTCGATGCGTATAAACCTGACGAATGGCGCGAGATCAATCGCGAAGACCACCGCGCGCATAACCCTGCCTTCAGTTTTTTAGAGCTAGAGAAGAAATAGATTTTTTCGTCAACCATTGTGAACGAAGTGCGCATTATCTCCCGCTAAAACTTGATTTTATGTGTGGGTTTTTGTATCAAGTTTGCATGACAAAACAAATTGATACCAAGCATCGTTATTATGATTTCGCGAATTCGCTGTCTGCTGGTGATGTTTGCCGTACGGAAATGTATGGAACGGTTGTCTGGATCAAAAAAATAAGTTTCTCGAAACAAACAATTTGGCATGTTCTGCAAAAAGTTTGCAGTACAATTCTACGCGCTCCGATATTACGCCCCACGGTGCTGATCGCGGGTGGCGAGGTAGCCTTGAAAGATCAGGCTGATCGTATTCGTGCTTATGCTGACTCCGGCTTTCATGTCCCCGAAATTATAGAGCAAGGAACGGATTTCCTCGTTCTTTCTGATCTTGGTGTCACGCTTCAAATGTATTTGAATACATTGCAAAAAACGCATAAGTCTCAGGAGAGCGAAGAATTATTGCTGCGTGCTGCCTGCGAAATCGCGCGCTTGCATAATGCGGGATATGCACATGGTCGTCCTCATTTGAAAGATTTGGTTTATGACGAGACGCGTGATCTCATTGGGTTTTTGGATTTGGAAGAAAATCCGTTGAGCGTGATGCCGCAGGAATGTGCGTATGCGCGCGACATGTGGTTGTTTTTATGTTCTGCTGCTCGGTATGCGGACGAGGACGAGGATCTCATTAAACGCCTCTATCAAGCCTATTTGACAAAACGAGGGCTGACCGCGCAACCTTCCATTGCAGGTCTCGTAAAATTACTAGCCGTTCCTTGTAAGCTGGTCGAGATGATCGCTTATAAGCATGTCGGAAAAGATGTGCGCCATGTTATTCAAGTGAATAAGGCTCTCGCTCAGTAAAGTAATAGCGTTGAAGATGTGCCATAGAACAAGGTTTAGTTGCAACCAGGTGTCATAGAGCCGCCTTTGTATCTGTTCGGAAGTTTTAGGTCGAATTCAGGGCTGCGATTATGGTTCTCGATTAGGTAATCTGAAAGTCCGACGAATGATTTTTTCATGTCTGCTAAATACTCAGGCGTTCCTCTTAGGTGGTCTTCGACGCTGTATTCGGCCATTAAACCATTAAATACAATCTGGAGCATTTGATTAAGGCCATCATACTTCGTGTATTCGCCAATTGTTGTGACGCTGAGGTTCGCGGTCATATCACCATTTTTGTCACATGCCGAAAGAATATATTCCGCACCGTGGTTGGCTTGCGCCGTTGAAGCGAGTGTCATTGCTGCAGTTAAAGTCAAAGCAGGCAAAGAGTATTTTTTAAGAAGCGACATATTTAGTTCCCCTGTTGAAGATTCTTATTCCATAATTTAAATATGAAATAACATTATTTTAAACCTTTATGCAAATTATTTTTGAGGGGCTTATTACGCCGCGAGTTTCTCACCCGACTGCGCCGTATCAATAATCCAGCCGCCGCCGATGATGCGGTCTTCGAAGTAGCATACCGCCGCTTGACCAGACGCAATACCGTATTGCGGGGCGTCCAGATGGATTGCAGCAGAGCCATCATCCATGAAATGCAGCATCGCGCTTGCCGGTTGGCTGACCGAGCGTAATTTGACCTGCACAGGTAAACTCGCGCTTGTTTCGCCGAGCCAGTTACAATCATTCAAGGTCACGATATCGCGTGCCAGTGCTTCTTTCGGCCCGACGATGACCTGATTTTTCGCAGGGTCAAGGCGTACCACATAAAACGGATTGTTGTTATCATCTTGCCCACCGCCAATGCCAAGGCCTCTTCTTTGACCAATCGTGTAATGAATAATGCCTTTATGCGCGCCCATCACGCGGCCATCAATATGCACAATATCGCCGACTTTTTCGGCTTCGGGGCGGATGGCTTTGACGACTTTGGCGTAATCACCATGCGGCACAAAACAAATATCTTGGCTGTCGGGCTTGTCGGCATTGGTGAGCCCTAAACGATCCGCATGCTGACGCGTGATGTCTTTTGTCCATCCACCAAGCGGAAAGCGCAGAAAATCGAGCTGATCTTGCGTTGTTGCAAACAGGAAGTAGCTTTGATCTTTTGTATGGTCAACCGCGCGGATAAGCTCGGCACGGCCTGTGTCTTCGTTCATAACGCGTTGGATATAATGGCCTGTCGCCATGCAATCTGCGCCCAAATCATGCGCGACTTTCAGCAAATCACGGAATTTCACGGTTTGATTACAACGCACGCACGGGATCGGTGTGTGGCCTTGCATATAGCTATCGGCGAATTCGTCTATGACGGCCTCACGGAAATTGCTCTCGTAATCCAGCACATAATGCGGAAAGCCTTTTTCATCGGCAATGCGTTTGGCATCGTAAATATCTTGCCCCGCACAGCACGCGCCTTTTTTCTTCAACGCTTCGCCGTAATCATAAAGCTGTAGCGTGACGCCGATAACGTCGTAGCCTTCCTCATGCAGCAACGCCGCCACCACAGACGAGTCAACACCGCCCGACATGGCAACCACCACGCGCGTGTCTTTTGGCTCTTTCGCAAAGCCAAGGCTGTTTAATGCTGTTTGTGCGTTATTATCACTCATGCCGCGCACTATATAGGAAAACACGGACAAAAAGCAATTTTTGCGACATAGAATGTTGAATATATTCCTATTTTGATGTAATTTATAAAAATCAAACAGCCGCCGTACATCTAAATCAAAGATGCGCGGCTTTTTTTATGCTCATATCAAAAAGGATAAATTCATGCTTATTGCACTCTCCAAGCCATTTGCCAGCAATCGCGCCGCCGATGATTATGACACGCGTCAGATGAAAAAATCACTTAACCGTTTAGGCTACTATAAGCCATATGAGAAAACCGGAATCACAGGTATCCCCGATGCCGCTATTTTTGCGGCACTGAAGGCATTTCAAAAAGATCACGGGATAGCGGCGACAGGTATTGCCTATCCTGATGATGAAACCGTAAAAGCACTAAATAGTGAAGCCGCAAAATAGTCGACCGGTAAATATATCTGGCGCACCGTCGGGGATGGGAAGGTCAGAGATAGCCACGCCGAACTCAACGGTACAATCCGTGATTTTGCCGACTCCCCCGATCCCGGTGAAGACTATAATTGCCGCTGCTGGGCGGAGGCGGTGAAGGATAATTGCGCGGAAGAAAGACAAGCCGTTGCCGTTGCTGAAAAAGATGTAAAAGATTTGAGCCTAAAATTTAATGATTTGCTTCTTAAATTAGATCAACTTGGACAAGAAAATAATTCACTTATTAAAGACGCACAAATTGCCTTGGGCTTTGAAATTGTTGCGTATATTTTGACTTTGCCCTTTGATCGACTTGGCGTTTTAAGTGAGTTGCTTCGCAGGTACTTTGGAAATATGATTAGTAATGAGCTTTTACAAGGTGCTGATAGATTTATGAGGCAAGTGTGGGCTGTGAAGCAAAAAGCTTTGTATTTTAAAGATCAAAGAAACATAGTTTTGATTCGGCTTGAGCAAGCAGCTAAAGAACTAAAGGAAGTTAAACAAAGGTTGGAAGAGTGTGAAAACGAAAAACAGTAATGCATTTGAAGCTAGGAATTTTATAAAACGATTACTCAAGTTTTGTCTTTACTCCATTTTGTTTTCTATCATCTTCTATTTCACGACATGGACAATTTCTTATTTTATAATACAAAGTCATATGATGAATACGGAAGATCTGATGTCACTAGATCAGTTAGAGGTGTATGAAAAATAGGAATGCTGTCCGTGCGGATTAGAACTTCAACTGGACTTAGTCCTGTCTATATTTTGTTTTAAATCAGTTGGTTACGCGTAAGAGTGGACTAACTAAAACTTAGTCCACTTGGTGAATTTCTAAGCCGCCTTTTCCCATTCCGCAACTTCAACGCCCGGTAACGCAACAACCAAGCCGTCAAGCTCTTCGCTCATCAGGATTTGGCAGGAGAGGCGGGAGTTGTTGCGGATATCAAAGGCGAGATCGAGCATATCTTCTTCTTCGTCGCTTTTTTCGCCTTCGGGCAGGCATTTATCTTGCCAATCGGGGTGTACGTATAGGTGGCATGTGGCGCAGGCCAAACCGCCGCCGCATGCGCCTTCGATGGCTTCGATATCATGCTTTTGCGCGATTTCCATGACCGACAGGCCAATTGGCGCTTCGACTTCGTTAGGGGTGCCGTCTTCCATGATGAATGTGATTTTTGCCATTATGCTGCGGCTCCTTCTCCGTTTTTACTCTGAATTCTTTGCACTATCTTTGACCATGCTTCGATAAATCCGTCAATATCGCTTTTTGTGGAATTCCACCCGAGCGAGATACGGAGCGCACATCCGAGCTCGTCATCACTTGCGCCCATGGCGGTGAGGACTTTTGAGGGCTTTGGTGAACCGCTAGAGCAAGCAGAGCCGCTAGAAACGCAGATCCCTTCGAGATCAAGCGCCATGAGTTGGGTTTGCGCAGGAAAGCCCACACAAGAGATGCAGCACGTATTGGACACGCGCGGCGCGTCATGGCCGAAGATGCGGATGCTGTTATGGGTTTTGGTGAGAAACTCTTCTAAATGCGTTCTTAGTGTTGCGAGGTTCGCGTACTCATCCATGAAATTCATGGCAAGCTCAGCAGAAAGGCCAAAGCCCGCGATGCTCGCCACATTTTCTGTGCCAGCGCGTTGGCGTCTTTCTTGCCCACCGCCATAGAGGAGCTTTGCAGGGCGCGAACCAGGGGCACAAATCAGCGCACCCACACCTTGCGGCCCGCCGCATTTATGCGCCGACAATGACAAATAATCCACGCGCAGGGCAGACATATCAATCGGCACACGGCCTGCGGCTTGCACGGCATCGGTATGGATAAACACCTCAGGATGAATTTTGCGTGCGATTTTGGATAGTTCGGCAACGGGCTGGATCACGCCTGTTTCGCTGTTGACCATCATGATGGAGATCAACGCAGGTTTCTGTTCGGTGACCAAAGCCTCAAACGCGGCAACATCAATCAAACCGTCTTGCGTGACAGGAATTTTAATCGCGTTTCCTGCCATTTCTAATACGGCTTCGCGAACCGAAGGATGTTCGGTGGCGGTGAATAAAATGGTTTCACCGCGAAAGGCATTGATGACGCTGTTATTGGCTTCGGTTGCGCCACTATTGAAGGTCACATATTCAGGGAGCGTTCCTGCGAGGGTGGCAATTTGTCTGCGGGCTTTGTCCATTGCGGCGCGGGCAGCGCGACCATGCGCGTGAACGGATGAAGCATTCCCTGTATCGGCCATAATCTGCGCCACAAGATCGATGACCTCGGGGCGGATGGTGGTTGTGGCGTTATGATCCAGATAAATTTTCTGCGACATGTTTAAATAAGCCTATAAAAAAAGAACCCCGCCGTAGCGGGATTTCTTGTGGAATCTTAGATATTTTATACGGCTCTTAGCCAAGCATTTCAAGCAATTTATTCATTTGTGGGTGCTCGGAAATGTTCTGCGCTGTGACGTCGGCAAGCGAGACGTGGCTCATGCAAGCGTAAAGAATAGAACCGATGTGAAGCCACAAAGCATGTGTTTGCGGGTTGCCGTATGAGCTTGGGTTCTCATCATTGGACGAGCGTTTTGCAGGGACGCAATCCTCGGCAGATGTCAAAATATCCGATACCAAAATATCATTGGCTGGTTTTGCAAGAATGTAACCGCCACCTGGGCCGCGGTAACTTTTAACAAGGCCGTTTTTCTTCAGGCCAGCAAAAAGTTGTTCCAGATAAGACAGGGAAATATTGCCAGCATTAGCGATTTCAGCCAATGGTACAGGATTTTTGCCATCTTTTTGTGCTAGTTCAACCATGGCCATAACAGCATAGCGACCGCGGGACGTTAGTTTTACTTTATTACTCATACTCAGTTACTTTTCTCATTTGTTAATTCGTTTTATTAAAACACTATGTCCTAATATAGATGGTTAAGTCATTTTGGCTACTTCTTTTTGCATATACAAAACAGTATGACAAGCTTCTAACAGATAATTCCCATAAAAAGTTACGCAGTTTTCGAATGGCTGCTATATCCACATTGAATATCGGGGCGTCTAATAAAAAAATGGACAAAAGAGAACGGGATTTGCTATACAAGGCACATCACCTCGTATTTTGTTTAAACCTCTCGGGGAAAATGTTTGAACATAACGGTTACAGAGGAAATGACTTTTTAATGATTTGGGGATTTATATGCCAGAAGTGATGATTAATGGACCTGTCGGTCGTCTGGAAGGACGCTACAGTCATTCGAAAACACCGAACGCACCGCTTGCAATAGTATTGCATCCGCATCCGGAACATGGCGGTACAATGAACAACAAGCTTACTTACTATATGTTTCAAACCTTTGTGGCACGCGGCTTTTCCGTTCTTCGCTTTAACTTTCGTGGCGTTGGCAATAGCCAAGGCGTGTATGATAAAGGCGAAGGCGAGCTTAGCGATGCAGCGTCCGCACTGGACTGGATGCAGGATTTAAACAAAAATGCGCCTTATGTTTGGGTCGCAGGGTTTTCATTCGGCGCGTGGATCGGGATGCAGCTTTTAATGCGTCGTCCTGAAGTCGCAGGATTTATTTCTGTTGCGCCACCATCTAATATGTATGACTTCAGCTTTTTGGCGCCATGCCCGACATCTGGTTTGATCTTGCAAGGTTCGCAAGACGCCGTCGTGCCGCACCATTATTCAGAAAAATTGGCAGAACGTTTACGCGCACAAAAAGGTATCGAAATTGATTACCGCCTTGTGAATGGCGCAAACCACTTCTTTAATGACAATATTCCTGATTTGATGAGCAATGTTCACGACCATATGAACAGAGCCGAGCAAGGCGGAACAAAGGTTCCAGCAAAGCTGATTAAAGCGGCATAAGCGAAAATCTCAAAATAAGAATAATAAAAAAGCCGGACATGATGTTCCGGCTTTTTGCTTGTTTGTTTGGGTGGGTGGATGATGTCGGGCGAGGTCTGTTCTATGCCGCCGCCGCCTTTGTATTTTTTATCGTGGCAATAACGTCTTCGACGTGGCCATCGACTTTGACTTTGCGCCAGATATTTTGAATTTTTCCGTTTTCATCGATTAAGAATGTTGAGCGTTCAATGCCCATATATTTTTTGCCGTACATGCTTTTTTCGCCCCATGTACCGTAATCTTCACACGTGGTGCCGTTTTCGTCGGAAGCCAATGGGAAGTTCAGATCATATTTGGCTTTGAATTTATCATGCTTAGCAACGCTGCATTTTGAAAGGCCGATTACCTGTACGCCTGCTTTGTTCAGGTTCGATAAATTGTCGCGGAAGCCACATGACTCTGTCGTGCAGCCGGGTGTGTCATCTTTGGGATAGAAATAAAGAACGACTTTTTCTCCGCGTAATTTGGACAGAGTGATTTCACCGTTTCCGTCGGTTGGTAGTGTAAAGTCGGGGGCTTTATCGCCGATTTCCAATGACGCCATAATTTAATCTCCTTTATTGCTTAAAATCAGAGTCGTAATAGAGTACAACATGATATCTTAGATAATAGAAGTCAATTTTATGAGCGCCAGAGCAACACAAATTATAAAGAAAACAGCGATTATCTCTCTTGAGGTTGTTGCTGTTTTGCTTTTGATATTGGCTATTGTTGTCGGCGTTTTTGCGTGGCGCATGACATCGGGCCCTGTGGATGTCAGCTTTGCCAAAAAATATATCGAGAACGCCCTGCATGATGCCGATAACAATGTTGAGATTACGTTTTCCGAAGTGTTGGTGCATTGGCCAAATATCAAGGACTCATTTTATCTGACGCTGCACGACATTAAATTGCGCGAGAGAAATAAGAAAATTGCCGAGATCGGGACGTTAGATATTGCCCTGTCTCGCCCGCATTTATTGATTGGACAAATTAAACCGATACAGATTGTTTTGGATCGTCCTTCCCTGCATTTGGTGCGTACAGAGCAAAATGGCATTGCTTTATTTATTGATGATACCGCTAGCGAAGTCCCTGAAGAAATAAAACCTGAAGAGGCAATTGACCGCACGGAAATCGTAAAAATCCTTGATGATGTGTTAGTACCAAACAATGAAAACAGCAAAGCACCGTCTTTTCTAAGACAGATGCGCTCGCTTGAAATCAAGAATGCGCAAATGGTTGTCGAGGATCATGTGATTGGCATGACATGGTATCTGCCAGACATTAACCTAACCTTTGCCCGCGATGATATGGGGTTGATTGCAACAGGTAGTGTTGACCTGCCCGGTGGCGGCGGCGTTGATGGCGCATCAAATATTCAAGCCGATATCCGTTACGGTAAGGATAGCAAAAAATTCGATATGCGCTTTTACGTGCAGGATTTTAATCCGCATTTTCTGTCTGAAAAAATCGAGAGCCTTGAGTTTTTGAATAAGCAATATGTCAGCCTAAACGGTGATATTAAATTACAGCTTTCGCAAATGCTTGATCTCGAAACAGTTGAAATGATGGTGTCTTCGAATGCGGGAAGGTTGACGCTCGATGGTATTTATAACGAACCATTTCGTTTCCAAAGTGCCTATCTGGATGCCTTTTACGATCACAGCGAAAAATTTTTAGATGTCCGTAAAATCAGCCTGCTTGCTAATGATATAGAGATCAATGTGCAAAGCCCTATCCGCTATGGCGAAGATAAAGTCGCTGCTGCCATTACGGTGACTATCCCTGAAATTCAGATGGATAAGGTCGCGGCAATTTGGCCGCACGAGCTTTTAAAAGGCGAGCCAGCGGAAGAATGGATGCTGGAAAAACTTTCTGACGGGCGCATTCTAGAGACACAAGTAAGTCTTGATTTAATGGCTGAGAATGTTGAGGGCGAAAAAGCGGGTGAGAAAACATGGAATGTTGAAACCGCCAATATTACAGCGGAATTTACGACAGAAAATATGAGCGTTGATTATCGCGCCCCACTTCGCAAAATCACAGCAGCCAATGGCAAGGGTGTTATGGCGGATGATGTTTTAACGATCAATGTTGAGAACGCTAAACTAGGTGATCTTGAGGTCGGAAAAAGCAAAGTTGTGATTGATCACGTGATCGAAGAGGGCGTGGGCAACGCCAATATTGATATCAATCTTAAAGGGCCTGTGAAATCGATTTTTGATTATATCAAGGATGAGCCGATCAATAAATCTGCCTCCGACATCGGAATTGATGGCGGTAAGGTGAAAGGTACTGCGGATTTAAACGTCAAAATATCCTTCCCCACCGTGAAAGATTTACCCGTCGATGATGTAAAGGTCAGCGCGACAGGAACATTAACCGATGCATTTTTGCCGGGTGTTGTGCGTGGGCTTGACCTAACGGGCGGCCCTTTAAATCTGAAATTGGGTGGTGGTGCCGTTGCGCTGAGCGGTAAGGCCAAACTTGATGGACGCCCTGTGGATCTGAAATGGCAGGAGTTTTTGGAAAGCAAAGGCAAGCCGTACGTTACGCGCGTTGAAGCAAAGTTGGTGGCTGACAAAAAATTGCGCGATCATTTTGGCATTGGTTTGAATGACTGGATCGAAGGCGACATCCCGATTGATTTGGTGTTCACTGAATATGAAGATGACAGCGCAATCATCGATATTAAGGGTGATTTGACCCCTTCTGTTTTGATGATTGATCCGTTTGGTTATACGAAAGCAAGCGGTGCTTCGGGTTCTTTCTCCTGCACAGCCGTATCCCAAGGGCCGTACATGAAGGAAATTAAAAACCTGAATGTGACAACCAAGGAGCTTGACTTAAAAGACGGGCGGCTTGAATTTGAAACGATCAAGGGTGAGAGCGTTTTAAAACGTGGTACGATCAAGAGTGTTAAGCTTAATGAGAATGATCTGGATATCGGCTTTGAAATCGGCGCGAGTGATCTGATTAAAATGGACATCAAGGGCGCCTTTTTGGATGCGCGCCCGTTTTTGGCAGAAAAAGAACAGAAAAAACCTCAATCCCAAGAAGCAAAAGACCCGTTTATCGCTTCTGTCGCAGTTGATAGAATGCGTACTGCCGATAACCGCCTGATTGAGCGGGTGAAGCTTTACATCGACCTTGATCGGCAATCTGCCGTGAACCAACTTGAAATGGATGCTGTCGCGGGTAAGGGCGAAATTTACCTGCGGCTGAAGCCCGATCATAACGGTTACATGACGATACGGCTTGAAGCAGGTGACGCGGGCGCAACGCTACGGGCGTTTGATGTTTATGAGAACGTGAAGGGCGGTAAGTTGCTGATTGAAGGCAAAGCCAAAACAACCGATAAAAAAGATATTTTATATGGCAAAATTACGCTCGGTGATTTCAGGGTGATCGATGCGCCTGTTCTGGCGCGGCTTTTGGGTGCAATGGGGCCGACCTCAATCCCGCAATTGCTGAACGGTGACGGCATTTACTTTGCTAAGCTTGAATCAAAATTTGATTGGCACATTCGTTCTGACGGTGATCTGTATGTTGTGAATGAAGGGCGGACATCGGGGTCTTCGCTCGGTCTGACCTTTGAAGGCACGATTGATAAACGCAAAGATTTCATGGCGCTTAAAGGCACGGTTGTGCCTGTCTCGATGCTTAATAACATGGTGAGCGATATTCCGATTATCGGTAGCGTTCTTGCGGGCGGCAAAGACGGCGCATTGCTCGCGGCGACCTATAAGATCGAAGGCCCTGCGAAAACGCCCAAAGTCAGCGTAAACCCACTAGCGGCCCTTGCCCCAGGGTTCTTGCGTAAGTTGTTATTTGAGGAATAATTCCGTGTAATACGAAATTTGACAGGGTGAAACTGTAATGATATTTTGGCACTATGAATGATACAAAATTAACAGATCTATTGACGCTTGCCAAATTCACCGATGATTGGGGTTTAGCCGTAAAAGGTAAAGTGAGCACGCTTGCTTTTGTTGGGATTTTAGGCAGAAAAGTAATAATGGATCGTATCCAACCACAATCTGTTTACACAGCATTAGACGAGTCTGCTTATCAAGTTGTTAAAAATGGTAAGTCGACCAAGCCGCATTCAGAGCAAGTGGAAGCCATCCGTAAAGCTTTAAAAAATCGTGATACAAACACAAAAATTATTGGGATATTTAACAGAGCTTCGTTTGCTGTCCATGATTTTGGCGATAAAAAATATAGCCACGAAGAGCTTTCTACGCTCCAAGCCACAGCCGAGCGGGAAAATCTGCGCGGCTTGGGAAGCTTGGTAAAGGCCGTGATGAAGCTATCTTAAGTATTTACTGTCTGACTTTAACCAAAGCATGCTTCTTTTTGCCCGCAGAGAGCTTGATATAGCCCTCTTCGGTTAAATCGGCATCGGACAGGCTTAATTCCGCATCATCGACCTTGTTGTCGTTTGTACGGGCGCCACCGCCTTGAATAAGTCTGCGGGCTTCGCCTTTTGAGGCAACAAGTCCAGCTTCGATCATTAAATCAATGAACGGCACACCTGCGGATAAGCGTGCACCATCAATTTCGATGCTTGGTAAATCATCGCCGACGCTGCCTTGCTCGAACACTTTTTGTGCTGTGGCTTGGGCATCGTTTGCGGCCTCAATGCCGTGGCACAGTTTTGTGGCTTCAAACGCGAGCACTTTTTTGGCCTCATTAATGTCTTGGCCTTCGAGGGCTTCGAGCTTTTTAATCTCATCCATCGGTAAAATCGTGAAGCGGCGTAGCAGCGTGCTGACCATCACATCATCCACATTGCGCCAGTATTGGTAATAATCATACGGGCTGAGCATCTCGCCATTCAGCCACACCGCACCATTAACAGTTTTACCCATTTTCTTGCCATCAGGCGTGGTGAGAAGGGGGGCGGTGAGCGCAAATAATTGCACGCGATCTGCCTTGTGACCCAAATCAACGCCGTTGATGATATTACCCCATTGGTCAGAGCCACCCATTTGAACGAGCGTGCCGTAACGGCGGTTCAGTTCAACAAAATCATAACCCTGCATGACCATGTAATTGAATTCGAGCAAGGAAAGCGGGCTTTCGCGCTCAAGGCGTGTTTTAACGCTATCAAAGGACAGCATACGGTTGATCGTAAAGAAACGTCCAAAATCACGCAGAAATTCGAGATATTTTAAACCATCGAGCCAGTCATTGTTATTGACCATCAACGCATCACTTTTGCCGTCGCCATAGTTCAAAAATTGTTTGAAGCAGGTGTTTTGGATGTGCGTGATGTTGTCATTAATGGTGTCATCATCCATCAATTGGCGCTGCTCGTCCTTGAAAGACGGATCACCAATTTTTGATGTGCCGCCGCCCATTAATGTAATGGGTTTATGGCCGCATTGCTGAAACCAGTACAGCATCATGATGCCCGTCAAATTCCCGACATGCAGGCTTTTGGCTGTGGCGTCAAAGCCGATATAAGCGCTTTGCGACCCTTCGCATAATTTTGCGTCCAATGCTTCTAGGTCGGAACATTGGTGGATAAAGCCGCGCTCTTGCAGTATATTTAAAAAGTCTGATTTCATAATTTTTCCGTTTTTCTGTCATCCTGAAGGAATGAAATGACTGAAGGATCTGTGTGTTTTGGGAACTAGATTCTTCGCGTTGCTCAGAATGACATTTTTTCATTACCAATCGTTGGAAAGATCATCCCATTCGGGGTTTATAGATTCTATCAAATGATTTTTCTTTGTTCGTAACCATCCTTTGATTTGTTTCTCACGTTCTATTGCTGCCTTTATATCAGAACAATCTTCATAGTAAACGAGTTTTGTTAGATTGTATTTTTTGCTAAAGCCGTCAACAAGCCCCTGTTTGTGTTCGGCTATTCTGCGTTCTAAGTTATTTGTAACGCCCGTATACAAAACACGATTTGATTTATTCGTTATCATGTATGTGTAATAGTTATTCATTGAGATTCTTCACTTCGTTCAGAATGAGCATATTAAAGGGAAATATAGATGATCGCAGATAAAAAAGTCTATACCGTTATCGGTCTGATGTCTGGCACATCACTGGATGGCATTGATGCCGCGCTGATTAAAACAGATGGCGTGGATTATGTGGAACCTATTGATTTTATCACAGAACCCTATGATGAAGGCTTGCGCAATGAGCTGCGCGCCTGTCTTGGCAAACGTTCCGATGCCGATGGTGCGGTGAAACGTGCGACAGAAAAAATGACGCGCGCGCATGTTGAAATCGTCAAAAAACTATTGGTAAAAGCGGGCGTGAAATCATCCGATATTGATCTGATTGGCTTTCATGGGCAAACCATTTTCCATGATCCTGACAACCGCTTTACATGGCAAATCGGTGATGGTGAAATGTTGGCGCGGGAAACAGATATCAATGTCGTAAATGATTTTCGCAGTGCTGATGTTGCCGCAGGAGGCGAGGGTGCGCCGTTTTTACCGCTTTACCACCGTGCGCGTGCCGCAAAACAGGACAAACCCATCGCGATTTTAAATTTGGGCGGTGTTGGCAATATCACATGGTTAGGGACGGGGGATAGTGATGATAACATTCTCGCCTTTGATACAGGCCCCGCAAACGCGATGATCGACGATTTTGTGAAGCTGCGCACGGGGCAGAATTTTGATGAAGGCGGTAAACTTGCCGATAAAGGCTGGGTCGAAGACAACATCATCGCTACATGGATGGATCACGAATTTTTCCGCCGCAAGCCGCCCAAATCACTGGATCGTAATGTCTGGAGCATTGATGATGTCGCGCATTTATCGGACGAAGACGGCGTGGCAACACTGACGTTATTTACTGTTGAGGCTGTGTGTGATGCGTTGCGCTATATGTCGCAGCAGCCAAAAGCGTGGTACGTCACAGGTGGCGGTCGCAAAAACCCAACATTGATGGCGTGGCTCACAAATGTGCTTAAAACCCCTGTTGAACCTGTCGAGGCGTTGAGTTGGAACGGTGATGCGCTTGAGGCCGAAGGGTTCGCTTATCTGGCGGTGCGCAGTTTGAACGGATTGCCGCTCAGCCTGCCACAAACCACAAAGGTACCCAAAGCCGTGACGGGTGGTGTTCTTCATACCGCGCCAACACGCGCGTCCGATGCGGCATAAAGCTTTACTCTTTTGGTTGCTTTATGATTTACTTGGAATGGTTATTTATAAAATGGCGGTAGAGGAAAAATCATGACAAAAAAATCATTAATGGAGCGTCTTAACGGCGGTGAAAATGTTCTGTGTGGACAAGGCTATTTGTTTGAAATGGAGCGTCGCGGCTATTTGCAGGCGGGTGCTTTTGTGCCGGAAGTCGTGCTTGAGCATCCCGAAGTTGTCGAACAGCTACACCGTGAGTTTGTACGCGCGGGCAGCGATGTTGTGTTGGCGTTTACCTATTACGGGCATCGTGAAAAACTGCGTTTGATTGGCAAGGAAGATTTACTGGAGCCGCTTAACCGTGAAGCTTTGAAAATTGCCAAAAAAGTAGCAAAAGGCACGGATTGTCTGGTGGCGGGCAATATCTGTAACACAAATATTTATGATACGAACGATACCAAAAGCCATGACGAAGTGCGCGGTATTTTCGAAGAACAAGTCGGATGGGCTGCCGAAGAAGGCGTTGATTATATTTTGGCCGAAACCATCGGTCATATTGGTGAAGCGCGGATTGCGCTGGATGTTTGTAAAAAGCATCATTTGCCGATTGTTCTGACGCTGGCAACGCACCGTGATGGCATGATGCGTGATGGGCCTTCTGCCCCTGAGGCCTGTAAGATTTTATCTGGTGAAGGCGCGGAAGTTGTTGGTTTTAACTGTATCCGTGGCCCTGCGACGATGTTACCGCTGCTGCAAAAAGCTGTTGAGATTTGCCCGAAAGGAACGCATTTGGCGGGGGTTCCTGTGCCTTACCGCACAACACCGGATCATCCGACATTCCAATCTATCGAGGACCATGATATTTGCTGCCCTGAAAAAATTCCTGTGGGATCATCATTCCCGACAGCACTTGACCCGTTTATTTGTACCCGTTATGAAATGGCGGATTTCACAGAAAAATGCGTGGAGATGGGTGTGCATTATATCGGTGTTTGCTGTGGTGCGGGGCCACATCATGTGCGCTCGATGGCCGAAGCCTTGGGGCGCAAACCCGAAGCAAGTCGTTATAGCCCTGATATGTCCAAGCATTTTGCGTTGGGCGATGATGCGTTGTTGAAGGACTACAACACGAACGTTAAAGATAAGTTGTAATCTGGTAAGTCATGACAGCACCCGCCGTAAAATCAGCCAACGAGAAAACCATCGCAGAAGCCGCGCAATTATTGCGTGCGGGTAAGTTGGTCGCGTTTCCGACTGAAACCGTTTACGGACTAGGCGCAAATGCGTTGGATGGTGCGGCGGTGGCACGCATTTTTGCGGCCAAGGGACGCCCGCAATTTAACCCGTTGATCGTGCATGTTGCTGATATGGCCGCGGTCGAGGAATTGGTTGAGCTCAATGATATGGCGCGCGTGGTGGCGCAAAATTTCTGGCCTGCACCACTGACGATGATCTTGCCACGCCGCAAAGATTGTGCGGTGAACGAGCTCTGCAGCGCAGGACTACCAACATTAGCCGTCCGTATCCCCGCGCATAAGGTAGCGCAAGCACTCCTGAATGCGGCGGGTGTGCCGATTGCAGCCCCTAGCGCCAATACATCAGGCCAAATTAGCCCCACAACCCCGCTACATGTCATTGAAAGCCTTGGCGATAAGGTGGATATGATATTGGCGGGCGGGGCGTGCGAAGTGGGTTTGGAATCAACGGTTCTTGATTTAAGTGGCGATACGCCTGTCGTCCTACGCCCTGGGGGAATTACTGCCGAACAAATCGCGCAGATTCTTGATTGTGATGTGCCCTATGATTTGGGCGATCATGGCGCGCCGAAATCACCGGGGCAGCTATTGAAGCATTACGCGCCGAGCGTCCCTGTACGTTTGAAAGCGATCGATGTTGAAAAGGGTGAGGCTTTGCTCTCATTCGGTAGCGATAAATTTATGGGCATTCGTGGCGGCGGGGCGGCAAAAGATTTGCCCGATACCGCGCATTTTAACCTAAGCGAAAGCGGCGACCTCTATGAAGCCGCCGCTAATCTGTTTGCCATGCTTCACGCGCTGGATAGACCAGAGCATAAATCTATTGCTGTTATGAACATCCCCGATACGGGGCTGGGTATTGCAATCAATGACCGGCTACGGCGTGCAGCCAGTCAGTAGGATTTATTAGTTGTAACGAGGCGCGTAGTCATGCGTTGCCGCAGTGTCACCATGAGCCCAGTGTGGTGTTTCAATCGCATACATCACACCCAAAGCAAACATCATGGACATATCATCGTCACGATTTTTTCTGTTAATTGAAGTGTTCATAAACGGACGTTTTGCGTGCGTAATATACTTCTCAGCACCGTGCATATTGTCATCGGTATTGCGCATATCATGCATTTGTGGGGTTTTATGACAGTGGGTTAGCACCTTGTTAGCGGCACTTTGCGAAAACACCTCTCCAACGCGGTCAGCGTCGAAACGAATCTCGTTTTCCCTGTCTTGTCTTTCTTTTGCACATCGAGCGAACTTAGATTTCATTATCTGGTTCTCCTTTCACCAGATGCGCATTATCAAGATAGCAGCATAAAGGCTTTTTGTCAAGCATTTGTGAAATCGATGTGGGAGGTATCCGTTAGTGAGCTTATATTCTGCCATTTTTGTTGCGCGCGCCTGGTAGATCAAAATGCGATAAAATCATCAACTCAACGGGATTTGTGACAAGCATTGACGGCGGCATGGCGGCTGTTGGTCTCCACCCTGCGGCAAGTTCAGGCGCAATAAACGCCATTGAGGGGTGCGTAATAAAGGCGCGTACAGTGCGGTCATTCAACGGATTTTGCAGGCTTGTGGCTTTTGATGTGCTGAATAAATCAAGATAAGCGGCAGCTTCTTTGCGGTTTAAACGCAGCGGCGTGTCTTGTTTTGCAGCTGTTTGTACGGGCGCATTACCATCACCTTCGCTATCGCTGAATTTTTTGTCAAAGAACGCATAAACGTCGGCCAAAGTACGGGCGTCGCCTGTTTTGCGGTCATAAAACACATTACGGTTTGCGTTTGCAGCTCTAGGGAATAAATCCGCAGCATTTTGCAGTGGGTTTTCTTTAAGCGCGTTTAAAAAGGCTGACCCACCGCCTGCGCCCATGAAATGCGCGAAATACAACTCCGTCGAACCGATATCACCGTCTACATTCCGTTCCAAATAACGTTTGTTTTCAGCCGCAAATTCCGCCGCTAAAAGTGCTGCTTTCTCAGGATCTTTGCGAAGCTCTAAAATTTCCGCACGTGTTTGCTTGTCTGCAACTTTACCGTTTTCGCTAATTTTGGCGGCTAAATCGCCCATGCCGTGCTTCTCGCCATAGTTTTTGACCATGGACAACCATGTGCTTTCTATGAATTGGTATAGGCCGCTGGCGCTGCTGGTTTTGGCTTGCGCATCAGCTTTAAAGTTCGATTCTGCCTGTGCTTGCTCCATCAGGTAGGCAAAATCGACCCCTGTATTGGCGCTTGCGACCTTAATGGCGTTTGATACGCGAGGGCCGGCTTGCTTGCCAAGTGCCGCTAACACGTTGTTATCAATTGTATTTCCGCCTAAGGACATGTGATTTGGTTCCTGTGTGTTACTGTTTCTTCTCCTGTTATCCTCGCAAAAGCCGTGCCAGTTTGAAAATTTATGATTTGCTGGGTTTTTTGCGTTATATTGTTCGGGTCGAATGATTTACAGGAAGGTTTTCAAAAATGAGCACGTACAAAGCGCCAGTCGAAGATATGATGTTTATCCTGAACCATGTGGCGGGATTGAATAATTTACCCGAAGGCGCAGCCGTTGATGCGGACATGGCAGCGCAAATTCTGGAAGAAGCAGGGAAATTCGCAGGTGATGTGCTCGCCCCGATCAATGCGAGCGGCGATGAACAAGGTAGCCATTTAAACGGTTTGGATGTTAAAACACCTGACGGATTTAAAGAAGCTTATGCGCAGTTTTGTGAGATGGGCTGGAACGGTCCGCAATTTGCCGAAGAATATGGTGGCATGAATTTACCGTCTCTTGTGACCTTCGCGTTGCAGGAAATGTGGCAAGCGGCGAATTTATCGTTCGGTTTGTGCCCAATGCTGACCCAAGCAGGAATTGAAGCCATCGAAAAACATGGCACAGACGCGCAAAAAGCGACGTACCTGTCAAAACTTGTGAGCGGTGAATGGACAGGGTCGATGCAGTTGACCGAACCTGACGCAGGCTCTGATTTAGGCTCGATCAAAACAAAAGCCGATAAGCAAGCTGATGGCTCATATCTTTTGAAGGGTACAAAGATATTTATTACCTATGGCGAGCATGATTTCACCGAGAATATCATTCACATGGTGCTCGCACGTACGGGCACAGCCGAAGACGGCGTGAAAGGCTTGTCGCTGTTTATTGTGCCTAAATTTATGGTCAACGATGACGGTAGCCTCGGCGCACGCAATGATGCAAAAGCAATTAAGCTGGAAGAAAAACTCGGCATTCATGCTTCACCAACATCCATCATGCAGTTCGGTGATGAGGGCGGCGCGGTCGGATTTTTGGTTGGCGAAGAAGGTGCAGGCCTGATTAACATGTTCACAATGATGAATATCGCACGGCTTGGTGTGGGCGTGCAGGGTGTCGCGTTGGCAGAACGCGCTTACCAACACGCGCTGTCATACGCGCAGGATCGCAAACAAGGCGTGGTTGAGCGCGGCGGTGATCGTGTCGCGATTATCGAGCATCAAGACGTAAAGCGTATGTTGCTCACTATGCGTGCGCAGATCGAGGCAGGGCGGACTTTGGCTTATGAAGCTGGGTTGCTCTCAGATCGTGCGGATGCAGGAGATAAAAATGCCGCTGCAAAGGTGAATTTGCTGACGCCCGTTGTAAAGGGATGGTGCACAGATATGGCTGTGCGCGTCGCGTCCGAAGGCGTGCAGGTGCATGGTGGTATGGGCTTTATCGAGGAAACAGGTGCTGCACAACATTATCGTGACGCGCGCATTTTACCGATTTACGAAGGCACAAATGCGATTCAATCAAATGCGCTGTTGCGTGCTGTGCGCGCGGATCAAGGCAACACAGCGCAGAAAATATTCTCTGATTTTGAAGAGATCATCCAAAAAGTGGATTACGAAATGCCTGCGCATGAAAACTTGGCGCGCTCTTTACATCGCTTGAAAGAGGCCACCGAATGGATATTGGAACAAAAAAGCGAAGCGGCTATTACGGCTGTCTCTGTTCCTTACCTGCAGCTTTTTGGTTATGTGGCTTGCGGCGCAATGATGGCAAAACGTTTGTCATCATTAGAAATGATTAAGGCAGAAAACGCAGAGTTCGCAGCAAGCAAAAGAGCTTCTATCTTGGTTTATATGGCGCATATCCTGCCCATGACCGAAGGGTATTTTCAGATTGTTATGAACGGCGCAGCTTCAATAACTGAGCAAGCGGTTTAGCGATAGATATCGCGCTCTTTTTCAAGTTTGCGGTAGTTTCTCTGCTCTTCTTGGTAGCCACATTCAGTCATGGCGCGGCCATTCAAAAATGAGATATATTGGCTATGCATAGAAGGGCGTGCGCTGAAATTTTTAGAAATAGAGTTTGCGACACAAGTGCAGAATTCTTCAAGGTTTCCGACAATATCCATTTCAAACATATCTTCGCATTTTTGGTATGAAATTCCTGCTATTCCTGCGGGATAAGGGCACTCCAGCGTGACATCCCTTATAATATGTTGACTGGCCATATCAGGGCCAATTTCTATTCTTTTATCCAAAAATTTAATGGCGATACACTGGCAATCATAGTATTTGGAATAAGACCCTTTGGATGTGCACTGATTGTATTGCTGCTCTGTTTCGATCATCAAATCAACGCGGATATCTTCGGGGAGTTGGTCGAAAACTTTGCGGTAATTGATACCGTCTTTGTTTTCTTGCTCCAAAATAAAATTCAGAGGCCCTCTATTGACAGCATCCTCGACCGCATACGCAGGTGCAGCGGTAAAGACCGTACAAATGGCTATAAATAAAGCCATGAGACCAACAATAAATTTTGTATTTTTCAGCATAGTAATCATTGCACCCTTGTTATTTCTTATTATACGTCAGTTTATCACTATGTCCTTTGGAAATAAATTAACTTTAGAGAAAATATAGCCGATTTCATTTATCCGTCTAACAGCATTTTTCGTTTGTCGGTTGTGCTGGACGCATAAAAAAAGCCGACTTTCGCCGACTTTCTAAATTTTATATTGGAAGCAATGAATGCTAAGCCGTCATTTTTTCTTCTGTTTCGGTTGTTTCAGAAGACGCTGTCGCAACGGTTTTTTTGTCATCATTTTGACCGCGTAGCTTCTGCCACAGATTTTGAATATCCAGACCTGCTTTTTGAACGCCTGCAGTGCTTTGTTTTCCAGTTTTGCTCATTGGTGCTTTACCGCGCTGTTGTTCCATTTTCTGGCGGCGCATTTTCGCGCGCATTTCGCGCTCTTTCATTTCCGCTTTCAGCTCTTCAGCTTGCTTTTGGCTGTACTGGCTCGTGAGCAATACTTGCTGCGCCTGTTTTTGCCACTGGTCGCGCTGCTGCTTTACATCTTCCATTTGCTCTTTGACCATATCAAGTTGGTCTTCAAGGAAACGAACACGCATTTTCAAGCGCTCGATTTCAAGCGTGCTTGTTGCTTTTTCAAGCTCAGCCTCAACGGCTTTGGTTTCTGTTTCTTCTGATGATTGCGGGACGAGGCCGAAACCGCGCTCTAATTCTGCAACATCAATCACACGGCGACCATTATGATCCATCTCAAACGAGATTTTGCCTGTTTTCATGGCGCGTTGAATTGTTGATTTTGACTTCCCTGTTAATTCCGCAGCACGCTGCGCTCCGACTTTTGCCATCGTTTTAGCCTTTCTTTCGTTAACTATAATTCTAGTGTGTGCTATATAATAAGCTCATAGCACCAAATGATCTAAAAATGCAAAAAATACTTTTGTACTTCTTCACACGCAAGCAAAACCACGCGGTTTTGTTTTATTTCATTTCTGCGCGCAAAAGCTGTATCAGCCTTTGCCATTGGGCACCTGAAAACAGATGCGCATAGAGGAACGGCAACCAGCCTTTTTTGCGCCATTCCATGAATGTTTCGTCCGGCATTTCGGCAAGTTTTTGCTCGTCCACGATACGGAAGCCAGAGAAGTTGATTTTCTTGTCATCGCCCATGTTGATTTCCGCAGCGCGGTCAACAAGAAGGCCGCTGGCGGCTAATGTCTTGCTGAACTCAATCGTTTGCTGTGCGGCAGCATGGTAAGATTTACAAAATTCCAAGGCGTTTTGTGCAAGCTGACTTGCTTTTTCATTTTCAAAGAATTTCTGATCGCTTTTCTCGTTCACGATTTTATCGTCCATATCAACGCAAAGTGTGAGTTGATCACCACCAGCCATTTCCGAGAAAATGAACGGGTAGCGACGAATATAAGCAGGAATGTATGTATCTTTCATCCAGTCGCCTTTTTTGTTCACGAATAGATTTTCACTGTCACGCAAACCAATCAGCGCCACAGGTGTTGCATTTTCGTCGGGGCTGAAGGCAATCGGGTAGAAATGGCAAATTTGCGGCATTTCGATCATGTTGATTGGCACAGCGTTTATTTTTGATGTGAAGCCAAGACCAAAATCTTTGACCAACCCAAGCTTCGCGTGTTTCTTCGCGTCAAGCGGTACAGGGTTACTGTAAAATAGTGGCATTTGCGCGCCCGTTGCGGCATCGCCTCGGCCGTTGGTTTCTTTTTTCGCTGGCTTGTCTGTCATTTTCGTTTCCGATCTTTGCATTTCTGCGATTAAATATTGTTGTTAATTAACCAAATATAGGGCGATAAGGCAATGTTTTTCGTATTTACTGAAATTCTTTATCCACACTACAATTATAAATAAGTTGACATATTTTTCGACTGGGTTTAAGAGTTCTATGTAAACTAGGGGGAACTTAGCATGCCTAAAAATGATTTTTTTACTGCCGCCAACCATTTGTTAGGCGCACAAAATAGCCATTATTACATAACACTCAAGCTCGATCCAGATTATCAGCCATATATTGATAGAACCAGCTATGTTGTCCCGCATGGCATCGATAGTCAAGCTTCTGATTTTATGCATAGAGTGTCAAATTGGGTAGAAAAAAACTGGGAAAAACTAGGTGCGCCACATAATGTCCTTGTAACAGTTAGTCCTCTAGGGTCGTTTCAAAGGCCATCGGATGAATCGTTGCTGCGCATTGCTGTAAGCTGTGACATTGATAAATTGAAAAATATTCTTCAAGAAATTAGCCGTGAATTTGGCAGCGAAATAGAGAGTATGTCTCCAGCCATCACCCGATATGGTCCTTATTTAAATGGCTTAATCGGACCTTTTTACAGAGAATTCCCGTAACATCTAAGTTTGCAGTACATTTATTGAATTCAGGGCTTTTTAAAACCCTAAAAATGCGTTAATCTCCGCAGTAATTAGGCGTTTAGCGGAGGATTGATTATGCGCATCGGAATGGTTGGAACTGGTTATGTTGGATTGGTGTCTGGAACATGCTTTGCCGAGTTTGGCTTTGATGTCGTTTGCGTTGATAAAGACGAAGCAAAAATAGAACGTTTGAAAAACGGCGAAATCCCGATTTACGAACCTGGTTTAGAAGATTTGCTGGCAAAGCAGATTAAATCAGGCCGCATTACGTTTACCACAGATCTGGAAAGTGCTGTGAAAGGCTCGGACGCTGTATTTATCGCGGTCGGAACACCAACACGCCGTTTTGGCCGTGATGCGGACATGTCCTATGTTTACGCCGCCGTGCGCGAAGTGGCGCAGCATCTTGAAGGTTATACCGTCATCGTCAATAAATCGACCGTTCCTGTTGGTACAGGGCTTGAGGTTGAAAAGATTATGCGCGAGGAAAACCCGAACGCTGAGTTTGACGTGACCTCGAACCCTGAGTTTTTGCGTGAAGGGGCGGCGATTGATGATTTCATGCGTCCTGACCGCGTTGTCATCGGCACGGAATCAGAGCGCGCGAAAAAAGTGATGCGCGAGGTTTACCGTCCGCTCTACATTAACGAAACACCGATACAGTTCGTAAGCCGCGAAACTGCCGAAATCATTAAATACGCAGCCAATGCGTTTCTGGCGACAAAAATTACATTCATCAATGAAATCGCCGATCTGTGCGAAAAAGCAGGTGGCGATGTGCAAGACGTTGCACGCGGTATTGGCCTCGATGGTCGTATCGGCGGTAAATTCTTGCATGCTGGCCCCGGTTATGGCGGCTCATGCTTCCCCAAAGATACCCAAGCGTTAACGCGCATCGGGCAAAAATTCAATACACCGCAACGCATCGTGGAATCTGTGATTGCCGTAAACGAAGACCGTAAAGCCAAAATGGCTGATCGTATTATCGAAGCCTGTGGTGGCGATGTACGCGGCATGAAAATTGGTGTACTTGGCGTGGCGTTTAAACCCAATACTGACGATATGCGCGATGCGCCGTCACTCTCCATTATCCCGATTTTGCAGCAAGCAGGTGCCACCGTTGTCGCGCATGATCCTGAGGCGATGGAGGAAGCCGCCAAATTGCTCGAAGATGTTATCTGGGCGAAAAATCCTTACGCTGCCGCCGATGGCGCGGACGCTCTTGTGATTATCACCGAATGGAATGAATATCGCGCGCTGGATTTAAAGCGCGTTGGTGAGTGCATGAATGCAAAACGTTTGATTGATCTGCGCAATATTTACAAATTGGCTGATATGGATGAAACAGACTTTCATTATGTTTCCGTCGGTCGCCGCACCATCATGCCGAATAAAAAAGCTGTGTTGAAAGAAGTAGCAGGACAATAATGTATAAATACCTCGACGATCTCGAAGCCAAATCAATTTATATCATTCGCGAGGCTTATAACCGCGTGAACCCGTTGGGTATGTTGTGGTCGATCGGCAAAGACTCAAACGTGATGCTGTGGATGATCCGCAAAGCCTTTTTCGGGCGCGTGCCGTTTGACCTGATACAGCTCGATACCGAAATGGAACTGCCCGAAGTGTATGAGTTCCGCGACAATATTGTCAAAGAATGGGATTTGCCATTGAAGGTAGAAATGTGCCCGCCTGAATCCGAAATGGATCAAACCTTGCCGCCCGCAACCCGTGCCGCGATGCGTAAAACTGAAGGCCTACGTAATTTGATGGCGCGCGAGAAATACCGAGGCATTATCGCAGGTATCCGCCGTGACGAACAATCCATGCGCGCCAAAGAACGTGTGTTCTCGCCGCGCACATTGGATGGTGCTTGGGATTACAAAGACCAACCCGCCGAATTCTGGGATCAATATAAAACCGAATTCCCCGATGGTTGCCATGTGCGCATTCACCCGCTGCTGCACTGGACAGAAATCGATATCTGGCGCTACACACAGCGCGAAAACATCCCCGTTGTACCGCTGTATTTCGCGCGCGATGGCAAACGTTACCGCTCCTTGGGTGAGAAAAACATCACCTTCCCCGTGGACAGCAATGCCTCAACAATCGAAGAAATCATCACAGAATTAGAAACAACAAAAGTGTCCGAACGCTCAGGCCGCACAATTGACGCCGAAACCGAAGACAGTTTCGAAAAACTAAGAGCGAAGGGGTATATGTAATGAAAACAGATATTTATCAACGGCTAGAGGCAGACTTTGGCGAGAAAATACAAGATGCTAAAATGGTGATAGATGACTTGGGCGCCGTTACAAAAGGTCTTGTTGCAAACGCTCAAATCAGAGCCATTATCTTTGAAGCCAATGGAAATATTGAATTATTGAGAAGGTTTGCCGAGAATTTTGAATATAACCGCATCATAGAAGAAAACGCCGAAATAGATTTTGAACAACCTTTTAAAAAGCGAGTTGTCTAAGCGATGACCAAAAACACAGACAACACCTTCAAGAACCAGCAACTCCGCGTTGTTATCGTGGGGCATGTTGACCATGGTAAATCTACGCTGATCGGGCGTTTGCTTTATGATACGGGCAGCTTGCCTGATGGTAAGGCTGAGGAAATTGAGCGCGTTAGTAAGCGGCGCGGTGCGGATGCGATTGAATGGTCGTTTTTGCTCGATGCGATGCAGGCCGAGCGCGATCAAGCCATTACAATCGACACAACGCAAATTTGGTTCTCCACCGAGGCGCGTGATTACGTGATTATCGATGCACCCGGTCACCGTGAATTTCTGAAAAACATGATTTCGGGTGCGGCGTCGGCGGATGCGGCTGTGTTGGTTGTGGATGCTGTTGAGGGTGTGCGCGAACAAACGCGCCGCCATGCTTATATGCTTTCGCTGCTCGGGCTGCGTCAGATTGCCGTGGTCGTCAACAAAATGGACTCCGTTGATTTTTCCGCCGAACGCTTTAACGAAGTCGCCAAAGAAGCCGTCGATTATCTAAGCTCGATTGGTTTGACAGCCTCGCACATATTGCCGATTTCCGCACGTCATGGTGACATGATCGCCAACCGCGGTGAACGCATTGATTGGTTCAACGGCAAAAGTCTGATCGGTGTTCTTGATAGCTTCGAGCTTGCATTGCCGCCCATCTCACAAAGCCTTCGTATGCCTGTGCAGGATGTTTATCGTTACGACGAAGAGCGTATTATCGTGGGTCGCATTGAAACGGGCACGTTGCAAAAAGGTGATACGGTTTATTTCTCCCCCACCAATGAAAAAGCCACCGTCACCTCGATCGAAACATGGCCGAAAGACCCGCAAAAAGTCACCGCTATGGCGGGCGAGTCCGTCGGGTTCAAGCTAGACGAGAAAATCTTTGTCGAGCGCGGCCAAATCGCGAGCCACGTCAACAATATGCCGATGCTTTCCAACGTTTTCCGCGCCAATATTTTCTGGCTGAGCGATGCAGAGATGCGGGTCGGCAATACTTATAAAGTGCGCTACGCCACGTGCGAGGCACTTGTCACCGTGCAATCCATTGACCGCGTGATCGACACGCAAGACCTCGCGCAAGATGAAGTTTGCGCCGAAGTCGGACGAAATGATGTCGCAGAAGTCACCTTCCGCGCGCGTGATTTACTGCCGATTGACCCTTACACCGATAACCACCGCACAGGCCGTTTGGTTGTCTATGATAAATATGACGTTGTCGGCGGCGGTACGCTGAATATGGAGGGTTACCCCGATCAACGCCGCACGGTTGAGCCGAAATCCAAAAACATTTATGAGGTTGAATCCCTCACAGGTTACGACGCCCGTTGTCGTGCTATGGGGCATTATGGCGGTGTGTTCTGGTTTACGGGGCTTTCGGGTGCTGGTAAATCCACGCTTGCTATGGCGGTGGAACGCGCGTTGTTTGAGCGTGGTTTTCATACATATGTGCTTGATGGTGATAACGTGCGTCATGGCTTGAACTCTGATCTTGGCTTCTCGCCCGAAGACCGCACGGAAAATATCCGCCGCGTGGGTGAGGTCGCCGCATTGCAAGCTGATGCAGGCTTAGTTTGTGTTACCGCATTCATCTCGCCCTACCGCGAAGATAGAGACCGCGCGCGTCGTGCTGCTCCAACCCATTACCACGAAATTTTCGTGAAAGCTGATTTGGCAACCTGCGAAGGTCGTGACCCCAAAGGCCTCTATAAAAAAGCCCGCGCGGGTCAAATCCCAGAATTCACAGGCATCGATTCCCCGTACGAAGCCCCCGATAACCCTGATCTGGTGGTTGACACCCAACACAACGACATTGAAACCTGCGTTGCCCAAATCCTAAAATACATCGAAGCCAATATCGGTTTGCGTGAAGAGCCTGCAAGCGCTCAAGCGGCGGGATAAGGGAATGAATATTCGCTTTGCGAGGCCAGAAGACGCGCAAAAGTTGGAAAATTTTTTAGTATTCAATAATGGCGAAGGCGCTCGTAAATTGGCGCAACAATATATTCAATGTTGCTTTTCCAATGACTATAGAAAACCATTTTTCGTTGTTGTTGAAATGAATGATGACATTGTTGGTGCCGCAGCATTCTCGCAAGAAATATTCACAACTGGTTTATGGGGGATTAGCTGGGTCAGTGTTCATGAAGATCATCGTCATCAAGGGTTGGGTGAAAAACTTATTAGGAAATGTCTTGATGAAATTACGGCGAATGCTGATGGTAAAGTAAATGTGATGTTGGGGACGTATCCTGATAAAACAGGTCTTTATGATAAAACAGGGTTCGTCAAATTAGGAAAAAGCCATTGTGGTGGTTGGTTTATGACGACAGTAGTTGGTGAAACAAAGAAAGAAACCAAATGAGTAAAATTCTCGAACATCCCGAAGCTCTTTGCAACATGATCCGTCGTTTGGCGATTGAGGCGGGGAATGTCACGTTGACTCATTTTGAGGATTCTGGCTATCAGGGTGCTGATGTGAAGGGTGATGGTTCGCCTGTGACGTTGGCTGATCGTGCGGCTGAAGCTGTGATTGAGAAGGCCTTGAAGGATATAACGCCCGATGTGCCGATGATCGGCGAAGAAGCGGTCAGCGAAGGCCGTATTCCTGATCTGTCGAACAGCGATTATTACTGGATGGTTGATCCGCTGGACGGTACGAAAGAATTTATTTCAGGCAGCGGTGATTACACGGTCAATATCGCGCTGATCCATCATAACCGCCCTGTGTTGGGTGTTGTGTATGCGCCTGTACCGGGTGAGCTTTATGCGGGGTTTGGTGCGGGTACGGCATTGCGCTGGATGGAAGATACAGAGAAAGACCGCCCGATCACGGTGCGCAGTATGCCGCGTCAGGGTTTGACCGTTGTGGCGAGCAAAAGCCATGGCAGCGGTGCAAAGCTTGATGATTACCTCTCGCAATTCAAGGTCGAGAAAATCATGAAACGCGGTAGCTCTCTCAAAATTTGTGCTGTGGCGGCAGGCAAGGCAGATTTATATCCGCGCTTTGGCCCCACGTGCGAGTGGGATACAGCCGCAGGCCACGCCGTGCTTATCGCGGCAGGCGGTGATTTAACCAATGTCGATGGCAGCCCGTTCATCTATGGCAAGGTTGATCAAAAATTCCTGAACCCTGAATTTATCGCAAAATCAGCCGATATCGTCGCAATCGATGCTGCTTAACCGCCAGTGTTATCAGGGGTAGCTCATATGGACAATATAGGAATATTTTGCTATATTAGCGTTGTAATCGCCAGAGCTGCGTCTTTCTGATCTCATCGGTGCGGAGGTCAGAATACAGTGTCTTTTGTGTCGGGGTGAGGGCGGTAAAAATTGTTTTTTTGAAAATAACTAGACTTAGTCCAGTCAATTTTTAGCAAATTAATAGGGGATAGCAGCTATAACTTAGTCCACTACTGAGTGGACTAACTCGTTTAAACTACTCAATTACTTCGCGCGCGGTATGCTGGAAGTCATCAGGGTTGAGTTTGCCGACATTTTCAAAAATCGTACAGTTGCGTCCGCCATTTTTGGCATCATATAACATTTTATCGGCGCGCTCTAATACGCTTGTGACGGTGTGCTCACCATGTTCGATCAAGGCACCGCCAATGGATGTCGTGATTGTTATTTCGCCCTCTGGTGCGGCGCATTTAATGGGAACGCGGCTAATGGATGTGCGCAGGCGTTCGGCAATGATTTGTGACATTTCCATCGACGTATCAGGCAAAATCGCGACAAATTCCTCACCACCCAAACGCGCAACAAGGTCAAAGCTACGTAACGAGTCTTTGAGGCGGTGTGCAAAAACGCGCAACACTTCGTCCCCAACGCCGTGACCGTAAGTGTCATTCACTTCTTTGAAATGATCGATATCAAGCAGCAAGACACAAAGGTCTTTTTTGCTCTCTTTGTTTTTCTCTAGCAATTTTTGTAAGTGAGTGTCGAGATAGCGACGATTATAAAGGCCTGTGAGGCTGTCGGTGACGGCTTGCGTCATGCTGGTTTCATAATTTGTGCGCAGGCGGTCTTGGAAGCGGCGGCGGCGGATTTGTGTTCTGGCGCGAGCCAATAATTCGTTACGGTCAATCGGGCGGAGGATGTAGTCATGCGCGCCGATTTCAAGGCCATGGGCGATGCGATCCATATCGTCTTCGTTTGATACCATTAAGATAGGGACAGAGCGTGTGCGCTCGTTTGATTTTAGATGTGAGCAAAGGCGCAAACCGTCTTCGTTTCGCAAATTTAAACTTACGATGATCAACTCTAAATCATGCTTGTTGATTTCTTCCATGGCATTAGCGCCAGTTTCGCAGACAATGCAATGATCGTGATCAACCTTGAGCGTTTGCATGATTTTCTCAGATTCAAAATCTTGGTCTTCGATCACCAATACATGGGCGTGTTCGACAGGTTCACTCATCACGTTGGCTTTGTTCTCGACAATACCGAGTTGGCTTGCGGTGTTTTCACGCATGCGCCATTCATCCACGGCCATTTTTAGACGGACTAATGATCTTACGCGCGCCATAAGAGCAGTGTCATTGACTGGTTTACTCAGGAAATCATCTGCGCCTGCTTCAAGCCCGCGCACACGGTCAGCACTATCGGTGAGTGCTGTCACCATAACAACAGGAATATGGGCAACGGCGGGATTATCTTTAATTCTGCGGCAGACTTCGAATCCGTCCATGCCAGGCATCATAACATCAAGCAGCACAAGGTCGGGGCTGTCTTCTTCTACTCTTTTCAAAGCCTCAACGCCGCTTGTCGCGGTGAGAACCTCATAGTATTCGCTCGTGAGTTTGGCCTCAAGCAGCTTTACATTCGGTAGAATATCATCAACGACCAGTACACGTGCAGACATTTAATTCATGACCTCTCGTAACATTAACTAGTTCAAATATTTATGAATAACTTCCATGAAGTGCGTCACAGAAATAGGCTTGGAGATATAATCCTCGCAGCCGCCCTCACGGATTTTCTGTTCATCGCCTTTCATTGCAAAGGCGGTCACCGCAATCACGGGAATAACTTTTAGAACGTCATCGGCTTTTAGCATTTTGGTGACATCTAGGCCTGAAATCTCAGGGAGCTGTATATCCATCAGGATAAGGTCGGGTTTATGTTCCCGTGCGAGTTCCAGCACATCTTTGCCGTTACGCGTTTCAACTGTGTCAATGCCGTGCGCTTCCAGCAAGTCATGAAATAATTTCATGTTCAGTTCGTTATCTTCGACGATTAAAACAGTCTTACTCATAATATTATGCAGTATCCTAAAAATTCAGTTTCTGTTGGACATCCATCTTACGATATAGAGTCTTGATAAGGTTTTAAATTAAATATTTTAATTTGCTTATAAATGTTTTTTATTGCGGCTGCTTATTCGCATTTTTCGGCGTCCAGCCTCTCTAGCGCGACGAGTTTTTGCGTCACGGAAAAATCACTATACTCGACGAGCATATCACTGATGACGCCATTATTGTGGAATATCGCGCTCATTTCATAGTCGGCTTCTGATTCGGGATTGATCGCGGGGAAGAATGCCATGCGCACGTTCCATGCAGGGGCGTGGATAAGGGTGCTATCAACGCCAGCTCTTTCCTCGGAATCTGCGGCAGTGTCTTTTTCTTTGCCAATGAAGCTGTTGATTTCAACGGGGCCGTCTTCGTCGCTGCCGTCAAAAACGCGGGCATTATAAAAACGTTTGCCTTGTTCTGCGTGTTTTAACATTTCAACGGTATGCGCCATCGGGAATAGCATGTCATCGTCAAGGTCATAAACCAGACCAGTCGGCATGGTGTAAACAGCTTCGCCTTTTGTGGTGTTATCGGATTTAACTTCGACAACAGCCGTTTCATTATTCTTTGCGGCTTCGGCGCGGCCTCTTATTTCTTGATAAAGATCGCCATTGCGTTTGCGGCGCGAATTGAAATCAAGGCTCTTCCCATCGAATGTTTCATAGGTTGAAAAATCGCTAGTGATATTCATTGGCGCGCTATCGGCATATTCGTATTTTAGATTAAAGCGGTGATCTGTCGTCCATGCATCACAAGTATGATTCCATTCGAAAAACATTTGACCGCTGATATTCAAGACTTGCGAGCTGTTTTTACGGGCAACCATTTTGATGTCATACAGTGCCTTGTGCGGGACGAGAGCATTAAGCACGTCATTATTGTTCAACGCAGCCGCATGCGTTGTCGCGGGAGAAACCGATAGTAAGAGTGCGCCCGCAAAAAAAGAATTTCGTATTTTGTCTTTTAAAATCATGGTCTTCCGTTCTTTGATCTTTGCCATGATATAGGCAAAAGCGCGTGAACGCAAAGGAGAATAACGACTTTTGCAGTGTCCTTCCACCCACTCTTTCATATGTGGGGCTTAAAAGCTCATGCTGTGCCTCTTTTTGCCTATTTAGGTAGGAAAAAATGGCCTATCGGTGAAAAATACCGCCTGTTTATGAGGAGCAGCACGCGGTGCTTTTTTATTATTATCTATTTGAAATTAAACGATAAATTTAAAAACTGTCAAATTGGCACAGCTCTCGCAATGTACTGTTTCGGGACGGATTGAAAACAATAATAAAATAAACGATCCGAATATTAAAACGATTTAAAAGGGTGCAAAACAACATGACAACAGATCGTATAAAAGAACAGGACATTGCAAAGGCTGCAGCAAAGCGCGGCAAAGGTAATATTTACAGCCGTCTAAACGGAGGACGCAAAATGTTTTCAGCGACGCGTCAAAACGCGACATTCGGTAAAAAAGAAGAAAAAAGCAACAACAGCGAAAGCCTGTTAGCGCTGCTCAAAGAAAAAGAGCGCGAGCATGCAGGTCAAGAACGTTTCATCAGCGCAACAATGTCTTTGTTAAAGCAAGCAAACACAATGATCGAACGTGCAGAAGAAAAATTAACAGCACAAGAAGGCCGCATTGCGCATCTTGAGAACCTTACAACAACAGATGAGCTTACAGGCTTGCAAAACCGTCGCGGTTTTTACCAAACCTTCACTCGTGAGCTTGATCGTTGTGTGCGTGGTCAATCACAAGGTGGTTTGCTGGTTTTGATCGATCTTGATAATTTTAAGCACATCAATGATACATACGGCCATTTGGCTGGTGATGCAGCACTTCGCCTCGTTGCCCGCACATTGACCGAAACAATTCGTTTGATGGATGTTGCGGCGCGTTTGGGCGGTGATGAATTTGTATTGCTTTTGTCCAACACCACCAAAAAAGAAGCCGCCAGCCGTGGACAAGATCTCGCATGGCAGTTGAATAATTTGTCACTTGCTTGGTACGGGCAGGAAATCCCAGTACGTGCAAGCGTTGGTTTCCGCTCATACAAAGCCGGTGACAAAGCCGAGAAAATATTTAACGAAGCCGATACCGAGCTTTACGCAAACAAGCGCGAGCGTGCTTACAGCCGCGGCAGTAATCTGCCAACAACAACGACAGGAGACCATGCTGGCGCGACTGCGTAACCCTTTAACCCCAACGCGTACACTTTTCATTTTGAACATGAATTAATAGAACAAACTTCCGTCTGCCGTCCCTCCCAAACCGTGACCCAAACCCTAGGCAGGCGAAACCCCGGACCCGATGCTTTCCCCAAGGCGTCGGGTCTTTCTTTGTGGACAATAATATCCATAAAAGATTAAAAGTTGTAATTTTTGGTTGGTTTGTCTACTCTTGTTGAAATAATTAAAAAGAAACAGCAGGGAGTATTGAATGACACAACATAATTTATCATCATCATTTACGGATTTTTCCAAAAGATTGCTCGACGATCCGCGCGCGAGTAGCGTGTTGATGGTTGAAAACCCGCTGGGGCTTTCGTCCAAAATTGCTGCCGAAATTGTTGATCGCCTTTTGACCCGCGCCTTTAACGAAGGCCGTGGCGAAGATATGATCAAAGAAATCGTGCGCCGCGTTGATAAAATAAATTCGTGGGTTGCCGAAGACGCAGGACATCTTGAGTTTGTCAAAGAACTTGATCGCGAGTCTAAATCACCTGCGTTGCGTGTGTTTAACTTGCAAGCCAAAGCCGATGGCGAAAATGTTATGCTCAAAGATTTCACAGGCACCGATCACGTGGATGAACACCTGAACCCAGACGAAGCCAAATACGCCAAAATGCTGGCTGACATGAAGCCAACAGGTATGAAAATGTAATCTGGCGCTTATCGCCACCTATCAGAAATTAAAAAGCTGCCTCATTGGGCAGCTTTTGTTTTATTAGGATTAGGCGATGTGCGCTATTTACGCAGCTTCTGTCTTAAGCGCTTCCTTCGGCAGGTTCAGCTTGAGGTGCAAATCTTTTAACTGTTCCATGCCGGCTTCGCTTGGGGCGCCCATCATTTGATCTTCGTAAGCGCCGTTCATCACAAACGCATAAACTTCGCGCAAGTTCGGCTCGTCTGCTAATAACATCACGATACGGTCAATACCAAACGCCAAACCACCGTGTGGTGGGGCGCCAAAACGCATCGCATTCAGCATCCCGCCGAATTTTTTCTCGAGCGTTTCAAGATCATATCCTGCAATCCCGAATGCTTTTTCCATGATTTCAGGGCTGTGGTTACGAATAGCACCAGATGCCAACTCAAACCCGTTACAAACGCAATCATACTGGTTCGCCATGATGTCGAGCGGATCCATTGTGTTGAGCGCCTCTAAACCACCACGTGGCATAGAGAAGGGGTTGTGCGAGAAGTCAATTTTCTGCGCTTTTTCATCAAATTCATACATCGGGAAATCAACAACCCAACAGAATTTGTAGGTGTCTTTTTCGCGAGTTTCAATGCCTGCTTCATCCATCGCATCGCAAATCTTATCGCGCGCTTTGCCTGCCATGGAAGCTGCTTTTTTCTCCATATCACAGATAAAGAACACGGCATCGCCGTTCTCTAACCCTGCTTTTTCACGAAGCACAGCTTGCGCGGCATCAGGAATGAATTTCGCAATCGGGCCTTTGGCTTCGCTTTCGGTGAACAGAATGTAACCAAGCCCCGGTGCGCCTTCGCTTTGCGCCCAACCATTAAGCTTGTCAAAGAAGCTGCGCGGTTGATCGCCGACTTTTGGCGCACGAATAGCACGGACAACGCCGCCTTTTTCAACAACGCCTTTGAACGCTTTGAATTCCACATCTTCACGGGCGAACACGTCTGATATATCAACAATCACAAGCGGGTTACGAAGGTCAGGCTTGTCTGAACCGTAGGTGAGCATGGCATCCGCATAGGCAAGGTTTGGCAACCATTCGACTTTGCGCTTTGTGCCTGTGAAATCGGCAAATTTCTCGAATGTTTTCTCAATGACAGGTTGAATGGCATCATGCACGTCTTGTTGCGTGACAAAGCTCATCTCAACATCAAGCTGGTAAAATTCTGCCAAACGATCCGCACGACCATCTTCATCGCGGAAACATGGCGCTACTTGGAAATATTTATCAAAGCCTGACATCATCAACAATTGCTTAAACTGCTGTGGTGCTTGCGGCAGCGCATAAAATTTACCGGGGTGTAAACGGGACGGCACCAAATAATCGCGCGCGCCTTCGGGGCTGCTTGCGGCTAGAATAGGGGTTTGGAATTCTTGGAAATCCTTTGCCCACATTTGTTCGCGCAAGTTACGAATGACATTGTTACGCAGACGAATGTTTTTCTGCATTTTCTCACGGCGTAAATCAAGGTAGCGGTATTTTAGGCGGTGCTCTTCGCCTGCGCCGTCATCTTCGGAAACTTGGAACGGCAGCACATCGGCGGCTGATTGCATGGTGGCTTCGTTGATATAAAGCTCAATATCGCCTGTTGAAAGGCGGCTGTTGGTTGTGCCTGCCGCGCGGTCACGCACTAGGCCAATCACCGTAATCACGCTCTCGCTACGCCATTTATCGATTTCGTTGATAAGGGGCGAATCTTCATCCACCACGCATTGTGTTATGCCGAATGTATCGCGCAGATCAATAAACAAAACGCCGCCATGATCACGTTTTTTGTGAACCCAGCCTGAAATTTTAACAGTTTGTCCAACGTGGCTTTTGTTTAACTCTCCGCAAGTATGCGTCCGAAATGCGTGCATGGTATTTTCCTTTTAATTTTATAAGCAAACAGCGGTGAGTATATCGACTTCACCGCTGCTCTAAAAGGCATAATTTATGGTCAAATGTCAAGCGTCAGGCGTTTAAAGCCCTAGCTTTTGCATTTCTTGCAGAATTTTCACGCAAGGCGTTGTGTTTTCTTGCGGTACAGGTAATTCTGTCGGTGATGTTGTGCTACGTGCAAACATTGTCGCCAAATAAACATGAGCGTTACGTGCCATAAAACCTGGGGTTAAGAGTTCGTTACCCATTACAAATGCATGAGCAAACCGTGTGACGTCCTCGAATGATTCACTATGCACTATAACACTGTCTTGAACTTCACCATTCATGATGCGCTGTGCGATATCGTTTAGTGAAGCGTCATGGCTCTCGATATCGTCCCCCGACCAGTCTTGTTTTTTGACCGTAGTGGCGCTGTATGCGTAAACATCAGACGCGTGTACAATTTCTGAAGCCTCACAACCCAGCACTGCCGAAGCCGCCCGTATAAATTCTGTAGGTAGCGTTGTATCATTGTTTTTGAGGGCAGCGTTCATCAAGCGCGATGTATCCATACAGCTCATGCGTAGGGCAACAACAGCAAAATCATGCTCTTGGACGCAAATATTTGCTGGCCATGCTCTGCCGTCGGCGCCTTCTTTGACATTCAGCGCATGGGTATCGCCGTAAGCGCGCATCAATTCGTTTGTTGTGGGAAACAGGACGCCTTCTTCATTGATATCAACCGCGTGGCTCTCAGGATCGTGATTTGATACGCATCCATCATCTGTTTGGATAATGTACCCTTTATATGTTCCGCCGAAATCGGATGTGAATGTCTTGATCGCCATGGTTGTCTCTCCTGTATATAATTTATAACCCATGGTTTAAATATGTTTAATCGTTCTGTCAAATAATTTTGTTCTTGGCGCATGCTGCAAAACAGCGTAAACAGAAGCCCATGAGTGTAATTACAGATACAAAAGAGCTGGCAGCTATCTGCCAAAAATTGGCCGAAAACGACTTTCTGACCATCGATACGGAATTTTTGCGGGAGCGTACATACTACCCCAAGCTTTGCCTTGTGCAGCTTGCGGGGCCTGATATTGACGCGGTTGCCGTTGATGTTTTGGATAAAGGTCTGGATTTACAGCCGCTTTATGATTTGATGGCTGACGAGAGCGTGGTCAAGGTATTCCATGCCGCGCGTCAGGATTTAGAAATTTTCTACAACCATACAGGTACTGTTCCCGTTCCTATTTTTGATTCACAGGTTGCCGCCATGGTTTGCGGCTTAGGTGATTCGATTGGTTACAGCAATTTGATTAACGAACTTTGCGGTGTACGCCTTGATAAGGGCGCGCAATTCACTGATTGGTCACGCAGACCGTTATCTGACAAGCAATTATCATATGCGCTGGATGATGTGACTTATCTGCGCGATGCGTATTTAAAGCTTTCGGAAAAGCTGGAAACACAAGGCCGTCAAAATTGGGTGTCTGAAGAGATGATGGTTTTGCGTGCGCCTGAAACGTATCAAAACCCACCAGATGAGGCTTATCAGCGCATCAAAGTACGTTCTGAGAGCCCGAAAACATTGATGGTTCTGAAGGAATTAGCAGCTTGGCGCGAAAAAGAGGCACAACGCCGCGACATGCCGCGCGGTCATGTTTTGCGCGATGACAGCTTGGTTGATATTGCCGTCCATGCACCGAAAAACGCGCAAGAACTCTCAAAATCCCGTAAAATTTCGGCTGATATGGCCAATGGGCACATCGGCAAAGCGATTCTGTCGTGTGTTGCGCGGGCGGCGTCAACGCCTAAAGATCAATGGCCAAAGCCTGAGCATAAAAAACGTATGGATCCGGAACATGGTGCTGCGCTTGAAATGCTGAAAATGCTGCTGAGGATTCAGTCCAGCGAAAATGGTGTCGCTGCCAAATTAATTGCTGGTATGGATGAATTGCACGTCCTTGCCTCCGAAGATAAGCCCGATATCCCTGCTTTAAAGGGGTGGCGTTACGAAGTGTTTGGCAAAGATGCTCTCGCGCTAAAAGGCGGAAAAATAAGCTTAAGTTTGGAAAATAACAAGATTAAGAAGGTTAAAATCTAGTTTTGCTGCATCGCAAAGGTGCTTTTTCTTGACATAAGTTGAGGTAATAGGGTAAAAATCATCATCGAAATTCAATGAATGCTTTAATAGGAGAATTTACAGATGGTTATCCAAACTTTCCCAGTGCCAGGCAATTGGTCAGACAAATCTGAGCAATCCCCTTATAAACAAATGCAGCAAGATTTTGCGACGGCTGTTGCAAAGCAAGACAAAGGTTCCGAGCAATGGTGGAACGGTGTTGCCGCTGCTATTAACGGGATAGTCTATCAAATGAGCTTTGAATGGGCCGAAGGTAAATTCTGTCCTATCGAAGGCTATTATGACGAAAACGGCGTGTCGGATGCGCGTGCCGCTGTGTTGCAAGATCAATTGATGCCGCATTTAAAACAAACAAATGGCGTGCACGCTGTTGAGTTGGGTAGAATACTCTGGACGCTTAAGCAGTACAATAAATTTGGCGCAGCAACAAAGTATAATGAGTATAAAGACGATATGAACGATGTGATGTCATCACTGAGCGCGTTTGTAAAGTCTGTTCCTGAACTTGAAAAACGCAATGCGTCCACAACGCCATCTGGCACGGATGAAATACCATATATTCATACAAAACCAGGATTTTCATTTAACGTCTAAATATTTTAAGAAGATTATATGCAGTTTGATGACCTAAAGCATGTATTGACGTTGTCCCCCGATAAGCCCCACGCTTTGAGGGAGCTTTTCGAGGCCGCACAAACAGGCAATCTGGTTATCTTTTCCGATTATGATAAAACAATGGGCGCCTTTATGCCGGGGCAGCATGATGGTTTTCCTGTAGATAATGAACTCGTCGAACTTGTGAAACCGTTTGGCGAGTTTTTTGTACCTGTCACAGGCCGCCCATTGAAATTTTTAGAAACTGTCCACGGTGATAGCTATAAGCCTTATTGCGGCACAGAACACGGCGCGATCCTTTCTGATATTGGCACGAATGATGAACTGATCTCATACCGCGTGCCTGATTTATCTGATGTCCGTAGCAAAATTGAAAAACTTGTCGTGAAATATCAAGGCGCACAAGTTGAACTTCATAAACAAGCCACATTAACAGCCGAATTCACAAAAGCCGCCAATGCTCTTGACGTTGTCTCACCAGAGCTTGAGCAAAGAATTCGCGCCTTACTTGAATCTGATCCGAAATATGCGGATGTGAACATCATTAATGGCAGCGTAAAAGGTAATTGCTACATCGAACTCACCCATAAAGACGTGAGCAAAGGTAATGCTGTGCGTTATTTCATGGATAATGTCCCTGCGTTCCAAGGCAAAAAAGCACTCTTCCTTGGCGACAGTGCCCCTGACGAAAGCGGTATGCTTGCCGCCCAAAATAACGCGGCAGGCGGTTTTGCGCTGGGCGTGACCAAAAATGCACCTGCATGTGCTGATTTCAATGCCGTTGATTGGCGTGGCACACGTGCGGTTCTTAAAACGCTTGCTGACATTGTTCCATACGCGCCAAAACCAACGCGCTAGGAATTTTCCTTAGAAAACCGCTCTGATTTTGTTATGCTCTCCGCATGACATTGAACTTATTCATATTGCGTCACGCGCAATCACCGATGATTCGTGGTGATGATTTTGACCGCCCTTTAAGTGATAAAGGCTTGGCGGATATGAAATTATTGGCGGATATAATGACCAAGCGCGGCTTTGCGCCGTCTTATTGTCATTGCTCTCCCGCCAATCGTACGCGGCAAACTTTGCGGATGCTGACACAAAATGGTCTTGATGGTCTTAAAATAGATTCTCCAGAAAATCTCTATAACGGACCTGCAGGCACATTGTATCAGGCAATCAAAAGCACTGACAACAGCCATAAATCAGCAATGATTGTCGCGCATAACCCTGGAGTGTACGATTTGGCAGTTTTCCTGACAAAGCCCGATCAATACGGGGCACTTTGCACAGGGTATAAGCCGGGCACTTTAACAGCATTGCAGTTTGATTGTGAAAACTGGGCGGATGTCATGCCCAATAGCGGCGCCGTGCAGGACGTTATTATCCCTACTGATTAAACAGCTCGCCCGCGCCTGCAAGCTCGGATCTTTCTAATAACACACGCCGCATGAGCGGCACAGAAATCGGACGCTTTTCTGAGAGTGCCAGCTTATCCGCAATATCCACCAATTCATGTGCGGCAGCAAAGGAACGCTCCATCCGTGGCAGTAGATACATAATCACGTCATGGCTGATCTGTAATTGACGGTCGGAAAAAAGCTTCACCAAAATTGCCGACAGCAACATATCATCAGGCGTTTGAATAGAAGCCGCGGGTGCCGCGCGCAGGCGTGAGGCCAAATCAGGAATGCTGAACGGGACATGCGTCGGTGCCATACGCATCGTAAGCAACATCGTGCGGCCTTCTTCTTTCATGATGTTGTAAAGGTGGAACAGCGTAGTTTCCCCCTCACGATCACCAAACCACGGATCGATATGGTCTAAAACCAAATGCTCGCCTTGCTTGGCGATATCATCGGCGTTTTGTTCGGCAAGGGTTGTGGTGTCAATCACGGCGGCTTTGGTCTTGTTCCGCCACACAGCAGCCAAATGGCTTTTCCCAGAGGCAGGCGGGCCATAAAGCACAAGCGCAGGCGCAGGCCATTGTGGCCAACGGTCAATCCATTCCACAGCGCCAGCATTCGGCGGCGCGATCAAAAAATCCTCACGCCCAAACGCAGGACGATGCCCCAAATCAAGGGGCAGTTGTGTTGAGGTTGTATTTGTTTTCTTTGCGTTCGCCATGGGCGTGTCGTTTTTCTCGTTTCTCGTTATTTTTTAGTCTTTGTTGTCGTCTTTGCCGTTGCTTTCTTCGCCTTTGCCTTGGCTTTTGGCTTTGTGACTGTCTTTGTTTCGGTTTTTGCTTGAGGTGCCGCGACTGTTGCCGCGCCGCTACCTGCTTTACCGTCATAGTAGGAGCTGTTTTTATACTGCGCGATGGCAAAGCTCGTTAAAACACCGATAACAGCAGCGACAGGCACAGCAAGCAACATGCCCAAAATTCCAAACATTGCACCGCCCGCCATTAAGGCAAACAAAATCCATAGAGGGTGCAAACCAACCGAACCGCCCAGTAATTTCGGCGTGAGGATATTGCCCTCGACAAACTGCCCGATCAAAAAGATTGCCGCAATTAACCCGACAAAGTTCCATTCACCACCGCTTTGGAACCACGCAACAAACACACTGACCAAAAGACCTAACGTTGAACCCACCATCGGGATGATGGATAAAAATCCTGCGCACAGGCCAATAAGGAAACCAAAATCAAGTCCCGCAATCGTCAACGCGATAGCGTAAATCACAGCCAGCGATAGGGCGACGAGGAATTGCCCACGAATAAATCCTGAAAGCTTGCGGTTGATCTGCGCCAGTAAATCTTTGATCGTGTCGTAGCTATGCCGTGGCAAAATGCCGTCCACCCATTGCGTGATCTTGTTCCATTCCGTCATCATGAAAAACGCGACAAACGGCGTGAAGATCAAAATAGTGAAGAAATTTATCACGGCTTGTCCGCCATTTAATAAACCGCCTAAAACGCCGACCCCGACTTTCATCGCTTTGTCGGTGTTGTTTTGAAGTGTGGCAAGAATCGAATCACCAAGGTCGTTATAGCCTAAATGCGCTTGGAATTTTTCAATGTGTGGCACGATGATTGCCCAAAACTTATCAACATAGTCAGGCATTTTTTCTGCTAGTAGCAAGCTTTCCTCGTAAAGTGGCGGAACAGCCAAAAGCAGCGCGAGCGCAACCAATGTAAAGAACAGCCCGAGTATAGAGATTGTCGCAATAAAGCGCGAAATCCCGATTTTACCCAAATAAATCACAAGCGGATTTAAAAGATAAGCAATCGTAATGCCCAAAATAAACGGCATAAGAACGCCGCTGAAAATCCATACCGTCAGGAGAAATAAGGCAAAGGCACCGATCCAAAATTGCGCGTGATGGCGTAATGTCATGTTTTATAGTCTCCCTGATTTAGTATTATTTTTTGTGTTTTATGCGCTTTGAATAAAGGGCTTAAAGATGCGGTTTAAATTTATCCAAATACAGATCATGTGTTTGCGCAGCATTGCTATATCCATTGTTCTGGAACTGCTGCACTGAGCCATTAACGCGTGGCTGTGAGAGCGTGAAATTGGCTTGTGATAGCGCTAATCTCAAACGGCTTTCGTCGCCTTTGAAGAGGATTTCAAGCTCCGCCATACGCGGGCTAAGCGATAGTAATTTTGTCTCGGTTACGCCGGCGACATTCTTTAATGCGTTTTGTGTTTCAACCCATTCTTGCACATTCGAGAAATGCACGCGCGCTTTTAGTTGATTACTCGTGCCATAGGAAGGGCTAACGACAGTTTGGCTTTTCCATTGGTCTTGGAAGACCGAACGTACACGCTGTACGCCTTCGTTAAACATCGCCTTGCCGAAGTCACTGTCAGATTCGTTGGCGACATTAACGCTGCGTAAAAAGCGGGGTTTGTCGCCACTGGTTTGATAGATACTGATCTCAAGGTTCGATGGCACCATCACATCATTTTGTGATACGGGGTTTTTCGGTGCGGCAATCACGATAAGGGCTTCGCGCGCATTATAACGTTCAATCATCGCGCTCATTTTTTCGTTTTCGTACGATAAGGGCTGACCTTCTTCTATATCGGCAACGTCCTGTAAGTCGCCAATCGGCACCATAACAGGGACAAGACCTTGAAAGGTTTTATTATCTGCCCATGATTTCATCCATGGGTTGCTGTCATCCCACAATACTGTTCTGCCGCCATCTTCATAAAAGGGCAGCACCAAAACAGGCTTGCTCGCCACATCGGTGAAGCTCATGTTTTTCATGTTTAGATATTGGCGCACGTCTTTGTCTTTGAAACGGAAGGTGTACGTGCCGACATAACGTACAGTCGATAATTGCTCGTTTGTGACTTCGAAGTCATTGATCATGGTTGAGATCGTTGAAACATCAGGCATTTGGAAGCTTGCGGCTTCGCCTTCGGATAAAAGACGATCAGCAAGCTGGCGGAACGCGCTGTATTGCGCTTTGCCGAAAGCTTCTTCGCGTGCTTTGGCGGCGTTATCAGATGTGACATCCACATGAACATCCGTGATGGTGAATGCGGAGTCTGCGGCATGGCCTTGCGTTGGCGCGTTAAGACTCAAAAGCCCAAACACGGCAAGAAATGTGAAGATAGTTCCGATAAAATGCCTATTAATTCGTGTCATGATCTGGTATCCCATATTGGTGTTTGTTATTGTTATATAATGGTTTGCCACAGGATGCAAAATGAAAGAAAGCGCATATAAAAAAGCGGGTGTCGATATCGAAGCAGGTGCCGAACTTGTCGAACGTATTAAACCCCATGTTAAGAAAACAGATAGGTCGGGCGTAGTCTCAGGTCTAGGGGGCTTTGGCGCATTTTTTGATCTGGCAAAAACAGGGTACAAAGACCCTGTGCTTGTTTCTGCAACCGATGGTGTCGGCACAAAATTAAAAATCGCGATTGAATCGGGAACACATGACACGGTTGGTATTGATCTGGTGGCGATGTGCGTGAATGATTTGGTGGTGCAGGGCGCAGAGCCACTTTTCTTCCTTGATTACTTTGCTTGCGGAAAGCTTGAAAACGATGTGGCCGAGGCCGTGATCGCAGGTATAGCCACAGGCTGCGTGCAGGCTGGATGCGCCTTGATTGGCGGCGAAACAGCAGAAATGCCGGGCATGTACGCTGTAAAAGATTATGATTTGGCAGGCTTTGCCGTTGGCGCGGTTGAGCGTGAAGATATGCTGACAGGCGCGACTATCAAAGACGGCGATGTTGTCTTGGGCTTGGCGGCAAGCGGCCTTCATTCCAACGGTTATTCATTGGTACGCCGCGTTTATGATGCATTGGGCGTGAATTACGGTAATAAAACGCCGTTTGATGGCACAAAAACATTCGCCGAAGTCTTTATGACACCAACAAAAATCTATGTGAAATCATTGCTGACCGCGCTGAAGCTAACAGGCACAGACGGCGCGCAAATGATAAAAGGTTTGGCGCATATCACGGGTGGTGGTTTGGTTGAAAACTTGCCGCGTATATTACCCGATGGTTTGGGTGCGGATCTTGATGCCAATGATTGGGTGTTGCCACCTGTGTTTTCATGGCTCGCTGCACAGGGGGGGCTGAGCGTGGAAGATATGGCGGTCACTTTTAACTGCGGTATCGGTATGACGGTAATTTGTACGGCGGAGAACAAAGCCGCATTGATGGACAGCCTGACGCAATCGGGTGAAACGGTCTATGAGATAGGCACGATTAATGCGCAGGGTGCTGTCACGATCAAAAACGCGGAAGCATCATGGCTCAACGCAAAATAAAGCTGGCTGTGTTTCTGTCAGGGCGCGGCAGCAATGCCCAAGCCTTGATCGATGCCTGTAAAAATCCTGATTTTCCTGCTGAGATCGTTTTGGTGTTATCCAATATCCCCAATGCGGGCGGTCTCGAGCGTGCTCAAGATGCGGGCATCCCCACCGCAACAGTCGATCATAAACTGTTTAAAGGCGATAAGGCGGCCTTCGAGGGCGCTATCCAAGAGGTTTTATCTAGCTATGACATTGATTTGATCTGCTTGGCGGGCTTTATGCGATTGTTAAGTGCAGAATTTCTCACGCAATGGCCAGAGCAGGTCATAAACATCCATCCGTCATTATTGCCCGATTACAAAGGGCTTCATACGCATGAACGTGCCATTGCAGACGGGCGTAATCATGGCGGCTGCACCGTTCATTATGTCGTACCGGAAATGGATGCAGGTGAGATTATCGTGCAAAAATCAGTGCCTATTTTAGACGGTGATACGCCGCAGACGCTTGCTGCGCGGGTTTTAGAGCAAGAGCATATTGCCTATCCGCAGGCTTTGCGTATCATGGCGGATAAAATCTTGCGCTAATCAGCTATGAAAGCGTTGAAAACGCAGATAAAATAGCGTTTAATATGACTACATAATAATCCAACCACGGAGTAACGATCTTGGCAAAAGCAGCAAAACCTGAGTATACCGAAGAACAACTAGAAGTCGCATCTGCAGGATGGGCGCATTTTGCCGTTTTGGTTAAATGGAGCTGTGTGGGTATCACGGTATTGCTGGCGGGAATGGCCGCATTTCTGCTCTAGACTCAGCCGCGAGGCAAACTGCGTCTTTACGCAAAGATTATATGCCGCGCAAATACAGCATAAATTCATCTAAGACCTTCAATTTCTTCATGATTCTGTAACTTTTTCACGCCATTATTGATATCAAGGCAAAAGGTTCGATCGAGCCTGTCTGCCATATAAACCAAAGGGAACGGATTTTGAACGCTGTATCCGCAGAAAAAGGAAAGAATACGCTCTTGTCCTTTTTTACAGGTGCTTTCTTGAGAGACAGAACGCGCGGTGCGCTCTTGCGCTCTTGCGTGCTTGTTCTTTTGGCGGCTGTGATATTTTGTGTTGCCGTCTCCGCTTCATGGGCGCAAACAGCGTCCTACCCCCGTCTTACAATCGATACAAATAAGGAAAATTATAATTTATTGCCTTATGTCCGTGTGCTCAAGGAAACGCAAAAACCGTTGAACGCGAAAGAGGCACTATCTATTTTCCGTGCGGGGCGTTTGCCTGAATCTATCTCATCGGGGCTTGCCCGTATCGTTGGTGAAACACACTGGCTATCGTTTGAAATCGTGAACAGAAGCGCGGTTGATAGCTGGGTTTTATCATTTGGCGATCAAAATCACGGACGGTTCGGTTTGCCGCAAGACATCAGTATTTATAATGCAACAACTGGTGAAATACTGGTTGATTTGCGTGGTAGTGAAGTTGGTCACAACCAACGACCAGGCAACCTGATGGATAATGCTGTGTCGCTTTCGATTAAGCGCGGTGAAACGGTTTCTGTTTTGATGCGTATGACACCGAATAATTATACGCCCCTGATCTTCCCGCTTAATTTGGAATCTGCTCAGCAGCATCTTGTACACTCAGACGCTTGGAATTGGGATCCGCGCAGTTTTGAGCTTCTTTTGATTTTGATGCTCGGGTTTTATGCGGCCTCCATTGTGTTGCGGCGTGATTTTTCACTCGGGCTTTTTGCGGGATTTATATTGCTGCAATATTTAGCATACAGCTTAGAAAATCAGGCTTTTTACGGTGGTGATGGATATACGGGATTGTTAAAACCGTTATTGATGAGCGCGAGTGCTGTTTTAGGATTGTTTGTCGCAAAAGAGTTTTTGGGCATTGATCGTGAATCCACAGCGCAAAACAGACTGTTCATGGCTGTTGGCGTTGTGTCTGTGATATCGAGCATTATCGGTTTGTTTGTTATGCCACCAGCCAGCCTCATTGGCATTTTACTGACGTTTTTACCGTTGCTTATTGTTCCGCTTGTGGTGTTGATCGCCTCTTTGGGGATGATGCAAAAACATACATACGGCATTTTACTTTTCGCAGCAGGTTGGATTGTCGCGTTTGCGTGCAACATCATAACATTGACGGCTGTTATGAGCTTTGTTGCGGCGACCGAGTTTAAAGTATTTGCAATTTGGGGCGGTGTTTTTCTACAAAATGCGTATTTTGTCCTTGCCGTGACCATGCGTCAGATGACGGATGATCGAGAAAGCTATCATACCGCGATCGAGGCAGAAGAAGATGGCAAGGCTGTAAAAGTTCTTAATCGCAGCAAAGTAGAAGCCGAGAATAACAGACTGCTGAAACTTATCAGACACGAGCGCGCCGTGATGAATGAATTGCGTGAGCGCGAAATCGAGCAAAGCACAGAAACCCGCCGCGCGCGCGAATCTGCCGAAGAAGCAAACCGCGCAAAATCCGCATTTTTGGCCGTGATCAGCCACGAAATCAGAACACCAATGACGGGTGTTTTGGGGATGGCGCGCCTGCTGATGCAAGAACAGCTCACGAAAAAACAAAAAGATTATGCCGTGACGATTAAAGATTCAGGCGAGGCTATGGTGTCGCTTTTGAATGACATTTTGGATTTTGAGAAAATCGAGAGTAATAATCTTGATCTGGAAGAAATTGATTTTGATTTGGTGCGCTTGTTGAATGGTGTGGTGACATTGATGAATGGTCACGCCACGGCGAAAAACATTAAACTCGAGCATGATATTGATCCTGCGGTGCCCAATATTGTGATTGGCGATTCCGTACGCTTGCGCCAAATTTTGCTTAATCTGGTTGGTAATGCCATTAAATTCACCGAAGCAGGCGGCGTGACATTGATTGTGAAGCGTCAGCAAGATGCCGCGCATAAAGGCACCAATAAACAAAAAATTCTGTTCGCGATCAAAGATACAGGCATTGGTATTTCACCCGAAGCCAAGAAAAACCTGTTCAACCCCTTCTCACAAGCGGATTCAAGCATTACCCGTAAGTTTGGTGGAACAGGTTTAGGGCTCGCCATCTCGCAAAGGCTTGTTGAGGCCATGGGCAGTAGAATCGAGATTGATAGCGTAGAAGGTCAAGGCAGTAAGTTTTTCTTCTCTGTGGCGATGGAAGCGGGTGACGAGCAACGCGCCGAAGATACGGAGAACGCAGACGCGGGCAGTAGCGAAGGCAAAACACCAGATAAGGTGATGTCGATCCTTATCGTTGAAGATAACGAGGTAAACCAAAAGCTACTGACCGAACTTTTGAACCGTATGGGGCATAAATCAAAAGTCGCAGGCAGCGGTGAAGAAGGTTTGGAACGCTTGCGCGAGAATGATTTTGATATGATTTTAATGGATGTCCATTTACCGGGCATTTCGGGCATGGGCACAACCAAAACAATTCGTACGTTTGAGGATCGAACCAAAGCCGCAATCCCGATTGTGGCGCTGACGGGTAATATCGCGAACGAAGATATCGCGGCTTGTTATGCGGCGAATATGAACGCCTATATTTCTAAACCGATTGATCCGCAGATTTTGGAAAAAACCATTGATAAGATTGCAAAAGGTAAGTTCGATAACCCTGTGGAGCTGCAAGATGTCTCTAAAATCGTTGCCGAAAGCAATGTTAATGCTGTGCCTGATGTGCCGGATAACAATACCGTCGAAGAGCAAGCACCATCAAAAATATTTAGAGCCTCAGAAGAGTCTGACTTATTGAACCCTCCTGAGCCAGAAGATGCAGAAGAGAAAGACGCTGATGAAGGCGGCGAAGACGACGGTAAAGACGATGACACTTCGTCATTACAGGCGTTGGCGATGAATCTTGAAAACTTCAATTTTGACGAAGATGATTTTGATCTGGAAGAAGACAGCTTCGCCGCGGCCATTGAAATTGGCGAAGCCAATGATAAGAACAAAGTGAATGGTTATGAAACCACGGATATTCTGGACCCGTCAGTTTTAAACAACCTGCGCTTGGCGATTGGTCATGACAAGTTAGAAGATATGGTCAGCGAGATGTTTATGAAATTGGACGAGCTTTCTCAAAGCCTGCGCAAAGCATCGAATGAGAAAGACCGTGAAGCTTTTCTGGCACGCACGCATGAGCTCAAAGGCATGTCAGGAAACTTTGGTCTTCAGCAAATTAGGGTTTTGCTGGCGGAAACGGAAGCGGCTTTCAAAGATGGGAAAGAGATTGATTTGAACGAAATGCTCAGCAAGCTTGCCGTTGCCGAGGACGCAGCAAAAAGCGCCCTACAACGATGGGTGGGCGCTTCTGCGGAACTTTGATCGTGATCGTCAGTCTTGACGTCAGTGTGGTTAATTAACCAACCAACTCAATATCACTAAAGAAGAATTCGATTTCGCGTGTTGCGTTATCTTCGCTGTCTGAACCGTGAACAGAGTTCGCACCGATGTTTTCGGCGTATTCTGCGCGGATTGTACCAGGCTGCGCGTTCGCTGGGTTTGTATCGCCCATCACGTCACGGTATTTTGCAACGGCATCATCACCTTCCAACGCCTGTACAACAACAGGGCCAGAAACCATGAATTCAACCAATTCGCCATAAAATGGGCGTTCTTTGTGAACTTCGTAAAAACGCTCTGCTTGCTCTTGTGTAAGGGCAATGCGTTTTTGACCGATAATGCGAAGACCTTTTTCCTCGATCTTGGCGTTAATCGCGCCAGTCAAATTACGACGTGTCGCGTCAGGCTTGATGATGGATAATGTTCTTTGTTTCATGTTTCACTCTTTTGTTTTTATCTGTGTTTATTTGACCATTTTAAAACGGTAGCGGTGTTATACCGATCTTGATCAATTTTCGCAACAATAAATCGCTGCGTAATTTATTGGCATCTGCCATGCAATTTTAGAAGGGGCCTTACGTTGGGCTAGGTGCACCGCCCATGGCAACGGTTGCCGCGCAATACCCAGCATAAAGGCCAAGCGCAGTATAGCCCTGCCACTTTTTAACTTCGCCCTTACCGCGCAATAATGTTGTGCTCAACAATGCTGCCGATGTGCCGAGTGCTGCTAAATTAAACAGCCCCAACGGTGTTGTCGGGCTGAAGGCAGGCGGAACATCTGTACCCGCAAGCGATAGAACCCCGCCAATAAACAGGATGTTATAAATGTTACAGCCCAAAATATTACCAACAGCCATGTCGGTTTTCTTCTTCAACGCCAGATTAATATTGGTGGTCAGCTCGGGCAAGGATGTTCCAATCGCCACCGCCAGCGCGCCAATCGCGGCTTGCCCAATCCCAAAATCTCCTGCGATTTGTATGCTGCTATCAACAACGGCGTGCGAGGCGTAAATCAACGCGCCCATACCGCTTGCCGCCATAAAGGCTTCCTTCAACGTGCCCCATTTGTTTTTGGGCTTATCGTGGCTGTGACCGTGTTCATGGCTCTCATGTCCATGCTCATGGCTATCGTGGTCGTGATCATGTCCACACGCCTCACCATCGCCATGGTCGTGGTTATGGATTAACTCCTCAGGCTTCATGCCCAAAAGCTTCGCGTCTTGCTTGGCTATTTGTACGTTGCGGTACAAATACACCCCTGCTGCGGCGAGCATCCCTGCACCCGTCAACGGCGTCAGCATACCCGTGGCAAGCAAACCACCGAGCGCGATTGTTGCGCCGGTCATTGCCTTTGTATTGAATTTCCAACTCTGCCCCTTACCGCGCGGAATTCCCGTGATTGCCGCCGTCAGACCCATGATAAGGAACACATGCGCCACATTCGCCCCCACCAGATTACCGAGTGCTAAATCCGCAGCCCCCGACCAAACGGAAAACCCCGCCACCGCCAACTCTGGAATAGAATGCAACGCGCCGAGCCCAAAGATACCCATCGCAAGCGGTGAAATCCCGAATTTCGTGCCTAAATGCTCCGTCCCGTGAATCGCCATATCACTTGCCAACGCCATAATACCGAGGCCACCCGCAAGTGCCGCAATCGCGCCGCCTGTGGTGGTTAGCAGCGGTGTAGCAATCGCCGTGGTGGCGAGGAGTGCTGTGCCGCCCAGTACGATGGACGGCTTATGCTTCCCGATGAGACCCGCAGCGCGCGCGAAAATGGATTTCGGTGCTGCTGGCGGCGGCGGCGGTGTGTGGTGGTGATCGTGTGGCATTTTGCCTTGTGTCCCTGCTTGTTCTTATTGATTAGCAGGAAATTAGCATGCCACCGCGCATATGGAAAGTGATTATTCCCGCGCCTCTATTCCCAATCCAGAATAACCTTACCGCATTCACCACTATTCATCGCATCGAAGCCTTTTTGGAAGTCGTCGATCGGGAAGCGGTGGGTGATGATTTTGCTGAGATCAAGGCCGCTTTGCAGCATGGTCGCCATTTTGTACCATGTTTCATACATTTCGCGCCCGTAAATACCCTTGACGGTCAGACCTTTGAAAATGATTTTGTTCCAGTCAATCGCGATGTCTTTGGAAGGTATCCCAAGCAACGCAAGCTTGCCGCCGTTATTGAGGTTATCGAGCATGTCATGAAATGCGCTCTCAATACCTGACATCTCTAAACCGACATCAAAGCCCTCAAGCATGTTCAGCTCTTTCATCACATCGCCGAGCTTTTCTTTGGACACGTCAACAGCGCGTGTTACGCCCATTGTGCGCGCAAGGTTCAAACGATAAGGGTTCACATCCGTAATCACCACATGACGCGCACCAGCGTGCCTGCACACCGCCGCCGACATAATGCCAATCGGCCCTGCACCCGTAATCAAAACATCTTCACCAACCAAATCAAAGGAAAGCGCGGTATGCACCGCATTCCCATACGGGTCAAAAATCGCCGCCATATCATCGGGAATGTCATCAGGAATAGGGAACACGTTTTCCGCAGGCAGCGACAAATACTCGGCAAAGCTGCCTGTGCGGTTCACACCAACACCTAAAGTATTGCGGCATAAATGGCGCTTGCCCGCGCGGCAGTTGCGGCAATGCCCGCACACAACATGGCCTTCGCCCGATACGCGTTGCCCCTTTTTCAAATGCGTGACGCCTTCGCCCAATTCCTCAATCACGCCAACATATTCATGGCCGACAACCATCGGCACAGGAATGGTTTTTTGCGCCCACGCATCCCAATTATGGATGTGTAAATCCGTGCCGCAAATGGCGCTCTTCTTGATTTTGATCAAAACGTCGTTGTAACCGATTTCAGGGATAGGCGCGTCATGGATCATCCAGATGCCGCGTTCAGCCTTTTGTTTTGCGAGTGCTTTCATGACTATCCCTTATTATCCTTCAGTTTGTTTGTCGTTTTTCTTGTCGCATTTTAAACCTAACCAACTGTTTTTACGTTCATTCTTTCAGTTTATTATGCGGCATTATCCTGTGTGTTTCGCCGCATAATCAAACCACAAAACCACCATAGCACAAAGTGATATATTTAGGAATAAAATCTTATACCCATCAAGGGATGCCCTTGTATTTTTCTGGTATCTAATTATATTGAATATGTTCTGGCGTGGGGTCAGGGCGCAATATTAATAATTTTATGTGATGGGATAATAAAATGCTGTCTGATATTCGTGGGTTTCATATACATGTCTATTTTAACAAATTAACGAAAACGGAAGATATCGCGCGTGACGTGCGGGAACAAGCCAAAAAGGATTGGGGCGATGCCAGTGTTGGCCGTTTTCACCTGGATCCGATAGGTCCCCATAAAACGGGTAGTTTTCTTGTGTGGGTTGAGCCAGAGCAAATTCATAAGGCTCTCGATTGGGTTACAGCTAACCGTAACGGTTTGGACGCGATCATTCATAAAGTCACTGATGATGATCTGCATGACCATACCGAAGCCGTAACGTGGTATGGTGCGGGTAATCCCCAAATTTTGGATACAAGCATTTTTAAGCCGTAGTTTTTGAATTTAAGCGCCGTCATTGCGAGGGGTAAAGCAAACCGGAAGGTTTGTTTGCATATGAGCGTAGCGATTATAAAGTACGACGAAGCAATCCAGTAGGCCACAAGCCCCGAAGCTGGATTGCCGCGTCAGCGTTTCACGCTTCCTCGCAATGACGGCGCTTATTCGACTATAAAGAGTTTAGATAGATTTTAATGTCTTTAAGGGAACGTATTCGAATTATCTTTTCGAGTGCTATCGTTGATAAGGCGCGTTCAATTTCAGGTCGTTCTTTTCTGGTAAACATTGTCCAAATATATCGTAAGTCTAGTTTATCTGTGCAACCGCTTGCCATTTCGGGACGTGGCTGTGTTCTAAATTTCCACCAACGTTTTAAACCGTTAAAAGCACAAATATGGCCTGATAGATCAAGATAGATAATAAGGTCGGAATTTTTTAAACGGTCTATATGGTTGCCGTCAATATAACCTTCGATAATCCATTTATCTTGCTGCAAGATATTTTGTTCTTTGGGTAACCATTCTTCAGTTTTTATTTCAGTCCAGTTTACATCCCAAAATAGGCTGTCCATATGGTGAAGTGGTAGGCTTGTTTGTCTCGCAAGTAGTCTCGCGAACGTCGATTTTCCTGAGCCACTTATACCAATAACGGAAATTCGATTCACGCTGCGGCGTCTTTCAAAATACCCAATTCATTCCCAACCTCAATAAACGCAGCCACAGCTTTATCGATATGCGCTTTATCGTGTGCGGCGGACATTTGGGTGCGGATGCGGGCGCGGCCATCGGGGACGACGGGGAAGGAAAAGCCGACGACATAAATGCCGCGTTTTAGAATTTCGGCGGCGAATTTTCCGGCCAGTGCCGCATCGTAAATCATCACGGGGATGATGGGGTGTTCGCCTTCTAAAAGATCAAACCCTGCGGCACTCATTTTGCTGCGAAAATAGGTGGCGTTCTCGCGGAGTTTGCTGCGGAGTTTTTCGCCATCGCGTTCCAATAAATCGAGGCAGGCCAGTGTGGTTGCTGCGATTACGGGGGCGAGGGTGTTTGAGAAAAGATACGGGCGCGAGCGTTGACGCAGCCATTCAATGATTGGTTTTTTTGCTGCGGTATAGCCGCCTGATGAACCGCCTAAGGCTTTGCCAAATGTGCCTGTGGTGATGTCGACTTCGGCGCTTAGGCCGTAATGATCGGCTGTTCCTGCACCGTTTGGCCCCATGAAGCCGATGGCGTGGCTGTCATCAACCATGACCATCGCATCGTATTTTGTGGCAAGGGTGATGATGTCGGGCAGGTTGACGAGGTAGCCATCCATTGAGAAGACACCGTCTGTGGCGATGAGTTTAAACCGCGCGCCTTCGGCTTCTTTAAGGCATTTTTCCAGATCATCCATATTGTTGTTTTTGTAGCGGAAGCGCTTTGCCTTGCACAGGCGCACGCCGTCGATGATGCTGGCGTGGTTCAGCTCGTCACTAATCAGCGCGTCTTGATCGTTAAGGATGGTTTCGAACAGTCCCGTGTTGGCATCAAAGCAAGAGGAGTACAAAATCGCGTCTTCTTGGCTGGTGAATTTTGCGATGCGGGATTCGAGGGTTTTGTGCAGATCTAACGTGCCGCAGATAAAGCGCACGGATGCCATGCCGTTTTTGTATTTATCGAGCGCGGATTTTGCTGCGGTTGTCAGCGTTTCGTTATTGGCGAGACCGAGGTAATTATTGGCGCAAAAATTCAAAACATGATCGCCTGATTGTACGGTGATATCCGCGCTTTGTGGCGAGGTAATGATGCGCTCGGGCTTGTACAAACCCTTTTCGTGCAGCATTTCGATTTCGGATTCTAGATGTTTGATGAGGCTCATGTGATTAACCCTTCTTCTTGGTTTTGGTCGTTGTTTTCTTCGCGGCATGTTTTTTTGCTGCGGTTTTGGTGGCCTTTTGTTTGACCAGATCGCCTAACCCTTCGATAAGGGGCTGCAATGGTTTTTCGTAGCGCTTCCACGCTTTGACGGAACTGCTGTACACGGGGCGAATGACCTGTGCCTTGGAGGCAGTTAGAACGGCGCGTTTGTTTTTGTGCGGTGACAGGCAGGCCTTGTCCCACGGCAGACCAACATAATCGATCAACAAGCGTGCTTGTTTTTCCAGATCAGCAACGGTGTCCTCGTAATTAATCTCGATGAACGAGCCTGCGGGCATAACCTTGCGCCAATGCGCCATCAGATCAGCATAGCGGCGATATTCTGCGGCAAGCTCCTCTAGGTTATAAGACCAATATTGCCCACGCGCGAAGTTTTGCTTGTAGCACGACAGCGCCGTATCAATCGGGTCACGGCGACAATGGATAATCTTGGCATCAGGCAAGGCGCAGATAATATCCGCCATCCGCGCGAAGTTCCCAGGCATTTTATCGGTGACGCGCAGTGCTTTGCCCGTGGTGTCGAGCATTTTAACGCTCTCTACATATTCCTTGCCGATTTTCTTGGCCTTTTCAGGGGACATTTCACCATGTTTTTTCATCAAGCGTGAGAAATGCGGCAATTCGCCCGCACCGTACACATCGGGGTGCGAGGAAATGATTTGCTCGGTCAAGGTCGTGCCCGAACGCGGCATGCCGACAATAAACACAGGCACATCGGATTTATAACCCTTGCCGATATAAGGCGCGGCAAAGCCTTTCGGATGGTTGTCTTTGAGGGTTTTGTACTGATGAGCCGCAATCGCAGGGTTATAGGGAATAAGCTTGCGCTTGAGGTCGTTGGCTTGCTTAAGGCTATCAAACGCCTTCTTATACTGCCCCACATTTTGATAGGCGGAGAACAGACCGTAATTCAGCGCGGTTGCTTGATGAATACCGATCTTGTCTTGGTGCTTGGCAAGCTCTTTCATCTTTTTGAAATCAGGATCGTCTTTTGTGAATTTTTTGAACTTGGACAGCGTTAAATAAAACCCAGCAATATTGGGGTTCATTTTAATGGCAGCGCGCGTGATTTCCTCGGCCTCTTTCATGTCGCCAAGGCTCTGCAAAATATCTGACTTGGTTGCCATGACATTGAGATTTTTCGGCGTAATTTTTTCTGCGTGCTCGATGGTTTCCATGGCTTTGGGCAGGTCGTTATTGATATGATAAATCTGCGCCCGTTTGATGTGCAGCTCAATATAATCTGGGTTTTTAACCAAGCCTTCCTCAATAAAGCGCAGGGCTTCATCTTGATCGCCCATGAGCTCTTGAATATTGGCCAACTTGGTATAGGCCGAGGGCGTATCAGGCTTTAATTTCAAGGCATCTTCAACGACTTTATTGGCGTCTTCCAAACGATCCGTCATCAATAAAATGTCAACAAGGCTTAATTTCATCTCCGCATTATCAGGTGCTAAATCAATGGCTTTACGCGCATTTTTCTCGGCTTCGGCAATGTCGCCTTGCTCACGCGCGGCAATGCTGAGCGTGGAATACCCTTCGGCGTAATCGGGCTTGAATGTAACAGCATAACGCGCCGCCGCAGCAGCCTCGGCGTAGCGTGCTTGTGCTATTAAGGCCAGCGCAAGGTTATTGTGCGCTTGTTCGTAATCAGGCTTGTAGTTTGTGGCCTGACGGAAGGCTTCTTCGGCCTCGGCTATCTGCCCCAAATCATAAAGCGCGTTACCAAGATTATTCCATGCTTCGTGGAATTGGGGGTTTATTTCTAACGCAGCGCGGCAATGCTTTTCGGCTTCGATCGGTTTACCCATAAGGCGCAGCGCATATCCGAGGTTGTTATGTGCTTTGAAGTGCTTCTTATTTAATTTTGTGCCCTGTTTCCAACATTTGATGGCGTCATCAAATTTTTCTTGTGCTTGATAGGCGTTGCCAAGATTGAGATGCGCATCGGGATTTTTGGGCTCAATCGCGATTGCTTTTTGAGCCATTTCTTGTGCACGTTCGTGTTGTTTATCGAGCCAAAGCGCATTTGCAAAGTTGCTGTAGGTTTCGGCTGAACGCGTATCAATTGCCAATGATTTTTCGAAGGCCGCTATAGATTCCGTGTAGCGTTTGTTTTCGGCAAGAACAACAGCATAGTTTGACCAGCTTTCTGGATCATCATTTGCAATTTCAGTACATTTTTTGAAACATTCCAAAGCATCGTCTTTTTTCCCGTTTTGATAGGAAATAAGACCGAGCATTTGCATGGCCCGCAAATGTTCGGGAACGGCGTTCAGGATGTCACGATAGGTCTGCTCGGCCACGATAAGATTCCCTGCTTGATGGTGACGCTGCGCAATCATTAGCGCGTCTTCGAGGGTGACTTTATTATCTGGTGTTGTCATTTTTTCTGCCTTGTGGTGTGGAATTAAAACGAGTTTATGCTACGGCAAAATCAGACTTCTGCAAAGAGGGCATTTATATGCGCATCTATATGTCACGTATATGTCACGCCATCCTTATTGCCGTCATTGCGAGCCGCAAAGCAAACCGCAGGTTTGTTTGCACATGAGCAAAGCGAAACTAAAGTGCCGCAAAGCAATCCAGAGTCTAAGCTATACCAACCATACTGGATTGCTTCGCTTTGCTCGCAATGACGGGGGGACAGTACAAAGTAAACAGGGCAAAAGGTTAACAAAACAAGGAAAGTATTAAGATTTTACGTAATCACAGGGCGGCGTTAAGGGTTTGTTTACCCAGAGACGATATTCTGGAGGTGCATATGAAAGTATGTAAGAAGGTACCTTTTCAGATAAAAATGTTTGTGGTACCTTAGAGCTTGAAGATTGATTTTTACAGCCTATATAAACCTTACGACCTATGTAAAATACGTAAATCTGTAAAATTATATTTTCAGGGCAATTTTAAACCAAGGAGCGAAGCTAATGAATAAGAATAAAGCACTACTAGCCGGAGCAGCAATGGTCGCATTGACCATGCCACTGGCACAAAAAGAAGCCCATGCGGCGGCGGCGACACTAGCTGCGAGCGCGGTTGTGGTTGATGCGATCCAGTTAACAGACGCCAATGCGTTACATTTTGGTACGTTTTCTGTGACGGCCTCAGACACAGTTAGTCTTACACCTGGTGGTGTACGTGGTTCTGGTGCGGGCGTTAACCTTGTTACGGGTGCATCTGCGGCACAGGTCGGTACGTTTACGATAACGGCGGCCAACACGACAGTGAACTTTACAACCAACTTGCCACGTAACCTTGTGAATGGTACGCAAAATATCGTACTTAACGCCCTTACTATGACGGGTGTTGGTACGGGTACGATGAACTTTACGACGGGTGCTAATGCTGATTCGACAGCACTGACGGCTGCGACAGGTGGCGATACAATTAATGTCGGCGGTGTTGCTGACGTGCCAGCGACGGCTATTGCGGGTCTGTATTCAGGCGACTTTACACTGACCGCAAACTATCCGTAAGACATCTAAGCAGTATTCTTATCAATTGGCTTGAACCTCGCTCTTGAGGTTCAACCGCTCCCTTTTGGGAATTCGACTAAATATAAGCGGAAAGGACGCGCCGCAGTCCGTAAGGATTGTTCGCAAGATAGATGACAAAAGAGCCGCATAAAAGCCACACCAAAAAAGCAATACGCAATGGCGCTGCCGTTGTGATGGTCTCGCTTAGCTCTGTATCTCTGTTTCAAGCCGTCGCCGCCACTGCTACACTCCCGATTATCGCCAAAGTGATTCGCGCAATCGAGATTACAATCAATACATCGATGGATTTTGGAACGCTGGCGATCACAGATGATGTGGCCGCCAAAGCGACATTGGATCCCATGACAAATTCTTTGCGCGTTGATGGCGAGGGCGGTTTAAGCACCGCAGGCGGCGTGCCGCGCGCTGGTAATATACGCATCAAAGGGGCGGCAATGCCCGTACGCGTCAGCATGGAAACCAATAATGTGCAAATCTCGAACGGTTCAACGTTCCTGACGATTAATAATTTTAATTTCAATACCGAATCAGGGGGGCATCAGGTGACGGTTACGCCGTCTGGGCCTGATAATTCGATTGCTCTTTCGCTGGGGGCCTCGATCAATACGCGTGCGCGCCAGCTCAGCGGTACATATATTGGCAGCAGTACAATTTTCGCTAATTATCAGTGATCGATTGTTTTGTGCTTTTGAATGTGCTGGCTATGGACAAAATCCCGACATAGATTACCTTTAGTGTTAATTAGCATCAGTCATTGTTATGTTTTACAGGAATAAAGGAAGGGGAAATTATCGGCGTGAAGATTAGCAAAAAAATAGTTTCTCCAAAAATTCTTCTGACGTGTTCTCTTGCGATGACGGTTATGCCGCAACTTGCGCAAGCGCAGAGTATTGATTGTTTCCAGAATTTAAACTTCGGCAGCATTATTGCGTGCCCAGCCACGGCAGATACTGTGCGCCTGTCACCGACGGGCGGCACAACCTCGGGTGGTTGTTCGAGCGCGGGTGGTTCATCTTTGCGCGGGCGGTGCTTGCTAGAGGGGGAATTTTTCCCTGTAGAAATTATGCAGGTGACATTGCCTGCGGCGACGGCGACGATCGGTAATGGCACCTCCAATATGGACATCACCAATTTCGATTGGGGCACAACGGCTGGTGGACCGACAACAACTGTCACGGCGTTTATTACGACTGTTGATCTGGGCGCAACTTTGAATGTTAAGGCGGGGCAGCCTGATGGCGTTTATACGGGGTCTTTCACCGTGAATGTTAATTATCAATGATTATTAAGAGGGTTATTGCAATTTTGTAATATGAGTGTAATTTTAAAAAGGTTTGAAAGTAAGAGGATTTGGGTTAAGATTATTGGATAATTTCGTAGACATGTGTCTTCGACCTAACTCAAATCTCCGTTTCGGAGGGATTTAATGCCAACTAACAATGAGATAAAAGTGCGCAGCCATAAGGCTTTAGCTATGTTTTGCACGACTTTTTGTGCAGGATTGCTTGGGCTCGTTGCGCTTGGTGTTATGAGTGGCGATGCATATGCGCTGCGAATCACGATGAAACGTGTGATTTTCGAGGGGCCAAAACGCACCGAGGTTCTAACGATTATTAACAATACAGCAGAAGAACAAGTTTACCGCCTCGGTTGGCGCAGGATGCGTATGACCGAAGAAAGCAGCCTGCAAGCATTGGAAGATGATGATCCGGGTGCTGATTTGAAGGAAGCAGAAGATATGGTGCGCTTTGCGCCACGCCGTGTTGTTTTGCCACCCGGCAGAACACAGCAAGTGCGCTTGATGTTGCGTCGCCCGAAAGATTTGGCCGATGGCGAATATCGCTCACATTTTTGGATTCAGCCAGAAGAAGAGGCAAAAGCATTTGACCCTAATGCAGGTAAAGCGCAGACGAAGGGGCAATCAATTCAGATCAAGATGTTGACGGGATTGACGCTGCCTGTGTTTGTGCGTGCGGGTAAGATGGAAGTCTCTGGACGTATTGAAAATGCGCGTCTTGAGACTAAAAAAGACAAACCTGCGGTGTCTTATATGCTGCACCGCCAAGGAAATCGTAGTCTTTACGGTGATATTGAGATCACTTGCCGTTCAGGCGGTGAGGAAATTGTGGCGGCGGCTGTGCGCGGTATCGCTGTATATGCTGAAGTTGATAAGCGTCAGGTAACAAATGTTTTGAGTTCGATGCCAGCCAATGGCTGCTCGGACATGAAAATTGTTTATAAGGCCAATGAAGATGACCCGTTTTATAAGGGCGGCGTTATCGCCGAGGCATCTGTTTCGCAGTAATAAAGTAGTAATAAAAGATAGACTTTAGATTTGCATGACATAAAACCTGCCGTAATGGCGGGTTTTTTCATTTTTATGTGCATAATGCAAAGAAACATTAACAAATCTTTAAAAAACCCTTCTCTACCTTGATTTTTACATGTTATTATTGTTGTGGGCTACTCTAAGTAAAATACTACATTTTTAACCACTTCTCCGCTCTGATTCAGGGGCAATGATACATATAGAGAAATTACATAAACTGCTTTTGTGCGGTGCGATTGTCATAATTGCACTCACACTTGTGTCTGCAGTTTGGGTTAGCCCGTCTTATGCGCAGTTCCAAGAAAACTACGATGATGAGGAATTGATCCTTGTTGCGACGAAGGATCAGTATATCCTCTCCGATGGTGTGATCGCCATACAGCGCGCGGGTAAATATTACCTGCCTATCATTCAACTGGCGGAGATGGCTAGTTTTGTCGTTGATACGGACCTTGATCGCGGTGTGATTGATGGTTGGTATTTGAGCGAAGATAATAAATTTTCAATCAATACCGAAACTGGCGAAATCATTAACAAGGGCGTGCGTCAAAACTTGTCAGAGGATGAATATATTCTTGATAATTCTGGAAATGGCTTTGGCGACCTTTACTTGCTGCAGGAGAAGCTGAATTCAATCTGGCCTGTACAATTCACGGTCGATATATATGCGCTGGCGTTGCGCATTGAAACAGAAGAGAAGCTGCCGTTTGAGTTGCAGCTTGAGCGTGATGAACGCCGTGAACTATCCGAGGCAAAGAAGCGTTATGCCCCGACCAAAAGAGATGACCTGCCGTTTGTTGAGAATAATTACCGTTTCTTTGGGTTGCCTGCTTACGATCTTGATTGGCAATCTAAATGGGAAAATAAAGAAAAAGATTTTACATCGAATGTGAATGTGAATGGTACGCAAGACTTGTTGTGGGCGCAGGCTGATTACAATGCGAAGGTGAATTATACCAAGGAAGGCAAAATCGAAAAGCCGCGCAATATCCGTTTAAGCTTTTTGCGTCAGTTTTTTAAAGATGATGCGCCTTTGGGCGTTCGCGAAATTGAGGCGGGTGATACGCGCGCCCCGATGGCCAAGTTGGTCAAAAGCAGCGTGAACGGGCGCGGTGTTTCGCTTTCGTCAAAACCTGTAACCAAGGATCGCTCGTTCGATGAAATCACAATCGAGGGAACCGCCAGACCAGGTTGGGAAATTGAGCTGTATCGTAATAATCAACTGATAGAATTTGGCACGGTTGATGATCAGGGCGAGTACAGGTTCGAAAATGTTGAGTTAACCGTCGGCAATAACCAGTTCCGCATCGTTTTATATGGCCCACAAGGCCAGATCGAAGAACGTACAGAAAGCCATGTGATTAGTGGCGGTATGTTGACGCCTGGAGATACGCAGTTTTCTTTGGCAGCGGTTGATGCCGATCGCCCGTTCATTTTGCTGGATGACAGTCAAAACGGGACAACGGCAGAGGGGATCGCGCAATCAGGAAAGGTTTCTTTTGGTCTCACGAACTGGTTGACGATGTTCGGTACGGCAAACAGTTTACCATTGCAGCAAAGCGGTAATAATGACCGCGATGGTAAATATTTGACTGTCGGCGCCATGTTTACAGGTCTTGGCGGCACAGGACAAGCCGAAGTCTATCGCGAGGTCGGGGGCGGTAATGCGCTTGATCTGCAATTTGCAACGAAGCTTCTTGGTGTAAATTTAAATTTTGAAAGCTCGTTTTTTCGGGATTTCGAGAGCGATGTTGTCGGCTTTGGTGAGGGTGCCAAAACATATGATGGTGGCGTCCGCGCCAGCCATAATTTCAAATTACCTTTTGGTTCTTTGGGGCTTAACCTCGGGGTGGATCATCAAAAACGTAAGAACGGTATTAACCAAACACAGTTCACATCTCGCCAATCCTTTAGCCGCGCTAATATAAACCTTAGCCATTCGACGACCACAAATCTGACTGACCATAAATTGGTGAATAGCACGGCAAGCTTAACGGCGACCGTTCGTATGCAACAGTGGCAGGTGCGCTCGGGTTTGAATTATACCATGAAACCGCGTGCAGAGATTACAAGCGCCAATGCGGAGCTTCGCTATCGCGGTGATGATAGTTTTTCCGCGGCGGTAAGTGTTCAGCGCAACTTCCTGACCTCGATTATCTCAACGGGGGCACAGGTCAGTTATGATTTTGGCGAGTTTTTGGGGAGCGTTGATGCGGACTGGCAAAAAGAACAAGGCTTTGTCTTTACCTTGCGCGCCAGTACATCGCTTGGGCCTTTCGGCGATAGCGGAAAATACGATTTCAGCAGTAAGAAGCTTTCGGGCATTACGCCAGTTAAAGGCAAAATATTCCTCGATAAAAACGATGACGGCATTTTCAATGAAGGTGACGAACCTGTCGAAGATGCCAAGTTATTGATTGATGGTCGCGGTACGCGTGATTACACCGATGAAAATGGTGTGGTTGTTGTACGAAATGGCGGCAGCGGCGTGCGGAACGTTGAAGTCGATAAAAGCTCGCTGGTTGATCCGTATTTCAGACCAACCGTGGATGGCTACAGTACTGTGTTGCGTCAGGGTGGTATGCCTTATATGGAGTTCCCTGTTATTGAAACGGGCTCGATTGACGGCACGGTATTAGACGATAACTCGGGCGACCCTGTTGAGGGCATGCGCTTAGAGTTGGTCGATGCTGCGGGTGAAGTCGTGGCCAATGCTGAAACCGCCTATGACGGTTTTTATACCTTCGAATTTATCAAGCCGGGCGATTACACCGTCCGTGCTGACCCAACTTACCAAGTTAACGTCCCACCGATGTCCGTGTCGGTCGCTTCCGATGATCTATTCGCCTATGGAATAGATCTAGCTCTTATGGAGCAGGCTAAGGAAGCGTTAGCTGCCGAGGAGGATGCTGAAATCTCGCAAGAGATGGACGCATCGTCAGATGAAGCAGTAAGCGGAGCAAGTGGCGGAGTAGCCCATACTCACCACAGCAAAGGGACCGGACAGCCTGCTCCGAAACCAACCGATGGCGCTTTTGCCGCCTTCGTAAAACGTGTCAGGATCGGAGAGCATTCAGACAAAGCTCGCTTTGTCATGGATCTCTCAGGGCCTCTGAACTACACGCTTTCCTGTAAGGAAAACTGTTCAGAGATCAAGGTTGATCTGCCAAACGTCGCATGGAGCGCTATTACGCACTGGCATGCCGATGAGACACCGATCATCAAGAGCTTTGACGTAGAAGCCCTTGCCGGTGGCGGGACACGCATTACGATCAAGGCGCGTAATACAATGTCGGTTGGACTAAACGGTGTACTCGCCCCGCAAGAGAAGGCGGAACGGGGACATCGTCTGTACCTTGATCTGCAATAACCATTGTGGATCACTTCAAAAAGGGTTGCCGGCTCCGGCGTATTGGGGGCCGGTAACTCCCTTGAAGCACCCGAAGCAAACCGCAGGTTTGTTCGGAAAAGAAGTGGAAGTGTTGAAATAGAGTAGCCCTCTTTTTTCAATGCGCGAAGTGTCGACCGTCATGGATTTATCATTCATGGCGGCGCATTCGTATGCTTTGACAAGGTTTCACGCAAACTTTGTAATTTGAGTATGAAATCATGTATAATGATCGCAATTAATAAAAAAACAGGGAGTTAAACAATGTCCAGCACACCGGTAAAAATTCCGTCTTTCTATTTGGACTTTATGGATTCTGTGAATGAACAGGGACATGACAGCATTATCATGCGCTCCAGCGCGACAAGTTCGGACGCAAGCTGTGTTGAGCTTGATATCCGCCTTCATTCAACACATCCTCATTTGAAATATATGGTGGCACTGGTGGATGAAAATGCCTATTTTGACCACCCTAAAACGGGCGAAGCGCTTTCTTCTGCGGTGAACTTCATCGAATTGCTGGGCTTCCCAAAGGATGTGGCGCGGGTGGATGAATTTTATCTCGGCCCGTTTAACGAAGACGGTATCTTGGAAATTATGGCCGCCGCCGATCATACCGCAGGCCGCCTTGACCTCGAAGAACGCGCCGATAGCCTGCAACGCGAAGCAGACCGTTTACGTAAAGAGGCGGAAATTTATGGCGGCTTGAGCAAAATTCACGGAACATTGGTCGGTGTGCAAACAGGCCTTGAGAAAATACAACGTCGTGAAGACGCCAAAAAACGTTTCACTGTCTATGAGGGCGGAAAATCCAAAGTACCAAAACTGGCCTAGTTTTTTTAACCGTGCCAATCTTTATTGACATAATGTATTGTTTTGGGTTTATATACTTAAATAACGGGAGATAATTTAAATGAACGAGTCATTGAACCGAGATTGTGGAAGATTAATGGATTATGTTGACCACAATGAACGTGGCAATGTTATCTGGTTTGGCTCTGATGAAATTATATCGGCGTCAGATTATAAAGATGTTGCGCAGCTTAAAAATAGTGCGTGGCTTCGTTCTAAATTGCCCCTGAAGTTATATATTCAAAAAGACCCCGATATAAGCGGTGACAAATGCTATCAGATATCAATATTTAAAGATGAGCATCAAGATGATGATGCATTAGAGTTTGAAAACATTATGTTAGCAGATGATATTGTCACGGAATTAAATTTGCCGGCCAATATCTCGCGAGAAGCAGCTTATTTAACCTTTCTAACAAGAGACATGGCCATAGAAGTTATTAATGTCGCGCTTAATACGGCAAAGAAAATACAATCAGAACGCTTAGCAAGCCATTTTCAATGCGCCGCCGCTGAGCATAGTAGCAATTTAGCCGAAATGCTAAAGCCACCTTCCCAAAAGCAAGCAGAAGAGTTTCGCGCAAAATTTACTGTCCTTGAAGGCGGAAAACCCAAGGCACCGAAGCTAGCTTAGATTTAGATTTGTAATTCTCGCAATTTTTTCATAATTTTATTGACATATCATTCGGTGGGGGGGTAGATATTCATCTTGCTAGATTGCATATTGTAATTACATATTATGGAGAAATTTAAGTTATGACTACGGATAAAAACATCAACATGGAACGTCTTAATGAAACATTGGCAGAGTTTGCCGATTACATGGAAGCGCGTTACGATTATTTCAGCAAAAGATCTTCGTTTGAAAGCAGCAAAAACATTGACCCTAAATTTAAGGATTCAAATGTTGTTTATCAATATCGAATGAACATTGCTTTGCTTGCGAATGGCGCACCGACTATTGGTCAAGAGCCAGCTAACGAAGAAGAGGCGAAGCTTAAAGAATCCGTCATGCAAGAAAGTTATCGTGACTGGGGTAACAATGGTTCTACTTATTTCGTAGATATCCTAAAAGGGGATTCTTTAAAAGATAACCCTGATGCGCAACGTATTCTGCATACACAAAATCAATTCATTGTTAGTAACACTCCTGGTCCTGTGGTTACAGGGTTGGTGCGTGGCTTTTGTGAGGTGGCTGGTCTTTTCGGTGCTACTAAATTACGAAATGAAGTCCGCGCTATGAAAGTGCAACATGAAAATGCTCGTCGGGAGCTCGGTTTAAAATAGTTAAGAAATCGGGTTAGGGGTTCTTTTAAACCCTAACCCCGCCCTTTAATTAAATCATCAACCACCGAAGGATCAGCCAGTGTGGAGGTGTCACCCAAGCTGTCGTCTTCGTGTGCGGCGATTTTGCGTAGGATTCGGCGCATGATTTTGCCGCTTCTTGTTTTTGGCAAGGCAGGTGCCCATTGAATGACATCAAGCTTTGCAATCGGGCCGATGATTTTGCGCAGGACGGCGTTGATTTCGTCTTTTAAGGTGTCATTTGGCTCGATGCCTGCGTTTAATGTTACATAGGCGTAGAGGCCTTGGCCTTTGAGATCATGCGGGAAACCGACAACGGCGCTTTCTGATACTTTCTCGTGCTCGTTAATCGCACTTTCGACTTCGGCGGTGCCGAGGCGGTGGCCTGAGACGTTGATGACATCATCCATACGGCCTGTGATCCAGTAATAGCCGTCTTCGTCGCGGCGGCAACCATCACCTGTGAAATATTTGCCTTTGAAGGTTGAGAAATAGGTTTGTTCGAACCGTTCGTCATCTTTGTAAACGGTGCGCATTTGCCCTGGCCAACTATCATCAATGCATAGAGCGCCTTGGCATGCGCCGTGTAGCTCAACACCTTCGGTATCAACGATGGAGAGTTTCACGCCGAAAAACGGTTTTGTCGCGCTGCCTGGTTTTGTGGCTGTGGCACCGGGGAACGGGGTTATCATGTGCCCGCCCGTTTCGGTTTGCCACCATGTATCCACGATGGGGCAACGATTATCGCCGACCACGGAATTATACCAATGCCATGCTTCATGGTTGATCGGCTCACCCACTGTGCCTAAGATTCGCAAAGATTTGCGCGATGTTTTTTCAACAGGCGCATCGCCCTCACGCAACAGCGAACGGATGGCGGTTGGCGCGGTGTAGAAAATATTGACCTTGTGCTTGTCGACGACTTGCCAAAAACGAGAAACATCAGGGTAATTCGGCACGCCTTCGAACACGAGTGAGGTCGCGCCATTGGCAAGCGGCCCGTACACGATATAGCTATGGCCTGTGACCCAACCAACATCGGCCGTGCACCAATAGACTTCGCCGTCTTTGTAATCAAACACCCATTCATGGGTGAGCGAGGTGTAGAGCAAATAACCGCCTGTTGTATGCAAAACGCCTTTGGGCTTGCCTGTGCTGCCCGATGTATAGAGGATAAACAGCGGGTCTTCGGCGTTCATTTCTTCGCATGGGCAATCATCGGGCTGATCGTCTACTAATTCATGCCACCAGATATCGCGGCTTTGGTTCCAATCAATATGACCGCCCGTGTGTTCAAGAGTCAGAACAGTGCGCACTTCAGGGCAACTTTTGATGGCTTCATCGACATTGGCTTTGAGCGGAATAGTTTTGCCGCCGCGCTTGCCTTCATCGGCGGTGATAATGACTTTTGAGTCACAATCTAAGATACGGTCACGCAAGGCGGTCGATGAAAACCCGCCAAAGACAACATTGTGAATAGCACCAATACGGGCACAGGCCAGCATTGCGTAAATCGCCTCGGGCACCATGGGCATATAAATTGTGACGCGCTCGCCCTTGTCCACGCCGCGAGATTTTAGGGCGTTTGCAAGGCGGCAAACTTCGCCTTTTAATTCGGCGTAGGTGATTTTTTTGTCAACGGAAGGGTCGTCGCCCTCGAAAATCAGCGCGGTTTGGTTCGCGCGTTCGGGCAAGTGGCGGTCAACGCAGTTGTAACAGGCATTCAATACGCCATCTTCGAACCATTTAATGGAAATGTCATTCGGGGCAAAAGACGTGTTTTTGATCTTTGTCGGTTTTTTAAACCAGTCGAGTCGCTGCGCCATTTCGCTCCAAAAACCGTCGGGGTCATCGAGGGAACGTTTATACAGCTCTTCATACTGCGTGGCATTGATATGAGCGTGTTTGACGGTGTTTACGGATGGTTCGAAAAGCTCTGTTTTTGCGTCCTGTTTTTGTGCGGCGTTGGTCATTTTATATGCCTCCTATTTTATTTTTATGCCCTTTATTGGTAGCACAAATGCCGTTGAATGTTGATAGCAAATCGTTGTATTTGTTGACATAAGATCGATAGCGGCGCTATGTTGCTTTTTATAATAATGTACAAGGTGCGCGCAAACGAAAAATGTTAAACAGTCTTTCGAAATTCAAAGAATTTGATCACGTGCGTAAAAGCGATTTACAGCCGATGAATAGTCGCGGTTTGGCGCATGACCATGTGCGGATTAATGGCACGGAATGGCTGTTACGAATACTGCGCGGTAATCAGCTCGGCGCGGATGATCAGTCTTATCTGCCGCTACAGAAAAATATCTATGATGAAATGTCCCCATCGGGCGTGACGCCGCGCGCACTTGGGATTATCACAGCGAATGAAGAGTTTCCGCATGGCGCAGTGATCGTGAAATATATCGAAGGCCGTCATATTAACAATGCTAAAGATTTAAAAGCTGTGGCGAAAAGCCTTGGGCAGCTTCATAAAATGACGAGCGATAAGGGAACGGGGAATTTGGACGTTTCCCCATCTCCTTTGGCGACACAAGATTTTTTATTGCGCGAGGTGTTCAAGGATAGCTTTAACGCTGCAGCTAGCGGTTCTAAAATGCAGCAATTATTATGCGCGGAGCGTGCGCGGATATTGGGTGCCATTGATGAATTAAAAAGCGCGGATTTGCCGCTTTCGCTGATTGGTGGTGACAGCCATTTGGGGAATTATTTGATCGATAAAAACGGTAAAGCTTGGCTCGTGGATATAGAATTTGCGACTTATGATCTGGCATTGATTGATCTTGCGGATGCGTCATTGCCGATGAATGCAGGGATTGATTATTCGATTGGAGTAACGCCGAGCGTACATGATCGAACAGTTTTTTATCATGGTTGGGCGAGTGTCGTAGGCAAGACTATTTCTGAGGCGTTGCGCCCGCACCGAGATTTGGCAGAAAAAACTGTGCAGTTGCGAACACTGGCATGGCTTGTGGATTGGAAAGAACGGGCGCGGTTTGAAGATAACGGCGCGATGAACGATGCTACACGCAAAAACTATGATGATATGGCAGATTATTACCTAAGACCGCGTCAGCTTAATAAGCTGTTTAAACCGGCACCGTAGAGCCTAAAATATATCTAGAATATATCAAGACGCTTCAACGCTTTATCGCCCCAAAGCTCTTTTAAGCGGGAATCTCGCCCACAGCGCCAGCGGTAAAACTCATATTTGTTTGAATTTTTCTTGTAGTAATCCTGATGATAATCCTCGGCATCGTAAAAAGTTGTGGCTTCATGGATTGTTGTGGCGATATCGTCGGTGTCCAGTAATTTGGCAACTTTTTTTAGTGATTGCTCGGCAAGTTTTTGTTCGCTTTCATCGCCGTAGAATATCGCGCTTTTATACGCATTGCCCTTATCACAGAACTGACCGCGCGCATCTAGCGGGTCAACATTTGACCAATAAATTTCTAGTAAATCTTTGTAGCTTAGCTTGCGCGGGTCATAGAAAACTTTGATCGCCTCAACATAGCCTTCGTGGTTTTGATAGGTTGGGTTTTCTATCGTGCCGCCCGCATAACCAGATACGGCTTTGACCACGCCATCATGCTTCTCGTAATCTTTTTCGATGCACCAAAAACATCCCGCCGCAAACACGGCCGTTTTGACCTCTGCTGGTGTGGAGGTGGTATCAGACTGCGCATTTTTGGATGAACTGAATATCATAACGGCTCCTGCGAACAAGATAAGGATGAAGGGCATAACGGTTTTGGCACGGTTAAAAAGAGTCATAGCGGCTTCTTTCTTTATTACTCTACTGAAATAGGGCTATTGCAGCACAAGTAAAGAGGCTAAACGCCAGCCATGCCGCAGATTACGTCCCATTCATCCTTGGCGACAGGGGCAACAGATAGGCGCGATTGTTTGACCAAAGCCATGTTTTGCAGCGCAGGGTGTGCCTTTATTTCCGCAAGTGTTACAGGTGTTTTGACAGGCTTGATGGCTTTGAAATCTACCATGCCGAAACCTTTGCCTGTGGTGTCGGTGTGGTCTAGGTAATGATCGGAAGCGACCTCAACAATGCCAACAATTTCTTTGTCTTTGACGCTGTGGTAGAAAAAGGCGCGGTCACCAATTTTCATGGCTTTCATGTTGTTATTGGCCTGATAATTCCGCACGCCATCCCAATGCTCGACGCCTTTTTTAACGTGATCATTCCATGACCAAGTGTTGGGTTCGGATTTGATAAGCCAGTAATTCATATTAATTCTTCCATTTGACATAGGGTTGTTTGTTGGTTATTTATGGTTCAATCTATAATCAAATGAACAGGGAAACAAGATATGGATAATGAAACAGCGAATAGAGCATTGGTCGGCTTTTTAGGTGTGGCTACGGGCATAGGTTTTATGTGCTTGGTTAATTCTTTTAATGACAATGCAATGGATATCAATGAGTTTTGCAATCAGAGCAATGCTGTAAGTGGTGCAACATGCTATGGATCAGAACATGCAACGTTTGCTGTTGATTATGCGAATGAGCCTGAATTTGAAGCGGATTCAGAGTTTATGTTGGAAAGCGGCCGCGCACTTCGCGATATATCTAAAGCGGCACGCGATGCAATGCAAAAACATAATGCAGGCATTAATCATGGCGGTCATTACCCACGCCCGCGCTAGTTTATTAAAGCCCCTCAGGTCTTAACGGACGGTCGAGCAGAGCTGTGATCGCGTCTTCGATGCTCATGCCTTCGTTGACGCAGGCGTTTACGGCCTCGCAAATCGGCATATCAACAGCATGTTTTTGCGCGATTTTTACCATGGCTTTGGCGGTATGAACGCCTTCAGTTACGGATTTACGCTCCATCATGATTTCGGAAAGGCTGCGCCCTTCGCCAAGTTGCACGCCGAGCGAGAAATTACGCGATTGCATGGATGAGGCGGTTAGCATTAAATCACCAACACCACACATTCCCATGAGGGTTGTCTTTTTAGCGCCCATCGCAGAGGCAAGTCTGCCCATTTCTGCTAAACCACGAGTGAGAAGAGCCGCTTTTGCGCTTTCTCCCAGTTTTTGTCCGTAAAGAACGCCACACGCAATGGCGATTACGTTTTTCACAGCGCCGCCAATTTGCGCGCCGATCATATCATCGGTGATGTAAGGACGTAGCGTTTTACTGGCCAAGCCTTCGCGGATTTCTTGGGCGACGTCTTTGTCGTGCGCGGCAATGGTGACAGCGCTTGGCAAGCCGCGTGCAATTTCTGCGGCAAAGGTTGGACCTGTGAGAATAGCGATGGTTGCTTTTGGTACTTCTTCGGCGGCGACTTGCGACATTAATAGCCCCGTTTCAATTTCAATTCCTTTGGAGCAAATTACAACGGGTTTGCCTTCGGTGATTTCACCCTTAAGCGCACTCAAGCTATGGCGCATATATTGTGCGGGCGTCACAATCAAAAGCGTGTCACATCCGGCGATGTTGCTGATGCTGTCTGTGGCGCGGATGGCTTTGTTTAGGGGGACATCTGGCAGAAAAGGTGTATTTTCATGAAGCTCATTAATGGCGGTGACAACCTCAGGCTCACGCGCCCACATCAACACATCACGTCCCGAGTCTGCAAGGCTTTGTGCTAATGCTGTGCCCCATGCGCCTGCGCCGATGATTCCAATTTTATGCATTCTTAGTTACTTCCTTTTGCTTTTACAGTGCGTTGCTGCACGTCTTAAATAGTTGCACTATTCTGCGTCGCTTGCGCCTGCTGTAAAAGCAAAATCAAGCAACTGACAGTGTTCCAAATTATTTTGATGATTCGCCTGATCTATCAAGCGGCCAGCGAGGTCTGGCTGCGATGTCTAATGTGTCTGTCATATCTCGTTTTAACCGTTCTATACCCGTCCATGCGATCATGGCTCCGTTATCAGAGCATAATCCAATCGGTGGTGCACTAAAAGCCATGTTATGCTTATTTGTTAAATTTGCAAGAGCCGCGCGCACACCCTTGTTGGCGGCAACGCCGCCCGATACAACGAGTGTTGGTGTTTTTGCGGTTGTTCCATAAAGCTTTAAAAAACGCTCGATAGCGCGTTTGCAGCGATCTGTCAGGCAATCGGCAACGGCAACTTGGAATGAGGCCGCTAGCATTATAATGTCTTCACGTCGCAGCGCGCCTTCGGGGAGGTTCTCAACATGGTTGCGCACGGCGGTTTTTAAGCCTGAGAAAGAAAAGGAAAGCTCCTTACGGCCTTTCATCGGGCGCGGTAGGTCAAAGCGCGCACAGGCGGCCTTGATATCAGTGCATTCATTCGCGATTTTTTCTAAATTCTGCGCAAAAGGATGCGGTAAGCCCATAATACGCGCTGATTTATCAAAACATTCGCCCAATGCATCATCAAGCGTTGTCGCCCAGAGCTTATATTGTCCAACATCTTCCACGGCGAGGATCTGTGTATGCCCGCCTGAGATGAGGAGCAGTAAATAAGGGAACTCCACGCCATCGGTCAGGCGCGGGGTTAGAGCATGCGCCTCTAGATGGTTGACCCCGATGAACGGTAAATCATGCGCGGCCGCAATGGCTTTTCCCGCCATCATGCCGACCATTACGCCGCCAACAAGGCCTGGGCCACAGGTCGCGGCAACGCCGTCCAGCTCAGAAAATTCAGTTTTGGCGTCTTCCATCGCGATGGCAATGAGGCGGTCAAGATGTTCAAGATGTGTGCGCGCGGCAATCTCAGGTACAACACCGCCATAGATGCGGTGCTCCTCTAGCTGGCTTAGCAGGATGTTGGAAAGAATGTTTCCCTCATCATCCACAACGGACGCAGCGGTTTCATCGCAAGATGTTTCAATTCCTAAGACTTTCATGCAAAGTAGAATATAAGGTTACTATAAAAAATAAAGTATTCTTTTGTTGTGCGATTGTTCGTGCGGGAGAAAGAGTTGAACAGAGAAAAACTAGAACACTACAAAAATAAACTTCTGGTGGCTTATGCAAGCGCCAGTAAGCCCAAACGCATTGCCATTGCAGCGGTTTGGACGTGTGCGTTGCCGCTTGGGCTCTGGATACCGGGGGCTGTGTTGCTCACGCATGAGCTTGGTTTGTATAAACCGATGTCAAAATCATTGAAAAAGTATTTCCCCCGTCTTAAGCTGCCGGATCCTGATAAGATTTTACAGGCGGCAAACGATAATCAGGTAATAAAGCCGCCGGAACATAAACCGAAACTGTAGCGGAATTAAGTGACGATATGGCCAAAACAATCAAAATCGGAACGCGCGGATCAAAACTCGCGATGGTGCAAACACATATGGTGGCGGACGCGCTAAAGGCCGCGCATCCTGAGCTGAATGTCGAGATTGTTGAAATATTGACATCCGGTGATTGGAAACCCGAGCATGGCGAAACACGCCTGTCCGAAGCACAGGGCGGTAAAGGCTTGTTTGCCAAGGAAATCGAACGCGCGATTATGGATGGCAGCATTGATTGTGGCGTACATTCGATGAAAGACATGCCGTCATTTTTGCCTGATGGGTTGGTGATTGATCATATGCTGCCGCGTGCCGACCCGCGTGATGCGTTTTTATCGGAGAAATATGGCTCGCTCGATGAGCTGCCACAAGGCGCTAAAATCGGGACATCCAGCCTGCGCCGTCAGGCATTTGTGCTGGAAAAAAGACCTGATCTTGAGGTACTTCCCATTCGCGGTAATGTACCGACGCGTATAGAAAAAATGAAAAACGGTTATGCGGATGCTATTATTTTGGCCTATGCGGGGTTAGAGCGTCTTGGGCTGGTATCCGAAGCGCGTGAAGTGTGGGAGGCGGATTATATGCTTCCTGCGGCGGGACAAGGTGCTGTCGGGATTGAAATTCGCGATAATGACCGTGAAACGCGCGTGTTGTTGGATGTTTTACACGACCATAAAACGGGGCTATGCGTGAGCGCAGAACGTGCGGCATTGCAAATTTTGGATGGCTCTTGCCGTTCACCGATTGGCGCGTTTGCCACGCTAGAAAAAGGCATCATGCAGCTTGATGTGATGGTCGCGTCCGAGGACGGTAAAGAGCTTTATGAATCAGATGGCAGCTTTGCCGTGATGAACACAGAAGATGCCGTGGATTTAGGTGAGGCCGTCGGTCAAACGTTGAAAAACATCGTGCCACTAGAAATCCTTGCCGTATGAGTAAATATGTTCTTTTAACGCGTCCACGTAAGGATAGTGAAGCCTTAGCCGCGCAGGTTGAAGCGCTGGGCTATACGCCATTTATTGAGCCGATGCTCGAGATTGTCCCACAAGCGGCACGGTTGCCAGATTTCAATGATTATGGCGGATTTGTTTTCACAAGCGCCAATGCCGTAAGCACATTGCCGAAATCTGTGTTTGATCAATTACCGCAGCTTAACAAGCCTGTTTACGCTTTGGCGGCACGTACGGGGCAGGTTTTACCGTGGTTTGCGCAATATGCCATTACAGCCGAAGGTGGTGCAACGGAGCTATCCGCACGTATCATGCAAGATGTGCAAACGGGTGATTTAGCGCAGGATAAGCCCCTTCTGCATGTTTGCGGTGAGGATGTTCGAAACCCTATTGAGGTCGCGGGGCTGACGATTGAGCAATTCTCCGTTTATAAAGCCGAAGCCGCCGTGAAAATGAGCGCAGAGTGCTGCGAAATCATAAAAAATGGTGAGGTGGATTCAGTCACATTGTTTTCCACACGTACGGCAGAAACGTTCGTTTCTTTGGCACAAAAATACGGTCTCGAAGATTCATTCTTGACAACAAAAGCCTTGTGTTTAGCGGATTCGATGGTAAAGTCTGTACGTGTTTTAAAATGGCGTGACGTACAAGTAGCACATACGCCAGACAAAGAGAGTGTCTTGGCTCTTTTGAAGTAAAGCACAGCGATATTCATAGATGGCTTTGCGAAGGAGCGAGAAACATGACGGCGACAAATAAAAACAGCAACGATGGTGCGATTGAAAATGCGAACGAAGTTATCGAACGCTTTGGCGGTATCCGCCCGATGTCGAAGAAAATTGATGTTGCTGTCACCACTATTCAGGGTTGGAAAAAACGCAATGTTATCCCTAGCGCACGCCGTTCAGACATTTTAAAAGCGGCAGAACGCTATAAAGTCGATTTGTCAGATTTGGCAGAAGGTACAGACAATCGGAGAATCTCTAATGAAAACACAAGTCGTGCCGCGATGCCAACTGCGCCAACAACACCGCGTGCGTCCAAATCACAAGCCTTGCCATTGACCCGCACAGTGGAAGATGAGTTCGAAGCAGAAATTAATCAAAAAATTCAACGAGAAATCCGTGTCTCTGAAGGCAGCGCGGTGCGTAAAAGTACATGGATATCAGGCTCGCTTGTGTTGCTCGCATCCGTTGGTATGATCGTCCTTTTATTCCCGCAAAACAAAAAAATAAGCGAAAACGAAGCGCGTATAGCCTATGTTGAAACGCAGATGCGCGAAGGTGGTGGCGGTGAGTCAATGTTTTCAAATTTGATCCCCAAAAGCCTGCAAGATCAGCTCGGTGCTTTGCAGGATCAGGCATACACAATTCAAAGCCGTATCGCGAATATTTCGGAACAGGCGGAATCTGTTTCGCGTACGTTGACGTCACCTAATTCTGGCAACTTGGCGCACCGCATTGAACGCATCGAAGCACAGCTTGGTACGCTTGCTAGTGAAGTGACCGCGAATATCGGTGTGGATACTGATTTATCTGTGTGGTTCCAAAAACTTCAAGCTATGCAAAATAGTGATGTTGGTCGTGTTGTTCTTGATAACTCTGTAATGGATATGTCCGCTATTTTGGCGGCATTAGGCATTCAATCAGGTGCAGACGTGGCAGAAACACCTGAGCTTGAGCAAGCATTGTCGGACGCACAGCAAGAAAACGATGCGTTGGGCGAGGTTTTGCAAGGGGTGAACGGCGATGATTTGAAGGCAGCGGCTTTGCTGCTTGGTCTGACACAATTCCGCAATGCGCTGCACCGTGAAGGTGGTTTTGCGGATGATCTGGCATTGATGCAATCCATGGTGGGCGGTGATGAAAATTCAGCGCTGAACGAGGCTTTACTTAAGCTCGCGCCGCAAGCACAAGATGGCATTCTTTCGCCACAACGTTTGAGCGCGGAGTTTAAAGGCTTGGCGGGCGATATCGTTGTGTCCTCATTAAAGGGCGAAGATGTTTCTGTTCAGGAAAAAGCCAAAGCGCGTTTGAATGAAGTTCTAGAAATTAAAAAAGATGGCGAACTTATCACGGGTACAGACACACAGGCTCGTGTAGCGCGGGCGCAAGTGATGCTGGATGAGGGTAATATCCAAGGCGCAATAGATGAGCTGCAAAGCCTTGACGGTGATGCCGCAGGTACAGCAAAGCCATGGATTGAAGAAGCCAAGGCGACATTGCTGGCGCGTGATGCCGAAGGTATGCTCACAAACGAAATCATCGGTAAGCTTAAGAATATGGGCGGTAGCGTTGGTTCTGTTGTGAATGGCGGTGGTGTGGGCACAAAGGTGTCTTACAGCAGCGTAATCCAACAGCTGAAATCCTTTGCACCTAGCTATAAAATGCACCGCGATAAGGCAACGGGCTACTCTTTCATGGTTCCTGAAACGCATACGCGGGCCATAAACGGTAAATCTCTATCAACGGGACAATAATACTCTAGCCCCACAGGGCGCATCGCGTTATCATGGAGACGTTCGGAAGGATTTTTCATGATACGCGCATTCTGGTTTGCCATTCAAATAGCTGTCGTCGTTTATGCTGCAATGTGGGTTGCAGACAGGCCTGGCAGCTTCCATGTTGAATGGCTGAACTATGAAGTGGATGCGCATATCGGCGTGTTGCTTGGTTGCTTGCTGCTTTTGCTTTTGTTCACGATGATGGTTTATCGGGTGGTGCTTAAAATTATAAGCCTGCCGAAATCTTTACAAAAATCCCTCGATAAAAAACGCGACGATAAAGGCTTGCAGGCTTTGACATTGGGGCTTAGCGCCGTCGCCGCAGGTGACGCGAAACTGGCGAATTACCAATCATACCGCGCGCAAAAATTATTATCTGACCAGCAAGGTTTATCGATTTTATTGGCCGCACAAGCCGCGCGTTTAAACGGCGATGAAGTCGCCGCGAATAAAGCATTCCGCAGATTGCTGGAGAATAAAGACACGGCATTTTTGGGGCTGCGCGGGCTTTTGCTTGATGCGCTTCAAAATAACAAAAGCGATGAAGCCGAAAAAATTGCGCGTAAAGCGTTGGATATGTATCCGAAACAACCATGGCTTTTACGCACGGTGTTTGATTTGGAAATCCGTAAGAAAGATTGGGCAAAGGCCGAGGATGTACTGAAGAAAGCGCGTAAAGTGAAAGCCTTTAGTGTGGCCGAAGCCAATAGCATGAGCGCCGCATTCCATATGCAATACGCCGCAGATAGTAAGGACGTACAGGATCGAATAAAGCATTATGCTGCCGCGCTTAAGGCTGACCCTGCCTTTACTCCTGCCGCGATTGCGCTTGCCGAGAAATATATAGACATTCGCAAAATTGCCAAAGCACGTGGCGTAATTGAAAAAGCATGGAAGCTTGCGCCGCACCCTGATCTGGCAGAGCTTTGGCGTGAGGTCTCGCCTTATAAGACAGGCAAAGACAGTGTGAATAAACGCTTCAAACATTGGGAGAAACTTGTCTCGCTCAACCCTTCCGATTACGAAAGCCAGATTGCGGCGGCGGATGCGGCAGTCAATGATGGCTTGTGGGATAAGGCGCAAATATATCTGGAGGCCGCACAGAAGATCGATCAAACGGCAAAGCTGTATCAAATATGGGCGCGGCTTGAGGACGGTATAGGGCATCCAGAAACCGCCTATGATTACTTCGAAAAGGCAGCCAATGCCAAGCCCGATAAAATTTGGGTCTGCACACAAACGGGTAATATCTATACCGAATGGCAAGTGATCGCCCCGCCGCATGGCGCATTCAACACAATCATTTGGGGCATGCCGCAAGGCAGCTTTGGATCATTGGGGCTGCAATCCCAACCCGAAAACGAAATCCTGACACTACCCGTAAGGCGCGGATAGGTACTAAGCCATTATTCCAGAATTATTGAATTGATCTTGCCTTGCGAATGTTACGCCTTCATCCTCATGATTGGTTTTAGGAGGGCAAAGCCTGCTAAGAAGCCGCCGATATGGGCGACCCATGCGATGTTGCTGCCGTCGGGGCTGCCGATCATTCCGAATAAAATCGATATCCCGACCCATATGCCGATCAGCGGCAGAAGGCCATATTTGCCCATGGGCATACGGCCTGTTTGTTGAAGCATGACAAGGACAGCAGCGAATAAACCGCTAAGCCCGCCCGATGCGCCAATCACAGGATTATTTGATGTCGGGCTGATGGCAAAATGGATAAGAGCAGCGACAAGGCTACAGGCGACAAAGAAGATCACAAAGCGTTTGGCACCCATCATGCGCTCTGCACCTGAACCGAACGCCATCATCATGACAACATTCATGCCTAAATGCATCCAGCTACCGTGCAGGAATATATAAGTCAGCGGCCCGAGAAGGGCGATCATCGAAAATGTTTCGTGTCCTGTGAATATCGCAGGTACAAATCCGAAATGGGAAATAACCCAATATTGTTGCTCTGGGTTTAGGATCATTGTGATGAAAACATGAATGGCAACAAACAGCCCGACGAATATTTTTGTCGCTTGCGGCAAATTAATCATCGGCTCGGCGGCGTTTTGATCGCGGTATTTCTGGCGTAGCTCTTTCTCGATCGCGGCGCGCTCTTTCTCTTGTCGGCGGCGTATTTCATCGCGTTCGGCTAATGTTGGGATGCGGATGACGTTGCTTTCATCGATGGCATCGTCTTCGCTATCTGCGTTGTGGTCGTGCGAATGTTGGCCGTTTCCACTGCCGTTGCCGTTATATTTATCATTACCGTTATTGCCTTGTCCCAATATAACCTCGTATAATCTGTGTCCGACTCATAAATTCTATGGCCTATATATTCTATATAGACTGTAATGACAGCAGAACAGGAGTACAAGCATGGGATACGATTTTTCAACCGCCGCCAATTCACTCGAAGAATTTTGGATGCCGTTTACGCCGCAGCGTTTGTTTAAAGATAACCCACGCATGGTGGCAAGTGCTAAGGGCATGTATTATTACGATCAAGACGGTAATGAAATCCTTGATGGTGCTGCTGGTCTTTGGTGCGTGAACTGTGGACACAATCCGCCAAAAGTACGCGAAGCAATCGAAGCGCAGCTTGATTTGGTTGATTACGTGCCGCAATTCCAGTTCGGCTCACCAACAACATTTAAAGCCGCATCACGTTTGATCGCGGCGATGCCTGAGCCTTATTCACATGTTTTCTTCTCGAACTCTGGTTCGGAAGCGGTGGATACGGCGCTTAAAATTGCACTGGCCTATCATCGCGCCAATGGCGAAGGAACACGCCGCGTTCTGATTGGTCGTGAGCGCGGCTATCATGGCGTTGGCTTTGGCGGTATTTCTGTGGGCGGTATTCCTTATAACCGCGCCGCATTCGGCCAGCTTTTGCCGCAGGTCGATCATTTACCACATACCCATAACATGGAACATAATGCCTTTGCCAAAGGCATGCCTGAGTGGGGCGCCCATTTGGCGGATGAGCTTGAGAACTTGATTTATTTGCATGACCCGATGAATGTCGCGGCGGTGATTGTTGAGCCTGTAGCGGGCTCGACTGGTGTTCTGCCACCACCAAAAGGTTATCTGAAACGCTTACGCGAGATTTGCGACAAGCACGGTGTATTGCTGATTTTTGATGAAGTTGTGACAGGCTTTGGCCGTTTTGGCTCGATCTCCTCAACAGAGCATTTCGATGTGAAGCCCGACATCATCACGATGGCAAAAGGCCTGACCAACGGCACAATTCCGATGGGCGCGACATTTGTATCGCAAGGTATTTATGATGCGTTTATGGGCGGTGCTGATCACGAAATTGAGTTGATGCATGGCTATACTTACTCAGGCCATCCTTTGGCGGCAGCAGCCGTGATAGGCACGATGGATACTATTCAAGATGAGGGTATCTATGAGAACGCAGCCAAAATGACAAAGGTTTTGGAATCGGCTGTTCATAGCTTAAAAGATGCACCGCATGTGGTTGATATCCGTAACTGTGGTTTGTTGGCAGGTATACAACTTGAAGCCTCCAATGATCCGAAAGATCCAGGCAAGCTGCCACGTGATGCGTCGTACGAGCTGTTCCGTCGTGGTGTGATGGTGCGCTATACTGGGGCAAATTTGTATCTGTCACCACCGCTTATCATCAATAACAGCCAGATCGACCAGATCATGACCAGCATTCGAGATGTGTTGAAGAGCCTGTAGTTAAGGCTTTGGTCTAACGATGTTTCATAAATTAAGGGCAGCCCTCAAAGCTGCCCTTTTTGTTTTCGTTGGAGACGAATATTTTTATTTATGCCGCTAATTTAAGCGCGCCGCCAAACAGGTTGCGTTCGAATTGACGAACGGAAGAGGTGTTTTCAATTTCCTTTAGCGCTTTTTTATCGGTCACGGGCGCATGCCCTGCGCTTTGTGAAAAGGCTAAGCGGCCTTTGTGATCCCATTTGCGGGTCGCGGCGGTGCTTTCATCTATATCAATTGGTTTTCCGAAGTGGGAGTGGCTTGCCTCGATCGGTGAAATACCATTAAACTGTACCAGCGCATTAAAGAGGTCTTTGCCCTTTAGCCCGATGATTTGTTCATGGGCTGCGGCTTCCTCTAACGCGTTAAACGTCGCGGAAAGTTTTGCCTTAAACGCGTAGCCATATGCCATGTGGTCAATTTCAACCAATGTGCGTGCTTCGGCAGGCGCGGCGTTTTTGTTGGCGGCTTCTTCTTTATTCGCTTTGGTAGCTTTTTTTGATTGTCCCATATGGCGTTCTCCCTTTTTATCGTTATCGTTTAGACGGTAAAACCTGACATAACGGACTCTTCTTTTTTATGGTGGTGCGTGAAGATATCTTGCGTTATGTGTTCCTGTATGTTGAATTGTACATATATTGGCGCAAAAAGGGAATGTTTATCTTTATTTTTCCTTTGTTTACAATAATATAGCGTATTATGACATTACATTAGAGGATACGAATAATGAATAAATTCATTACAGCAGCCACGGAAATAGACGATGCGCTGTTGAAATTAATAGCACATTTACCGACCAAAAGCTTGCTGAAAATTATAGAAACAGCGATTTTTGCGAAATTTACGGACGCGCATTATATGCGTGTTGCGTACTATCTGGCAGAAAAAGGATATGACGAAGGTGGCTGCCCAATCGGTGGTGTTGTGAAAAATAATGAGAGCGGGATAATTGTTGGTAAAGGACATAATACACTGGTGCAAGAAGATCATCCGTATAATCATGGCGAAACTTCGGCGATCCGTGATGCAGGGCGCATAAATTTTGGTGAAACAACGATGTTTACGACGCTCAGCCCGTGCGATGTCTGTGCGACCCTGATTTACATGCGCGGTTTCCCGCGTGTGGTTGTAGGCGATGTGACCAATGCCAGCGGAAACGAAGGCATGTTGCGCGAAAAGGGTGTGCAGGTTGATATCGGCGAAGATGAAAAAACAATAGCGCTTTACGCAAAGTACCGCACGGAAAAACCCGATCAAGATATAGAAGATTGGAAAGGACTGGCGGCTGTATCTTAGTCGGCTCTTTAAAAATTATCAAAATTGACATAATGTATACAATCGTGGTTTAATCCGAACCTTGGAAATTTAAATAGGTTCGGATATTTTGCAGCAACGAAGTCCCTTTAATATTGTCATTGATGGTGCGCCCGATAAAAACGGCGTTTTTCGGATTTATGAAATACAGCCTGCCAACCATTCGGGCAGTACGGGACAGATAGCCGTATTCGGCGAAGATTTGCTTGTCGACAGAACATTCCCTTTCCTTAAAGAAAAATATGGGCCGCTCTGGCACGTCAGCGGCTGTGACCAAATGATTCTTCTAAGAGCGAACTTTGCGAGGCAGGCTAAAGCCGCCACGGAGCTTCCCAATGTGCGTTGGGCAAGCTTTCAAGGGTATTTAATGTCAATGGGGATCGGTAAAAATAGCACAGTTTCTGACCTGCGGCATAGATATCCAAAGCTTATGATGCCGTCTCAAACGGGATTGGTGAGAGATGCTTTGTTTAATAAAGCGGTATTTGCGGCGCTTCTGCCCGATAGTTTAAAGCCGCATATGCCTGATTTTGAAATTTTGCCAAGTATGACGTTATCGCCATTGCGTAAGGCGTTAATTGAACGGTTCGGTACGGACAAAGATATTGTGATAAAAGGCGCGCAGGATGTTATGGGGCAAAGTGTTGGTTTGATTGATAAGCAGACGTTAAATAGTACAGTGCCGCATCCCAATGAAACATCTGGCGTGAATTTATCCAAACTTTACAATTTTTTAGGTGCCAGACGCCCTGATAACCGTCGTGTTCTAAGGCATGTTCTTAGTAACGGGCTTTTACAAAGCCATGTTGGTAATGCCGCTGTAGTGGCACAAGAATGCGTAGATCCGATGCTCTTTAAGGCAAAAGATGGCTTTGATTATAAGGCAACAATGCGCTTGCATTGCACGGTTTGGTGGGATGAACACGGTCAAGGCCAAGTGGAATATCAGGGCGCGTATTGGAAATTACCGCCTGAGCCCGCGCAAGAATTCTCGACCGATATGAGCGTTATGTCGCCGCGTCAAAAATATAGACCTGTTGATCAACAATTCGCCGCCGTCGATCCTGCATTGGAGTCTGAAATTTTCATGCAAATGGAAGCACCGCTTATCCGTGCGATGGAAGACTTTGATGCTATGAACCAAAACCCTGAATCTGCCATTAAAAAATTGATGACGCATCCCAATAGGGGACATCGCATCACAGGATTAGGGCTGTCCTCAATTTGGCATGAATTTGCGTGGACGAATACGGAATCTTTTCCGCAAGGATTGGCGGTTGAAATTATAAAGGCAGCAGAGCATGACCCTGTTATTAATTATTTATGCCGCGTTATTCCTAAAAATAAAGGAAGTCACAGAGCATTTGCACAAGAGGTTACAAATCATTTGAACGGTAATCGAATCGATAGTTTTCAAGCTGCTTATCATTTGACAACATAAAAAATAAAAGTAAAAAAAGCGCCGGTTTTGGGACCGACGCTTTTGAAGTCTAAATGAAGTCTAATGAAAAAGTACTCGTAGTAAATAGTGGTCGTAATGGTAATTTCGTTTAACCTGGCTTTGGCGCACTATGGCGCATCATGCCAATATCTTCGTTGCGCTCGCGGTTGTATTTATATTTAGAGTCGTAATTCACGCCATCTTTCTTCTCCATGAAGGCAGGAGGCTCGACCGTTTTAATAAATTTGCCAGACTGCGCCAAAATATCGGTGGCGATCACTTTTGCCTGTTTGATTTGGCTTGTAAGCTTATCCATCACCGCGCCGTATGCTTCTTTGGCAATTTCTTTGCCCATGACAACCATTTTTTCGATTTGGCCCGCGTCAGGGATTTTACCTTTCACAACGTCGGAAAAGGCGTTCAAACTTTTTTTGGCTTTTTTCTTGTGACCTTTGCTGTCACCGCTGCCGCCTTTGCCGCGGCTTGTTTCGCCGTCTTCGTCCTCGTCGCTATCGTCAACGTTGATCTCAACGTAAGTTGGCGCTTGGAAGCTCACAGGATAATGTTTCAAATCTTGAGGCTTCATTATAAGTCCTGTATGGCCAGCTCTTAGATCAATACGGATCCGTTTTGAATCGCGCCAGTCAAATACAACACAATGTGTTTTAAATTCGCCTGGCTGCGGACAGGCTTTAACCAATCGTTTTCCTGGATAGAATTGTTCTTCTATTCCTGAATTTTCTAATATCTCGCGGACATTTACATCCATGTTCACCACTCCATTTGTGACCCTCTAAGGCCGTTAGATTTGCGCCGTTTTTTTGGCTTATCATTTTCCGTTTTTCATCGAAATTTCCTTTATAATGCCCTCAATTCCTTAAAAAGGGATTAATAAAAGGTAATGTATTTATGTTAATATATAAAAATATTGAAAAGCGTTGAAAATGGGGCTTAAGCGCAGAAATATTTCTTATAAATTGTTTTTATTCTCCGCGCCCTGATATAATATAATGGTAATGTTTTGATTGAGGAGAGAATGATGTCCAGAACAAGAAACGTAATTTTCACATTATTGCTGACGGGGGGCGCGCTTTTGTTTGTTGCGCCACTTCATAGTGCGATGGCACAAGAGCAAGGTACCAAAGGCATATTTGGCGGGCTTTTTAATAAAGATAACGGTTCTTCAGGAGCCAAGCCACTGCGTGTGGTACCAAAAACGGGTACGCAAACAACGACGGGTAGTACATCTACTGGCGGTGCGAGTGCAACAGGTGTAGCCAAGCCATCTCCGTATGCAAGTGGCAGTACAGCGTCACTTAATTACCGCAACGTGACGGAAAGCGATATGGACAAAATGACAATGAGCGAAATCATCCAGATGGAAACAGATAAGCAAACCGAAACGACTGAAGCATATAGAGTAGAAAAAGTAAGAGAATCCCAAGAAATGGCCGAAATGTATCGCGCACAGATGCAAGAACGTTTGGCCTCACAGATGAATGACCCATCTGCATTGCAATCCATGGGCGCAGGCGGCACAGGCGGTGTAAGCGAAGAGCAAATCAAACGTAAAATGGTTTACAAACCGAAAGACGGCACAACGACAGGCAAAAAGCCGATCCGCTTGTTTGATGTGCGATAGTGATCCCAAGCGATCAAATGAACGGCTTTTGTTAAAGCAGTTCTGAATATGTCGTTATAATTTGAAATTTAGACTTGTGCCCGATAAGCGTCTGGCGCAAGTTTTTTATATGGATACATTAGCATATTTTTCAGAACATTTGTGGTTGCTTTTGGGCTTGATGGCAATGCTTGGCGCTCTTGCTGGTTTTATGTCGGGGTTACTCGGTATTGGCGGCGGGCTTATTCTTGTGCCGAGCTTTTATTTTGGCTTTGCCGCGATGGGGTATGATCCTGCTGTCTTGATGCATGTGGCGGTGGGGACATCGTTGGCAGTGATTGCGCCGACGGGATTATCAGCAGCCCGTGCCCATTGGCGGCGCGGCGCGTTTGATTTAGAGATATTCAATAGTGTTGCGCCGGGAATGTTTTTAGGTGCGCTGAGCGGCGTATTCATTGCGGATATGGCAACGGCAGAGGTCTTGCAATATATCTTTGCGGCGGCTGTATTCATTGTTGCGATGATTATGTTTACCAATCCAGCGCGTTTCAAATTGTTTGATGGTGTGCCGCCGATTTATATTGCGCTTCCTTGTGGGCTGGGGATCGGAATTGCGGCCTCGTTAATGGGAATTGCGGGTGCGCTTTTGATGGTGCCGTTTTTATCGGTGTGCGGTGTAGCAATGCATAAGGCGGTCGGTACGGCATCTGCTATTGGTGTTGTTGTCTCTATTCCTGCGGCGTTGGGGTTTGTCTGGATTGGTTTATCGCATGATACGGGCATGGATTATATGCTCGGTTATATCCATTGGTTGGCCTTTTTGACGATCATCCCGTTTACCATGCTTGCCGCGCCGCTGGGGGCGAAGGTTGCGCATAGTGTCTCGATCGAGAAGCTTCGGCTTTTCTTCGCGTTCTTTATGTTGGTTGTTGCCGTTCGTATGCTTATTGAGGCGGTTTATGGGTAAGTCTGCGCCCATAGAGGAACCGCACGGCTTACGACACGCCATCATGGATATGGACAGTTATGATTTGCGCTTTGCCGCGTTTTTTGTCGCCCTGATGGTCTATGCCATTTGGGGCACGCCCACGCCAGATGTGATTGGCCTTCCTGAATTTATCGTTGGTGGGCTTTTGGTGTTTGCCACAGGGCTTGGGCGCATTACTGCGATTTTCAGTGAAACAGAAACGGTGATTTGGCGGCGCGCGGCACAGCTTTTGTTTATTATCTGTTTGCCGTTGCCGTTAATTGTCGGGCTTTTCTACGATAATGATATGGGGTTTGCGGTGCGGGATATCATTCCGTTTTTGTATTTATTACTGCCATTATTCCTGCACGACCTGATGATGAAAAAAGAAGGGTATCGGCCGTTTTTAACCATTATTACGGCAGGTGTAGGCGTTATCTTTGCGCTGCGTGTGCTCTCGCCGTTATTACTGACAGGGCAATTTAGCGGTTGGTCATTGCCACAGCCTGCTGATCCGTTTTATTTGGCAAACGCGCCCACGGTTTTGTTCGCGGGGTTGTTTTTTATCGGCATGGCAGGGTTTGAGGTTTACCGCGCGGATACACGCTTTGCCATTCCGTATGCTTTTCTTTTGTTGTTTATTGGATTTTTCCCGCTGGCATCGATGGCGTTGATTATGCAGCGCGCCAGTATGGGCATGGTGGTTATTACAATTTTATTTTTGATTTGTTTCTCGTTTTATAAACGACCTGAACGAGCACTGTTGCCTTTTATCACAGTGGTTCTGATCGCGGCGTTGTTTTGGGATGTGTTCGAGCATGTGGCTGAAACCTTGATCCGTAAAAATAATATGGTCGGCAGCAATATGCGGATACAAGAAGCCGCCGCCGTCATCAGAGAAGTGCAGGGCACATTCTGGGCGGTTGTGTTTGGCAAGGGGTGGGGCGCAAGCTTTGCCTCGCCAGCAGTGGGCGGTGTTATTGTGAACTTCACGCATAATCTGATGACTACATATTGGCTTAAGACGGGATTGATTGGTTTGTCGCTGGTTTGCGTTTATTTGTTTGCCATCGGGCGTAAGGTTTTTGAGATGTTGTTTACCCTGCCCGTGATTGGGCTTGCGCTTTTGGCGCCGCTTTTGATCGATGTATTTTTATATGCCAGCTTTAAATCTTTGGATTTTGGTTTGATCTTGCTTCTGGCAACCTTGTGGGCAGATGAGGTTCGTCGGTTGAAAAATAAGCCATATCAGTGTACGAAAAAAGAACACTGAGCAGCAAATGATACAATGATAAGCGCAACCGAAAGGCGTGACGCCACGATGAATAAACCATCGGTTCTTTTCTTTAACCGCGTATATCCACCATCGCGCGGCGCGACGGGGCGCATGCTACGTGATTTGGCGCGTGGTTTTGTCAAGGCTGGCTGGGACGTGACTGTGATTACAACGGGCGCGCAGAAGGCTGTTAATTACGACGGTAAAATCAGAATCGTACGCGTGAAAGCACCGATGCAGCGCAAGACGGTTCTTGCCTATGCGTTGATATGGTGCAAGCTGTTTTGGGCGGGGCTATTTCATAAGCGCACAGACTTGATTGTGACAATGACCGATCCGCCGTTATTCGTGATTGCGGGGCATATTATCCGCACCATCAAAAAAACACGACACATTCATTGGTGTCAGGACTTATTTCCAGACTTATTCCCTTATGTCGGTGTGAAGATTCCTAAACCTGTGTTGTTGTGTTTAAAATTCTTCTCACGGCGCGCGATGAAGAAGTGCGATAAAATTGTAACAGTCGGCCGCTGCATTGGTAAGCGTCTTAAAAAAGAAGGCGTTATCGCGAATAAAATCGCCGTTATTCCGAATTGGCCCGATTATGAGTTGCTCAAAGATGAGGGCAAGGTGCGTAAGATGAAACCCCGTAAATATCGTAAGGGCGGTAAAAACATTCGCCCGTTCGATCAGCAGTTAAAAGACGGACATGAACACAAATTCCGTGTTTTATACTCGGGTAACCTTGGTATGGCGCATCCTGTAGATACGATCGTTGAGGCCGCTGCATTACTTGCTGAATCACATCCAGATATTGAGTTTGTCTTTGTTGGCGGCGGCACAAATGTGGATAGGTTGGCGGCGGAACGTGCGCGCTTGCACCTTGAAAACATCCGTTTTCTTCCGTTTCAACCTGCAAACCGTTTGAATGATTTGATGCGCAGTGGTGACATTCATATTATTTCCATGAAGAACGAAGTCGCAGGGATGCTCGTGCCGTGCAAACTCTATTCTGCTCTTGCGGTGGAACGCCCTTGCGTGTTGATTGGCCCTAAAGAGTGTGAAGTCGCACAGGTCTTGAATGATTTCAAAGCAGGTTCTGTTGTGCCGCAAGGTGACGCTCGGAAACTGGCTGATGTCATAACGCTCTACCGCACAGACAGCGAAGCATGGTTCGCGGCCTATCAAGGCGCGTCCTCTGCGGGACAGTTATTTGTACCGTCCTCATCAATCAGTGCTTGGGTCGAACGGGCACATAGTGTTATAAATAACTGAGCTAAATTCACACATGATTCACATGATAAGATAATAAATGGTACAGAAAAATCCCGAAATCACGCCTCATGAAGATGACGACGATGGTGTTAAAAAGAACCTAGGCGATGCGATCGGTGATAGCTGGGCCGCGCGTGTGTATGTTTTTATCGGTGCTTTTGTCGGGCTTATGTTCGCCGTGTTATTTCTAATCATTGTCACGCCGCGCCATACCGCGAATATGATGATTGCGCCCGCTGAACGCTCTGGCGGTACAGACATTAGTGCCTTTTTCCCTGAAAATAGTAGTTTTGCAAAAAAATATATGGTCGATTCAATTGGATCGGCTGAATCGACTGACTTTATGCGCTTTGAGCATATTTTGCTCGGCCCGAGTGTTGCCAAGATATTGATGGAAGAAAATTCATACGTTGTTGATGGTGTTAAGCGGGGCAAACGATTCTTGTTTGCAGATGGCCCGACTATCCGTTCGCCTGAGGAACTATCAGCTTATTTTAAAGAGAATATTACAATTTCACCTGTGGCGGCAACGTCTTTGCGGCATTTGTCTTACTTGCATCCTGACCCTGAATTTGCCGTTAATTTATTGAAAATGATTTACGAGACAGCCGATAAAATCATTAAGAAAGACATTAAGGCGCAGGCGATTAAACGCAGCATCTACTTCAAAAAAGCACTGGAAATTGAAGAAAACCCAGAACACCGCAAAGCTTTGACGTCATTGTTTTTAGAGCAAGAGCATATTTTGACGATGCTTGCGGTGGATGAGCCTTTTGCCGCGATGATCGCGGAGCCTGCGACAACGGGACTGGCACCTGACTGGCCGCCCTATCATATCGTGATTGGCGTGTTTATGTTTGCGGGCATGTTCTGGAATTACGGACGTTATTTCAAACGCTATCGCGGACGCTCGAAAAGCAAACGCAAACGTAATTTTGATGAGTAAGGTTGCTGTCTCGGTTCTGATCGTGACACACAATGAAGAACCGCGCCTCGCAAAATGCCTTGCTGCTTTAACTCCCTTTGATCAAATCATCGTTGTTGATTCCCAAAGCACCGATAACACCGTTTCTGTTGCAAAATCAATGGGCGCAGAGTGCGTGCCGTTTGTGTGGGACGGGCAATACCCGAAAAAACGCCAGTGGTGTTTAGATCATGTGCCTTTACGTCATAATTTTGTCTTTATGGTGGATGCCGATGAAATTGTGACTCCTGAGCTGATTGCCGAGATCGAGGTGCTGTTTGCTGCGGGGGAGCCTAGCAACGCAGGGTATTTTGTGCGCGGTCAGTACGCGCGCGGCGGTGATGTTCTTTGCTACGGCTTGAAAAACAATAAACTCGCGCTTTTTAACCGCCATAAAATGGAATTTCCCGTGGTGGATGATTTGGACATTGACGGTATGGGCGAAATTGAAGGGCATTACCAGCCTGTGTTAAAGGTTGCGTATGGGGATGCTGATCGTGACGTTGGTGACGTTGATGCTGCGGCCATAGGACAGCTCTCGCACGGTCTTATTCACGATGCTTACGGATATGATGGTGGCGTGGCATGGACGGCACGCCACCTGCGCTATGCCCGTTGGGAAGCGATGATGGATATGCGCGGTGCGTGGCCGCAAGACCCTGTGGTAAAACGGAATGTGATGAAAGCGTATTTTAAGAAAATGCCGTTTCGCCCGTTGGTCGCATTTATGCATTGCTATGTTTTGCGGTTTGGCTTTTTAGATGGTCAGCAAGGGTTTTTGTTTGCCCGTGATCGTTATCGCTATTACCGCATGATCGCAGCGGCGGCAAAAGAGCTACGTACTCTGCCTGTTGGGACGCGATTTGATGCGCCAGTATAGGTGCGGTGAAATGCGGCGTAGATTATAAGCCAGCGTTTGGGCGGCAAAGATCATTATGTTTTTCCAAAGCGGTACAGCTTTTAATTCTTTACGGATTTTAAACTGCTCCACCCGTCCTTGCCGTACGCGTGTTTGTGATACACCACCGCATTCGAAAAGGCACAGCGGTGGGCTTTGTATATTAATTATTTTTCCACAGTTCTGGATGAGTTGAATTGTTAGTTTATAGTCAGCAGCAATGGGGTAGGTGGTGTTGTATTTTATGCTTAGATCGTGAAGTGCGGCGCGGCGATAAATCATCGCTTGGTGGTGGGTGAACATCCCCCATGCCCATTTATGATGATCGCGTGTGGCTTTGTGGGCGGGAGGCTGACCATCGGGGCGTTCTTCCAGCGCATCACCGTATAGAAAGTCGGGCAGTGTTCCGGCGGTGTCTACTATATGTGTGGCAATCCGCGCCAGCGTATCAGGTGCGGCAAACATATCGCCTGCATTCATGAAGATCAGGTAATCGCCCGTAGCACGCTCAATACCTTTGTTCATGGCATCATATATGCCGTTATCGGCTTCTGATACAAAATGAGCGGGTGTTGTTTTGAGAAAATCAGCACTGCCATCGCTCGAACCCCCATCAATCACAATCCATTCGTAATCCGCACAGCTTTGCACGGCAACAGACGCCGCCGTTTTTTGTAACCCCACAAGATTTTGATAGGTCACGGTGATAACGGAAAAAAGAGGCATCATTGAACCTTTATATATGGCGGAACAAACCCGATTATTTGCGGATTAATTATCACGGATATCATCGATGACCACGGCACTGAAGGCTAGGTTGGCAAGGATTTGTGTGATGTCGCGTGTGGTCTCAAGGAAATCAAACGGTTTTGGATCGCGCGGCACGATAATGGCGGAACCTGGTGGGATGAAGGTGTTTTTGTGGTTCCATGTGTTGACTTGTAATGGTTGTGCGCTGCCGTCTGGGTAAAGAACAAAGGTGCGGTCTTTGTCGGCGTGATAGGAGAAACTGCCAGCCTCGGCAATGTAATCACGCGCGTTTTTCTCGCTGCGGAATTGTAAGGCCGCAGGGGAGAGGATCTCACCCATAACACGCACAGTCAGCGGACGTTTCGGGATGTAGAGCCTGTCTTTGGCTTCGAGCAGGAGATTAAGCTCTGGTGCCACCGCGAGAACGGCAGGATCAGCCTCAACCGTGATGCGGCCAACAGCTTCTGCGTTTTTAAGCTGGCGAATGACATCTTGGACGGCGTTTATAGCGGCCAAATCAGGCTCGTCCTTCTGCTCGACGGCATTGGCGAGTGTAAGTTCCAAATCACGCGCCTCGGCCTTGTAGCGGGCTTCCTCGGCGCGGCGTTCGCTATCACGGCTAAAGATCGCGCCGTCGGGGTAAGCTTGCGGCGTTAAACCGCCCGCACGGGTCAATAAATCCTGCATGGTATCGCCCGGCATAAGGTCGTAGCGGCCTGGGTGATTGACCTCGCCTATAATAAGGACGCTGTTGTCTTTGATTTTTTGGAATTTTTGGTTTACGCGCACGGTGTCGCCTGCGCCGATCATGATTTCATCCGCCGATGTTTCGTTTAGATTAATGTTTTTGCGTTGTGTACCGCTGCGCCCGTCTGTTTGATGGCCTTGCCCGAGAAGTTTGGATGTGATCTCGATGTTGCCTGTGTGTGCCTCAAGCGTCATGCCACCCGCCACAGCCAAGAGGTTTTCAAGCGTGATTCCTTCGGCAACAGGATAAGCACCGTCTTGACGAACAGCGCCGCGAATATAGGCGGCACGTTCGAGCAAAAACGAACGCACGGTGCTGTCGTCTAATATATTGTCCTCGGCACCTTCTATTGCTGAACCCATTTCGACAAGCTCTAGCTTTGCATCTGGTACGGTTTGTAATTCATTGGGCGTTTTCAGGTTTAGAATACTCGCGCGGGAGAAAAGATGAACAACATCACCATCTTTTAAAACGCGATCAAACCCACCATTCAGAACAAGCAGTGGCGGAAAGGGCAACAATGCGCGCGTAAGCTGTGTTTCGTCCCAACGCTCAATCACTCCCAAAAGCGGGTAAATATCAGCACCCATCACTTTGCGGTCACTCAGCAGGCTGGAGAGGTTGGGGTTTTGGCTAAGGTCATGCAGGCCTGGACGGTTGGTCGTGCCTACAAGCTCAACCATGCCCGAGCGTTTTTGCTTGCTTGGTGATACCGACAAAATTGTGCCGCTACCAAAGACTCGGGTGTAGGGCTCGTCAATTTCTGAAATGACCTCGCGCCCGTCATTGGTGAGCGCAAAGCGCATAAAGCGATTTTGTCCCGGACTAAGAACGCCGCCGCCAAATTCGAGCAAGTCATTCATTGAAAGTTTTTGCGCGGCATGTTGCGGTTTGTGGTGCATACCTTTGATAGCAGGCATGATTTCATAGATCGCAGGACGCTTCACATTGCCCGCAACCGCCACGGTAGGGCCGATAGGTGGCACAATAATGCGATCCCCATCACGCAAACGCATATCCATGGCATCGCTGCCATATATAAGGAGGCTATAAAGATCGATGATAGTGCTGCGCCCGTCACGGATAAGTTTGATTTGGCGCAGGCTGCCAGTTTTTTGTATGCCGTCTGCTTCCATCAGCGCATCTAAAACACTGTGAAAGACGGTGAGGTGCTGGCGTCCGGGTTTGTTAACGTGCCCCGCGATCAGGATGTTGATTTGCTTGACTGACGACAGGGATACAAAAACATCGGTATTGGGCATGGTGCGCGCGCGGTCTTCTAAGGCTCCCCGAATTTGGCCGATATTACGCCCTGCAGCGGGAAGGGGTGCGAAGTCTTCGATAATCAACAGCCCTTGGTTGTTGATGCGGTACTTGTCGTGGCTCTGTTGACGGCCACGGAAGGTGATTTCAAGCTCATCCCCGATGCCGAGTACAAATTCATCTTGTACAGCACCCGCAGGTAGCGAGAAATCTTTGCTGTTGGCGATGTCGGCGTGATTATTGTCACTATTGTTGGAGAGCGTACCAAACATATCGTAGCCAAATTGCTGCAATTCATCGACGATGCGGCTGGAATAGGATTGTTCAAGCGCAGAGGGTGCGTCTTTATCGTCTTTGCCATCCAGATAGGCGATTAGTTGCCGTGTGTGCTCGGGGGTGATGACGGGGCGATCTGGGGATCTTTTAAGGGAGCCCGTATTTTCGGAAGGGTTGCGTATTTCTTGCCCATCTCTATTGTCATTGCCATCCCAAGGGGCTTGAAAATGCGGTGCTTTGACCTGCGCAAGCGCAGCAGGAGCCGTTGCCGCCATGGAAAACATAGCAAAGCACAGAAATAAAACGGTTGAAATGCGCGTGTTTAATTTCATATTCTTGTTTCGGATCGTGGCGCGGATGCGCGCAGGGACAGTATTAAGGCCGTGACTTGCAGGCCTTATTTTTTAGTATAGACACATATTTTATATAAGTGAATCCTTTAGGGCTATTTTGATGCATTATTATAAGGGTAAATCGTAAGGGTAATTTTAAATGGCATTAAATCTCATAAAACTGGGCGTCGGCGTCGCAGATATCGGTGAAATGGCGGCGTGGCAAAGACTGAGCCACACCGATTATTACGGTCAGGTAGCATTCCCCGTTAAAACACGGCACAAACCTGTGCGCGCGAAAGAGCTTTTGGAAGCAGGATCGCTTTACCGTGTGATTAAGGGAAAAATTCAATGCCGCCAACGCATATTGGGGTTAGAGCAATTCAACGACGATGAGAACGGTAAGTTCTGCCTTGTCATGGTATCAGCCGAAATCATCGAAACAGCCAAACAGCCACAACGCCCGTTCCAAGGGTGGCGCTATTTTGATAGTGCCAAGGCACCAAAGGATATGGGCGTGTTTGATCCCAATGCACCAGTGGAAGATATTCCTGCTGATATGGAAGATGCTTTGCGCGAGTCAGGGCTTCTGTAATCTATGTGTGATGCTTTATAGTTTGAGCTTGCCGCCATCAAGGACACCAAATTGCCTATTGTTGCCGTGTTGTTTTTTCGGATCAACATACCTTGGCGCTAAGTCCTGTAGCAACGCATCGCGTGCGCCTTGAAGCTCATCCGCGTAATTCATGTGAAATACTGTTTGCTCTACGGTCGGAATAAAGGACAATTCATCGTTATCATTTCCCAAGGCATTAAAAAGCGCCATCATATTTGCAAGGCGTAAAAGCTGCCTTGCTTTTTCACCGCTCATAAGTCCGACCTTATATGTGTCATGTACGGGCAGGATGTCTGGAACACCAATAAAGCGTGCCACATCGGAAAAATGAGTGCGCGTGACGCTGATATCATCCTTTTCGACCTTTCCTATGGCATAGGCGTGGGCGCATCCTGCGAGGCGTCTTTCAACCTCAAGTGTCGCCGTTGTGCGTAGAGGCGCATTGATCTCTTGTAATGTGCTGTGCAATGGCAGTGATATATATGCCTTTTCAGAGCCATTCTCTGCGGGTTCAAATAAAAATGCACCTGTTTCTTCAAGTGGCGGTGGCGATAACGTGAGAATGGCAGGTAATTTGATGCCACGTGCCGTGCTGGAAAAATCAGAAACCATAATGCGCTAACCCATAAAAAATTAATAAAATTACTTTTTCATAACAGATGTAAAAAGTCAAGAAATACCAGTGTTCTGCCGATGTTGGCGTGGTTGCCCGTAGGCAGAAAGTGCCCCATACAAAAAAAGTTCATTTTTTATTAAAAAAAAGTTTGACAGGGGGGTGGGTAGTTTATATAAAGCGCACCTCGACACGTTGCTGGGAAGACATTTTCTCCCCCGAAACGGATCGAGATCTTAATCTGAAAAGATGAAAGATTTTTGTTGACGCAAGGTGCTTATTAGATTATCAGTATCTTTCTTCAACAAAACAGGTTGGATTTAGTTCCGACCTTTTTATTGCGCTGGCTCTAAAGTAATAGAAATGGCGCGAAGAAGTAGTCTTCGGATTACGGACGTTCTTGAACATCGTGAGTGAAAGAAGGGATACGCAGGCAGCAGTGTTGTATATGCTGATCTGAGCGCGCAAGCGTGACGGTTAGTAGTGTTGAATACACATATATACAGACCTGCAAGAAGCGTATCTTTAACAATTTACGCATGACAAATTTTTAATTTGTTATACAAAATATTGCAGGTCCTTGCACTTCTCTATCACTTAGAGTGAAGTGTCTAAGGATACTTCAATTCTTTAAGTGATTTTTTGAGATGGATTCAAACATGAGAGTTTGATCCTGGCTCAGAACGAACGCTGGCGGCAGGCCTAACACATGCAAGTCGAACGAACTCTTCGGAGTGAGTGGCGCACGGGTGCGTAACGCGTGGGAATCTACATCCAGGTACGGAATAACTCACCGAAAGGTGTGCTAATACCGTATAATCCCCCAGGGGCAAAGATTTATTGCCTGGAAATGAGCCCGCGTTAGATTAGATAGTTGGTGAGGTAACGGCTCACCAAGTCGACGATCTATAGCTGGTCTGAGAGGATGATCAGCCACACTGGAACTGAGACACGGTCCAGACTCCTACGGGAGGCAGCAGTGAGGAATATTGCACAATGGAGGAAACTCTGATGCAGCCATGCCGCGTGAGTGATGAAGGCCTTCGGGTTGTAAAACTCTTTCAATAGTGAAGATAATGACGGTAACTATAGAAGAAGCCCCGGCTAAATTCGTGCCAGCAGCCGCGGTAATACGAATGGGGCGAGCGTTGTTCGGAATCACTGGGCTTAAAGCGTGCGTAGGCGGATAAGATAGTCAGAAGTGAAATCCCTGGGCTCAACCCAGGAACTGCTTTTGAAACTTCTTATCTAGAGTCCCGGAGAGGTTAAAGGAATTCCGAGTGTAGAGGTGAAATTCGCAGATATTCGGAGGAACACCAGTGGCGAAGGCGATTAACTGGACGGGTACTGACGCTGAGGTACGAAAGCGTGGGGAGCAAACAGGATTAGATACCCTGGTAGTCCACGCTGTAAACGATGTGTGCTAGTTGTTGGGTAGTTTACTATTCAGTGACGCAGAGAAATCACTAAGCACACCGCCTGGGGAGTACGGTCGCAAGATTAAAACTCAAAGGAATTGACGGGGACCCGCACAAGCGGTGGAGCATGTTGTTTAATTCGAAGCAACGCGAAGAACCTTACCTACACTTGACATACCTATCGGGATTTTCAGAGATGATTATCTTCGGTTCGGCCGGATAGGATACAGGTGCTGCATGGCTGTCGTCAGCTCGTGTCGTGAGATGTTGGGTTAAGTCCCGCAACGAGCGCAACCCTCGCTATCTGTTGCCATCATTAAGTTGGGCACTCTGATAGGACTGCCGGTGATAAGCCGGAGGAAGGTGGGGACGACGTCAAGTCATCATGGCCCTTACGTGTAGGGCTACAAACGTGCTACAATGGTTACTACAGTGGGCAGCGAACTCGTGAGAGTGAGCGAATCTCCAAAAGTAATCTCAGTTCGGATTGTTCTCTGCAACTCGAGAACAGGAAGTTGGAATCGCTAGTAATCGTGGATCAGCATGCCACGGTGAATACGTTCCCGGGTCTTGTACACACCGCCCGTCAAGTCATGGGAGTTGACTTTACCCGAAGGCGCTGCGCCAACCGCAAGGAGGCAAGCGACCACGGTAGGGTTAGCGACTGGGACTAAGTCGTAACAAGGTAGCCGTAGGGGAACCTGCGGCTGGATCACCTCCTTATAGAGCAAGCATCTTTCAAGGTGCGAGCGCCCAACACAAGTTACCTGGGAAACACTGAGACTAAGATCTCGTGTTTCTGAATTGCAGCCGGCCGATTTTCTTCGCTGATGCTTCCGTTTGGGAGTTGTTGCGCAGGAATTTTTTTGCAGATCAAGGCGGATCCGGATCGCGAGCGAGACGAAGGGAGCGTGCAAACAGCACGTGACCGAGCGAACGAGCGGTCCAACGCAGAGATGCAGAAAAAGACCAAGCAAGAAGAGGGTCTGTAGCTCAGTTGGTTAGAGCGCACCCCTGATAAGGGTGAGGTCGGAAGTTCGAATCTTCCCAGACCCACCACGTTCGGGGCCATAGCTCAGCTGGGAGAGCGCCTGCCTTGCACGCAGGAGGTCGGCGGTTCGATCCCGCCTGGCTCCACCAATGTGGTCCGGGAACGGTTGCAAATAATAGAATTTGTGCTTGTGTTGAAGTACGCATGATGCGAAATGCAGATTGCAGACACAAACACTGAACGCGAAAGCGGAGAAGTCGTTACTTCGGTAAAGGCTTCAAAGTTTGAACGTTGTTCTTTAACAATATGGGAGTTCTGTCAAGAGCGTCTTGGGTTCAAGACGGCTGGAAACGTGATTGTGATGATCATGTCAAAGTCGAAATGAACACAGGACATTGTGTCAGCAAATGCAAATTTGATGTCGTGTCAAATTTGTTAGGTTTAGTCCGGTAGAGCTTAGCCGCTTCTACTGTTGGTTAACTCAAAGCTTGCCAGGAAAATTGCAGTTGCGTTATACAAAAGGGCAACGGTGACAATCCTGGTACTCGCGAAGTAATTTTTTCGCAAATCTAGGCGGAACACGAGCAAATCGAAGGGAGCATGGCTTAGCCATGTGACCGAGTGAGCGAGTGTTCCAACAACGAGTTGCGGAAAAAGAACGAGCGAGAGGGTTTTAGGTTATATGACCAAGTGACTAAGCGCACACGGTGGATGCCTTGGCGGCAGAAGGCGATGAAGGACGTGTAAGTCTGCGATAAGCCTCGGGGAGCTGACAATCAAGCTTTGATCCGGGGATTTCCGAATGGGGAAACCCACCGCATTAGCGGTATCGTTACCTGAATACATAGGGTAACGAAGCGAACCCGGAGAACTGAAATATCTAAGTACCCGGAGGAAAGGAAATCAATTGAGACTCCCTCAGTAGCGACGAGCGAACGGGGACTAGCCCTTAAGCCTAATTTGTTTTAGTAGAACAGTCTGGAAAGTCTGGCCATAGACGGTGATAGCCCGGTATACGAAAAGGCGTTTTAGGTGAAATCGAGTAGGGCGGGGCACGTGAAACCCTGTCTGAACATGGGAGGACCATCTTCCAAGGCTAAGTACTCTCTGCCGACCG
>JBBKWU010000009.1:0-23895 GCA_037969035.1 Bdellovibrionales bacterium
TGATTTGTTTAAAAATAATGAATTGATATTCAATCTAAAAGATTCCGATGTTCAAAAAGGTCTGCATACATTCTCATTCGAAGCGGGGAAAAAGGCGGCTAATTTCAAACAGTCAATTGTAAAGATGTGGAAAGGCAATGAAGCCATTGATATTTCCACTGACCGAGATTGTTTTCTTTATTTTATGAAGCATTATCTTGGCTTTTCGTGGGGAAGTGAAACCGTCAAAGAAAAGAAAAAACCCCGACAGCAAGAGTTTTATGAGGCTTTATTAGTTCTGGGAGCGAAGGTATGCACGGCAGACGGCAGAGTTGATAAAGAGGAAATCGAAACTTTTAAGCGGTATTTTGGAATTGATGAAAGTTCATTTTCGGGTTCTTCGGAAATATTTGCAAAAGCAGCCGCATCAAAAGATGGTGTTGAAATTCCAGCGCGAAAAGTCTTTGGGGTTTTTGAAGGCCAAAAAGAGCTTTTTGAACATATTATTATTGGCCTAATTCAAATCGCCGCTGCGGATGGCATTATCACGGATGACGAAGTACAAGTCATTAAGAAAATATGCAGGGTGTTCAAACTAACAGAGACGGAGATTGAGCGGCTATTTTTAATCTTTGACCATATCGAGAAAGGACAGAAAAAGACTTCTCATGGTCGCTTTTCCAGTTCTATGCGCATAGACCGTTTGAAAATTCTCGGGTTAAACGCGAACGCTTCGCATGACGATGTTAAAGTTGCATATAAAGAACTGGTTAGAAAACATCACCCTGATCTTCTTATGTCACAGGGCATTCCTGTTGAGCGCATCAAGGATTCCGAAGAAATGCTAAAGGCGATAAACGCAGCATATAATTGGCTTTGTCGTGAAATCGTCACCGAAAAAAGGAAAACAGCTTAGAAATCAGTTTCGTCGATATTTACAGTTCTTAAATTACCATGCGTCTGCATAATCAACTCAACTGTATAACCACTATATTGATACCCGTCATCCGTGAACTTGAACTCCTGATTGGCTTTTGAATATGATGTTTTAGGACCAAAATAATGCTGTGCGCCGTACCACGTGTCCCCAGCCGCATAGCGTATCTCGTAACCCCCAAGCGGCATAAGAACCTCAAAAGAGCGCCCACCTATAATATATGCGGTTAAAGCCACTTGATTGTTTCGGGTATTGACCACTTTGACGTAGTAATTTTTTCCGAATTGAGTCTTGATTTCTAACGGCGCTACACCCGTGGTGAAACTCTTGGACACAACCCCGTGGTCGATATTCATAGGGGGCTCATTAAAAGACGGTTCTTGAATTTTGGCGGACTGGTAAAAATTACTGGGGTGTACGACCTCATTGTCATTTTCTTCAAGGTAAGACAGAACACCGAAGATTATAATTAAAACCCAGACAAACCATAATTTTAAAATGACGAAAAATATTGATGAAAGGAAAGACCTGTTTTTCCCTTTTACAGATATATGACTTTTGCAATTGCCGCATACGGTTTTACCCTTAGGGACTTTCTTTGGTATTTTGTTTTTAGCACCACACTCACTGCAAAGTAATATTCGATTGTTCATTTTTTATCCTAATTCGTCATATTTGACTTCTCACAGTCATCCTGTTTTCAACGCAGATGATACACAAGAATATATACTGCCCGCATTCCCATACGTTGTTCCTGTTTTCAAATGCTGGCTTGTTGCGACTATATCCCCGTTCTTAAATGACCACCACATTACACTTCTTGTTGCGGCATGTTTTAGATTTTTAAAAAGGCTTTTTCTTTGTAAAACAACATTCATTTCTGAACAATCATCAGCATGCAATAAAATATCCATCACTGTTTTACATTTTATAGGGTTTTCAAAATCGGAGTTTTTAAAAACTATCAAATTCAGATTGAACTTATGTGCGCTATCCTCAATCTCAATTATAATATCTTTTATAGACATACTGACCATTAGTTTCCCTTTAATTTCATCGCGTGTAACTTGCCTATTAAACATTAAACAAAATGGTGTTGCACTTAGAATCTGCAATTAAAATTTATTGCGTTCCATTATTTCACCGTGAATAACTCGCGTCAGGCAAGAAGATCAATTCATGACCCGCGTCAACCAAAGAGCGGCCTACGTATGGTAGTGATTTCTTGCAGTACATAACGGCCATATGAACTCGTTCGAGTATTTTGATGATGTGAAATTGTTGGCAGAAGCTTTCATCGAGTTTGCGAAACTCCATATCAAGTTTGTACCTTGTTTTCGGACAATCCATGCGGCTTACGAAATCATTGCGAACCCATATGACACCATGGTAATGAGCGGTATGTTCATCATATGCCCCATATACTTCATCGAGACACAGAAACCCTCGGGGAAGTCGCTCAGGATGTTTGTGCCAACGACGCGGATTAATGATCGCGCGGTATATTCTCTTTTGATGTCCTAGCATCAAAAGACGAAACTTGTTGTAATCTGGTTTCCGCGTCCGATGAAAATTGTATGTTATCAGGTATGGGGAATAGCTGTATCGACCTGTGTATGGATTATCGCCCCGCGTGAACCGACCAAAAATTTTGGAATACTCTTTGAAAGGAATACGTTTACCATTCATCCATATGTATTGTTCTTCTTCCTTTTCTTTGAGATATCTATATTTACTATCGATCCCGTCCAAAATCTCGCGGTTGTACTCCATTTCGTCTTCATAGGGTGATAGGATTGAATTTATCGCTGTGCGCGATGCTCTATTTAATTTCTTCATGTTGTTTATTATTCCTGTTTATAGGTAATATACGAGAATGAAGATTCATGAGGAATCTCCTTCATAATTTTTCGAAGGCCGCCGTTTTTGCGGGATTGTTCGCGCGCAAAGATCGGATCATGACCTAAATAATACTTGTGCGCACTCGACCTTGCTCTTGTCACTCGCGGCATACTATTACTTAGGCAAATGAGTCAGGTATATTCGGCGAAATATTATAAATTTTGATAAAATAAATAAATCGAGTTTGAACTGCCTGATCAATCCCAGAACAAACATACACACGGGCGGCACAATCATAAAATTATTGAAATTAGGATCGCAAGACGCGACAATCACGTTCGTACTGAATAATATTAGACATCGAGTATCGAACTGTTCGGCCAAATTTATGAGGCTTAACCCCGACGCCAGCCCATCTATCATTACGCAATTTTTTTTCAGAAAAGCTCCAGCGTCGCGCCAGTTGTTTTTCGGATATAAAAACTTCTTCAAGTTCTTGTTGTGTGTACATTTTCTGCTCTCTTTTTCGCAGGTTAAAATCCGCAGCAAAGCCACAAAAAGAGTTTTGACAAATGGATATCCCATCAGCCAATTACGCCTATCTGTAGTTTTACTGCAACCCGCGCAGAAAGCGTACCCAACATCTGAATACATGGCCGCGCAATAGTTGCATGAACGAAACCAATAAGCCTCGCCCATGCTCGATGTCAAAAACATCGAACGAGAGACCATAAAACAATAATAAAAGAAGAGTCAAGAACTACGGCCAGTATAAGATTCGGGAATCGTAACGAAGTTACCCACAACTTACTAAAGCCTTACTAGAAAAAACTCACGGCTAAGCCGCTTATTTTTCAAAAACTAAGTCATTGATTTTATTGGTGAAATTGGTTGCGGGAGTAGGATTTGAACCTACGACCTTCAGGTTATGAGCCTGACGAGCTACCGGGCTGCTCCATCCCGCGACAAGGATGTTATCTATGTGAATTCATCATCAGAGATATGGGGTTATAACGCACCAAAATCAAGAAATCAAGGATTCTATTCGACAAAAAAGGCTTTCCTGCGCAGAGGACTTAAACACCCTGACAAATAGGGTTACACCGCGCAGGTACACAAGTGGGCATATCTAGATTAATGCTTGCATCCATATGATGTTTTTTAAATTTCGGTTTTGAAGACAATACAAAAAACCGCCGAAGGTTAATTCGGCGATTTATATGTTCATTTAAGTATTTAAGCGCGTTTCGCGTCGATATTATTCCGCATCAACCTCAGCAGGAGCATCGCTCGCTGCATCAACGTCAACATCAACATCAGCGTCAACCGCAGCTTTATCCTTCATATCGCCTCTTTTTTCGTGACGTTCGTCACGGCGCTCTTTCATTTTTTCCTTACGGGCATCCCATGAGGCTTTCATTTCTTCTTTGCTCAGCGAACCATCGCCGTCTGCATCGACTTTGCTAAAGTGTTCTTCATGCTTTGACATGAATTCTTCTTTGCTGATGGCGCCATCACCGTTTGTGTCGACTTCTTCCATCATTTGACCTTTATGGTGTTTACCGTCGGGGCCGCCATCTTTGCCGCCTTCAGCGAAGGCAAGTGGTGATGTCAAAAGGCCAGCAGCGATCATTGATAATAATAATGTACGTTTCATTTTTTTCTCCTTTGGGGTTTTAAAAATCGTTCGTGGTTTTCATTTACAGCTTTAGCCTTCGCTAAACATCTGCAAAATATCTTGCTCATCAATCGTGTATTGATCGATCAGAAACTTATCGATGGCATCGTCAATAGATTGATCCGGGTTTGTTTTGAGTAAATTCAATAGCTCCTGCATTTGTTGCTGCTCGCGAATATCCGCCGCGGCAATCACGAGAACGGCCTCAATATCTTCGGTTGTGGCGGTCTGTTGAGCAGCAACGACAAGAGCTTGAGTGTTTTGTGGGTTGAGATCACCGCGTGACTTCAAAATCGCCGTGCCACCGATCATAAGGGCGACACATACAGCAAGACCAACGCCCGCACGGCGTGCCATCTTCATCCAGACAGGGAAAAGTGGCGTCACAGGCAATGCTTCAGCGGCAATCGCACCCTCAGTCACAGCCGTCATTTTATCTGCATCAGTCATTTCAGGCACGGCGTAAAATGCAAGGGCAGCATCCAGCGTTTCAGCTTGCGCAAATTGTGCTTTGGCATCTGCGTTATCATCAATAAACGCCAGAACCTCACGGGCATCAACATCTGGCCAGCGCGATAAATCCGCACCATGCACGGATAAAAGATATTCAAATGTTTTCAAATCTATCTTTTTCATCTTGTTTACTCTTTTCTACAAAACGCCTTTTTGCGTTTTTAAGTCCTCATATAATGTTTTACGTGCCCGCACCAATAATCCTTCGATTGCTTTTACAGTCGAGCCCATAACGTCTGCGGCCTCGCCATTACTAAGCCCTTGATAGTGGCATAAAACAAGGGCTGTGCGCTGCCGCTCGGGTAGATCATTAATGGCCTTACGTACAAATAACGTGCGCTGCTGGTCTTCCATATTTTCATCCGTTTTGTCTTGTGCGGTAAGGTTCATATCATCAATCGGTACTGTTTGTTTTTGCTTGCGTCGCACATCGACGGCCTGATTATACGCAATACGATAAAGCCATGTTTTAACCGCAGCACCCTTTTCGGGCTTCCATTGATCTGCCTTTTGCCAGACCTTGAGCATCGTATCCTGCACAATGTCTTCGGCTTGTTGCCGATCAACGCCCAAACGATACGCCGCAGAGAACAGCATTTTCATGTAACGCTCAGACAAACACCGAAACGCGTCACTATCTTGCATCACAATTTTTGCGATTAAATCCGCATCGGACTGATTATCATTTACGTCTCTCATGCTTATTCGCTGCACCTTAGCTTGGCTGTTTGGCAAACGACACCGCCCTCGGTGTAGCATTTCTTACGGATGCTCGCGCAAAACTCTAATCTGTCATCGGGCGATGCGTTGTCCCAGCGTTCATCAAAATTTTTACTGCGTTCTTCCCGTCCCATTTCATGCTTTTGGCTCCATTCCGCGCGCAACTCTTTAATCCGCGCAGCGCGATCCTCAGGGGACAGTCCTGATAATTCCTTTTCAATTTCATCACGGCGCGCACGAAGCTCGTCCTGTTTTTCAGGTGGTAAATCTTGAAATTTATCACGCATCATTTCTTTGCTGCTTTCTGCATTGCCTCGCATTTCGTCACGGCGTTTGGCACTATCACTGCGCATTTCATCACGCGCACTTCTGTCTTGGCCCCTATCTTGAATTGTCTGGAAATATGATTGTGGCGTGATACTGCGGCTATAAAGCGCATCATCAATAGACGACGTTGCGAACGCCGCGCCCGAGAACACCGTCACGGCAACAGCACAAAAACTAACAAGGGAAAATTGGTAAAGTGAACGCATATTTATCTCTCCATCTTCATAACAATATCAAACAAACATAGATAATATACGCCAAGAGCGATAAAACCCTTCGCAAAAAATCATATTATTTTGAAAATAGCTGAGAGTGATTACTTAACGGTAATTTTAGATACAAGAAAACCCCAACCGGCTTTATCAGCAGGCACACCATTTTTTGTGTACTCCACATTAACCGCTCGCACGGCGGTGCCTGTCGTGATGCCCGATGGTAAACCTGCCTCGACAAAGTTCACCTGCAAGTTATGTTTTCTGGCTTCGGTTTGGATTTCTTCCGCTGCGGCATCCATATCGGCTGTCATGCGGTGCGGGTTCTTAATGATAGTTCCTACAAATTTTTGAAATTCGGCTGTTAGAGTCGCGTTCATTTTTCTTCTCCCTATTTTTATATAGAAACTTATAATACACCGACGAAGGTCATGCAACCGTCCATTGTAATATCAGGAGATCAAATGACGTCTGGTCTGCTAATCATGACCATCGCGATGCGCCAGCCCCAGCCTTGCTTATTCGCGGGAACACCGTCATCGACCAACGACACACGAAGGAGATTTTCACCTTCTGGCAGAAGTTCGTTTTGCCGTCCTTGCGCTTCGAAGAACGCTCTTAATCCGTATTTTTGGGCTTCCTGTTCGATTTCTCGTACCGTTGATTCAGCATGAATATTATGCAGCTTTTCGACAAGGCGTCCCACATATTTTTGGAAGTGCTCTGTTAAATCCATTTTAGTTTCCCTGTTTTATTTTTTATTTTTGTTTTTTATAGTGCCTTAAATGATAAGTTTTTTATGGCTTAATCACAAGGACTCTTTCCAGCAGCACAAAATATCGCTACCCTTTCGGGGAGCAGCAAACAGAAAGACCTGATTTAATGACCAAAAGCACCGAAAAACAAAGTTTACGCGGTAAAAGTCTCGAAAAATCGACAGATATGATCCTATCACAGCATTTATGGGTTAAAATACTGGTCGGTATGACGCTCGGCATTGCTTTAGGGCTTGTTTTGTCTCCCGAAAATTATGATTTTCTTGCCAAAAGCGGTTTATCAGACACAATTTCCGCCTCAACATTCGGTGAATGGATATCTCTGCCTGGTGTTATCTTTTTAGGTTTGATCCAGATGGTTATTGTGCCGCTCGTTTTAACCTCCATTATATTGGGCATTGCCGAAAACGAAGATATCGCCACGGTTAAAAAATTGAGCTTGCGGATTATTCCCTACTTCCTTTTGACGACATTTGTTGCCATTAGTATCGGCGTTTTTATGGTCAAAACCATCCAACCCGGCACCATGATCGAAAGCACATTTGTCGAGCAAGCCATGGCAGCCGATACCGCAAAAAACAGCGCGCCCGATATCACGTTTGAAGATCTAACCATTCCCCAGCGCATTGCCAACATCATACCTAAAAACCCCGCCAAGGCGCAGGTTGACCGCGATATGTTGCAAATTGTTATCGCCGCGATTTTAATCGGTATGGCGTTACTTTCTATTCCGCGAAAATCAGGAAAACCGTTTCTTGATCTTTGTATTTCAGGGCAGATGCTTTCGATGCGGATTATTAGTTGGGCGATGCTGATGGCACCCTATGCGGTTTTTGGCCTGCTTTGTAATATCACCATAAAGATGGGGTTTGGCGCATTACAAAGCGTCGGGCTGTACGTGCTTACGGTTTTGGCGGGGCTTGGTTGCATGATGATGGTGTATCTTTTGATCGTGAAGCTTCTTACGGGGCGATCAATTCCATCCTTTATGGCGGGCATTCGTGAGGCACAGCTTATCGCCTTTTCAACGTCTAGTTCAGCGGCAACAATGCCTATCTCCATTCAAGCGGCCGAAGAAAAGCTGCACATAAAACCAGAAGTGAGCCGTTTTGTGATACCGCTCGGCGCGACAATCAATATGGATGGCACCGCGATGTACCAAGCCATTGCCGCTCTATTTTTATGTCAGGTTTTCGGGATTGATCTATCCACAGAACAAACGATTTTGCTCGTTATTACGACCGTTGGTGCCTCTATCGGTACGCCGGCAACACCAGGCGTTGGTATTGTTGTGCTTGCCACTATACTCCTTGGCATTGGCGTTCCTGCAGAGGGTATCGCTCTTATCATAGGGGTTGATCGTCTGCTTGACATGTGCCGTACAACTGTCAATGTTACTGGTGATTTAACGGCGAGTGCCGTTATGCATAAATGGATGGGATACAAATAACGATGGCTCTAAATCTTAAGCCCTTACGGGTTCTTGTCATTGAAGACGCAAAGCCTATGCTGGACCTGATCGAAAACGTTCTGGAAGGCCTTGGTGTTGGCAACGTGCAAACAACAATATCACCGATGAAAGCGCAAGATCTCGTCAAACGTGAAAACCCCGATATTATTTTATGCGATTGGGAAATGCCTGAACTTGACGGCCTTGAATTCACCAAAGATATTCGCACCAACACCATGTATCCCAACCGCATGGTGCCCATCATCATGATATCTGGTTACGGCATGTCAGAACGCGTGGCAACAGCCCGTGACGCAGGTGTTACGGAATTTGTTGTAAAGCCCTTTACCGCAAAAGACCTTACAAAACGGATTATTCATGTGATTAATAGTCCGCGTGATTTCATCGAGTCAGAAAACTACACGGGCCCCGACAGACGTCGCAAACAAGACCCAGAATACAAAGGCCCGCTTCGCCGTCAAGACGACAAAATCTAAAGCCTGCCGTCAGTCAGGTAGATATCAAATCTATATAGTGATTAAAGTCCAGAGATGTCGATCACAACACGGTGTCCCTTGCCATCGGCTGGCGGGATATGTTGCGCCCATGACACTTGTCCTGCTTTCTTAAGCTGTAGTGCCATTCTTGTGCCGCCACGACCGTCAGGAGAAGCACTGTACGAAGAAATCATCGCAGAATCGCTCACGCTGCGTTGCGCGATACCGCTCCAGTCACCGCCAAGTTCGAGCACTAAAATCTGCTCATTGTTATCAACGTCATAATCAAACGCGATATCATCCGTGACATCCATCACGATACGGGTTTTATCAGGGTGTTCACCGAAACGAATGCTCGTTATTTTACCACCGGACGTTGTCGCAACGGGCTGCCTGTAAACTGGTTGTGGTGTAGCAGACGGTGCTGCTGTCGCGGTACTTTCGCCCATATGGCTCTCGTCATCCATATCCATTTCGTCATAGCCATATTGTGACGCATCCGCAGAAGCCATTTCTATTTTTTGCATAGCGGCTTGTCTTTGTGCCGCAATCGCTGCGGCATTCATGCCTGCGCTTGATTGCGGTGCGACAACCGACGTTGGCGAGGCTGTGGCAACTTTTGGCTGCTCATATCTATTATTCACGACTTGGCTAGCTGTATTCGGCATATCGCCAGCGCCGCTCGCATTGCCTGCTGCGGGTTGGATTTGAGAGCTTAGAAGTGCTTGCAAATCGCCCTGCACCTCGGCAAGACGCGTTAATGCTGGCATCATCATGCTCATATCGCTACGCATCTGTGCCATTTGCTGCTCTAACTCATTCATTCTGTCTTGTGTGGCCTTGGATGGCGTAGGCACCATCGTTGCCACCGCATCACCACCTGCTGCGGGCTCAATCCATGTCGCATCAGCGGTTTGCATGAGTGTTACTTGCGGTGCCATCGCAGGCGCAGGAGCGGCTGCGCGCTTTGAACCACTTGGCGGCCAATCAGAAATCCATGAACAGCTAGAAAGCGCGACGATACATACACCGGAGAGCAAAACAAAATTGATTTTTTTCATGGCAGGCCTTTTGAATGGTTTCTTGATATACAAGCCTATGAATCAGAATCGGCAATCGTCAAGAAATCGCGATGCAAAGGGGCGTGTTATCCACACAACATCACGCGTTTTATCCCGTAATTACCCACATGTCGATAACACGCACAAACAAAGGCGCTTTATTTACGCGTCATCACCAATACGGCGGTAAAGGGCTTCGGTTTTTTTGGCAACGATATCGGCGGAGAACTCTTTTTCAGCCAATGCGCGGCTAGCACGCCCCATGCGCACACACGCACTCTCATCTTGCGCGACTTTTTCGATCGCTGCAGCAAGCGCGCGTGCATCACGTACGGGAACGAGATAGCCATTTATGCCATCGCTGACCATATCGCGGCACCCTGCTGACATAGTGGTCACAATCGCGCGCCCGCATGATGCGGCTTCGATCAATGACTTTGGCACACCTTCGCCGCCGTATGATGCCTGCACCGCGCAATGCGAGGCTTTCCAAACATCAACCATGTCGCCGCAATGCCCTTTATACTCAATATTGGGGCGTTGCGCCCATTGTTGCAGACGTGCTTCCGTCCACGCGCCGGGGTTTGCCGCATCGGGCGTGCCGCACAACCACAAACGCACATGCGGCGCGGTTTGCTCGAGCATGGCAAAGGCTGCTTGTAACGTGGGCAGCCCCTTAATATCGATCATACGCCCCGCAAAGGCACAGATGAAATTTGGTGAAGGTGGCGACGGCACCGTAAAAGGATACGCGTCCAAATCAACGCCCGAGCCTTTAATCACAACCGTTTTGTCGCGCGGCGTGATTTTATAACCGTCAAGCACCGCTAAATCATCGTTATTTTGCAGCAAAAGCCAACGCCCCTTTCGTTTCATAAAGAAACGAAACAACGGCAGCATAAAAAACTTCAAAGCCTTAGCCTTGGCATCTGTACCGCAAAATAAATACCCCAAGCCCGCAAACGCGTTTAAAACATGCGGCACACCAGAAAGCCATGACGCGACACTGCCGAACAAGACAGGCTTCATCGCGATGTGATGCACGAGATCAGGTTTTTGCATCGCATAAATTTTGCGCAATTCATTGATTTTCTTCAACGCCTTAAACGGGTTGAGCGAACGCCGATCCATCGAAAAATGGATAATTTTGATTTTTTCAGCTTTAATTTTTTCACCGTGCTGATCGACGTTGGTGATCACGGTGACATCGTACCCTGCGCGCTGTGCGGCGCGTGCCATCGGTAAGCGGTGCGAATAGAAATACCAATCTTCTGTCACCACAAAAAACAATGTCTTATTGTGTTTATGCCCGTTCGGTAAATCATTCATGGCGCAACGCCTTTGCAATCAAACGGCGGTAACGCTCGGGCTTGATCGAAAGATAGATATGCACGAGCAGCAAGATCATCCAGCTTATAGTAAGCACTGGTAAAGGCACGCCGAGCCACAAACCACCGCTACCGATAAAGCCCGTGACAAATGCGATACAAAGAATAATCGCTGTGGCTTTTGCAGGCGGCACACCAAGGTTAATGAAATGGTGGTGAAAATGGTCGTGATCGGGGTCAAACGGATGGCGCCCTTCGCTCATCCTACGTGCGAATTGACCACATATATCAAAAATCGGCCATGCGAGCATCCATGCCACAGCCATTGGCTCGATAAAGACAGGCTTGCCACCGCCCAGCGTCATTGCAAAAAATGCAATCGTTAGGCCAAGCCCTAAACTACCTGCATCACCAAAAAACACCGATGCCTTGCTGCGCCATTTGGTGCGCAAATTATAGACCAAAAACCCAGCCAGCGCCGCCATGATGAACAGCAACATCGGCAAATGAAGCATATTGCCACCCATATAACACCATGCCGCCATCCAGCCAAATACGATAAACGCATTCCCTGCGCAAAGTCCGTCCAGTCCATCAATCAGGTTAATAGCATTAATCAAAAGCACCGCCGCAATTACGCTGAACGGTATAGCCATAAAGCCTAGCCAGAAAATACCAAAGCCGAACAAATCCCCTAGGTGCTTAAGCTGCGCCCCTGCAAGCAGCACAATAATAAACGACACCGCGAACTGTATGCCAAAGCGTGTCCACGCGGCGATATGCTGACGGTCATCCATGGCACCAACAGTGACAAGTGTCGCCAAAGACGCGAAGAACCATAACATCGGCGCGCTAAGTGCCTGCGCAGCCCCCAAAAACACCATTGCCGTCACAATAAACACGCTAAAGACAACAATACCACCGATAAGCGGTGTCACAACTTCATGCTTTTTACGTCCACCGGGCTTATCAATTAAATGAAGTTTCGGCGCAACAGCACAAGCACGCGGTACAATCAGTACCGTCGCGACAAAAGCAATAATGGTCAGAAGCGCAATCATATTTCCGTGGTGCCTTACATTCATTAAGCGTCATTAAACGTCGTAAGAGCATAAGCGAGTCCGACACGCTTGAAAAGAGAGAGCGCACAAATACCGCGCATAAAAAAACAGGTAACCCCGAAAGATCACCTGTTTAAACACAACACCACTTCTATTAAACTTGTTTTGTTACTTAATCATTCTTCATTTTATAAATCTTGCGGCGCGCTCAAGAAGTCACCGAATGTTTCAAACATGCCCGAAAATTGATCACCAACCAATGTTACGGCTGTTATCGTGCCTAAGCCCACGCCACCTGCGATCATTCCGTACTCCAAGCCCGTCACGCCGTCTGTTTCAGAAACATATTTTGCCATTAATTTATAAAATACACTTAACATTTATCTAAAATCCAATCTATATTTTCCATATTATTAATTGTACCACGTAGCAAGGGGTGCACGTCAAATTTCAATTATAAAAAATCATAAGCCATTGTAATTAATAATAAATTAAGGCGCGCAAATAAGCTCTAAATTCGCCCTTTACGCTTATCACGCTTCAAAAAGCGGTTCACCTGTAGGGATTCGACAACATCATGCGAGAGGCTATAAGGACGCTGTAGCAGCATATCGGCAATCATATGCGCCCCTGCGAGGGAACCAATCGTGCCATGCGAGCCGTGCGCCGCGCTGATATAAACATAAGGTAAATCATTGCCTGCTGTCGTACGCGCACTACGCAAATTTTTTGGGTTTTGCCAGCTTTCACGATCAGGTACACCGCCGATAATAGGAAAACGATCAGGCAGCGACGTTCTGAACCCCGCCCACCCGTTCACAGGTGCAGCTTCGGCGGCTATATCGGGTAACACCGTTGATAGGCGCTCGATATTCTCGCTATGGTCATCATCCAAAATATCGGTGTGGTCGATCCATTTGGTAAAGGTCGAGCCCAGCGCATGCACGCCATCTTGCGCAGGAGCCAAATAGCCGCGATAACAGATATTGCATTTCAAACCCTTTGAGGTGGGCGTTTCTGAAATATAGCTCACCTGTCCGCGCACCTTATATAACTCCAGCGCATCAAGATCACAAAAACGTAGCACACCAATGCCGCACGCAAGAATAACCGCATCGAATGCTTCACCGTTCACAAGCCATTGATCGCCTGTGCGTATTAAATCCGTCACAGATGTGTTCAAACGAACATCAGCCTGCGCGGCATAGACATTGCACAATTTATGCGGATTGATCGAAAATGAATCGGGCAACGACAGCGCATCATGCGCAAGCACCACGCCTGCGTAATCCGTTGCGACCTCTGCGCTCATCATGCTCATATGATCTTCGTGCCAGCCCCAATTTTGCAGCACATCAGCAAAGCGTTTTTCCTTACCCTCATCCGTCACAAGGTTTAGCGTAGTCGTGCGGTTGTAATCCACCGCCGCGCCCAACGCCGATAATGTACGCACTGCCTGCGCATAGGCCGCCGTAAAAAAATCCGCGTTTTCATCACGATGCGCAGAAAAACGTGGATTACAAAGTGCTACACGATTGCCCGACGCGCCAGAGGCCAAAGCATCCGCGCCTTCAAAAATTGTAACATCGGCAAGCCCTTCTAAAACATAAGCGCAAGACGTTCCCGCCAAACCGCCGCCAATAATTGCCACGCGCGGTTTTGTTGGGAAGTTCTCTGGCTGTTCAGGCGCATCACTTGCAAAACACCCGACAAGTCGTTCACGTTTGCGACCGTAACCAACATCTTTGCGCACCTCAAACCCTGCATCACGCAAACCACGTTTTACAAACCCCGCCGCAGTAAAGGTTGCGAAGGTTGCGTTATTTGCGCTCAGCCGTGCCATTTGCGCAAATACATTGTCGCTCCACATATCGGGGTTTTTGGCAGGAGCAAACCCATCTAAGAACCACGCATCAACACCGCGAGGTACGATCAATTCGGGCAAAGCCTTGTTCGCATCATCAAAAATCAGCGTCAGAAAAATATTATGCCCCAACTGCACCCGATGAAAACCAGGCACGCGCAAGGGATAGGCATTAATAAAATCATCAAGATACGGGTTTAGCTCATCCCGCCAACATTCAAGTGCTGCGGCGATTTCATCGCGTGAAAGCGGATATTTTTCAAATGAGATATAATGGAGCTGCGCATTTTTATCTGCGGTTTCGGTAAAACACTTACACGTCAGTAGGAAATTAAGTCCCGTGCCAAAGCCCGTTTCAGCGATTGTGAATTGCTCGCGGCCGCGCCAGCGCGCTGGTAAATCATTACCACGCAGAAACACAAATTCACTTTCCGCCAGACCATCTTCGGGCGAAAAGTAAATATCATCGAATTGCTCGCTGTACACGCGGTTCTGCATATATTATCCTTATACTTTCACGGCTCACATATTTATCGTGACCGTCCCTCAGAATGCAATCAATTTCAAGGAGACCCTATCATGTTGCGCCTTTGGCATCTACTTATCGCTCTGACAGCCTTATCCTTCACAGCCACAGCGGCACAAGCACAAGGATCTGGAAATGAGTTCGACACGGATATCGTTGTAACGGTGCTAGCGAAAGACGCTAAATTCATTGGGGATGCCGTTGGCGGTGCACGTATTATTGTCACCGACAAGCTCACAGGCGATATCATGGTTGATGGTCATACTTACGGAACAACAGGCGACACACAAAAAATCATGGCTGACAGCCATAAACGCCACGAAATATTGAGCGATAAAGACTCTGCCCGTTTTGAGTTCTCACTGGCAATTTTGGAGCCTACAGCCGTCACCATTACAGCGATTGCGCCGCTTTCACAAATGCAAAGTGCTATCAAAGTCGCGCAAGACTTTGTTTTAATTCCGGGCAAAGATTACACCGCAGGCGATGGTATCCGCCTTGAAATGCCGGGCATGGCGGTCAACATCCAAAGCCCTACTCCACATGAAACAATCAAATTTGATGCGGCCGCGCCGCTTACGATTGCGGCAAACGTTATGAAGCTTTGTGGCTGTCAGATCGCCATGGACAGCCCGTGGAACCCCGATAATTTCGAGGTTGAGGCCCATATTTACAAAGGCACACAATTCATTAGCGCACTCCCTCTGCAATATGCGGGGCAAGCGGGTCAATACATGACGCGCGTTAAAATTCCTCTTGCTGGCGATTATAAAGTTCTCGTCACCGCGTTTGATAAGCACTCAAAAGAAGGCGGCATGGACGCAACCACAGTTTCCTTGACCGAATAATTGCCGCGCTTAAAAACCACTATATATTAGGTACTAATTACAACCCCGACCAATCCGGAGAATATTTTTATGTCTGCAAATCCGCTTCTTACGCTCTCAACGCTTCCTAACCATGCCCCCGCTTTTGATAAAATAAAGGAAGAGCATTTTTTGCCCGCTGTTGAGGCGGCGATAAAAGAAGCACGTGCAAATATCGACGCGATAAAAGCAAACACAGACACGCCAGACTTTGAAAACACCATCGTGGCCATGGAAACCGCCGCCGAAAGGCTGGGTGGTGTAACGTCCATTTTCTACAACCAACTTTCCGCAAACAGCACAGACGGCCTACATGAGCTTGCCGAGAAAATCGGGCCCATCAGCTCCAACTTCTCGAGCGATATCGTTTTGGATGCGGATTTATTCGCGCGCGTCAAAGCCGTTTACGATCAAAAAGACAGCTACGACCTGACGGCCGAGCAAACGACGTTACTCGAAGACAGCTATAAAGGCTTTGTCCGCGGCGGTGCGCTTTTGGATGAAACAAAGCAAAAACGTCTGCGCGAGGTCAATGAGCGTATGTCCGTTCTCAGCCCGACCTTCATGAACAATGTACAAAAATCGTCAGAACTATTTGAAATGGTGATCGAGGACAAAGCCGATCTATCGGGCCTCCCCGATAGTGCTATTGAGGCCGCTGCCTTTGCTGCCAAAGAGAAAGGCATGGATGGAAAATGGCTGTTCACGCTTGATTACCCGAGCTTCATCCCGTTCGTGCAATATGCCGACAACCGCAAGCTACGCGAAAAAATTTGGCACGCTTTCAGCAGCCGCGCCTATAAAGATGAGTATGATAACTGTGACACCTTGATCGAGATTGTGACGTTACGTAATGAACGCGCACAGCTTATCGGTTACAGCTCTCACGCCGATTTTGTTTTGGAACGTCGCATGGCAGAAAAGCCTAAAGCCGTTTGGGAGTTTTTGGATAAACTTAAAACCGCATATCTTCCTGCCGCCAAAGATGATCTGGCGCGTCTACAAGATTTCGCCGCAAAAAATGGTGCGACAGACGCACTACAGCCATGGGATGTTGCCTATTACAGCGAGAAACTAAAGGAAAGCCTTTATAACTTCTCATCCGAAGATCTGCGCCCATACTTCCCGTTGGAAACTGTTCTTGATGGTTGCTTCACGCATTTCACGAAGCTTTTCAACATCCGCTTTGAAAAAAACAAAACCTATCCCGTCTGGCACAAAGACGTTGTCGCCTATGACGTTTTTGATAACGACAGCGGCAAATTCACAGGCACGTTCTATGCTGATTTCTTCCCGCGCACAGGCAAAAAACCCGGCGCATGGATGACCAGCTACCGCAACCAAGGCCTATTTAACGGCAAGGTTGAACGCCCCGTGATTGCGATTGTCTGTAACTTCACAAAGCCAACGGGCGATAAACCATCGCTTCTGACATTCGGTGAAGTCGAAACCTTATTCCACGAAATGGGACACGCCATGCACGGTATGTTGGCAAACACAACGTATAGCTCTCTTTCTGGCACGAACGTTCTGTGGGACTTTGTTGAGCTCCCATCACAGCTACAGGAAAACTGGTGCTACACCAAAGAAACACTGGATTTAATCTCTGGCCATTATGAAACGGGCGAAAAAGTGCCCGCAGAGCTGATTAAAAAATTAAACGCTGCCAAAAACTTCATGGTGGCATGGGGCGGATTGCGCCAAGTGAACTTTGCTGGCCTTGATATGCACTGGCATACAGCCGATCCAAAGACAATCAACAGCGTCGAAGAGTTTGAAGACAAGCACACCGCCGAAACATCGTTATTCCCGCGCTTGGCTGGTCCGTTTTCATGCTCATTCGGGCATTTATTCGCGGGCGGTTATGCAGCTGGTTATTACAGCTATAAATGGGCAGAAGTCCTTGATGCCGATACATTCGAGGCCTTCACAGAAAAAGGCCTATACGATCTTGAAACCGCAAAACGCTATAAAGAAGAAATCCTTGCCATCGGCGGCAGCGAACACCCGCGCGTAATCTACCAACGCTTCCGCGGCCGCGACGCAGACCCCGAAGCCCTGCTCCGTCGTGAGGGCTTAACAGGCAAAGGTAAGGCTGCGTAACCCCGCTCCTTACTTACAGCGCGACACAAAGAGAAAGCCCTTCGTCGGGGAAACGAAGGGCTCTTTATTTTGTGTGTGGGGTAACTTGGAAATAACACCGTTTAGGTCTGTTTGTGTGTGTGGGGAGAACGATAATCAGATAAGGGGGAGAAATCTAACTTCGTGAACCCAAACTTTGTTTATTTCCAAGTTAATCTAAGTTTTATATTAAGTTTGCTTTTGTGTCAAGTTCTTTTTTTATGAAAATAAAATATTTTTTTATTGCATGATGATATGCTTTTGCGATAAAAAGGCTTACGAATTTGCAAAGTTACAGTTTAGTAATTATAAAGGTGTGTAATTAAATATATAATTAAGCGCGAATTCTGAAACGTACACACCACAAAAAATAACAGGCAAACTGAATTATGAGTATTACAACGGCACAAATACGCGGCGCACGCGGAATTTTAAACTGGAGCCAAGGTGACCTTGCTGAACGCACAGGCATATCCGCGACATCTATTGGTAGTATAGAGAATAACCAAACGACCCCGCGCGCCAACACACTTCTGAGCATCCAAAAAGCGTTTGAGGATGCTGGCATCGAATTTATGGGCACAGACGGCGTTCGCCTTAAAACAGGCAATGTACGCGTCTTTACAGGTCGCGAAGGCTATATGGACTTCTTTGGCGAGGTCTATGATGTACTGAACAAAGAAAATGGCGGCGAAATATGTGTTAGTAACGTTGATGAGCGCAAATTCGCAAAATGGCATGGTGAAATGGGTGACGAACATTTAGCCCGCATGAAATCACTTAAAAATGTTTCAACACGCATTTTAATTCAAGATGGCGATACATATTTCCCTGCGGATGGCTATGCGGAATATCGCTGGCTGTCTAAAGAGCTATTTTCATCTGTTCCGTTTTACGTGTTTGGCAAAAAATTGGCGATTATGCTTTTTGATATTGAACCAACTGTGATTTTATTGAACTACCCTGCTGTGGCGCAAACATACCGCAAGCAATTCGAGGCGATGTGGAACAATGCCACCAAGCCGGAACTGAGTAAAAGAGAAGCTGTGTAATTTATGAGTTATATTCAACCGTCACAAGTAGAGAAAAAACTTACGCAGAACCAGAGATCTGATCTTATGGTTGACGTACAGAATACCCTCAAGCACAAAATGAGCGGTATCATGGCGGTTTGGGCCTATATGAACGGCGGACGGGCACCTCTTGAGCGCCTATTCAAACAAAAAGGTTATCACGGTGAGCGCGAACGTGAATTCATCGAGACATTTGCGAAAAAACTAGCCAATGACCCCGAATTCCCGAAAGATAATATCTCCTTAATTGATCTGGGGCATGGTGAAGCCGTCGATAAAGCAAAATTATTTATGGATTCGTTTAACCGCGTGGCCAACGACAACCTTAGAGTTGGCGAAGAGCCACATAACCGCTTTGTTGAAGCCATTGGTATTGATATCGTACCTGATTACAGCGCAACCTATGTCGATGAAATCAGTAAATATTTCAATTACATTGCACGCGGAGATGAAGCCGTATCCCCCGTACGTTGCATTACAAAAGAATACTCCAAAATAACAAGGCCTGTTGAGACAAAAGGCACGCCTGTGATGATGACGTGGAACACGCCACTATGGAACGCGCCTATTGGTCAAGGCGACATGAACCAGAATGAAATCCTACCAAAAGCCTTGAAATATGCAGCGCGTATTGTGGATCAAGATGGCTACATCGTCATGAACCACTATCTACACTCCGATGAAGATCAAGCATTATATGAAAGCGATGATTGCCGCCAAGCTATTGGTGCCATCTTGCACCTGATTGAAAAAGAGATCGCTCCTGAATGTTATGTCGGTCACGAATCCGCTGATGATGCGCATGATGTAGAAACGCGCGAAAAAATACCGTTCTCTAAATGCTTCGAATATAAAACATACTACGACAAAGAAAACGGCACGCGCCGCATGGATGTTGTCAGTCGTCTTGATGTCACAATCAAAATCGGTGATCACTTCTACAAAACCATGAACGAAGGTGAATCTTTCTGTTTCGTGCCTGCTGCCAAACTCACGCAATCCGCGTTTGATATGCACGTACAGCAAGCTGGCATCTTTAATAAAGTTTATTCTACTAGCAATAGCGACGACACAATCGTCGGGCAGGCTCTCAAAGTGTCCCGCCGTCCACAAGTTTAAAAACAGAACGTCGGCAAACGACGGTAAGAAGGTGTAGGAACGCGCTGCTGTAAAAGGCAGCGTTTTTCTTTACCTATCCCGCCCAAATATATCGCTTGATAAAACAAAGATTCCCCCCATATGGTATGGTGCATTCAATCTACCCAACAAAAGGATTTAATTATGAGCATCAAAACAGCATCCGCACAATGGAGTGGCGGTTTAAAAGACGGTAAAGGCACAGTTTCACTGGAAAGTGGCGCTTTGGATAAACAGCCATACGGCTTTAACACGCGCTTTACCGAAGACAAGGGAACAAACCCCGAAGAACTTATCGCTGCCGCACACGCAAGCTGCTTCACCATGGCACTTTCCAAAGAACTTGGTGACCGCGACATGGTCGCCGACTCTCTTGAAACCGAAGCAAAGATTACGCTAGAACAAAAAGACGGCGGATTTACGATCACAAAAAGCCACTTAATTCTTAACGCCAAGATCAATGGCGCGGATGAGGATAAATTCAACGAAGCCGCTCAAAGCGCAAAGAAAAACTGCCCCATCTCTAAATTACTGACGGCAGAAATCACGCTTGAAACAACGTTAGAAAATTAATTTTTTTCGGAACATTTCTTCCTGAACCAAGTTTGATTTCTGCATAAGCAATATTGCTTATGTTTTAACCCACTAAAATGAAGGAGAACATGTCATGAATAAGAACATTATAAAAGGAAACTGGAAACAGCTTAAAGGCCAAGCTCAGAAAACTTGGGGAGACCTGACAGACGACCAGTTTGACAAAATAAACGGTGAACGTAACAAGTTGATCGGTCAAATACAGGAAAACCAAGGTATTGCCCGTGAAGAAGCCGAAAAACAGGTGAAAAAATGGGAAGATTCCATTGCCGCCTAAATATATTATAATCAACGAAACCCGCTTGCAGCATTCGCGAGCGGGTTTCTTTAATTTTAATTTATAAACTTAAATTCATGGGCGCGGACTACGGGATGGTGCCACACTAGGCATCACAGAGGAGTGGTGGTGTACAATCTGCCAATCGCCCGTCGTCTCATCTTTGCGGTACATAAAGCTAAAGCGTCCAGGAACCGTGAAGCTTTGGCCGTCTTGGTCAAATTTAAACGTATAATTTCCTGAATATAATGCGCGGCGTTTCCCCTCGATTTGCACTTCACCCGAGATATTTTCGATTTCTAAATTCTCGCGTGTGAGGAAATTTTTAAAATAGCCCAATATGCCGTACCTATCACTCGCAAGGCCTGTTGCGAGCGTTCCCCAGAATGTCGCGTCAGACGCATATAACGCCGTCACAGCGAACGGATCACGCGTCTTCATCGTGGACCACCCACGAATCAAGCGTCGCTTTGACGTCCTCGACATCTTGCTGATGCACCAGCTCATCAAACGTTTTTACATTGGTCATTGGTTTTCTTGCTGTTGTTGTCATTATTATCTCCCTTGTTTTCGTTTCTTATTTTTATTTATGAATGACGTTTTGTACTTATTTAGCCCTCTATCAGTAAGGTTAAATTATTAACAAGTTATGAAGAACAACAAACTTAAGCATACATCCCAAACCGCGCACCTGTATCCTCACGGCCAGAAGACACGTACAGGGCGTTTATAATTTTAAAATTAATGATATTTTTCTTGAAAATTTTATTAAATCAACTATTCTCGAATAATGGAAACAATAGAAGCAATCAAGGCCTTTGATGCCCTCTCCCAAGAAACGCGGTTGCAAGTTCTAAACTTGCTCGCCAATGCCGATGTCAAAGCGGGAATGCCCGCAGGCGAGATCAGCGAAGTGTTAGGCGTCCCACAAAACACGCTGTCATTCCACATGGCACAGCTAGAGAGCTCTGGCCTCGTCCGCCGCCGCCGCCAAGGCCGCTATATTATCTACAGCATTAACCCAAACGGCATGAAAGACTTACTGCAATACATGTTGAAAAACTGTGTGGCAAAAGACGCGGCCTAATAGCGCACAAATCGTGACATCATTTGAATATCATATGCTTGATCCGCGATTTCAATACGGTTCAAAATACGTGGCAAGGTTGTTTTCATCTCTGATCGGTAATGCGCGAACACACGACGTAGCTCAAGCGGAGTCTCTCTCGTTGCGTACGCATCAGACTCACAAAAACGATAAAGAGATTTACAATCCTCCGCCAAAGCCAGAACCGCTTTGCCAACACGCGGTCTATAATGCCGACCTTCGTGATAATCCATATCGTCCAAGGTCTTCTTCATATTTTCAATCTTCGAAAGCAGATCATCCGTATAGTTTTCAATGGCTTGTGACAAGACCTCACCATGAAGATGGCGACTATCATCGTGCACATTATCAAAATCCAGAACAAACCGCGCGACTTTCATAACAACTTCAGGCGGCACAGTCTCGCGCCCCTCCAGCAAACTCGGGTTTGCATGCACAGGAAATAAGTCAGAAACCTTCAAAACATCTGTTTTCATAACAAACGGTAACACTGACAACGTTGAAGCTGCAAGTGTTTTGTATTAAAGGGGGGTGAGGCAATATATAGCTTAAGGATATCCTTTAGCTAGGGGATATTTAGGATCGTCCCATTTTATAGTAGGTGTTTTCAACGAAAGTAGCTCATAAATTTCATTGTTTCGTACAATATAAAACGTAATGGCACCACCGAATGTACCATGATTAGTTAGATTATAAGGCATTTCTTCATATGTTGGAGGATGTTTAATAATTAAACGGCTATCAAGTTTATAAGAAATCCCGTGTGAGCTGCCTATTCGATCTACGATTTTGCCGTTCTCAGTGTCAACAATCCAATTCACCTGACATGATGTACCGCAACCATGTGTTACGACCTTATATTTTCCTGCGAAGTTAGGGTCTTTTTTTAAGCCGTTTCGAAGACGCGTTCGAAAACTCCAAGCTCCTTCATAAGAATCAAAATCAATATCTTCAGCAAGTTTTGTCGCGGATAAAACATCTGAATAATCCTCAAATCGCGGTAAATCAGGCACAATAAATTTTATCGTACCGTCATAAACATACCCTTTATCATCCTGCGCAAACGCGGATAACCCATACATACATAATAAAGCTGCCAAACAGATTACAAAAACCTTCATATAGAAAAGTTTAGTTATAAAATAACCCGAAGAAAAGAACAGATTAACCGCAAATAAAGAAAAACAAAAAACCGCCAACATTTCTGCGGCGGTTACTGCTTGTAATCATCATAAATAAGTTTGAAAAGATCTATCTTTGTCAGGCAGGGCTTAAAAGACTTGGCAACGACCTACTCTCCCACACCTTAAGATGCAGTACCATCGGCGCTAGGGTTTTTCACGGCCCAGTTCGGGATGGGATAGGGTGTTTCACCCCCGCTATGATCACCAAGTCATTAAAGACCTGTCTAACTAAGACTTAAACTCCGTTTTACGAACAAACCTACGGTTTGCTTCGCATTTATATTTATAAGCGAATGTCGTTTCACTTAAAGCTTTCACATTCATCCTCACGCATACAGACTTCATACTGTGCGCAATGATTTGGTTTCAAGCCAATCGAGCAATTAGTACTGGTTAGCTTCACTCGTTACCGAGCTTCCACATCCAGCCTATCAACGTGGTGGTCTACCACGGCTCTGATAGGGAATACTAGTTTTGAGGGAGGCTTCCCGCTTAGATGCTTTCAGCGGTTATCCCGTCCGCACATAGCTACCCTGCGGTGCCGCTGGCGCGACAACAGGTACACCAGGGGTGCGTCCATCCCGGTCCTCTCGTACTAAGGACAGCTCCTCTCAATATTCCAACACCCACGGCAGATAGGGACCGAACTGTCTCACGACGTTCTGAACCCAGCTCACGTACCGCTTTAATTGGCGAACAGCCAAACCCTTGGGACCTGCTCCAGCCCCAGGATGCGATGAGCCGACATCGAGGTGCCAAACAAC
>JBBKWU010000010.1:0-77286 GCA_037969035.1 Bdellovibrionales bacterium
CTGATAATTTGTTCAGGCTTGAAATGCTTTCTGGCCATACTTTATTCCTCCTATATGTGTCCAATTATATCTAGCACTACAACGGCTAAATCTGGACTCCTTTATAGGGGGCGGGACAATCGCTTAACTCGGTTGCTGAATATATTTCACCGCCGTCTATTCCGCTTACCTCAACTTGACAACTTGAAACGGAAAGCTTTCTATGGATCAATACCTTTTCCCATATAAAACTTAATTTATCTAAGACCGTTTCTGGTGCTGGAATATTTGGGTTAACTAGACTTTCACTCCTGTATTTAGTCGCTATTTCATAGTCTTCAGAAAACAAAACCTTTAACAGTTTATCATAGTCACTCATCAATTGAGTGACCATTTGCTTTTGATCCCCTCCGTATCTGGATATTTTATTTGCAGATGTATGTCTTCTATGACCATACAGAAGCTCACTTATAGCGGCCTGTAAATTAATCGGGCTGGTATTGTCGTTAAAGTGCAAGTTTTTTTGAGCAGGAATTCTATGGCAATCTTTTAAGGCAACATCTATTAAACAGCCTAATCTAGATTTTCCGCTTCCGTTTGCTCCGATAATAACAGTAATCGTACCTGATTTTAAATCTAGTGGTATTGAATTGCCATTGATCGAGGGAACATCGACATGATGAGCTGTCATAAATAATCTCCTTTAAATAATGCACTAATAAACGATTTATATAACTTTCTCAACCCCATACGCTTTCCAGTATAGCTTAGCATTCCATATGGCTTGCTCGATGCTTTCAAAGCCCTCAGCCATGTGAGTATTGATAAACTTCCAATGTGTCTCGTTCTCGGGCGTGCCGTAGAGCCAGTTTTTAATTTTGCTTATCATCCAACGGTTTTTATTACCCTGCCCTTTACGGCGTGGTTCTGGCTCTGGAAGGTGCCCTCTCAAGTGCCAATTCGACAGGTTCTGATGTGATACACCCAAAATGTCTGCGAGCTCTCTGGTTGTGACCGTGCCCCACGAGGGGCGCTTTTCTAAACTTAACCAATCTGCGTTGGCTGCGATTTCTTCTTTGTTCATGTTGTTTTCCTCGTGGTGTGATGTACCCCTCTATCTTTATGTTTTTATTTTTATAATTAAAAAAATATATATAAAAGCTCGGGGGTACATCATCATCCCATTATTGATTAAAGCCCCATTAGGTTTGCTGCCTTATACTGCTTGAAGGATATTCCGTCCCAGAACATACCGTCTGAAAGACGCTTTCTGGTTAGGCCAGTCTCCGCCTCAAAGCTTGTAGCAAAGACATTGCCCGATAATGGTTTGTATCCCATCTCGCTCGCCCACTTTGAATAGCGGTGATAAAGCATATTGACCGATAGCCTCTGGTCGTCGCCCTCATCAAGGCATTCTTCAACGAACTGTTTAATAAGGTTTGATTGGCTACAGAATTTCTCAGTGGCCTTAAGAACCGCACTTGGGGCTTGCAATCCGTCACTTTGGTATGCGTCATATGCATCAAGCAAACGATTTAGAATGCCACTACCCTCCGCTCTCAGCTTATCCAACAGCGCTGGGTCACGTTCTTCTTTAGGTATGACCACATCAAAAGGCACAATATTGACACGCCCTGTAAATGCTCCGCACGAACCATCAAAAACTGGCACGAAGTTGGAGGCCATGAAGATGACTGCGTTATTCTGAAACTCAAAATACTCCTGATGTAGAAAACGAGCCGTAATAGTGTCATTGCCGCTGAGTCTTTTGATTAAAGCCGTATCAAGAACAGCACCTGCCGATGTTTCGGATGTAACACACAAACGCGCCCCTCGTAGCAATGCAATATCATTTGAAATGCTGCCAGAACCTTTTTTTATAAAGCTCTGCGGATCAAGCGTCACCGAATAAGCACTCATAATATATGACATGATCTCAAGAAGTGTGCTTTTACCGTTTGCACCGCTTCCAACCCAGATAAAGAACGCTCTGAGGTTTGCATCACCTGACAGGGCATATCCCAATGTTTTCATCACGTAATTACGCGTTTGAGGCTCAGAAAAAATGCGCTCCATGAACGCATCAAAATGCGGGCATGTAGCATCGGCATCATACGATACATTAAATCGCTTGGTTACCAAGTAAGAGCCACCATGATCAACAATCTTGCGCGTATAGATATCCAAAACACCTTCTTTTGCTCCGACGAAGTTTTTGTGTTGATCAAGATCATTCACGAAAGTCAGAATAAGAGGGTGAGATTTAACCATATCGCGACAATTTTCTTGAAATGCCTTGGTTTTAAGCTTTCTCGCCACTTTTCTGGTGGAGTTGGCTTGTTTTTCGTCTTTTTGAACAGAAGCAATTTTTTCAAGTTCATTATGGGCTTGAGTTACAGCATTTTGAATTAAACGCTTTACAGATAAGCCCTCAACATCCCTTGTCCAAACATCATTGTCATTAATGATAAAACCAAGCGCAGGAACATACCTGACTTGTCCTTCCCACTCTTTCGCCAATCGATCTGCGAAGTCCTGCTCATTTGCGTAAACTGATATGTCTGATGGATCATATTTTGCAACACTCTTGGCAATAGAGCAGACCTCACTCTCTGGTAAAGGCTCAGGTAACGCAGCATTCATAGCCAAAAGATAATCTTCAATCTCATCTTGCTCCATACCTTTGCGGCGCATTGCACCTGCAATGGATGTTAAAGAATTATTGCGGCTTCCTTCTGAAAGGAACGAAGATGCATTATTACGCTGCTGCTTTGATACGGGTACAGATTCATCACGCCGAAGAACGTCAATGAGCCACGCTGGGGCATCTGCAACAGGACTGTCATTTACTACTGTGTAAATCCCGTCTTTTGTTACAGAACCCGCAGAAACCACGTAACCACCTTCGCCACGGTAATCAATACCTTCAAGCACACCTGCATCAACTGTCAGGCCACAATCATTGTAATTAAAATAGTAATGAAAGCCACCCGTTGGTGTTCTGACTGTAAATGTATCAGGTAATAATCCGTATTCAGCTTCAAGCTCTTTGAGGCTTTCTCCTCCTGATACGCCATTCTTGTTGTCGATATCCAGAACCAATAAATTACTGGCCTTTCCTGTAATAACGCCAACACCAGCGCCCCTATTTCCGCCTGACCAACGTAAATTGGCCTCACTGACACTTGTAATGGGATGATCGCCCCACTTATATCCATTGTGTGGCTTCTTGTCTTTTCCAACGGGAAAAATTGAGAAGCCTTGTTCTATCATGTGGTTAGCAAGTTCGTTTGAGTTTGGGCTTATGCCCTTTAGTTCTTGTGACATAGAATTGTCCTTTCATATCACGGTTGCGCCCAGTACCGCACTAGGCTCGAACCGTTAGTATGAATCAGCTAGTTTTCTGCTGCAGACAAAACCGGACAAAACCAAAAAACCAATCTATTTCAATATCTTATGAATTTTTTGTTTCAAAATCATCAATTTTTCTATAGGCAGCCCTGTAATGTTTCAAAAATTCTATTAATGCCCTACGTAAGGTTTTGTTTCTATCTGCCTCATTTTCTTCTTCTGAGGGAATTTCTCCAAGAACGGCTTCCTCACCGTCATTTGGGACTTCTATGTGCTCTCTTATTTCCTCATGGTCAGCACCTAGCTCTTCACCATTGATAAGTTTATATAAACAAGGGACTAAGCCCTTTATATGCTCCAGAAAATACGGCTCTTCCTTTGTTCCATAAGGGTCAATCACGCTACCCGCACACATAAAGTATGCCGCAATTTCTGCATTGAGTTGAGCTTGATCTAACAACTTAGGCCTGCCGCCCTTATTGAGGTTTTGGGTGATTGGGTGAAATACATTAATGTTAACGTACTTTTCCTGCCTAGTAGCCCCCCCATAAGTATCGAGAAAGAAACACGCTGAAAGCTGTGATGCTTCAAAGTCGGCATCAAAACTCAACCATGCTTCACGCGGAATAGTCTCAAAGGGTGAGTTGGCTTCTTCTGCCTCTGTCATATCCTCATGAAGATAACGCCCTTCTGCTTCATATGTGCCATTACAAAGCTTTTGGAATAACGCAATTTCTTGCTTTTTTCCTTTCTCTTTTTTTATAGCATCGCTCAAAGTCAGTTTTGTATGTGTCGTCATAATTTCCTCGCTATATCTTCTGGTTTAAGATGCGTGTATCGCTGCAACATAGCATAGCTTCTATGACCAGAAATCAAAGCCACTTCTGGTATTGATAATCCGCGCTCAAAAAATCGGCTAATGGCCTCATGCCTCAGATCATGGAAGCGAAACCCTAAAACTTGTGCCCTCGTCAAAACCCTATCCCACGACAAGCGCAAAGCATTGGGTGTAACAGGAAAAACATCACCATTTTCTTTAGGAGAAAGCCTTTTAAATAAGCGTATCGTCTTATCTGACAATGGGATGGTACGTGAATGGCCGTTTTTACTTCGAGTAATATGCAGCGTATGAGCTTCAAGACTAATATCCTCCCAACGCATATTTAAAACCTCCGACTTTCTCATTGCCGTTCTCAATGCAATTTGAATGATAGGTTTTATGTAAGGATTTGAACAGCTTCGCGTACTTTTTAAAATTGAATAATACTCTTTCCAATGCAAACGTCTCTCTCGCCTATTATTAATTTTTGGCTTTATAACGGCTTTTACTGGATTGCTAGATATAGGGATACCCCATTCTGCTTTGGCTATTTCAAAAGCATGCTGAAATATTCCCAATTCTCTGCATATTGTAGCTGGCTTAACATGTTTTAGACGTTGATCTCTATACTCACTGAAATGGTGGGGTTTTATACATGAAAGCTTTAAAGAGGATGTTTTTTGCTCTCGTTTCAAATAAACATTGATGTGCATTGTTTCACTTTGCTGGCACTTCTTCTTTGAAACGATTGTATCTCTATATCGCTCCAGTAATTCCCCCCATGTCATTTGTTCAAGAATATATGGGTCATAAAGGAAATCACGTCTATCAGCTTGTCCTTCTTTAAATCTAGCCCACTCCAACGCATCAGATTTTTTGAAAAAGCTTCTGCTGGTTGGTTTAAATCCTTTTCGTCTAATTTGGACTTGCCACTTGTTATTAATCTTTCTAATAGTCGCCATTTTTGACCTCACTGTGAATATATTGTGAAGCTCAATAAAAATGATGATGTCGTGAAATTTTCTAATTCAGCGCTAAACGTTGGAATACAACGTTCAAAGAATGGTGGGCCTGGTCGGACTTGAACCAACGACCAATCCGTTATGAGCGGACTGCTCTAACCAGCTGAGCTACAGGCCCCCATAGGTCATACGCCTTTATAAACCGAAAATGACGGAGAAATAAAGAGCTAACTTGTGGTTGGTTCAATCAATTAGGGTCGTATGATCGTCCTGTTGAACGTACGAGTGGCCATTGGAAGTCATAATGAGTTTTAATTTCTTCCAAAACCTCAGCATTTGCCCACCCTTTGCCGTCATCGTCGGGAATGCGGGATGATCCAAATTCCTGCGTGACGCCATCACGCTGAATCAACGCAGAAACGACAGTTCCATCTGGCAATGCTTCGCTATAAACATTACTCTGCCTTGCATTAAATTGCTCAAGCACTTTAGAAAGGCTTAAAGGTGTATCTGGTTCATGGTCAATTGCGTTTTCAGGAATAATATTTGAATCTGGTTTTACGACCAGAGCTTGTTGCCCGTAAGGGCTTGTATAAAACGCCGCTACCACGCGATGTTCACCCCATATACGTTTCACAGAGTCGTTGTAATCATAAGGCATAACAAAACCGTTCAAGCCATCATCAACACAAACAACCAAATCTTCGTTGGCTGTCACGGTTTCCAGCGTAGAACTCCAGACCCCCATTAATTTTGATTGTAATTTATCGGTATATGCCGCTTCGTCTTCGGTGACGTTTGCGCAATGCGCGACGCTCTGGCTAAGGATTGCGTCCGTTTCAGTATGCCTATCAGGAACATCAAAAGCATAGACAACGCCGAAAACAGCGGCACCAATAGCAAGAAGAGCCATAGCACCTGCCACGCCTTCCGGACTTTGTTGTCCACCAATAAAAATGAAGCTTGATCCACCCGTATTGCCATGCATAACATTATCTCCTGTAACAAAGAATTAATTTAACATAATGCATGGTGTGGGGTCAAATAAAAAGCTTGAGTTCAATGTATACTCAAGCTTTTTAAAAAATTCAGGGGTGCAGCAGAGGCTTACGTATCCAAGAAGCTGCGCAATTTGCGGCTGCGGCTTGGGTGTTTTAGTTTGCGCAAGGCTTTGGCTTCGATCTGACGGATACGTTCACGCGTTACGTTGAATTGCTGCCCTACTTCTTCAAGCGTGTGGTCGGTGTTCATACCGATACCAAAACGCATACGAAGCACACGTTCCTCACGCGGTGTCAGTGACGCCAAAACGCGGGTTGTTGTTTCACGTAGGTTCGAGTGGATGGCACTTTCAACAGGCAAAAGCGCGTTTTTATCCTCGATGAAGTCACCCAATGATGAATCTTCTTCATCACCGATTGGTGTTTCAAGTGATACAGGCTCTTTCGCTATCTTCATAACTTTACGCACTTTATCAAGTGGCATATGAAGGCGCTGCGCCAATTCTTCTGGTGTTGGTTCGCGGCCGATTTCGTGCATCATCTGGCGGCTGGTACGAACGATTTTGTTGATCGTTTCGATCATGTGCACAGGAATACGGATTGTACGCGCTTGGTCAGCAATCGAACGTGTGATGGCCTGACGGATCCACCATGTGGCGTAAGTCGAGAATTTATAACCGCGACGATATTCGAACTTATCAACGGCTTTCATCAGGCCAATATTGCCTTCTTGAATCAAATCAAGGAACTGCAAGCCACGGTTTGTGTATTTTTTCGCGATTGAAATCACGAGGCGAAGGTTAGCCTCGACCATTTCTTTTTTCGCACGTTCTGCTTCACGGCGGCCTTTTTGAACTGTACCAACGATACGGCGGAATTCCTGAAGCGGCAAACCGGCTTCGTCAGCGACTTTTGAGATTTCCTCACGAATTTCAGCAACTTCATCAGCGTGCTTATCCGAGAATTTCTCCCAAGATTTATTCTTGCTCTTAATCTTGGTAATCCATTTAGGGTCGATTTCAGAACCGTAATATTCATTCAAGAAATCTTCGCGCTTAACGCCACATGTTGTCGCCATGCGCAAAATCTTACCTTCATGACCAACCAATGTGCGGCTAATCAATGTCAAACGATCCAAAAGCTGTTCGATACGGGCGTTATTCAGTTGCACTTCATTCATCAACTCAACCATTTCTTCTTTAATGGCTTCGTATTTTTTGTTGACGGCGGCGGGAGGCTCTTGACCTGACATAAGGGACGTCAGGCGCTCTTCCTGCACCTTTTGCATTTTCTTGTATGTCTTTTTAATTTTGGCAAAGTTTTCAGAAACCTGCGGCAGAAGCTCTTCTTCCATCGCGGATAGTGACATGTTGCTGTCATCATCATCGCTGTCATCGCCGTCAGCATCAGATTCCGATGCGCCTTCGGCTTGCTCGTCGCCATCTTCATCAGATGATTTCTTTTCGAGTTTCTTGGCGGCTTCTTTGGCTTCCGCTTTCTTTTTAGCTTTTTCAGCTTCCTCTTTGCGCTTTTCTTCAGCTTTTTGGTTGTGAGGTTGAGTCATATCGACTTGTTCATCACTATAAGTCGCATCAAGGTCAATAATTTCGCGTAAGAGAATATCACCACTTTGTAGAGCTTCGTGCCATGCAATCACGGATTCAATCGCGAGTGGGCTCTCACAAATCCCGTCAATCATCATTTCGCGGCCGGCTTCTATACGTTTTGCAATCGCAATCTCGCCTTCGCGGGACAATAGCTCGACAGTGCCCATTTCGCGCAAATACATACGCACAGGGTCATCAGTACGGCCTGTGTCATCGTCGGCGATGTTACCGCCTTTTTTGTAGTTACCACCTTTTTCTTCTTCGTCATCAACATCGTCTTCGCTCTCGGCGAGTTGAACGCCCGAATCAGTAATAGACGCCATGGCATCTTCTATTTGCTCGGACGTGAAATCATCGGCAGGCAACGCATTATTGATTTCGTCATACGTGACAAAGCCTTGCGTCTTGCCCTTTTTGACAAGCTGCTTAACGATAGTCGCAAGTGAGCCTTTCGGCTTCTTACTTACCGTCGCGTCAGAGTCCTTATCGTCCTCATCTTCGTTCTCGTTTGTTTCGAGGTTTTCTTTGGGCGTTTTTTTCTTCGTCACTGCCTGATTACCGATACTGCTACGTGGTGTCATATTTTATCTTTTCCAATCTCGCGATTAAAACCTATTTTCTATGGGAATCAAAGAGATATTAACTATCTTTCGATTTTTGTACATTGTGCAAAGCCATCATTCTTTGCTCGTTTTCCTCTGTAAAATCATTAGCCAGAGCGCGTCCCGCCTCTTTCATTTCCTGTCCAAAGACAGCTTCATAAAAAGAGCCACAAACCTCATTCCAGCCTTCTAGCACATCATTATAGTCCGTAACTGGACGTGCAAAACCCGCATGAGTATAAGTTGATTCGGAAAGAATTGCTTTTAGTTCTGTTTCCAACCCTTGTTCCATAAGATGGGTGCGAAGTGTCTCCGCGTCAATGGCATCATCGCCAGACAAAAGGTTTACTATGGCCTGACGTACAAAATCAAGCCTTTTATTTGTCATAGGCAAACGCTCAAGATCGTCTTCGGCATGTTCAAATAATTGTGGATGGTTTATGAGCGTCGCCAATAGTATCTTTTCCTGTAGCGCATGACCTGTGAATGAAGGACGGCTAAGCTTTAAGCCTTGCCCTTGCTGCGCGTTGTTTCCTTTAAAATTATTGCCGCGCCCCTTCACAAAGTTACTTTCGCGGAAAAACTTATATTGTTTGTCTCGGAAGGCTTGCTGATAAAACTGCTGTACGCTGCGGTCTGGAATGCGCAGCGTTTCTTCTTCGAGCGTTTTAGCAAGGCCTGCGCGTTCTTCTGGTGCATCAAAGGTGCGACCTGCGGTGTGGTTGTGCCACAAAAAGTCATGCAAATTCATTGCACCTTCCAAAACATTGGAAAATGCGCGCTTTCCTTGCGCCTTAATCAAGCTGTCAGGGTCTTGCCCATCAGGAAGAAACGCAATCCGTGCGCTGTGGTTTGGTTTTAGTAACGGCAATATCCGTTCACACGCACGCTCCGCAGCGCGGCGTCCCGCAGCGTCACCATCAAAGCACAGAACAGGAATTTTACGCTCATCAACGATCATCTTCCAGAGCGACATAATTTGCTCCTCCGTCATGGCTGTCCCCATGGGTGCAACTGCGCCACGCCATCCCGCTTCAAAACACGCGATAACATCAAGATACCCTTCAACTACAATCACAAGCTCACCATCGCCTGCGGCTTGGCGCGCATGGGATTCACCGTAGAGCATCCGCCCCTTATGGAAGAGCGGTGTATCGGATGAGTTCAAATATTTAGGTGGTTTGAAACTGCCGCGATCAGGTGCCCGTAGATGGTCGGGCAATATACGCCCGCCAAACGCCACGACACGCCCACGGCGATCAGTCACGGGAAAAACCACACGTTCGCGAAAGAACGCGTAAGGCTCGCCGCCCTTGGTTGACGGGCGCAGCACGGCAGCCTCGATCATTTGTGCATCTGTGTAATCTTTTGCCAGCATCGCTTTGCGCATTTCCTGTGCGTCATCGGGCGCATAGCCTATTTTAAATGCGGAAACCATGTCTTCGCTAATACCGCGCGAATCAAGATATTGCTGTGCTTCCTTGTTTTTTGGATTACTCAGGCAATCCTGAAAATACGCAGTGACATCGTTCAGCAAGCTATACAAATCTTTTTGCAGTTTAGCTTTGTGGATTTCTTGCGGTGTTTGCTGCGGCACTTCTAAGCCCGCTTCCCCCGCCAGCATCTCAACGGCTTCGATAAAGGAAATATTGCTGTTCTGCATGATAAAGCCAACCGCATCACCATGCGCGCCGCAACCAAAGCAATGGTAAAACTGCTTGTCATCATTCACGTAGAATGACGGTGTATTTTCGTTATGGAACGGGCAACAGCCCTTAAACTCGCGCCCCGCACGCGCAAGCTTCACCCGCCGACCGACAATTTCGGACAGGGTCAGGCGATCACGCAACTCACTCATAAAACGCGGAGATATAGACATGCTTACTGTTTAGCAGATTTTTGAGAGGAACGGAAAGGGGATTGTTTAGATTTGCCTTTATTTATTGACATAATGATAAATATTTCTTATATTCATAACCAATTGGTAAAAAACATAAAGAAAGAGATAAGAAATGAGCAACAAATACACAGCCAGACAAGAGCTAGCAAGAAAAGAACTCGTGCCTAAAACATTCAAAGAAGGCTTGCAAATTATCTCCTTTAATACAGCAATGAGAAACGCTGTAATTCCCCTGTTGGTTGCAACCGCGCCTTTCGTTCTAAGCGGAGGAGAAATCCTTAAAGGGTATGAAATCGATGTAGAATCGACTGCTATACAGGCGCAAAACACTGAGCCTACAATGACAACAGCACGCGCCTATACGGACTTTGAAATCTTTTCTATAGGAGGAAGCGCCCTGCTCTTCGCATTTGCGGCGACTTCTATCGGCGTTACTGCTAGCGAAAGAAGAAAGTCAAACAAACTTCACGATGCCGTAGAATCCGGCAACATTATTAAACTACCGACAAGAGAAATTTAGGTTTTAACCCGCCAAACGTTCTTTCACCAAGCCACTGGCGCGGGACATGTCGAGTTGCCCTGCGTAGCGGGTTTTAAGCTCGGCCATGATTTTACCCATTTCGCGCATATCGGTGACATGAAGCTCTTTAATAAGCCCATCAACTGTTGCGCGCATTTCGTTCTCATCCATTTGTTTGGGAAGAAAGCGGCGAATCACCAAAATTTCTTCGTCTTCGCGTTCCGCGAGTTCAGGACGGCCTGCATCTTTATATGTTTTTGATGATTCTTGACGCTGCTTAATCATGGATTGCATCAATGACAGAATTTCAGCCTCGCTGATCTGGTCACCCTTCCCTGTGGAACGCGCGTCAATATCGCGATCTTTGATTGCCGCCATAATCAAACGGATCGTGCCCAGAGCAATCTTGTCCTTGGACTTAAGAGCCCCTTTTAGGGCATCATTTAATTCATCACGCATATTTGTACTCATGTTTTTCTCTTCCAAATTCGTTTTTTGCTTTGCATTTCTTCGCAAAGGCTTTAATACAGTGGTTTTTAGCAACCTATACTAACCACTTGCTAGAAAGTTATAACTCTCATGTCCGATATTCAATACCCAAAAACACCACCAAATGCAACTGGTGTCATTGTTCTTGCCGATGGTTCCGTTATCTGGGGCAAGGGAATCGGTGCCGCAACCAAGATGGTTGGCGAGATCTGTTTCAATACATCCATGACAGGCTATCAAGAAATCCTAACCGACCCGAGCTATGCAGGGCAAATCATCAATTTCACATTCCCGCATGTCGGCAATGTCGGCACAAACGCCGAAGACACCGAAACAACAACGCCAGCCGCGCGCGGCGTTATCCTGCGCGAGGACATCACAGACCCGTCCAACTGGCGTTCCAGCAAACATTTCGATGAATGGTTGAGAAACCATGATCTCCCAGGCATTTGCGGTGTTGACACACGCGCAATGACTCATCTTATCCGTGATAACGGCGCACCGAACGGCGTTATATGCCACACACCTGACGGAAAGTTTGACCTCCCTGCTCTGCATAAAATGGCACAAGATTGGGCTGGGCTTGAAGGCATGGATTTGGCCAAAGAAGTCTCCTGCACGCAAAGCTACAAATGGGATGAAACCGTTTGGGATTTGGTGGATGGGTATGGCACGCAACACAAACCTTTACGTCACGTCGTCGCCGTTGATTTTGGCGCGAAACGTAACATCCTGCGCTGCTTAGCCGCAGCAGGTTGCAAGGTCACCGTTGTTCCTGCGAACACCAGTGCCGAAGATATCCTCGGTCATAACCCCGATGGCATTTTCCTGTCCAACGGCCCCGGCGATCCTGCGGCGACTGGCGTTTATGCTGTGCCGATGGTGCAAAAACTGCTGGCAAGCGGTAAACCGCTCTTTGGGATTTGTCTCGGTCATCAAATTTTGGCGTTAGCCCTTGGCGGCAAGACACAGAAAATGCATCTTGGTCATCGCGGCGCGAATCAGCCTGTTAAAGACCTCTCGACTGGCAAAGTTGAAATCACCAGCCAAAACCACGGCTTCTGCGTAATGCCTGAAAGCCTGCCAGCAAATGTAGAAGTCTCCCACATCAGCCTGTTCGATGGCTCAAACGAAGGCATCCGCGTCAAAGACAAACCTGCTTTCTCCGTCCAATACCACCCCGAAGCCTCCCCCGGCCCGATGGATAGCCATTACTTGTTCAAACGGTTCGTTGATATGATTGAGGCAGCGTAGCTATGATCTTCGACGTTCTATTATCCAAAGAATCGATTGCCATCGTCGCCGTTATTTTGACGTTGGTTGGCTATTCGCAGTATTTTAAGAACATCTTTTCGGGCAAGACCAAACCCCATGCTTTTTCGTGGTTAATTTGGGCGTCATTGACGGGCATTGCGTATTTCGCACAAATTAGTGATGGCGCAGGCCCTGGCGCTTGGGTTACAGGTCTGACAGCCGTCATCAGCTTTATCATCGTTGGCTTTGCTTTGTTCAAGGGCGAGAACAACATCACCCGCAGTGATTGGTTTACGTTCATTGCCGCACTCAGCGCTATTCCTGCATGGCTTATAACGAACGATGCCCTGCTTTCGGTGATTATTATCACCGCTATTGATGCGCTCGGCTTCTATCCAACATTCCGCAAATCATGGATGAAACCATTCGAAGAAACCGCCATCCATTATTTTTTGGCGGGCGTAAAGTTTTTGCTCGCGGTGATTGCGCTTGAAAACTATACCGTCATTACGGTGCTGTATCCATTTTCACTGGTTGTCATGAACGCCCTGTTTGTTATGCTTCTACTGATCCGCAGAAATGCGCTTAAAATACCGGAGCCAGTATCATGACCCAAGACCTTCTCGCAGGATTGCAGGCTTTTAAGCATTATCACTATGGCAGTGATAATGAGCTAATGGCGACGCTTACTGCCGAAGGGCAAAATCCTGAGTATTTCATTATTAGTTGCATCGACTCGCGCTGTAACCCGAGCACGATTTTTCGCGCAAAACCCGGTAGCTTCTTTGCGCACAAAGCCATGGGCGCAATTGTTCGTCCCTACCACCAAGGCACAGCATTGGCGGCGGCGTTACAATTCGCGCTGAACTATAACAATGTGAAAACAGTCATCGTTTTGGGGCACACGCAATGCGGCGCAGTCAAAGCGTTGGTCAATAATCTCGACGATCCTGAGATCAGCAGCTTTATCGACGTTGCCAAACATGGCTTGGCCAAGGCCGAAGCATGTTGCACCACGCACGACGAAATTATCGCCCGCACAGAACAAGAAGTTGTGCTAGAAAGCTGCGAGAACCTAAAATCATACCCAAGCGTTGCCAAAGCCCTTGCCGCAGGCAACGTACAGATAAAACCATGGATCTTTGACATGAACAGCGGCGACATCTTGGAACATGACGAACAAACCGATACATTCGAAATCATAACAGCAACCCCACAAAAAGAAGACAGCAGGAAAGACAATGCCTAAAAGAACCGACATAAAATCCATCTGTATTATTGGCGCGGGCCCCATTGTTATTGGGCAAGCTTGCGAATTTGATTATTCTGGGGCGCAAGCGTGTAAAGCGCTGCGCGAGGAAGGATATCGCATTGTCCTGATCAATTCGAACCCCGCCACGATCATGACTGATCCCGATATGGCGGATGCCACCTATATCGAGCCAATAACTCCCGAAATTGTTGCCAAAATTTTAGAAAAAGAGCGTCCTGATGCGCTGCTGCCGACAATGGGCGGTCAAACCGCGCTGAACACGGCTATTTCGCTTGCTGAAAACGGTACGTTGGAGCGTTTGGGTGTTGAGTTGATTGGTGCTGACCAAGAAGCCATCAACAAAGCCGAAGACCGTGAACTTTTCAAACGCTGCATGGATGAAATCGGGCTTGAGAGCGCGAAAGGCAAGATTTGCCACACAATTGACGAGGCGCTGGCTGCGCTTGACTATGTTGGCCTGCCTGCAATTATTCGCCCCTCCTTCACGCTTGGCGGCACAGGAGGCGGTGTTGCCTATAACCGCGAAGATTACGCGCGTATTATCAAAGAAGGGCTTGATGCCTCTCCTATGTCGCAAATTCTGGTCGAAGAATCTATTCTCGGTTGGAAAGAATACGAAATGGAAGTCGTGCGCGACAAAAACGATAACTGCATCATTATTTGCTCGATTGAAAACATCGACCCGATGGGTGTGCATACAGGTGATTCAATCACGGTCGCCCCTGCGCTCACGCTGTCAGACAAAGAATACCAGATCATGCGCAATGCCTCGCTTGCTGTTTTGCGCGGGATTGGCGTGGAAACAGGCGGATCAAACGTGCAATTTGCCGTTGATCCCGCAACAGGCCGCATGATTGTGATTGAAATGAACCCGCGTGTGAGCCGTAGTTCTGCGCTTGCGTCTAAAGCCACAGGATTCCCGATTGCCAAAATCGCGGCGAAGTTGGCTGTGGGGTACACGCTCGATGAGCTGGATAACGACATTACGGGCGGTCGTACGCCTGCTTCGTTTGAACCAACAATTGATTATGTTGTCACAAAAATTCCGCGCTTTGCGTTTGAAAAATTTGCGGGCACAGATAACAATCTGACAACAGCGATGAAATCCGTCGGTGAAGTCATGGCAATTGGCCGTAATTTTGAGGAATCCATCCAAAAAGCCTTCCGTTCGCTTGAAAAAGGCTTGGATGGCTTTGAAGAACTTCCGATTGCAGGTGTTATGGCGGGTGAGAAAATCCACCCCGACCAAATCCGCGCCGTGCTTTCCAAAGCCACACCACAGCGCATCCTTTATATAGCACAAGCCTTCCGCCACGGCATGAGCATCGAAGACGTTCACGAAATCACAAAATTCGACCCGTGGTATCTGGAACGGATTAAGCACATTATTGATCTAGAAGCTAAAATCGTTGAAAACGGCTTGCCTGTTGACCGCGATGGTTGGGTCTCTATCAAAAAGAACGGTTTTTCTGATGCTCGCTTGGGTAAGCTTCTCAAGGTCTCCGAGGAAACCATCCGTAATGCGCGTCACAAGCATAATGTGCGCCCTGTTTACAAACGCGTTGATAGCTGCGCCGGTGAAATTCAATCCGAAACACCGTATATGTATAGCTGTTACGAGCATGATTTCATCAATGGCTTGCCGAGTGATGAGTGCAAACCAACAAATGCGAAGAAAGTCATCATCCTTGGTGGTGGCCCTAACCGTATTGGTCAGGGTATCGAGTTTGACTATTGCTGTGTTCATGCGGCCTACGCGCTTAAAGAAGCAGGTTATGAAACCATCATGGTCAACTGTAACCCAGAGACCGTGTCCACCGATTATGATACGTCTGACCGCCTGTATTTTGAACCGCTTGTCGCCGAAGACGTGCTGGAGCTTATCCATGCGGAACAGCAAAACGGTACAATCCACGGCGTGATCGTGCAGCTTGGCGGCCAAACACCGCTGAACCTTGTAAAGCATCTACAGGCGGCGGGTATCCCTATTCTTGGCACATCGCCCGATGCGATTGATCTGGCCGAAGATCGTGACCGTTTCCAAAAGCTGATTACCGACCTAAAACTGCGCCAACCATTTAACGGTATTGCGCGCTCAGTTGACGAAGCCATCAAGATTGCCGAAGACATCGGTTTCCCGATTGTTATTCGCCCGTCTTACGTGCTTGGTGGTTCTGCCATGCGCGTTGTACATGCGATGGAAGAGTTAAGAGAGTACATTAACACTGCCGTTAAAGTATCTGGTGACACTCCTGTTTTGCTCGACCGATACTTGCGCGGCGCGATTGAAATTGATGTCGATGTTATTGGTGACGGCAAAGATTTTTATGTTGCTGGTATCATGGAACATATCGAAGAAGCAGGTGTTCACTCTGGCGACTCAGCTTGTGTTTTACCGCCGCATTCGCTGTCATATAAAACAGTGAAAGAGATTGACAAGCAATCAAGAAAGCTTGCCAAGGCATTGAAAATAAAAGGACTTATGAATGTGCAGTTTGCGGTGAAGAAAAACCGTGATACGGGTGAGTTTGATATTTACATTATTGAGGTTAACCCACGCGCCTCCCGCACAGTGCCCTTCATCGCCAAAGCCACAGGCGTTCCCGTTGCAAAAATTGCAGCCCGCGTGATGGCTGGTGAACCGTTGTCGTTGTTTGAAGCACAAGGATTATTGGTTGGTATGAGTGACGAGCACACCGCCGTGAAAGCGCCAGTATTCCCGTTTAACCGCTTTAGCGGCGTTGACCCGATTTTGGGTCCTGAGATGAAGTCAACGGGCGAAGTCATGGGCATTGATACCGATGTAGCGCAAGCCTTTGCCAAATCGCAAATTGGTGCAGGAACGATGCTACCGACCGAAGGCACAGTATTCCTTTCCGTGCGTAACAAAGACAAGGCAGAACTTGTGCCTATCGCCAAAGACCTACAAGACATGGGCTTTAAGCTCATCGCCACAGGCGGCACTTGCACGCATTTACAGGGTGCTGGCCTTGACGTGACCCGCATCAACAAGGTCATGGAAGGTCAACCAAATGTCGTGGATGCGGTGATTAACGGCGAAATTCATTTCATCATTAATACCACCAAAGGCGCACAGTCGGTTGCAGATTCAAGCTCTATTCGTCGTATGGCACTGGCTTATAAACTCCCCTACTACACGCTGCTTACGGCGGCGCGGGCGGGAGTTCAGGCCATTCGTTCCATGCAATCACGGGATTTTGATGTAAAACCTATTCAGGATTACTTCAACAATGCCGAAGCCGAGGACGAAGGCAGCGAATTAAAGCAATCCGCATAAGTATTTTTTATATTATGCATCCAAACCTTATCTTCTTACGTAAACGTATATGTAAGAAGGGATAAAAGGTAACCGATGCGTTCAACGTTAGTGCTAGCTCTTGCGGGGTTGTGCTTTAGCGCGACGAATTGCTATGCGGCCGAAGCAACACTTCGCATCAAAGCCAAAATCATATCCAAAGCGGACTGGGATCAAATCCAAGCCAATGACAGCGTCACAATTGATAATTATGATGATGAAGCAGAAACGTTCGAGTTTGCTGTCAACGCCATCAATGTCACCACATTTTCAAACAGTGATGAAGCCACACCCTTTGATAAGGATGATTACTTTGTAGAGCCTTACAGCTATAACGATCTTACCCCCGAAACAAAATTTCCGTTGATGGATATCAATGATGATGGACTTGTGACGCGCCGTGAATACTTAAAAAGCACAGGCACACCGCTAAATAATTCCGATTTTGACGATCATGACAGAAACCGTGACGGATTTTTAACCCGTAACGAAATCGACAAATAGCCCGCTACAGACAGAAACCATTAACAGCCACAACAGGCATGCGCGGTGGTTCATATTTCTTTGCGACATCAAGCATATAAGAATCTGGCAACAACGGCTTACCCGTTACATGTTCAATCAAATCCAATGGCTTCAAGCGCGCGCCTTCTTGGCAGACATTCGTACGCAGCCAATCTTTTAGCCCGTCCAACGCCTTTAAATCGCGGTCGATTCCGTGATATTCACCAAAAACCCTGCGCTGCTTGGGATTTATCTCAAAAAACGCCTCTGCAAATTGTGATGCGGCGAGCCTTCCGGGTAAATATGTCGGCAACCAAGATGCTTCACCGGAATACAAATGTATGTCCTGCAAAATACCACTGCGGTCATCTTTTGGTGTTATACCTGTTAATTTTTCGTAGTATTCATTCCAATATTCTTTGTGTGAATTCACATCATCTTGAAGGAAATACATATTAAAAAGCACTTCATGGCGGTGCAGAATGTCCAACGGATAACGCACATCATCGGCTTTGGCGCGAATACCATCGGGCTCCAGCTTTATCATGTGTTTGAAAATCATCTGCGCATTCCAGCGTGATTTATAAGGCTCACCCAATTCACGTGATACAAAATCATAGATAAATTGCGCGCCTGCTTTGCTACGGAACATCACATTTTCAAACAATAAGGCCATTCCTTCATCCACAACATTGCCCGCAATGTCACCGCACAACTCATCTTTGTGCTCTTCAGGTAGATTCTGGCGGTAAAAGGCGTGCCCTGCTTCATGTGCGGTGGAAAGAAGCGTGTTCAGAAAGTTACGTTCGTCAATCTTGTAACCAATCCGCACATCATCATTACGACCAAGGCATATAGGATGCGGCGCAGCGGCAATTTTTCCGCGCGTTTCGTCATATCCAACTTTTTGTAAAAACAGACGCACCAGTTTTTCCTGATCGGCAGCGGGCATCGCAAAAGCATCGCCGCGCAAATAACGCTGCGTGGCTTGGAACATTTTCTGTTTGGCTAATAATTCTTGGCAAAATGGCTTTAGGAGTTCCCCCCATTGAACGATTTGTTGAGAGCGCAGACCTTCTGTCTTCTTATCCAACGCCACATCCATAAGGCTTTGTGGCGCGTTATCGGCAGTTTCCCACAACAGACGCTCCCTGCTGTGTTCCAGCGCGGCATACTCGCCCTGTAATGACTGCGCCAATTGCGGCGCGACAACATTAAAATCATTGGCTGCGTATGCTTTTTCCCACGCGCCGATTGTTTTTGCGGAATTATAAAGATCGCTCAGAACACTCGTGCGTCCTGACGCATTGTGTTTCATATGGTGATACATCAAACGCTGTTCTGCTGCTGAAAAGTCAGTGCCATCACTATTTTTAGGAATGGGCATACCAAAGACTTTTCCAATGGATGTCTTTAAATTGCACAGCTCATATTTACGCAACGACAATTGCGCCAAATCAGCCGCAGAAGCCATTCGCGAACGTGACCCCGTAATATAGTCCCAACGGGTTATTTCAATTTTTTTTATTAATGCTGCAAGATTTTTTGACGCGCTCATTATTGCCCCTGTTTGTTATTTTTATGTGATTTATGCCTTTATATACATAAATATAAAATTTTGCAATTCTGTTGACCTGCAAATCATTTCCCTATAGTAATAATTCTAATGACAAGCCCGCTTCAGTGACGGGCTTCTTTTTTTTCAAACAAGGATATTGAAATGGATAAGGTTCCAATGACCCCCGAGGGCCATGAGGCTCTCGAGAAAGAATTGAAGCAATTAAAAACGGTTGAGCGTCCGAACGTAATCGAGTCGATTGCGACTGCGCGCGAACATGGTGATTTGAAAGAGAATGCCGAGTACCACGCCGCGCGTGAGCAGCAGAGCTTTATCGAAGGCCGTATTCAGGAACTCAATGCTGTGATTTCAAAAGCACAGATCATTGATCCGTCAAAATTCACAGGCGATGCCGTGAAATTCGGCGCGAAAGTTTTGATCGTGGACGAAGCAACGGATGTTGAGGTCACATACCATATCGTTGGTCACTACGAAGCAAATGCAGAGCAACGCCGCCTGTCTATCCAAGCGCCAATCTCGCGTGCGCTGATCGGTAAATCCGTGGGTGACAGCGTTGTGGTACAAACCCCGCAAGGCGTTAAAAACTACGAGATTTTAGAAGTCAGCTACGGCGCATAAATTCAAACGCCTGCTGCTATAAATAACAAAAAGGACAGAGAAATCTGTCCTTTTTTAATGCTCAAATAATACTTCCTAGCAGCCTATTCATCGATCGGCACGCCTGGTAAGAATTTCGCGCTGCGGATGCCTAGTGCCGACTTCACAGATGTTACGTTCGGTGCGGCTGTTAAATGCTCGGTCAAGAACACTTGGTAATCATCCCAATCTTTTGCCACAATTTTCAGCCAGAAATCTGTGTCCCCTGCCAACATATGGCATTCACGAACACGATCCCAAGAATTCACAAGGGCCTCGAATTTTTTCAAATCGGCTTCGGCTTGAGAAACCAGCTTCACTTGTGCAAAAACCGCGACACCAAAACCAAAAATGGCAGGGTCGATTTGCGCGTGATAGCCTTTGATATAGCCTGCTTCTTCCAATGCGCGTACACGGCGTAAACATGGCGGTGCAGATATTCCTGCGTTTCTTGCCAGTTCAACATTGGTAATACGTCCGTCATCCTGTAAACTTTTCAGGATCTTACGGTCAATTTTATCGAGTTTAACACGTTTCATAATAATGGTATTCCCCACGTTTTTCGTAAATATATTGTCTAAATGATCTGAATATTGGTATAAAGTTGCGCGAGCGTGAGCGCAAGTACTTTTAAATATTTTATATAGCCTATTGTATTATAAGGATTTTTCGACAGATGACATCATGCTGGATTGTAACAGAAGGAATCGCAGGCACTGAAAACCAGTGTTTGGGCGTTGCCGAGTCGCTCGGTCTTACCCCTGATATAAAGCGTATTGGCATGCGCCAGCCGTGGAAAACTCTGTCTCCTTACCTGCCGTTTGAATGTGCTTTTACCTTTACAGGTGATACGCTGGCCGCCCCGTGGCCTGATCTTGTCATCGCCAGTGGCCGCAAAGCCATCGGTGCGGCGCGCTACATTAAAAAACAAAGCAGCGGCAAGACGATGACGGTTCTTATACAAGATCCGCGTATCTCGCCGCGTGGTTTTGACCTTGTGGCCGTTCCTGCGCATGATCCTACGCGCGGTGACAACGTCATTGTCACAAATGCTGCGCCAAACCGTATCACGGCACAAAAATTGGATACTGCGCGGCAAAGCTACATCAAGCCTTTCGATGATTTTGAAAAACCGATCATCAGCGTTTTGATTGGCGGCAACAGCAAAGCTTATAAAATGCCGCCCTTCGTCATGCACAAGCTGGCACAGGATTTAAAGTTACTGACCCAAAATTACAACCTCGCCATCACGGCTTCACGCCGCACGGGTGATGAAAACCTGACAATCCTAACCGAAGCCCTCAAGGGCACTGATGCATGGATATGGGACGGTAGCGGTGAAAACCCTTACTTTGCGCTGCTGGCATGGGCAAACTTTATCCTTGTGACAGCCGATAGTGTGTCGATGATTTCCGAAGCCGCCACAGCAGGAAAACCCGTTTATATGATCCCGCTTAAGGGCGGCACAAAACGGTTTGATAAATTCCACAATGGGTTGCTGTCCAAAGGCATTATCCGCACCTTTGATGGTGCTGTAGAGCCTTATGAGTATGCCGCGCTTGATGATGCCACGCTGATTGCCGCAAAAATCAGGGAAAAATTGAAGAAATAACCTTTACCGCTGCTTTCTAACAATTTAAGACTATCTATATATTTGAAAGCATCTGTTGAGAGAGTAAGACAAAGAATGAGTGATTCAGTCCATAGCAAAGTATTGATTATCGGTTCCGGCCCTGCGGGCTATACCGCCGCCATCTACGCCGCGCGCGCAAACCTTGAGCCATTAATGGTCACAGGCATCCAGCCTGGTGGTCAGCTTACCATCACAACCGATGTTGAAAACTACCCTGGCTTTGCGGATGTTATCCAAGGCCCATGGTTGATGGAGCAAATGCAAAAACAAGCCGAGCATGTCGGCACAAAAATTGTGACTGATTATATCCAAAGCGTTGATATCAATGTGCGCCCCTTCGTTGCAAAAGGTGATTCTGGCAAAACTTACACGGCAGATGCCCTTATCATTGCCACAGGTGCGAAGGCACGTTGGCTTGGGCTGCCGTCCGAAGAAGCGTACCAAAACAAAGGTGTTTCTGCCTGCGCAACCTGTGATGGGTTTTTCTATCGCGGTAAAGAAGTCGCCATTATCGGCGGCGGCAACACAGCCGTTGAAGAAGCATTGTTCCTTACAAATTTCTGTAGCAAAGTAACGCTCATCCACCGCCGCGACGAATTACGCGCGGAAAAAGTGATGCAAGAGCGCCTATTCAACCACGAAAAAATCGAAGTGATTTGGGATAACGTGGTCGAGGAAGTCTTAGGCGATGGAGAATCCATGACTGGCGTTAAAATCAAAAACGTCAAAACAGGCGCAGAAACCGTGATTGAAGCCGATGGTATGTTTGTTGCCATTGGGCACGATCCCGCGACAGATCTTTTCAAAGGCAAACTGGATATGGATGGCGAAGGCTACATCCTGACCAAACCTGATTCGACACTAACATCTATCAACGGTGTCTATGCCGCTGGTGACGTTACGGACCACACATACCGCCAAGCTGTCACGGCCGCTGGTATGGGCTGTATGGCGGCATTGGAGGCTGATAAATACCTCGCCGCGCAAGCTGCCGAAAAACCTAAAAGCAACGGCAGTGTCGCCGCTGAGTAATCATACAATCACCTAAACTATTAACCATTTTATGGTTTAGTATATAATGCGTTTAAGCATTTACGTTTAGGACACGTTCAGAAATACGTTCAGAAGGAGCATTAAATGGATTGGGACAAGCTGCGGATATTTCATGCTGTTGCGGAAGCGGGAAGCTTCACGCATGCTGGTGACAAACTAAACCTCAGCCAATCCGCCATTTCGCGCCAGATCAGCACGCTTGAGGAAAGCTTAGGCATATCCCTATTCCACCGCCACGCACGCGGTTTGTTGCTCACTGAGCAAGGCGAGCTGCTTGAAAAAGCCGCGCGTGACATCTTTGGCAAGCTTTCAATGGTTGAGGGGTTATTGCTCGACTCCAAACAGCTCCCCGAAGGCCCCTTGCGTATTACAACGACCGAATTTGTGGCCTCTACATGGATTGCACCGCAGCTTGGTGCGCTTCGTGCTGCGCATCCTGAAATACAGCTCACTCTATTGCTTGATGATCGTATCCTTAATCTGGGGATGCGCGAGGCGGATGCCGCGATTCGTCTATTCCAGCCCGAACAACCTGATTTGATCCAACGTCACTTAACCTCGATCAACTTCCATATATATGCGTCCACTGATTACATTAAAAAGCATGGCGCGCCGCAAGACCTTTCCGAGTTGCGCAATCACACGCTCATTGGACACCCCGAAGATGGGCCAACGCCATATGTTGACCCGAACTGGTTATTCCGTACGGCTGGCGTTGATCCGATGGATGACAACAACCTTATTATGATGAATTCGATGATGGGCATTCATAACGCTGTTATCGGTGGTGCGGGGCTTGCCGCTGCGCCTGACTATCTATTTGCCAATAATGATAGCGTGACACGCGTCCTGCCAGATTCGCATCCTGACCCCGTTGATATGTTTTTCGTTTATCCGGAAGAGCGGAAACATTCGCAACGTCTTCGCATTTTCCGCGATTTTTTACTTAAATTAGTGAAGAACACAAAGTTTTGATAATTGGCTAATAATATTTCGCCGTTTTTTCTAACTTTATTTTTTACCAAGACTCTCCCTTATTTTTATTAAAAATAAAGCTGGATATAGCCTTTGGTAGATTACGATTAGCTGATATGCATAATTTGCAAAGCTGCAATGCAAAAAAAACTGTAGCCACGCGGAGTCAAATCATTATATAACCTCTCTCAACGGCGTCCTTGACGTCGTCAGGGTCTTCGGATCCTTCGTCTCCCAGACGTAAAACCTCCCTGTTCAACTCGCCGGGTCTTAAATGACCCGGTTTTTTTTGCTTATTTCTTGAGACGCCGAATTAGCCTATACTAGTTCTATGAAAAAATGCGTGCGTACAAATATACAAAACATATCGAGTATCTAATTTGACCAAGAAAACAAAAACGGTTGTCAGTCTTTTCACCTATGGTGGCGGTATGCGTGGTCTTGTCCCCGCACACATCATGGCACAGATGGAATACATGACTGGCCTGCGGATGTCAGACATGGTTGATATATTTGCGGGTCCTTCAACGGGCGCGATTTTAAACGCCGCGCTGAACGTCCCATCAAAGAAAATGCCAGGCCGCCCGAAATATCGCGCGCAGCACCTCGTTAAATTTTATGAGCGTGAAGGTATCAAAATTTTTCCCGATGATAGTTACCGCTCATTTCGTGGCATCATCCATGACTTTAACAACAGAACGCTCAAGCTCAGCCAGATGAACAAGCTTCTACGGCATGGTCATTATGACCCCTCCTATCTGAGTTACGCGCTGCAGCGTCTTTACGGCGACACAAACCTAGAAGATTCGCTTAGCAGCCTAATCATCCCGACCTATAACATTGACGGCGCACAAATCCGCACCACCACAGAAGAAGGCGAAACAGAAGATTCCCCGACGCGCACAAAAAACAACGTGAGCGACGAAGGCGGCCACGCTGTGTGGCTCAAGAACATCCGCACCAACCAACCCATCGGAACAGCGCATAACACGCCCCACGTGTCGCTCTATAACGCCGTAATGGGCAGTTGCGCCGCACCAACCTACTTCCCTTGCCACCACATGAATGTTCAATACCCTGATGAGCGCGGAATTATCGATCTCGCCGCCATTGATGGTGTTATCTTTGACAACCCCTGCATCAGCTATCTTGGTGCTATCCGTCGTCATATTCCTGCAGACACACAACACCTCATGATTATTCTTGGGACGGGTTACACCAATAAATCCGTAAAAAAAGAGGACTGGAATCGTTATGGTTCGCTTGGTGTTGTTGACCCCGTGAATGATTTGCCACTGATCAATATATTCTTCCACGCATCCGAATCAGCGCTCATGGACAGTTTTTCCGAAGAAATGGGTAATAATCTTCACATCTTCAATAAATCCATGATTCCTATTTTGGGACATCCCGACGCGCCAAACACCTTAATTGATGACGCCAGCCCGAAAAACATCAAGGGTTTAAAATGGTTTGCCGAAGAAATCATGGAAGAAAACAAAAGCGCGCTTGAAAACCTATGCCATCTGCTTGTAGCGAACCATCAGAACAAACAAGGTGCTGCCGAGAAAAGCCGCAAATTCTTCTCTTTTCTCAGCCGAGGGAAATAATTTACACACATAATGTTGCGTCGCACCACACGTTAAATGTGACAGGTGACCTCTATTTTTGCTACATTAGCAAACAAGCAAACATAAAAGAGTAATTGAGAAAGTCCATATGAACAGGGACAACAGAGCCCCACATTATTTTAGTGCTCACTTTCCAGGCGGCGCCGCGCACAGTATTTACAGTATTGTGCACGCAGCGCATATTGAACAACAAAGTGGCCTCTATTTACGTGATTTATTCACGGGTGGTTGCCGGGCTGGCTCGGCTGGCGTGTTTCCTGCTGTGGCTGCTTTCATGCCAAATAAAGCGGATCCAACAAAGCCACTTTATTCGATGACGGAGTTCATTGATGTCTTTGCTAACAAAATATCTGAATTCCTGCCTTACAGCCCTTTTCACCATGGGAAACATGCTCTCAATCATTTTACCCCCCTTTCCAAAGGTCTATTTAACCTGCACATGTCGCCCAAGCCAATGGAAGACGGGTTAAAAGAAATGCTGGGTGGTTTAACGCTGAAAGATGCCACACGCACATTTTCCGTGACCTCACAGGAAATTTCGCCAAACCTACGACCGCATGACTTTACCTTTGTCGAAGACAATTACCTTGGCGCCTCCGCGAAAGAAATTTTGGACTATCCTATCCAAGATCTGCCGCTTTACAAAATTCTGATGGCTGCCACGCGTTTCCCGACTGTGTTTGATTCTTACACGCTTGATGAAACAGGAACTACACATATCGACATGGCCTTTGTTGATGGTAGCGCTGATTTTATTTCGCGTTGTTTGCGCCACAGAAAAGAAGGCCAGCATTTTGCGCATGTTATTTTTGGCACAACGGTCGACACACAAGCGATATCGCCCGAAGAATACCGCGGTCTGGATGCTCTCTCCATGCTGTTTAACCGCTTCTTTATTAAAGGTGCTGGAATTCAAACCAAGGGGCGCAACCTAGAATCTTTGCGGGGATTGCTTGGTTCACGGAACTTTTATCTACTCGAAGATTCCTTGCTGCCTGAAGACAATCCCAAAGGGACGGTCATGCCATCCTTGAATATTTTGGACACGCGGCCTGAAACAATGCGTAAACATATAGAATTTGCTAAAGAACAATTAGAAAGACATGCGGACACCATTTACAAACCGTTGGTTGATCGTTTGGTTGAAAACCACGCTCTCATCACGCAAGTACAGCCTGACACCGCCTTTACCGTCATTGAAAAAGCAACAGATTCTGTTGCCGATAGACTACAAAGACAAGCGGATAAAATAGCTGAAAAGGTTGTACCCGAACCACGTACAACAAAATTCAGATTCTGCGGCATGGAAGTCGGTATTTCCTTTAACCGCGTCGCCAGAAACAAACCTGCCGATGTGCAAGACAACGAACCATCAGCACAACTCACGGAAAACAAACTGGAGCAAGACGCACCAGAAGAAACACGGACAACAGTTCCCGAAAAGAAACACCGCGCGCCGTAATACGGACACGCGGTGCTTATCATTGATTTCATTTAATGAATAACGACTACGCCGCCGCTGCTTTCTGTGCTATCGCGGCGCACGCTTTTTTAATGCGTCCGCAAGCCTCGCGCAGGGCTTCTTCTGATGTCGCGTATGAGATGCGGAAATACGGTGACAAACCAAATGCCGCACCCTGAACGCAGGCAACGCCTTGATCTTCCAACAAATACGTCACGAAATCTTCATCGTTCTTAATCACTTTGCCGCTTGGTGTTGTTTTACCGATAACACCCGCGCATGACGGGTAAACGTAAAACGCGCCTTCTGGCATCGGGCAAGACAAGCCTTCGCATTCATTGAGCAACGCCACAACCATATCGCGACGGCCTTTAAACGCATCGTTACGCTCGGCCAAGAATGATTGGTCGCCGTTTAATGCCTCAACGGCTGCTGCTTGTGAGATTGAGCACGGGTTTGACGTGCTTTGGCTTTGAACCTTTGCCATGGCTTTAATCAACTCTTTCGGGCCGCCCGCAAAACCAATGCGCCAGCCTGTCATAGAGTATGCTTTGGACACGCCATTAATCGTCAATGTGCGGCTGTGTAGTTTAGGCTCGACCTCGGCAGGTGTTACGAATTTGAAACCGTCATAAACGATTTTTTCGTACATATCATCAACCATCAACCAAACATGGTCGTGCTTCACCAAAACATCGGTAATGGCTTTCATCTCGTCATGCGTGTAAGCCGCACCCGTTGGGTTGGATGGTGAGTTTAAAACAATCCATTTTGTTTTTGGCGTGATTGCCGCTTCCAAATCGGCAGCCTGCAATTTAAAGCTGTTTTCCAGCGTACATTCAACAATCACGGGCGTGCCTTCAGCAAGCAATGTCATATCAGGATACGAAACCCAATACGGCGCAGGAATGATCACTTCATCGCCTTCGTTCACAGACGCCATCAAGGCATTATAAAGAACCTGTTTACCGCCTGTGCCAACCGTAATTTCATCACGTGCGTATGTCAGGTTATTGTCGCGCTTGAATTTTGCGATGATTGCATCTTTAAGCGCAGGCGTGCCGTCTACGGCTGTGTATTTTGTTTGGCCTTCTTTGATGGCTTTAATCGCCGCTTCTTTAATGAAGTCAGGCGTGTCAAAGTCAGGCTCACCCGCGCCCAGACCGATAATATCACGACCAGCGTCTTTTAGTTCCTTGGCTTTGGCAGTTACGGCCAATGTCGGGGATGGTTTAATACGGCTCAAACGGTTTGCAACGATAGACATTATCCTTCTCCTTCGGTTTTGTAGAATACAAAACGAAAGTAGAATCAATTATCGCTCAAATCAATGGCTTTTTGCGTTTAGTTACGGGCGCGGGTCACTTTCCCGTGGACGACGTGTGCGCGTCACTGTTCTTGATTTTTCAACCTCAGGCACAGGTGCTACTGCTTTTTCAACGACGACATAAACATCATCATCTTCCCAGTCAAAATCATCATCGTCATCTTCTTCCGTCGTTTGATCGGAAGCTGGTCTTAATGAATCTTCTTTTTCTATGTACTTAAAGTCGCCGACATCTTCCGCTACATCATCAAAAGCAGCGCTTACGCTATTATCATTTGCTGAAACGTGAGGAACATCAGGAGTGTCTTCTGTTTGCGGATCAAGCGCCAAACCTGTGCGCTTACGCAAATCTTTCAAAGCATCACGGCTAAGCTGACCATCGCTAACAGGAACACTAATGCTACCTGTGCCAAATTTATCGTCCATCTGAATTGTGCGTCCGCTTTTCGAAAATTTTGCGTCAGGGAAATCTTTTTGGAACCACGCGAGCGCAAGAATGCTTGCCTTGCGGTGCTTAGACGTATCTTCGGTTGTAACGACCGTATAGCCACTCGCCAGCAATTCATTCAGTGCGAACTTCAATGACACATCTGATTGAGGTTTTGTGCGGCTACTGCTTTTTTTATTATAGTGATACGGCTTACGTGGTGCTTTGCGTGACATGTTCTATTCTCCTGTTCAAAATAATTATGACCAGACATTATAGAAACAATATCGTAAACGCAAATAATTTGATTAGTAAGCACCATCATTAATGTATTGCGCCGCAGCGATATGATCGAATGTGGGAACTTCGTCGAACGCGATTTCCTGCGCGATAAGCCAATCAGCCAACGGCTTCATCAGCGGGTCTTTCAATCCTTCGTTCAAGTAACCCGCGACACGTAGCAGGAATTGCAAGTAGCGCGGTTTTTTGTCATTCACTGCCAAGCGCACAAATTGCCCCATCAAACGGCAATGGAATTGCGTGGCGAGCAAGCGATACCAAGCGCGGAAGGTTTGTGCTTCCTCTGCGCTCATCTTCTCGCAAAAGCGGTTCAGCATATTTTCGCGCAAATCTTGCGGTACATCGACCCGCGCATCTTCCAACAAATTCCCCAAATCATAGGCCAATGGACCAGACAGCGCGCCTTGGTAGTCTAAAACCCCTGCTTTGCTTAGTCCCTGTTCACCCTCAACCCACATCAAGTTTTCGAAATGGAAATCTGCATGAACGAATCCTTGGGGACATGGCGGTAACGAAGCCGCTAAATCATCCCAAATTTTGTTATATTCTGCGACCAATGCAGGATCGACTTTTTCCTGACGGTAAACGGGCATATACCATTCCACCAAACGTTGCTTGGCTTTATCAAGATAGCTGCCCTTGAAATCATCAAGCGCGACATCTGCTGCATTTGTGTTTTTGTAAATATGAAGTAACGCATCCGCCGCCAACGCATAAATTTCGTCACGGGGCACGCCACTATCGAGCGCAATTTTAAACGATGTATCGCCCAAATCCTCAAGCAGTACATAGCCTTGCTCGTAATCAACCTCATAAACTTCGGGGGCGTGCAAGCCAATACCACGCAGATATACGCTCAAGCGCACAAAGTCATCAACGCGATGACCTTGGGTTGCATTCGGGTGACCATCGGGGACAGATTCCATCAAAAGAACAGACTTGCCGACCTTTGCCAGACGGAAATAGCGGCGAAATCCGCAATCCTCGCCAACAGGCAATAGATCAGCCCCCGCCCAACCACTGCGCGCAAGAAACGCGCCCAGCAAGCTAGTGCGGCTTTCAAACCAGTCTTCTATCGAAAAATCAGCTACCATGAGAAAAGATTAGAGCGCAAAATCCCTCTGTGCAACACAAAACAGCTATTTATTCAGCGTCTTTTGAATGATCAGAACCGCGCTGTGTCATACGTTTAAGGCTATCAATATGCGTTTTTGATGCTTTGCGACGTGATACGGGCGGCACATTGCCTTCGAATCCGAACATCGGCGTGTTGCTGCTTTGTAGGGATTTTAAAATTTCCTCACCGAATGTTGCTGGTGTCATTTGCACGCCTTGCGGTGTTTCAGGAATCGCCTCGTCGTCTTCGTGTAAATTTTGATTATAGGTGACGCGGTTAATGGCGTGCGCGGTAATCCCCGTCAAGTGAGGTCGCGCGAGTGCCAAGAGCAATTTTTGGTCATCATAACACCACGCCATAAGCTGCTGCCGCGCTTTGGTCGTGTTTCCCTTGCTCAGGCGCAGCGCCTCTTTAATTCGTCCCTCTGCGTATTCTAGGCTCATAAATCCAAGTCCTTTTCGTCAATCAATATACTATTTTAGCATCCTTAGCCTCAAAGGCCAATTAATTCGGCACTTAATATAATCACAAATAAAAGCCGTATTTTTCTCAATCAAAAGTTTGACAGGAAATATGATTGTTATGTATAGTCACTTCACATTCTAAAAATTACACAAAACAATGGAGTATTGAAATGTCTTATAAATGTAGAAAATCATTCACTAGTGCCAAACGCGCTCAAACTGAATTAAAAGACGGCAATGGCCGCACAGAAGCAGAAAGCATCGTTCGTGATTTTGCCCGCAAAGCAGACATCACAACAGAACAAGGCTTTGCCATCATGGCAGACCGCAGCAACCACGGTGTAAAAGCTGAGAAAGCCGCTGAGTTCTGCGAAGCTGTTCGTGCTGAATATGGTAGTCTCGACACACTTAAAATTGTTTGTGACGCTGCTGCACCAGCACTGAAAATGGCTTAAATCTAACGTTTTTTAGAAAAAAGGATAATCACAATGACAAAAACAACACCTATGACGGCTCTCGCTCTTGTTGCCGCTTCTATTACACCTGCATTCGCGCAAGAAGCATCAAACGATGATTTTCGTGCTGTTTTAACGGTAGGCCTTACTACCGATTTCCGAACTACAATTATTGAAGGATATTCAGATTTAGATTCTTGCTTACTTCAAGCTAAAATTGCCACGTCTTCGCCTAGCTATTTATCTTCAATTGCAAGTGTAAGCTGTGAGAAAGGTGGTAAAGTTATTGATGCTTTAACTTGCAGAAAATATGCTTCCAATACTCAAGAATGCGAACGCATTGATCTCAGCTTACCCGCACCAAAGCGCTAACTAGCCAACGCGCTTAAATCCCGCATGATGGATTTTGCACCTTTGACGCGTTGCGCGGCATTATCATACTGGCGAATAAGCACTAATTTCTGATCATGGCGGAGCTTCACAGCACCGCCTTTTTCATTCATCCACCCCATCAACGCCGGAATATTTGGTGGTGTGTCTTTATAAAATCCAACCACAATCCCTTTTGGCCCTGCATCAATACGATCAACGCCTGCCGCACGGCAAAGCTGTTTGATCGTGACGATATCGAGCAAATTATCAACTTCCTCGGGGATATCACCAAAACGGTCAATCAGCTCAGCAGCGAAATTCTCAAGATCATCGGCGTTCTCTAAGTCAGACAAACGGCGATATAGGCTCATCCGCACCGTTAAATCCGTCACATAAGTTTCAGGAATAAGAACAGACGTGCCGAGATTAATATTCGGTGTCCATTTATCATCCGCGACTTCGCCCCCATCAACGCCATGCCCTGCCCGCGCCAGTGCCACAGCATCTTCCAGCATTTGCTGGTAAAGCTCGACCCCGATTTCGCGGATATGACCTGATTGTTCCTCGCCCAATAAATTCCCCGCGCCGCGAATATCCATGTCATGGCTCGCAAGTTGAAAACCCGAACCAAGCGTATCCAACGTTTCAATCACCTCAAGCCGTTTCATCGCTTGGTCAGACAGTTTTTTCTCTGGCTGATAGGTCAGATAAGCATAAGCGCGAACTTTGGAGCGTCCAATACGCCCGCGAATCTGGTAAAGCTGCGCCAGACCAAACATATCGGCACGATGCACAATCATGGTGTTGGCGGTCGGGATATCAATCCCGCTCTCGATAATATTGGTGGCGAGCAACACATCATATTGCCCGTCATAAAAGGCGGTCATGCGCTCATCAAGTTCTGTGGCAGGCATTTGCCCATGGGCGCTGATAACTTTGACCTCAGGCACAAGTTCTTTCAGCTGCTCCTCAAGCATATCCATATCCTTCACACGCGGGCAAACGTAAAAACTCTGCCCGCCGCGATAATGCTCGCGCAAAATCGCTTCACGAATAACCATCGGATCATAAGGCAGCACAAACGTCCGCACCGCCAAACGGTCAACGGGCGGTGTCGCAATCAAGCTCAACTCCCGCACGCCAGTGAGCGACATTTGTAACGTACGCGGAATCGGTGTCGCGGTCAGGGTTAGGACGTGAACATTGTCTTTTAATTCCTTCAAGCGCTCCTTCTGCTTCACGCCAAAGCGCTGCTCTTCATCGACAATCATCAACCCCAAATTGGCGAATTTCACATCCTTGCCAAAAAGCGCATGCGTGCCAATCACGATATTCACTGTGCCATCGCGAATGCCATCACGGGTTAGCTTCGCATCACGCGGCGTGACCATGCGTGAGAGTTGCCCCACCCGAATGCCCATGCCTTTAAAGCGTTCTGCAAAGTTATTATAGTGCTGCCGCGCAAGCAATGTCGTCGGCACAGCCACCGCCACCTGCGCGCCATTCATCGCCGCAACATACGCCGCCCGCATCGCAACTTCGGTCTTCCCAAACCCAACATCACCACACACAAGCCGATCCATCGGGTGATCTTCGGCCAAATCAGCTATCACGGAATTAATAGAGCTCAACTGATCTTCAGTTTCCTGATACGGGAATCGCGCCGCAAACTCTTGATAAAGCTCAGGCGAAACTTCCATCGTATCGGCTTTTTTCAACATCCGCGCCGCAGCAATCTTCAGCAAGTTATCAGCAATCGCCATCAAATCGCGTTTGACTTTAGCCTTGCGCGCTTGCCAGCCCGCACCACCCAATTTATCAAGCTGGCTTAAACCTTCTTCACTGCCAAAGCGCGAGAGCACTTCTATATTCTCAACAGGCACAAACAAACGATCATCACCCACATACACAATCTTAAGGCAATCATGAAATTTCCCGCCCGCCTCTAGCGTTTCAAGCGCTTCAAACCGCCCAACACCGTGGTCAATATGAGTCACCAGATCACCCGGGGCAATCGATGACACCTCGGTCAAAAAGTTATCAGCCTTACGTTTTTTCGCGCGGCGGGTCAGGCGATCCCCCAAAATATCTTGCTCCGTCAGCACCACCAAATCTGGCGACACAAAACCGTGCGACAGGCTCAGAATTCCCAACCCCACTTGCGTGGCTTTAAGCTTCTTCACATCGTCATAACTCTCACAATTCACAAGATTGGCAATTCCTGCCTTATCCATCATGCTCCGCAACCGCTCGCGCGCGCCTTGGGAATATGAGGCAATAAGCATCTTCGCGTCCTTAAACCCGATAAGATGCTGGCGCAGCGCATCCATCACATTACCATCGGGCAAAGCGCGGATATCGGCAAAATCGCGGCCTTTGCGCCCGCCGCCGTCCTCTGTGCCTTCTGTTCCACCAAACGTGGTGAACTGCAACGCCTCTGCTGACAATCCCTTCCATTCCTCCGTACTCATATAAAGCGCATCAACAGGAATCGGGTGATAAATCGTGCCTGCAATCACAGGTGCTTTGCCCTTTTTGTTATCGGTGGCGGCTTGCTCCAACGTTTTGCGCGAGGCGTAAAAATCCTCAACTTGGGTGAAATGCTCGCCCCGTGCTTGCTCCACCAAATGATCAAGCGTTACCGCAGCATTCGGCGCATAATCAAACAACGTGTCCATCTTCGCAAAAAACAGCGGCAACCAATGATCCATGCCGTTATAACGCCGCCCTGCGGAAATCGCCTCATACAGCGGATCATCATCACGCACCATGCCAAACAAATCGCGATACTGACGGCGAAAGCGATGCACGCTGTCTTCATCCAAAAAGAATTCCGTCGCAGGGTATAAATGAAATTTTGTGAGTTTTTTCGACGTGCGCTGGCTAATCGGGTCAAACGCTTTAATGCTATCCACATCAACCCCAAACAGGTCCATCCGCACAGGTTCATCATAACCGGGTGGAAAAAGGTCAATAATGCCACCACGAATGGCATATTCGCCCGCCTCACGCACAGTTTCGGTGCGCATATAGCCATTTTTCTGCAAAAATAGCTGTAATTCGTCCATATCGAGCGTTCCACCCGCTTTTGCACTGAAAACAGCGTCTGTTAGAGCCTCTTTTGGCGTCACACGCTGTGTCGCGGCATTAACCGTGGTCAAAACGATGCGCGGTTTACGGGTTTTATCCTTCTCCCACGCTATCAACGTAGAAAGTGCCGCGACGCGCTGCGCGGTGATATCATTATGCGGTGACACCCGATCATACGGCAGGCAATCCCACGCGGGAAACGTCACAACCTCAACATCAGGCGCAAAAAACGCGATTAGCTCCTGTAATGACGACAACCGCGCATCATCCAACGCCACATGCAAAAGCACCCGATCATCGCGCATCAACTTCCGCGCGCGCTCCGCCAAAACACGCGCATCCTGCCCCTCTGGCATGCCAAAGAGCGTCTTATGCGTAATCATCGCTGTGTCTTGCTGTTTTTCAGGTAAAGTCATGCGCTTTATTTAGCGTTTAGCCACGCAAAAGGCCAGTATTTTATTGACCTTCCGTAAATTTATGGAGCAGGAATTTTTGCAACACATTGCTCATTTGATTGGCGGGCGGGGTTTCACGACCACTAATCCAGTTATAGAGGTCTGGATCGCTGCAATTGAGCATTTCATCATATTGCGCGATTTCATCTTCACCAAAGCTCTGCACGTTACGATCCGCAAACGTGCCCATCAGCAAATCCATCTCTTTCGTACCGCGATGCCACGAACGGAACACAAGACGTTTGCGCTTCTTTTCAATTTCTTCTAACTTCATACTCATAGCAATACAGAGTTTAAGAGATGGCATCAAGCACCGCCGAGAAAAAAGAGAGCAAAAACGCACAGGAAAACGCCGCCCCTGCCATAGGACGGCCCTTTCTGCTCGACCCTATCTTTCAGCGTGTCACAACGCTTGATGGCATAGGGCCGCGCAATGCCACGTTTTTTGAGAAATTATGCGGCGACAAAATTCTCGATGTGCTGTTTCACAAACCGATTGATGTTGTTGACCGCCGCTTTGCGCCTGATGTTAAAGATGCACCGAACGGCAAAATCGCCACACTTACTGTCAAAGTTGACCAACATTTCCCGAGTTTTAAATCCAGCCAGCCTTACCGTGTGAAGTGCAGCGACGACACAGCTACGCTGAACCTTGTGTTCTTCCGCGCCCGTAAAGACTGGATGGAAAAACAGCTTCCCGTTGGGGCTACCGTGATTATCAGCGGCAAAGTCGAGTATTACCAAGGGCAACCACAAATCACCCACCCCGATGCCATTGGCTCCGAAGAAGATCGTGCAACCATCGAAACGTTAGAGCCTATTTACCCGCTTACTCAAGGACTTACGAACAAAACCTTACGTAAGGCTGTGTTGAAATCTTTGGATAAGTTACCCCACATGCCTGAATGGTTGGATGCTGCCTATCAAGCACAAAACAAGCTGCCGTCATGGGTTGAGGCGATAACGACGCTACATAACCTGAAAACGCTTACAGGGCTTGAGCCACAGCACCCTGCGCGCAAACGTCTTGCGTATGATGAGTTTTTGGCAAACCAACTCGCGCTTGGCCTCGTCAGATTAAGCCAAACCCGCAAAAAAGGCCGCAGTTACAGCATTAACGGTACGTTGCGTAAGCAAATGTTGATCAACCTCCCCTTCAAGCTTACAAACGCACAGAACATGGCGATTGCCGAAATTGATGCTGATATGAACGCACCCCACCGCATGTTGCGGATGTTGCAAGGTGATGTGGGTAGCGGCAAAACCGTTGTGGCTGCCGCTGCCATGCTCAATGCCGTGGAAAGCGGTGCGCAAGCTGCCATTATGGCACCGACCGAAATTCTGGCGCGCCAACATGCCGAGAGCTTGCGTCCGTTGCTTGATGAACTCGGCGTGCGTTATGTCGTTCTCACAGGTCGTGACAAAGGCAAGCAGCGCGAAGCCTTACTCGCGCAGATTGCAAACGGAGAAGCGCAAATCGTGATCGGCACGCATGCGCTATTCCAAGACGGTGTCGAATTTGCCGATCTTGGCGTTGCCGTCATCGATGAACAGCACCGCTTTGGCGTGCATCAACGTTTGCAACTATCCTCCAAGGGCAAAGCCGTTGACGTTCTAGTGATGACCGCGACCCCTATTCCGCGCACCCTCACCCTCACCGCTTATGGGGATATGGATGTCAGCCGCCTGAACGAAAAACCACCAGGGCGCAAACCGATTGATACGCGCTTGATCCCGCAAGAAAAGATCGAAGCAATGGTTGATGGCCTACAACGCCAAATAGAGAGCGGCGCACGCATATACTGGGTTTGTCCACTGGTTGAAGAATCAGAGCTGCTGGATGTCGCCGCCGCGCAAGAACGCTATGAAATCCTACAAGCACGCTTTGGCGAGCGTGTCGGGCTTGTCCACGGCAAGATGAAGGCTGCTGATAAAGACGCCGCCATGCAAAAATTTGCCGCAGGCGAGCTTGATATCCTTGTCGCCACAACCGTGATCGAGGTCGGCGTAAACGTGCCTGAGGCCACGATCATGATTATCGAGCACGCCGAACGCTTTGGCCTTGCCCAGCTACACCAGTTACGCGGCCGAGTCGGGCGTGGTGCGGATAAATCTTACTGCTTCTTGGTCTATGCCGCCCCGCTGTCCGAAACAGCGAAAGAGCGTTTGGGCATGATGCGCGAGAGCGAAGATGGCTTTCTCATCGCCGAAAAAGATTTGGAACTACGCGGCGCGGGAGAAATTCTCGGCACCCGCCAAAGCGGCTTCCCTGAATTTAAGCTCGGTGAATTACCCGCGCACACCGAATTACTTGCCACCGCCCGCGATGATGCGCGCCTAATTTTGGATAAAGACCCTAAGCTCGAAACAGAGCGTGGCAAAGCCCTGCGCACGCTGCTCTACCTTTTCGAGCGCGATCAAGCCATCCGTTATTTGCAATCAGGGTGAATTGCATTATATAAACTGCGCATAACAATGAATAACAGTTGTCATAAAATTTGACAATTAAGTAATATGTAACTATTATATTGTAACTTTTGAAGGTAACGAGGTAGAAAAATGGCCGGTTTCGGTATATCACGCGCAACAGCGTCACAAAGTTTTGCAAAAAATGCAGAGGCTCCACAAAATGTAGCGGCTCCCATTACTGCACCATCAGCATCGCAAACAGAACAACCTACCCCTGCCACCGCTGATACAGCCAAGAGCGACGGACAAACAACACCAAAAGCAGCCACTGACGCCGCCACAGCAGCGGAAGCTGCCGCCGCAGAAGCCGACGCGCAAAAGAAAAAAGCCAAGCTCTTTAGCGACATTCTTGCTGACATGTACAAGATGAGAAGTTCTGAGGAATTCAACAAATTCCAATTCCCTGATCATGTGTCCGCGCATCTAAAAGATGTTTTGGATGAATTCACAGTCGTGGGTCAAACAACCAGCCGCTCAAGACTAATTTTTAAACAACCGCTAGTCACCGCTGTTTCTGTCGCTGCCACATATGCAGACATACAAGTATCAAGCCAATTTGTAAAAAGTGACCTTTCAAAGCTCACAACAGATCAAAAAGCACATGCTGCCATTGAAATGGCGATGATCGCCGCAAACTGCCCTAAACTTATGGGCATTAAAACGGGCATTCCTTTGGAAGGCAACGACGAAGAGAAACTCGCTCTTTTCTTTGCCGCACAGAAAATGGGCTTTGGCGAGAGAATCGACATGAAAAGCCTTGAAGGGCTAAAAGTAACCGAAGAACAACAGCAAAAAATCATGCAGGCTGTAGAAAACGCATGGACATCACGTAAAGAAGGGCTCAATAAAATGACCGCACCTAAAAAAGAGAAAAAAGATTTTGATAACGCCGCAAAACCTGCGCCAAAAGCACCCGATGCCGCGCGCATCAAAGCTGATTTTGATCAACCTATCGGCGGAATTTTAAACTTCTATCATCAGCAATATGATAAGAAAGCCGTTGAAGAGATTAAAACAAAACTTCTCGCGCTTTATTATTTCGAAAAATCAACAGGCGCGGATATCTTGCCTAAATTCAAAGGCAGCATTGATTTTAAGAGTGACAAGATCAACTCTGTCGCAGCCCTTGAAGCTTTTATGACAGCAAACGCTGTTCCTGCCGAATTCATCAAACAAGCCGAAGACGAAGTCGCGGCATGGAAGCCTGCACCGCAAGATTTCCCGAAAATGGGTGAAATCGCAGACGGTTACCGTCTCGTCAACAAAGATGTTAAAAACCAACTTCTAACAGCACAGGCTGTCGTTCGCACGATGGCTCGTGTAGAACGCTTGGAAAAAGGCACAGCAGAACTTGAAACAGACAAAGGTAAAACATTCCTTGGTCATGTTGGAAAATTCCCTGATGACCCTGCCGAGCTTACAGACGCACAAAAAACATATGCGTTGGCAACAGTTGCTGAAGAACTTAAAGCCAAAGGTATTGAGCTTGATACTGTATTGCCAGATGTTGCAAATCTGCGCAAAAGTGCGCTTGCCACATTGGACACAGTGATCACGAACCTTGATGGATTGAACGAAGGCAAAGCCGTTGATTCACTCAAAGCTGTGCGCGACTCATATAACCCAATGGTTCTAACACCAACACAACGATCAGAACCTGCAGCACCAGCAGCAGAAGCACCAAAACCATCTGGTGGCATGTTCAGCCGTTTCCGCAAACCTGATGGTCAAACACCATCATAGAAAAAATGAGATAAGAATTTAAAAGCGGGTCATGTGCCCGCTTTTTTTTATGACTTCTTTTTCGTTGTTGTTTGGGTGGGCTTCCTCGTGCTCGGCTTTTTTGCTACCGGCTTCTTCGTCCTTGGCTTTGCTTTTGCCTTTTCAACGACAGCGCCCTTCACAATTTTTTTAGCCTTTGGCACAGATTTTTTCTCAATCGTACGTGTTCCATTGCTCAAAACACGTGGCTCATTGCTGCGATCAGGCGGCGTTATAATACCGGCGGAAACAACAAGCTTCACGCCCTCTTCCACTGTCATGTTCAGGTATTTCAGTTCTTTCTTTGGCACGAACAGTAAATAGCCCGATGTTGGGTTTGGTGTTGTTGGCACGAACACGTTGATGGTTTCGTTCTTTGTTGCGGCTTGCACCTCGCCCTTGGAATATCCTGTGACAAAACCAATCGACCATACGCCTTTGCGTGGGTATTCAAGCATCACAACTTCGCGGAATGCTTGTGACTTTGACGCCATAATGGTTTCAAAAACTTGCTTAATCGCGCCGTAAATCGTGCGGATCACAGGCATGCGGTGTACAAAATATTCTGAAACGCTGATAAACAAACGCCCGAAGAAATTCGTCGCGAACCAGCCAATCAATATGAATGCCGCGACCGCAACCAAAATACCAATCCCTGGAATGGTTGTTTCGGGATAGTAATGCGCGGGAAAAAGTCTCGTGACATTCTTATCAACAAAGCTCAAAAACACATAGGTCAGATAGCACGTAATACCGATAGGCGCTGTAACCAATATACCCGCCAAAAAATAACCGCGAATACGCGAAAACAGCGTGCGTTGCAGTTGTCTCGTGTGACCATCAATCGTATGAAACAGACTTCTTTGACCTTTTTTGCCCATGACAGCACCTCGTTCTTGCGTGGATTAATATTGCTCTGTTATACACTGCTCTCCCTTAAAAGACGATAGCAAAGCCACAAAAAAGCGAGAGACACAACATCTCCCGCTTTTGTAAAATCGTTTTAAATCAGAATCTTAAGGTGTTGTTATGCTAGGCGCTCCGCTTTTTTTTTGACGGGCAGCATCGTAAGCCGCATCACCGACAAAACGCCGAACCTTCTCACCCAAGTTCGCGGAGATTTTTGGCATCGCCGCCAAGCGTAGTAATTGGTCGTACATTTGATCAGCTAGAACATCTTTATGGTTCTTATAACCACCAAACGCATCAACAAGGCGCGATGTAATTTGCGGGTTTGTCGCATCATACGCCACCAAAAAATCGGCAAGGAATTCATAACCACTTCCATCTTCGGCATGGAATGCTTTCGGGTTAGCGCCAGAGAACGTGCCATAAAGCGCGCGGATGCGGTTCGGGTTTGTTGTGCCGTTAAACGATTCATGCGCTACCAAATTCTGTAAATGAGATTTAATATCGCCCATGCTTACTGCGGCTTGCCCCATCATCCATTTATCGACAACCAAATCCTGCGTGATTTTTGCGTTTGCGTAGAAATCACCAGAAACATTGATCCTTTGCATTATTGCTTGCTGCGTATCCATATTCAAAAGTGCTGTGTACGCTGCCAAACGGTCCGTGACATTGTTCGCACCACTATATTGGTTTGATGCCAACGCAGCGATTGACGGGTCATCCGTTTTAGCCAAATACGCCAAGGCTTTGTTCTGCACATCACGACGACCAACGTCTTTGTGGTCATATGCTTTGGCTGCATCATAGTTATCGTCGTACAAGTCTTGCCACTCGCTTTGTAGATCATCGGCAATTTTCTTACCAAACGCGTCGATAACAGCCGTAATGGCTTGTGGGTCGATTTTCTTGCGAGATAGCGCCAATTCATTATATGACGGCAATGTCAGCGCCATCGCCTTTAATTGCTTATCCATACCTGTATCCTGAATGATACCGCTGAATGATTTTATAATTTCTGGATCAACATCAATCGCTTTACCAGCTTCGACGTTGTTCACTTGCTCCAGCATTTTTTGTTTCAACAGCGTATTGCCCGCATCCCATTGGTTGAAGCCGTCATTGTCGTTCACCATCAAGAAGCGCAGTTGATCGTCCGTATACGGTGCTTCAAGTTTCACAGGGGCAGAGAAACCACGCAAGATTGATGGCACGCAGTTCGGCGGTACGTTTTTAAACTCATACTCATGCTTGGCGGCTGTCATTTCTAACATTTCACTGACCACATCATCGCCGTTCGGGCCAACAAGACCAAACTCGACAGGAATATGACGCGGCGAACCATCAGAGACTTTATCAAGCACAGGAACGTCTTGCTCTAACGTTAGTCTGAATGTGCTTGTCTTATCATCATAAGACCAATCAGCCTTAATCGTTGGTGTGCCTGCTTGTGTGTACCACAGCATAAACTGTGAAAGATCAGTGCCGCTTGCATCTTCATGCGCTGCGACCCAGTCTTCAACCGTTACGGCTTGGCCTTCGTGGCGTTTAAAGTACAAATCAGAACCCTTACGGAATTCAGCAGCACCGCCGACAAGGGCATGCAACATACGGTTCAGCTCAGAACCTTTTTCGTACACGGTCACAGTGTAGAAGTTATCGATTGTTTCAAAATGGTCAGGGCGTGGCGGGTGTGCCATCGGGCTGGCATCTTCTTTGAACTGTGCGGAACGAAGCGTTCTCACATCATCAATTCGTTGTGCTGCCGCAGAATATTGATCCTCCTGATAAGAGTGATCGCGGAAAACGGTTAAGCCCTCTTTCAAGCAAAGCTGGAACCAATCACGGCAGGTTACAAGGTTACCTGTCCAGTTGTGGAAGTATTCATGCGCGATAACCGCGTCAACGCGTTGATAGTTAGCGTCCGTTGATACATCGGGGTGTGCCAAAACACATGACGTGTTAAAGACGTTTAGCGATGTATTTTCCATCGCACCCATGTTGAAATCGCTGACCGCGACAATGTTAAACTGGTCAAAATTATATTCACGACCATAAACATCTTCATCCCATTTCATAGAACGTTTTAGTGAATCAATCGCGAACGGTAATTTGTCTTGATCTTCTTTGACCGCATAAACGCGCAATGTAACATCGCGGCCGCTCATGGTTGTGAATTTACCTTCTTCAAACTCAAGATTGCCACCAACAAGTGCAAACAAATAGCTTGGTTTTGGGAACGGGTCTTCCCAAACCGTGTAATTACGACCATCGGCTGTTTTGCCTTCGTCGATCAAATTACCGTTTGAGAGCAAAACAGGCGCTGCAGCGTCATCGGCAATTAATTTCGTTGTAAATGTCGCCATGTTATCGGGGCGATCCACAAAATAAGTGATGTGGCGGAAGCCTTGTGCTTCACACTGTGTGCACCAGTTACCGCTTGATTTATAAAGCCCTTCAAAAGCTTTGTTATCTTCAGGTTTAATGCGCACCTTTGTTTCGAGAACAAATTTGTCGTCCGCTGTCGGGATTGTCAGGTCTTTTTCGGTTTGGGTATAGCCCTGCGCGGATATCCCCTGCCCGTCAATCGCCACAGATTGTAATTCCAAACCTTCACCATCAAGAACCAAATCCCTGCTGTGAGTACCATTGCGTTCAACCTGTAACTTCGCAGTCACAAAGGTTTCGCCGTCCTGCAGGTCAAATTCCAGATCAACATGTTTGACCCAGAAATCAGGTTCTTTATAATCTTTAAGGTAAGTTACTTTGCTATCTGTAGACATTTTATTTCCCTTATCTTTTTTTGTATTTATTTAACCTTATGAAAAAAGCATATATACGCAAAAAATGCAAATTGATTCTATTGTGGATAGCAAAGGCAAAGGATTGACCCGCATCAGAATCTAAACAATACTTGATAGCGCGAGACTGTTAAAATTTGTATCAAATGTCATCAATATTTAACGTAATTATAACATTATTTCACTAAACTCTAATATAAGGGGTCATGCATATCAAAATGCAGAACGGGGCAATATGGGTCACAAAATCGAAGATATAAAACTGGGTAAAGGCGAACTGCCAAGCCCTGAAGAGTCCGATTTCATCATGGAATGCATGATGACCCACTACATCATGCAAAATCAGGTAATCAAAACAAAATTGCGCCATGTGCAAAGCGCAACACGACAGCGCATGAAAGAAATTGAAAAAAACACGGTGGGACAAGAGCTGTCAACAAAACTACAAGATTTAAAAAACACACAAAAACTGGATGGTTTGTGGGATAAACTCATTTCTCTACTGCATGAAATTGGCTTGACCGAGGATGATATCAAAAGCATTGAAGACACCGTCACAGCCACACCAAAAACCATCCGTAAATATTATGATGCTTTAGTCGAACAAGACAGAGAGCTTTCTAACCTCATCTATGAAATGAATTCGGACACGTTCAAATCGGCGCACAGCAAAGCGGGTAAAATGACCACGCAAATTCAAAAGCGCCCGAACACGATGTCTGGCCTTCTGCCGAGAGAATATGAACCCGAAAAAGAACATATCATCAGCACAAGTGGCTTTGAAATCATCACACTGCCTAATTTGCGCGAAAGACGTTAACACGTCTTTTTGCTATAAAAATCCTCTTTCGTAACACGGCACAATCATTTACCCTGTATCAACTTCAAATTTACAGGGGAATATAAAAATGAATGCTGCCGCTGCGCAACCTGCACAAAAAGAAAACACCGACAACACCGAACGCCCGTCCTTCGATCAAGTTTTGATCGATATCGCGGATTACGTGATGGATTATGATATCAAAAGCGACGAGGCGTATAAAACTGCGCGCTATTGCCTTATGGACACACTAGCATGCGGTATTCTCGCGCTGAAATTCAAGGCCTGCACCGCGATGCTCGGGCCACAAGTCGAGGGTATGACTGTGCCGCACGGTGTGCGCGTTCCGGGAACGTCTTACCTGCTCGACCCGATCAAAGGTGCGTTTGACATTGGCTGCATGGTTCGTTGGTTGGATTATAACGATACGTGGCTTGCTGCTGAATGGGGACATCCGTCGGATAATCTCGGCGCGATTTTGGCGATTGCCGATTTCATCAGCCAGAAAAAAGAGGCCGACGGACAACCAGGCTTAAAAATGAAAGACGTTCTGAGCGCGATGATTAAGGCGCATGAAATCCAAGGCGTGATTGCGTTGGAAAATTCATTTAACCGTGTTGGTCTTGACCATGTAGTGTTGGTGAAGGTTGCCTCAACTGCGCTTGCTATGAAGCTTATGGGCGGCACAAAATCACAAATCATTGACGCCCTATCCCATGCATGGGTTGATGGGCAATCATTGCGTACCTATCGCCACGCGCCGAATGCAGGGCCACGCAAAAGTTGGGCAGCAGGTGATGCCACTTCCCGCGCTGTGCGCCTTTGCCAAATTGTAAAAGATGGTGGGCAAATGGGTATTCCCTCTGTACTGACCGCCAAAGGCTGGGGGTTTTACGATGTTCTATTCAAAGGCAATGAATTTAAATTCCAGCGCGATTACGGTTCATACGTGATGGAACAAATTTTGTTCAAAATTTCATACCCAGCGGAATTTCACTCACAAACCGCTGTTGAAGCCGCACATATCTTGCACTCACATGCTAAAGACAGACTGGAAGACATTGAAAAAATTGAATTAACCACGCACGAAGCCGCCATTCGCATCATCTCCAAAACAGGCCCCCTGCATAACCCAGCAGATCGTGACCACTGCCTGCAATATATGGTTGCTATCCCGCTAATCCACGGCAGTTTGATTGCCGAGCATTACGAAGACGATGTCGCCGCAGATCCGCGTATTCAAATGCTCCGTGATAAAATGGTCGTGAGCGAGAACGAGCAATACAGCAAAGACTATCACGATCCTAACAAACGCAGCATCGCCAACGCCATGCAGATTTTCTTCAAAGACGGCACATCAACCGACAAGATAGAGATCGAATACCCTGTCGGGCACCGCAAACGCCGCGACGAAGGCATTCCATTGCTACAAGCAAAGTTTGAGGCCTATATCAAAGGCCACTTTGAGCCTGAGCAAGCGCAGAAAATCATCAATATCTGCGACGATCAAAAAGAATTGGAAGATATGTTTGTCACAGACTTTATGACGGCATGGGTTACTAAATAGCCAACCCAGCGCACATTCAACGCGCCTTATTACAACAGACAAAAAAAACGCGGCGTCATCACCGCGTTTTTTATTATTCTCAATTTAGAGCTCTACTCTACAGCTTACGGCTTTAATGACATAAAAGGACGTGACGCTTCAAATGAGGCCTGTTGAATTAAAGGTTTATCGAAAATCTCTGCATACCATGACTCAAATTCAACCGTATACGGATATCCGTAATTATTGCCGTCTACGTGGAACACATGGTCTGTATCCGCGCAATGCGGCGCTCCAATCTTAGCGGCAAACACGCCATCGTCAACAGGGTCCAAAACCAATGTCCATGAGCCTGTGTCTGGCGCAGCAAGAATCGTATATTTGCCCTTAGCAAAAAACTCACCCTCATACTCAGTGTCCATCACAAAGACTTCACCACCTTCATCTTCAAGTTTGGCTGAATATGCCGCGTAATTAAAACACTCTCTAGGCTCTGACGCTTCCTCAGCAGGCGGCGTGGCACCACCAAAAAGATTTTCAAAAAGCTCTCTAAGCCCAAGAGGGTCTTGTTCCTCTGGTGCAGGTGTCGGTGCTGGCGCTTCTGGCGCAGCTTCTTGCGCCATTGCGCCTGTTGCTGTCAATAGACCCAGAGCGACAGCAGCAGTAAATTGTTTTAAGTTAGACATTGTTTTATTTTCCCTATTTTTTGTTATTTTACTTTTAATATTTATGCATCACTGACTTTTAAAAGCACCTAATTAATTACAACCATTCATTCCTATACGAAGACTTGTATCTATGACGCTCTTAATAGCTGATGCTGTTTTTCTTTTCAATTCGCTAGATACGTCCTCACGACCTGTAACCGCAGCATTGTATTGGTCTACAACATCTTGCTTAAATGACAAAGCATCATCACAAATTTTTTCAGGCTTATTTTCACTCTCCTGCGGACATAGAGCGGCATATTTTCTTGCAGTATTATTTAAGAGCATAAAAGAAAATCTAAATTCTGTGCTTCTCGAACCCACTTGTGGGGCGAGCTCTTCTTGCAGTCTAAACGCTTCTTCCACCATAACGCTTTGTGCATAATCGCGTTCGCTGGTTGCACGGCAAGAAAAACCTTCATTCTCTGAAGCGTCCTGCGCCATGGTCATTGTACTTGTCATACACCCCAAAGCAGCGACCGCTGTAAATTGTTTAATTCTGTTCATATTATTGTTCTTTCTTGTCTTGCCTGCATTTCAATTATTTATAGCGACAGCATCAATTCACGCCAAACACGTTTTTCACCATATTTATTGACCATGTCCTCTATCTGCTGATCTAAAGTATTCTCATCAGTTCCAAGTTTTTCAAGGCATGTTTTTCTGACAATACTATCCTCTAAAGAGAACGTTTCAAAAAACAACTCTTCCTCTGTCATTGCGCGCCCATGTTGATCAAGCCATTTTTTATCTACCGATTCAGCCAGTGCGTCTGCATGATTATCGTACATATCATCAGAACAAGCTTGAAATTCACGAACGACATTGAAAAGACCCTGTTCTTCTGGTGTAAACGCCGGTGTCACAGGTTTGGTATCTTGTGCATACACCGCCGCACCAGACAAGGCCGTAGCCGTCGCAGCCGCCGCAATAATTTGTTTTAATGAATTCATTATATATCACTCCCATGTGCTTATTTTTTTGTGTTGTCTGCGACATTAAACATAAAAAAAAATGCTGTCAAATCATATGACAAAGAAAGGGGAATGATTTATCTCTTTTATGTTGTTCTCACGGCAATTTTACTATACTTCTCGGGCATAATTTTGACCCTCTCGCGTAAGGTGACTCCTATGAATAAAGTACTTATCGGTGCATGGCCCCTTTTCGTTGGACTTGCGCTTATTATGGTGGGTAACGGCCTTCAGGGAACATTGCTCGGGGTGCGTGCCAATATCGAGGGATTCGGCACCGCCACAACCGGTCTTATCATGTCGCTGTATTACTTCGGCTTTCTTGCTGGCTCTATTGCTGCGCCGAACCTCATTCGCAATGTTGGGCATATTCGCGTGTTTGCGGCCTTGGCCTCACTAGCGTCCACAACAGTTCTTTTCCACGCCATATTCCCAAACCCTATTGTATGGGGTGTCATCCGTGTTATCACGGGCTTTGGTTTTGCGGGGCTTTATATCGTGATCGAAAGCTGGCTTAACGGGATGGCGGACAATAAAAACCGTGGGCAAATTCTCGGGCTCTATATTCTTATCACTTATGGCTGTATGGCCATCGGTCAGTTCTTACTTACTCTCTACGACCCAGCGGGTGCGGAGCTATTTATCATTACCTCTGTTTTGGTATCATGTGCGCTTGTTCCTATCTCTCTCAGCAAACGCCAAGCACCGTCCCTTCCTGCCAGTGAACGTGTAAGTCTACGCAAGATATATGAAATATCCCCCCTTGGTGTGATTAGTGCCTTCATGTCTGGTGTTGGTGGTGGCGTGGTTTTTGCCATTGGTGCCGTCTATGCCACACAGGTCGGCATGAACACCTTGCAAGTATCATCCTTTATGGCGGCCATCATTTTGGGCGGCATGTGCTTTCAGTATCCTATTGGCTTGCTCTCCGATAAATTTGACAGGCGCGTCATCATCATTGTCTGTGCCGCTGCGGCATCGGTTATGGCGTTCCTATGTACCCTGTTTGATGCAGGCTGGGGGTTATATACAATGGTGTTCTTATTCTGGGGATGTGGTGTACCGCTCTATGCGCTTGGGATTGCTTACACGAATGACCGTTTAGAGCCAAACCAAATTCTTGCGGCCAGCAGCTCACTTATCCTGCTCAACGGCGCGGGTGCTTGTCTTGGCCCGCTTAGCGTTACCATCGCTATGGCGACCTTAGGGCCACACGCCTTCTTCCCGTCATTGGGGGTTATCTATATCTTCACCAGTGCGTTTGCGCTCTATCGTCTCACCGTCAGAAAAGCCGTGCTTGCAGAAAACCAAGGGCAATTTGTTGGTGCCCCTGCACGTGGTGCTTATTTTGTGGCACAATACACCGAAGACGAAGCCACCGAGATCGCCGAAGCTGATGAAGAAGCGTTGAAAGACTCGTAAAGCCATACATCGAAGAGCTTGGCTACTAAAATTTAAGGGAGCTAGCGACCTTAAGAGCACTTCCTAATTAATGCCCCATAGCCTCATGATCCATGGCGGGGGCATCTTCGGCCTCGTGACCGTCACTAGCGTCACCATCAGTTGCCGCATCATGGTCAGGCATCGTGCCTTTCATCTCCATGAATATATCCTCATTGGAATGTTCGCCTTGCTCGGCGATTTGTACGCCGAACGGGATATAGACATCTTTGCCACCAATCAGTACCTGTAAGAAAAATCGCATATAGCCAGCCTCCGCAGGCCTTAGATGAAACTCAAGCGTTGGGCCGCCACGATCAGCAGACGAGGTTGGCTCTTCTCCCATAGGATGAACATGGGCAATGCCTTCATAATCACCGCGAAAACCAACCAAGTGCGCGTATGCACCCATAACAGGCTCTAGCCCCATAAATGCTTTACCATCCGCGCTCATCACATCAAAATACACCATGGTGTCCTGATCCTTAGCCAGTTCCTTTGTGCTCATGCTCATCACATATTTTAAACCGTTATGTTCGGCGCTCATGCTTTCTGTTTCGGTGACCTTTTGATCGCTACAATCCTGCATCCCTGGTAAATCAGCCTGCGCTGTTTGCTCAGGACCGTCCGTTGGGAATAAATCCGCCCACATACGATAACTGCAATCTGTTTTCGGGATGATGGTAACGACATATTCACCCGGAACATCTGACGGCATCGGGTGGCTATGCCTGTAATCATTTAACGTTGGCTCGTTCACCATCAAATGGATGATTTTGGTATGGAACGTTTGTAAATGGTCTGCGGTCACAGGCTCATTATTATCCTGATAAGTCAGGCGCAGTGTTACTTTGTTCTCTTTGTCTTTGACCAGTTTTTCTGTTCTGACGACTTCAATATCAATCATACGGTCATGCCCCTCATCGGGTATAGAGGCCTGCCACGCGGCCTTACCTGCTTTACCCAAATCATCCTCAAGAACCTTAACGCGCTCTTTGGCGGCCTTCATAAGCAACTCATACTCATCCTTAGAAATGTTAAAGTCCTTTTCGTGTGCCTTTTTGATTAAATCCATATAGCTCGTATCTTCTGCTGCGGCTGTCGGCACTGGGGTTGAGGTTGAGTCTGGCGTCTGCGCTCCTGCTGCTTGTGTATAAAGAACACTCAAAACCACAAAGCTCACAAGAGCCATAAACCTACATAAAGCTGCCATATTTTCACCTATATAATTCATCTATCATTCATCCGAAATGGAATGGTCTTCATCCTGATGGGGAAAAGATTTTCGGAGGTCTTTGTTTTATTCCTGATTAATACTAATCTAATAATCACATCCGTCAAAGATAAGGTTAAAAATGGTCACAAAAACCTACCGTGAAACATACCGCATTGCATTTATAGTGCTGCTGACACTTATGTTGTCTGCCTGCGCGGGTGACAAGCACGAAACGCCTGCTGCCCCGCACATGACTCCGCTGCCTGCACAAAAAGCAATCAACGACCCGAGCAACGGACAGTTCATGGATGAAATCGCGCATTACATCGCCGCACAAAATGCGCCCAACAACACGCGCTACGAGTTCACCCGTGTTGATCTAAACGGTGATGGTCGCCGCGAGGGTATTGCGTTGATGAAAACACCGCATAAATTCTGGTGCGAGGAATATGGCTGCCGCATGGTGGTGTTTGCCGCAAACAACGATGGCTTTAACGTTCAATCCGAAATCGCGCCTGTGCGCGGACCATTCATCGTGATGAATGAACAGACAAATGGCTGGAAACATATCATGGCGCGTGTATCAGGACGTTCTGGCTGGGAGGCAAAGAATGTTATTCTGCGCTATGATGGCAAATCATACCCGCCCCAACCCGCGTACCAACCTTCGGTACAATACAGCCTAAACAACGCCACAGGCGGCGTTCAAATATTTCCTTAAGTTACTTTTTTGCGCGCCTATTTCTTGCGGCGGTTATAACGGCTGATAAAGGCACTCATGAAGCTTTGGATGCCATCTTGATCACCCTCTTTTACAGCCTTCACATCATCTTCAAGCCATTTCTTTTCTTCATCGGCAAGCTCCAGCGTGATCGTACCGATCAAGCTATCAAAGTTAAGCTCCTTGAGGTGCGTTTCTTTTAGCTTCAAAACAATCTGTTGTTCTTGCTCGGCAAAGTCACCATCACACCAACAGAGCAAGCGCGCGAAATAGAAAAATGCGCTGCGGTCTGTTTGTGTTGAGATTTCCGAAAACATATGTCCGATGTCCTGCGGTGTTTTTATATCCCCGCGCAAAATAGCGCGTTGTGCATCGTTAAATGGTTCGCGGTTCAAGATATCTTGCATGAACTGGCGTTCTTCGAGCGTAATCACGTGATCGGCATGCGCCAAAGCAAAAATCGCGCGCCACATATGAAAACGGCTATCTTCCATCGCATTATCGTTGTCTTGGTTATTATCGTTTCCGCTCTGTGTCATGAATTTTTCCTTTATCTGTCATTCTGCGCAATCATCATACTCCGATGAATGCAAAAAACAAATTTTCATTCCTTTGATTATCTTTGTTCTTGCTTTGTTCTTTTTCTGTGTTATGTTGGTTTCAGAACAAAGAAACAGACAAACGGAACGCCACACCATGACAACATCCATGATAAATGCCCGTAAGACAACATTGTGCCAACGCTCGGAACGCGACGTTTCATCCCGTATCACAGAACGTATTTTCAGGAACGTTGAGGGTGATAGCATGTATCCTGTTGCCCTCATAAGCTATGACTATGTCATCGCGAAAATGGCATCCCTGCGCATCCCTGAACGCGCCGTTTTGTATAAGTAAAATTCTCCTCGGCTCCCCATAGACGCGCCATTTAAAATCGGTTATAAGACTGTATCTAAAAAACAGATCAGGTGATTTATGACTGCCATAATGCCAAACGAAGCCTACCGCGCCAGCACCAAAGACGGCACGGATATTGTGATACGCGAAGCACGCTCAGACGAGGATTACTACAAAGCTTATCCCGTTCTGCTGCAACTTATCCCCGATCTTGATATGCAAACATATTCCCAACGCGTCTTTGTTGCACGCGCCACGGGATACCGCATGTTTATGGCCGAAATGGATGGCGATGTTGTTGGTGTAATCGGCATGATCCACAACCACAACCTGCATGACGGTTTTGTGACTTATATCGAACAAGTGGTTGTCGACAGCGAATATCGCGGCAAAGGCATTGGATCGCATCTTTTGGAATTTGCAGAAAACCGCGCCAAAGAAGAAGGCTGCGATGAGATTGAGCTTGATATCGATTCAAAAGACGGCAAGAAAGCTGAAGATTTTTATATGAACAACGGCTACAAGCTCAGCGGGAAATACCTCTACAAGGATTTGCGCGTCGAAGCATAAACTATGGCAGTGAGGGAATACACACCATGGCACAAAACACGAAATCTAAAATACTGATCTATAATGAACGCCCTGCGGCGATTGGCTCGCTTATGCCTGCGCTGCAAGATTCGTTTGGTAATCACGCGATTGATCTTGTAAAAACCGATCTGTCTGATTTGCAAACCAATCTAAAATCTCCTGCTATGGCCTTTGTGCTACCGGGTATCATCGGCGCAGACAGCCCCTATCCCAATCAACTCACGCCTGAAATCATGAAAACCCTTCACAATAAAATTGAAAACGGCATGATCGGCATTTTCATCTGTGCGGGTGCGGCGTTTGTTAGCCGCGAAACACAATGGAACCCGCCATGGGGCAAAGCCAAAAGCCGCAATCAATTACAACCGCTCTTCAACGGTCTTGCCAAAGGTCCCGTCACGCATCTGGCAAAGTTACCCGAAGAAGGCGTGGGTGATGTCACACTTGCCCCCCTCACCTATCATCTGCCTGATGGCACGCCGCGCACGGCCTCCATCTATTACGGCAATGGCACGTACTTCCTGCCCGATGACGAAAATGATCCAAACCTAAAGGTCATTGCGCGGTTTTACACCGTAGAGGGAAATCCCCCTGCTATCGTTCGCGTTCAAAAGGGCAAAGGCTTTTCCTACCTCATGTCTGTCCACCCTGAAATCGGGCCTGTTGCGCTCAGCAAAGATCAAACAATTAAAAACCACACCGAATTAAAGAAACTAACCGAAGCCCTCACGCACCATGAAACAGGCCGAAAAGAGCTTTGGGGCATGATCATGCAAGACATGCTCGACCACCGCACAGCAATGGCACGCGCCGCGTATAACAACAACAACAACCCTAAACCCTAACCCTAATCACCTCACAAAGGAATTATCGTCATGGATATTGGATCAATCTACGCCTTCATCGGATTTATGTTGGCGGCTTATGCTGTTGTCGGAAATGACTCGGTACAAACACTCGGCACGTTCATTGCCTCAAATACGCGCGTTTTTAAATGGTACTGGCTCTGGCTTGCGGCTTCGCTTGTTCTTGCGTTCACCATGACCTATGGTTGGGTCGCATATGACGGGGACATCTCCTTCGGGCGGTTGGATAAAATTCCTCCTGTTGAAATTCAATGGTATCACGCCGCAGCGCCTGCCGTGCTTGTGCTACTGACCCGTACAGGCATACCCGTCTCCACGACCTTCTTGGTGTTGTCGGTGTTTGCGTCCACCGTGGTGCTGGAAAAAATGTTGGTCAAAAGCATTGTCGGCTACGGTGTTGCCGCGCTGCTTTCTTATGCGCTCTGGATCGTTCTGTCCCGCTTCATCAACGAAAAATTCAACACCGTGAAAAAAGAACACCGCGTGCAGTGGCGGGTTTTGCAATGGGTGTCTACGGGATTTCTTTGGTTTACATGGCTGTCGCATGATATGGCCAATATCGCTGTATTCTTGCCGCGTCAATTGCCGCTCGAGCTCATGCTTGGTGCTATGGCTATTCTGATTTTCTGGCTTGCGGTGATCTTCTACACCCAAGGCGGTAAAATCCAGAAGATCATTTTGGAGAAAAGCGGCACGCGCTTTATGCGTTCTGCCACAATCATTGACCTTGTCTATGCGTTTTTGCTGTTGTTCTTCAAAGAACTAAACAATATCCCGATGTCCACAACATGGGTGTTTGTTGGTGTTCTTTGTGGGCGCGAGCTAGCGATTGCCACAACCACCGCCAGTTACAAACTCGGCTATGTATTCCCGTTGATCGGCAAAGACTTTTTGAAGATGATCTTCGGGCTATCTGTATCCGTCGCCATGGTTTTGGCCATCCATTACTTCTTTGATGCTCCTCCTCTCGAATAGAGTTAAATTTTCTTGGCAGGTGTGTGGCTCTTATGCTAAAACGCCTGCCATGAGCAACAATATAAAACCTATACATATAATTGGTGGTGGCCTCGCAGGGTCTGAGGCCGCGTGGCAGGCTGCTAACATGGGTGTTCCCGTGGTGCTGCATGAAATGCGCCCAAGCGTGAAGACCAATGCCCACAAAACCGAAGGCATGGCAGAACTTGTCTGCTCGAATTCTTTCCGTTCCGATGATGCCGAACACAACGCTGTCGGTTTGCTGCACGAAGAAATGCGCGCCCATGGCTCACTAATTATGCGCGAAGGCGCGAAAGCGGCTGTCCCCGCAGGCGGCGCTCTCGCCGTTGACCGCGACATATTCTCTGACGGCGTGACAAAAGCCCTAACTGAACACCCGCTCATCACCATCGAGCGCGGCGAAGTCCAAGGCTTGCCCCCTGAAGACTGGGACAGCGTGATTATCGCGACCGGCCCGCTAACATCCCCCGCCCTCGCCGAAGCCATCCGGAATGTCACAGGCGAAGACGCGCTCGCGTTTTTTGATGCTATTGCGCCCATCGTTTACACCGACAGCATCGACATGGACAAAGCATGGTTCCAATCGCGCTACGACAAAGAAGGCCCCAACGGCACAGGCAAGGATTACATCAACTGCCCGATGACCCGCGAACAATATGAAACATTCGTAAACGCGCTCATTGAATCCGACAAAACCGAATTTAAAGACTGGGAACAAGACACCCCCTATTTCGATGGCTGTATGCCGATTGAAGTGATTGCCTCACGCGGCATAGAAACCTTGCGCTTTGGCCCGATGAAACCTGTGGGTTTAACCAACCCACATTCGGACGATAAACCTCATGCAGTGGTTCAACTTCGCCAAGATAACGCCTTGGGAACATTGTATAATATCGTCGGCTTCCAAACCAAAATGAAATACGGCGCGCAAGCTGATCTGCTCAAAACCATCCCAGGGTTAGAGAACGCAAATTTCGCGCGCCTTGGCGGCCTGCACCGCAATACTTTCATCAATTCCCCCAAATTGCTAGACGCGCAACTCCGCCTCAAAGCCATCCCACGCATTCGTTTCGCGGGTCAAATCACAGGTTGTGAAGGCTATGTCGAGAGCGCATCTGTCGGCATTATGGCGGCACGCTTTGCCGCTGCTGAAAAACTCGGTATGTCTACGGTAAATGCCCCGCCACAAACCACAGCCATGGGTGCGCTGCTATCCCACATCACAGGCGGTGCAAACGCCGATACATTCCAACCGATGAACGTAAATTTCGGCCTCTTCACCCCGCTGGAGCAAAACTTTTACCTACTGCCCAACGGCAAAAAGAAAAAGCTAAAAGGCATGGACAAGAAAAAAGCCGTCACAGACCGCGCCCGTGCCGAACTACCACAATGGCTCAATCAGTTCACATTAAAAAAGGCGGCATAATCGCCGCCTGTGATTAATAAATAATACCGCTTATTTTGCCCGTGGAATCAATGTTTCATGAACATATTGGTCAAGTTCTACCAAAGCCTGAACAGCTTCCGTGCAAGCTCTCGCAGCCGTAGCGCAAGCAAGCTCCGTACTAGAACCACGATAACCGCCATAGCTCGATGCGTTTTTAAAACGCTCTGTCAAAAGCCCCTTCAATTTATCTTGATACTCTGCTGCGTCTTCAAGCGTTAATGGCTTGTAGTCTAGCTTGACTGACTCTTTTCTCTTCGCAAACATTTTATACACCTCATTTATTAATGTGCTTTGATTTATTGACATAGATATCAAACTCGTTTAAATATGTCAAATTATTTTTTAATAAAGAAAACGGCATAATGATTACCGATAACTTCAAAAAGCAGCCTCGCAAGAACGAAACTGTTGTTTTGCTCCACGGAATCTTGCGCGCTGGCAGCAGCATGAAGCCCGTAGAGCTTTATCTCGAAAATCGTGGCTACGATGTATTAAATATCTCCTACCCGTCAAACAAAATGACGCTTGAGGCACTCACCGATAGCCTGCACGAACAAATTAGCACCGCCGATAAATTCAACAATGCCGCCGCCGTGCATTTTGTCACACACTCCATGGGCGGTATTTTGACGCGTTATTATTTAGCTCAGCACCGCCCAGAGCATCTTGGCCGTGTTGTGATGATGGGTCCGCCAAACACTGGCAGCGAATTTGCTAATTTCATGTCCGATCATGAACTTCTCGGCCCGATTTTCAACAATATTTTCGGCCCCGCAGGTCAACAATTACGTGCGGATTATAAACACGCCGCAAACACCATGGACATTGATTACCAGGTCGGCGTCATTGCTGGCACATTATCCATTAACCCACTCGCACCAATGGTTTTTGGCGATATCGCACATGATGGCATTGTGCCTGTTTCCAAAACAGTCATTGACGGCATGGCAGATCACATCCTTTTACCCGCCACACATACGATGATGATGTATAACTGGAACGTTCTGAAAGAAATTAATGGGTTTCTTGAAAACGGAGCGTTTTCTGCAACCGCTAAGCGTTTGGAACTATAGCCCCCTCACAGAAAACTAGACATAACAATCAAAAACCTCTATCCTCCCTCATGGACACAGGAGAATAAGAAATGTCTGAACAAAAAACACAGCAATCAGCAATAATCATGGTCACATTACGTGATGTCTTCAGCCGCGAAGTCCGCGCCATGCGCGCCTCAGAATTCGATGCCATTGGGCTGCACTCTTCAAAACTTTTTGATCGTTGCCAAAATAATTGCGTTCATGACGCCATAGGCTTTAGACATTTTGTTGAAAATGGTGGCAGCATAGTCGGCTTGCGAGAAGACGATGTTAGAAGCGCCTGCAATTACATGAGAACGCCGATCCAAAAATTTTTAAATTCCGATTTCGTAACAGATGCGCAGCGCGTAACATTCAAACCTCTTTTGGATTACAGTAACGACAACGCAACATCCTTGTACTCTGCCTACAAAGCCATCAAAAAAGCTGTCGAGGCCTCTGACAAAACCCTCTCCTATATTTCCGAAGATAAAAACATCCGTGTTGGCCACTGCAACACATATGTTGACGAGACACCCGAACAAATCGCCGATGCCGTAATTAATGCTCAAGCCGAAATCATGGCGCGCGCTATGAAATTAGCACGTTAAATATACGGGATATCATCACTTCAAAAACGAACTCCTGTTGACAGCCGCTATCGTCTGCTCGACTATGGCACTATAATTTTGTCATTATTTTAAGGAGCACCTATGTCCCGTTTCATTCTCGGTTTTCTACTTTTGACCCTCACATTTTCTACACCTGCTTACGCGCAAGAAGAAACACAGAACGAGGCCATGAGCGTAGAAGTCATGGTCGAACCCGTGGCAACCGTCATTGAAATCGAAGGCAGCGCCGCTGTTAAAGACAGCACAGGCGCAAGCGCGCAACTCGCCGTTGATGCCCCAATATTTGAAAGCGATGAAATTCTTACAAGCGCAGAATCCAAAGTCTTGTTGTTGTTCATTGATGACACAGAATTAACAATCGGCGAAAATGCTGACGTAAAAATCAATGACTTCACCTACGAAGCCGACGAAGATGGTAAAAAAAGTGCCTATATTTCCTTCCTGCGCGGTGCGTTCTTGTTCGTCAGCGGCAAAGTCGGCAAAATGGCCGTGCCTGATGTGAATTTAGAAACACCTTATGCCTCTATCGGCATTCGCGGCACTGTCGTTTGGGGTGGCACACTAGATGATGAATATAACGTCTTTGTACAAGAAGGCGCTGTCAGCGTTCGTAACGAGCGCGGCGCAACCATGGTACGCGAAGGCGAAGGCACAACACTTGTTGATCGCCGCACCTTCCCTACACGCTCAAAAACATGGGAAGAGGCAAAGATAAACCGCGCTGTTTCCACCATTGCTCTTGCCCGTACAAGCGAAGTTAAAACAATGCTCGACTCTCGCCGTGGCAAACTCTTTCAAGACAGAAACGAACGCCGCGCATTACGTCGGGTAGCACCAAAGAACGATGGCGAAAACATCGTTCCTGACACAAACCGCGAGGACACCGATAAACAAGGCAACCTTGTCCCGCGCGAACGCGAAGACAAAACAGGCGTGAATTCAAATCTAAAAGACAAAGCCGAACAAAGCTTGAAAGACCGCAACAAAGACCGCGAAAAAGCGTTCCAAAAACGCATAAAAACACAACGCGAAAATCGTTAGACATTAAAAATAATGTTTAATAAGGCCGTGGCGTTTCGTTCTTAAAGCAAGACTGGATGATGGGCATAAATTTATTTGCGTGACGATTACTCATTCGCGCCCGCATTTCAGATTCTAGAACAGAAACATCTTCAGGCTTATACCCCCATATATCACGGAGATCGTGTGCCGCGCTACAATTGGCTCTATTTTCAAGACGGAATTTTTCATCCCCAGACATACTGACACCAGTAAGATCTGCTTCATACGCATAACGCGCATCACCTGACGAAAGGTGAAAACATTCATGCGCCATTGTAAAATCAAGCATCACTTGCGGCGCACCATCAAGAAAGCTTTCATCATATATGATAACGGGGGTGGATATTGTATCCAAATCCAGATAGCGCGCTCCCGCGTACATCACCATGCCTTTGTAATCAATGGTCGGGTCATCTTCGCTATGGTAGGTTACAGTTTCGCCGCGATCATCCGAACATGCTGGAAAACCAGAACCATCCGAGCCATCAGCAAACGCTGCATGACCAATAAACATATTGGTCAGCGCAATCGCGGCTGTAGTGGCTAATTTATTCATTTAATCCCTGCTTATATTATTATGCCTCTATAGTAACATTATAGAGAAAGCACGTGCAAATTTATCTCTCAATCGAAGGGTCAAGGCCGAGGGCTAAATCGCTGTCCGCGAGTAATTCAGCCGTATCGCCCGATACTTGCGTGGCTTGCTCAGGCGTTAATGTTTGCACATCGCCGATACGGTTTTGTACTGCGGCTGAAATATCAACATTATCGCCGCTACTTGTTGCTACTGGTGCGCTATTGCTCTGCGGCTCGGCACGGTCAGAACCGCTGCCCTTAAGCGCTTTAAACAATGGTGAGTTTGATATAATTGGTGGCATAGCCATGTTGAACCCCTTTTTTTAACCCCTACTACAATTTTATAAGACAATTCCTAAGAAAAACCTAAGGTGGAAGAATGCCGGAGGCTGCGCCATTGTAGCATCAAACACATTATACTCCGCACGCTTAAGCTGCTTCAGATAAATTTTTGTGAGAACCCTACTCGCCCGTAGATATCCTTTAGGCGGCTTTGTGGCGGCTTGCTTCTCAATATGCGCGGCGATATCCGTCACGAGTGGAACAAGCTGCTCCATCGCCTTGTACTCGTAAAGGTGGTCCATTCGAATGCCTGCCCCTTGCACCATATCTTCGGGCAAGTAACAACGCCGTTGCCCGCAATGATACGGGATAGCGCGCAAAAGCCCCGTCATCGCATATGCGACTGAAACATCCCGCAGCGCAGCTTCGTCTATGTCTTCGCCAAGCACCATCAAAACAAGCTTGTTCAGCGGCACCGTTGTAAATTCAGCATATTTAACAAGCCCCTCAAGCGTCGCGGGCAACCGATCTTCCAGATCAAACTCACGTGCATAGAGCACATCTTCAAACAATTGCTGCGGCAGGGCATATTCTTTAATCGCCAGTGCCAGAGCTTGCAGCACTTCATGCTCCAAAACCTCATCCCGCGCGTAAATTCCTTCGAGCGCATCGCGCCACCATTGCAGGCGAATAAGGCCGAGCTGTGTCTCGCTGACGATTTCGCGCGTTTTGGCAATTTCGTGATTAAACGCAAACAGCGCCCATAGCGCTTGCCGCGCCTTTGGTGGCATCACCATAGACAGCAAGAAACGGTCGGGGTCTTGCTCCCGCACCAACTCCGCGCAATATGTTATCTTCTGGTCGCTCATAAACTCTTATCACTTGATAAACAGAGCCATCAGTATATGTTAGAAAAGCAAACTGATTACAAGTGATAAAGGAGAGAAATCATGACATTTACCCTACCGAAATTACCTTACGCTTATGATGCGCTTGACCCGTACATGTCAGCCGAAACGCTAGAATTTCATCATGACAAACACCATTTAGCCTATATCAACAAAGGCAACGAGCTTATCCAAGGCACGGGCCTTGAAGGCCTCGAGCTTGAAGAAGCCATGGTTACGTCATTTAATGACCCGTCAAAAGGCGGTCTGTTTAACCAGCTTGGTCAACATTATAACCACCTGCACTTTTGGAACTGGATGACACCAAACGGTGGCGGCAAAGTCCCTAGCGAAGTTGAAAACGCGATCAAAGACAGCTTCGGCGGCATGGCTGATTTCCGCGCCAAATTCATCGACGCAGGCGTTACGCAATTTGGTTCTGGATGGTGCTGGCTCGTGATTGGTGCGAACGGCAAGCTCGAAGTCATGAAAACAGCCAACGGTGAAAACCCACTGGTTCATGGCAAAACACCGATTCTCGGTTGTGACGTGTGGGAGCATAGCTACTACATCGATTATCGCAATGCGCGCCCCAAATATCTCGAGGCATTTGTCGACAATCTCGTGAACTGGGAATACGTCGCAGAGCTCTATAGCAAAGGCCCTTTGCAGATGGCAGCGTAGTCATCAATAGCGATAATAAAAAACAACAGTTTATAAAGAGGGCATTAGCCCTCTTTTTCTTCTTTACAGTCTATCTAGTCGTGCTAATAATAATGTATGAACAGGGTAAGTTTTGCTGTCGTAACAGACATACATCATGGCCCGGATACCTTAGGAAAACTAGGGACGACGGCCTTAAATTGCTTAAAGGATTTTAAAAAAGCCATCTCGATGGTAAATCCTGATGCGATCGTGTGCATGGGTGACGACATCACATCCGTCAACATGATTGATGACCTTAAATCCCACAAAACCATAGAAGATGAATTTAATAAAATGGCAATGCCGTCCTATCGTGTGGATGGCAACCATGACCGTCACTATGTTGGTGTTCGTCAAACATCACACGCGCAAGATATAAATGGTCACCGTTTTTTATTCTGGTGCCCGAATGTCAAACTGCCCTCACCTATCGGGCTTTATTTACCGCAAAGCGACATTGACTGGCTTTCGCATGAATTAAAGACCACCGATAAGCCGACGATTGTTATCTCGCATATTCCACTCGATAACGAACCTGATGACAACCGCCGTGATCTTGCCTTTAATAAATATGTAGGCTTAGGCTCTTATTATCCGCAAGGGCCGCAAATCCGCAAGATGATGGAAGATTGCAAAAAAGTAGTGCTTTGCATGGCGGGGCACCGTCACATCGATCAACTCAAGACCCTTAACGGTATCCATTACATCACGCAACAATCATTGACCGAAAAAGTTGCAGGCGCCGCAACACCAACGCCACATAACGCATTTGGTTTTGTTGAAATTACGGATAAGTTCGTTATCTACAGAAAGCAAGGCGTACAACCGCAAAGCTATTTCTTGCCACGCAAGCCCATCATCTAATGTCCTGATTTAGTTATGCCAGAGCCGTCGTTGGCAGCATCGCCGCCACAACACGTCGCCCCTCAGCCATAAGCACGTTATAGGTACGGCAAGCAGCCCCTGTGTCCATGACATCAGCAATCAGCCCATGTTCTTTGAGCTGCATCCTAAATGATGGTGGGATAAAAATCATCTCCGAGCCACAGCCCAAAAGCACAACATCAATCTCATCTGCATGCGCGAATAGCGGTGCAAAATCATCCACCGCCAATTCATTGATATTTTTTGAAAATTCCCAGAGCAGCGTTTTATCGGGAAAGACAAAAAGCGCGCTCTCATAAGAATGGCCGCTTACACGGAAGCGGCCGTTATTATAACTCTGTATGACCTGTTGGTCTGCTCTGATAAGCGGCGTTATATCCATTGTTCATATCCTTTTCTACCTAAGAATATGAACCATTCCGCTCAGAAATCAAATGATTACATTGCGTTTTCTTGCGTTGGACCATCAATAGATGGTGCTTCTGGTGCCGCAAAATTTGTAACTGCGTTTGCAAAATGTTGACCTATATGTGTTGGATTAAAAGCCATAATTCCCTCCGTTTTTTATTATTTGCTTATGTTTTAATTACTCACCGTAAACAAATGATATAGGAAAAACCTTTACGCTCCGTTAACAACAACCTCTTTTTCTTCATCTTCATCCACAACCGTATTGCGGCGGATATTCATGAACATCAACACAGGCGATGCCACGTAAATCGAAGAATATGTACCGATCACAATCCCGAAGATAAGGGCAAGAACAAAGCCTTTAATCACTTCACCACCAAAGACCCAAAGCGCAATCAACGCCAGTAACGTGGTAAATGATGTCATGATCGTACGGGACAATGTTTCATTCACCGAAACATTGAACAATTCAAAAATCGGCATTTTCTTAAATTTGCGCAAATTCTCACGAATGCGGTCAAATACAACCACCGTATCGTTGATCGAATAACCCGCAACCATCAAGATCGCCGCCACCGTCGAAAGATTAAACTCCATCCGTGTCAGGGCAAAAAAGCCGATAACTGCAATCGTATCATGCGCCAGCGCTGCAATCGCTGCCACGCCGAACTGCCATTCAAACCGTACCCAGACATAAGCCAAAATTCCCAATAGCGAAAAGAGAACCGCGAAGAACCCTTGCTTTTTAAGCTCTTCACCGACTTGCGGGCCCACATATTCCACACGGCGATAATCAACGGCTTCCGCGCCGAATTTTTCATCAAGCATAGAACGCACAGACTCAATCGCCACCTTCTGCGCCTCAGGATCATCGCCCTGTTGCGGCAGGCGCACCATCAAATCTGTTGGCTCGCCAAATTCCTGAATGGATATAGCGCCGAGACCAAGCTTGTTTAGATCACTCCGCAACACACTAAGATCAGGAGCCTCAGGCACAGCAATTTCCATCACCGTACCGCCTGTGAAATCAATCCCGAAATTCACGCCTTTTGTCACCACAAGCCCGATCGAGCCCACAATCATCAAAACGGAAAACGCAAAAGCCAAAAACCGTTTACCGATAAAGTCCAAACTAGTTTCCGCAGGTATTAATTTAATGCCACTAAAGCTCATCTTCTTATCCAATCAATCAATCAATAAATCTATTCGTAATTTCGTTCGTCCACGTTCAGAGCTGTAATTTATACAGGCAGCTCCGATGGTTTACGCTTCAAAAGCCAACTCGCCACCATCAAACGTGTCACCATAATCGCGGAGAAGAACGAGGTCACAATTCCCACACCAAGCGTCACAGCAAAGCCTTTGATCGGGCCTGTTCCGAATGAGAACAGAATAATCGCAGCAATCAATGTGGTGAGGTTGGAGTCAATAATTGTACTCATCGCACGACTATAACCCGCATCCACGGCGGCCATAGCACTGCGACCATTGCGCATTTCTTCTCTAATTCTCTCAAAAATCAGAACGTTCGCGTCAACCGCCATACCGATTGTCAAAACAATACCGGCAATCCCTGGCAAGGTTAGTGTCGCCTGAATACCTGATAGCACCGCAAAGATAAGTGCCACATTCACAATCAACGCAATATTGGCAAACACGCCAAACAAGCTATAAGTGAACGCCATAAACACCAAGACGAACAACAAACCCACAAGGCTTGCAATCTTTCCTGCGGCAACAGAGTCAGCACCGAGCGATGGGCCAACAGTACGTTCTTCCAAAACCTTAAGCGGCGCAGGCAACGCGCCCGCACGAATAAGCAAAGCAAGGTCTGTCACTTCTTCAATCGTGAAATCACCTGAAATAATCGCCTGTCCGCCACAAATGGCTTCGTTAATACGCGGCGCGCTAATGATTTCCTCATTGCGTGGACCGTCTTTCAGAACAATCGCAAAAGGCTGTCCTGTGTTTTCGCGTGTCACCTGACAAAAACGTTTTGCACCAATACTATCCAACGCAAAGCTCACAACAGGTTGTCCTGATTGTTGGCTGAATGTTGGCTGTGCTTGTTTAATCATGTCGCCTGTCAAAATCGCGCGGCGTGCAATGCTCAATGTCTGACCGGGGCTGTCCGAAACAGGTAACGTTTTAGAACCACCGCCCTCACGCAAATTGCTTCCCATGTCTGAATTTACAAGGTGAAAACTAAGCTGTGCCGTACGGCCAAGCAAATCTTTAATACGTTGCGGGTCATCAAGACCGGGGATTTGTACGATAATACGGTCATCGCCTTGACGTTGGATAACAGGCTCACGCGTGCCTGTTTCATCAACACGGCGACGGACGATTTCAATTGATTGCTCTATCGTTTGGTCTTTAATGCTTTTAAGCTCGGCCTCGCCAAAACGGGCGACAATCACTTTACCGTCATCTTCGGTGTCGATATCAAGCTCCATGCCTTGCTGACGCAAAGCTTTACGAACGGTTTCGGCTTCTTCTGCGTTGCGCAAACTCAAACGCAAACCATCCGTCAGCTTGGAAACCCGTGGCAAGATTTTATCTTCGCGCAGATCACTCCGCACGGCTTGCTCAAGCCCTTCGATACGCTCGCGCACGACAACGTGATAGTCCACTTCCAAAAGCAAGTGCGACCCGCCTTGCAAATCAAGCCCCAGATTAATCGTTTTATGCGGCATCCATGATGGAAGTACGCTTTCGATTTTTACCCGCGTTTGCTCACTCATCATATTTGGCGCGCTATAGGCAAAGCCAAACGCACAAACGAGCAAGATTAAAATTACTTTCCAGCGGGCAATATGTATCATCGTTTAGGCCTCATCCATCGTGCTTTGAATTGTGGAGCGCAGCGCCGTCACTTTGACGTTATTACCAAGGTCAATCACGACCTCTTGCGAACCCTCTGTGACCTTGTCAATTTTACCGACAAATCCACCCGCCGTCAGAACCTTGTCGCCCTTGCGCAACGCATTGAGCATAATATTATGTTTCTTATAACGCTTTTGCTGCGGCATAATCAGCAGAATCCAGAACAGGATGACCAAAATCAAGATCATCAACATATTCATCATAAACGCTTCACCAGAACTTCCCACAGCAGTCACTGTGTCTCCTGTTGATGCAATAGCCTCGGAAATAAACATATTTGCCTCTTTCTTCCATGTTAAATGTGATGGGGCAAACTATAGCTATAATTTTTTGAAAGACAAGGGGCGAAAAACCATTCATTCACAGGCTATCTGCACTTGTAAAAGCCATGAACTTTATAGCCTTAATCATTAGTCGTTCCGCTTTATTTTGTGACAAGGCGCAAGCGACGAAGCGTAGTGAACCTACGTGAGCCGCGTAGCAACGCTGTCACAGAATAAATGGGGACGACTAATATTAGAAACGGTTTTGGCGTGAGCGGATGGTTAGGAACGAGCGTAGCACCCAAAACATGAGCAATCCGCCGAAGAACATAAGCCCTGCCCCTGGTGCATGGTTCCAAATTCCACGATCAATAATTGCCTCATACGGGTTCTCAGGATCATAAAGAACATCCACGACGTCGCCCTTTTCAAAAAGCGCGCTGCTGCTGCCCACACTGTCACGGAATTCATAATCATCGCCGTGCGGCGTTTCGTACTTCACAACACCGTAATAAGTGTAGCCGCTACTGTCGGAGCTTGAATCATACACGCTTTCAATGCGGACAATTTTGCCCTCTGCATGAATACCTTGTGCTGTTTTCTCGTTCATGTCATTCCACAAATAAACACCGCCCGCGATCATCCCTGCGGCAATGATGCCTGTGATCGGCAAGCTCCACATGATTTGTTTATCGTAATGCACCAGACGCGCCTTAATCTCATCAACGCTGAGCAAGCGGCCTGCGGCTTGTTTCTTAATGCGTTTTTCATCCATGCGCACTTTGAACTCATGGCGGCTTTCCCACATTTCGCGCGGTTTGATGACTTTTGATTTGTTAATCTTAAACGCGGCCCACCCGATAAATGCCAACGCCAAAACGGGTGTCATAACGGTAAATTCAAACGTGGTGAGTGCCAAATAAGTGAACAACACGCCCGGCACTAAAAATATACCGCCAATTATAAGCTGTACCATTCCGGGTCTTTTCGCGTTCTCCGGTTTATCACCGCGCAGAAACAGCGTGACATTCTTGCCGAGTCTATTGCCCTGTAACATATTTGTGCCGCCGCTGTCCGTGATTTTTTCCACATCACCGTTGGGCATTCTGAATTCATAAACGGGGTAGTACATTTCGCTTTTATAATCTTTGGCTTCGGCTTTTTTCTTCTGTGTGTTGCTTGTTTTGGCGGGTTTTTTAGTCCCGAAATAACCAAGCGACATAAACACAAAAAATATTGATGCCATCGCCATAAACGCAATCGACAAAATCATGTAATGCCAAAAATCATCAATGATGAAATGCTCTGGGTCTTCGGCGTCATAAAACACCTGCACCTTTTCACCGACCCCATAAGACGGTGAACCGCCCCGCCCCATGCTATCGCGCACACGGTGGTAATACCCTTCATTGTCGGTATAGGCCACCACAGCATAATACGACGTGCCATCATCGCCCGAGACAGCCTCGTTATCCGCGATTGTAGCACTGACCTCAATGCCTGCGACTTTAAGGCTCGCGTAATCATACGCCACATATGCGCCAACACCGAAAAACGCGAACGGCATTAAGACAAACACCATCACAATCAGTGACGCAAAAAACGTGCGGATTGGCGCTTCAAAAAATTCCTGTTTAAAGCTTTTATTGATTTTTTCGAGCGCGGGTTTTACGTCCTCGCGCTGTTGCTCGTTAATCTCATGCTCGGGATCTTTAATGCCCATGGCGCGGATACCAACAATGCGTCCACGCAAGCGCGTCCCGACCAAACGAGAATACAGCGCATCCCCGACCAAAAGCCCACCCAATAACAAACAGACCCCACCGCCGAACAAAAACCCAAGCTGGTTAAACGCCATAAAGCCATCAAACACTAAGTCAAAAATATCCATTACTATGCGCTTCCTTTACGGTGTTTTGCGTTTGCGTTACGCGGCTTTTCGCGAGTCTTTACGAGCCCGATGCCAGATATGTCTCAGGATTAATGGCATCTGTACCGCGTCTGATCTCAAAATGCAGTTGCGGCGTGTTCACGTCACCAGATGTGCCTACCTTGCCAATAGTTTGGCCACGGCGTACTTCTTGTCCTTTTCTGACATCGAAGCCTTCCAGATGCGCATACGCCGTCATCCAACGATCCGCATGACGCACCAAAATCAGATTGCCATAGCCTTTCAATTCGTTATTCGCATAAACCACAACGCCATTTTCCGCTGCGGCAACACTCGTTCCGCGATTGGCTTTGATATTGATACCGTCATTATGCAGACCGTCTTTTTTCGGGCCATAGGTCGAAATAATAACGCCGTTCACAGGCCATGCAAACTTGCCGCCTGATCTTGCAGGTGTTGGTCGTGAGACATTGATATTCGGTTTTGGTTGCGGCACAATTTTTGATCCGCCACCATCGGCAATTTCCACTTCGGCTTTACGCGAAGGCACAGGAACATTGTTGACGCGTTTTTTGTAAGCCGCAGACGGCAAGCGCAAAACCTCGCCCCGCGCGATAACATAAGGCGGCGCAATATTATTAAGCTGCGCGATTGATGTTTGGCTCACCCCGAACGTGCGTGAGATGCCGTATAATGTATCACCGCCCCGCACCGCATAATTTTGCGGCGGTGGAAGGCGCAAACGCTGCCCCACAGCCAACATATAAGGCGGGCGCAGACCATTTACGCTAATGATGTCTTGCATGGCAACGCGGTAACGCTGCCCAATATTCCAAACCGAGTCAGATGCCGCGACCGTATGAACACCCGCGCTCCCCGCACCACCGCGTAGACCGTAATTCAAAACAGGCGCAGGACTTGATGAATTGCTCTTGCACGATGCCACACTCAGCATCGCCAACAAACAACATATAACGGGAGTTAAAGCTCTCATATCACGCCATCTCGTAAACGGGCGCATCTTCTTGTGCTTCACTTTCCGAAGCAATATGCGGCAGCAATGGCACAAAGCGCACAGGCATAATGTCCTTCACCGCGAATGTATCTTCGCCTTCTTTCTTATAACGGCGCAAAAATTGCTGCCCGCCCTCGACAGCAACAGGGATAACCATGATGCCGCCGATTTTCATTTGATCAAACAATTCTTGCGGCGGCTTTCCGTGTGCGCAGGCCGTGACAATGATCTTGTCGAACGGTGCTTGTTGCGGCCAGCCCTTCATACCATCACCAGCAATGGCTGTGATATTGCGAAGCTTCAGCGCATCAAACACCTTTTCAGCCAAGCGCAATAACGGCTTGTGCCGTTCAATCGTATAAACGCGGCGGCACAAATGCGCCAAAACACACGCCTGATAACCTGATCCTGTACCAACCTCGAGAATTTTATCGCGGTCATTGATTTCCAACGCCTGCGTCATTGTTGCCACGACCAATGGCTGGCTGATTGTCTGCCCGCGCCCGATCGGCACCGCAATGTCCTCATATGCCTGATCGCGCATCGCATGGGGGATCAGCATTTCGCGCGGAACACGTTCCATCGCGGCCAAAACAGTCATATCCGATATCCCTGCTGCGCGCAGATGCATAATAAGGCGAATTTTCTTTGTGATTTCAGCGTTCATCTGTTTTTTGTTTTTCTTTTGTGAAAGCTTTGCGAGCCAAAGCCGATAAAGAGAAGTTAGATTCTACCGCGCCTTGATTCGCAATGCAACGCGCAACTCCATAAAACCTTACAAAATTTATCTCGCCCCTTGATTTTATGCAAAAACATGTTTATCCATAATGCAATAATATTAAACAAGCAGGGTCGAAATAACCATGAAATCACCAGATACACGAACGGCAATGGCATTGGCCAAAGGGCTGCTTTCATTAGGCTTTGCCTTAGCGGCAGGTTTTTACGGCTATTCACTTCTCGAAAAAGACGCCCCACCAACGAACGAAACACCTGAGTCACCCGCCGTTGTAACCCCAACAACCGCCGCCGATGAATGCGCCGTACAGGTTATTGAACAAAGTATATTGCCGTCCCTCGAAAACATTGCCGCCGATTTTCGTGTGGCCGTGCAAAGCGGTCTGCTCGTTGATACAGCACAGCCCGTCGCCCGCATCACCGCCGCTGCCAACTACAAAATGAAACGTTGCGAACAAACCACAGGTGCCGCGCTAACAGACGAATTTGTCGCGGAACAAATGCAGCGCGTTGAAAACACCAGCACCGCATTTATCGAAGAATTTAAACCCAAAAACTAAACAATAAAACCACACCAAAAAGGGAGAAACCAAAAATGAAAAACATATTCGCCGCCGCACTAACCGCCGCAACGCTTGCAACCCCCGCCATGGCTGATGATGTATTTGATTGCTTTATCTTAAAACTGGACGCAGAGATTCAAACTGCTAACATCAACACTCCAAAACCACCTCCACCAAAACAAGAACCTGGTGTTGTAACCTCCACATCCTCAAGCATGATTTACCCTTACCGCCTTAAAATGGAAATGATTGCCGCTTGCGAAGTGTCAACAAACCAAAAATCGTCAGGTCTTGCTGAAGAACTTCCGTTCTACTTCCACAACAGTGGCACAGATATCTTTTTCATGCCTAACTAAACCTAACGTTTCTTTGACATCCATCCCCTGATTGCGCTAATATTATAGCAATCAGGGAGCAATAATAATGGGTACATGGACAACCAACGATGATGGCGACTGGGTCGAGGACAAGCCCGAACTTGACCGTGATGACCAGCTACGCAAAGATTGGGAAAAGCTAAAGCGCGAAGAAGAAGACTACATCCGCCGCCACCAAACCCCTGACCTACAAATAATTCCTGTCGAGCATGAAGAAGAAAAACCGCGCACGCCAACACCTGCGGACATTCAAAAAATCATAGATGATATTGATAGCCCAGACACCCCAACGCCCCCCGCACGCAAACCTTACGTGCATTAAAAGCGGTTTACTAAACAGGCATAATCTTCTCTAGCCCGTTCATATAGGGCTTAAGAACATCAGGAACAAACACGCCGCCATCTGTTGGGTCATAGTAATTTTCCATCACGGCAATCAACGCACGACCAACCGCAACACCTGAACCATTTAATGTGTGCAGGAATTGCGTGTCTTTTTCGCCTTTATTGCGGAAGCGAGCCTTCATACGGCGCGCTTGGAAATCTTTACAGTTCGAGCAGCTTGAAATCTCGCGGTATTGCCCCTGCCCCGGCAACCAGACTTCGATATCATATGTCTTTGTCGCGCCAAAGCCTGTATCACCGCTGCACAATACGACCGTGCGGTACGCAAGGCCGAGCTTTTTCAAAACATTTTCGGCGCATTCTGTCATACGCTCATGCTCTGCCGCGCTCTCTTCGGGGCGCACAATGCTGACCATCTCCACCTTATAAAACTGATGCTGGCGGATCATGCCGCGTGTGTCCTTACCTGCTGACCCTGCTTCAGAACGGAAACACGGCGTATGAGCCGTATAACGGCGAGGTAAATCATTGCCACCATCATCAATAATCATATCCGCAACAATGTTCGTCAACGACACTTCTGCCGTCGGTATCAACCAATCACCACGCGTTGTCCGAAACAGATCGTCTTCAAATTTAGGCAACTGATTTGTACCATACATAGTTTGGCTATTAACCAAAAGCGGTGGTGACACCTCGGTATAGCCATGCTCTTGGGTATGCGTATCAAGGAAAAATTGCGCCAACGCACGCTCTAACCGTGCCAAATTGCCCGTCATCATGACAAAACGTGCACCTGATAACTTCGCTGCGGTTTCAAAGTCCATCAAGCCGAGCGCTTCGCCAATTTCGAAATGCTCTGGCACTGTATTCGCGCCATTTGGCATTTTTGGTTCACCATGTTTGCGCACCTCGACATTATCACTTTCATCCGCGCCATCGGGCACGTCATCAGCCATAATATTTGGTAGTGCTGCTAAAATATCATGAAGCTTCTCACCCGTTTCGCGGTCTTGATCTTCAAGCGCTGTCATCTTGTCTTTAATCGCGGCAACTTCATCCATAATGGCTTGCGCATCGCCGCCTTGGCCTTTGATTTTCCCAATTTCTTTGGATTTTTCATTGCGCTGCTGCTGCAACTCTTGAAGCTCTGTCTGCACAGCACGGCGTGCTTCATCCAGCTTTAAAATCTCGGGCGACTGCGCGGAAAGCTTGCGGCGTGCCATGGCTTTGTCGAAATCTGCGGGGTTTTGTCTGATGGCTTTTATATCGTGCATTTAACTCTCGTTTATATTATGGTTAATTATCAGTTCAGTTTTGTGGCCTATAATTGTTATAGCACTATACGGGAAGCATAGAATGTTCCAAGATAAAATTGATAATGTTTACGAAATTCTCCGCCAGACACAGGCGGCATGCGTCGTATTTGACAGCCCCCATAGCGGCAGCATCTATCCGCGCGACTTCAAACACCAAATCCCGATGTATATCATGCGCGCCGCCGAAGACAGCGCCGTTGACGATTTATTCGCATCCGTTTCTGATAAGGGCGGCGTGATGCTGCGCGCGCTGTTTCCGCGCACTTACATTGATGCAAACCGTTATGAAACCGACATCGCACCGCATATGGTCAAAAACCCTGCGAAATGGAATTTAGGATTTGAGCCTACCGATAAATCATCATGGGGGCATGGCCTGATCCGTGAAACGCTTTGTTATGGCGGCACGAAGCTCTATAAAAAGCCCCTCGCCGCTAAAGAAATCATGGCGCGGATTGAAAAATACCACCGCCCTTACCATGAAGCCCTCAAAACCTTAATTGACGAGGCCCACGACATGCACGGGCAAGTCTGGCACATTAACTGCCACTCCATGCCCTCTTCCTGCGTCAGCGCCAATAGAAAGACCGATTTTTGCTTGGGTGATGATTTTGGAAACGCTTGTTACCGCGCCGAACTCACCGACATGGTCAAAAGCTGGTTGGAAAACCGTGGCTACCGCGTTGATGTCAACGTACCGTTTGCTGGTGGGCGTTTGGTCAAAGATTACGCCGCCCCCTCCCAAGGCCGCCAAAGCCTTCAGATAGAAATCAACAAAGCTATTTACTGGGACGAAGCAAACGACAAGCCAAGCAAAGACTACAACCGCATCAAATCCGACATGGAAAGCCTCTCTGGCTACATCATAGACACCGCACAAAGCCGCGCAATGCCGCTTGCTGCGAATTAACACATCGAAATTACTGGTATTCTCAAAAATTCCGCGCTATAAATTTTAATCTTTAGGATAAACCAGCGCAGGGAAAAAGATGTTCGGGGACGAAAAGCCTTTTATCATTAACCACGCCGAAGGCGTCACCGCACCGTCAGCTGTGGTCTTTGACAGCCCGCATAGCGGCCGTACCCTGCCCCTACATTTCAAATATAGCTGCGAAGAAGACAAACTCACTGATTTTGGTGATTTGCACGTTGATAAATTGCTCACCAATATTCCCGCCGCAGGTGTACCCGTTCTCGAAGGCCTCATCCACCGCGCTTGTGTTGATTTAAACCGTCACCGTTTTGAGATTGATCCAGAAGAAATCAGAGGCGGCTGGGAACGCCCAACCAGCATGTCGCATTACACCAGCACAGGCATGGGCGTTATTCCGCGCCGTTTGGGACGTCCGCATGATAACCCTATCACTCCGATTTTCAACGACGCAGCCCGTCCTGACGCGCGCGAAGTAAATTACCGCTTTGACCAATATCACCGCCCTTACTACCAAGCGCTCGATCATCTATTAAAGGCTGCGCATGACGAACATGGCTTTTACATTCACGTTGATATGCACTCATTTTTCCGCCGCGAGGAAGAATGTACCGAAGATATCATTATTGGTGACCTAGGCGGCACAACCTGCGCTGAGAAAATCACGAACTTTGTGGCAAGCCATTTCAACGCCCACGGCTTTAGCGTCGGATTTAACGGCCTGTTTTCGGGCGGTGCGTTAATTCAGCACACCACAAACCCGATTGTCGGAAGCCATGCCATACAGATCGAAGTCGCACGTGATTTGTATCTGGCTGAAAATATGCGTGATTATGATATGGCAAAAGCCGCCATCTTGAAAAATGCGCTAACAACGCTCGCCATGACATTGGATGTGTTCAGCATTAACCCTGCTTACGCAGCTGATTTAAAGGCAGGTTCACCAAAAACCGCTGAGCAACTTGCCCGCAACGCCTCATCAATTGCGCCAAAGCCACCCGCATAACCTGTTAGCTCCGCCATTGATGCCACGCCAAAGCCCCCCCTGAACAAAGCAAACGCTCATATTAACTTATATTTAATACATTAAATTTATTATGTCTATTATGTATATGACAAAAATAGGAGTGAGTTATGGAAGTCAGAGGAGAAAAAAACTTTGCAAGCGTTCAAAAAGACGAGCTTGATAACGGCGTCATGCAATATAGTGTGGTGCCACACGATGCTGATCTAACACCGATGAGCTTCCTGTTACATCCTGACGGAAAAATTCAAACATTAGACGCCAATGGCGATGAATATCTGACCGCGACAGAAATTGAACAACATGGCGCCTTTGTTCCCGTACATGACTCACTAAAGGACTCTAGCTATACAAACCCTGTAGAAGAAGGCTTCACCAACGAAGGCTACATGGATACACCCGCATGGGAAGGCTCGCAGAAATTTCTTGATCCCGATGAAGGTGTGGCTGTGATCTTTGACCGCGACCAACATGGGCATATTAACGTTCAATTCCGTGACTATGATCCAGCGACTGGTGTTGTATCGATAGAAACAGCTATTCCCGCAATTGGAGCAGGCTATAACACTGAACGGTCATTCGATGCAGAAAATTCAGAAATTACCGGACAATCAAGTCACACAATAGCCGTTCCAAAAGACATTCTGGGCATGTAGTTATAAGAAACTGCAGGATTTAATTAAGGGCAGGTTCACCAAAAACAGCGGAGCAGCTTGTCCGCAACGCTTCGTCAATTGCACCAAAGCCACCTGCATAACCTGTTAATTCCGCCATAGATGTCACGCCATATTCACTAATCCCGCATGGAACAATCCCATCAAAATGGCTCAAATCAGGGTCAACATTAATCGCAATTCCATGAAACGTGATCCAGTGGCGCACACGCACGCCAAGTGCCGCAATCTTTTTCTCGCCGTCTTTCGTATCAACCCAAATACCGATGCGCCCTTCGCGGCGGAAACTCTCAATCTCAAATTGTGCCAGCGTGCGGATAATCATGTCTTCTAACTGCCAGACATATTTCTTAATATCGGGAATTTTTTGACGTGTTTTCAGGTCGAGCATCAAATAACCCACCCGCTGCCCGGGGCCATGATACGTATACTGACCGCCGCGCCCCGTATCAAACACAGGAAAGCGCGCCTCAATCAAATCTTGTGCCTTGGCTGACGTGCCCGCTGTGTAAAGTGGTGGATGTTCCAACAACCAAAGCATTTCATCCGCTTTTTCCGCACGAATATCCGCCACGCGCTGTTCCATCGTTTTCAGCGCAAACGGGTACTCTATCGGGCTTTCACTGATCTTAATATCCATGCGGTGTAACATAATGATAAATTTCCGCGCTGACAATCATCTTGGTTCTTGCAGGGCGTAAAATTATCTGCTAGAAAACGCGCTCTACCTCATATCCTACACTACAAAAGTGCGGTCGTGGCGGAATGGTAGACGCGCAGCGTTGAGGTCGCTGTGGGAGCAATCCCGTGGAAGTTCGACTCTTCTCGACCGCACCATCTCACTTTTTTGACTGTTAAATCCTGCTAACACCTTGAAAGGAAAGGCAGTTTCTATAGTTCGATAACCGCTTTCCCGCGAGTATCGCAGGGGCTCAGTAAATGCCAATCTGAGCACTGTTTGCTTAAGCAACAGACTGCCATTTTCGTATATATTCCAAGGACTTGACAGAAAATCGAGCGATAGTTCGATAAACTCTTCAAACCTCCCCTTCGGCGGCAAGGTTTTACCCGCTCTTTCCCTCAAAAGTAGCCTTTCGCGCTCTAGTTTGCCGATCCGACCCTCGTAGGCCGTGATAACGGACGGGCTGGACGCATCGACGATCCGGTCGAGTAAGCTCTCAATCTGCTTCTCTAGGTCCACTAGCTGCCTAGCAATGGTGTCCTTGGCGTTGTGTGCCTCAGCCAACCGCATGTCCCAAGCATCCTTGAACATGACCTTAGCCAGCTCAAAGAGCTGCTTTGTTGGCTGGAGGCTCTTGAGCACTTCCGCAAAGCCGTCTTCGACCTTGCCACGCGAGATCGATTTGCGCTTCGAAGGACAGTCCCGCGTATCGCAGAGATAATACGCATAGTGACGGCGGCAGCCCTTGGACCAGCAAGCTGTCATCGCTTTACCGCAGTCATCGCAATGCACGAAGCCACGCAGAGGAAAATCCTCATTGATATCCTTGCGCGCAGCAGGGCGCGCGCCTTCTAGGAGGTTCGCTTGTATGCGTTCAAACGTCTCAAAGCTGATGAGCGGTTCGTGATGGCCCTTACGCAGCGAGACTTTCCATTTCGGCGCTTCGACATATCCAGCATAGGTTGAACGCTGAAGCATCTTTGTGACCTTCCAGAAGCGGACTTCGCCATTCGGGAGGTCTTTGGGAAAATCGGGTTTTGCTTCAAGAAAACGCTTAACTTCCGCCTGCGAGAGAAAACGTCCGTTTGCAAAACCTTCCATTGCTTCGGCGATGATAGATGCCAACGGCTCATCCCGAACCAGCAGCTTGCCGTGAATTCGATCCGATGCGTATTTGTATCCAACGGGCGCATGGAACACCCAATAGCCTTTCTCAACGCGCGCTTGCATCTTCTGGATCACCTGACGGCGGTTTTGCTCGCGTTCGAGCTCGCCTTGGGCGGCAAAGATCGTTTCAACGAACTTGCCTTCGGGCGAGTCATCAAGCTTGAAGTTCAGACATTCAATCCGCGCGCCGCGCGTTTGGAATTCTCGCCGCAGCTTCATGTGAAATTCAGTGTCGCGGGCAAACCGCTTCAAATCATCAAAGACAATCACGTAGTTCTTGCCAGGTTGGGCATCGAGGTAGCTTAAGAGCGCCACCATTCCAGGGCGGTTCATGAAGTCACCGCCCCCCGACGCATCGTCGGGGAACACGGCTTCTACTTCATAGCCTTGCGCCGCCGCATACTGGCGGCAGCGATGCTCTTGGCTTTCTAGGCCATGGCCTTCGGTTTTTTGCCGTGTGCTGGACACGCGACAGTAGATAACCGCTTTGTCTACCTGTATTTTTTGTTGAGTCATTTTATCCCCAGACTGCCCGAAGGGCCGGAATCCTTTGTTGATGATTGTGTTGGTTCTCCCAATCTTACGTCATCGCCAGACGTTTTGGACAGCTGATTTACCTCGATTCCCTCTTTTCCACAGACTTCTTGCAACGGATGAATCCTGATACCGAGGTCGACAAACGCCAGCATGATGAAAAAGAGCGACTCGATGATTTCGGTCTTCTTTGCTTCGCTGATATCCATTTCATCCAAGTAAGCTTGGTATTTCTCAACATCGACCGTCACGGTACGCCGCGCCGAAGCGGCGAATGTTTCTGCGATCATCGGTGTCTTGTTGGCACAGTTCGTATCTTTCATCGGTTCACTCCCGAGTAAAATCCGCTAAACGATGCCTCCTTCTTCATTTTACCGCGTTATTCGGCCTAAATGCAAAAAGAGGCGCGTGTGTAATTCGCTTGAAACCCCTTGTGAGCTTGGCCAAAACCAATTCGATCTGAATGAGTTGTCGCTTATGTGCTTTGAACCCGACATGCGTTCGTCTCCCGTTTAAGAAATTGTTTCCATGAGACGCAGCCGCAGCAACGTCGGTCTGGTCAAGTCGCCGTAGATGCTAGCAACGCGAAGCAAATCGCCATTGTGCTGCACCATCACGTCATGGCCTGTGCGGTGATTGGGGAGGATCAGGACATCCTGAATCTCGCCCCGCGCAATTTGCTTTGGGAAGCGGAACATCCCGCGCCCCAAGCTCAAATGGTCTTTGTCGATAGTGAGCCTGACATGCTCGCGATTGGTCAGCCATGTGTAGAGATCAAACAGGCCGGAATGCCGAAACACGAATGTTCCGCCCAAGAAGGCCAGTGCAACAGCCCACCCGCGAAGGCTTTCAAGCGGAACATCAAGCGTTTGCTGTTCTGCTACATCGCGGAGCTTCCCGAATGCGTTCGCGAGGCCGACAATGACAATATTGGCTTGTTCCAACAGAACATTGCTATCCGCCACAAACGCTGTTTCAGGGCGATAATGCGCAACCAGAATGCCAGCGGTTCCGATAAAACTGACAATGCGCAGCAAAGTCAGCTCTTCATTGCCACTGGATGGCAGGCGGTGCGAGGCGGTAAGAATAACCCGCTCACCGTTTCGCGTGACGCGCGGCTTGCCAGTGATCTTATGTTTGATCGTTTCAACTACGTTCATTGCTTTTCCCTCAATCCTTAGGTTTTCACCGAATTCCGACTTGCTTGGCCAATACGCCCCAATTCACAGGGATCATGGCGATCACGGGACAATTCCAATTTGGTCCCATGTGGCTCCACACACCTTGGAAGCCGAGATAGCGGCACTCGTAGCAGCGCGACCCTGCGCCTGTGCCTGTGCAGTTGTGCCAGGCGAGCAGATGCGGCGTGCCGAAGGCGACAACCACGAAAGCCACAGCACCGAGCGCCCATGTCGGGCGGCGTGGTTTTACAACAAACCAGATGCAGCCCGCGATTTTGCGCGTGAGACTTCTCTCGCTTTGCGCCGTTGCCATGCGTTCGCTGACCTTCGGCCCGTGCTTGTTCGGACGCGGGGCTTTTTTACCCAGAACGTCGATTTTGATCTTACTCATGCTTGTCCCCCTTTGCGGAAATACCGAAGCCGCAGTTGCGGTTTGCCGCCGCGTGGATGATCGCCTTCCATCGG
>JBBKWU010000011.1:0-100075 GCA_037969035.1 Bdellovibrionales bacterium
GTCCGGTCAGGCCACGACGGGCCGCAGCGACGGCAGTGGCACAAGATGAGGAGCCGGAGGCGAGGGTGATGCCCGTGCCCCGCTCCCAGACGCGCATCCGGATGCGGTCCGGGCCGATGACGCTCGCCACCTGAACGTTGGTACGCTGCGGGAACAGCGGGTCGTATTCTGTGCGGGGGCCGAGGGTGGCCAAGTCGACCGCCTCGGCATCCGACACAAAGAAAGTGCAATGCGGATTGCCCATGCCGGTGGCTGTTGGTGCGCCATCCAGCGGCAGTTCCAATGTGTCCATTGGACGGACGAGCGGGATGTCGGCCCAGTCAAGTTGTGGCGGGCCCATGTTGACCGATGTCAGGCCATTGCCCGCGTCGCGCGCAAACAGCGTACCGTGGTCTGTCGTGAGCGTAAGGTCCGATGTGCCAGTCGCGTCCATGATGTGCCGGGCGATGCAGCGGGTCGCGTTGCCACAGGCGGCAGAGAGCGTGCCATCGGCGTTCCAGAAGGTCAGATGAACATCCGTGCCGGGACGGTTGGTGAGAAGGGCAAGCTGATCGAAACCAATACCCCGATGACGGTCAGCGATTGCGCGCACTGTCTCGGGTGCCAATACCTGAGGCGTGACGCGACCGTCGATCACGACGAAATCGTTTCCCAGACCGTGCATCTTCATGAAGGCCAGTGCCATGTCCGCATCCCTTTGCATTCGCGCGGCTATACCGCGCTGCAGCAAGGGAATCCAGCAGGACTGCTTTTGGGGGTTGACCCCGTGCAGGTCTATTCCTAATACCCGCCTTCGAGGGGCGGTTAGCTCAGTTGGTTAGAGCAACTGACTTTTAATCAGTAGGCCGAGGGTTCGAATCCCTCAGCGGTCACCATTTTTTTATATGCAAAAGCTCCCTGAACGGGAGCTTTTTTGTTTTCGATAACTTATAGATGTCAGTTCATTAACAAAGCCCCGATATACGGGGCTTTGTTTAGGTCTGTTGGTATTTTTTATTGCTTACGGTGCTGGCGTAGGTGTTGGTGCGGCACCTTTTTCTTCTTGCTGTTGCTCGAAGAGACGCTGTTGCTCTGCAATAGCGGCTTCACGTTGTTCCATCATTCTTGCTTCGATTTCGTCACGGTCGCCTAGCACAAGCTCAACTTCCATCAATTCACCGTTACGGATGATAACAAAGTTTGCCGCATTACCTGGGTAAACATCAGCGGTAGAACGGATCAAATCTTCGGTTTTCGTTATAACATTGCCATTTGCTTCAACAATAACATCGCCTTTATGGAGGCCAGCATCGTTTCCAGGGAAGCCCGCAGACGGTTCTTCTGAAATCAAGACGCCTTTTTGATCTTCTGGAAGCCCTAGTTCGGCTGCTTCCTCGGCTCTAAGATCTTGGATGTTAATGCCCATCATGCCACGCTTCACTGTTCCGTCAAGTATGAGTTTATGGGCAATTTTAGCTGTTGTGTTACCTAAAATGGCAAAGCCAATACCAATGCTGCCGCCACTTGGAGATAAAATCGCGACATTTGTACCAATCACCTCAAAATCTCTATTGTATAGACCGCCGCCAGAGTTGCCACGGTTAATGTCAGCATTTGTTTGAATGTAATCTGTATATATACTGTCTCTCATGGCGCGTATCGGGTTGGAAACGACCCCATCGGATAGTGAAGCATGTTGCCCGATCGGGTTGCCGATAGCCCATACATAGTCACCGAAAAACACTTCTGAGCTGTCGGCGAATACGGCGCATGGTAGAGGGAAATCAACATCGACTTTGATAACAGCAAGATCTGTTTTTTCGTCTGTTCCAATAAGCGTAGCAGTAACCGTCTCGCCTTCTGCATCGCGGACACCCTCTTGGAAAAACGTAACTGTGATTTTTTCGGCTCCACCGACGACGTGATTATTGGTTGTGATGTAACCACGAGAGTCGATGATTGTGCCGCTGCCAAGGGCTGATACTTCGCGTTGCTCCGGAGCTTCAGGTTCAATTTCTGCGTCAGGGTTGACTTCTGGTGCTTGTTCTTCTGGCGCTGCTTCAGGTGCTTGTTCCTCAGGCGCATTCTCTTCAGGAGCTTCTCCTTCTGGTGCTGCTTCGGGAGCTTGTCCTTCTGGACCACCAAAGAAACGGCGGAGCAGGTCTTCCATCGGGTTTCCTGATGGGCCTTCTTGTGGCTCTATTGTTTCGGTACGTGAAACATTGATGGATACGCCAGTCGACATAGCATGTCTGATTTTATCGCGTTGGCTCCATGTTGAGGCGCCTGCTGGCATATCGCATGTGAATGATTGTGTGTTGTTTTGTTCTTCTGCGTGAACTGTTCCTGCTATAAGAGCAAAGGACAATGCGAGCGGTGCGGCCAATTGTTTTGGTAATCCCATAGTATATCTCCCTGTATATTTTCTTTTTATTTATGTAATTGATAGACGCTATACCGATTTTTTTATAAACGCAAACACAAATCTGATTTTTTTATGGAATGTTGTGCAATATGTGCATGACATATATATAGGCGGTGTTTTTGTTATATTAAAATGGCATCAAAATCCTTGACAATTCATGCGCAGCGCGTCTATATAGCCGTATTCCTGAGGAGAAGGGCTGTTTTGGCTCTCGTTGATTGAATACATATATCAATGCGTAAACTTCGTATATCGGGACAATTTAAACAATATGGAGAAAACATATGAGTGAGAAAAGACCACAGGCAAAGCATAAAATAGACCGTCGCATGGGTTGTAACCTATGGGGCCGTCCAAAATCACCTTACAACAAACGCCAAACACCTCCGGGTATGCACGGCGCGAACCGTCGCGGTAAATTATCCGACTACGGTATTCAGTTGATGGCGAAACAGAAATTAAAAGGTTACTACGGTAACATTGGCGAGAAAAAATTCAGCAGCTACTTTAAAGAAGCTGTTCGTTTGCGCGGCGATGCTGGTCAGAATTTGATCGGTTTGCTTGAGCGTCGTCTTGATGCGGTTATTTACCGCGCTAAATTCGTGCCAACAGTATTTGCGGCACGCCAGTTCGTAAGCCACAAACATATTTTGGTAAACGGTAAATGCGTAAATATCCCGTCATATCAGGTTAAGCCTGGTGACGTGATAGAAGTGAAAGATGCGTCAAAGCAACTGGCATTGGTTCAAATCGCGATGGAAGATCCTTCACGTGAGTTTTGTGAATATGTTCAAGTGGAAGAAAAAGCACGTAAAGCTACGTATCTTCGTGTTCCGCGCCTTGAAGATGTGCCTTATGCATCTCAAATGGAACCACAGCTTGTCGTGGAATTCTATTCACGTTAATATTTCTCTATGATCGAGAAATCAAAAAAGCATTTAAGTATTGTAAGCGAGAGCTATGTTGGACACATGGCTTTCGCTTTTAAGTATGGTGGAAACTGTTTCATTGCAGGCATCATGGCTATTATCCACGGCATTTGCCCCGCATTGTTTGAAACGGCGGCTAGTGAACGTGTTGCCAGATTGGCCAATGTCGGACGCAAACACGCAAGTGAAAATCCCCCTAAGCCTTTATAATTCAAGAGAATTCATAAATTTTTAAACGTTTTGCGGCATAATTTCTTTAAGATTAACAGGAGAGGTTATATGTCCATTTTTCGTGATAGTTACAGGCATGAAGTCGAGGCACGCTATAAAGAGGCTGTGCAGGATCGACTGAAGGCTATTCTTGATATGAATGAAGCCAGCCCGTCTCTTTTTACACGTGGAGCGCTGGGGAAGCTATTTGGCGGCGGGGTTCGCGAATCTATTGCTCAACTTAAAGATGAAATTCTACCAGAAACATCTCCGATGCGTGTCCAGACAATCGGTGCTTTGATTGCGGTTGACCGTGACGTTCGCAGTAATGCGCGTCGTAGCCACTCCGAGGGTGAGGTTAGTGCAGAAATTAATGAAATATGGGATGATTTACACGATCAAGTCAGTGCGCTAACAACAGAGAATGTTGCTGCATTTTTAGCACCAGATGATGGTCTTCAAAGCGCGCGTGTTTCAAGAGATGCTAGTGCTTTCGATGAAGTTGGTGAAGTTAAAGGTTCTGTAAATGAGCACGGGAACTTTACGCGCTTTAGTCCACCCGGACATGGCCGCTAAGCCCTAATTTGAAGATTTATTACCGATGAGTGCGCTTATAATGCCGTGCATGGAGCGTACTTCTTGATCCGTGAATTCGGCGCGGGATAACATATTACGGATGTTTCGCTTCATGATGGGCTTATGGCCTTCTGTACGAAAGAAATAACGCTCTTCCAATTCATTTTCCAAACGATCCAGCATGTCATTCATATCTTTGCCGCTCGCAATAAGGTCTTCGGGGGCGTGTGACTGTATGGCCGCGGTTGCGTCTTGTGCCTGAAACCATTCATAAGCAACGAGCAAGACACCTTGAGCCAGATTGAGCGAAGAAAATTCAGGGTTGAGCGGCACCGTGATAATCCCGTGTGCGAGCGCCACATCATCATTTTCTAAGCCTGCCCGTTCAGCGCCAAATAGAACCGCGCTTTTTTGTGTTTGTGCGGCGCGTTCATGAATTTCATCGGCGGCGCTTTTCGCGGTGTATACAGGTTTTATCATATCGCGCGGGCGGGCGGTTGTTGCCAAAACAAAGTGACAGTCTGTAATCGCATCCTTCACATTTTCAAAAACCTGCACTGGCGGCATCTTCTCAAGCGCGCCAACGGCGTTTGCGGTGGCTTGGGCATTCGGCCACCCATCGCGCGGGTTCACAAGCCGCAGATCATCAAGGCCGCAGTTCATCATGGCGCGCGCAGCAGCCCCAATGTTCTCACCCATTTGTGGGTTCACAAGAATAATAGCGAGCTTATTGTTTTTAATAGTCATAATTAATTGACGGGCTTCCTTATTATGTGCTAAGTAGCTTTATCATAATCAAACGTGGAGATAAAATGTCAAAAAATAAAATTAAAAAACATTTTCTGGTTGCTGTGGGCGGTGGCTCTGATTTCTATGAAGCTGTAACTGAAAACAAAGCCCGTAATTTGGCACAGCAAGATGGGGCGGAAGTCCTATATCTTCGAGGGCCTTTGGGTCAAATGAAGTGGTATCATGGCGCTTTTGACAATTATAATTTACTTCATAAGGTGTTGCCGATGAGCGCGCCAATACGCCATGAATATGCAACCTTATTAGCAAGCCGTTTAATTAGTGACGTGGCGTGTAGTCAGGAGTTAGTTGATACGTTGGATGAGCTTGAGAAAGATGTTAGGCGGGCAAATCTATCAATGGATACAGAGGAGCGATTCTTTGTTGAGTTTGGTGATGATTTTGCGGATTCTTTAACGTTAGAGCAGCTTCGGGCTTTGCCACGCGAAGATTATAGAATGGAGCCAAACAGCTATTACCGCGTTAGTGTTGATGATGTTGCTAAGGTGTCGGAACATATGCATTCTGTTATGGGACTTGTGTCGGGGGACAAAACGGCCACTGATGAGACTCTAGTAGAGAGTAAGGTCAAAGAGATATTATTACTTTTAAACGCAGATGCATTGATCCGTATCGGTGATGAAGTGGGCATTGGCTATGGCGATCGCGAATATGATGATGACTATGATCGTTTCGAAGGTAAGCCGCAGTTTGGTGAAGTGCACTTTGATGTGCAGAGTGCTGTCATGCGTCACTGGTCGAGTTTAAATCACAGAACAGTGACGTCGGGTGATGTTCAGGAAACATTTGCATTTGCTGTTGGCCGTAAACGTAGTTCAGATCAGGCTGTTTATGTCGAAGGTAACTTCGTGCGCCAAAACGCGCAAAAAATTACGCTGTAAATTGCAGGTTCGTTATTTCAGGAAAGTCAGAAGCGGTTTATGCCGCTTCTTTTTTTGCGTTAAGACGGTTTAGAGCTTTTTCTGCGCCGATGAGCGGCAGAAGTCCATCAAGCTCTGGGCCGTGCGCCATGCCTGTCAGTGCCAAACGTAGAGGCATGAATAGCTCTTTACCTTTGCGGCCTGTCTCTTCTTTGACCTTGGCTGTCCATTCCGGCCATGTTTTCTCGCTCCATGGCTCAGGCGGGAGCAGGGTGGCCGCTTGTGCGAGGAAGTCCGTATCTTCGGTCATCGGCTCTACAGGGCTGTTTGCAACGTCCCACCATTCTTTGGCATCTTCGAGCTTTTTCAAATTCGGGCGCACAGCATTCCAGAATTTTTCATCCATATCTTCCAGTCCTATTTGTGCGAGGCGGACATTAACATCATCAAATGGTGTTTCTTGGATAATTTTCTGGTTGAGGCGGAGCAGTTCGTCCATATCGAATTTAGGCGCGCCTTTGGAGAATTTACCGATATCGAATTCATCGATCAGCGGTTGTAGCTTGGTAAACGCCGTGATCGGATCAGCACTTCCTAAGCGAGCAAGCAAGCTTACAAGTGCCATAGGCTCTATCTTTTCATTGTGGCGGAAATCGCGCGCGCTCATTGACCCTAAACGCTTGGAAAGCTTGCCGCCTTCTTTGTCAGAAATCATTGGTAAATGCGCAAATAAAGGCACAGGTGCGCCGATAGCTTCGAACATTTGAATATGGGCAGCGGTGTTTGATACGTGATCTTCGCCGCGCACAACATGCGTGATTTTGTAGTCGATATCATCGATGACAGAGCACAAGTGATAAAGCGGTGTGCCGTCTTCACGGATGAGAACAGGGTCAGACATGATGTTGCCATCAAATTTAACAGCGCCACGTACCATGTCATCCCATTCGATGGGGGCATCGTTGATTTGAAAACGCCAGTGCGGCTTGCGGCCTTCGGCTTCGTATTTGGCGATGTCTTTTTCTGTTAATGACAAAGCAGCACGGTCATAGATTGGTGGTTTTCCCATGCCAAGCTGTGTTTTACGTTTCAGGGAAAGCTCGTCTGCCGTTTCATAGCAAGGGTAAAGGCGGTTCATGCCCTTGAGTTGTTCTATTACCTCGGCGTAGCGCGCGGAGCGATCACGCTGGCGGGCTTTCTCGTCCCAGTCAAGACCAAGCCACGTTAGTGCGCTTTCGATATCTTCTTCGTATTCTGGTTTTGATCTTTCGACATCAGTATCGTCGATACGCAAAAGGAGGTGCCCATCCTGTTTACGCGCAAAAAGCCATGTCACAACGGCTGTGCGGACGTTACCTGCATGTAGGTAACCAGTGGGGGATGGTGCAAATCTAACTCTAACGCTCATAATAATTCTCCTGTAGCCCTTCTAAATACAGGATTTTAGGGGTGCTCTTCAAGAGAAAAGATGGATTAAAGCCTAAGAAGATTGATTGTGGTTTTATTTTTTGAGTTCAGGAGGCTTGTCTGCGGCAGGGGCTTTTTCAATACGCGCTGTTTTTGCAAGCTCAGCAGGGTCAATACCTGCAAGTACGGCGAGGGCTTCGAGGAGTTCTGGTAAGCGCTTTTGCGCTTCTTCAAAGCTCAGTCCGAGCGTGATTTCAACAGTAGCTTTAGGTGTGTCTTTTGGTGTTGGCATGTTTATCGTCCTTTTCAATAATGTTTTTATACATAATGATGTGCGTGTTATCAAGAATAATATTTAACGCGCGGAGAAGACGTTTTGTTTCGGGCCAAAGCGCAGGGCTTGTGCTTGTTGCTTTGTACCGTCTGCCAACTTGCGGACGATGTTGAAGGGCAGCGATTGATCGGCATAGTAATCGTCGGAGAGAAAGCGACTTACGCGGTCTTTATAAGGTGTTTGACTGTTTGGTGATTGATAAAGAATGGCATCATGCAGCGTTTTTGCCAATGTGAGGGCGGCGTGACCATTTTCACAGTCGTGCGTTTCGGTCTGTCCTGCATTATCGGGGATGTTCGCGGATAGTTCGCTTTCAAAAATTCTAAGTTTTTGTACTGTAACGTGCCAGTTTGCGCCTTGTTCTGCGCTTTCATCGTAGCGTGCGCGGATACGGTAATAGGTTTGAAGTGGATCTTCATATTTTAGACCATAGGCAAGATCGCGAATTTCGACAGGGTCAGAGGCTCTGCGTTCAGCGATTGTGCTCATGTGAAAGTCGGTGATTTCGTCCAATGTGGGGTATTTGAAATTTTCAAGCGCAAAGGCGGCGGCGCGGTCGTAAGAGAACGCGGAAAAATGACGCGATAATGTTTGTTTTGCGTGCGTCAGTGCCGTATACCCGTTATGGAATGCGTGTTGTAGTGTCGGAATTATTTGTTGTTCTTTAGCCATAATAACCCTGTTTTTTTTAACATAATATTCTTGTTTGGCTGAAAATGCAAGAAATCATACTTTTTCTGTGTGGAAATGATTGGTGATCGGGTAGCGGCGGTCACGGCCAAAATTACGAGATGTTATTTTGGTGCCGGGTGGGGATTGGCGGCGTTTGTATTCGGCACGATCAAGTAGGCGCCATATTTTTTGCACGATGTCTTTGTCGTGACCACGTTTGACGATTTCGGAGATGCTTAGCTCTTCTTCGATCAGACCGTGCAAGATATCATCGAGCACTTCATAAGGCGGCAGGGAGTCTTGATCTTTTTGATCTGGCTTTAATTCTGCTGTTGGTGCTTTGTTGATGATATTTTCTGTAATAACAATGGTTTGTGGGCCAAGGCTATGGGGTGGTTTATGTTTGTTCCGCCATGCTGCGAGTTCATAAAGTTCTGTCTTATAGATATCCTTTAACGCATTGAAACCACCGCACATATCGCCGTAGAGTGTCGCGTATCCGACCGCCATTTCTGATTTATTGCCAGCGGTTAAAACCATCTTCCCGTTCGCGTTTGATAACGCCATCAGGATCAAACCACGGCAACGGGACTGAAGGTTTTCATACGTGATATCAGGTGTGCTGTTTGTGAAATAGGGTGCAAGCGTATCGCCGAATGTTTTGACGGCATCTTTAATCGGGATATTATCCAGATGTACGCCGAGTGCTTTGGCAACGGCGGCGGCATCATCAAGGCTCTCTTGTGAGGTGTACTCAGACGGCATCATCACACAATGCACTTTTTCTGCGCCCAAAGCATCGGCGGCAATGGCGGCAGCCATCGCGCTGTCAACACCGCCCGATAGGCCGATAAGCACACCAGAGAAGCCGTTTTTTTGCACGTAATCCCGTAACCCCATAACCAGCGCCATATAGATTTCTTCGCTTTGGTCATGTTTATCATGCTCGTTCGATTCGGCTTCGGTGAACCAATGGCTATTTTTGCTTTTTTGCCAGAGCATGTAATGGGTTTGCTCGGTGAAGATATCGCCTTGCATTACGATTTGGCCGCTTTCATTCATGGCAAAAGACGCGCCATCAAACACAAGTTCATCTTGCCCGCCGCACTGATTAACATAGATCAGCGGCAATTTATTTTCGGTGCAACGCTCTTGCGCAAGATCAATGCGGGTTTTGTTTTTGTCCATACTGTAGGGGCTGGCATTCACCACGATCAACATTTCCGCGCCTTGTTTTTTTAGATGCGCGGCAACGTCGTCATGCCACATATCTTCGCAGATCATGAGGCCGAGCTTGTAGCCTTTAAACGCGATAGGGGCGGGCATATCACCGCGCTCAAACAGGCGCATTTCATCGAACGTGCCGTAATTGGGCAAATGGTGTTTGTCGATGGTTGCTATAATGCTGCCGCCGTGGATGAGGTGCGCGGAATTATAGAGCTTGCCATCGTGATAACGCGGGGTTGGAAGAATAAGCGCGGTGTCAAAGGTTTCGGACGCTTCTAAAATCGCGTTGGTGGCGGTCTCTAACGCTGCGATAAAGCTGGGCTTTAACACCAAATCTTCGGGCGGATAACCGCACAGCATCATTTCAGGGAAAATCACTAAATCCGTGCCTTCGGCAGCATCCGTGCAAGTCGATAGAATTTTATCGCGGTTAAAGGCGATGTCACCGACAATGGGGTTAAGTTGTGCGAGGACAAGGTTGAGCATTACTCAGCAGCCTTTATGCCTTGGAACATTGCGTTGTTGCGGCCATAAACAGCTTTGAGTTCGTCCGCGACAAGGAAGGCTAGTTCCAAAGACTGCGAGGCATTAAGGCGTGGGTCGCAATGCGTGTGATAGCGGCTGGATAGATCTTGGTCGCTGATCGCGCTGGCGCCGCCTGTGCATTCGGTTACATTTTGTCCTGTGAGCTCCAGATGGATGCCGCCTGGATGTGTGCCTTCGGCTTTGTGGACGGCGAAGAAGCCTTTGATCTCGCCAAGAACATCGTCAAAGCGACGGGTCTTGTAACCGCTATCGGCTTTGACGGTATTGCCGTGCATTGGATCACAACACCAGATGACCTTACGGCCTTCTTTTTCAACGGCGCGAATAAGAGTAGGGAGTTTTTCTTCGACCTGATCATTCCCCATGCGCGAGATAAGCGTGAGTTTGCCTGCTTCGTTTTCAGGATTGATCTTATCAATAAGCTTGAGGAGTGTGTCTGTATCTAAGTGTGGGCCACATTTCATGCCGATCGGGTTTTTCAAGCCACGGATAAATTCGATTTGCGCACCTTCTTCTTGGTGCGTGCGTGCGCCCACCCATAGGAAGTGCGCCGAGCAATCATAGTAATCGCCTGTGGTGCTATCAATACGGGTCATGGCTTGCTCGTACGGCAAAAGCAATGCTTCGTGGCAGGTGTAGAATTCCGTTGTGCGGATGATTTCAGGTGAGTTCTCGCTCGTGATACCGCACGCCTTCATGAAGTTTAGGGTTTGTTCGATTTGCGCGCTGATTTCTTCGTAGCGGGCGAGTAGCGGGCTACCTTTCGCAAAATCCAGACTCCAACCTGACGCGCGATGCAAATCAGCATAACCACCATGGGAGAAGGCGCGGAGCAAATTCAGAGTCGCGGCGGATTGGTGGTAAGATTGCAACATACGCTGCGGATCAGGAATACGTGATTCTGCTGTGAAATCTAGCCCGTTAATGATGTCACCGCGATAGCTTGGTAATGTGACGCCGTCGATGGTTTCATCGTCGCTGGAGCGTGGCTTTGCGAACTGTCCCGCCATGCGCCCCATTTTCACAACAGGCATAGACCCTGCGAATGTCAGAACCACAGACATTTGTAACAATACGCGGAACGTATCACGAATTTTATCAGCACCAAACTCAGCAAAGCTTTCGGCGCAATCGCCGCCTTGTAACAAGAATGCTTTGCCTTCGGATACATCAGCGAGGCGTTTTTTCAAATCACGCGCTTCCCCCGCAAAAACCAAGGGCGGTAGGGTAGAAATTTGTTTTTCGGTTTGTGCTAGTTTGTCAGCATCGGGATATTGCGGTAGTTGCTTCGCGGGTTTGTCGCGCCAGCTTTGTGGTTTCCATTGTTCGGCCATGACACAGTCCTCAGTTTTTATTGTTTTGTAGTCCAGATGTAGGCAATTTAATGCTGCTTTGCAAGCAAAACAGCGGGATAGGTTTGCCTATTTTGTAAAAAGTGTTTACTATTATCATTGATAAATTTAAGTATTAAAGAGATAGAATCCATTGAATGATCCTGCCCTTAAAAATAAGCTAGATGCTATGCCATTAAAATTGTTTTCAGACATCGAAAAAATTATCGGCGAAATTGCGCCTGAGCAAGGCTTTCTTGATGTCGCTGTTTTGGCTGAACGCTTTGATACACTTAAGAATATATATGAACAAGATCGTTTAAGGATTCTTGATTGCATGGATGTTCTTTTTGGCGAAAACGTTGAACATTACGGTAAAAACGTATCGGATATCTTTGCGCGCTGGGGTGAAAACCCTGATGGTCCGAATCTTTTATCGATGGCTGTTGCCGCGCTTGAGGGATTCGGTGTTGATATTGAAAGCCCAGAAGGGCTGTCGTTATGCGTTTGTACGGTTCTGGCAGAGTTCCCGAATGATTTGCAATATCATGGTAACGAGCATTACCGCAAAGTGTTCTTCCATATGGTGCGCTTACTTTCCAAACATAATCAACTCTTCAAAGGCACAGAGCGCGAGCTTTGTAAACTTTCTGTGGTGAAATCCCTGATTGCGGCCTGTATTCATGATTTGGGTCATGAAGGCGGTGATAACACGCGCGATGGTGTTTATACGCCAGGCTTTATGGAGCAAAAGGCATTTGACGTTGCGCGGCCCTATTTAAAAGTTTGCGGCATGGGTGATGATGATCTGGGCGAGATTGAGACGATTGTATTTTGCACAGATATTACGTTTTTCGCAGGTGATAACAGCCCTTGCATCCGTATGAAGAAAATATTCAAATATTATTTCTGGAACGAAGATATCGGCGATGCTTCACTCATGATGATGGGTAAATTGCGCCGCTACGAAGATAATCCACGCCTTGTGCAAATGGCGATGCTTCTGCACGAAGCTGATATTGGTTCATCCGCAGGGCTTGGCTATGAGCAAACAAAGCTGGAAACCATTAATATTATGGAAGAGCGCGGTATGAAAAGTGCTGGCCCGAAAGTCGTGATTGCGTTTTTACGAGAGCAACTCGGGGAAACGATGTACACCGAAGCCGCTAAGCAGACATTTGGTCCTGCGATGGATATCGTGATCAGATCAGCCGAGCATGATTTTGAAAACGGCGTTGAAACTTTCTACTAATAGTCATTCCCATTTATTCCCTGACATCGTTATTGCACTTCTCGCGTATTTATTATTTATATACGCGTCGTCGCTTATGCCTTGTCAGAAAATAAAGCGGAATGACTAGAATAGCTTAAATTAACATTATACGAGAAAGTTTAAGGCTTGGGCTTGTCTTTGACGGGCTCGCGCATTGTAACAAACTCTTCGGCGGATGTTGGGTGAATTCCTATCGTCATATCAAAATCGGCTTTTGTCGCGCCCGCATTCATGGCGACAGCAAAGCCTTGCATCATTTCTGGCGCATCAAGGCCAATCATGTGACAACCAATAACACGGTCAGTTTTCTTATCAACGATGAGCTTCATCAATGTTTTTTCATCGCGATTGGGAAGGATATGTTTCATCGGTCGGAACGTGGATTTAAATACGTCAACCTTATAACCTTCTTTGCGCGCTTGTTCCTCGGAAAGACCAATGGTGGCAATGGGTGGTTGGCTGAACACAGCGGTGGCAATGTTGGTATAGCTTACCGTACGTTTTTTCTTACTGAACAAACGATCCGCCAGTGCGTGTCCTTCGGCTAGCGCAACAGGTGTGAGTTGGTGAGAACTTGAGATGTCCCCGACAGCATGAATATGTTTGACGTTCGTGCGGAAGTCCTTATCAACAGGGATGTAGCCGCCTTTGCCTACTTTAACGCCCGCTTTATCAAGGCCAATGGTGTCTGTCACAGGATCGCGCCCGATGGCGGAAAACACCAAATCACATTTGATTTTTGCACCTGCCAATGTATGAACAACATAGGCTGCGCCTTTTTTCTCGATACGGGCGATATTGTCGTTAAAGCGTAAGTTCACAGAGCTTTTACCCATTTCATCCGCTAGATGCTGACGGATGTCTTCATCAAAACCGCGCAGGAATAAATCGCCGCGATAAAGTAGGTCAACCGCAGAGCCCAGCCCGTGGAAGATGTGCGCAAATTCAACCGCGATATAACCACCGCCCAAAATCACAACTTTTTTGGGTTGGCTTTTTAAGTGAAAGGCGTCGTCAGATGTTATTGCATGTTCAGCACCGACAATGCTATCAAGCGTGCGTGGCTTGCCGCCGACAGCGATAAGGAAGTTTTTGGCTTTGATTTTTTGGCCATTGATTTCAACCGTATTGGCATCCAGAAATTTTGCATGGCCTTTGAAAACATCAACGCCTGCATTTTTGAGCATGTTTTCATAGATACCGTTTAGGCGGTTGATCTCTTTGTCTTTGTTTTTTATCAGCGTTTTCCACGCGAATGTGGGCTTTGCAGCTTTCCAGCCATAGCCACCAGCATCTTCGAACGCCATCGACATATCTGCGCCATAGGCCATGATCTTCTTCGGAACGCAGCCAAGGTTCACGCATGTGCCACCGAAATCTGATTTCTCAGCAATACCAACTTTTGCGCCATGGCTCGCGGCAATTCTTGCGGAACGTACGCCGCCTGAGCCCGCGCCGATTACAAAATAATCATATGTTTTAGTCGCCATGGTATGTCCTATTCATTGTCGTTTTTATTATCTTGGTCGTGTTTTGCCGTCACAGATGCCCATCTTTTATGCAGCCAGAGCCATTGCGCAGGTGTTTCGGCAATCCATTGTTCCAAATATTGATGCGCCTGTGCCACGATATCCTCAATCGGGCGCGGCGTACCGTTCTCGGTTTTTGTCTCAATCACTGGATATATAGTAATGCGAAAATGCGCGCCATCAAGCCTTTCCACGCGCCCAGGCACAATGGGCGCATCGAACTTTAGGGAAAGCTCGGCAAAGGCGGTGCTCGTCATGGCATCCATACCGAAGAAGGGCGCAGCAATGCCTTCGTTATATTTTTGATCAATGAGGATGCCTAAATTCTCACCAGCTTTAAGCGACTTTAAGATCTCGCGCATGCCTGTGGTTGATTTGGGAAAGGTTTTGAACTTACCGTTTAGCGTTCGCGCTTTATCAAGCAAATCGCGCACATACGGGTTATTCGGTTCACGGTAAATAGCGTTAAAGGTGATGTTATGCTGTAGCAAGATAGAAGACGCTGCAACTTCCCAATTCGCGAGATGCGCTGTGATGTAGATATGATTTTTGTCGCTGTCGCTATTTTGGATGGCGGGGATGATGTTGTGGTCATCAACAAATGTAACGCGTTCGCGCGCAATTTTTTCCAGATGTGGGTATTCGGCCATAACGCGCCCTAAATTATCCCACATACCTTTGATCGCGGCGCGTTGCTCGCTGTTGCTAAGGTCGGGGAGGGCGCTTTGAATATTGGTCAGCGCCTTACGCGATGTCGCCATACGGGGGCCAATTGTGCGACCGACCCAACCACCAAACCCTGAGGCTATATCCAACGGCATTAAACGGAAGATCAGCATTAGAGCGTGAAGGAAAATGCCTTCTATGGCGTAACGGATTTTTTTCATACGGCTTGATTATAGTCTTTAAGGCGAGATTTTAAAAATGCTTCGATAGATTTTTGATTTTCCCATTTTAACATGATCGGAAGCGATTGTACGTTATGCTCTTGAATAAACGCAGCAGGTAAGCGCGCCAAATCTTTCTCAGTTGTGAGAAGGATAGCCTTGTTTTCGTGTGCGCCTTTCACAAGCTTCTCCAGATCATTTTTGGAAAAATTATGGTGATCGGGGAAGGGATGAAAGGCGCGTATATCTAGTTTTTGATCGTCCAGTGTGGCTTTGAACTTTTCGGGGCGACCAATGCCCGCAAACGCGATGTAGGGTTGTTTTTGATCCAGTGCTATCGCCGTTTCAATCTGCGCCTTAAACACAGGTTTATCTGCGGGAATTTTTGCCGCAATATGTTGCGTATCGTCACCGATGAAAATAAAGGCATCGCTTTTTCTAAAGCCATCATCAGGTGTTTCACGCAACGGGCCAGCAGGGAATGTTTTGCCATTACCAAAACCACTTACACCATCAATCACGCAGAAGGTTAGCGTTTTTTCTAGGCTGTTATTTTGCAAACCATCATCCATGACGAGGCAATCACAATTTTCTGTGGCGGCAAACTTTGCGCCGGCTTTTCGTTTTTTTGCGGTGATGATTGGGGCGTGTTTATACAGCACCATCGCCTCGTCGCCGACATCAACATGGTCATGAATGTCGGGGTCAATCACGGTCGGCATATTGACCAATCCGCCATAGCCGCGTGACAAAAAATACGGATTTTTTGCTAGTTTTTTCGATTTCAAAATATCCATGACAGCAATGGCTGTTGGTGTTTTACCGCTGCCGCCGATATTGATATTGCCAATACAGATGACAGGCATCTCGGCTTTATATGGTTTGTGCGCGGCGTAATTGAGCTTATGCAGAAGTTGATAAAGCAGGGCGAAAGGGGAAAACACAAGCTCCGACATACGGCATGACTTGCCGTTCGGTGTGTTGGGGTACCAAAAAGAAGGAGAGTTTAACCGCATTTCTTTATCTCGTTAGTGTTTCGTTTTGTGATGGCGTGTTCAATGATGGGGGTTATTTTTTCCAACACGATTTTAATGACACCTGATTTTTCAGACACAAAGCGATAGGCTTTGTTCTGCATGGCAATTAAACCTTCTTCATCACCCAAAAGACGTGCGAGACGGTTCTCGAAATCTTTTTCATCTTTAAGCTTTATGGCCGCGCCGGCACTATTCATTTGATCAAAAATTTGTTGTAAATTCTGGATTTTAGGGCCGTGCAACACGGCGCAATGTTTTTGTGCCGCTTCGATGGGGTTGTGACCGCCACCGCCGTCAGTGCTGAATGATCGGCCGATACAGGCAATCGGGGCAAGCTCATAAAACAATCCCATCTCACCGAGCGTATCAACAATGTAGATTTGATCTTCTGGCTTCGGTGGGGTGCGTTTATCACCGCGCAGGCTGTGTGGCATGTCGTATTTTTTGCATGTCTTTACAATTTGTTCGCGGCGTTCGGGATGGCGCGGCACAATGATTGTTAAAAGGTTCGGAATTTTTTTGCGCAAATGTTGTTGTAGGCGGCAGGCAAGCTCTTCTTCACCGTCATGCGTGCTGGCATAAACCCAGAAAGGACGATCAGCGAGCAGGGCGGTTAGCTGTGTTAGCTCTTTCTCATCGCATGGCAGTGGTGCTGCGCTATATTTAAGGTTTCCGCTGGTGAGTACGTGGTTTTCAGGCGCGCCGAGAGCTTTGAAGTGTTCCGAATCTTCATCGGTTTGCGTCATGATGAGGTCAAAGACATTCAGAAGTTTTTTCGCATTTCTCTTGGTTTTCTGCCAGCGGGCAAAAGATTTATCAGATATACGCGCATTCGCAATGATAGCAGGAATACCGCGTGCTTTGATTTGCATCAGCATATTCGGCCAAAGTTCAGATTCCATCCAGATGATCGCATCAGGGTGCCAGTGATCGAGAAATGCAGTCACCCATGCGGGATGATCGATAGGGTAATATTGGTGTATCGCGCGGTGCGGTAAACGGTTAGCCATTAACGTCGCGGATGTTTTTGTCCCTGTGGTGACCAAAAAGCGGTAATTATCATCGGCTTCATGTAGTGAATTGATCAGGATGAGCATGGATTGTGCCTCACCCACACTTGCCGCGTGAAGCCATATTAGTGGCGCGTCAGGACGTGGTGCAGAGGCAATCCCCATGCGTTCGTCTAAGCGTGCAGGGTCTTCTTTGCCCTGTTTGGCGCGTTTATTCAGCATGTTTTTTAAAAATGGGGTGCTGACGTTCATTAATGAGCGGTATATCGTAAGCAAAAAACCATAACCTTTTGTTAGCTTTATTCGCGTAACCTATATGTATAAAGCTTTGCATGATGAAAAGCAAAGCAGAAGACAGCTAAAAGAGGCATTTATGCGACGTAGATATTATAAAAATGAAGGCCGGAAGAAGATACAAATGGAGGCGATGCTGAACATGCAAAAAGCCCGCCGTGAGATTGATCCTGTTCTTTTAGAGAAAGCGCAGCAGGCGATTGCTGATGCGTGGTTTTCACGTCAGAACACAGATAATGCGGAGGCCGATAGCAGTTCTGCGACGCCAAAGCATGAAAATGCAGCAATGGTTCCTGTTGATTTGAAACGTAATTTGTCTGTTATTCAAAAATTCATCGAAATGAACGCTGATAATATCGCGCTTCAAAAACAAATCAAATCCATGATTTCTGAACAGCTTTAAAAATAGACTTCTATTTTACGGTATGCAGGTTGTTCTGTTGTAATGACAGCCTGGGTTCGGGCAGATGGCATCATCATATATTGGAATAAGTACGCGGTTAACCCTGATACCCGTGTTGATGGTCTGACAGCTTGGCACCAAAGGATTACCCTGCGGTAAAATAAAGTCGAGGTGCGTTATGACATCATCAACGGCATAGGAGCCACCTGTTGCGAAGTCTACATCAAGTGCTGTTGGAATAATGTAGCGTGTTGCCGAACGATTTGGAGATGAGTGGTTAAATGCTGTTTGAATGGCACGGTTATACGCACCCAAAGGTCGTGGACAGGCGGCCATTGTCGGTGGTAAGTCGCGGGGGTCATTGTCCCGATACCAATAAAAATCCATGAAGCCGTCAAGGTTGGAAGGGTGACCAGTCGTGCGGTTGGCATATTCAAAAAAGTCAGTGCATTTTGCATCTCGCCAAACTGCGGACATTTGTGCACATGTGTAGGTCGCCCCATCGGAAACGGTAGCTGTTGCCGCCGTGTAATCAAGTGTCGATCTGCCACCAAGGTAGGTATGAGAAAAATTTGAGTTAATGTAACTCATAAATGCCATACCAACAACCTGCTGGAGAGCCGTATTCGTAGTGGAGGGGGAGAAGCCAGCTACGGGGCCCCATCTTGTTGTTTCACTGAATTGTCTGTCTGTGCCATGGTTGTCGGCGACTTCATCAAGAAAGTGGTTGAAGCATGTATACTCTAAAACACTGTCTGGTTTGGCAATCAGATTTTGATTCTGTGTTATTTCACGGTTCATCTCTAACCATGCACGTGCTTCTAAGGCTTGCATGTACTCAGGGTCACATGGCGTATCCTGTGCGTATGATTGTTGTGTGACCATCAGTGAAAGGCTGAAAAAGGCGATTGTAATCGCGGATTTCACGATGCTAGGTACTGAAAAAATCTTGTTCACTAGAGCCATTAAGGTTTGTTCCTTTTCACACGCACATTCTATAGCAGTTTTGAGCAACTGTCATGTAGAGATATAAAACACTCCTCCTTAGATTTTACTGGAAAGCAGTGCATTAAATCAAATTATTCTTTAATAAATATCGCATGTGCGATATTTAGCCTGCGAGATCAGCTTCTAAAATGGCCATGTTAAAGTCGTAGGAGACGTCGTCAGCATCTTCTTCATCTTTGTAGATAAGCCCCATGAATTCGCCATCAATAAGCACTTCTACAGAATCATCTGTTTGTGAGCGCGCTTTGAGCGTAATGCCTTCGCGCTTAAGTTTGTGGGTGAGGTAATTTTGTATGCGTGACATTTCTTCGGGTTTAATTCCCATTTTCTATTCTCCTTTTAGAATTAGATTTTGTATATGGACATAGATTAAGCTGCGAGGGCGGCGTTATGCAACCCGTTTAAAACATCTTCATGACATTTTTGCGCAAGTATTTTTCGATCATCGTAATGAATGGCCTTGTAAGGCGTGTGAAAGGCGATTTTGACTGTGGCACCCTTTGATTTGGCAAATTGCCACAAATGCGGGGATAAGGTCATATCGCCATGCCACGCATAAATATCGCGGTCGATCTGGGTTTCAATATTTTTCCCATTCGCACGAAGCAATGAAAGCGTGAGAGGCTGTATATAAAGGCGATCACGTAAGGCCGCATCTTCGTTGAAGGCAATGCTGAACAGGCTCGATTTAAATGGCAGAACGTCTTTGCCATCGCTGGATGTGCCTTCAGGGAAGATGATCAGGCTTTTGCCTTCGGAAAGCATGGTTTGCAGCGCATAGCGTTGTACGGATATATCTTTGCGGGAGCGTTCAACAAATGCTGTTTGTTGCATTTTTGAGAGAAAACCAAAGATAGGCCAGCGCGCCACATCAGCTTTCGCAACAAACGAGGCCTTAAGTACACTCGCAATCACAGGAATATCGAGGTAGGACATATGGTTGGCCATATAGATGGTCTGGCTGCCTTTGTTTGGTGTTCCCTCAACAATGACTTTTAAGCCGAATATACGGCATACGCCGCGCTCCCAAATATAAGGAATCGTATAGGCCCATTGCCCGCGATGCACGGCAAGAACGATGATTTGGAGGGGAACAAGCAGTAAAGACCAAAGAGTAACGGCAAAAATTTTGATAAGAGCAATGGCAGTTCTCATATCTACTCAGCCCTTGCGGGTTGTCTGTTGGCGTAGAAAGGGGATTGGCTCTCTTCTATTTCCGTTCCGCGGGTATAGTGCTTGATATAGCGTTCGGGAATACGGTTTGTAGGCATAATTAAACAGACATCAATGGTGTTGAATTGTGAATCGATGACCGCGCCATCACCAACAATTGCGCCCACTCTCAAATATCCTTTGATAAGGGTCGGGAGGTTTGAGAAAACCTCTTTAACATCCAAATCTTCTTTTTTATGGAGGTTCATTTCGATATAGCGGCTTTCCAGCGCACGTGGGCGAAGATCTTCAGGGGCGCGGTGAAAGTGATGAAGATAGGCAAGTTGCTGCGAAATAGAATCAACATCTGTTCCAGCAAAGCTTGCGCAGCCAAAAAGATATTCGATATTATGATCTAGAATGTAATTTGTAATGCCTTGCCATAGCATTTGCATGACAGGGCGTGTGCGGTGTTCCGCCAATACGCAAGAACGACCAAGTTCTAGCTGGCCTTTGTTCTTGGTCAAAAGAGGTGCTATATCATATTCGTCGCTTGTATAAAAACGACCGTGTTTGTCGGCGATATCGCGTCTGATGAGGCGGTATGTGCCGATGATTTGGCTGTTGTTTGTGATTTTGTCTTCGGGGGTGCCGTGGTAAACGATCAGGTGGTCAGCAACATCATCAAACGGGTCAAAGTCGCGCTTCTGCGCCATCATTTCAGGGCTTGGCGTCGCGCCGTACTCGTCATAGAAAACACTGTAGCGCAGTCTTTGCGCAGCTTCTATTTCCTGTTTATTTCGGGCAAGACGGACAACGACCGTATCTTGCAAATCAGTAGGTAAATCCATTTTTCCAGTAAACCCGCTTTGTTTTGTTCAATCGGACTTTATCACACAGGATATAAGCGTCCATACCCCAACAGAACTTGCATCCTAAGGATTCCTGTGTAACGGTCAAGTATATTGATACGATAGATAATAAAATATGAAAAGAACAAGGTTAATCGTTATTGCATTCATGTGCATTGTCTGTGCTTCTTGTGCGGCTAAGGCACCGAGCGAGCCGTCTGTACCGCCTGCGCAAAATGTAACACCGCCACCCGATAAACTTCCCAAAAATCAACTAACGCCCATTCAAAACACGCAGAATATTGTTATTACTGAGGATATGTGCTCAGCCGCAAAGAATAAGATCTCTGCGGCTGAATATAAAATAGCCACATATTACGATGCTTTGATTGATGTTAGTCTCGTGCGTATTGGTACGGGCAAAAAAGAGGTAACGAAAAGCCAAAAAGCGATGGTCGCGGCAATGTATTGGTACGATCTTGCCATTCATTATGGTGGTAAAGATGCCGCAGGCAAAAACCGCCGCCGTGCGTTGGGTTTAATCGCGAGTGAAAAAGTTATGACGCTTTACAGGAGCTTCAGCCAAAATAAAAAGAACCCACCTTGCATGCCCGTTGATGTTTTTGATGGTGTGTGGTTCGAATAACCAGAAAAACGGAGATGATGGGATATGAGTAAAGATAAAACAACGATGCTGATTTGGAGCGCGACATTCTTTCTTGTGGTGTTGATGCTAGGTGCTGCGGTTTATATCGTCATGGCAAATAAAGCGGCTAAAACAAATGCAGTGTCGCCTTTGGTTGCATCTCAAGTATCAAAAAATTCTGCGCCCGTAGCCGTTATAGAGCAGCCCATCATAAAAGAGCCTGCGCCTGTGATCGAGCCAAAACGTCAAGTTGATCAACCCAAAACATCACCTGTGCCGCATGTGCCATTAGAGCCAGAAATCGTGACCGATGCGCAAGAAGATGCATTAAACAAACGGCCTGTTGTACGAGCGGATGCTGACCTTGATTTATCAAACCTTGCAGGCACGCTGCACGCAGAAATGAAATTGGATGGTGTGAATAAAAACAAAATGCCGCTGCGTTATACATGTTATCGTAATAATGTGTCTCCGCCGCTGAGTTGGAGCAATACACCGTCTGGAACAAAGAGCTTCGCGGTGTTTTTGGAAAAAGCCAATCAGGGCGAAGATGTGGCTGTAAGCTGGGCTTTGTTTAATATTCCCGCAGACAAAACAAGCATCATCGAAAACGTACCGTCACCGCAATATGATGGAATGCGCTTTGGCGCAAACCATTTTAATAATGCCGCATATGCAGGGCCTTGCGAACCGAAAGACAAGCAGCGTTATCGCGTTCGTATATTGGCGCTTGATAAAGTTTTGGACACGCCCATCGGTGCGTCAAGAAACGAGCTGATACGTGCTATGAACGGCCACGTCATTGATATGGCAGAAATCATTGCAGAGCATTACATGTAGGCTTGTTGTTTTGTGCCGAGACTTACAGCTTTGCTGTGAGTTCTGGTACAACGTTGAATAAATCAGCAACCAATCCATAATCCGCGATTTGGAAGATAGGCGCTTCTTCATCTTTGTTGATGGCGACGATTACTTTTGAATCCTTCATGCCCGCTAAATGTTGGATAGCACCGGAAATGCCGATGGCGATGTAAAGGTCAGGTGCAACGACTTTGCCTGTTTGCCCTACTTGGTAATCATTAGGGACATATCCTGCATCCACAGCCGCGCGTGATGCGCCAACAGCGGCACCCAATTTATCGGCGAGTGCGTCAATGATGCTGAAATTCTCGGCACTGCCCAAGGCACGCCCACCAGAGATAACCACTTTGGCTGTTCCCAGTTCTGGACGTTCACTAACGGTTAGCTCTTCTTTCACGAATTTTGATAGGCCAGAATCGCCTGTGGTGCTGATTTTTTCAACAGTACCGCTACCACCTTCGGCGGCGGCGGCATCAAAAGCCGTCGGGCGGATGGTAAGAAAATGAATAGCTTGGTTTGATTTAACGGTTTCCAATGCATTACCCGCATAGATAGGGTGCACGAATGTATCGGCGCTTTCAATGTCTGTGACATCGGAAATTTGCTGTGCGTCCTTAAGGGCGGCCGCGCGTGGCAGAACGTTTTTACCAAAGAACGAAGCAGGGGCAAGAACATGGCTGTACCCATCAGTATTGGCAGCAATTAATGACGCGAAGTTTTCCGCGAGTGTGTGCGTATAGGCCGCATCATCAGCATGAAGAACTTTGGCAACCCCATTGATTTTGGAGGCTTGCGCGGCAACGGCATCACATCCTGATCCTGCGACAAGCACATGAACATCATCGCCGATTTTTGTCGCGGCAGTAATGGTGTTTAATGTCGGTGGTGCCAATTCTTTTTGGTTATGTTCTGCGATAACGAGGATAGACATAGGATTTCCTTATTCTTTATGTGCGGTTAAGCGGTGTTTTTATTATGCGTTTATTATATGACCTTGGCTTCGTTGCGGAGCTTGTCAATTAACTCGTCAACATTGGCGACTTTGATGCCGCCTGCGCGTTTTGGTGGCTCAGATACTTTTACAATCGACAGTTTCGCCGCTGTATCAAGACCAAGAGAGGCAAGCTCTATCACATCAATCGTCTTTTTCTTCGCCTTCATAATATTGGGTAGAGAGGCATAGCGCGGCTCGTTCAAGCGCAAGTCAGTGGTGACAACGGCAGGGAGCTTAAGCTCCAGCGTTTCAAGACCGCCATCAACTTCGCGGGTTACGTTGACGCTATCACTGCCAAGTTCAACCTTTGATGCGAATGTGCCTTGCGGCCAGCCAAGAAGGGCGGCGAGCATTTGACCTGTTTGGTTATTATCGCCGTCAATGGTCTGCTTGCCTGTCATGACAAGCTGTGCGCCTTCGGTTTCTGTGACGTGTTTTAGAATTTTGGCAATGGCTAGCGGTTCAAGCTTTTCATCTGTTTTAACGAAAATGCCGCGATCTGCCCCCATTGCCAAGCCTTGGCGGATGGTCTCATCTGTCTTGTCACCACCAATGGAAACCACGATGACCTCCTCTGCTTTTCCCGCTTCTTTGAGGCGCAACGCTTCTTCAACAGCGATCTCACAAAAAGGGTTGAGCGACATTTTGACGTTGGCTGTTTCAACGCCCGTTTGATCGGTTTTGACGCGTACTTTGACGTTAAAATCAACAACACGTTTAACAGGGACAATAATTTTCATCTGAACTCACTTGTTTACCCCCCATCGGGAGTGATAATCTAAAGGAAGATAAAATCTATCTTAAAAAGTCGCGCTGGACAAGGGGCGCAGAACGCACACTTCATCAATTTAAATATTTTCAATCTTGTAAGCAATTTTTTAATAAAACCCGTTTAGTCTTGAACAGGTACAGGTTTGGTAAAGGGCACAGAATAATATCATGGCAAACACAGGTAACGCTGAAAAAAATGACGTCACAATATTCAAGCGGCTTAATAAGCTGAAAATGAAGGCGGGCGCAGATGTCGAAGCGGGCGCGGGCTTTATTGACCCCAAAGCCATTAGAAATGCGCAAAATTCCATTGATAGCAAAAACGAATCTTATGGCGATGAAATTCTGAACATGCTCAAGGATATGGAGAATATCTGGACGGTGCTATTGGAGGGTAAAGACGATGATATGCGCGTCGCTCTATACCACAAATCAAATCATATCAAAGACTTAGCAGAAACATACGGCTATGATTTAATGCTGTATTTTGGGAAATCTTTGCGTGAATTTCTTGAAAAACTGGACATTGAAAATAAGGCGCACCAAACGATTGTGCGGGCGCATATTGATGTGATGTGGGTTGTTTATCACGAGAAAATAAAGGATAGCGAAGATTTAAAGGCACAAGAGTTAAAAGAAATTGTTTTAAAAGCTATTGCAAAACATAGTTAAATCTTAAGAGTTTTTTGACGAAAATTAGAGTAAACTAATACGATAGTATGAACCCGTAGAAACAGGTTAAATAAAAATATGATAAATACGACAGAAACCAAAAAGGCCAGAACAATACCGGCCTCCCGTGAATTACAATCACGCATCGGTACAGGAATGGTGAACGAAGAAGCCATTTCAAAAGCGCAAAATGTGTTGGAAACGAATAACGTTGATTTTGCACCAATGGCCAAACAAGAGCTTGAAAAACTTTCTGTTGTGATCAAAAAGGTTAAAAGCGGAGAGCAGGATAGCAAACAAGCTGTGCAGGATATCTCGCTGCCAATTATGAATTTAAAGGCGAACGCTGCGACATTCAACTATCCTGTGATCAGCAGTCTCGCTGGAACGGTTCTTAGTCTAGTCGAAGAGTTTGATACGCTGAATAAGGATTTGATGACGATCATTGATAATATGCATAAGGCGATTCTTGTCGCTCTCATGCAAAATATGAAGGGCGAGCCCGGACAAGCAGGTACGATGCTGGTTAAAGAATTCCAGAATGTTTGCCGTATTTATCTTTTGAAGGTCAAAGACAACCTACAAAAAACCTAAAACTTACCTGTTATATCCAACTTTGTTACGTGAGTGCTTTGAATGTCGTGCCAAAGTGATGGTTGGCAATCTCGATGATTAAGTTCACGCGATCATACATGACGGAGTCCGCATCTAAATCCTTAAACATGACAAGCCCACCTGTATCGGTTCTATCCGTTGGGTTTTTAGGGATGATATCAAGCAATACCGCACGTGTGTACAAATCATAAAAGCGGCGCGCATAGACATCATCGCGCTTGCTGCCGGATTTGGCTTGTAAAATTGTGCCTAACGGGTCTTCTGCGCCGCCGCGACCAATTTCCTCAACCCAGCCATCGGCGTTAAAGCGAATGCGTTGGTTTGACGCGACTTGAAAAATATACTTTCCTTCAACGGGTTCTGGAATACCTTGTATTTTTGGTTCTTCTTCGGTGCTCATTTTATGTTGCCTGACATGGGTTAGAATTTAAATGGTGTCCCCGAGAGGATTCGAACCTCCGACCTACAAATTAGGAATCTGTTGCTCTATCCTGCTGAGCTACGAGGACGTAATCATTTTTAGGATAGAGGAAAGCGCGAAAAGAGGAAAATAAATTATTTATATGGTATGATTTAGAAGATGGTTTTTAATTTTGTAAGAAGATTTTTGATGCAGTCTAATAGTATTTTGACATTGTTGCTTTTGCTGTGCTTTGTAACGGTTAGTGCTGCTGTATACGCCGAGGATGAAGTCTTGAGCGATGACGAAGCATACTCGCGCGCTTATACGGCATGTTCGCAGGAGGTGTCGCCGTTTTGGATGCCCGGCGATGGCGAACCGCCTCCTAAAAAAACGACATCCCAAAGGTTGCGTGAACAAAAAACTATTGCAAAATGTATGAATAATAAAAACGTGCCCGTTAAATTTGATCGGGAGGCAGGCATCGTAAGAACAGGAAGCAATTTTGGCCAGAACGTACATATAACGATAGATGAGATGTTCCCTGAAAGCGTACTAGACCCTAAAACTATTAGTCGCACTAAGGCCGCAATGGCTCAAAATCTCGAGAATATTTCTGACGCTGAAACTCAGGCGAGCGAAGAAAATTTGAAAAAATATGCAAAACAGATTTTGGAAAAAAATGAAGTGAGTGCTGCTGACCTAGGCATCAGTGCAGAAGATGAACAGGAATTTAAAGACACTTCTGAAAAGCAGAAAACCGCGATATTACCGGATAAAAATGTAACCTCGGCATCGGAGCCAAATAAGAACACAACAAAAACGATAAAACCCATATTTTTGGGACGTTAAAATATGATGTTGCCACCATATAAAAGATAAAAGGATGATAAAAATGACTAAAAAGCCCCGTGTAAAACTTCTTGTCGCGTTGTCAGCACTATCATTGATTGGTGCTGGCGGTGCAATGAATGCGCATGCCGATGATCACGGATCGGGCGGAATTCTGATGTTGAATGGTAATATTCAAGACGACCATGCTGAGGAAAATGAAAAGATGATGAAAAAGGGGCAAGAAACCCGTGATTCAATTAATGAAGAGCAACAGCAGGTTAATCAAGCGCTGGAAGAGCTAAAAGCGCAGACTGTGCCTAACTATGAATCGCGTGTTGATTTAAATGCGCCAGATTATTTCGGTAGAACGGAGCAACAGACACCTGTTGCTGAGCAAATTGCGCCCGCCGCAGAGGAGCGTAAAAATTACGTGTATAAGAAAAAATCAGGTACAGCACCGCCGTCGCGTGCTTTTAACAATGTAAGATGATGATTGTTTTTGTCGGACATTATTTCAGACAAGCACTAACGAATGTACAGATGAACTTCGTTTGTGCTGACCTCTTCGCTTGGCATGTATGACAGATCAATCTGATCAACAGAAAGCCCCATCTCCGTCAAGCTACGAAGAACGCGTTCCGCATTGCGGCGTGAACGTGTGCTTTCAATCGCGATTTCTGCGGCGTTACCTCTCGTCGGGTGAACGGCAACAAGCTCAAACTGTGCGTTAGGAAATCTTGAAAGAGCTTCGTTTACAGCCATGTAGACGGGCTGTTCATAAGCAACATTGGCGCGATCAAAGCGGATTTTTACCAGTGGACGTGGTTGCGCTGTCGGCGCGAGCGCAACAGGTTGTGGTGCAGGCATTGTTTCAGGATATGCACCCATATCATCCATCATCATATTTCCTGATGATGGGGAATACGCCGCTGGTGGCATGTTTGGTGCGGCCATATTGGCTTGTATAAAGCTTGCTGGTGCAGCATGTGAAAAAGGTCGGTTTGAGAGGCTTTTTCCAAACAAATCACCGTTTCTGATAGCCAATGATAGGGTGCGCAAGTTATTGCGCTCTGATCCGATATAGGCGGTTGTGCGTGTAATGTCGTCATTGACGTTGTTTAAAAGGCGATCAATGACAACCATTGTATTGTTAATGGCATCTTCCATTTGTGCCAATCTGACGTGATCTTCTTCGATCGCACCTGAAAGCCCGTAAGCCGCGCGAGAGGCTTCCATCATGTAAGATGATTGAGACGCCACGCTAGAGATATCCATAGCTAAATCATTTAATGTGGCAATGTTGCCAGATAGGCGTTCCAAATTATTGCGCGCAACACCAAGCTTGTTCACAAGGCGTGGGTTGCCAGGGGTTGTTCCTGATTGTAGCTGTGTGCTGATTGTCGCAACGCTGGCATAGTATTCAGCAGCTTGCTGTTGGTTTAGCTGTTCTATTCCTGCGAGGTTTTCAGCGAGGACAGATACATCAGCCTGAACCTTAAAGAGATCCTGACGCATGGCATCAATTTTTTGGCCAACATTGGTTTGCAATGCTTCACCATAATATGTGGAGCCTGTAATTTGGTTTGGCGTTATTGTTTTTGTTTGTACTGGTTTGCTATAAATTTTGCTTTGCAATTCTGCGGGCAAAGGCTCGTTTGTAATGATAAGGGCCGGTGGGTTGCCTGCGCGGGCGTCTTTTATCGCAACCGTTGTTGCCGCCGAAAGCAGTGCGGTTCCAAAAAGAAAAGCATTCAGAAGCTTTTTGTTTTTCGTCCAATCAATCATTATGGGCTCTTTTATATAGCTATATTATTAAAAATCAGTATTCACCTATGTACATATAAAATATACGAAAATCAATGAACAACATAAAGATACTAACGACATCCTATCTAAAATCAACCGAAAGATATCCCCTGTCAACAGGAAGTCATTAAAGTTGTTGAAATGTTCACAGTTATGACGTATGTTGCTGCTCGATTTAGACGAGATGTCATATTAATGCACCCGTAGCTCAACTGGATAGAGTACCTGACTACGAATCAGGCGGTTGGAGGTTCGAATCCTCCCGGGTGCACCATTTTTTAATTCCCCCCTTTAGAACGCGTTGTTTTTGCTGTATATATAGATACAGATTGTCAAAAATTTTTCTAAAATTTTAACTATTTTTTGTTAAGCTTAATCTTGGACAAATGTTTATTGAATTTTGCGACTTAACGGAGAAAATGTAACGTAAATGCGTATCAAGTCGATCATAAATGAGATCATAAATGATATGAGAGGTGTTTCACTCATTGAGCTGTCACTGGCGCTTATAATCATCGGTGTGCTTGTGACGCCGATGCTGTCGTCTTACAATGCCTATATAGCGCAAGAAAAAGAAGACGTTACGGAGGGGAATATACGCGATGTTCGTAATGCCGTGAATAAATTTGCTGTTGAGCGAGGGCGTTACCCTTTGCCGGCATCCTTTGCGGCTGTATCTGGTGATGTGGGGTACGGTATTGAAGGAAATGTTGCGCCAGCACTTTGCTCGTCGGGGGGCTGGTTTGCATCTGACGGAATGTGCATAACTGCCGCGCCTGATGAGGTTCTTATTGGTGCTGTTCCATTTGATTCTATAGGTCTTGAAGCAAAGTCATCTATTGATTACTGGGGTGGGCGCATTTTGTATGCTGTTACTTTGTCGCAGACGAGTGCAGGGACGTATGTTCGTGATGCTCCGCCAAATACATATACAGGTAAAATTGAGGTGAGAAGCTTGGATAATGCTGTAGCGACGCCACCGGGTGTCATGTTGCCTGTAAGAGACACTTTTACGAATAATATAGAATATCGTGATCTTGTTTTGATTTCCCACGGTGAAAATGGTTCAGGTGCATATTCGATGAATGGGACGCCTTTTGCGCCGTGCGATATGACGCTTTCGGAATACGAAGATGAAAATTGCAATATGGACAACATATTTGTGTTAGATCGTCACCCGAGCGCAACCCCAGATCGCCCTGCGACAAGATCATATGTGACGGGCGGAACTTATTATGATGATTATTCAGATGATATGATCACCGTCATATTGGGGACTTGGGCGCCCGTCGCGAGTGCTGTGCCGGATGCCCCCGTGTGGACAGGCGGTACGCGCATTGGTATAGGAACAACAAACCCTCAGGTTAAGGTGCACGTAGAGGGTGGCGATGCGACAGCAACGAACAAATTACGCGCTGACCAAATGTGCAATGGTGTCGGCGGCGACTGCTTTGATCCGGAAATGATTACGGGTACTCTAACGGCAATGGATTGTAATAAGAAAAGCTCTTCTGGTGGCGCTGTAACGGAGCTTGTCAACTCAAGCGTTAGTTGTAGTGCGCCAGCGGACAGTTCAGGGAATGCGGTGAACGGTTCGCCCACGCCATATTACTTTGATGTGACCCATGTACAACATGTGAGTTGTCCACCAGGTCAGATGATGTATGGAATAGATAATTCAACAGGAGCACCATTATGCGCGATACCTTAAATAAATTAAAGGACAGCAAGGGATTTACATTGATCGAGATTGCTATTGTTGTCTTGATTGTTGGCATGCTAGTCGCGCCAGCGATGCATTTATATACGCGTAAAATTGAAACGGATAAGTTCAAGGATAATATCGTTTCTCTTGAAAGGGCACAAACGTATATTTCTGGATTTCGTGATATGTATGGTCGTTACCCGTGTCCTGCGGCGCTGGATGCGCAGCCTGGTGATGCAAACTATGGATATGAGGATTGTGTTAGTTTGGCACCTGCCATTGAGAGAGATATTAGTAATAGCGTCGATCCGGCTCTCCTGCTTCCTGGGATACTTATCGGGAGTTTGCCGTTCCGTCAGATGAATTTACAAGAACAGCAAAGCTTTGATGGTTACGGCAACCGTTTTACCTATGCTGTGACGGAATTTTTGACGGATGAAAATACATTTGATGAGAATTTAGGCGGGGTTTCAGTCGTTGATATCAATGGTGTGAATGCTCTTGCGCGGCCAGATTCGGCGCCATTTGTTATTGTTTCGCATGGTAAAGATGGGCAGGGCGCAATTACAAGAGATGGCGTTCGTATGGGTACATGCGCAAGCGGTGCTCTGCAGGATGAAAATTGTGACAGTGATGGTACTTTCATGCAGGGTAATGCGGCTGTCGGCTATGACGACAGGCTTGTTCACTCTGTAAAAGCATTGGTAAGCCCTTGGGCATATAGCGATACGTCTTTGCAGGATGTCGTTCTTAATGATGGGGGTAAGTTTGGTATAGGCACGGAAAGTCCTATTGAACTCGCAAGTGCTTCGGAGCTCACAATTCTTGAAAATTTGGCGGGTGATGCGGTGATCTTGGCCAGTGGCGGTGCGATGGTATCAAATAGTATTTGTGATTACGGGGATACAGGGTGCTTTACACCGAGCCTTATTGCGGGCTCTATTGCTGCGAGTGAAGGTATGACTTGTGGTTCCAATGAATTTATGGTCGGCGTTGAAAATGGAGGTCCTGTTTGTGAGACATCTATACGTTTTGAATGTCCTGTTGGACAATTTTTAACGGGTGTGGGGTCATCGGGCGAATTGATTTGTGAAGGCGCACCAGCTCCGGCATGTCTTAATCAGAATGTCACATCGTCATGTGGCCCTAGCGGAACGCTTGCGGCGATATATGATAGTGGCTATCGTGAGGTTGAAGCGGGTGAATGTTATATGTTGAATAACTTCAGTTCGGCGACGGCAGCCAGCCAGCCAGACATTCCATCGCTTCAAGCGTATGTAGATGGTTTGAACACGGCACCACGTACTGGGCCGTCGGCGTGTCCGAGTAAAAATCTTGTGCGAGATAGTTATCAATGTCTCGCCGGCGTATGGACTCCAACGAGAAATCATGAGTTGTGGCGTTATAATGGGAACTTCCCGTCTAATCGGTACCAAAATAGCCGCATTGCAACAACATCAGGCCCAGCTTATAGTTTGACAGCAAGCCGCACCGGTAACGACTGTTGGTGTCGCGAGGACTATCAGTTGGTGATCGATGACTGTCCGACGGGTTCTACTGGTAACTCATTCACGGTGCAAAAACATAGATGTCCACAAACGCGAGGAGAGTGGGCCGATGTTTACACAAACAATACGGCGTTTTGTAGTTGCGCACCGTATACCAATACAAATAATCAAAGCTGCACGTCATATTACGGCGTTCCTGGAGGGTCGATGAGCGGTACTGTAACCACGACATATAATAACACCTGTTCTGGTGGTACTGTGGTAACGGATCCATCACCTACGGTAACAAATAACTGTACATGTCAAAATAATCCGTCCTCGCCTGTTGAAACGACGGTGAATTGTCCGTCTGGGCAGACAAACAGCTTTACGTTCGGCGGAAACTCTTATACGGGGGTCGCACAAATTCGTCGCAATACATGGTCTTGCCCTAATGGGTTCGGCAATCCTGTTTCAAGTGCGGCAGGAGCTGGTTCTTGGTCTGGTGCTGTAACGGTTCATACTGAGGCTTGTGCTTGTAATTCTACGCTTACGAGTACGGTCACGGATGCGTGTCCTTCGGGATATACAGGTGCTGGTATACAGTATTTGCGCGAATGGGATTGTACAATTCCGCCGAGTGGTGGTTGGGAGCCAAGGTCTGATTGGGATTTGATCTCTAATTCGTGCGCCGCATGTACTTGGAAACGCCCGTCAACAACGCCAAGTAATAACCCAACAACAGGTATCGGTGATGCAATTGGTACGGGTGGTTGCGCTTGTGGAGCATCGGGACTTTGCTATGAAAAAGCGGGGTCGGGCTATGCGAACTACACCTCATGTAATTGTCAGCCATAAATGTGATTGGAAGCAAGATAGATATGTTTGAGCGCATGAAGAAATGCCAAATAAATAACTCTCAAAGCAAGGGATTTACCCTGATTGAGATGGCTATTGTTATCTTGATTTCCGGTATGTTTATAGCAACCGCGGTGCGAGTGTATACGAATGAAACGAAAAAACATCGTTTTAACAAAACCATAGCCAATCTTGAAAAAACCCAAGCGGCAGTAGATGAGTTCTTTTCACGTGAAGGGCGGTACCCTTGCCCTGCCGATCCGCGTTTACCACCTGGTGATTCAATGTTTGGCAGGGAATGGTGTACAGATGCACCACCTTTGCCTCCACATGTTGGCGTTTCGCCGAATATTGTTTATGAAACGCTTGGATCTCGTGATGCAGATAATGATGGCGCGCTAGACCCCGTGGCTATTGGTATCGTTCCGTTTGTGACATTGAGCGAAGATGTTGTAAGTACGCGGTATAGTGTTGCTGAAGGGTATGATGCTTATAATTATGCTTATTCTTATGCGGTATCGGATATTATGACGCGCAATAGCTATAATTACTCTGCCCCTGTTCCGCCGATGTTGGGCGTCATTGATGTTAGAGATGCGAACGCTAATTCGGTGATTACACCTGTGGGGACGGCGCAATATGTTGTGTTTTCTCATGGTGAGACAGGTGAAGGTGCTTATACGCGTCAGGGAACAAGGATAGGTAATTGCTTTATTCCAGGATTATCGGTTATTCCACCTGCTGGCTTTAATCCAGGTGCGGCAGGTATTACGGTAGAGTTAGAAAATTGTGATAATAATGATGTTATATTTGTGAAAGAACTCCGTTCTTTTGCTGATAATGATAACTTTAACGATGATATTTTGTTTTTTGCTAAGAACCTTCAGTTTGAAATATGGCGTGTTTCGGCCTTTTCACCTTCAACGGATACTTATTATTACAATACAAATATGGGCAGCATTTCTACGGGATCATTACCGCCGACCAGTTTGCTTTACGTAAGTGGCTCAATTAGGGCACAAAACGAAATGAATGCGGATGTCGGCTATTGTCCTCTGACATATACGTCGGCTGGCGAATGTGTGCAACCGCAGTTTTTGGGCGGTTCTGGTTATACGTGCGGATTGGGCGAAGTTGCCACAGGTATCGAAAATAATGAACTTGTTTGTGAGCCTTTATTGACAGGGCACCCTCAATTTTTAAGTTATTGCTCGGCGGGTGAATTTATGACAGGATTCACCATTGACAGAAGCAATGGTGCTACCGCCATTTGTGATACGCCTTAATACTAATATTGACACGAATTTTAACTCTTAAAACAACGCGACGATTTCCATATTACATTAGCTATTTCTTTAGCAATTAAAGACATTATATATACTAGGAATGTAATTTTTTCTCTGTGGAAACTATAAATGAAAGTAACGGGATTATTAAGTCATGACATCTGAACCTGAAGATGAAGATTTTTTGCTTATGGATGAAGACGAGGTCTTTGTTCCTGCGGAGCATGATACAAGCGAGGCGCTTTCTGGCGAAATCATAGAGCCGCTAAAAGCAAAGCAGCAAAGCCACGGGTCTCGCGATATTGTCCGCGCGGGCAGTCGTGATCTCGAAGAGTCCAAATCTGCTGGTGGCGGCCGTATCGGTGAGCGTCTTGTGCAGATGAAGATCATTTCTGAAGATCAGCTTAATGTGGCACTTCAAGAGAAAAAAGTATCGGGTAAGTTATTGGGCGAGGTTCTGGTTGATCTTGGCTTTATTGATGATAAAACCCTGTCTGCCTTTTTGGCGGAAAGTTCGGGCTTTGACGTTTTTGACCCAAAGCACACAATTTTGGATGGTGAGGCGCTGCAACTGATCGAAAAGAATGTTGCCTTAAAGCACCATATCCTTCCTGTATCAATTGATGAATACCAAGCCGTTGTGGCGATGTCTGATCCGTATGACGTTGTGGCAATGGATACGCTGCGCCGCTTTATGCCGAAGGGTGTTACGATTAAACCGATTGTGACAACGCCGTCTGTTCTCTCCGAAGCAATTGATGCCGCTTATGGTTATGCGAGCTCTATCAGTGATATTTTGAAAGAGCTGGAAGAGGGCGCAACGAAGGTTGATGACCTTGCGAGCCTGTCTGAAGATGCAGCCTTTACACACCCGATTGTTCGTTTGGTGAACGCACTTGTGTTTGATGCGGTTAAAGGCGGAATCTCTGATCTTCACTTTGAGCCCGAAGAAAACTTCGTGCGCTTGCGCTATCGCCTTGATGGCGTTCTCTTTACCGCACAAACATTGCACAAGCAGCACTGGAATGCGATATCTCAGCGCATTAAAATTATGTCGAACATGAATATTGCGGATAAGCTAACGCCACAAGATGGTCGCTTTAACATGAATATTGGTGGGCGCGAGGCGGATTTCCGTGTGTCATCATTGCCGACGGTGCATGGCGAAAACATTGTTTTACGTGTGCTTGACCAATCATCCAATATCATGCCGCTGAGCAAGCTAGGTTTTAGCCCGCATAACTTGAAATTAATCGACAAAGCACAAACAAGCCCTGAGGGTATTATCATTGTTACGGGGCCAACAGGCTCAGGTAAAACAACATCGCTTTATTCTATGTTGAATGAAATCAATGATGTTGAGGTGAATATTCAAACACTTGAAGATCCTGTTGAGTATTCCTTGCCGATGATTCGCCAGACGCATGTGCGTGAAGGTGTGTTGGAGTTTGCGGACGGTATTAAGGCGATGCTTCGTCAGGACCCCGATATTATCTTTATTGGCGAGGTTCGCGATGCGACAACGGCTGAAATGGCGTTGAAAGCGGCGATGACGGGGCACCAAGTTTATACAACATTGCACACTAATGATTCGTTTGGCGCGTTGCCGCGTCTTTTGGATTTGGATCAAAAGCCAGGGATGCTTGCGGGGGCTATTATTGCTGTATTTGCGCAACGTTTGGCACGCCGTGTGTGCGTGAATTGCCGTGTTCCTTATAAACCAGATGCAGATGAGTGCGCGATTCTCGGTGTTGATGTCGCAGACCCACCAGAAATTTATAAAGCCAAGCAAGGCGGATGTCAGACATGCGCAGGGCAAGGCTATAAAGGGCGTGTCGCGGTTGTTGAGATTTTATCTTTCGATGATGACCTCAATGAAATTGTGGCTCAAAACGGTTCAAAAGCAGAATTAAAGAAAAAAGCTGTCGAAAAAGGCTTTAAAAGCATGAAAGACGATGGCATTCTAAAGATACTTGAGGGAATCACTACCCTTGAATCATTATCAAAAGTCGTTGATGTAACCAAATAAACAGATGTAGGAAGCTGCCATGCAGCGTTATAAGTATAGAGCGATTAACAATAAAGGTCGTCCTGTGCGCGGTGTAGTCACCGCGGCGAGTGAAGTTGATCTATACAAACAATTACAAAGCGCAGGGCTTGAGCTTGTTCAATGTGCGTCACTGGATAAGAAAAAAGGCGCAGGTTTCTTTGCACCTAAGGTTAAAGTCCGCGACATGATTCAGCTTTTCTTGCATTTGGAGCAAATGCAGGATGCGGGCGTGCCGATGCTGGATTCTCTTGGTGATATTCGTGACACCACTGATCATAACGGTTTACGGGATATGATGACGGAAATTCACCGTGATGTATCCGAGGGTAGTTCGTTATCTGAATCTTTGGCGCGCCATCCGAAAGTATTTAAAAATCTTTATGTGTCACTGATTGCCTCGGGTGAGGAAACGGGTGATTTGACGTCATCATACCGTCAGCTTGTTAAATACCTTAAGTGGGTTGATAAGATGCAGACCAAAGTGCGTAAGGCTACGCGCTATCCGATGATTGTCTGTGTGGTTGTTTTTGCGACAGTGCTTATTATGATGACGGTTGTTGTGCCGCAAATTGTTGGGTTTATCGACAATATCGGTCAAGAAATTCCGTGGTATACAACGGCACTCATGAGCACGTCTGAGTTCTGTGTGAACTATTGGTGGGGGATTTTGTTGACACCAATTATTCTTGCCGCCTTGTTTTTCTCTATACGCAAAATGTCGGTTGATGTGGCATATCGTTTGGACTTGATGCTCTTGAGCATGCCTGTGTTTGGCCCGCTTATCAGGAAAATTAACGTGGCGCGCTTCTCGCAAACCTTTGGCGCGATGTTTGCTAGCGGTATTGATATCCTTAAGGGATTGAGGGCCGCGCGAACAACGGTAAATAATATGGCACTGATTGAGGCGCTGGACGGTATTCATGAGCAAGTGAGTGCCGGTAGCCCGCTTTCAGAAGCATTTAACGCATCGGGAGAATTCCCGAGCATGGTCATACGTATGATTAAGGTGGGTGAAGAATCCGGAAATCTTACAGTCGTTCTTGAGCAAGTGTCAGAGTTCTATACGCACGATGTGGATGAAGCGATTGAAGGATTGATTGCAATGATTGAACCTTTCCTTACACTTTTCCTTGGGCTTATGATAATATGGATTGCGGTCGCGGTCTTTGGCCCAATTTACTCCAGTTTCGAAAACATAGATTTCTAAGAATAGCTATATGGTTGCATCATTTTTAAAACCCTCCCGTTGTGTTCTCCTGATAGGCGACGAAGCATTATATATTTATAATGTGACTGCGCGTGCGTCCAAGCTTGTGGATGCTGTGCCTTGGCAGGCGGATAGCTTCGAGGATACAGTTTCGCGGCATATTATAAAAGACTGTGCGAGCAAGCCTGTGCTTTTGGTCAATGACATGACTGATCAACACTTTAAAGGTGGTCAGCGCCTCCCTCGTGTTGGGATCATGGATAAGGCTAATGTTCTGCAGCGTCGCTTGCTTGTCTCGTTCCCGAACTATCCGATTCGTGGTGCGTTGAAGATTAAAGATGTTGAGAAGAGTGAAAAATCATCCACGGGCCGTACTGTGTCTTTGGGTGATTTATATCTGTTTTCTGCTGTGCCAATGTCAGAGCCTGTTGTTAAGACAATTTCGGCGGTTCGAAAATCAATGGCACCGATTGCAGGATTTGTTCTTCTGCCTATTGAAGCATCTGACATGCTTGCTGCGCTTTCGGCGAAAGTTGTTGAGAAAAAAGCAAAACCTGCGAAGTGGTCTATTTTCATTGGTCAGCATCAAAGCGGCGCATTGCGGCAGGTTATTACTCGTAATGGGCAATTGGCGATGACGCGTATGACGCCGGTGGTTAATGATGATTCTGACCCAGGTGTTTGGGCGCGAGAAGTGGCGCAGGAATTCAAAGCAACCGTGAGTTATCTATCACGTTTTGGCTTTTCTTCGGAGGATACGACAGATTTATTTGTTGTGGCGAATGCTGCTGCGGGTGAGGCTCTTGAGGGCCTTATTGATATTTCGTGTAAATACACGACATTTACGGCGCGCGAAGCCTCTAAAATCTTAGGTATTGATATTGGGGTGCAGGAGCAGCCGCGTTATGCTGATGCCCTGCACGCATCATTTATTGGTCAGAAATCAAAATTCATCCTGCCTATGGATGCGCCAGAGCTTAAAAAAGTTCACCAGCCACGTCAAGTTGCCTCGCTTGCCATTCTCCTTCTTATTTTGTCGGCGGGGTATCTCGGCTGGACAGTGATGGGTAGCGGGCAAGACATGTTTACCAAAAGCAACGATCTTGATGATCAACGCCGTATTTTGGCTCAAACCGATGAGGAGCTTAATGTTGAGGTTGAGCGCATGAAAAGCCTAGGTTTTGATGTGAAGACGATACAGGCTGCGGTGCATACGTTCCGTAATATTGAGGGGAACGAGCTTAAAACAGAAAAGTTGATCAAAAAACTGGATGATGCGCTCGGTGGTGATTTGAAATTGGATAGAATTGATATCAAATTAGTACCTAAAAAAGTTGCGCAGGCTGATGATCGGGGGCGTAGTTTTGGTGGTCTGCCACCGCCCGTCGAATATGAGGTTGTCGGCAATCTTCGTCTTAGTTTTCCTGAATATATTAATCTGGAATACGGTATTCGCGAAATTAACAATTTGGAGGCGCGCTTAAAGGCGAGCTTGCCGGGTTATGTTGTCAAAGTTGCGAAGCAAATTGGTAATCTTGACGCGGGGCAAACTGTGTCAGGTGAAGGTGGGAGAACAGCCGAAGAGATTAAAGAAAAATCTGATCGCGAAGCCGTTTTAGAAGTTAGGGGGCCATTGCAATGATAAAAGTTTTGGGCACCAAGCGTTTGATTGTCATGGGTATTGTGGTTGGCTTGAATATTTTTCTGGCGGCGACTTTGTACGGCTATTTACAGCCTAAAAATGTTCAATTGGATCGTGATCTACGTTCTACTAAATCTCAGGTAACGTCGAAGCGTTCGGAAATTGGTCGTTTGCGCGTTGAGTATCAACAGATACAGGAAGAAAAAGAGTTTTTTGGTGGACTTGAAAATGCGGGTTTCTTCAATGCTCAAGACCGTGTTCTAGCGCGTCGTCGGATGCAGCAAATCATTGAGCAATCCCGTGTTCTTTCTGCGCGTTACGATATTTCGCCGCGTGTTGAGGTTCCGAATGAAAAAGCCAAGGAAGCAAATAATGTTGAGCTAAGTAGCCCGATATCCGTTGAAATCGATGCGGTGGATGATGCTGACTTTTATAACTTTCTTTACCTGATTGAAAACTCATTCCCTGGGCAAACCTCGGTGCGTGAATTGAGTTTGGAGCGTGTTATGGACGTGAATGAGGCGGTGCTACGTAGTGTCGGAACTGGCTCTAGTCCTGTTATGGTTCGCGGTAAAATTGGTTTTGTCTGGCGTACGATTGTGCCGTTGGACAAAATGGGCACAGACAACGCGGGGGCATTTTAGGATGATATTTAAATCTGATAGCTATTTATGCTCGACGTCGCATGTTTTGCTGGCACTTGTTTGCTTGGGCGGTTTTTCTCTGCTGTCATTGCCCGCCGTTGCGCAAGAAGGTGTGGAAACAGCCATAGAAATTCAAGATGATACTGTTGTCGCAATGCCTGAAGATGCCGCGACACAAGAAACATCGGCTGCTGTTGCGCTAGAGGGAAGTGAAGAGGCGATTGAGCTTGAATCGTTGCGCGGTCTTCCTTATCTGACGATTGAAGATACGCTGCGTTATAAGCGCGAATTGGTCGGCGAAGTTGAACCGTTAAAACCAGATACATCATTGATGTTTTCAAGTTGGGAGCATGCGTTGCTCCGTGAAATGAAACGTCAGGATGCGACCGCGCGTCCTGCGACGGCGGGCGAGTTGCTAGCGGCAAGCCGTTCGGATCAACCGCGCGTGAAAGGTATTCGTGAGCTTAGCCTTGGTGGTATTGTTTTTGCGGGCGTGGATGATTGGACAATTTGGTTGAACGGTCAGCGTGTGACGCCTGATGCTATCCCAAAAGAAATTCTCGATATGCGCGTTAGTGATTCGTATGTGGAAATTAAATGGTTTGATTCTTATACAAACCTTGTTTATCCGCTGCGTTTAAGGCCGCATCAACGCTTTAACCTCGATAACCGTATTTTCTTGCCTGGGATGCCAGCGGGAGCGCTGTAGTGCTATGGCGAGTGTAGATCGAGTTCTTGATGTTAAAGATGTTGCCATTTCCTATGGCAAAAAACAAATCATGCATAATGTATCACTGTCAGTCTTGGGTAACGAGACTTACGGCTTTATGGGGCTTAATGGTGCGGGCAAAACATCGTTGATTAAGGCTGTGCTTGGTCTTCGCCAACAGCAAAGCGGAGAGATAAAGATATTCGGGCGTGATCGTTCGGATGCTGAAAGCAAAAAGAGCATTGCATATTTGCCTGAAAAGTTTGAGCCGCCTTGGTTTTTGACAGGGGTGGAGTTCATTAAGTTCTCAACGGGCTTATATGGTGTGCCTTATGATGAAGCGGAAGTATTTGCGGAATGTGAGCATTTGGCGTTAGATCCGGCAGTTTTGAAAAATAAAACCCAAAGCTACTCAAAAGGTATGCGTCAAAAATTAGGTATTTTGGCGACGATTCTAACGCGCTGCCCGTTGTTTATTCTCGATGAGCCGATGAGTGGTTTAGATCCCAAGGCGCGCGCGCTTGTGAAAGATGCGTTGGTGCGGGCAAAGGCCAAAGGTGCCACGATATTTCTTAGTTCGCATATTCTTACGGATATGGATGAGCTTTGTGATCGTGTGGCTTTGCTGCATGAGGGGCATTTATTGTTCGAAGGGGCACCCGCAGAATTAAAAAAGATGACTAAATCGGATAATATGGAACGGGCTTTTCTTGAAAAAATAGGGTTTAAGAGGGCTGCATAACCATAAATATCCATAAAATAGACGTTAAAAGCGTTTTTCTTCACTTTATTGCACTTATAAGGATTCACATATCCTTTCTAATCTGTTAAATTTTAATATGCCCTTCGGCAATGCTAACCTTTTCCATTCGGAATAATGACAGGAACGTACTGAAATGACATCTGACGACGAAACTCAAGGAAAGAAAAATCTCAATCCTCTTGAAGGCTTAGAGCTCGACGATGATCTTGCGCAAGCGACAGATGAGGATTTTGAAGATATCGATGACATTGAAGAGATTATCGAAGCCTCTCCGTTGGGTAGTGAGCTTGATAGCGAAGATTTTTCAGGTGACGATGATGATTTTACAGCCGAACTATCCGCGATTTCGGAAGGTGGTCTTGATACAGGTGATATGCCTGCCTATGACACTGATGATGATGAATATGTGGGCAAGAGCGGTGGGATGAAGAAGGTCTTGGCTCCTGCTTTGGTGCTCGTTATGACTGCGGGTGTGGCTGGATATATTATGATGAACCCTGCAATTCTTACGGGTGTCATGGGTGGCGGTTCTACGGATAATAATAGTGCTGTTGTTGCCAATGTCGCCGAGCAAGATATAGTTGTTGCCGTTGATGATGCGCGTCTCGCGGACGAATCGGATGCGTCGGCGCTTGCTAAAGCTGAGGCGAAGAAGGCAAAGGCACTTGCTAAATCAAAGGCGAAGCGCGACGCTGCGTTAGTTGCGGTTCCGCCGCAGCCTTCTGTGAATATGAATTCGGATGAGGTTGTGCCTGAAGCGGATACGGCATTGAAATCGGAAGCTGATGTAGAGCAAGCGATTTCTGATGTCCTTGATGCGCAAGCCGAGTTGGAGAATGTTCCCGAGATTGGTGAAGTTGCGCTTTTATCTGATTCTGCTGAAAATGTTACGGCAGCGCCCGTTAAGGATGTCGTTGCTACGGTTGAGCCGCCGACATTTGCAAATGATCTTCCTGTGGAGGTCTCTGTTGATGCACCTGCGATGGAAAAGGAAATGGCTGTCGATGATTCGGTGGTTGAGTTGCCACGTGCGCCTGCGGAAAGCGCACCTGTTGATGTGCAGCCTGAGCCAGAAATCGTGAAGGAAGTTGTTGCTGAAGCACCTGAAATGCCTAAAGTCACGCCTGTTGTCGCGGAGAAGAAGGTTGTGGAAACAAAACCTGCTGACCCTGAAAACGACATTTTCGAAAATGATTTTAAAGAAGCGTCGGGCGCTACTCCCGCGAAGAAGCCTGCGCAGGGTTTGTCTAGTGATAACGATAGTTTTTATGATTCGGAGATTAGGGTTCCAGGTTCTCAGATCGCAGGGCCACGTAAGCTTGACCCTAGAATTGAACCGGCAACAAAATTTGTTGTGGCAACACAGGATTATAAAGCAAATGATCAAGAAGCCTTGGTTGTTGCGGCTAATCGCGCATTGAAGCTGCGCCGTTACGATGCGGCACGCGATATGTTTGATTCGCTTTATGCTAAAAACAAACGTGATAAGCGCATTTTGATGGGGCTTGCTGTTGCTCAGCAAAATACAGGCCGCATTGAATCGGCGATTAAAACGTATGAAGAACTTCTGGATATTGATCCTGATAACGCCGATGCGATGGTGAATATGCTTGGTCTTATCCGTGAGCAGTACCCGTCTGTGGCGCTGCGCCGTTTGATGGACTTGCAGTCTAAATACCCAAGCAATGCCGGCATTGCCGCGCAAATTGGTGTCACGCAGGCTGATTTGGGGCAACATAATGAAGCGGTTCGTTATCTTTCACGGGCGGCATCGCTTGATCCGCAAAATGCGCAACATTTATTTAATCTTGCGATTGTAACGGACAGGCAGGGGCACGGAGCCGAGGCGATCAGTTATTATGAACAAGCTCTGGAAGTTGATACGGTTTATGGCGGTGGTCAAACATTGCCGCGCGAAACGATCTATGACCGCTTGGCTAAGTTGCGGCGCCGTTAAACGATAGGGCTGGAGTTTTTTATGATCTGGCCGCTCGCTTTTTCTGTTTTTTTGTACGGTTTGGTTGCTGGTAGCTTTGCTACGGCGTTGGCTTGGCGCGTGCCGCAAGGAATGTCGGTTGTTAGCCAGACAGACAGCAATCATAAAACAGCAGCACGTTCAATTTGCCCTCATTGTAAACATAAGCTCGGATTTTTTGATCTGATTCCGCTTTTGTCGTGGCTTTGTTCAAAAGGGAGCTGCCGGCATTGTAGTAAGAAAATCAGCATTATTTATCCCTTGATGGAGTTGGTGACAGGGCTTGCCGCTGTTGGTGTTTTTCTGTCGTGGGGGCTGTCATTACAAATGGTTGTTATTGTGATGATGTTACCGTTTTTGATGGCGATGATTGTCATTGATTTTAAATATATGCTTCTGCCAGATAAGCTTACGCTAGCCTGTGCTGTTTTGGGATTAGCTCATGTCGTTCTTATGTTCTGCGCGCAAGATTATGATATGCGCATTCTGACCCATTATATAAGTGCGGGCGTGTTTTATGCTGCTTTTGCCTTTGCTCTAGCTTTTTTGATGTCAAAAATTTTAAAAAAAGATGCTATGGGCATGGGGGATGTTAAATTTTACCTCGTTGCAGGTCTTTTTCTTGGATTTTCCTACTTTTCGGCGTTTTTGATTTTTTCTGGTGTTTTTGGCGTGTTATCAGCCCTTATTTGGCGGAAAGTATCAGGAAAGGAAGCATTTCCCTTCGGTCCAGCACTCATTTTGTCATTATATGGCTGTTTGGTCTTGCAAGGCCTTGGCATCGTTCCGTTTGTCGGGCTATAATATAATCCTGAATTAATTCTTTTTTTACCCGATCTTTACGTTCCCTTTGCTTTTTTAATATAAAAATAGAAGATGATATTGTCACGCTTGTGAGGAGGCTCTTTTGGATATTACACAATTACTTGCATTTACGATGCAGAACGAAGCATCTGATTTGCATTTAAGTCCCAATAACGCAGCGATTATTCGTGTGCACGGGCATTTGAAACGCATCAAAGGTGAGGCGCTTAAAAGCGACGACATCCGTACGATGGTTTATTCGATTATGACCGAGGATCAGCGTTCTGACTTTGAACGCGATATGGAGCTCGATTTTGCGATTTCTTTTGGTGAAAAATCTCGTTTCCGTGTGAATGCGTTTACAACAAGAACAGGCACCGCCGCCGTGTTCCGTACAATTCCATCGCTGATCCCGACAATGGAAGAGCTTGAGCTTCCGCCAATTATGAAGCGTTTTGCAGGGCTTGAAAATGGATTGGTACTTGTGACGGGGCCGACAGGTTCTGGTAAGTCAACAACGCTTGCGTCGATGGTGGACTATATTAATGCTACTCGTGCCGAACATATTGTGACGATTGAAGATCCGGTTGAGTTTTTCCATACATCCAAGAAAAGTCTTGTGAACCACCGTGAGGTTGGGCGCGATACGAAATCATTTAAGGCCGCTCTGCGTAGTGCGCTTCGTGAAGACCCAGACGTTATTTTGGTGGGGGAGATGCGTGACTATGAAACAATCTCACTTGCTTTGACGGCTGCGGAAACGGGTCACCTTGTGTTTGGTACATTGCACTCTAACTCTGCAACAAAAACTGTTGACCGTATTATTGACGTGTTCCCGACGGGGGATAAAGAGATGGTGCGGGCGATGCTTGCGAGCTCTATTCAGGGCGTGATTGCGCAAACCTTGCTGAAACGTGCAGGGGGCGGTCGTGTGGCCTCTCATGAAATTATGGTCGGAACAAATGCGGTTCGTAACTTGATTCGCGAAAACCAAGTGTCGCAGCTTTATTCCATGATCCAGACAGGGTCGCGTTATGGTATGGTGACGATGGAAGATTCTGTGAACGCCTTGCTTGATCAAGGCGTTATTGATCGTGAAGAAGCACGCCAAGCACTTATGAAAGCCTCAGATGAGGGGGATGAACACGAATCAGGTGAAATTGATGCGTCTCTTGGTGGTGGGCGTCTTGATGACGATGATATTCTGGACATGAAAGCCAAAGGCAAGGGCAAAGGTAATGCCGATGCTGATGACAGTGAGGAGTATTCATTTTGAGTTCACCAACAATCTTAAAATATTTGAACTCTATGAATCAAAAAGAGGCGAGCGATCTCTACCTTACTGTGGGTTTCCCGCCGACATTGCGCATTGAAGGCGTGCTTGAAGCTGTGCGTGAGGAGCCGCTTACCGTCGAAGAGATTAACGATATTTTAGGCTCGATCCTTACAAACAGGCAGCGCCGTGAGTTTGAAACAAAGATGGAGTTGAATAGTTCTTTAGATGTGGGAAAACACGGGCGATTCCGTGTGAACTGTCTGCGTCAACGTCAATTCCCTGCGCTTGTCTTGCGCCGTATTGTTTCCAAAATTCCTAATTTTAGCGAGTTGCGCCTGCCATCAATTCTTGAAAACCTATCATTGGAGAAGCGCGGTCTTATTCTCGTGACAGGTATGACAGGCTCTGGTAAATCAACGACGCTGGCCTCGATGATTGATTATCGTAATCAGCGCGAGATGGGTCATATCATTACGATCGAAGACCCGATTGAATATTATCATGAACATAAAAAGAGCGTTGTGACGCAGCGCGAGGTTGGTGTAGATACCGAATCATTTGCTATCGCGCTTAAAAACGCATTGCGACAGCGGCCTGATGCCATTCTTGTTGGAGAAATTCGTGACCGTGAAGTGATGGAACAGGCACTCATGGCGTCTGAGACAGGACATTTGTGTCTTGCCACGCTGCACACAACCAATACCTATCAATCTATCGAGCGTATCGTGAATTTGTTTCCTGAGGACTATCACAGTCAAATTCGCTTGAACTTGGCGATGAATTTGAAGGCGATTATCTCACAACGCTTGGTGCCATGTAAAAAAGGTGGTTTAACCGTTGCGATTGAAATTATGCTGAATAAAGGCCTTGTGCGCGAGCTTATCCATAAGGGTGATATCATCAAGATTCGAGATATTATGGAGCAAAATAACCAACTCGGCATGTGTACTTTCGATCAATCTTTGTTTGCGCTGTTTAAGCGTGGTCTTATTGAAGAGGCGACGGCTATTTCTAATTCCGATCAGCCAGGTGATATGAAGATAAAAATCCAGCAGCACGTGTTGGGCGAAAGCACCGAAGACGGAGAAACCAAAAACGTGTTGAACGAAATGGACACATCCGTTTTGTCGTTTTCGGACTAATTCCCTTTTTTATCCGAGGATAGGCGTGTTTTTTACGCAACTATTGTTTTGCACCCACAAATTTTATGCTATGATTCCTTAATCGTGCAAAGTGTTCACTTTGCATATGGTTCTAATTTTATTTCGAAATGAAATGTCATGCTGAAAAATAATAAAAATATCTTTGCTGTCCGGCACGTTGTTCTGTGTGCGGCTCTTTTAATTGGCTCTTTATCTTTGGTGGGTTGTGATCTTGCTGAAAATCAACTGAAGATGGATCGTGCTGCAAATATGGAGTTTCAAGACTTCAGAGATGGTTTGGCTCCACGCCCGATGGAAAGCGAAGAGGAAAGTGCCTCTGGTTCTGGTGCATATGATGATGATATTCCATCGATGCAATCTTATGTTGCCGCGCCTGCGGATAACGTAAAGCCGATGCCGCTTGTGACTGTGTCTGTTAACCAGTCAATTCCATTGCGTGATGTTTTGTACGAGCTTGCGAAGCAGGCCGATTATGATCTCGAGCTTGATCCACGAATTAGAGGCTCAATTATTTTCTCTGCAAGAGAGAGACCTTTTGATGTCGTTATTAAGCGTATCGCCGACATTTCGGGCCTTCGCTACAAATTTGAAGATGACACGCTGCGTGTTGAGGTTGATACGCCTTACCAAAAACTCTATAAAATTGATTACTTGAGCTACATCCGTACGAATTCTGGATCTATCAGCAATAACGTCGCTGTTGTTTCTGGTCAGGGTGCTGATACAGGCTCGCGTTATAAGGCTGAAACACGAAGTGAAGCTGATTTCTGGGGTGAGTTGACAGCGAACATGGATCAAATACTTGGTCTCTCAAGACGTACAGCGTCCTTGACGACATCTAATGATCCTGAATTGACGGCTGTTGCACAAAATCCAGCTCCAGTGACTCCGGTTATTGCGGATTCTGGTGATGGCACAAATGTGACGGTTAGTCCCGTTAATCCTGTGCTTCAGGTTAATTCTCTGCCAAGCGTTGCGAGCAATAGAGGTGGTCGTGGCGGCGGTGACGATGATGACACCACGAAAGTCGATGCTAACTTCTCTGTAAATAAGCAAGCGGGTATTATTTCCGTGTTTGCGACTGAACGTCAACATCAACAAGTTAAAGATTATTTGTATAGCTTGGAGCGTTCGGTTACGGCACAGGTCTTGGTTGAAGCAAAAATTCTTGAGGTCGGCCTTACAGATGAATTTTCTGCAGGGATTGATTGGAATATGTTTACAGGTGGCAATAGCGGGGGAGGGATTGGTCTTGATGTTACAGGCGGTATTCGTCCTGCGCTTGACCCTGTTGTTCTTCCTTCAACGGACTTCTTTGCAGGTTTCTTGAGCCAAGATTTGAACGTCTTTGCCGAAGCTATTTCGCGCTTTGGTACGGTTCGTGCGTTGGCAAGCCCACGTTTGACGGTGCTTAACAATCAATCGGCTGTGTTGAACGTTGCCAATAATCAGGTGTATTTTGAAATTGATATTGATGTGACTCGTGATCAGGATACTGGCGCCATTACGAATACGGAGATTGATTCGGATATTCGTAACGTTCCGGAAGGTGTTTTGATTAACGTGCAGCCCTCTATTAATTTGGATAAGCGTACAATCTCAATGTCTGTTCGTCCGACCGTTACAAAAATCCTTGATTATGTTGATGACCCGAGTGTGGCATTCGCTGCGGCAGGAGCTGATATTGATGGGATTACATCACGTATTCCGGTTGTGAACGTTCAGGAAATGGATTCGGTTATTAATATGAATTCAGGACAGGCTATTATCATGGGTGGTTTGATGCAAGATAGTGTTAACTCCCAACAAGCTGGCGTTCCTGTGTTGTCTGAAATGCCGATGTTTGGTGCTTTGTTCCGTAGTCAAAATGATAAAATATCGAAATCTGAATTGGTTATTTTCTTAAAGGCTACAATTGTTGACAGTAACAATATCGACGAAACTGATAAGGATCTTTACAAAAAATTTGGACATGATCGTCGCCCATTAGATATGTAGACAGGATTGTCAGTTATGATCATAACCTCCATGATGAAATATATATTCATGGCAGCAAAGAGAGATAAGCTTGTTTTATCTCTCTTTCTCATGATGATTATCGGATCGTGCCTTTCCGTTTTTCTCGGTTCTGCTGCCGTTATTGAAAAGCAACAATTCGTCGTTGTGTTTTCCGCAGGTGTTTTGCGCGTAATCAGTGTCCTTGGGCTTATCTTATTCGTAACATTTTATATGCGCCGTTCGTTTGATAGCAAAGAAATCGATTACTTGCTCTCGCGTCCTGTTAGTCGCGGCTCTTTTGTTATTTCTCATATCTTGGCCTTTATGGTGATGGGGGTGGCAACGGCTCTTTTGGCAGGGGTGTCGCTTTATATTATTTCTTACGCGTCATTCGGGGCAGGGCATTTGTTATGGATCGCGAGTTTGGTGGTCGAGCTTGTTATCATGGCCAATGTCGCGTTTTTCTTTGCCATGGTATTGACGAGCGCATCGTCGAGCGCGTTGGCCTGCGTCGCTTTTTATGCGCTGGCACGTATTATGGGGCAAATCTTAGGTATTCTTGATGCGAACATAGGTTTTTCAGAAATTGAGGCCGTTAATTATCTGATGCGTTTTATAGGTATGGTTATTCCGCGCTTTGATTTGCTCGGACAAACATCGTGGTTGATCTATGGATTTGAGGGACATGCCGACATTCTATTTATGGGCGTCCAGTTGATGAGTATGACGTTATTACTTGCCGCAGCATCATTTCTCGATTTGTCACGCAGGCAATTTTAATGCTTTTCCGCAATGAAAATATAGCGCGCGGGCTGTTTCTTTGTGCATTGCTACTGAATATGGCTGTTTTGTTTTCTGTGCAGGGTAAAAAAACAAGTTGGGCAAATGTTCCGCCTGTCCCAAGCGAGCAGAGCGCACCCTTTGCTGCCTTGGGCGATCCGCAGTTTGCCTATCGTAATTTTGGTATCATGATTCAAAATTTTGGGGATACGGGGGGGCGCACCACATCACTTAATGATTACGATACAGAAAAACTCGGCGCGTGGTTTCGTTTTATGAATGTGCTCGACCCGCACTCTAATTTTATTCCTTTTTTGGCAGCGTATTATTTCGGTGGCGCGGAAAACGCAACCAATATGGCACCAATCACAGATTATCTGGAGTATATTGGCTCCACGACAGAGAATGAAAAATGGCGCTGGCTCGCGCAAGCCGTGTTTATTGCGCGCTATAAGGAAAAAGATTTGGATAAGGCTTTGCTGCTCGCGAATAAGCTCGCTTCTATGTATGAAGATGGCATGCCCGCATGGACAAAACAAATGCCTGCGTTTGTGACCATGGCAGCAGGCGATAAAAAAGCAGCTTTCGGCATAATGGCAGGTATCTTAGCAGGGGACACAAGCACCATGGATCCTGCGGAAGTGAATTTCATGAAACTGTATATATGTGAAGAAATTCTGGATGAATCCCAAGCGCGGGATTATCCGCTTTGCCTGACCGCAAAACATTAGTACTATACTGCCATGCAGAGTTTACAATTCACAATACCAGAGATTCTTTCGCTTTTGGGCGTTACCCAATGCGTTTATATCTTGGTGTATATGCTGTTTGGTTCGGGTAGTAAAAAAAGCATTATTATTCCGTCGGCATATTTCTTGGCGTTGGGTGCGGCATTTTGGTTGGATTTTGCGTCGGGATTTTTAGCGGAAGGCTTTATGTACTATGATCTTCTGCAATGGGGGGCATGGTACGTCGGGCCACCGCTTAGCGTATTGCTTATTTTACAGGTGGCGGGTGTTTCTACAAAGCCATCATATTCCAGCTATTGGATATTGCTTCTTATTCCGGCGGCTTTTGTCTCAGCTTATATTGCCTCGCAAAGCCTTTATGGCTGCACGTTCGAAGATGAATGCGCGGTGTTTCGGGAGTGGCTTGCGATTACGGGTCTAATGTCGGGCGTGATTAGTATTATGGAAATATGGAAGCGTCGCGAGGTGATAGAAACAATTTACAGCAAGAAAACACAAGGCGAGCAAGATCGTTATTGGTTGATACTCATGCTGATTGCAACAAATCTGTTCTTCCTTGGGTTTATGCTGTTTAGCTTGAACTCGGGGCTTAATGATTTTGAATCAACCTTGCTGCGAACCTTTATGGGGTTGGGGCTTGTGTATCTTACAAGTACGAGCCTGTTCCGTATCTATCCGCAAGCGGTGCGCATTATATCGGCGCAGGATAAAAAACGCCTTTCGCGTGATGATCTGGGACTTATTGATGAAATCCTCAGACTTGTAGAGATGGAAAAAGTCTATCAAGAGGCAACCTATAGTCGTGCGGACATGGCGCGGGAGCTTAAAACATCCGAAGCCACGATATCAAAGTTGATTAATTTCCACTTTGGCAAAAGCCTGCCGCAACTGTTGAACGAAAAGCGCGTGGAAGATGCCAAACGCTTGCTACGTCAGACCGATGCAGCGATCAAGGTTATTGCTGATGATGTTGGCTTTAACTCCATGGCGTCTTTTAACCGTGTATTTAAGGATATGTCGGGTCTTTCCCCGAGCGAATATCGCGATAAAAACTAACAGAATCAAATGTTTGTTGAATTTGACGAATTGAGTACTCAATTCGTTTTTGTGGGGTATACGTACGGGCAAAATTAAACCCTTCTTAACGTTTTTTCGTCGAAACTGGTAAGCAGGAGGGTGTATTTGTGTAGAAATATGCGTATAATGATTTCGTCATGCGGGATCGTCTTCCCAATTACACTTTGTCTTAAAACTTTTTCGAAGGAGAACATGAATGACTCATACGAGTTTAATTAAAGAAAGATCACAAGCGGGTTTTACTCTCGTGGAACTTGCGATCGTGATGATTATTATCGGTCTTTTGATCGGTGGTGTTTTGAAAGGTCAGGAATTGATCGGTAACGCGCAGATCGCTGCGACGTCGTCACAGGTCAAAGCCTATGAAGCTGCAACAACAACATTCCAAGATATCTACAGTGCATTGCCAGGTGATATGCCTAATGCTGCTGCACGTATTCCTAACTGTGCTGCTGCTGCTGAATGTACGCCAGGTGCAGGTACGCCAGGTAATAACCGTGTAGAGGGTGCTGGCGTTGCTGGTGTTCAGGCAGCAGGTAACGAAGAAACAAGCTTCTGGTCACATCTTGCTTTGGCAGATTTGATTGGTGGTGTTGATCCGTTGACTGGTGGTCTTACATTTGGTGGTCTTTTCCCGACGGCTGAAGTTGCTGGTGGATTTTCAGTTGGCTATCACGCAGGTGGTGCTCTAGGTGATAACGCAAACGCTGTTCCTGCGCATTATCTATACCTGTCATCTGATCCTGCGGCTCCTGCTGATGATGCTTTATCAGCAAACCAAGCGGCACGTCTTGATCGTAAACTTGATGATGGTGTTCCAGTAACAGGTTCTGTCTTTAGTAGTGGTGGTACTTGTGATCTGGCTAACGTATATGATGAAGCAAACACAGCCGCTGTCTGTGACTTGATACTGCGTCTACGTTAGAATAAAGCCTATAAAGAATTTGAAAGGCCCCGTTCGCGGGGCCTTTTTTTGTGGGTGTTTTTTTTTATGTGCCGTCATTGCGAGGAGCAAAGCGACGCGGCAATCCAGTATACTGCCTTAAAGCCAAGACTCTGGATTGCTTCGCTAGGCTCGCAATGACGGGAATGGGTAGGTTACTTACGCCGCTTTCGCTAGAACTTTACCAAGTGTGCTAACAATGGCATCACCCATAGCCGTGGTGGAGAGGCTCTTCTGCCCATCGCTCATGATATCGGCGGTGCGTAGGCCATCGGCCAGAACATCTTTCACGGCATTTTCGATCATGTCTGCGGCTTTGCCTTCATCCAAGCTATAACGTAGCGCCATGGCAAGGCTCAGGATTGACGCAATCGGGTTGGCTATGTTTTGTCCCGCGATATCGGGGGCAGAGCCGTGAACGGGCTCATACAATCCTGCGGTGTTCGTGCCGAGTGAGGCGGATGGCAACATGCCGAGGCTCCCTGTTAGCATTGATGCTTCGTCCGATAGAATGTCACCAAATAAATTGTCAGTCACAATCACATCGAATTGTTTCGGGTTACGGACAAGCTGCATCGCGCAGTTATCAACGAACATATGTGATAGCTCAACATCGGGGTAGGTGCTTTGTTGTATGCGCGTCATATCCTCGCGCCAAAGCTTGCCAGAGGCCATGACGTTGGCTTTGTCAACTGAGCATACGCGGCTGTTACGCTTGCGCGCGAGCTCAAACGCGACATGTCCGATGCGTTCGATTTCATGGGTGCTGTAAACTTGCGTATCAAAGGCACGGTTTTCGCCATTGGGCAGCTTTTCTCTGCCGCGTGGTTCGCCGAAATAAATACCGCCTGTAAGTTCGCGCACGATCAATATATCAAGGCCTGCCACAATCTCGCGCTTGAGCGATGACGCATCTGCCAGTGCTTCGAACACGATGGCGGGGCGCAAATTGGCAAATAGGCCGAGGTCTTTACGGATTTTGAGCAAGCCTGCTTCGGGGCGGATATTGTAATCCACGCCATCCCATTTTGGGCCACCAACAGCGCCGAGCAAAATAGCATCTGATTTGCGTGCTTTTTCAACGGTTTCATCGGTGAGGGATGTGCCGTATTCATCAATGGCTGCGCCGCCGATAAAATCTTCGGTGATGTTGATATGAATGTCGCTGTTATTGCCGAGCCAATCTATGACTTTGCGCACTTCACCCATGACTTCGGGGCCAATACCATCGCCCGCCAACATTAAAATATTATAATCAGCCATTCTTTCTGTCCCTTTTTGATAAAAATATAATTCGTTTTATCATGGGAAAACCAGAAGGGAAAGACTGCTTATTTCTTCTTGTTATTTTTCGGCGCGCAAAGCGGAATAGCCACGACCCATATAATAGCGGTGTAATAGATAAACCATGAGAACTGCGTCATGATGTCAACGCCTTGATCTTGCAAATACCCCATCATAAGCGGTGAGAGGGCAGAGCTTAAAATACTGGTGGAAAATAGTAGCGATTTAATCGCGCCCAAATGCTTTGTGCCGTAAAGCTGCACCAGCAAAGGGCCACCGACTGTGCCGATCATGCCACCGCCGCTACCCAATAAGAACATGCCTGCAAAAACAACAGTCAATGACATGCCAGATGTCAGAAGAATAAGCCCCACGGCGTATGTGAGCGAGAAGGCAATCAGAACAGGTTTCTCACCGTATTTATCGATGACGTGGCCTGAGCCGAGTGTGCAGATCAAGCTGCCGAGTGTGAAAAGCGAGAATGATGAGGCAAAGGCGAGCGGTGAAATCGATAAGCTTGCCGCGATATCGTGCTGATAAAACGCAACGGCTGTACCGATGAATGGTGCGAGGAATGTCAGCGATACAATGGCATAAAACCGCCAATCCATAATGACGTTCTTGCGTGTCCATTCATCTTCGAAGGCGTCAAGCGCGTCCATGTTGCGTTCTTCTTGCTCTTTCTTAACGCGTGCTTCCCATTGGGCGTGGGTGGTGCTTTGGTGGCGGCGTAGGAACAGCCAAAAGGACGGCACAAGCGCCACAATGATGAAGATAGCGTAACACAACCATGCCGTGCGCCATTCCATGTATGGCTCTAAGTAAAGCGCAAGGAGAGGGAAGAAGGCGAGCATCGCCACGCCACCAAGCGAGATAAGCGCAACAGCCTTGCCACGGTTTTTGTTGAGGTAACGGTTGATCGATGTCTGCGCGGAGAGAACGCTCAAGCCTTGCCCGAAGTGCCGCAGCAGTAAAAACGCCAAAAACAAAACGACGGTATTGACTGCAAACGCCATGAGCAAGCAACCCACCGCCATGCCGATCAGCACGATGGCTACGAAATTTCGTAGGCGCACAACATCAAGGCCCTTACCGCTGAAGATAATCAGGATCGAGCTCAGAACCGTAGCTGCGGCATAAATAGAGCCAATGGCGGTTTTGGAGAGGTTCAAATCAAGCTGTATCGCGGGCAGGTACGCACCGAAAAACACAGACTGACCAAAGCCAGAAAAGAAGATGAGCAGAAAGCCGCAAGCCATAAGCCCACCATGATTGGTGATGAGTGTACGCGTGTCGTTAAACATAGATTTATTCCAGTGAAGTGTCGGATGTTGGTATTACTCTTGCCACAGCCAAGGGCTGTTTGCTTGGTTTTTTGCCTCATAGGTGGCGATGGCGGCTTCTTTTTCCATCGTCAGGCCAATATCGTCCAACCCGTTTATCAAGCAATGCTTGCGGAACGAATCAATCTCGAATGCGGCCTCTATGTTATCCCACATCAATGTTTGCGTGGTCAGATCAACCGTGATTTTAGCGCCTTCGTTGTGTTGTAACCAACTCATCAGTGCCGTGTGTCTTTGCCCTTCAAGGACAAGCGGTAAAATGCCGTTTTTAAAGCAGTTATTGAAGAAGATGTCCGCAAAAGAGGGCGCAATCACGCAGCGAATACCAAAATCAAGCAACGCCCACGGGGCATGCTCGCGCGAGCTGCCGCAGCCAAAATTATCGCCAGCAACCATAATTTCGGCATTTCTGTATGGTTTTTGGTTTAGCGTGAAGCTAGAAATTTCAGAGCCATCTTCATTGTAACGCATATCGTTAAACAAATTCACACCAAGGCCTGTGCGCTTGATCGTGCGCAAAAATAGTTTCGGGATGATCATGTCTGTGTCGACATTTGTAATCGGAAACGGGGCGGCGATGGCGTTCAATGTTGTGAATTTTTGCATGGTTTGGCTCTGTCTGTTCTTCGTCTGTTGCTGAGGCTTCTGCATTTAGATTAGTGAGTTTGATTTGAGAAAACAAGCATATGCATAGATATTCTTTGCATTGCTTGTGTTTATTATGGTAAAAATCGTTTACATATTTATAATAAGGAGCAGAGATAATGAGCAGATATTCTAATAACAGAGGTTTCCAACTGGATTTTACTGATCGAAAAACGCAAGGAATTGCTGCGGCTGCTTTTGTGGCGGTTTCTGCAGCGGGATATTTTGGTATTTCTTATTTAACGGATAGGGAAGGCCGTTTGGCCGATTGGAACCCTGAATACGAGCAGCTTTGCTCTGATCCATCACGCCAGACAGATTTAAATGATTCGCGATCACGTCGCCGCGTAAACCAAATTTTTGGTATGCTTAATGATGTTTCTTTTATTGGTGGTCGCGCTGAAGAGCGCGCTCTTAAAGACGAACAAATTTTTTGTTTTGGCAATCGTTATGATGAGAACACTGAAATCAAGAGCGATGGGTGGATTAATGCTTATCTGATTGACCAAGACATGGATGATTCAAGAATTGCCCAGTATCTTTATAATAGTGAGCTAAATTCTTTTCATAAAGATGCCTCTGATAGAACGGCAAAATATATCACGCCTCATGCTTTGTTGTGGTCACGTGCAAGGGTTGCTATGCGTCAGGTGGCGTTGCTTGATGCTGTATACAGTATTAATGGGGCAGACGAAGAGGCATTAAGGACTTCTGCGTGGTTGAGACTTCAGGAAAACACTGATTTTTCTGCTGCAGCGGAGGCCTTTAAGGGCGTCATGATTGCCGATAAGTACGATTTTAATACAGCGCGCTTGGCAGCGTTTGAGGCCTCTTTGGCTAGTGCAGATGCCATGAATGAAAGTGATTTGTCGTTCTTGCAATGGTATATGGGGAAAGTGGATGAGGATACAATCGATGTGTCTTGTGGCGAAAATTGCACAATACCGGTTCCTGATCCGCCACCATCATGGGTTCATTCTATAGAGCTTGCGCCTGAAACATTAAAAATGATGTCGGAAATATATTTTGGGAAATCATTTATTTCACAAGACGATGCCGAACGGATTATTGAGACAAAAGAGAACACGATTCCTCGTAATGCGCGCGCACAAATGATGTATAATACATCCTTACGTCGTGCGGCCAGTTATTGCCGTGGGCATTATACGGGACCAGGTGATACAGAGATCGGTGTTGGTTTATCGGCTCCTCAGCCTATTTAGCACCGTGCTTAAAGCTTTGTTGCTGCAAAGGCTTCGAACAGTTCCATGTCATAGAGCGCAGCACCTTTTTCATCGCGCATGCGGGTGATGACGCCTTCGTTGCTGATGTCGCGCTCCCCAAAATGTGGGCGGGCGATGGAATATCCATCAAAGCTTTCCACGATGCACGCAAGGCGCACAGGGGCGGAGAGCTTATCGCCTGTCAGTCCGAGATAGCCATTGCCGTCCATCTGTTCGTGATGGTGCAGCATGATATCACGCATCAAATCAATAAACGGGTGCTCTAAATCACCAAACTCGTCTTTCACAATTTCAATGCCAAGCTCTGTGTGTGAACGGCGTTTGGCTTTGATATCATCCTCGGGCTTTTCAACCATATCCCACAAATCAACGGGCAATTGTGTTTTGCCGATATCATGCACTAACATCGCCATATACATGTTTTCTGCCACATCGTCGGATAACCCCATATGCAAACACGTGTTTTTGACGTCTTCGGCCACGCGCAATGTGTGATCGCGGAAAAAATACGTCATTTCGTAATCTTCGGGCAGGTTTTCAGAAACCCATTCCGCGCGCGCTTCATCAAGCTCCTCAAGTGCTGTGAGGGCGTTATCGATGAAATCCTCAATACGGGCGCCAATATCGGGTGGGCTGCTCCAGATGAAGCCGTCAGGCCATATATTTTGTTTGTTATCATTCATAGAAATCATTCTATCGGACAAAGAATTTGACGCAATAGGGGATTTATCATAAAACAATTGTTGGTTTACTAAATACATAAGAATGAAATAGGGGGTTCTGAAATGTCTTTGAGAAGAAACTTACGTGTAGCACGCCGTATTGGCTTGGGTGTTTTGGTTTCACCGCTTATTTTGGCTGGTGCTGCGTTGCAAGTCGGTGTCATTGCCCCGTTATTTCCCAAAAGCATGCATGTGCAGCAAATGACCTATGGCATTATTGCCAAAATACTTGGCTATAAATTTGAATTTAATGCCGCATCCGCGCCGATTGTGAAAGATAAGCCGACATGGTTCGTTGGCAATCACCAATCCCAAGCTGACATTATTGCTTTTGGCGCGGTTTTTCACGCTGCCTTCGCGGGTAAGGGGACCTTTATGCAGAATAAATGGATTGCGCCATTGGGGCATTCTGTTCATTATATTGGTCTACGCCGTGTGCCGAAAGATCACCCTGACTACAAAAAATTTCAAGAGCAAGCGAGTGGTAAGGTTTCTAATAACTTTAATGCAGGCCGTAGTATGCTTACCTTTCAGGAAGGTACCACAACGGACGGCTCTGAAGTAAAACAATTCCGTGCAGGTCTTCTAAGAACACTATTTAAGCGCGGCGGTATTGATAAAGATGGCCATCCAATCAAATTGGAACGCGATGTGCCTGTGCAATTTGTGGCTGTTCGGGTGAAGAGTGTGGAAGGCGTGTCTGCCGAAGGGCGCGATGATTTGCGTCATCATTATTCTCATTATACCAGCAAAGATACAGTCAAGCGTATTCTTTCGCGTTTAGCGACCAAAGAAATTGTTCTGGAATTTAAGGCGTTCGCACCTGTGTACTCCTCGGATTTTGCTAATGAAATAGAATTAGCTAATACGGGCTGTGATTTGATCCGCGGTTTTGCCGCACCACATCAAAAAGAAGTGCGCCGTGCTGAAATTCCAGGCATTGATATACCTTCTGCATCAAGCCCCCCGACACCCCGCCGTTAATTATAATTCGCGAACGTCGGCGAGCTTGCCTTTGATAGCAGCCGCAGCAGCCATAGCAGGGCTCATGAGGTGCGTGCGCCCACCGCGGCCTTGACGGCCTTCGAAGTTACGGTTGGAGGTTGACGCGCAACGCTCGCCTGGTTCTAAGCGATCGGCATTCATTGCCAAGCACATGGAGCACCCAGCCTCACGCCATTCAAAACCAGCTTCGAGCAAGATTTTATCAAGGCCTTCGTCTTCGGCTTGTTTTTTAACAAGACCAGAACCCGGAACAACCATAGCAAGCGTAACATTTTTCGCGACCTTATGACCTTTGGCAACTTCCGCAACAGCGCGGATGTCCTCAATACGGCCGTTGGTGCAAGAACCGATAAAGACTTTGTCAATCGTGATGTCTTTGAGATTCATATCGGCGTTTAATCCCATATATTCCAACGCACGTTCAATCGACGCGCGGCGGGCAGGGTCTTTCTCATTGGCAGGATTGGGCACTTTTCCCGTAATCGGTAGTGCGTCTTGCGGGCTTGTGCCCCAAGTGACGAGCGGTATAATTTCGGACGCGTCCAGTGTCACTTCTTTATCATATGTCGCACCCGCATCAGAGGGTAGGGAACGCCAATATTTAACAGCCTTATCCCAGTTCGCGCCAGTCGGGGACATTGGGCGGCCTTTTAGGTATGCGAACGTTGTGTCATCAGGTGCAATCAGGCCAGCGCGTGCGCCGCCTTCGATTGACATGTTGCACATGGTCATGCGGCCCTCCATAGATAGGCTGCTAATCGCGTCACCAGCGTATTCTAAAACATAACCCGTGCCGCCTGCGGTGCCGATTTTGGCAATGATCGCCAGAATAAGGTCTTTGGCTGTTACGCCCGTATGTAATTTACCGTTTACTGTAATGCGCATGGATTTTGCAGGTTTTTGGATAAGTGTTTGCGTTGCCAAAACATGCTCGACTTCGCTCGTGCCGATCCCAAATGCCAATGCGCCGAATGCGCCGTGGGTGGCGGTGTGACTATCGCCACAGACAATGGTTGTGCCGGGCAGGGTGAAGCCTTGCTCGGGGCCAATGATATGCACGATGCCTTGGCGTTTGTCGTTCATTTTGAAAAGCTCAACACCAAATTCTTCGCAGTTATCCGATAGAGTTTGCACCTGAATGCGGCTATCTTCTTCTTTGATGCCTTCGGAACGGTTGGTTGTCGGGACGTTATGGTCAGCAACCGCCAGCGTGTGATGCGTGTGACGTACCTTGCGGTTTGCCATGCGCAGCCCTTCGAATGCTTGTGGTGAGGTGACTTCATGCACTAAATGCCGATCAATATAGATCAGGCACGTGCCACCATCTTGTTGGTCAACGACATGGTTGTCCCAAATTTTTTGAAAAAGCGTGCGCGGTATCTGTGTGTTTTGTTTCTGTGTCATGCAGATAAAATAAGCCGCTTCGGGCGCACTGTCCAGATACAAAATATAATGCGCTGCATCTATGGTCGCTTGTTCCATAAGAAAGCCATAAAAAATATGCCATCTTAACGATTCAGTAACCATTTGTTTTCTATAATGACCCTAGCATTGATTGTAATGTTATCGATACTCGGGGGAGTAATTATATAAATGGTAGTACAAGCATTTAATTTAGCAGAACCAGACGGCGTGAACGCTGCGTTTATGAGAAATCATCGAGGAGACGTTTGTATCGCCTTCGCTGACCCCGCCTATGTTCGTTCTGAAAAAATATTAATCGATCAAAAAAACCAAACAATTCACGCTATTTTACATGAGAGCCTTTATTTTCTAGGCTCTGTGTCGGATATGATGGTGAATGCGTTTAAGACACGCCAGCAGGCGCTTTTGACGTCACTGCGTCCCGATGGGACTATATTTGAGATTATGGTTCCGGTGGAGGACAAGAAAGAGAATTTAAAAAGGGGGGTACACTAAGATGAGTAATGGGGAAGAAACGAGAATCTTTTTTGATGGTGATTATGAGGCCGAAGGCAATAAAGCCACAGCGATATCAATTCGCGAGGCATCGCAGCGAGAGCTATCCGTAGCACCAGCAGGACATGCAGGCGGGCCAAGCACGCCGAAATTATAAAAGAATAAAAAATGTGAGGAAGAAACGGAAAACGCGGCAAAAGCCGCGTTTTTTAATGGGTTGCAGAGAAAGCTTAAGGTTATTTCTTCGCTTTAGCTGTGGCTTTTTTGTCCGTGGCTTTTGCTTTCTTAGCTGCGACGCGCTCTTCTTTTTTCGCTTTTTTCGCTGCTTTTGAAATCTCTGAGGCTGCTTGTTTTTCTGCGTTTGCAGCTTTCAAGCCGTGACCTGTTGTTCTTTCAACAATACGTGCTGACTTGCCGCGTAGATCGCGCAAGTAGTAAAGTTTAGCACGACGAACAGAACCGCGACGAACAAGCTCGATGCTTTCAATACGCGGGCTGAATAGTGGGAAAACACGTTCCACGCCTTCGCCGAGGCTGATTTTACGAACTGTAAAGCTTGCGTTGATGCCTGTGCCTGTGCGTGCAATACATACGCCTTCGTATGCCTGTACGCGCTCACGTGTGCCTTCACGAACTTTTACGTTTACTTTGATTGTGTCGCCTGGTGAAAATTCCAGTGCGCCTTTGTCTACTGTTGATTGCTCAACTTGTTTGGCATTAAATTTCTGTAGTGTATTCATTTTTCTATCCTTTTAGCCCTTATAAGGTCCCGATAATCACAATTTTAAACTATTCAAAAGAGTGGCGGACCATTTATCTTTTTTTGGGTGTTCATTAAGAACAGCGTTTTTATAAGGTTTTACGGGGGCTAATGCAAGGAAATAATTGCAAAAAACAACGAATTTTTACCTCGGTTTTTTTGCTTATTCTCTTATTTGAGGCCTAATGTATTTGGCTTTGTGGGTGTTACGTTTATTGTGCCACGCGCTTTGTCATCTATGGCTTCCTCAAGTTCTTCCATATAATCATCGAAAAACTTATCAAGCGGGACGTCAAGTTCACCGACAATATTTTTTAAGCTCATTGCGCGTTCATATTGCAGGTTAAGCTTTTCCATGCTTGTGTTGCGCAACGCTGTCGGAAAGTCGGTATGTTCTGCGACATCCATATCACCGTATATCGCCATAACGATGCTGATTTTGGCGGCCATACGGAATTCTTCTTCTGTGACATAGTCCTTGCGCGGGTTTCCAAATTGCAGATCAACCAACGCATCGTAGTATTTTTGCGCGTCTTCGCCGTGTTCGTCTTCGATAAATTCAGGCTCATCGCCAGCGGTGTAGTCATCTTCGGGCGGAAGGAATTCATTATGAATGTAAAGCGCGGCAACCAAAGCATCTGAAGGAACCTCAGGAACGTACATTGTCATCCAATCGGCGAATTTAGCCAATTCAGGTTCGTTTTTTTCGTGTGCCAGTCGTTCAATGTCGTTGATCTCACGTTCGCTGATGGGCTCATCATCCATCAAAACACCTTGGGCATTGATGGCGATTTCGGCAAAATGCGCGATGATATTATCAAAGGCGCAGGCAATTTGCGCTTTGTCCATATCGGAAAAACGATCGGCGAGGTTGAACGCAGCCCCTAAGTCAGATGGAAATGAATAATTAGTCATAATTAAAAATATAGCGACGTAACGCTTAAAATGCAAATGAATTATGATGATGTTTTATCTAATAAATCAGGGCGGCGCTCTTGTGTGGTTTTCAAAGCTTGTTCGCGACGCCATTTTTCGATCTTGGCGTGGTCGCCTGATTTTAAAACATCAGGCACAGAAAGCGTTTGTCCTGTTGTCGTTGTCCATTCGGCTGGGCGCGTATAATGCGGGTACTCTAGTAAACCACCTGTTTCGGGCGAAAAACTCTCGTCGCTCGCGGTGTTGTCATTGCCCATTACCCCAGGGAGCAAGCGAATGCAGGCATCCATCAAGATAATCGCGGCAGGTTCACCGCCCGAGAGAACGTAATCACCGATGCTGATTTCTTCAAACTCATGCGCCTCTAAAAAGCGTTCATCCACACCCTCGTAACGACCGCAAAGCAGCGTCACAATAGGTTCGGCGGCCAATTCTTGCACTAGCTTTTGCGTTAAAGGTTTGCCGCGCGGGGAAAGATAAATTTTACGGCCTGCGTTTGGTGTGGTCTGTAAAGCCTTCTCCAAAACATCAGCGCGCATGACCATGCCCGCACCGCCGCCATAGGGCGTGTCGTCAACGGCGTTATGCACGCCATCACCAAAATCACGAATGTTGATGGTCTCAAACGACCAATCCCCACGCTCCAACGCCTTACCAGATAGCGATTGCCCAAGCGTGCTCGGAAACATATCGGGGAACAGGGTCAGGAGGTTGATGTGGAAAGGGGTGCTCATAAGCTTACAGAGCGTCTTTGGATACGATTACCGCATCATCTGTGATGTCGGGAACGGCGGCCTTTGTGAACGGGACGTAGAAGCTGTCGCCTGTTTTGGGGCGAATTTCAAGCAAATCACCTGCGCCGAAATTTTTAACGTCCACCACCGTGCCAAGATCATTGCCGTCTGTGTCTTTGACGGGAAGGCCGACAAGATCGGTGATGTAAAATTCTTCTTCGTCGGCTTCGGGGAGGCGGGCGCGTTCGACCCATAATTCAGTGTTGCGGAGCTTTTCCGCTTCGGTTCTGTCGGCAATGCCTTCAACCGTGGCAATCCAGAATTTACCGCCAGAGCTTTTCATCTCCAGCGAAACAGTTTTCACCCCGTCTTCGGTCGTATAAAGAGGGCTGAATTCTTCGAGTAGGTAAGGATCCTCGCCAAATACTAGAACCTTCACAAGACCACGCACGCCGTGCGCCGTTGTAATTTTGCCGAGGCAAATACGCGGGGCAACACGGGATGCGTTATCTTTTTGATCCTGAGATGGCATAGAGTTATCCAAAGGCCAATTAACCTTCTTTTTTCTCTTCGCCTTCAACAGCAGCAGCTTCTTCGGCTGGTGCTTCCGCAACAACTTCAGTAGCAGGTGCTTCTGCAACGGCTTCCGCAGCAACTTCTTCAGCAGGTGCTTCTGCAACGGCTTCTTCGGCTGGTGCTTCGGCTGGTGCTTCAGCAGCAGCTTCTTCAGCAGGTGCTTCTACAACAGCTTCTTCAACGGGTGCAGGGGCTTCAGCAGCGGCAGCAGCTTCTGCTTCTTTTGCGTCTTTCGCTTTTTTCAGTTTTTCAGCTTTATCAGCAATTTTCAGCTTTGTTTTTTCGCTTGGTGCTGATTTCAAAGGTGTTTCGCGGATTTCTGGCATTGCTGTCAGGCCGGCTTTACCCAAGAATGTTTGTACGCGTGTGCTTGGCTGTGCGCCAAGTTCAAGCCAATGCTTGATGCGTTCTTCGTTCAATACAACGCGTTGTTCGTCGTCATTGGCAAGCATTGGGTTGTATGTGCCCAATCTTTCAATGTAACGGCCATCACGCGGCATGCGCTTGTCTGCAACCACGATACGGTAGAATGGGCGAGCTTTACGTCCGCCTCTTGATAGTCTCATTGCTAGTGCCATTTCAGTCTCTCCTTTGTGTTTACTTTAAGTTCTATGGTTGGAATTTTTTTGAAAACGTCGTTTCAAAACTTGTTGTACAGATGTCTTTGATTTGTAATGTTTCAATGGCACCTGTGTCGTCTTGTGTCCACCAGCAACCATCTTGATCGCCGAGTGCTAATCCAAATTCGCGAATAAAGTCAAGAACTTCATCGTTGGGGATCTGTGTGTTTTTGTCAGCGTGAATTGTAAAGACATGGCGTAAATTGCCAGATAAGTCCTCATAATCTTTTTCGCTGTCTTTAATTAATGTCAGGCTCATCTCTTTTTTCCTTTCTTACGGTTTTTCTTTGTGCCGCCGCGTGCGGGAAGGCCAGGCATTCCGCCCATACCACCCATGCCGCCCATACCAGAACCACCGAGCATTTTTTCGAGCTGTGCCATGTCCGCACCGCCGCTCGCACCGCCTTGCGTGAATGGGTTTGCCCCAAGCGGATCAGCGCCCTGAACAGAGGCCATATCCGCGCCAAGGGCGTCAGCATCCATGCTTTGTGCCAGCATTTCAGCGTCTTTGCCGCCGAGCATGCCTTTCATCATTCCCATCATTTTGCCCATGCCCATTTTTTTCATGCGCTTCATGACGGTTTGCATTTGTTCTTGTTGTTTCACGAGCTTGTTTAAGTCTTGCACGCTCATGCCTGCGCCTGCGGCAATCCGTTTTTTGCGCGAGGCGTTGAGTAGTTTTGGTTTTGCCCGTTCTTTCGGAGTCATGGAATAAATCAGCGCTTCTTGGCGTTTTAGGATGCTGTCATCCATGCCGGCTTCTTCCATTTGCTTAGCGAATTTACCAAGGCCGGGCATCATTTTCATCAGATTACCCGCACCACCCATTTTGGTGATTTGCTGCATCTGGGTTAGGAGATCGTTGAAGTCAAATTCGCCTTTTTTGAATTTGGCCGCCATTTTCTCGGCGTCTTCGCGGTTAACGGTTTCTGCGGCTTTTTCCACGAGGCTAACCACATCGCCCATGCCCAAAATACGACCCGCGATACGGTCAGGGTGGAACGGCTCAATCGCGTCCCATTTCTCGCCTGTACCCAATAATTTAATAGGCTTGCCTGTAACGGCCTTCATCGACATCGCCGCGCCACCGCGCGCGTCACCATCAATACGGGTCAGCATTGTGCCCGTGATGCCGATTTTCTCGTTAAACAGTTTGGCTGTGTTGACGGCATCTTGCCCCGTCATCGCGTCCACAACCAAAATTGTTTCAACAGGGTGCGTCGCAGCCTTTATGTTTGCGGCTTCTTGCATCAATTCATCATCAATAGATAAACGACCCGCTGTATCCAAAATCACAACATCAAAACCGCCTTTGCGGCCTTCGTCCATCGCACGACCTGCGATTTGCACAGGGTTTTGACCTGCAATAATTTCGAGCGTTTCAATGCCTGTCTGCTCACCAAGTTGGCGCAATTGCTCTTGCGCGGCAGGGCGATGCACATCAAGTGAGGCCATCAAAACACGTTTGCGTTGCTTGTCCGTCAAAAATTTCGCGATTTTCGCGGTAGATGTCGTTTTACCCGAACCCTGCAAACCAACCATAAGGTAAGCACAAGGCGGGGAGGCAAATGTCAAAGCTTGTTCAGCCTCATCACCGCCGAGCATTTCAGTCATCGCGTCATTAACGATTTTTACGACTTGCTGAACAGGGTTAATGCCTTTGATAACGGCTTCGCCGATGGCTTGTTCTTTGACGTTTTCGATAAATTGTTTAACAACAGGCAGCGCAACATCAGCCTCAAGCAATGCCACGCGAATTTCGCGCATCGCGGCATCAACGTCTGCTTCTTTCAGAGCGCCTTTACCTTTGAGGCGGTCAAAAATTCCGCCTAATCTGTCACTTAAACTATCAAACATATTTTATCGTTTTAAATCTCTTCGTGGTGATGATAACTCTTTGAGCTTCTGGTTTACTTCATCGCAAAGTTGTTGGTGGCTCTCATCACGTTGAAGTCTTTGCGGTGTACGGAAAACGGTGTTGTAAAGACCCGTCACATCAACGTTCGGAAGTTTGTCTTCGCTTGCAATACTGTTTATTTGTGCGTCAACAGCCTCATAAACAGATGCGCCTTGTTGCGCGGCAATACCCAAAAGGTGGTGCAGGCGCATATCTCTTGCCGCAAAATCACGATCTGTGCTTTCCATGATTTTACCGACTTCATGGAGGTAACTAGCAGAGCCATCGTTTTGCAAGCGGGCAAGAAGAGGGGCTGTCACGGCCTCAAAAGCGGCCTTCTGTGCGGCGCTATTTTGAACGCAATTGGCATTTGCCTCTTTCCATGCTTCAACGGCTGATAATTTAACATCCATTTTTAAATACCTTTCAAATACAAAACAATTCGGCCGCAGTGAGCGCTCTAAATCGCCGACTGCGGTGTACCCGTAAGCACGACACTTCAAAAGATGTCGCTGAATTGGCCGAAACTTATAGGCAAAAACGAGCTATGTCAAGAAAAAGAGGGTTTGTTTTATATTGTTTGACAAGACTACACATGTTTTGTATTATGTAAACATAATTCATTGTGGAACTAAATTTTAAAAAGGAATGTAATATGCTTAGACAAACATTTAAATATGCATTAGCTGGCACGGCGTTCGCAGGAGCTGTTGTTACTATGGTGGAGCCTGAAATAACGGGTGCAGCAATAAGTGGTGCTCGAGAAGCTTTTAATGCGGGCTATGCAATGGAAGTGGATGGAACGTTTAATGATTACATCAATCCCGCTTCAGGTGAAGTGCCACCATCACGTAATGTTTACTTTGATGCTGCGGCTATTACAGGCAGTAAAGTTGCGGCGTTTCAAAGAGGTTGGGCAAACCCTACAGAAACTTTGGCTAACTTTTCCCTTGAAAAAACCTTAGCAAGTTATCCATCAGTGCCTTCGCGTTAAATGAGGACATTGAGTCTAGATTCTTCTTAATCTCTACTCTAATAGAAAAGCCATTAGATTTTAAAGGCGGCAACTTTGATCGGCAGTTCGACTTCCGCAGGCATATGCGCAACGGATTGCTCGAAGTTGTATTCGGGCGTGAAGAGTTGCTTGTCAAACAGTTGCTCTGTGCTCAGCGCGGCGTAGTACAAAGCACCTTTGACGCTGTTTTCGTGGATGTCGATAGCCTTCAGGCGTTTGTTCTTGCTGCCGAAGTTTAAAAAATCGTTGGGCAGCATGAGACGTTCGAACGTGAACATGCCGTCATTGTCAAAATAACCACCAATGGCGAGTTTGACGCAACCTAAGCGATCTTGCGCGTAACTGTCACCGCTTGGGATATTGTCACGCAGCATGACCGCAAAGCCTTCGCGTTCTTGGGAGATGCGGTATTTGGTGTACATAACAGCAGGGGATGATGGAACGCGCTCCATATCGTCGTTATACCCTAGGTCTGCGCGTGTAATAGTCTGTCTGGGATTTACCAGATAGCGTTGGGCAATATCGGGGTTTTGTCTAATGAACGCAGAGCCTTTGCTGTGACCTTGCATGCCTAAGAACGCAAGAATTGAGTAATGGATTTCCGGTGTGGGTCTGAACAACAAAGGCTGCGGATAGAAAATCTCCCGTATATACTCTGATGGAACACTATACGTCATTTTTGGCTGCTTCATGTTTTGTGCGGCGTTGTTTAGAAAGCCTCTGATGTTCATTTTTATCTCCGTCTCGGTTTTAATTCACTGGAAGGGCCATCTGTCAGGCGGGTTTGCCATACAGGATTTCGTCCGTGGTAATATCGTTCTGTCTGTTCCTGCCATGCGACGTAGGGCGTATTTGATGTGCGCCCGTCGTTAAATATCTGATTGGTGATGGCGCGCGCAAAGGCAAAGGCTGTCATGATGTCGTGATCGCGGAATACATACATTTCCTGCGCGCCGTTGTGATGGCTGTTTTCAAAGTGCGGTGCGTGTAAGTTATGAAGATGGAATGTTTGGCCATCCTCAGAAAAATAGCCTTTCATGGCAAAGAATGTGCGGTCATGTTCAAGCTGGCTGCGGTAATGCGCTGTGCCGTTGATGATGAGTGACGTGCCGTAACGTCTATCCATATCGGTTAATCCCTCGCTGAAATCCGTGAACGCGATATAGGCCGAGCTTCCTGATTGGTCGTTCTCAGCCTGTGGATCGGCAAGGTGGTAATAGCTTTCGCGATTACGTGCGGTTGTGGATGGCATGAATTTAGATCCGCTAAATCTTCGGTACGCAGGCTCAAAATCGTTTGCTTGGGTGTAAAGGCCGCTTTCCTCGCGGCGGAAAACCTCGCGCAGAAAATAGCTCGGGACAGCATATGTCTGTCTTGCACCGCGCTTTGGGTCTGCGCGTTTCTCAAAGAATGTCCTCAATCCTATTGTCATAAGCTACAATTATAATGTGGGGTATTAAAATGCAAGCTTTGAATCAAAAACAGCCTGTGATAATTTTCGGGTATGAGTTTGAAATTTACAAAAATGCATGGGTTGGGCAATGATTTCGTGGTTTGCGATATGCCTGATGGTTTCAACGCTGCGATGGCAAAGAAAATCGCGGATCGGCGCTTTGGTGTTGGCTGTGACCAACTTATGGTGCGTGAGGTCGCGCGGAGCAAAGATGCCGATATGTTCATGCGGATCTATAATGCCGATGGCTCCGAAGCCCAAGCGTGCGGGAATGGCACGCGCTGTGTCGCCCATCAATGGATGGCGGCGCAGGGTAAGAATGAGTGCGTGATTGAAACGGTTGCGGGTTTCCTCAAATGCCACATGGCGGATGATGGCATGGTGACGGTGGATATGGGCACGCCGCGATTGGAGTGGCAGGAGATACCGCTTGCCGAGGAGAAGAACACGCTGCATTTGGGGATTATTGGCGGTGATTTGACCGATCCCGTGGCGGTGAATATTGGCAACCCGCATACGGTGTTCTTTGTCGAGCATGTTGAGCGCGTGGATGTTGCAGGGCTTGGGTCACAGGTGGAGCGGCATGTATTGTTCCCTGAGCGCACAAATGTTGAATTCGCGCAAGTTCTGGCAGACAACAAAATCCGTGTAAGGGTTTGGGAGCGCGGCGCAGGAGTGACCCAAGCGTGTGGTTCGGGTGCCTGTGCGACAATGGTGGCCGCCGTGCGTCGAGGCTTGACAGGGCGCAAGGCGGAGATTGTTCTGGATGGCGGTTCGCTTATCCTTGAATGGCGCGCCGAAGATAGCCATGTGTTGATGACAGGCCCTGTGGCGTATGTGTTTGAGGGCGAGTGGCGTGGATAGGGAACTTAAAATTGTCGCCGTTGTTATCTTTATTGTGCTCGGCGCGGCTGTTCTTATTACCTCTCTCTTGCTTGGGCTTTCTGAGGCTTTATCACGTTATACCCATGGCGGCAGCGTATGCCAATCCCTTGTTCAGTTTATAGATGTGTTCTGGGCTTGGACTTCTCCCGTATTGGGGCTAGTCCTTGCTATTGTTATGATGTTTCTGACAATGAGGTTCTTTTATTATTCTCCTTTAGGCGGGAAGCTGGTGAATATGGACAACTCTATACATAGTAATCTGGAGGGAAATGCTTTTAGCCCAGATGATATAGATGCCGCGAATATGATTGATCACAATGTAAAGTCAGAGGTGTTTGGCAAGATAATATTTGTCGTTTTCGTGTTTTATCTCTGGCTCTTTTATTTCGTATTAGGGGGGTATGTAAACCGTTTTGTGGAGTCTTTTCTGGACTTTTTTATGGTATCGGTTTGCGGTTATGGTGGGTAAATGACACAAATAGAACTCCCCGAAATTTTTGAGATTGATAGCGGCCATGCGGGGCTGCATTTGATTGTCACGGGTGGTGTTCACGGGAACGAGCCGTGCGGCGTTTTGGCGGTGCAGCGTGTTTTGCGAGAGATCGAGCAGGGCATTATCACCATTAAGCATGGCAAGGTGAGTTTTGTCCCGATCTGTAACCCGCGCGCACGGGCGCAGAATGTGCGGCAGACGGAACGTAATTTGAACCGCATGATGTTCCCGAAACCTGACCCGAAAGCCTATGAAGACCATCTGGATAATGTGCTGTGCCCACTGTTTGATACGGCAGATGTGTTGCTTGATTTGCATTCGTGCCATTCGCAAAGCCAGCCGTTTATCTTCCTCGGCGCGTGTGATGCGGAGAACGCGGAATATGCGCTCGCGCTGGGTGTTAGCCATTTTGTGCACGGCTTTGCCGATGCGTTGGGTGATGCAACGGCAGGGATAGACCCGAAATTTGCCATGGGCACAACCGAATACACACGCGCCCAAGGTGGTATGGCGTTGACGTTGGAATGTGGTTCGCATCTGGATGAAACCGCACCTGAGGTCGGTTATCAGGCGATTCTGCGCGTGCTGCGCTATTTGGGAGTATCGCATGTTGATCAAACGCTTATCCGTGAACAGCAAAGCATAGAGCGCCATTGCATCAAAATGACGCAAGCCTTTATCAAGGAAGAAGACGGGCAATTTGCCAAAGAATTGCAAAACTTCACCACCGTGCAAGCGGGTGAGGTTTTGGCGACGTATGAGAGCGGTAGAAGTATCATTGCCCCTGCGGATGGCTATATCATCCTGCCGAAAGAGCATGAAACAGTGGGCGAGGAGTGGTTTTCGTTCGGTATAACGTCGGATTACTTCGAAGAAGCATTGAAAACGGAAGAATAGCGCGTTTAATGCGCTGTTTTTGTTTGGTTTTCCGCATCCCTTCACTTTGAACGCAAGTTTTCCACGCTCCGTTTTTTTGTGAGAGGCATGTTATTTTACATAGCGCGGAATTAGGGCGGGTAGATGGGTGGTTGTGGCATTCGTGGTGGTCATGGTGTTTGTCGTCGTGATGATGGCGCGCGAAAATAAGGGGAGATGCGGTGGTTTTTGTTTTGCGGCGTGTTTTATACAATCATTCATAGCCACATTATAGGATTATATTCTTAATTTGTCAAGATGTGCTCGCAAATCCAGACGTTATTTTTGTGCCGTTTTTTGTTTAGCGTTTAGGGCCCGCGTGTATCTGCGTTTTAAGCCCCGCAGAGGCCTGTTGCAGTACTTCAATACCTTGTTCTAATATGGTGTTTTCCCATTTGGGGTCACGGGGGGAGAAGGCTTTGCGCATTTCTTGCTGTGCTTTTTGTAATTGGGCAGGATCGTCGGTTTTGCTATGCACCCAGTTATCAAAAGCAAGGGCTTTTAGGTTCTTTAACGGGGGTAATGTTCCAAATTCCAAGCCAGAGGTCGTAATGCTACAGTCTTCGTGCGATTGGGGGCTGAATGCTTGGTCGATGCTGCCAGATACGTTTGCCGATACAGATTTATCTTCTGCTGCGGTTGTTGATTGGACGTGTTCGCTTCCCCACCATTGTATAGCGCGTAGGGTTGTCGGGTGGTTTGGCGGTGTTGTTATAATCATTTCTCTGTCGCCGTATTTACCAAGACCCGTGTGGATATCGATATGAGCGATATGCGATGTGTTTTCGGCGCATTTTGAGAAAATTTCACGGACGGTGTTGGTTGACCATGCTGCGTCTTGCCCACCGTAGAATAAGCCTTGCGGGAATCTGTATTGTCCTTGCTGTAGTGCGGCTTGCACGTTGCTCATTTTGTGGCGCATGATACGAAAAGCCGTTTTCGCCAATGTGATATTCCAATTCCAACGATCGGGCGCGACAATCTTTTGCATTGTTTCTGTTAGGGGGTGTTCTTGTGCTTCGAACGTTTTCCAGTCAACAAAATTACGGTTAAGGTCAATATTGTCCTCGTTTACTCTTCTGTAATGCGCAAATCCATAAGGGTTTAAGGCGTGGGCATAGACAATGGCGAGGTTATCGGAAATGGGTTCTAATGCTTTTTCTGTTAAGGCTTTTAGTTGAATAGCAGAGCCAGCAAAGCCTTCTATTCCGTGTAAGCCTGAGCTGATAAGGAGAATGGCTTTCGGGGATGTTGAGCCATGCCATGCGATGTCGGTTGTAAGGGGCATACCCTTTGTGTCGTTATGGTTTGGGTGGCTGTAAACGCTGTGTACGATTTCAGGGTTATTGTTTACGGCAGCGCGAAATTTATCGCGGGCTTCTTCGTATGTATCGCTGAAATAGGGGGAGAGTCGATCTGCCATGTGTCTACATTCTCTTTATTATTGTGTGATTTAGTTGTTATGTAATTTTAGTGACTTGCTTGTCAATTGTTATTTGTGAGGGGTGGTGCTGTGCAGCGCGGCAAATATTTGACAGAATCAAAAATTATCTGTACATCGTTTGGGTTAGGATTTATAGGAATAGTGATGAGCAGCAAAGCCCCAGAAATTGTGACATTCGGATGTCGGTTAAACACCTATGAATCAGAGGTGATGCGGGGGCATGCCGAAAAGGCAGGCATGGAAGATGCGATTATCTTTAACACATGCGCGGTGACCAAGGAGGCTGAGCGTCAAGCGCGGCAGGCGATACGTCGTGCGCGCCGTAAGAATCCGAATGCGAAAATTATTGTGACGGGGTGTTCCGCGCAGATCGCGCCAGAGATGTATGCGGCGATGGATGAGGTTGATCAGATCATTGGGAATGATTTGAAGCTTAAAGCCGAAACTTGGGGCGCGCCGATCACAGAGCGCATTTTGGTCAATGATATTATGTCGGTCAAAGAAACGGCTGGGCATTTGATCGAGGGCGTGGAAGGCCATGCACGGGCGTTTATTCAGGTGCAAAATGGTTGTGACCATCGTTGTACGTTTTGTATTATTCCTTATGGGCGCGGGAATTCGCGGTCTGTTCCTGTGGGTGAGATTGTTGACCAAGTGCGGAAATTGGTGGCGTCAGGCTATAACGAGATTGTGATGACGGGGGTTGATGTCACGTCTTATGGGCATGATTTGCCAGGGAAGCCGATGTTGGGGCAGATGATACGGCGCGTGTTTGCGTTGGTGCCTGAATTGCCGCGTTTGCGCTTGTCTTCGCTTGATCCAGTGGAGATTGATGATGATTTGTGGCGCTTGATTGCCGAAGAGCCGCGTTTGATGCCGCATTTGCATATGAGCTTGCAAGCGGGCGATGATATGGTGCTAAAGCGCATGAAACGCCGCCATTTGCGGGCGGATGCGATTGAAATGTGCCGTCGGGCGCGTGAATACCGCCCTGATATGGCGTTTGGCGCGGATATTATCGCAGGGTTTCCAACCGAAACGGATGAGATGTTCCAAAATACGCTGGATATTGTGGCGGAGTGCGATTTAACGTTCCTGCATGTGTTCCCGTATTCCGAACGCCCCGGTACGCCAGCTGCGAAAATGCCGCAAGTTGATCCGGCGCTGCGGAAAGAGCGAGCTGCGAAACTGCGGGATGCAGGGGATGTTCAGATGGGTAAATTCTTAAGCTTTCACCTGAATAAAGAACGACAAGTTATTGTTGAAAAAGGAAATGTTGGTCGCACGGAACATTTTGCGGGAGTGCTTTTGGACAAAGAGCTACCTGTTGGTAGTCTCGCTAATGTACGCACGCAAAGCATTGACGGCGATAAGTTGACCTCGATCATTATTTAGAGCGTGAAGCGCGTTCATTTACCGATTTTATTTGCCCTTTCGGGCGGCTTACGTTATTTATCTATCCCATGTTTACAGGAATAGTGACAGACCGCGGCGTTGTTCTGCGGATTGATGATAAAGGCGGCCAAAAACGTATTGTGATTGGCTGTCACTATGATTCAACTGATCTGGATATTGGCGCGTCGATTTGTTGCGATGGCTGTTGTTTGACGGTTGTTGATTTTGAGGGGGGCGGGATTGCGTTTGATGTCTCCAATGAAACCATCGCCCGCACGACCATCGGTGATTGGAACGCCGAGACATTGGTCAATATCGAAAAATCCATGAAATTAGGTGATGAACTTGGCGGACATTTGGTGTTTGGCCATGTGGACGGCAAGGCAACGCTTCAATCTATCGAGCGTGATGGTGATTGTTACCTTGTAAAAATCGCTGTGCCGCCGCAGCTCGCGCATTATGTCGCGGAAAAAGGCTCGGTCGCGCTGAACGGGGTATCGCTCACGGTGACTGATGTTGAGAACAATGTCTTTGGCGTGAGCATTATCCCGCATACATGGGAAGTCACGAACCTTTCACGCTTAAGTGTCGGCAGCGAAATGAATTTCGAGGTTGATATGCTAGCTCGTTATGTCGCAAGGGTCTTGCAGCATAATGCCCTGATTGCGACGCCCAAGGAAAGCGAATGAGTTTGAGTTTACAGCGTACCGAAAGCGGGAGCATGATTGCCTCGACCGAAGAGATTATTGCTGAGATTGCCGCGGGGCGTATGGTTATCATGGTGGATGATGAAGGTCGCGAAAACGAAGGTGACCTTATTGTTGCTGCCGATTACATTACACCAGAACATATCAATTTTATGGCGATGTACGGGCGCGGTCTTATTTGCTTGCCGATGGAGGGCGCGATTATTGATCGTTTGCAGCTTTCCCCGATGGCACAAAACAACACATCCACATACGGCACAGCCTTTACGGTGTCTATTGGCGCACGCGAAGGTATGACGACAGGGATTTCCGCATTTGATCGCGCCAAAACGGTGCAAGTCGCCGTGAACTCACAAAGCACAGCAGATGATTTGTCCACTCCGGGGCATATTTTCCCGTTACGGGCGGCAGAGGGCGGTGTTCTTACGCGTGACGGACACACAGAAGTGTCAGTTGATTTGGCAAAGCTCGCAGGGCTTAGTGGTGCGGCGGTGATTTGCGAAGTGATGAAAGATGACGGCACAATGGCACGGTTGGCTGACCTTGAAATATTTGCCACAACCCATAATATAAAGATAGGTACGATTGCAGATGTTGTGGCGTATAGGAGCAGCAAGTAATGACAAAAGTTTTGATAATCGAAGCGCGGTATTACAAGCATATCAATGATTTGCTGCTGGATGGCGTGAAAGAGACATTGAACAAGGCGGGCGCGACATTTGATGTGTTGACGGTTCCCGGTGCTTTGGAAATTCCTGCGGCACTTAAATTATCATTGGGGCTTGGTTATGATGCGTATGTGGTGATGGGATGCATCATCCGTGGCGAAACAAGCCATTATGATATCGTGTGCAACGAAAGCGCACGCGGCGTTTATGAAATGGTGCTGGATTATGATCTGGCACTGGGCAATGCGATTTTGACCGTTGAAAACGAAGCGCAAGCCATTGCGCGGGCGGATAAAACACAGAAAAACAAAGGCGGCGATGCGGCGGGCGCAGCGCTGCGGTTGCTAGAGATTAAAACGGCGGTGCGAGGATTATGATGTTTTGGCGGAAAAAGAAAAAAGACACGACAGCATCGGGTGATTTGCCTGAAAGCCCGCAGGAAGTTCCGATCAGTGTTCCTGAAACGGCGCCTGAAAGACCTGCGGAAGTCCCTGTTGAACCTGATGTGCCGCAAGAAGCGCCTGTGGAAACACCGCCGCCTGAAATAGAGCCACCGCCAGAGCCAAAGCGCGAAGACCCCGCACCGATGCCGATGCCCGCGCCGGAAGACCCACCACCTGAGGAAGAGCCAACACCTGTTCCCGTGCCAGAACCAGAGCAGCCAGAAATTGAGCCTGTGCGTGAACCAGTGCCGATGCCTGCGCCGCCGCAAGAGCCTGAGATAGAGCCTATTCCTGACCAACCAGCGCCCGAAGAAGAAACGGGCGTTGTTTCTTTGAGCACGCAATCTGCGGAGGAAGACAAAGGCAAGGGTACAGGCGGAAGCTGGCTCGGGCGTTTGTCTAAAGGCTTGTCTAAATCATCATCGAAGATTGGGCAGGGGCTTGCTGATTTGGTCACGAAACGCAAGCTTGACCAGAATATGTTGGATGAATTGGAAGAGCTGTTGATTATGGCTGATTTAGGCCCGAAAACTGCCGCGCATATTGTGGGCACGTTCGGCGCGGATCGTTTCGGCAAGGATATTTCTGAAACCGAAATTAAGGATTTATTGGCGGGGAGTATTTCGAAAATTTTAAGCCCTGTGGCGCAGACGATGGCGTTTGCCAAGGTTGATGGCAAGCCGATGGTTGTGATTGTGTGTGGTGTAAATGGCGTGGGTAAAACCACAACGATTGGCAAGATTGCGTATGACCTCTCGGTGAAGCAAGGCATGAAAATTACACTCGGCGCAGGGGACACGTTCCGTGCCGCAGCGGTCGAGCAGCTTGAGATTTGGGCGCAGCGCGCCAATACGGGCTTTGTGAAAAAGGATTTGGGCGCGGATGCCGCGGCACTTGCGTATGAAGCGTACGAGAAAGCCAAAGCAGATAATGCGGATGTGTTGTTTATAGACACGGCAGGACGACTTCATAACAAAGCGAACTTGATGGCCGAACTTGAGAAGATCATCCGCGTTTTGAAAAAGCATGACGAGAATTTACCGCATGCTGTTTTGTTGGTTTTGGACGCCACGACAGGGCAAAATGCGCACGCACAGGTGGAGACATTCAAACAGATGGTCAATGTCACAGGCTTGGCGGTGACAAAGCTGGATGGTTCTGCCAAGGGTGGTGTTGTTGTTAGCCTTGCCGATCACTTTGGCTTGCCGATTCACTATATCGGTGTGGGCGAAACAGCCGAAGATTTGCGCCCGTTTGCGGCGGATGATTTCGCGCGCTCGCTCGTTGGTAGCGTTTAATAAAATTTTCCGTATTTCTTTGTAATATTGTTTGACAGAAGCGTGGTTCTGTTGATATGAGTTGCTGCAGCGCAATAATGCGCATTTCCTAATATATGTTTTTTGATTAGAAAGTCGGCGGGCATGTCTGTACAGCAAAAGTTACAATTTTTGAGCGAAGCGTTTCATAACATGGGGTATCAATGTTCGGTTGCGCCTGTGGAATCCCCGAACGCCGCGTCGTTTGTGGTGGAAAAGGGCGATATCCGCGCGCAATTTGTGGCGTGTGCGGTGGCGTGTACGAAACGCTGGCGTGGGCGTGATGCTGTTTTGGTTGTTGAGGCCGAGAAGGCGAAGATGCGCTTTCCGTTTGGTCATAAAAATCCCGATGGGCAGAAATACCGTTTCTATATGACGGGGCTTAGCCGTGCCGAAGGCGATGATCCGAAAGTGCATAGTGATAGGCTTGCTGCTAAAGGGATTGCGGCGCAGATATGCGAGAAACTGGCGTTGTAATGCGCGCGGTTGCTTATTGTTTAATTTTTGCGCATTTCGATACATCTTCTTGTTTTATTAATGAAAATCAGCGATCATAATATCAATATGATCAAAGCACCAAAACTCATTAAAGCTAAAAAATACTCTGACTCGGAGGATGCACACGGAGCCGTGTGCGATATCTATGAGGAGCAGGTTGCGTATTTGCGCGAGGCATTTGATGCCTTTCAAAAAGGCGAAATTCCAAGCCACCGCGTTTCGGGGTATTACCCCTATATCCGTATCGAGGCCAAAGATGCCACGCGGATGGATACGCGCTTTTCCTACGGTTTTGTGACTAAGGCTGGGGTTTATGAGGCGACGGTCACGCGCCCGACAGACATTTTTGATTTCTACCTGAAAGAACAAATCAGGCTTTTGATGTTAAATCATAGCTGCGCGGTGGAGATTGGGGTTAGTAATAAGCCTATTCCGATTCATTTTGCGCTGGGTGATGATTTTCATTTGGAAAAAGGACTGAGCAGCGAGTTGATTAACGCGCTGCCGTCGAAATTCGATATGCCTGATTTGGAGGGCATGGATGACGAAGTCGCCAATAACACAAATGTTGTCCCGCCGGGGCAGCCCTCGCCGCTCTCCTTATTTAACGCGCCGCGCACAGACCTTAGTATCATGCGCTTGCGTCATTATACAGGCACGTCAGCGAAACATTTTCAGAACTATGTGATCTTCACCAACTATCAGTTTTATATCGATGAATTCGTGCGGATGTGTCGCGATATTATGGCGCCAACCGATGATCCTAAACTCAAGAAAGAACGCGCAGAATATAGTGCTTTTGTTGAACCAGGGAATAGGGTGAGCACAAACAAAAATTGCGTGGATACGCCTGATGCGGATGAGGTAGGCACGCCGATGTCACGATTGCCGCAGATGCCTGCTTATCATTTGAAACGTGCCGATGGTTCGGGCATTACGATGATTAATATCGGTGTTGGCCCATCGAACGCGAAAACGATTACAGACCATATTGCGGTGTTACGTCCGCATGCGTGGTTGATGCTCGGCCATTGTGCGGGGTTACGGAATTCACAAAGCATGGGCGATTATGTTATGGCACACGCGTATTTGCGTGAGGATCATATTTTGGATGATGATTTGCCTGTCTCTATTCCTATTCCTGCGCTGTCGGAAATTCAGCTTGCTCTGGAAGAAGCTGTGGCGCGTGTCACGGGCTTGCAGGGCTATGATCTGAAGAAAATTATGCGTACAGGAACAGTAGCAACGATTGATGACCGAAATTGGGAATTACGCCCGACGATCAGACAGAACTTACGCCTGAGCCAGAGCCGCGCGATTGCGTTGGAGATGGAATCAGGCACCATCGCCGCGAACGGTTTCCGTTTCCGTGTGCCTTATGGAACATTGCTTTGCGTGTCAGATAAACCACTGCACGGACAACCAAAACTGCCCGGCATGGCGGACTCGTTTTATAAGGAACGGGTAGAGCAGCATTTGCAGATTGGTCTTTTGACCATGGCCTTGCTGCGTGATATCGGCCCTGCGCAATTGCACAGCCGTAAATTACGGTCTTTCAGCGAAGTCGCGTTTCAGTAATTTTTATGGAGTAGGTGTTGTTTCAAACGGTTCTTTTTTACCGCTTGGAAAAGTGCATATCCAACCATCATCTGCGACGATATGGGTTTTTAGGCCTGTATTGATGTCGCGAACGTTTAAGGTGAGGTTCCCGTTGACCGTCGCTGTTGTATCTTCAGCTTCGGTGTCAAAAGATATAGAAACATTTGTGAAGGCGTTGGTGCAATTCCAAATGCCTTCTTCTTCCCATTCGATGGCATCGCCTGAGTATTCACAACCAGCGAGCAAAAAAGCGCCTAAGAGGGCGGCAGGTAATAGTTTTGAGTTTGTCATGGTGTGATCTCCTGTAAATTTATTATGCGTTATTGTTATAGAGAGGGTGTCTCTATGTCAATAAGTGTTCACATAACTTTTTCACATCATTTTCATCTTGGGAGATTGAAAACCCAAAGCGCAGGCGGTTTTTGCGGCGGTCGGTGATGATGTTTTGCGTCAGAAGCGCGTCATGGATTTCGGCGGCACGGTCGGTTTCAAAGGTTAGGAAATTACCGCGAATGGTGGTGTTTGTGGGGGTGATGAGCGTGCCGAGATCGGCTTTTCTTTCGGCTAGGAATAGAGTTTGAAGCGCGAGAACGTGGTTGTGAATGTCGGCAACGTCAATGTTTTCACGTGCGAGCATATCATGCACCGCAACGGTGCGGTATAGACCTGACGGGTCGAACGTCGCACCAGAAAAGCGGAAGCCGTTGGTGGCGTAGGGTGTTTCACCGCCGTTTTGATCATCGAGCGCACCGATATCGGCGTACCAACCCGTATTGGGCGGGCGCATGGCGTAACCGTCGGGGCAGTGCATGAAGCAGCAGCCTTCGCCCGCCATCGCGTATTTATAGCCGCCCGCGATGTAAAAAGCGCGGTTCTCTATCGCGTGTAAGTCAGTCGGCAACGCCATATAGCCGTGATAGCCATCAATCACGATGAGGGTGTCGTTGTTGGTTACGGCATTCACAATGTCGGCTAGATCAGGCACAACGTAGCCCGCATTAAAGAAGGTTTGGCTGAAAAATAGCAGATCGTAATCATTTGCGGCGATTTCAGCCTTTAAACGGGCGGGGAAGGTGTCAAACGGCATGGCGGCCACACGATTAACGGAAAGGCTGTCATCCTCCTCCAGTCGCTTGATCTGGCGTTCAAAGCTGTAAAATTCACTGTCGGTGGTGAGGATGCGCGGGTTTTTCGGCAGACAAGACAGGATACGGGTCACAAATTCATGCGTATTGGGCGCAAAGGTAACGTTTTGCGGCGTTGAGAGGTTTAGTATTTTGGCAATGCCGTTCTGCGCCGCAGGGATAATATGCGGAAAAATCACCTTGCCCCATTTTTGGTCAAGATATTGCGTGGAGTCGCGCCAATATTGCTGCTGCGCTTCGAAGGTATCATCAGGCCACGGATGGTGGCTGTGCGGTGCAAAATGAAGACGGTCGGGCGCGGCGTTTGTGGTTTTGCTGAAAAGATGTTTGTAGCTTTTCATGTTTATAGGGCCTTGTCGTCTTTGCCCATATAGCGGTAAGCCATGTTGTCTTGCAGGCTTTGCGGCAGGGTTGGCAGCGATGAAGACGGGATGAGGTACGTTGAGAGCGCGAACAAATCACCGAAGATGCGGTGTTTTTCAAGCGTGTCGATGAGGTAGCTATAGCCGCCTGAACCGCCCGATCCCATGTTGGCACCCATCATACGTTGCACCATCAACGCATGGCGATAGCGCCAACGCGCGAGAAGCTCATCAATATCCATGACATAGGTGAGCAGGCGTTGCGGTGCTTGCAAAATTGGTTCTGTGCGGTAGATGGTGATGAACAGCGCGGCTTGGAGGGCTTTCCATGACATGCGCCAGTTCTTGCTGTTTTTATGAATTTCGCTGTCAAAGATCGCGTCGAATTTTGTTTTGCCGCGTGTGATTGTCGCTAGCTCTTTTTCTAGAGCATCACCTGTGAAGTTGGTTTGTGCGGCGGTGGCTTTGTTATCGAGCATAGTATGGACGGCTTGGCGGTATTCCTGCCAGAAATCATAATCGTCTTTTTGCACGAACGGTGTGCGGGATAACCATTTATCAAGTTGGTCGAATAGGGTGGTTTTGCTCTCAGCATCGGCAATAGCTTTTTTGCTCTCGGCGCGTAGATCATCGTCAAACCCGCCGTGGAACACAGGGATGCGGTCGTCACGGCGCAGGCCTAAGCGCACCTCGATCAAACGGAATTGCCAGCTTTGGAAACCTGAGGCGGTTGATAGATGCTCGCGGAAATCAATGAAGGATTGCGGCGGCATGGTTTCTAGCACGTCAATCATGGAAACAAGCGTTTTTAAGATTTGGATGATGCGCTCTAAATACGCAAGAATTGGTTGCATGTCGTGATCGTTGACAATGTCACGGTCAAAGCGGTTTTGGATGTCATCCATTTCAAACAAAATTTGTTTGAACCAGAGCTCGGATACTTGGTGGTAAATGATAAACAGCATTTCATCATGGGCGTGGTCGCCGGCTTCATCGCTGCGCAGATGTTGCGCGGTGAGGATTTTGTCCAGACATTCATAGTCGTGATATTGATCCCAGCCTGTTTTTTGTTCTTTTTTATTTGTTTTATCTGTCATGCGGAAAACTATACGGCGCATCGACGCAACAAACAAGATGGCGGATTGTGTGCAGTGCGAAAAAACAGACAAAAAAATATGACGCCGTTAAGCGCCATATTCATTCCCAAAATCCTAACGGGATAAAACTTTAATTATGCGGAGAGATCAACGAGGCTTCCGCGCTCAAGATTTTCCGAACGCGCGGCGCCAATTTCTGGCTGGTTCGCTGCGATATCGATGCTCTTTTTCGCGATGTCATCCTTTGCGGAGGCGACAACGCTTTCAACAGGTGGTTTCTCGCCGAGAGGAACAGGTTGTTGCTCGCTGTTCTCGGGACGTTGCTCCGGATTGCGGACAAGGTTCTCCGATCTCTGCTGTAGCGGTGATGTATATGCTTGTTGTGCCGCTGATGCTGCTGCTGGCAAAACCATAAATAGACCCTTTCCCAAGAAGTTGTACCCTAACCTTTATATCCTACACGGAAAAGTTTAACAAATACTTTCAAAACTATCAGGGCGTTAGAAGAGGGTACTGAAATTTCATGTTAACGAATTTTAAACAATTAAACGCTAATATAAAGTCGTTGTGGGTGAGGTTCGGAAAATTTGAACAAAGAGTCAAAGCCGAGTTTCGCAAGTTCCACTTCCAAAAAACTATACTATCTCGGTTATTCAAGAGGGTTTGTGTCTTGGGAAAACGAGTATCTATTGGGGTTATAAATTAGAATGTTAGAATCATTGGAAAAGCGGGTACCCAATGTTGCGCCTTTATTGTTGCAACTGCGCGAGTATCAGAAAAGTGGGCTGCTTCCTTCGGAAAATACCGGAGAAGTGAAAAGCAAGTTTGCGAGCTTATTTACCGAAATCATAGAAATTAAAATGAATATCCAACAGCAGGAAGTGTTGTCGGATCTTTTGATCGGTCTTGTGTCACAAGCCGAAAAGGACATGCGCCGCGCGCTTTCCGAACGTTTAGCCGCGCTGGATGATGTTCCTTTGCGCCTTATTCTTCACCTTGCGAATGACGAGATTGAAATTGCAACGCCTGTGCTGAAACACAGCCGTGCGCTTGATGAGTTGGATTTGCTTTATATTGTAAATTCAAAATCAGCACCGTATTGGCAGGTTATTGCTGGTCGTGAAAGCTTGGGTCAAAGCGTGATTGAAGCCCTCGTGAAGACAAAAGATGTAGAGACCGTTATTAACCTGACATCGAATAACAGTGTTGATCTCACGGAAAAAATCATCGAGATGATTTCTGATCTGGCACAAAACGAAGAAGGCATTGCCAAACCATTATTGATGCGCGAAGGCATTCCAGTGAGTGTTGCGCGTAAGCTTTATGAGTTTGTCGGGCAAGAGCTTCGTGATTATGTGCGTATGCATTATGGCGTGTTCAGCGGTCAAGCCGCAGAATATGTTGATGATCTGTTGATTGAATTTGCAGAGGCGCAACGTCCTTCGGATGATAAACGCTTTATGCCGACGGCTGTGATGATGCGCGCTGCGCAAAAATATAAACAGCTTGGAATGCTCAATACGGGCATGATGATGGACATTTTGCGCCGTGGACAAATTCCGTCCTTTATCGCGATGTTCTCGGTTCATACGGGTATCAAGGCAAAAGACATTCATAACGTATTGCAGACAGCATGTCCGCGCGGTATGGCGGTTGTATGCCGTGCCTTTGGTATTCAAAAAGGTGATTTTTCTCTGATCTATATGATGACAAATCGTATGAGATCATCCGAGCGGATCATCAATCAAAGTGATTTTCTGTCGCTGCTGAATTATTTCGACCGTGTTCGCCCAGAAGTGGCGCAACGGATCGTCCAGCGCGAGAGTTAAAAGGTTACACTAGGGGTGTAAACGATCGGAAGGCCGCCTGTTGGGGAATATCTCAGGCGGTCTTTCTCTATTCGCCTCAGTGTTTCCCTGACATCGTTACTTCACTCCTTGCGTAGTTCCACTACGCGGCGTCGTTTGTGTCTTGTCAGAAAAAAACTGAAACGAATAAGGGCACTTATAGATTAGGCACACTGTTTGGTACAGGATTTTTGTGATAGGGCGGCAACGCCGGGGAGGGTTTTGCCTTCTAGCCATTCGAGGAACGCACCGCCTGCGGTTGAGATGTAGGTGAAATCTTTGGCGGCATTTGCTTGTTCAAGCGCAGCAACCGTATCACCACCACCAGCAACAGATTTAAGCGTGCCATTTTTGGTGCATTCCGCAGCAAAACGCGCAAGCTGTACCGTGCCGTTATCAAATGGTGTTAGTTCAAACGCACCCATTGGCCCGTTCCAAAGCAGGGTTTTAGCAGTTGAGATTTTGCCTTTTAGCATTTCGATGGTGCCCGCACCAATATCAAGAACCATCGTGCCATCAGGAATAGCGTCATTGCCGCAGGTTGTATGCGGGGCGTTCGCCGCAAATTTTTCGGCGGCAACACCATCGATAGGAAGGATGATTTCGCAATTATGAGTTTTTGCCTGCGCCATGATATCGCGCGCGGTGTCGGCCATGTCTTTCTCACACAATGATGCTTTTAGGTCGTGACCTTGCGCGTAAAGGAATGTGTTGGCCATGCCACCACCAAGGATCAGCATATCAACCTTTTTGATAAGGTTGCCAAGGACATCAAGTTTTGACGATATTTTTGCACCACCAACAAGGGCAATCACAGGATGATCTGGCGCTTCGAGGGCGTCTTGTAGGGCAGTCAGTTCGGCCTCCATCAATAAACCAGCGGCACAAGGCAGAAGATGCGCTAATGCTTCGGTTGAGGCGTGCGCGCGGTGCGCCGCAGAGAAGGCATCGTTTACAAAAAGATCACCAAGTGCGGCAAGTTTTTGCGCGAATTCATGATCGTTTGCTTCTTCGCCTTTATGGAAGCGGAGATTTTCAAGCAGGCCAAATTGCCCATTTTTTAGGTTCGCCGCGACGTTTTGTGCAGGGATATCAATGCAATCTTCGGCAAATTGAACCTCAACGCCCCATTGTTTTTGCAAGGCAGGCGGCAAGAAGGCGAGAGAAAATTCAGAGTTATGCTCGCCTTTGGGACGACCAAAATGGGAGAGGATTAAAGTTTTAGCACCTTTTGCGGCGAGCAAATCAATGGTGGGTTTTAAACGGTCAATGCGTGTTGTGTCGGTGATGTTTTTATCCGCATCGACAGGCACGTTCAAATCAGCACGTAGCAAAACAATTTTGCCGTTTAAATCCATATCGTGAAGCGTGTTGAAATCCATTGATTTTCCTTTCTGTGCGTTTGTTGCGTCTTGTGCGCGGTGGCTTAAGAGAGCGTTTTCATGTTTTCGGTGGCCTCGATCAAGCGTGAGCGAATGGCAGGATCCGTGGCGGAATGACCACCATCGGGAACAACAACATAATCGGCTTCGGGCCATTCTTGATGTAGGCGGTGCGCGGTTTGTATTGGGCAAATCATGTCATAGCGTCCCTGTACAATCACAGTCGGGATATGACGAATTTTATCAATGTTGTTGAGTAAGCTTTTCTCGGGCGGTATCACGCCGTGGATGAAATAATGGGCTTCCATCCGTGCAAGGGCGAGGGCACTTTGTTTTTGCTCGTCCGTTGTGATGGTTTCATAGTTTGGTAGGAGCGATGCGCACGCACCTTCGTAAAGGCTCCATGTGATGGCGGCATCAATGCATTTTTGCGGGTCGCTGCTGCTGAGGTCATCATAGTAGCGGCGGAGAATGTTTTCGGGTTTTTCATCGGGGTATTGCGCGAAGAACTGTTCTGCGGCTTCGGGGAAGAAGGTTCTCATGCCGTGCAAGAACCAGTCAATTTCGTATTGCTCCATCAAAAACACACCGCGCAAAATCATGGAGGAGCAATGCTCTGGGTATTTCTGTGCATAGGCGAGCGCGACTGTGCTGCCCCATGAACCGCCGAACAAACACCAATGATCGATGTTCAAGCGATAGCGCAGGGCTTCGATATCGCCGATGATGTGCTCAAGCGTATTGTTCTCCAAGCTACCGATCGGAGTGGAGCGACCCGCGCCGCGTTGATCAAAGATGATGATGCGGTAATGGTCAGGATCAAAAAAACGGCGATGCGTTGTTGTCGCGCCTGCACCTGGGCCACCATGTAAAAACAGAATCGGTGCGCCGTGCGGGTTGCCGCATTGCTCCCAATAAATTTCATGAGTATCGTCGACTTTCATAAAGCCAGAAGAATAGGGCGTTAGCTCGGGGAATAAATCCATCAAGGGTTTGCGGCGGTAGGAGTCATTGTTTGATTTATTCTGCGGCATCTAGTCGTTCCCATTTACTTTTTGGCAGCGTTGCTGCGCGTTTCACGTAGTTTTACTACGCTTCATCGCTTGCTCCTTTCCAAAAAATAAAGCGAAACGACTATGAATTTATGTGACGGTTAATTTGTTAATTATTATCGTCTGTGTCTAGACTAGTATTCTCTGTAGTCTCTGGCAAGAACTCTATGAGAGCAGGGTGCTCTAGTTTGATAAATGCGCCGTTATAGCTCTCGACCCAACCACGCACACGCACGTTTGAGCCGCCAAGCGAGAGGAGGTTCATGTCGGGTTTCTCTTTTAACATCTGGCGGCGGGTGGCGGATTCAACAGCGATTGTGAAATCATCGCGCCAGTTATTACCGAAATTTAGATAGGTCACGTTTTTGACCATGGCAACGCTTTTGATTGTGCCTTCAATCACAGCAAAGCTGTTCATGGCGGTGTCTGCGGTGTCGGGTGTTAAAACCTGCATCGCGGGATATTTTTCGGGATTCCACATACCCACTTTTTTCTCGCGCGCGATTTGCTCTAGGGCATACATTTGTACGGCCATTTCTGGATTGCGCTCGTTCGGGCGGGCGCGCGCCAAACCGTTTAGGATGAGATAGCCTTGTGCCCAGATGGTGTGCGGTTCTTTGTCGGCAGTGTCAGATGTGTCAGATGTTTCGGGCGGCGTGGGGGCGTTGACATCTATATGCGCCAATTCGTTGCTCATACGGTTGGTGCGCCCTTTATCGGCTTTTTTGGTTTGGTAGAGCCTAACACTTTTCCCCGTGAGAAGTTCTGAGAGGGCTTTATGCGCGGCAAGGGCGATGTCGCCTGCCTCGTAAGGGGTGAGGTCTGGGAAATCAACGGCACTAAGCTGGATGATGCGTCCGTCATCGAGACGCAGGGTTAGGGCGTCAATGACTTGGTTGATTTTGACCGTGCCGATTAAGCGCAAATCGCCGTAATCAGCGTTCGTGGGAAGGGAAAGGGGCACGGCTTCTTTCTTCTCGTCCTCTGCATAACCGACAGCGGTGAAAATAAAAAAACTGGAAAACAACGCTAAAAGCACTATTATTTTTGACATGTTTACAACGTGGAGCAGAATGAACGATATGTCCAACAGATTTTTACTATCCCTAACACTTGCAACAGCCCTTTTCACAGGAGCATGCTCAACCAACCCCGCGACAGGTGAAAAACAGTTCACCGCCCTTATGTCCCCCGCACAGGAGCAAAAGGTTGGCGCGGATGAACATGCCAATGTTGTGAAGAGCATGGGCGTTTACGATAACCCGCAATTACAGGCTTATGTGAGCGGTATTGGTAATGCGCTGGCGAAAAATACCGAGCGGCCTGACGTGACATATAAATTCACCGTTTTAGATTCCCCGATGGTGAATGCGTTTGCGCTGCCAGGGGGATATGTTTACGTGACGCGCGGCTTGTTAGCATTGGCAAATAGCGAGGCAGAGCTTGCCGGTGTGATCGGGCATGAAATCGGTCATATTACAGCACGCCATTCAGCGGAGCGTTTCTCGCAAGGGATGTTGGCTTCTCTCGGCACGGCGGCAATATCGATTGCACTGGATAGCCCCGATGTTTCAAAAATGGCAGGGCTAGGCTCAGACCTATATCTGAAATCATACTCACGCGGACAAGAACATGAGGCAGATACGCTGGGCATAAGATATTTGCACCGCGCTACCTATGATCCGCACGGCATGGCATCATTTTTGAAAAATCTTGACCAAAACTCACAGCTTGAGGGACAAATTGAAGGGGCTAGCGGAGATGGCTTTAGCTATTTCTCAACCCACCCGCGCACGGCAGATCGTGTGGCACAAGCCAGTGCAACAGCGGCGCAATATCCCGCGACTGATTATAAATCCGACCATAGCTACTTAGACAATTTGAACGGCATGGTTTATGGCGATAGCCCGGAGCAAGGTTTTGCCAAGGGCGTGAATTTCTATCACCCGAAAATGGGCTTTACCTATAGCGTGCCGCAGGGCTACAAGATTTATAATGACGCGAGCAAGGTCGTTGCAAAATCCAAAGACAAAGGCGGCGCGGTTATTATTTTTGATGGCGCGAGCCGTGAAAATGGGATGAGCGCGAAATCTTATGTCGCCAGTGTTTGGTTGAACAACGAGCCGATCAAATCAGGCATTGAAACCATCACGATCAATGGCATGAACGCCGCCACAGCATCGTTTGAGGCTAATATCAGCAATGTGTTGATGGATGTGCGCGTTGTGGCTGTGGAATGGTCGGCAAACCAGTTTTTCCGCTTTCAAATGGCAATCCCGAAGAACGCAAATGCCGCACTTATGGATGGTTTGAAACGCACGACATATAGTTTGCGTGCGATGACAGCGCAGGAAAAACAAACGATCAAGCCTGATCGCTTACGCATTGTCACGGCAAAGGCGGGTGATACGGCGCAATCTCTCTCGGCGCAATTCCCGTTTGATGATTACCGCGAGGAGCGTTTTCGCGTGCTGAACGGTATGAAGGCGAACGAGCAGGTGATGGCTGGTTTCCGTTACAAGACTATTTCAGATAAATAAAATTCTTCGTCATTGCGAGAAGCAATAGCGACGCGGCAATCCAGCAATTCTGGATTGCTTCGCTTTCGCTCGCAATGACGGTTTATATATGGGAGGAAAAAGATAATAGAAAACGCGGCCGAGGGAGGGTAAGGGGTGCGTGTGTGGCGGCCGCGCTTTCGTCGTGTATTGAGAGCTTAACTGTCCAATTTAGCTCTCGATAAAATATTCGCTATGGTTGCTTACTTTTTTGGAAAGAGAGAATTTCAGCTTGTCCATGGCGCGTGATTCAATTTGGCGTACACGTTCTTTGCTAACGCCCAGTTCTTTACCAAGAGCTTCTAACGTAACAGTGTCATAGCCCAAATGACGTTCGCGAATAATTTGCTGCTCACGAACATTAAGGGTTGATAATGCTTCGTTCAGCCATTGCGAACGTGTTTGTGAGTCTTTCAAGCCAAGCACAATGTCCTCGGGGTTTGGGCGATCATCGGACAGCATGTTTTGCCATTCGTCACCGCCGTCATCGCCGATTGTCATGTTGAGGGATGAGTCAGCACCGCTCATGCGGCCCTCCATCATCTCAACGTCTTTGACTTTGACTTTCAGCTTTTGCGCGATTTTCTTGCGATCATTATCGGTTAGACCTTCGCGTTCTTTATCGCCTTCGATCTTTGCCCGTAAACGGCGCAGGTTAAAGAATAACGATTTTTGCGCGGCAGTTGTGCCTGTGCGAACGATCGACCAGTTCCGTAGAACATAATCCTGTATCGCTGCTCTGATCCACCATGTGGCGTACGTTGAGAAGCGCAATTCGCGTTCAGGCTCGAACCTGTTGGCGGCTTGCATCAGGCCAATATTGCCTTCTTGGATAAGATCACCTAACGGAAGGCCATAATGCTTGAACTTAGACGCCATAGAGACCACGAGACGCGTGTAAGACTGCACAAGCTCGTGCAGCGCCTTTTCATCACCGTCCTCGCGCCAGCGCGTTGCTAGTGCCAACTCGTTATCTTTCTCCAGCATCGGTTCATTCATCGCCGTGCGGATATAATCGAGATTTGATCTTTGGGTGTTTGCGTCATCAATATGTGCCATTTTGTACCTCCATACATAACTTCATACGTTTGAGATACGTTATAGTTCACATTTTTTCTGATTTATTTTGGTTTTTTTTGTGATGATATTAAGGCAGCTATTATGGATACTGCGTTTTTAAGCTTCGAGCATCTCAAATATTTCACCGTGCGGGTCAAAGCCTGCACAAACGAGAGATCCGCCAAAGCCACAGCCACCATCGATTGTAGCGGTCACACAATTAAGGTGCATGCCGTGATGTTTAGGGTCAAACCCGCGCACAACTTTTTGGAACGGGTTGTAGGGCAGGTGAATGTCGTTAAAGTTTTTACCTGACCACCATAAGTTATCGCCCTGATTGTCTAATGTCTTGGCAGGGTCGAGTCCTGCATGAACAAAAAGCATCGGGAAGGGGGATTGTTCAGCGGTATAGGCAGCGCGTCGCCATTGGGAGCTGAATATATCGTGCCCAGCCCTACGTTTGACGGCTTCGCGGATTTTATTCGTCCAGCGCGTGAGCGACATAACGCCTTCCAGCGCGGCAGTGATGCCGTCATGGGGGCTGATGTCGTAGGCGTATAATGTATTGCTCAGCCCGTTCGAGAGCATCCAGAGAAGAACGTCGGACGGGTTCGGTGCAAATTGAATTTGGGTGAGCTTTTGCCACATTTCTTCTTGGCCACCGCGAAGATAGATAATGTCTTTGGGCATCATTCCCGGAATGGCGAGCATCTGGCGGCGGAAGGTCAGTAATTCATCAACCGTTTCACAGGGCGTTGGGCCGTAACCGATATAGTTGCCGTGATAAATAACACGATCACCAGGGAGGATACGTTTAAACAGTTCATCATGTAGCGCCATAAGGCGGTCAGCTTCGCCGTGAATGGCGGAAACAGCCCATATGCGGTTAGGACTACCGATGCATGAGAATTTGAGGTCTTGTGCTGTGGAACACATCTATATTTTCGAGCCTGTTGCGTAAGATGGTTTTAAAAGAGGGGCGTTTTAGCGGCGGGGGAACTGACAAAAACGAATCACTTGCCAGAATCATCTTAATTATACAATAGAATCAGTGATCTACAAAACTTATTCACAGATTTAGCCGTTTGCATTTATTCTGTGGCGGCGTTATTCGTTGCTTACATAGTTTTGCCGAAGCAATCCATCGGATTGTTCGGATTCTTAAAGAAGCGGCAAACAAAACTACGTTTTGCTTTGCCATGCTGCGCGCCTCATGCCTTGCCACAAAATAAAGCCAAACAGCTAAATTCGAGGAACGCGTTGGTTTTTGTGGGTTTTTTGACCAGCATTGATGAAAATATTGATATAAAAAATCCCCGCTATCGCAATGAAAGCAGGGATTTTGAATTGTCGTTTGTAGAGAGTGCTAAGCGGCTGCTGCTTCTGCTGCAGGGGCTACATCGTCCATCATCTCTTCTTTAACTTTGCCGAGCATTGTTTCGATTTGCTCTGTCGCGATGTCTTCAGACACCTTCTCAACAGCGGCAACTTCACGTGCTAGACGCTCTAGTGCTGATTGGTAGATCAGACGTTCGCTGTATGATTGTTCTGTGTCATCGTTGCTGCGTTTAAGGTCGCGCAGAACTTCAGCGATGGAAACAGGGTCGCCAGAATTGATTTTTGTTTCATATTCTTGTGCACGGCGGCTCCACATAGCGCGGCGGATTTTTGCCTTGCCTTTAAGTGTCTCTTTCGCATCTTCGATGCGGCTGCCTGAGCAAAGTTTTCTGAGACCTGAGTTCTTAACCTTGAAAACAGGTACTTTCAATTTCATGCGGTCTTTCTCGAAAGAAATCGCGTAAAGTTTGACGTCCATGCCGCCAACTGTTTGCATCTCAATGCCTTCAATACGTCCCACGCCATGCGCCGGGTATACTACATAATCACCTGTTTGGAAGTCGATATTATCGTTCGTTGCCATTCATCTCACCTTGCTACGTTAGTGTTTCAGGGTACTTCTATCTTACTTTTCTTTTTTTTGAGCGTTTCTACGCTAGCAACAGGGCAATAAATATCTGTTTTCGAAATTGTCATAGAGACAGGTGCGCCAAATTGGCTGCGGATGTTCTAAAAACCGTTTAATTGCCTTGTGTGTGAAGGATAGTACCTAAAAAATCGGAAAATTTCAAGTTTAATCTGATAAGTCACTGTTTTAAAACAAAGTTAAGAGCTGTTTTCCATAGGGTTTTTGAGCATATATTTGCCGCAAAGCCTTTGAATGCCTCTAATCACCTTCGCCGGGGGTCGGGCTGAAGAAGTCTTTGTACTTGTTTGGCTTATCTTTGTATTCCTCTGCTGTTGGAAGCGGGGGAGGATTGTGCGTGATGTTCGGCCAAATTTCAGAGTATTTACGGTTGAGCTCTAGGAATTCTTCGGCTTTTGGATCCATGTCGGGGATGATGGCATCCACGGGACATTCAGGCTCACACACGCCGCAATCAATACATTCGTCAGGATTTATCACAAGCATATTCTCGCCTTCGTAAAAGCAATCGACGGGGCATACTTCGACGCAATCCCCGTATTTACACATGATGCATACTTCTGTGACAACAAATGTCATGACCAGAACTCCTTTTCAGATGTCTGATATGGCATAACGGGCGGGAAATTTCCAGTCTGTAATGAAATGATTTGTAGTTATTTAAAAGTTCCGTGGTGGTCAATTTGAACATCAACACGAGAATGCCGTTCTGCTTTTGGTTCTAGTTTGCTGTTCAAAGTGCTTTCAAGACTGCGTGAGCTGACAGATTGTTTTGGGTTTGTGGGGTGTAGCCCCTGCATGGCATTATTAAGCTGTGTGTTTAAACTACGCGCATCATTGCTTTCGGCTGCGCAGATGATGTCAAGGCAGACTTGTGCCACTTCTAATTTGCGGAGGTTGCCGAGGTTTTCACGAATGTCTTGCGCGCCAGATGCAGAAATAGGGCCTTTTAAATCACGCATTACGCGCTCTTGTAGGCCTGCCTGTTGGTCGCTGATGTGACTGTGGGCTTTGTCGATGTCTACATAGGCTTGACCACTGTCATCTTTGGATGTGGAACCGTCATCGTTTTTGACGGGGTTGCCGTTGATTACTTGTCGGGCAATGCTTTGCGCTGCTTTGAGCAAGGTTGAGCCGCTATGTTGACCAAAGGCTGTTGTGATATTAAATGACATCGCTTTTCTCTGTTATTGGAACCATGCACCTTTATCGCATAAAAGTCTTAAAATAAGCTTAGCTTACACAGGGCTCTGTTAGTTTTAGCGTCACTTTTCCGCTACCCGCATAAAGTTCTGCACGCCCGCCAATGGGCATGGCGTAGAGTTCTTTACCATGACCAAATGGCGCATCCATCACCATCGGGATATCAAAGCCTTCGGTATGCTCTAGCAGCAGATCATCAAGCGTGAAGCCGTAAGGGCGGCCATTATCGCCCAGGTTTTTGAAGCCACCGCAGATGATTCCTTTGATTTCGGCCATAACACCTGTACGGCGGAGCTGTAAAAGCATACGGTCTATTTTGTTGATTTCCTCGCGAAGATCTTCGAGAAATAAAATACCGTCTTCGGTTTTGGGTGCAAAATCAGTATTGGGCATGAGGTGGAAAACACTCAAGTTGCCGCCAACCAAATGGCCTTTGACGTGACCTTCGCGCAAAATGCGGCAATCTTGCATCGGGTATTCAAGCGTTTCACCGCCTAAAAGCTTCATGTTGAAGTCAAACATGCCTTTTAGGGCAGGGAGCCACGTGAAAACAGGGCCGTGAATGGTGGTTAAGCCTGTTTTGCTATGCACAGCATTAAGAATAGCTGTTACATCACTGAACCCCATGATGATTTTTGGGTTCGCGCGCACAAGATCATAGTCGATTTTATCGAGGATATGCAGCGCGCGATTACCACCGCCTGCGGCAATAATGGCTTTGATGTCAGGGTTTTTTATCAGATCATGAAAGGCGGCAACTTTTTGCTCGTTCGTGCCAGCGGATTGGTTGAATTTTTTCTCATATTGAGGGTGAAGAAAAACATTGAAGCCTTTCTTTTCTAATAATGTTTTGGCTTTAATAACTTTATCTTTTTCAACAAAACTCGACGGTGCCATCACACCGATCGTATCACCAATTTTCAGGGCTGGGGCTTTCATTGTGTTGTCCTTATGTTGTGGTGTGTCTAGCTGCGCAGTATTTGTATAAAATACGATGTAAATTTAACGCAATACTAAAGCAAAGGCCATATAATTGTTATATCGCGGTATCTTTGGGGGCTTTGTATTCTATGAGCATAATCGCGTGTTGATAAAGGAGGGTTTCAATGGATATCGTTAATAATAACGCCAATGAAAAAGATGCTTATTGCGACGCGTCGCTTAGTGTGGACGATTCTCTTGCGCTAATGGCAACGCTTATGGGGCATCATAATACGCTTCATAAAATTGTTAAAAAGAAGCTAGGACACGCGCAGAGCGCAACTCAGAAGCAACTTGATAAAATATCATCTTCCGATGATCAGAAATCTGTGCAGGGAAATTCTGCAGAAAAATATGAAAGACTGTTAAAAGATTTGGCATCTTTGATTGAGTATCTTAGCCATTCAGGATCATCAACCGAAGAAATAGAACAAATTGGCAGTGCTATTGAAGAAATTCCAAAAGCCGTAAAAGGCATTTATGACGTGCTTGTTTCTATGGATAAGGAGCTTGTCGAGTTGATTGATGAGATTTCTTCGGAGGACTATCAAAACGCCTATATCAGGGCTCAAGAAATAACGACCAAAATTCAGAGCGGCAAAGATTTATTGTCAGGTATAGATGCGCGCAGCGAATTTAAGGATACGCGCACCAATATGCCTAAGATCGTGCAGGAAGAAACTCCCGCCAAAAAAGACGATATGGATATGGGGTATGTTGTTTTGCCAAGTGGTAAAAAAGTGCGGGTTTTATAATCGTTTCTATTCGCTCTTTATGTGCGGTTATGTATAGCGGGACTTTAACGGTTTTTTATAGGCGATTCTGCTATAATGACAGCAATTAACATATTGAAAAGTAATGGAAAATAATTGAACAGGGCATATATTTCAATCGAAGCCAGTGCCGCATATGGTACAAACGCGCCAACGCTCGAAGTGTTGGTGAATGGCGTGTATTATTCTTCGGCTGTTGTGACTGCAATTACGGGCGTTGGGGAAGATATTTTATCCTTCACGATTGATTATCCCGCAGACGAGCCCTCATCCCTATCTTTTCGCTTTAATGACGGTTTTGCCGAAGGTGGGCGCTCGATCAATCTTGGCGTTGTGCGCGTGAACGGCACGGCGGTTCAGCCTGGTGATTTAACGGCGCTTATGTTGAACCAAAATGACGCGGCGGCGCTTAACATCGCAAACACTGATCATTTATTCGGCCGCACCGCGCCAACGCAAACGGATTTAGGCACAGCAACCCAAACAGGAACAGCTAGTGGTGAAACGCTGCGCGGTACAGGCAATCAAGATATCATCGATGCTGGCGACGGTAATGACCGTGTGAGCGGCATTGGTGATGATGATGCCATTAATGGTGGCGCAGGGGATGATTACCTTTTCGGTGATGATGGTAACGATATTATCATTGGCGGTGACGGTAACGATTTTATCTCTGGCGGGAATGATGATGATATTCTCCATGGGGAAATCGGCAACGATAAATTGCTAGGCGGGGCTGGGAATGACGTGCTGAACGGCGGCGCAGGCGATGATTTTCTAGCAGGTGATGCTGGCGATGATATTATTTACGGCGAAGATGGTGCGGATAGGCTTATTGGTGATGTTGGTAATGACACATTGTTCGGCGATGCAGGCGCAGATCGCATTTACGGGGGTGCAGGCGATGATCTTGCCTATGGCGGAGATGATAGTGATTTCATCGACGGTAGCGACGGTGATGACGTTATTTACGGCGAAGCAGGCGATGACATGATCGTCGGTGGTGTGGGTAACGACACCATAGACGGCGGCACGGAAAATGATTTCATATTCGCAGGTGATGATGACGACATAGTTTATGGCGGCAGCGGCAATGACAAGATATTTGGTGAAAACGGCGCAGACACATTAAACGGTGATGCGGGCAGCGATATTATCGTGGGCGGCGCAGGGATTGATACGGTGAATGGTGGCGCAGATAATGATTACATCTACGGCCATGGTATTGACCGCTTTGCGATGTCACAGATATTGCGCGCAAACCCCGGTGTTACGTATTCGGAAAACACCAACAGCTTCTATCAATATGTGAGCGGTGCTGTGGATTGGGATACGGCAGTCGGTGCGGCGTCGGCGACGTCACTGAATGGCGTGGTCGGGCATTTGGCAACGATTACGAGCGCAACAGAAAACGCGTTTGTGCAGTCTTTGATCTCTGGCGATATTTGGCTCGGCGGTATCGATCGGGCGCAAGACGGTACATGGCAGTGGAACAGCGGCCCCGAAGGTAATGTGCAGTTCAGCGATATATCAGGCACATCCGTCAATAACATGTATGAGAACTGGGAAGTAGGCCAGCCGCAAAACAACACAGAATATTGGATGGTGATGGATGTAGGCGGCGCGTGGCATGATTGGCCCGATATATCGAACCACGGCTATGTGATCGAATGGGAGGCGGGTCTGATGAGCCCCGATAATGCGGCGGATATCCTAAACGGTGATGCGGGCGCGGATCATATTTACGGTTATGATGGAGCAGATATCATTAATGGCGGCGCGGGTAATGACCTTATTTTTGGTGGTTCGGGTAACGATATTATTGATGGCGGCGCGGATAATGATGTTATTGACGGTGATAGCGGCGATGACACGATTAATGGTGGTACAGGAAATGACACGATTTACGGCGGGCGCGGCGATGACGCGCTAAGCGGTGATGCGGGCAACGATACAATTTACGGCGATGATGTTGATTTAGAAACAATCATGGAAGCAGGCCGCACTGCGGTAACACAAACAAGCACAACGCAATGGCACACGGTCGGGTTCACCAATACGATCGCCAATGCGGTTGTCAAAATGTTTGCCCAAGATGTCACGGGCGACCCATTCACAATTCGGGTGCGCAATATCACGGATTCAGGGTTTGAATTTCAGTTGGATGAGTTTGACTACCAAGACGGCACGACAGCACTTGAAACCATTTCATGGATGGCGGTCGCAAGTGGCATGCATACGCTGAACAATGGTTTAATGATCGATGCAGGGTTTGTATCGGCCACAAATGGCACAAGCAGCGCGGTTTCGTTTAATACGAGCTTCACTACGCCGATTGTGTTTTCACAACTATCATCCGATAACGACTTAAGCGCGGTGGTTACCAGAAATCAGAACGTGAGTGCTTCAGGCTTCAACGTGCAAATGCGAGAACAGGAATCAAATTCCGTAACACATGCGACGGAGCAAATAGGCTGGATTGCGATTGAAAGTGGTGGTTCTGCCGCTGCGGGGATGCTTGTTGGCTCTACGGGTGATGTTGTGACGCATAATAACACCGTTGTGAATTTTGGTGGTACGTTTGGTGTCGCGCCAATTTTTCTTGCTGATATGCAGTCATTGGATGGTGGTGATCCAGCTTACACGGCGGGTACGTCTTTGAGCGCAACACAGGCTAATATTTACATTGATGAAGAAGGATCAAACGACGCAGAAACTAGCCATACTGCGGAGACTGTAGGCTATACGGCACTACAGGCGGGAACATATCTTGCCAACTCCGCCATTAATGGGAGCGACACGCTCTATGGCGGAAACGACGATGACATGCTTTATGCCGATTCTGTTGTTGATACGAACATTGCGGCGTTGAGTGGGAATTTACTGACGACGGTTATTCTGAATCAATCGCCTGATGCGTATTGGGGGTTTAATGAAACCGCCGGAACGACAGCCGATAATCAGGGGGCGGTTGGTGCGCCAATTGATGGCAATATCATTGGCGGTGCAACGATTAATGCTGGTGCGCTTTATGTGAACGGCGGTACATCGATTGATTTTGACGGCGTTAATGACGGGGTGTATATCCCCGATAATGCCAGCATTAATACAGCCATCACAGCGGCGCGGACGGTAGAGATGGTCTTTAATGCCGATGATGTCACCACGCGTCAAGTTCTGTACGAGGAGGGCGGCACAACAAACGGCCTCAGTATTTATCTAGATGGTGGCCTCGTGTACGTTACGGGCGAAAACAATGGCGTTTGGGGTGATGCCAATATCAATGCGGCGGTCAGCACAGGCACAACATATCATGTGGCCTTTGTCTTTAGCCAAGCAGATAACAGCTTTACAGGCTATTTGAACGGCGTTGATATGGGGGGTGCGGTGACTGTCGGAAATCAAGCATTTCCTTCTCATTCAGGAGATATTGGTATTGGTTATGCACCAGACGGGCTGCAATTCCACGATGGTACGGGCGGTGCTGGTTATTATTATAATGGGCGTATCTCAGATGTTGCGTTGTATAACGTGGCTCTTAGTGGCGCGGAGCTTCAAAGTCATGCAGATGTCGTTTTAGGTGCCGTGATCGCAGCACCAGCGGCGGATGATCATCTTTATGGTGGTGATGGGTTTGATCAATTATTTGGCGGCGATGGCGGGCGCGATATCTTCCATTTCGAAAGTGCCTCTGCCTTTAACGATATCGACCAAATCAATGGCTTTGATGTCATGGAACAAGACGCGCTTGATATCTCCGACCTTTTGACAGGGTTCGTTGCGGGTGTGTCAGACATTAATGATTTTGTGACGGTAACAACAGTCGGATCAAACAGTCTTGTCGCCGTAGATGCAAACGGCGCAACAGGTGGCGTAAGCTTCAGCAGCGTCGCACAAATCAACGACCTTGCCGGCGTTAACGCCGACTTTCTTTACCAGAACGGCTCACTTATAACGGTGTAAGCGTTATGGGATTCGAACTGGGAACGTGCTCAAAAATTAGAAGCCCCCAATTATGCCCCCCCCCAAATGTTTTTCTAGAAAAATAAGGTATGAAGCCGCCCCAAATAAAAAGCTCCTAAAAAGGAGCCTGATAAATACAGAGTGTTCATAGAAATTCGTGGAAATGTGCTGATATTTACCCCTGTATATTACGTATAAGTTACGTACGGAGTTTTGCGCGACTTGCTAAGTCATTGAAATAATTGGCATCCGTACGAACTTCTAACTAATGTTGCCGTGACTTTTAGTCTATTCCAATAGCTCCCAAGCGTCAACGTATGCATCTATTACCAGCCCATAGTTGGCCGCGTTCTTGGCTTCGATATATATCGGGAAGTTCGTGCTTCTTTGAGCACCATCTTTTTTCGGCTTATTCGCCCAATACGCGCCATGCTGCTGACACATGCTTTCCGCTTCTTTGATTGGTGTGATCAAACAGCTATAGTTGTTGGGTGAGAACAAATACACAGCAACAACAAAATCGGCTTTCACTCCCGCCTTGGTATTAAAATAGCATTCGCCATCATCTTTTTGGTAGCGGCCAAGATGGTAACTGTGATTTTTGCATTTGGCATTGGTTGATTTAACTTGGATAGTGACCCGTTTCCCATCTTTTAGGGCAATGATATCGATGTTCGGCGAGTTCTCTTCGCCCGAATTCGTGTTCACGGCAAGCCAACCTCTATAGGTCAACTCATTGGCAACGATACGTTCGCCGATAGCCTTAACTGCATTTGGTGTTAACTTCACGGCGGCAACACGGACTCTAAAATATGATGTGGATTGGCTGTAGCCGTGAAGTTTAGCGCATACATTGACGCTTTGGAATTATTGGAATAGACTAAAAGTCACTGCAACATTGGTTTATATTCCGTACGGGACTCCGAACTGGTGGTTCGAATTCCACCTCGATTTGATATGATGGCAAACTCGGTCAAAGTCAATCTGGGAGTGTCATACGGGCAATTGATGGTGGTAAGCGGTGAAACATATCGATGGTGTCTTGGTAGTGATTAGTTCGGATATTATCAATGACGGGATGCCAATTTATATTTTCTCTAAAATCAGCAAAGTACACAAGCGGTTTAGCCAAGGCTAGCTGCGGCTTTGCGCCAATCATTTCCGAGTTCGAAAACAGGTATCTCAAAAGTTGGCGATTTTGGGTGATTTTCGAACTTTTTAGCATGTCTGGAGCTTTACACACCACAGTCAATAAGGCTTTGAGTGACTTTTTGAACTGTTTATTTCCGTCGCGATGTTCGGTCAGCATATTTTCGATTTTTTCCTGCCTATTCTTAATATCTTGGAATTTTTGGTTATAGGCGTATTCGGGAATTTTACCGTCAAGAACCATATCGGTGAGTTTTCCAATTTTTTCGTCAAGTTTATCGAGTTCGGCTTTTAAATCATTCACGGACTGCCCTTCTCTATCATTTTGTGCATTAAAGCCATTGTCGAGATAATCAATGATTTGCGGATACATGCCTTCGGGGACACGAATGGATCGAAGAACGGACTCGACCTTCTTTGTGACAACCTCTTCCCTCACCCATTTCTTCTTATGAGGGTTTTCGGGATCGGTACAAATAAGGTAAACGTATTTGCCCTTCTTTAAGTCGCAACTGACTTTACGTCCAGTCACACCGCATTTAAACATACCGCTATACAGGAATGTATTCTTAGCTTCTTTAGCGCCGTACCCGCGATTTTTAAGAACATCCTGACAGGCATCGAATATCGACTTCGTTATCAATGGCTCATAAATGTGATCGTACTTGTTTGCGTCATAGATCATCACGCCATAATAGAACGGGTTTTGGATCAATTTATGAAGCGTTTGGACACTAAGTGGCTTTTCTTTTTTTGTTCGCAGCCCCCACTTTTGTGAGAGCCGTTTAATCTCTGCCAAAGAGTATGCGCCCGTAGCATATTCTATGAACATTCGTTGGATTAAATGCGACCGCGCGGGATCAGGTAAGATCGTTTTGTTTCCTGTTATTGGGCAGATCGTGTTGATATATCCTAAAGGCGCTGCGCTCGGCCACTCTCCGATGCGGACTTTATATCGGATACTTCGTTTAACATTATCGGAAAGCTGGTCAGTGTATGACTGCGCCATCGCGACATTCATATTCCACATGAGCTTTTGAGAGCTATTGGAACTTCTCGATAGGATTGTCCCTTCTTTGATGAAGTGAAGCTCAAGCAAGTCCGCTTGCATCAAATCGTTTAAGATCGGCGTTTCTCGAAAGCTACGTTGAAGTCGATCTACTGTATCAACGATCAAAGCCACCCTCTTCTTGTAAGCCCTTACAAACGAGATCATATGATTGAATTCTGGACGATCACCGCGCGTCGAAGATTCCACCAAGGTGAATGTCTTGACTACATCCAATCCCTTATTTCGTGCGTATGCTTCGAGATTGCTGATTTGGGCATCCAGCGAGTACCCGTCCCGTTGTTCTTTGGTTGAAATTCTTGCAAGAATGATGGCTTTCATATCAGTGATTATCTTCAAATAGACAAAGACAAGCCAGGCTTACTTAAAAAAAATCACCCAAAATCGCCAACTTTTGAGATACCTGTTTTCGAACTCGGAAATGATTGGCGCAAAGCCGCAGCTAGCCTTGGCTAAACCGCTTGTGTAC
>JBBKWU010000012.1:0-286152 GCA_037969035.1 Bdellovibrionales bacterium
TGCGCGAGATGGCGTTCCCAACTTTCAAGAACTTCGAACAGGAGGTTCGATTCCTCTCCCGTTAGGTCCACCATTTTTAAGCCGATAAAAATAAAAAAATATAATGGGAGAGATAAATGGGAGAGATATTTATGGCTAAAGCTCAATTTTTCTTGGCGAGTTGTGATCGTATGGGAGCAACTTTCGCCAAGCACAACTATATTACTAGATCTTTTAATGCAAATGCGCGGATATTAAGTTGGACATCTCCTGCTTCTGGGCTTTTTTTGGTTAAAGCGACGGAAGAAACAAAGGCGACTGATATTAGCTCTGCCATTACATCTGCGGCAAATGTTGATGTTTTTGTTGCACCTGTTGATCTTCAAAGCTACAGCTTTTCTTTGATGGAAGGTCAGGGTGATAAAACCACAAAATGGATTGCACAGCATAAAAAATTATAAGCCCCATAATTATTTTTACATAGCATATTGACGTATTGTTTTTTCACTGCTAAAAAACATCCTTAAATATAAAAAGGATAAGTAAAATGAATAGTGAAACCATTGTAGACGCCATTAAAAATAAACCCGTAGTATCTTCCTTGTGTCTTGCTTTTGCACCGGCGGTGAGTGTTTTGGGTCCGGATGTTATGAATTACAATGCGGCGATAGCGGCTTGTACGGCTATGACAGCTGTCGGTGCTATTAATCTTGTTCGTCATAAATCGGTTTTATCAAAGGCATTTTCTGCTGCAGCTGTTGCAGCTGGTGGTGTGTCAACGGCGGCTCTGTTGGATGGTATGAATTTCCCTGGTTGGGGTGAATTTGCCGGATATATCGTGGGTGCCGTTGGTGCGAGTGCTGCAGGTGCGGCCAATGTTGCATCACATTTCACACGTGATGTAGGCGCGAAAATTGGTGTTGTAAAACCCAATGACCCATCAGCGTAATAAATAAATTCATTCATATAAGGACAATTCATAATGAGTATTGATGACACGATCAGTAATGTTGTAATAAAAAAACCTACGGCTTCGGTTTTGACACTGGCGTTTTCTTCTGTGGGATTAGGCGCATTAGCAGTCGGAGCGGAAGGGGTGTTTATGACAACGGCACTTGCTTCACCGCTAACGTTAGCTGTGGCATCGACGATAGGTGCCATTAATCTGTTCCGTAATAAATCAGGTTTATCCAAAGTGTTTTCCGCAGTCTCTGTAGGGACAGGAGTCGTAATGGCTGGAGCGTTGATGCAGGATAGCTCTGGCTGGGATTGGCTCGAACCTGTAATGAAGTGTTTGCCTGCAACGGCTGTAGCTAGTGCGGCAAATTTAGCCTCGCATTACACGCGTGATAGAAGCCTGTCGTTGAAGCTAACCAATAAGCCTGACGATCCATCCGTTTAACCATAAGGGGGTATTCTGGGGTTAAGGTGTTAATTTTGGCGTTGCGCTATTAGATGTTGCAGCGGGGGCAAGATCGATATTCATGGTTCTTAGTTTTTCCTGAAAATCAGACACATAATGTTCTGCGATGTAGAGTATATTATCGGATAGGGTGTATATGATTTCCGGGTGATCGTTTCCTAACGCAGGCCAGCCGTTCTCTTCTATGTTAGCCTCGTATTCATCTAATGTACTATAAGTATATATGCGAACAGTTTTTTCTTCGCCCAATAATTCATCCAGATCAGGATTGCTCAATATGTTTGCGCCATGATGTGCGCCATAGGAGATAATGCATTGAGGGCCATAAGATTTAATATTTTCAGCCAGTTTAGTATCATCAAGCCGAACACGTTGGAAATTATCTTTTGCGGCAGTGGCGGCATCAAAATATGTTCTGTATAGTGTCATATACTCATCACTACCTATGTAATTTTTTGCAGCGTTTATCACATCTTCAGGAATAGGGGTGGTTTCGTAATGTTTACCTAGCTCTTCTGCTGTCATGTCTATATCAAATTCATCTATAATGAAGTCGTACACAAGTCCCATTTTACGCTCCGTAACAAGTTTAATAGCTTCACTTTTTGTTTTGTATGCTTCATAGACATCTTCATTTTGAGGGTCTGCAAAATGAAGGTTTATACCGCTTTCCATTATAGATTTTAATAGGTTTACAAAAGCCCTAGCATTATCGACAAAAGCTTGAACATCTTCTTCGGCGTTAGGGCCGTTGGCAAATGAAAAGCCTTTTTCTATCAGTAGGTGGTGGACATAGTCATCAATTTCAATCTCACCATTTCCGAGTTGCTCAAGTTTTTCGTCTTGCATACTGGCAGGAGTTTCCGTGGCAATACAGTTTTGTTCGTTACGAACCGCGGCATTAAGAAAGTCTTTGTCGCCCATCAGAATTTCGTTGTAACCTAGAATGTGGTTCACATCACCTAATATTGTGTAAGGCGCAAGGTTGAGCATAATGTCATAAGCATTGCTTGTGTTTTCAGTTGTATAGGCGAGTGCTAATTGTCCAGGCAATCGTGTGTCTGCGCCACCGTTTTCGATTTCGGTATGTTTGGGGGCGTCATTCATTATAGATTGCTGTGCGACGGCAGGCGAAAATACATGTGTCATCGCCAATAGCGATGCGCCTGAAATGCGAGATATAAAATTTGATTTAGCCATAACGAACCTCATTAGCTTTTTATTTTACGGAACAAAGGAGCTTTTTGCACTAAAATTCTGGATTTATTGGTGATTTGCGCACTGCACAACCAATGCTGTCTGGAAAAGCCGCTGCAAATCCTTTATATAAGTACATAACAAATAATATAAAAGGGCAGGTAACTGATATGGCACAAGCAGCACTCAAAGAAGACGAACTCCGTGATGTATCGCTCAATGATAAATTCGAGCTACGCGATGGCATGGCCTTTATGTCTGGCTTGCAAGCGCTTTCCCGCATTCCGATCATTCAGCGCCTCAAAGATAAAGAGGCAGGCTTAAACACAGCAGGCTTTATTTCTGGATATCGCGGGTCGCCGCTTGGTTCGCTCGACCGTGAGATGTACCGCGCCAAACGTTACTATGATGAGCTTGATGTGAAGCTTATGCCCGGCGTGAACGAAGATTTAGCCGCGACCACAATTTGGGGCACGCAGCAAGTTGGCCTGCACCCTAACCCGAAAAAAGATGGAGTGTTTGGTATTTGGTACGGCAAAGCCCCCGGTGTTGACCGTAGTGGTGATGTGATCCGTCATGCCAATGCTTATGGCACCGCGCCACAGGGTGGCGTTCTCGCGATTGTTGGTGATGACCATGGCTGTAAGTCTTCAACGCTGCCGTGTCAGTCTGACCACGTGCTTTACGCGTATCAAGTGCCAACGCTATATCCTGCGAGCCTTCAGGAGTTTGTTGAATATGGTTTGCTTGGCATTGCGATGTCGCGTTACTCGGGCTGCTGGACAGCGATGAAGGTGACAACAGTGACGGTGGAAACATCGGGTACAGTTGATCTATCACGCGAGAACCACGAAATTCAAATCCCTGACGAAACCGAATTCGAAATGCCACCGGGCGGCGTGCACATTCGCTTAAACGACCAACCGCGCGATGTGGATTGGCGTTTGCAGAACTACAAACTATTCGCGTGCCACGCCTTTGCGCGCAAAAACAAAATTGACCGCATCATCATGGACAGCCCAAAACCGCGCATCGGTATTGTCACGGCGGGTAAATCCTATGATGACGTGCGTCAAGCCCTTATCGAACTAGGCATCACCGACGACGTCGCCAAAGAAATGGGTTTGCGCCTTTATAAAATCGGTATGACATGGCCGATTGAGCCGAAAGGCTTAACCGAGTTTGCCGAAGGTCTAGAAGAAATTCTGGTCGTTGAGGAAAAGCGCGAGCTAATCGAATACCAACTCAAACAATATGTTTACAACTGGAAAGAGGGCCGTCGCCCGCCTGTGATCGTTGGTAAATATGATGAAAACCACAAACGCCTCTTGCCGATTGATGCTGATCATTCCGTGGGTATGGTCACGCGCGTTCTGGCGCAGCGTTTGTCAAAATATTACAAAAACGCGCAAGTTGAAAAAGCACTGACCTTCTATGCGGATTACGAAGACCGCGAAAAAGCGTACGTGCCGTCATCCGTGCGTCGTCCTTACTACTGCGCAGGTTGCCCGCACAACACCTCCACCAAAGTGCCTGAGGGCAGCTTTGGCATGGTCGGTATCGGCTGTCACTATATGGTACAGTGGATGGATAGAGATTCTGCGCTCTGCACACACATGGGCGGCGAAGGCATTCCATGGGTTGGTTCTGCGCCATATACCGAGCGCAAGCATATCTTTGCCAACCTCGGCGATGGTACATATTTCCACTCCGGCTCTCTGGCTATTCGTCAAGCTGTCGCGGGTAAGGTGAATATCACTTACAAAATCCTTTATAACGATGCCGTTGCCATGACTGGCGGACAGCATGTTGACGGCGATCTGCCCGTTTACCGCGTGGCACAACAAGTCATGGCCGAAGGTGTTGCCAAATGCTGGATTGTCACCGAAAATCCAGAGCTTTACAAAGACCGCAAAGGCATACCTGCCGAAGTACCAGTACTCGCCCGTGAATGGCTGAACAAAGTCATGGCGGAATGCCGCGATACCGAAGGCACAACGGTCATTATTTACGACCAAACCTGTGCTGCGGAAAAACGCCGCCGCCGCAAGCGCAAGCAATACCCAGATCCCGCCAAGCGCGTCATCATCAACAAAGGCGTCTGCGAAGGCTGCGGTGATTGCAGCGTGCAGTCAAACTGCGTGGCGGTACAGCCTGTGGAAACTGAATATGGCCGCAAGCGCAAGATTAATCAGAGCCTTTGCAACAAGGACTTTTCTTGCCTTAAAGGCTTCTGCCCGTCATTTGTGACGGTCTATGGTGGTGAGCTTGTGAAGACAAAGGCCGAGAGTGCTGACGACGTGTTCGCAAGCCTCAAAGACCCGAACGTGCCAGAGCTTGGCACACATGCTTATAACATCATGATTTCTGGTATTGGCGGCACAGGCGTGTTGACGATTGGTGGTATCATGGGCATGGCTGCGCATTTGGAAGGCAAGCATTGCCGTAACCTCGACCAAACCGGCCTCGCGCAAAAAGGCGGCGAAGTGCTGTCTCACATCCGCTTGGCAGCAGATCAAGAAGAGCTCCGCACAGGTCACATCATCACGGGTGGCACAGATTTAATGCTCGCCTGTGATATCGTCGGCGCGGTCGGCAAGGTCGCGCATGAAACGCTCAACCCTGAACGCACAAAGGCGATTGTGAACACAAACAACACACCCGTTGCGGATTTCGTGACCAATAACGCGATTGATTTCCACCAACAACAAATTCGCGATGCGCTCATCAATGCGACGATGAAAGGTGAGCAAGACTTTGTTCCTGCCACACAATATGCGCAAGCATTGCTTGGTGATGAGATCGGCACAAACATCTTTATGCTCGGCTATGCGTGGCAAAAGGGGTTAATCCCATTAACGCGCGCCAGCCTTGAAAAGGCGATTGCCCTGAACGGTGTGGCGATTGAAATGAACATGAAGGCGTTTAATTACGGTCGTTTGGCCGCGCAAGAACCTGCAAAGGCGGCGGCGCTCGTGGAATCTGTGTCTGGTGAAAAAGATGCGGCAATTTCTGAAACGTTGGAAGACGTGCTCGCAAAACGCAGCGCATATCTAACGGATTACCAAAACGATGCCTATGCCTTGCGTTACACCGACATGGTGGCGCGTGTGAAAGCGGCGGATTTATGTCATCCTGAGCAAAGCGAAGGATCTCGTGAACAGGCGAAAGATTCTTCGGTTACACCTCAGAATGACAGCATTTCACTAACCGAAGCCGTTGCACGTTACTACCACAAATTGCTCGCCTATAAAGACGAGTACGAAGTGGCGCGCCTCTACACGAACGGTGATTTCATCAAAGATCTGAAAAAGCAGTTCACAGGCAATTACAAAATCGCCTTTAACTTAGCACCACCAATCATGGAAAAAGATGACCCCGCCACAGGCCGCCCGAAGAAACGGGAATTTGGCCCTTGGATGATGCGCGGCTTTGGCATTTTGGCGAAAATGAAGGGGTTGCGCGGCACACCGTTCGATATCTTCGGCTATCACAAAGACCGCAAAGAAGAGCGTGCCTTAATCGCGGAATACGAATCCGACATCGAATTGGTGCTAAAAAACGTGAACGAGGACAATTACGAGCTCTGCGCTGAATTACTAGCCTTGCCCGACATGATCCGCGGCTACGGCCCCGTAAAAGCAGGCTTCCTAAAAACCGCCCGCGTAAAACGCAACATACTCCACACCAAAATCCAAACCCCACACGCAAACGGAAACGGCGATGGCGAGAGCGGAAAAGAGATGAAGGCGGCTTAGTTTTTAATAAGAGCTATTTTTAAAATTCGGAAGTCGTATTTTATGTCTGAATCTCTTAATTGGGTATAGGTCATTTCTAAAGGGATGTTCTGCCGTTGAGAGAATGTAGTACCACTTTGAAGCATTAAATCTATGCTTATCAGGCATTTTCCGTCAACTTGTCCTAATGAATAGGTGTTGTACTCGTTCATTTCACATGTTGTCGGTTTTTGAGTGATATTGACCTTGATTACGGTCAAATTTTCTTTCATAGGCTCTATTATCTTCAACTGATCTATAATTTTTAGATATTGCTGATAGGCTTCATCGCTATAAAAATATTGATGTGCGTCTTTTAATATCCGCTCGTAATCGTTAAAGCCCATAGTAAATAGCCCTTCAATTGAGCTTTTTAGGAATGCTTGTGTTGGCATTTGCCAATATTTTTCTAATTCATTTTGTTCGCGAATATCGTCAAGTTTAGTAACCGTCTGTTCAAGCCTCCCAATCTCTCTCGACTGCCCATAAACCACCCACCCCAAAATCAAGGTGAGGGCGCAACAGAAAGACAGAATGATGTAGCCGAGTTTATTCATCTATTTCCTCTTCGGTGTCACGGCGCAGGTTAGTTCGCATTTGGCGATTAGTTTGCCGTCATCGCGGGTGACGGGGATATCCCATACGTGTTTTGTGCGCCCAATATGCACAGGTTTTGCGATGGCGGTGACAAAACCGCTTGCGGCGGGGCGGATGTGGTTTGCCATGATTTGCGAGCCGACGGCGTAGTTTTTCTCGAGATCCACGACCATTAATGACGCAAAACTCCCGACGCTTTCGGCTAAAACGCAGGTTGCGCCACCGTGCAGAATACCGTGAATTTGGTGCGTGCGCGGATCAACGGGCATGCGCGCCACCACATAGTCATCACCGATCTCGGTGAATTCGATGCCCGTGTGCTTGACGATGCTTTCATGGGTGATGAACTTTAGGATTTCATCGAGGGTGTATGTTTTGTGCCAAATCATTAGTTACTCTCCATGTTGTATAGGGCGCTTGCGGCAGATAACCTCATAAGGGCAGAGCGCGTCTGAATGAATTTGCCCGAGAAGGTTATCAAGTGCAACACCAAGTTTATCATCGCCGCTTTCTTTGAGGCGTGTCAGGCGGTCAATCGCGAAGGCGCGGCGGTTCTCGGTGTCTGTATCGATGATTTCAAAGCCTGCTTGGTTTAGGTGTCCGTGCAATTCATCGAGCGTGAGCAGAAAACTGCTCTCTTTTGTCTGCGCCCAAGGCAGAGGGTAGGCGAGAGGTTTATCACCAGCAACAAGGAAGGTGTCGTAAATCCCGAATGTGGCACCGTTTTTAAGCACACGCGCAGCCTCACTATAAAAGGCGGCTTTGTCCGCGATGTTCATTCCCACATGCATGGTGTAAGCCGCATCAAATTCAGCATTTTTGAAGGGTAAGCTTACCGCGCTCGCTGTGAGAAACTTTGTCTGCGTGCTTAGGTTTACGGCCTTACTCAGCGCAATGGCGGTTTGCTTATAGGGCGGCGTGAGATCAATGCCCGTAACATGCGCACCGTATGTCGCCGCCGTGTAACGCGCAGGACCGCCAATGCCGCTGCCGATGTCCAAGATATTCATGCCCGCAGCAAAACCAAGGAGCGGAATGAAGTGGCGGGTGGCGTAAAACCCACCAACATGCATTTCATCAAAACGGCATAGATCATCGATTGTTAGGTTATCTGGATCAGCGGCGCGTGCGCGGGCTTGGGCGATAATGTTGGTCGCGTGGTTGCCGCGATGGCTGTAATGATCTGTGATTTTGGCGTTTATGCTCATGCTTTGCTGTCTAATCCTTCAGTTTGTTTGTTCGTTTTTTGTTGTAAAAAAAACATTAAGTGATTGTTTTTGTGTCGTTTCTTTCAGTTCGGTTTTTTTGAGGGCGCATCTGTTTTGATTTAATTTTTCTGCGCGGCTCGTTCTTTTGTAATCATTCAATTTCATGTAGATAGTATAGGAAATTATGCCTATATATTCAAGTTTTATTACGATAATACATATTTAAAAATTATTGACGATCTGTATTATGGCTAGTATGGTGATACAAATTATAAAGACAATTTTAGATACAGAGAGGGTTTTAGATCATGGCATCACTAACAGAGTTTTTTAACAAGGAATCAGTTCAAAAGGCGGCGTGTTACACATGTCTTGGGTTAAGCGCAGTGTTTGTGGTTGCGGGTCTTGCGAATGCAGGGCTCGGAAATGGAGCTAATGCCACGGGAGCAGTCTTTGGCTCGTTGTTTTTCAGTTATATTGGGGCTTCGGGCTTAAAAAAGTTGAATGAAAACGCGCCAAAGTAAGTGATTTAAACACTCTGGATTGCTTCACATTCGTTCGCAATGACGGATGAATGGTTAAGCGGTAGCCGCCTTTTTTCCTGTGTGCGCGCCGATCGGGTCGAGCCAGTTCCATTCGTCTTTTGTGCTGCCGTCGAATAGGCCAAAGAACGCGTTTTGGATTTTTTCTGTGATCGGGCCGCGCTTGCCGATGCCGACTTTGATGCCGTCAACGCTGCGGATGGGGGTGACTTCGGCGGCTGTGCCAGTGAAGAATACTTCGTCCGCAAGGTAAAGAAATTCGCGGGTCAATTGCTCTTCGCGTACTTTGTAACCGAGCTTGCCAGCGAGAGTAATGATCGTGTCACGCGTAATGCCGCCAAGGATAGAGGCCGCAATCGGTGGTGTGTAGATTGTGTCGCCTTTGATGATAAAGACGTTAGCACCACCAGCTTCGCTGATACGACCATCAGTACCGAGCGCAATACCTTCGGCGCAACCGCGCTTGCGGGCTTCTTGGCTGATAAGGAAGCCAGACAGGTAATTTCCGCCCGCTTTCGCCGCCGCAGGAATAGTGTTCGGTGCAACGCGGTTCCATGTTGAAATACAAACATCCACACCGTTTTCCAAACCGCCTTCGCCCAAGTAAGCACCCCATGGGAATGCGGCGATGCTCATGTTTAGAACGGAGCTGTCAGGCCCGACTTTGAGGCCGTTTTCATAGCCAACCCACGCAATAGGGCGGATATAGGCAGATTTAAGATTGTTGCGGCGTAACACTTCGCGGCAGATTTCGTTGATTGTATCGACGCTCTCAGGAAGCTCTAAGCCGTAAATTTTGGCAGAGTTTTTGAAGCGGATATTGTGATCGTTCAAACGGAAAACGCAGGTGCCGTTTTGCTTTGTTTCATAGGCGCGGATGCCTTCGAAAAACGATGTGCCGTAATGAAGGCCGTGCGAGAGAACGTGAATTTGCGCATCTTCCCACGGTACAAATTTACCTTCGTGCCAAATCCATTCGCATTTATCTAGTCCCATGTTTTTTCTCCCTGTCGTACTTGTTTATATTGTTATTTGCTGTCTTCGTCATCGTTGCCGTCGTCAACGATACTGGCATCGGTGATGCTGATCTCATTCCAGCCTTTTGTGTGTGTCGTCAAACGACGCATGTAGAGCTTTCCATCTTCGGTCAGCGCAAGAACCACGGGTGCTTTGCCAGCAACGCCTTCGATTTCACTTGAAACCATTGATGTAATTTTTTTATGCATGAGTATTATCCTTTGTCTTTCATATAAAGCCCGAGGATTTTCGCCGTTTTTGCCAAGGAAAGCAAGAGCGAAGGCAAGGGAGGATTTAGATGTTGGCCGAATAAATAAAAGCAGAGCTGTGCTTTTGATGTTGGGGGCGGAGGGCGTGCTATTTAATGTCGTAAGTTTTGGGCGTGGGCAAGGCTTGGTAATGATCGCGGCGGATGAGGGCGCGCACATCTTTTATCAGGCAGCCATTGTGTTGATTTGGGGTGGGCATTAGTTTTCCGTCGTTGTATTTCTCTGTCAGACTCAGGCGCATCATGTCCATGAGGGCATTTTTGAATGGGCACGACGTATAAATGCCAGAGCTGGAAACAGATTGAAACGCGCTGCGCTCAAACATCTTTTTAAAGCCTGTCACCATGGCGTGTTTGGAAAATGGCTCGGCCTCGTCTTGTATATGGCCTGCGATTTGCGTGGTTAGATCATGGATTATGGTTAGATTTTTTCGGGACGTTCTGAAGGCTTGATCGAGAAAATCATTTATGCTTTTTACGCTTGCGCTGTCTTTGTCGGAGGAATCAAGAGTGCTAAAGCGTTTGCCTAGTATGTTATAGCGCGCCGTGACAGCGTCAATGATGCCTCGGTAATATTCTACAATGCAGGCGTTAAGGGCATTCATCGCTAAAAAATAATCATCATTGTTATGGACGAAATTAATGGCACCTTCGGTTTCATCAAAGGTTAGGGGGTAAACCGTTGTGCCGCGCACATTTTTTTGGGGTGGAGTAAGTTTAGTGGTCGTGACTTCCTCTCTGAGGCATTTCTGCGGGCTGCGTGCGCTTATGAAGGTTAAATAGGGATTTTCCAGTGTTATTTCAGGATAAAGGCTCGGCAGATGGGCTCCGTTTTTATACGCCCATGCGTCATCAATAAAATCACTCGAGAAATAATGCGCCGCAAATTCGGGAAATAAAGGATTTTCCAGTACAAAAAGACCTGCTTTTTTGTTGTCCGGATCATATTTGGGATGTGCGTCGTCAAAGAAACGCACAAGACTCTCTGCAACGGCAGAGAAATCAAATTTTTTGTCCTGTGTTTCTGTTTCCATTCGAATAAATTACAGAAAATTATAGATTATGTCAAACTTATAGCGGATACATCATCGACAGATATTTTTCGCCGCGATCACATAGAACGGTGAATACGTTTTTGATGGCAGGATCACGACGGCGGAGTTCTTTGGCGGCCCAGTAATTTGCGCCACTGCTTGGCCCGACGAACAGGCCTTTTTCAGAGGCGAGCTTTTTGGCTTCAAGAATGGCAATGTCACTATCGACGCTAATCGTGCCTGTGATTTCGTCTTTGTGGCGGCCATAAATTGTGGGGATGAAGCCGTCTGATATGCCTTCGATTTTGTGGTGTGCGGCGATACAGCACTCAATCGTGCGGGATTCGCTTGGCTCCATGGCGTAGGATTTAAGCTCAGGATTGTGACCAGCGCGTAGGGCTTGGGTGAGGCCGATGAGTGTGCCGCCTGTGCCAACGCCTTGGACAATGGCATCGAATTTAAGGTTTGCAGGAATTTGCGCGATAAGTTCTTTGCCGAGCCATTCGCGGTTTTCCTCGACATTCCATTCGTTGTCAAATTGGGCAGGGCAGTAATAACCGTCTTTTTTGCCAAGCTCTAATGCGGCTTCACGCGCTTCATTCACGGCAAAATTCCCGATAAAGCGGATTTCCGCGCCAAAGCCTTTGGAGATTTGCATGCGCTCATTGGTATAACCAGACGGGATCATCACAATCATCTTGTAACCCTTGATCGCCGCAATCATCGACATCGCGTTGCCCGTGTTGCCTGATGTGGACTCAACAATCGTGTCACCAGGCTTTAACAAGCCTTCTTCCTCGGCGCGCTCAATCATGTATTTCGCCATGCGGGCTTTGATTGAACCAGATGGATTCATAAACTCAGCCTTGGCATAGATGCCATCTTCGAGTTTAATCAGCGGCGTATTACCAATGGCTTCAAGGATGTTGTCGATAATCATACGCGGTTGTCCTTACATATATTTGTTTTACGGACGGGATTATAACGCGGGCGGACGGGCGTGTCATTGCGCGGTGCAATAAGATTGCGCCGCCGTCAATAGTACGCTCCGTCGTCATTGCGAGGCGGCGTGAAACGCCAACGCGGCAATCCAGAGTCTTTGTTACATCAACCATTCTGGATTGCCGCGCTTCGCTCGCAATGACGGTTATTTTATGTTTTTCAGGGTGTACAGAATTTCAAGTGCTTCTCTCGGGCTTAGCTCATCAGGATTAATGGCCGCGAGTTTTTCTTCGACTGCTGATGGTTTGGCGCTCTCAAATTCTGCTTGGGCTTTTTCGGCCATGGCGGAGAAGAGGGGGAGGTCGTCGGCTAGTTTTGCTAGCGTGCCTGATTGTTCGCTTTTTTGTAGGCGGGAGAGGACGTCTTTGGCGCGTTCGATGACAACGGGCGGTAGACCTGCGAGCTTTGCGACATGAATACCGTAGGAGCGATCAGCACTGCCTGCTTGGACGCTGTGCATGAAGATGATCTCGCCTTTCCATTCTTTGACGGCCATCGAATGACAAGACAGCGCATCTAATTTTGATGTTAGCTTGGTCAGTTCGTGATAATGCGTGGCAAATAACGCGCGGCATTTGTTCACATCGTGGATATGCTCAACACATGACCACGCAATGGAGAGACCATCAAATGTCGCTGTACCGCGCCCGATTTCGTCCAATATCACGAGCGAGCGTTCGGTGGCTTGGTTCAGGATAGCAGCTGTTTCTACCATTTCGACCATAAAGGTAGATCGTCCACGCGCCAGATCATCGGACGCGCCAACGCGGCTAAAGACCTTATCGATCACGCCGATATGCGCGGCTTTTGCCGGCACGAAGCTGCCGATTTGGGCAAGGATTGCGATTAGCGCATTTTGGCGCAAGAAGGTGGATTTACCCGCCATGTTAGGCCCTGTTAGCAGCCAGAGTTTCTGCGCATCACCGAGATTACAGTCATTGGGGATGAATTCCTCGCCAGCACTTTCCTTGCGCAGAACGGCCTCAACCACGGGATGGCGACCACCTTCAATATGAAATGCGGCGCTGTTATCGATTTTCGGGCGGGTGTAGTTCATCTCGAGCGCGAGTGTTGCAAGGCTTGCGGTGGCATCAAGTTGGGCTAACGCCCGCGCATAAGTGCCAATATGGTTTGCGCAAGTCGCAATGTCTGCCTTCATCTGGATGAAAAATTCTAGCTCAATCCCTAGGGCTTTGTCGCTGGCGGCGCTGATGTCGCGCTCAAGCTCGGCAAGCTCGGCTGTTGTAAAACGCACAGCACTTGCCATGGTTTGGCGGTGGATGAACGGGTTGTCGGCGGTGTTTTCTTCACCACGACGGATCATCAACGGATCAGCTTTTTTCGCTGGTACATCAACGAAGTAGCCAAGAACGTTATTGTAACTGATCTTGAGGCTGTCGATGCCCGTATGTTTTTGGTATTGCGCTTGAAGATTAGCGATTAACTGCTTGCTTTCGCTGCGTAATCCGCGGAAGCGATCAAGTTCTGCGCTATAGCTTTGCGCGATAAAGCCGCCATCACGCTCTAGCATCGGTAAATCTTCTTTGAGCGCGCTGCCAAGACGATCGGCTAAGTTTTGCACCATCGGTTGTTGCTTTAGCGTTTCAGTGATATCGGCAAGGGCGGCGATGTTTTCGTTAAGAAGCACGGCGCGTATGGTTTCGGCCTGTTTCAAGCCATCGCGGATCATGCCCAAATCACGCGGCCCACCACGATCAGCGGTTAAGCGGGCGAGGGCGCGTTCCATATCAGGCAAGCTTTTGAGCATATCGCGCAGATCATTGCGTAAGTCAGTGTCTTCGCACAGACTTTGCACACGATTAAGCCGCGCCGTGATCCGCGCAATATCAATCAAAGGCGCGGATAGATAGCCATGCAGCATCCGTGCACCTGCGCCTGTGATGGTGCGGTCAATGACATCAAGCAGCGAGCCACGCTTTTCACCCGTTAAGGTGCGAGTCAGCTCTAAGTTACGGCGCGTGGCGGCGTCAATATCCATGACGGCACTGCCTGTGATCTGGTGCGGTTGGGAAAGGCGCGGTGCTTTGCCAAGCTGCGTGCGCTCCACATAATCAACAAGCGCACCAGCGGCGGCAATTTCGGCGCGGCTAAAGCCACCAAAGGCATCAAGCGTTGCGACACCGAACATGGTTTCGAGGCGTTTTTGCGCGTTTTGGGCATCAAACAGGCTTGCTGATTGTTTGGTGAGCCTATCTTTGTAATCCGCCAAAATATCGAATAACTCTTCTTTTTCGGCCATTTTATCGGGCATCAAGATTTCACTCGGCGCGATACGCTCAAGTGCCGCACCAACGCCGTTTGCGCTCAAGGGTTGCACGCAGAATTCACCCGTGGAGATATCAAGCCATGACAGGCCGTATTGTCCGCCAATATCGGTGAGGGCTGCGAGGTAATTGCTCTGGCGTGCATCCAGCAAATGATCTTCGGTGAGGGTGCCTTGGGTAACAATGCGCACGACTTCGCGACGCACGAGGGCTTTGTGACCGTCGCGGGCTTTGGCTTCTGCAGGGGTTTCGACTTGCTCGCACACCGCAACTTTATGGCCTGCGCGGATGAGTTTGGCGAGATAAGGCTCGTAGGAATGAAACGGCACACCCGCCATCGGGATGTCTTGGCCTTGGGTCTTACTGCGTTTGGTGAGGGTGATGTCGAGGGCTTCAGACGCAATGACCGCATCGTCAAAAAACAGCTCGTAAAAATCACCCATGCGGTAGAAAAGCAAACAATCAGGATGGTTTTCTTTAAGCGTCAAAAATTGCGCCATCATAGGCGTATGCCCATCGGCGAGGAAATCCTCTGCTTTTTTCAGTGCTGCTTGTCCCATAGGTTCTTTGTACGACATCAAGCCAGTGTTGAGAAGGGTTAGAGGGAAGTTCTTGCATTTTTTCTGTGGGTGACTATAAATGACATAATGTTTTACAAAAAAGGAAGTGCTCTATGGGGACTGGAAATGTTAAAGGTTTGGCTGTGACAGGCGCATGCGTAGCGGCATTTGGAGCTGCTGTGTTTTTCGGGCCAAGCGTTGTTGCGCCTCGTGAATCAGGTGTTCGTTATTTAGAGAGCCGTGGCTATAAAGTCATAGAAGGCGGCGAGCTTGATTGGTTTAACACCTGCGGGAAAAATGTTCCTGCGAGAGGTTTCCGCGTAGAAAACCCTGAAGGCAAAAGGCACGATCAAACCGTTTGTTACAGCCTATTGGGGAAATACTTCCCACTTTTAGGCGGATGATTTAGCCAGTAGTTCCTGTAGAACCAAAGCCGCCGCTCCCGCGTTCTGTTTCATCTAGGGACGCAACCTTTATCCATTTTACATTGGCGTGACGCGCGATAACCATTTGCGCGATACGCATGCCGCGTTCAATCACAAAAGGCTCTTGGCCGTGGTTAATCAGGCAAACTTTGATCTCACCGCGATAATCAGCATCAATTGTACCCGGTGTGTTTAGTACCGTAACGCCGTGCTTGATCGCCAAGCCTGAACGTGGGCGGATTTGTGCTTCAAAACCATCTGGCATTGCCATGGAAAGTCCTGTTGGGATCAACATGCGCTCACCTGGGAAAAGCTCGATGGCTTCTTCGAGGGCGGCGGATAAATCCATGCCTGCTGAATGCTCCGTCGCGTAAGTTGGCAAATTCAAGCCAACAGCGTGGTCTAGGGGGCTCAGTTCGATTTCGATGATCTCTGTCATGGTGTTTTCTTACTCCGCAGCTTTTTGGCTGTTGTCCTGTGTTGTGTTCGTCGTTGTGTTTGTAAAGAAGCGTATAATATGGCTTACCAGCATTTGTGCAATCTCTTTTTTTGTGCCTTTGGGAAGCTCGGTTGTGCTTTGACCATCGAGCAAAAAGGCGTGGTTCTCATCTGCACCGAAAAGAGCGCCGCTTTTCCCAACATCATTGGCAACAATCCAGTCGCATTTTTTGTTGGTGAGCTTCTCTTGAGCATGTTCGAGCAGGTTTTCAGTCTCCGCCGCAAACCCAACCACAAGGGCAGGGCGGTTCGGGAGCCTGTGCGCGATGGTTTCTAAAATGTCTGGATTTTCCTTGAGCTTGATAGTGGGCGGGGTGCGGTCACCACGCTTTTTGATTTTGTCGCTCATGACCGCCGCCGCAGACCAATCACTCACAGCCGCAGCACAGACAGCAATATCCGCAGGAAGTGCAGCGCGGCAGGCATCAAGCATCTCAAGTGCTGTATTTACATGAACGGTTTTGACCCCCGCAGGATCAGGAATTTGTACGGGCCCGCTCACAAGTGTGACATCCGCACCTGCGTCACGTAAGGCCGCAGCAATGGCGTGGCCTTGCTTGCCGGACGAGCGATTGCCAATGAACCGCACAGGGTCAATCGGTTCAAACGTAGGGCCGCTGGTGACGAGAGCTTTTTGTCCTGCGAGTGGTTTGTTGCGGGTCATAAATTCAGTCATGGCATCCATGATGTCGCTCGGTTCAACCATGCGGCCAAGGCCTGTTTCGCCGCAGGCCATTTCACCTGCCGCAGGACCAATCATTTGCATGCCGCGTGACTGTAGCGTTTTGACATTATCTTGCGTGGCAGCATTGCCCCACATCATTTGGTTCATCGCAGGCGCAAACATAATGGGTTTGTCCGCAGCAAGAAGCGTGGTGGAGGCTAGATCATCGGCCATGCCGTGCGCCATTTTGGCAATCATGTTAGCACTTGCAGGGGCAACGATAATCAAATCAGCTTCACGGCTGAGCCTTATATGACCCATCTCGGCTTCGTCTTTGAGGGAGAACAGGTCGGTGTAAACTTCGTGTTCGCTAAGTGATGCAACGCTTAGGGGGGTAATGAACTGTGCGCCGCCTTTGGATAGGATGCATCGCACCTGCGCGCCATCTTTACGGAGCAGGCGGATAAGCTCAAGCGATTTATAGGCCGCAATGCCTCCCGTAATCACGAGTAATATATTTTTGTTTGCCAGCATGTTTAAGCCTATGCCCTAAATGAAAATCAGCCCCATATTGAATGGGACTGATCGTAAACTTTTTTTGTTCTAAAAGCCAGAATTTCTGGATTTAGGAACTACTGGTGAGCTGGCATTTCTTCTGCAGCATCGTGCATTGTTTCAGCAGCATCTTCCATTGTTTCAGCGGCTTCACCCATTGTTTCAGCAGCGTCTTCCATTGTGTCAGCAGCTTCAACAGCAGCATCGTGATCTACCATTGCGTCATCCGCAGCAGCTTCGCCTTCAACAGTCGCGTCAACGGCAGCAGCTTCGCCAGCTTCAACAGCAGCATCAGTTGCTAGGTCAGCAGCAGCTTCAGCATCCGCAGCAGCTTCATCAGCCATTACTTCAGCGTCGTCCATCATTGCTTCGCCTTCAACAGCCATGTCACTGACCATAACTTTCATGTCGCCGGCAATGCCTTCCATGCCTTCGATTTCGCCCATTTCCATGCCAGCAGCAGGAGCAATAGAGCTGTATGCACTACCTTCTACGCGGTCACTGAAATAGTTTTCGTATACTAGGTAAGCGCCGCCAAGACCGAGTGCCATAACAGCAAATGCTGGCATAACGTTACGCATAATGTTTGTTACTGTAGTTTCTTTAGATTTAGTCATCGTTTCTTCCCTCCGGTGTTAATAACGAATAGATTTGATTAGCGACATTAAACAATAAAATCAAGCATTTTTGCAAGATATTTTTCATAAAACTTGGAAAGCTGTGGAAATCCTAGGATTTCCAGCCACGGTGAATGGCGGCAATACCGTGATTGAGATTGCTGTAACTTACATTTTCAAAGCCAGAATCACTCATACGGCGGGCTAATGCCTTTTGATCGGGGTGTTTGCGGATGCTTTCAACGAGATATTGATAGCTCTCGGCATCTTTGGCAACGGCTTGACCTATGCGAGGGATGACATTGTAGGAGTACATATCATAGAGCTTTGCCAAAAGTGGTTCTTGCACGCGGCTAAATTCGAGACAGAAAAAGCGCCCCCCTGGCTTTAAAACGCGGTAAGCTTCGCGCAACGCATCATCAATGCGTGTGACGTTCCGTAATCCAAAGGAAATCGTGTAAACATCGAAGCTGTTATCGTCGAAGGGAAGTTCTGCGGCGTCGCTTGTGACCCATTCAAAGTCATTCAGCCAGCCTTTATCAATGGCGCGGCCACGTCCGACCTCTAACATTTCTGTGTTGATATCACAGATTGTTATTTTTGTGTCTTTACCAACGGCGTCTTTAATACGGAAGGCAATATCACCCGTGCCACCAGCGACATCAAGATAAGCAAGGTTCGCGCGCGGACGAATTTGGCTGATAAGGCGGCGCTTCCACAGGCGATGAACACCCGCAGACATGAGATCATTCATAATATCGTATTTAGGAGCAACGGAATCAAATACACCGCGAACAAGATCGGTTTTATCACCGTCTTGTATTTCTTTCTCACCAAACCATTTGCTCTCAGGATTCTGCATGGTGGGAATATAGGTCTATGGGCGAGAATGGACAAGTCTTAATTGCGGGCGACCATTTATGCGCAAGAAGTTCAGATTAGCCCAGTCGTTATTGGCTTTATCCAGTAAATTGATGAAATCGGTTAACCCCGGGCCGTTATAGCCTTGGTCTGGTGTTGGGTTCCAATAAAGATAAGACGGATCTTCGATGTCGCGGAACACCATGACAAAGGCTTGTTTGATGCATTCTTTGTTGTCGTTGTTTGCGTCGCGTGTGCGAATGGTCATGCGCACATGAAGCGGGTCTGGCGCGCCGAAGTTACTGGAGCGGCTGAATAAATCGCTGTCGGCGTTATCAATGATATGTTTGAGCGTTGTTGAGAGTTCATCAGGTGTCGCCATGCCGAATTTCATTTTAGTGCCTGTTTTATTGCTAAAGAAAATTTCGATCAGGCTTTTATCGATAGGCTGTCGCCAGCTACGGTCTTTAAATAAATCTGTTAGTTTAGCGGCGATTGTATCGTCCATATTTTTATCTCCCTGTGGTCTATATAGATAATTGTACTTCTTTATGTTTGTCAAATTTAAAGAGCGCACGTAAACTGCCCCCATGAATTTAATGCGTGCCATGGCAACGGTGGCGGGATTAACGGGTGTTTCCCGTGTCGCCGGATTTGCAAGAGATATACTGACGGCCTCTATCTTAGGGGCGGGGCCGATTGCGGACGCATTTTTTGTGGCGTTAAAACTGCCGAATATGTTCCGCCGCATTACCGCCGAGGGGGCGTTTAACGTTTCCTTTGTGCCACTTTACGGTGAAGCGTTGGAGAAAGAGGGGGTAGATGCCGCGCGCAAATTTGCGGGTAATGCGCTTTCTATCATGCTTTGGGTGCTGTCTGGCTTTACGATTGTGATGTTACTGGCGATGCCGTGGGTTATATATGGTATTGCGCCGGGGTTCCAAGATGATCCGCTACGCTATGATTTGTCGGTGACGTTGTCGCGGATTACGTTCCCTTATTTGATGCTAATGTCTGTGGTGACGCTGTTTGGCGGGATATTGAACGCGCATGAGCGGTTTGCACCGTTTGCTGCGGCACCGATCCTGTTTAACTTGTCATTGATTGGCGCGTTGCTGTTTCTAACGCCGATGATGGACACGGCGGGTCATGCAATGGCGTGGGGCGTTGTGATAGCAGGGTTCTTACAGCTTGCGCTGCTTTATGTTTGTGCGCGGCGTGCAGGAATTAGACTTCGGCTTATGAAGCCGCAATTTGATGCGCGAGCTAAAAAACTATTTAAGTTAATGCTGCCCGGGGTTTTGGGCGCAGGCGTTATCCAGATTAATTTGTTTGCCGATTTGATTATGGCCTCGTTTTTGGCGAGCGGCTCGATTTCTTACCTATATTATGCTGACCGTTTGAACCAACTGCCGTTAGGTATCGTTGGGATTGCGGTGGGTACAGCATTGCTGCCGATGCTATCACGTTCGCTTTCGGCGGGGAAAGCCGATGAAGCACGTCATTTATTTAACCGCGCATTTGAGGTGTGCTTCTTGCTCGCCTTGCCTGCGGCGGTGGCGTTGATGGTTATTCCGCAACAACTTGTTAGCGGATTATTCCAGCATGGCGCGTTTGATGCGGCTGATGCGCGTGTGACGGCGATGGTGCTGACGGGTTATGCGGTGGGATTGCCTGCTTATGTTGTGGCGCGGGTGTTTCAGGTGGCGTATTGGGCTGATCAAGATACCGCGACACCTGTGAAAATATCGATCGCGATGACGATCACCAATATTGTGCTGAGCGTGACACTCATCCAGTTCATTGGTGTGGTTGGTATTGCGCTTGGTACAGGGATATCAGGCTGGCTGCAATTTTATCTTTTGAAGCGGGGCTTGCGCGGCAAGGATGTTGCTGTTTTTGATGAAAAGCTGCGTCGTGCGATTGTGCGGATTATTGCCTCAAGCGCGATTATGGGGGCGGGGCTTTGGGTTGTGGCGTATTCATTGCCGCATGTTTTGCCAGTTGAGACAAAAATATTCGAGGTTTTAGGCCTTGTTGTTCTTGTCGGGACGGGTTTAATTCTGTACGGTTTTTCTGTTTTGGCAACGGGCGTTGTGCGTCCTGCGGAACTTAAAAAATACTTTAAAAGGACGTAATTCACAATGACGACAAAGCGTATTTTATCTTGCATGCAACCAACCTCACATCTCCATTTAGGTAACTATTTGGGGGCGTTAAAGAATTGGGTGAATTTACAAGACGAGGGCGCGGAATGCTTTTACGGCGTTGTTGATTTGCACGCGATTACGATGGCGTATGATGCGAGCGATCTGGCACAATGCACGCGCGAGATTGCGGCTGCCTATATTGCCTCTGGCATAGATACAAAACGATCTGTTTTGTTTGTTCAGTCGGGCGTTGCCGCGCATAGCCAGCTTATGTGGTTGCTCGCGACCATGAGCCAGATGGGTAAGCTTGAGCGTATGACGCAGTTTAAGGATAAAGCAGGGAAAAATTCGGAGCGCGCGGGCTTGGGGTTGTTTTCCTATCCTGTGCTTATGGCGGCGGATATTCTTGTTTACAAGGCAACGCATGTACCTGTGGGCGAAGATCAGAAGCAACATTTGGAGCTTGCCCGAGAGATTGCGAGTACGTTTAACACGCGCTATGGCACGGATTACTTTATCCCGCCTGAGCCGTTTATTACTGGCCCTGCGCCGCGCGTGATGTCGCTGCGTGATGGAACACAGAAGATGAGCAAATCCGCAGAATCTGATATGAGCCGTATTAATCTGACCGACGATGCTGACATGATCGCCAAAAAAATCCGTAAGGCCAAAACAGATAATGAACCATTACCTGCGAAGTTCGAGGAATTAACAGGCCGTGCTGAGGCATCAAACCTGATCACGATTTACGCGGCTCTTGCCGATAAAACCAAGGATGAGGTTTTGGCAGAGTTCGTGGGCAAGCAGTTCTCGGAGTTTAAGCCAGCACTAACGGATTTGGCTGTGGCGAAGTTATCACCGATCACAACACGGATGAACGAGCTTATGCAGGACACAGCAGAGCTTGACCGTATTTTGGCTGCAGGAACGGAAAAAGCAAACGAAGTTGCGAAGCCGATTTTGCAAGGCTGTTCAGATATTATGGGTTTCTGGAAAAACTCTTAATAACTTCTTTGTTTTTGCCAGCGATAGTGGCACAATAACGATAATGAAACTCTTCGGAAATCCCATCAGGTAAAAAATATGCGCAAGACTATCCTATCTCTTTTGGCTGTAATCACATTGTTTGGCACGTCTGCAAAGGCACATGCTGATTATTTCGTTTGGCAAGATCCAACAACAGGGCTGACACTTTCATTCCCTGATACATGGAAGATCGTTAGCAATAACGAAGCAAATGATTTGATAACAGTGATGCCACCATCAGGCCGCGAACATGCGGCATGCCGTGTGCGCGATAACCAAGATCGCCGCTATTTGATTTACCCGCAACGCTTCAGCGCTGCTATACAGCGCGTTGATGTGAGCTTGGATTTCTGGACGAACTACTTGCAGGAATACACAAACCCTGAGATTTACAACTTGCAAAACGGTGCAGGCCTTGGCCGCGGTTTCGCAAGCTACGCTGTTGCTGGTTACGACAGCATGGTGCAAGGCCCGAAAATGCCACGCAAAGCATTGATGCTCGCAAGCCTTTATGATGATGATATGTTTGTGATTGAATGTTCATCACATGCGGACGCATTTGATAGCTGGAAATCAATTTTCTTGAGCATTGCGGGCTCTATTGAGTTTAAGCAGGTGGATCATGTTCCTGCTGCTGGATATTACCGCAACTTCTTGGCTGACCCTAAGATCGTATTCAAAGATTTGGACGGTCGCAGCGTTGGCAGCTACTAAGCGTTCATTACCCTTTTATATCCTCTCTTTAATAATGCCCTTGAATAAAGTCTTTCGGGGCATTATCTGTTTATGGCGTAACGTTTTATAAAGGCACAGAATATGTTTATCCAAACCGAAGACACCCCAAACCCTGAAACGATCAAGTTTTTGCCCGGTATGCCTGTAACGGGCAAAGGCATGGCGGATTTCAAATCACGCGATGAGACAAAGCCGTCAATATTGGCGCGCAATTTGTTTAATGTGAATGGCGTTGGCGGCGTGTTACTGGGCCCTGATTTTGTGTCTGTATCAAAGACAGCCGATGCGGAATGGCACGATGCTTTTAAGACGCAGATCATGGCTGTGATCATGGATCACTTCACGTCGGGGCTTCCTGCGCTAGAAGCGGAAATGCCGAAGAAAACAGAACATGAAAGCGAGATCGTAAAACAGATCATTGCTGTTCTTGATGATTACGTCACGCCGTATGTGTCACAACATGGCGGCCATATTGATTTCCATGATTTCGATGAAAAGAGCGGTGTGGTTTACCTCAGCATGCAAGGCGCGTGCGCGGGCTGCCCGAGCTCAGCAGCGACATTGAAAATGGGTATTGAAGGCATGCTTCAGCAATATGTACCTGAGGTTGCGTCTGTTGAAGCGGTTTAAGTAAGCGCGTTTAACTACTCTTCTGACGACTCTTCTGACAACTCTTCGCCGCTTTGTTCGATTTCTAGTTCTGGTTCTTGCTCGTCGTTTGCTGACGGAAAAGAATTAAGCGGTGACGGATAGGTAAAAAGCATCCCAAACCAACGCCAGCGCTTTTCTTCATGCGGCAGTGACGGGGCAGGCATGGTGCAGTTAATGCGCCCACGCTCTTGCGCGAAATCCTGCTGCAGACGAAGCTCTACACGATTCCCGTTTATAATCTCCATGTGCGGACGTTCTTGACCGCTGGCAAAGCAAGATAAGAGATCGAGGTTGTCTTCCAACGTTTCTGTAACGCTAAATCCGATATCGGGGTGGCGATCACCAAGATAAGAGACATCAGGTGATAGATTGCCAACGGGTAATGGCAGGGCATTTGCCAGCATGCGAAAACGTTCCAGATCACCATATTCTTCGGTCATCACAAAACGCGGTAAGGCGAGAATGTCGCTGCCACGATACGCAACGCCAGAGCTTTGCCCGAGGGCGGCTTTGAAGCTTTGTTCTTTGATAATTTCGCGAAATTCCGCGCTATATTCCCCAAACGGATAGGCAAAATATTCGGGTTCTGTGCCCATGTTTTCGCGATAAAGGGTGCGCGCATTATTAATGTCACGCAATAAGTCAGAGCGATCTTCGTCGGCAATGTGGCTGTAAGAGGCCGTGTGCATGCCTATTGTTATATTGCTATAGCGTCCGAGATATTTGATATCTGACCATGACATGTAATTGCTGTTTTTCATGCCTGCACGATCAGGGGAAACAAACACCGTGAAAGGGAAGTTGTGTTGGAGCAATATGGGAACGGCTTTGTTCGTTACGGATTTATGCGCACCATCAAAGGTTATAACGATGCTACGCGGTGGTAGGGCAAGTTCGTTTTTGTAATGATCGACGACTTCGGCAAGAGACAAAACATTGTAGTCTTCTTCTTTTAATTCGCGCATTTGCTCTTCGAATTGCTCCACACGGATGCTTTGATCCGGCGTGCGGTCTTCGCCAATCATGTGATACACAAGGATGACGGCACTGGATTGATCTTCGGGAATGCTCGGTGATGCAAATGATTTCAATGGGTTATATGATAGCATGGCAAGGAAGATCCCGCCAAGAAACAGCATTTTTGTAATAAGCTTTTGAATGTCTATCATAATGCGCTAAATATAGTGCCTAAGGCGATTGAAAATCAACATAATCATGAGGAGATCAAAATGAATATGCCGCTTGAAAAAATTCTACAGCAAACAGAAGGCGATGAACGCATTCTAAATGATAAGGCACTTGACGTTTTGTTCCGTAACGCGCGCACGTATAATGGCTGGCATGACAAGCCTGTGTCTAGTGTAATGATCGAGGCGTTGTTTGATCTTCTGAAAATGGCACCAACAAGCGCGAATTGCTCACCAGCGCGATTTAAATTTTTGAAGTCCGATGAAGCCAAAGCGCGCCTTAAGCCGCATTTGATGGCAGGCAACGTAGATAAAACCATGGCCGCACCAGTCGTTGCGATTATCGCGCATGACATGGAATTTTATGAGCAATTGCCAAAACTGTTCCCCCATACGGATGCAAAAAGCTGGTTCGTGGGTAAGCCTGATTACATAAAGGATACAGCCGTGCGTAATGGTACATTACAGGGCGCATATCTGATTATGGCGGCACGTGCGCTTGGGCTTGATTGCGGCCCTATGTCTGGCTTTAAACCAAAAGCTGTGAAAAAAGAGTTCTTCCCTGACGAAAACGTCGAAGTGAACTTCCTTTGCAATATTGGTTATGGCGATATCGCGACTGTCCATGACCGCAGCCCACGCTTTGACTTTGGCGATGTTTGCGAAATTCTGTAGGTGATGCGCGATTAATGGCTGAGCCTCGCTACATACTTGGGTTTGATACAGCTTTGTCGGGATGCTCGGCAGCGCTTTATGATGTCGCGCAAAATACATTCGCCACAGAAATCCGAAAAATCCCGCGCGGTCAGGCCGAATTTTTGGTGCCGATGATACAAGAAGCCGTAGCCGATGGAGGTGTGACGTTTAAGGATGTTGATGTCATCGCGACAACAGTTGGCCCTGGGGCGTTTACAGGACTTCGTATTGGGCTTTCTACGGCACGAACATTGGGGCTTGCGCTGTCAAAGCCTGTGATTGGTGTGACAACGTTGGCGGTATTGGCGCGGCAGTTTTTTACGAACGATAAAATCACGGACGATCAGGAATTGGTCGTTTTGATCGAAACCAAGCGCAAGGATTTCTACGTGCAATGCTTTGATGCAAAGGGGCAGGCAACGACAGAAGAGCTGGCACTGGAGCTTGATGATCTTCTTGATCTGATTGCGGAGAAAGCGCCTGTGTTTATTGGCGATAGCCTGACACGGTTTCAATTGTTGCTGACGGACGGGCAGGGCGCAGCGTTTGATTACCGCGCAGGCTATGATCAGCCAGCGCCCGAAGTAATATGTATGCTCGCCCATGAATACTACGCAAGCGGTGAAGCAGGCAAGTATCCGGCAGAGCCGTTGTATCTACGCGGGGCAGACGTCAGTAAGCCAAAGAAAAATCAACGCTATATGGCCGTATAGTTATTTCCATTCTTCAATATTAACCATTTTTTCTTGAATATTACTTATATTTATGATTAGTGGGCTTGAATTTATAATATTGAGATAAGGGTTTAACTATGTCTGACAGAACTGATCATAATGAATTACTTGGATTGACAACGGAAATCGTTTGCGCACACCTTAGTAACGCACAAGTACAAACCGATGAAATTCCAAATATTATCCAAAAAGTTTATAAGACACTGTCTTCCGTGAATGCGGATACGATGGTTCTGGCGGAACGTCCGCAACCTGCGGTGCCAATCAAACGCTCGATCACACCTGATTTTCTGATTTGTCTTGAGGACGGTAAGAAGCTGAAAATGCTCAAACGTCACTTGATGACGGCCTACAACATGACCCCCGAAGACTACCGCGAACGTTGGGGCTTGCCTGCTGACTACCCAATGGTCGCACCAAGCTACGCACAAAAACGTAGTAAACTGGCCAAGGAAATTGGCTTAGGCACTTCGGCGAATACGGGCAAGTAATTTATTGACATAAGTTTAATGTGTTGCTAATCTTCTGTAAATTAAAAAGCAAGGAGATAGCAATGAATTCAAAAGGTTTAATTACAGCGCTGGCTTTTGCCGCTTCTGCAGCCCCTGCGTTGGCAGAGACTAATATAGGAAATATGGATTCGGGCATATATAATGCCACACTAGATGGGGTTCCTTGTGTTCTTGCTGTCGGTAATTATGGTTGGGGCTCTTCTGGTCGTGGTTATGCGGGACTTAGCTGTGATTTTGAAAATCAGCAATCTTCGCGTTATATATCAGGACTTGATGTGGGTGCTAAAATATTAAGTCGTAACATCGGCGATTTTGAAAATGGTGTTCACACAATAAAGGTACCTTACGGCGGTGAAAAAATTGACTGTAAGGTTGTGACAGGTAACTATAATTGGGGTGGCTCAGGTCGCGGCTATACAGGTTTCACCTGTGATTTCAAAAAATAAACTCCTGCTTAAATAATCTTTAAAGTTTTTTACATTAAAAGCTCTTCGTTTCAGTTTATTGGGTAGGGATACTTAGGCGACGCACTATTGCCGTGGGTTTTTCTGTGTGGTATCAAGCTCGCTGTGCTTTTATAATCAGTAATAGAGATACTTATGTTGTATTTAAAACGTCAGTACGAGCCTGCGGTTGATGGGTTACGGGCTTTGGCTGTTTTGTCGGTCTTGCTTTTTCATGCAGCGATCCCTGGGTTTTCGGGCGGCTTTGTTGGTGTTGATATTTTCTTTGTTATATCGGGTTATTTAATCACGCGGAATATTTTGGGTGATTTGGAAGACGGCAGCTTTAGCTTCAAAGCGTTTTACGTGCGACGTATTCGGCGCATTTTTCCAGCGATGTTTTTTACAATGGCGTTGGTGTTTGTCGTCGGCGCATTCGTGTTCTTTTCCACGCATATGGAGCGATTGGGGGAATCTGTTTTGTTTTCGGCGTTGGGTTTATCCAATGTGTTTTTCTGGAAAGAGGCAGGATATTGGGACGTTAGCAAGGATTTCAAACCGTTGCTTCATTTTTGGTCATTGGCGGTGGAGGAGCAGTTTTACCTGTTCTGGCCCGCATTTCTTTACGGCATGGTTAAGCTTTATAAGGTGGTGCGTGATCGTGCTCACCTCATTGCGATGGCGGTGCTGTTTGTTGTTTCGCTAGTGCTGTCACAAATATTTTTGAATGTGGATGATACGGCAGCTTTTTACCTGATGCCGTTTCGGATTTTTGAGTTTTGCATTGGGGCGTTTGTTTTGTGGTTCGACCCCCGCAAGCTTTCCGCGCCGTTTGTAGGGCGGGGATGGGCGGCTGTTCTGCTTGGGCTGGTTTGTGTTTGTGTGCCTGTGTTTGTTTATACCGAGGCGAGCGCGTTTCCAGGGGTGTTGGCGGTGTTGCCTTGTCTTGGCGCGGCGTTGTTGATTGCGGCACGCCATTCTGGTGCGGGTGAGCTTTTGCTTGGAAATCGTATGATGACAGGCATCGGCAAGGTTTCGTATTCCTTATATCTTATTCACTGGCCGATTTTGGTGTTTTATCAGTATGTGACGCAGGATACGCCATCATTGATTGAGGTTTCTGCGTTGCTTGCTGCGAGCTTTGTGGCGTCATACTTCATGTATCGTTTTATTGAGCAGCCTTTCCGAAAGAAATGGGATGCTCCTAATGCGATGAAGCCTTCGCGGGTTTTTGCTGTTGCAGGGGTTTTGTTGCTCTTGATTGCGATACCTGCTGCGCATGCACGGATGTATGACGGTTGGACTTGGCGTGAAGAAAATAGGGAAAGAACTCTGCAATTTTCAAGTGAGGATGTGAAGTTGATACGCGAGCAGCGCACGGCATGGGAGACAGAAAGAGTGGAGAGTAAGTTTTTCGAAAAACATCCGTCAGACTTTGTCATCCTCGGCGATAGCTATTCCTATGACGTGATGAGTGCGCTCGAGCATAATGGTGTGAAATCCCCAATCCAGAGTTTACGTGTGCGGGGTGGTTGTGTGCCGTTGCTTGGTCAGCCATCGCCTGGGATGCACCCGAAAGTCAAAACCGAGAAATACTTACGAGAATGTGAAGCGGCGATCAGGGAGCTTATTGCGTCGGATGAGGTTAAAAACGCCAAAGTTATTATGATTGGTGCGCACTGGTACCCCTATTCATTAGGGTGGTTTGTGCCGACGGTTGAGGCGATCAGAAAAATTTCTGACGCGCCTATTATCATTTTTGGCAACAAGATGATTTATAAAGGGGATGTGCCGACGCGCGCCTCTGCTTGGGGGAAGGCTGAAGGGCTGGAGGATTATATCAATAGCGGTATGGACAAAGAAGGAGGACTGGCACTAGATCAGGCAATGAGGGACGAGGTTGCGCAAGTCGCCAACCAGAATGTCATTTATGTCGATATTATTGAGATATTATGCCCGAACGCTTATTGTCCCATTCTGACCGATGATTTTAAGCTGCATATTTTTGATGATGCTCATTGGAGTGTTGAGGGTGCTGCGCATTTCGGGAAGAAGTTTAAGGAAAGCGATAATCCTGCGGTGCTGCTGTTGTTTGATGAATAGGGTTGGCGGATTTGAGTAATAAACGTAAGTAATAAACGTATATGAAGGTATTTGGTTTTTCTTATTCGTTAATCATTATTTTGGTTATTGATTTGACAGTTGTTACTTTGCGGTGTTATGAAAACACTTATTGAAAAATATAAATGTAAATGAAAAAGGACACCGATATGACACTTGCCGTAGAAACAGAAGAAAAAATTCGCGAGCTATCAACGATTTTTGCCCTAAATGTTCGTGATATCGCTGACGGAGCGTTATTCATCGAGAAAACTGCAGAGGTTGCAAAGGCTGCTCAAGAAAGAAGCGCAAGAGGCTACGAACTTGAAGCTGAATTAGCGAAGGACTTGGATTTAACGGCTCACACTGTTGGTTTTTGTTCAGAGATACTTGCCGTTGCACAAAAGCATGGAAGTGATGCAGCCAATGATATGGTTGAATTAATGCCTTTTTATATTGCCTTCATGCAGGAAATTGGTCGTGCTAGTCCTGAAGGAACATGTCCGACTGAAGCTGTCTGGAAAGAAACAATTGATAAAGTGCGTAAAGATTTTAGCCTGTAGCTTAACTCAACTCTTCACCGCGTTTTTTTGCGGCGGTGATGGCGCGGGTCATTAGGTCGGTTAGGCCGTTTTTATCATTCATGAGAACGTCAAGTGCGGCTTGGGTTGTGCCGTTTGGGCTTGTGACGTTTATGCGAAGCTGTTCTGCTGTGGTTTTAGGCTCGGATTCGGCGAGAGCCGCGCTGCCGATGACGGTTTCACGGGCGAGCGTCATGGAGAGGGTTTTGTCTAAGCCTGCACCAACACCTGCGGCGGCCATGGCTTCGATCAAGTGGAAGATGTAGGCGGGGCCGCTGCCTGAAACGGCAGTGACGGCGTTTAATAGCTCTTCATCGTTAACCCATTCCGCTTTTCCGACAGATTTTAGCAGCGCATCGGCGTGCGATTTTTGTGCGGCGGTGGTGTTTGTGTTTGCCACGGCAACACTCATACCCTTACCGATAGCGGCAGGGGTGTTTGGCATGACACGGATGATAGGCTGCGTCGCGCCGAAATATTCTTCGAACGAGGCAATGGTTTGCCCCGCAGCAATCGAGAGGATGAGCGCATCAGGCGTAACAGCGGGTTTAATCGAGGCGCAAACATCACCCATAATCTGCGGCTTTACCGCCATGATGAAAATGTCGCACGATTTGGCGGCTTCATTAAATGCGCTTATGTCGCGATGAAATGTAACGCCGTTGAATTGTTCTGCGGGTGGGGCTGGGTCGAATACCAAAATATTGGCGGTAATGGCTTTGCCGTTTGTCCAACTGCGCAGCATCGCGCTGCCCATCTTGCCACAACCGATTAGTGCTATTGTAGGGAGGTTTGACATGAGGTGAGTTTCTACGCTTCGCCAGCAGAATCGGACAGGATGAAATCAATCATGCTGTCATCCATTTTGTCTTTGTTAGCAAGCATACGGAAGACGCTGTTGAAGCGATCACTTTCGGCAATCGCAATATCAATCAGGTCTTCAACATGTTCTGCGCCAGAGCTGTGCGTCCAGCCGCGGAATAGGCTGGTATGGCGGAAAATAGGCGCGTTCGTTGTTTTAGGCACATCAAAGTGACCAAGCCATAAATCTTCGTTGATCGCGCGCAGGACTTTGTTTGTTGTAACGCTGCGTTCAGGGGAGACAGTGAAATCAAACTCGCAGAAAAACTGCATGGCGTTGAATTCTTCTTGCCAGATAAAGGTCATTTTGTACTGACCGCGCTTGCCCGTGACATTCACGGTTAGCTCTTCTTCTTGTGTGCGTGTAAACACCCAGTCTTGGCTGCGGAGCATGTCTTCGACGCTATCCAGCGGGTTGCTCACATCTTCAAATAATTCAAGTTCGCCCATAATAAATTCTTACTTACTTTGTTTTATTGGTTTTCGTTTTAGCGGCAGGTTTTTTGCCACCCTCCAGCGCATCAATACGTTTAATCAGGTTTTCTTGTTCGGCGCGTAGTTTTTTGACCATGGCTTCGACATGTTCGAAATCTTCGCGCGGGACGAGATCCATTTTGGCGGCCATTTCTTCGACGCGTACTTTGATTTCATCACGGATTTGCTGCTGCATACCGCTAACGATATTCACGGCGCCACCTGCGACGCGGGCGATATCATCAAATATTCTGGAATCCGGTTTCATCTCTGGCCTCTTTTTATATGGGTTTTTGATATCAGGACTCTCTTTCCCATGCAAGCATTACCACGATATTGGTGGTTTTATTTTTGTTGATGAAATGCTAGACCTTTATGACATTGAATAATTATTTCCGGAGAGAATTATATGATTATCGTAACAGGCGGCGCGGGCTTTATTGGCTCTAATCTGGTTGCAGGGCTTGAAAAAGCAGGGCACAAAAACGTGGTTGTGTGCGATTGGTTGGGCAAAGAAGATAAATGGCGAAACATTGCCAAACGTGAGCTGCGCGATGTTATTGCACCTGAACGTTTGGAAGCGTATCTGGATTCTCATAAAGACGAGATTAAAGCTATATTCCATATGGGCGCGATTTCTGCAACGACGGAAACGGATGCGGATTTGATAGTTGAGACCAATGTTGTTCTTTCGCGGATGCTGTGGAAATGGTGTGCGGAACATAAGGTGCGCATGATTTATGCATCTTCTGCGGCAACGTATGGTGATGGCGCAGGCGGCTTTAGTGATGCGGAAACGCCTGAGGCATTGGCTAAGTTATTGCCATTGAATGCTTATGGTTGGTCAAAGCATGTGTTTGACCGCCGTGTTGCGCGAATTGTGCATGATAGCGAGCACGCGATGGGCGAAGTCACACCGCCACAATGGGCGGGGCTTAAATTCTTCAACGTTTATGGTCCGAATGAATACCACAAAGGCGATCAGATGAGCGTTGTTTGTAAACTTCATCCGCAAGTGGTTGCGGGCGCCGCAGCAAAATTGTTTAAATCGCATAACCCCGATTATGAAGATGGCGGACAATTGCGCGACTTTATCTATGTCGATGATTGCGTGAATGTGATGCTGTGGCTTTTGGAAAATCCGAAAGTAAATGGCTTGTTCAACGTGGGGACAGGGCAAGCGCGGAGCTTTAAAGATTTGGCTGAATCGACATTTGCCGCCAATGATACGGCGACGAAAATAAATTATACGGATATGCCTGTCGCGCTGCGCGGTAAGTACCAATATTACACGCAAGCCGAAATGGGTAAGTTAAAAGCAGCAGGATACGATAAACCGTTTACCTCGCTTGAAGATGGCATACGTCAATATGTGCAGGACTTCCTGCTCAAAGAAGATCCATACAGATAGGACGCGTTCATTATGGCTTTAAATTTTCCTGATATTGGCCCTGTGGCGCTTTCGATTGGGCCGCTGGATATCCGTTGGTACGCGCTTTCGTATCTGGTGGGGATATTGTTGGGTTGGCGTTATGTGCTGTCGATTGTTGCGCGTGATGAAGGCAAGGAAAGCGTTTTTAGCAAGTTAGAGATTGATGACTTCTTATCATGGGCGGTTGTTGGGGTCATTCTTGGCGGGCGTTTTGGTTATGTGCTGTTTTATCAGTTTGATATGTATTTGTCTGATCCGCTGGCGGTGTTTCGTGTGTGGGAAGGCGGCATGTCGTTCCATGGTGGCGCGCTTGGCGTGATTATCGCGATGATTGTTTATAGCTGGCGCAAGAAAAAGAACGTGCTGCGTTTGACTGATCCTGTATGCGCGGCGGTGCCGATAGGTTTGTTTTTCGGGCGCATTGCGAATTTCGTGAATGGCGAGCTATTTGGGCGTGTTACAGACGCGCCATGGGGAATGGTGTTTCCGCACGGTGGGGAGCTGCCACGGCACCCGAGCCAGCTTTATGAGGCCGCATTAGAGGGCGCAGTGCTGTTCCTCGTCCTGTTTCTGTTGATGCGCAATGACAAAATCCGTAATCGCCCTGGTATTATATCGGGCGTGTTCTTAATCGGTTATGGCTTGAGCCGTATGTTTATTGAGATGTTCCGTGAGCCAGACCAGCAAATCGGCTTTATCATGCAGTATTTCACTATGGGGCAATTGCTGTGCTTGCCGATGTTGATGGGCGGCGCGTATTTGGTTTACTTCGCCAATAGCCGTGCCAAGCGAGGCGTTTCCGCGTGAGTGAATTTAGAACAGAGCTAATTAAACGCATTGAAAATGACGGTGCTATTCCTGTCTCGCAGTTTATGGGCGAGGCGATTGCGCATTACTATCAAAATCAAACACCATTCGGCACAAAGGGTGATTTCATCACGGCACCTGAAATATCACAGATGTTTGGTGAGTTGGTGGGTCTGTGGTGCGTTGATATCTGGATTAAGCTGGGCAAGCCTACTGCGCTCCATTTGATTGAGTGTGGCGCAGGACGCGGCACGATGATGGCTGATATGCTGCGTGCGACAAAGGCGCTGCCCGCGTTTCATGATACGCTGTCGGTACATTTGGTGGAAACCAGCATGAGTTTGATGGTTGAACAAAAACAAACGCTCGAAGGTTATGATGTGATGTGGCATGAGAGCATGGATCAAATCCCGCTTTCCGCACCATTTATCTTGATCGGGAATGAATTTTTGGATGCGTTGCCGATTGATCAATATCAATTTCATAAGGGCGCATGGCATAAACGTTTGGTCGGCGTGGATGGCGGTAAGTTGGTGTTCACCACATCCGAAGATAAGGTCGAAGTTAGCCATTACGGGCAAGAAGGTGATGTGATTGAGATTTCACCTGCGCGTGATGCGTTTGTGGCGGATGTTGCGGCGAAGCTAAAGCAACAGAGCGGCGCGGCCTTGTTCATTGATTACGGTCATCATAAGAGTGCCGTTGGTGATACGTTGCAAGCGGTCAAAGATCACGAACCTGTGGATGTTCTTACGTTTGCAGGAGAGGCCGATATTACCGCGCATGTGGATTTTGAATCGATTGCGCAGGAAGCACAGGAAAAGGGATGTAATGTCCCACCCGTTGCGGCACAAGGCGCATTTTTGCAGGCTTTGGGTATTACACAGCGTGCTGAAGCACTGGCAAGAAGCGCGAATGAAGCGCAGATCAACGACATTCAAACGGCACTTGTGCGTTTAACCGCAGCAAAAGAGATGGGCGTGCTGTTCAAAGCATTGGCGATCACATCCGATGAAAACATCAGACCGAGTGGGGTTTAGCATGTTTGTGGCCGATAAAAATTTAAGTGCATTCTCGCGTGTCAAGCACGGCTTCTTCGGACGCAAGGGCGGCGTGAGCACAGGGCTTTATGACAGTCTGAATGTCGGGTTTGGTACTAAAGATGATCCCGCGCATATTCGTGAGAATAGGGCGCGTGTTGCAAATTCTGTTAGTGCTGCGGCGGATAGGCTTGTGACACTGCACCAAGTGCATAGCGCGGACTGTTTATACGTGAGCGCACCGTTCGCGGACGGGCAAGCACCTGAGGCTGATGCGATGGTGACAGATGTTGCAGGACTTGCGATAGGGGTTTTGACGGCGGATTGTGTGCCTGTGCTGTTTTATGGCGAGCAAGCCGATGGCGCGCCCGTTGTTGGTGCTGCGCATGCAGGCTGGGGCGGCGCGTTTAAGGGCGTTCTTACGGCAACCGTCGCAATGATGCGCGATAAGGGTGCTGTCGAGATTTCAGCAGCAATCGGTCCGTGCATTCAGCAAGCGTCATATGAGGTCGGTAATGATTTTATGGCGCGGTTTATTGAGCAAAGTGCCGAGAACCAGAAATTCTTTATGGATGCTTCTCGTGCAGATCACCAAATGTTTGACCTTCCTGCCTATGCCGCGCAGTGCTTGCGGCAAGCTGGGGTGGGTTTTGTCGGTGATGTCGGGGTTGATACGTATACCCAAAACGAGGACTATTTTAGCTATCGCCGCGCTACGCATAAAAACGAGTCTGATTACGGCAGACAGATATCCTCAATCATGATCGAAAATTAAAATTACCTATTGATTTGCCTATGTAATTTTTTCTATAGTCGGCGCATACAACATAAAATTTAAACGTAATCCAAAGCAAGGCGGATCAGATGAAAATCATCGCGGGTAATTCCAACCTTCCACTGGCGCAAGCCATCTCCGATTATTTAGAAATTCCATTATGTAAGGCTGTTATTAAACGCTTTTCCGACGATGAGATGTTTGTCGAAATTCTTGAAAATGTGCGTGGTGAGGATGTTTTTGTTATTCAATCCACATCATTTCCTGCCAATGATAACTTGATGGAGCTTTTGATTACGATTGACGCGCTACGTCGTGGTTCTGCGCGCCGTATCACAGCGGTTATTCCATATTTTGGTTATGCACGCCAAGACCGTAAAACAGGCGGTCGTACGCCGATCTCAGCCAAGCTTGTCGCAAATTTGATTACGGCGGCGGGTGTTGATCGCGTTTTAACGTTGGAGCTTCACGCCGGTCAGATACAGGGCTTTTTCGATATTCCGCTCGATAATTTGATTATTGCGCCGATCTTCGTACCTGAAATTGAAAAACGCTTTAAAGACCAAGAGCTTGTGATTGTATCGCCTGATGTTGGTGGTGTTGTGCGCGCACGCGCGATGGCTAAACGTTTGAACGCTGATTTGGCGATTATCGATAAACGCCGCGAAAAAGCAGGTGTTTCGGAAGTGATGCATGTGATCGGCGATGTGAAAGACAAAATCTGTATTATGGTCGATGATATCGTGGATTCTGGCGGCACGCTTTGTAACGCAGCCACAGGCTTAAAAGCCAAGGGCGCTAAAGAAGTGTATGCGTTTGTTGTGCATGGCGTATTATCAGGTGCAGCAGCAGAACGCATTAGCAAATCTGATCTTGAGTGCCTTGTCACAGCAGACACAATCGCCGAAACCGATGAGGTCGGTAAAAGCGGTAAAGTCGATCGACTATCTGTGGCGAAGCTGCTTGGTGAAGGTATTAAGCGTATCGCTGAGGAGCGTTCGATCTCCGAACTTTTCCGCTACGAGTAAGCGACACTCGTTTTAATGAATTAAAAGCTTGCATTTTGTATGGAATTCTGGCTTTTTACTGTGTGTTTTGCGCTGACACCCCTGGAGGCAGCGCTAATTTTTAAACAAACTTAAGGATATTAAATCATGGCTAAGAAATATGCTATCGAAGCGGAAATGAGAGTTGGGACTGGTAAAGGGGTCGCCCGCACTCTACGCCGCGCAAATCTGGTTCCTGCCGTCATTTATGGCGACAAAAAAGAACCGATTAACATTACGCTCCCTGCAAAAGAAACGAACCTTGAATATAACAAGGGTCATATGTTTAACACGCTTTGCGATGTTAAGGTTGGCAACGATACACACGTGGTTTTGGCGCGTGATGTGCAGTTGCACCCTGTAAAAGACATTGTGGAACATGTTGATTTCTTGCGCGTAACAGCAAAAACAAAGATCGTTGTTGGTGTTCATGTGAACTTCCTGAACGAAGAAGAATGTATTGGCATTCAAGAGGGCGGCATTCTTAACACTGTTCGTTATGAAGTTGAGCTTGCTTGTAGCGCGACAAACATTCCTGAGAGCGTTGACATTGATCTTACAAACTTTTCTCTTGGTGATGCAATTAAGTTGAGCGACGCTAAGTTGCCTGCTGGCGCGACATCTGCTGTTGATCGTGACATTACGATCGCAACAATCGCGGCACCACGTGCAGCTGTTGTTGAAGAAGACGCAGTTGAAGGCGAAGAAGGTGCTGAAGGCGAAGAAGGTGCCGAAGGTGAAGCGGCTGAAGGTGAAGGCGAAGAGAAAGCCGAAGGCGACGCTGAATAAGCGACCTAATTTATTATTATTCAAAAGGGCTGTGTGTATCGACAACAGCCCTTTTTTAATTTAAATATTTGATCCATGTTTGGATTTTTCAAAAATAAGAAGTCGGAAGATATGTGGTTATTAGTCGGTCTGGGCAATCCAGGTGATAAATACGCAGGAAATCGTCACAATATCGGTTTCATGGCGGTTGATCGTTTTGCTGATGATTTTGGTTTTCCTGTTTTTCAGTCAAAATTTGAAGGTCTGAAATCAGAAAAAAGCGTGAATAATCAAAAGATTATACTGCTTAAGCCAACAACTTACATGAATGAATCTGGAAAGTCCGTGAAGGCCGCAGCGAAGTTCTTTAAAATAGAGCCGAGCCGTATCGTTATATTTCACGACGAGCTCGATCTTGCTCCCGGCAAGGTGAAGGTCAGGCAGGGGGGTGGTAATGCTGGACATAATGGCCTTAAATCCATCCAAAGCCACTTTGGCACAGCTGACTTTTGGCGCGTCAGAATGGGGATCGGCCATCCCGGTGATAAAAACCGCGTTCATGGTTATGTACTAAGCGATTTCGCAAAGTCAGAACATGATTGGGTTGCGACCCTTAACGACGCATTGTCGCGTCATCTTCCATTGTTATTAGCAGAAAACATGACAGATTTTGGTAGCCGTGTGGCGATGGATGCACCGGTTAAATAATCCCTTGTGCCAGACTTATGTAATGTGGTATTTGAGTGAGTTGTTATAATTTATTTAAATAAAGAGAGAAAAGCATGGTAGATAACTCAGCAGATAATAAGTCAATACGTTGGGACAATGCTCATTTAATTCAGGAGTGTGTAAAAGATTTTTTGGCTGTGAGCTTGGGAGATAAAGTTGCCAGCAAAGTTAACATATCCGTCACTCCAGTAGAGTTTATGCACAATGTCTTTAATGCGCATATTACAAATGAATTGGAGCTAACACCCTCTGGCCGTTGTGCTTTTTCTAAAGCCGTCCTCACAGCTACAGAATATTACGCTCGTGAAATTCACCCTAATGCAATAGTCAATTTCAATTGATCGTAAAAACCGCTGTAACATCTCGCTTCCCTGTGCTAAATAATCGAACAGATTAAGCACTATCAAGCGAAGCGGAGTTACTTATGGGTTTTAATTGTGGAATTGTTGGGCTACCGAATGTCGGTAAATCAACACTATTCAATGCTTTGACAGCAACAGCAGCGGCACAGGCCGCCAATTTCCCTTTTTGCACGATTGAGCCGAATGTCGGTAAAGTTGGTGTGCCTGATAAGCGCCTTGATAAAATTGCCGAAATCGGTAAATCCGCAAAGGTTGTTCCGACACAGCTTGAGTTTGTTGATATTGCAGGTCTTGTTAAGGGCGCGTCTAAGGGCGAAGGGCTTGGTAACCAGTTCTTGGCCAATATCCGCGAAACCGAAGCGATTATCCATGTTTTGCGTTGCTTTGAAGATGAAAATATTGTCCATGTTGAAGGCTCGGTTGACCCTATCCGTGACGCGGAAGTCATTGAGACAGAACTGATGCTCGCCGACATGGAGAGCTTAGAGAAGCAAATCGACAATCTAAGCCGCAAAGTTAAATCGGGTGATAAAGAGATTAAAGCACAGCTCGATATTATGACGCGCGTTAAAGCCGCACTTGATGACGGCAAGGTCGCACGAACAGTCGAAGTTTCAGATGATGAGCGTAAGGCATTTAAAATGCTGCAGCTTTTGACATCAAAACCAATCCTTTATGTTTGTAACGTCAGCGAAGATGACGCCGCCACAGGCAATGAATGGACGGAAAAAGTTGCCGCCATGGCCAAAGAGCAAAACGCCGAATATGTGGTGATTTGTGCAGCAATTGAATCAGAAATTGCGCAACTTACCGATAAAGCAGAACGCGCGGAATATCTTGAAACGATGGGGCTTGATGAGTCAGGTTTGGATAAAATTATTGCGGCGGGCTATGACTTGTTAGGATTGCAGACATATTTCACGGTAGGGCCGAAAGAAGCGCGTGCATGGACTGTGCGCCGCGGTGCAAAGGCTCCTGAGGCTGCGGGATGTATCCATACGGATTTCGAGAAAGGCTTTATCAAGGCCGAAGTTATTGCTATTGCGGATTATATTGCGCTAAGCGGTGAGCAAGGCGCAAAAGACGCAGGAAAAATGCGCCAAGAAGGTAAGGATTACACCGTTCTTGACGGCGATATTATTCTGTTCCGCTTTAACGTTTAGGCATGACGGCGATTTATCGGCTTTCAAGCAGGCTGATAAAATGATAAAAACGCTACATGGATAATCCAGATCAAAAAGATTATGAATCTCTGCCGCATGTATTGGTGGTGGATGATGATGACCGCATTCGTTCGCTGGTGTCGCGCTATTTGCGAGAGCATGACTTTGTCGTCTGCACGGCGGAATGTGCGGCTGAGGCGCGTGAGGTCAAGGCGGCACTATCGTTTGATGCTATTATTGCCGATATTATGATGCCTGATGAAACGGGGCTTGAATATACGCGTTCATTGCGTGAAGCAGGCGATAATACGCCAGTATTACTGTTGACCGCCTTGGGCGAGGCAGAGGATAGGATTTCGGGGTTGGAATCTGGTGCTGATGATTATTTGGCAAAGCCGTTTGAGCCGCGTGAGCTTTTGTTGCGGCTTCAGGCGATTTTGAAGCGGGCAGGCACGTATGAGAAAAAACAAAAGCGCTTCCGAATTGGAACATGGGTTTACAATCCCGATTATAAAATTTTGGATGATGGCACGCAAAAGGTTAGCCTGACAGGGGTTGAGGATAAATTGCTTAATGTGCTTGCGGCGCGTTCGGGGCAAGTTGTTAGTCGCGAGGAGTTAGAAACCCTTTGCGAAATTGAGGAAGGCTCGCGCACGATAGATGTGCAAATCACGCGCTTACGTAAAAAAATTGAGTTGGATTCACGTATTCCTCATTATATCCAGACCGTGCGTGGTAAGGGATACATGATACAGGTCACATATATATGAGTTTTTCCATTAAAAAATTTCTGCCGAATACGTTGTATGGTAGATCATTGCTGATTGTGGCATTGCCGATTTTGCTTATTCAAATATTGATGGCCTATGTCTTTTATGACCGGCATTGGAGCAAAATGACCGACAGGCTTTCGTTTGCTGTTGCTGGCGAAATTGCGATTATCGCTGAACGGTTTAATGATAATTACAATGCCGATGATTTTGAGGCGGTTGCCCGTAATGTGTCGCAGAGCCTTGAGCTTTTGATTAGCTATGAAGAAGGCGCGACGTTAGATCATAAAGCAGTGGAGGCGCGCTCCTCTTTCCGTTCATCTTATGTGGTACGCACGTTGCAACGTTCGATGGATAATGAAGTGCGCAGACCGTATATAATCAATGTTCCAGAAAAGAAAAAGTGGGTTGAGGTGGTGGTGGCGCTTGATGGTGGTTTATTACATATATCGATGCCCGAACGCCGCTTATTTTCGTCATCGAGCTATATCTTTTTGCTTTGGATGCTTGGGATATCGTTGATCTTGATGGGGGTTGCGGTTTTGTTTATGCGCAATCAGATCAGGCCGATCAGACGACTTGCCGTTGCTGCGGAGCGTTTGGGGAAGGGGCAGGAAGTTCCCTTGAGCTTTAAACCTGAGGGCGCACGAGAAGTGCGGCAGGCGGCGCGCGCTTTTATCAATATGCATGACCGCATTAAACGCCAAATGCAGCAACGCACAGCAATGCTGGCGGGGGTTTCCCACGATTTAAGAACACCACTGACGCGCATGAAGCTACAGCTTGAAATGCTCGGCGACGGGCAAGATATCAAAGATTTAAAGTCGGACATTCATGATATGGAACGCATGGTTGATGCCTATCTCGATTTTGCCCGTGGTGAAGGGCAAGAACAGCGGGAGGTTATTGACCTGACAGGACTTTTGGAGCGTTGTGCGGATAAGGCACGCCGCCAAAATGCACAGGTGGAGCTTGATGTGGTGCCTGTCTCCATGTCGCTGAAGCCGTTGGCGCTGGAGCGTTGCATTGATAATTTGATCGGCAATGCTGTTCAATACGGCAAAAATATTTGGATATCGCTGCACTATGCCGAAGATGATGTGAGTCTTGTGATTGAAGATGATGGCCCCGGCGTTGCGGAAGATAAGTATGATGAGGTGTTTAAACCCTTTTTCAGGCTCGATTCATCGCGCAATGTTGCAAAAGGTGGCGTAGGCCTTGGTTTACCGATTGCGCAGGACATTATTCATAGCCACGGCGGTGAAATTAGCCTCGGTAAAAGCACGCATGGCGGGTTGTCGGTTACGATTGTTCTGCCGCTCTAAGCATTTCTAGTGGAGGCGTTGCCCGTTTGGCGTTTCTTTTGTTGGCGTCATGAGCGTTATGTGTCCGTTTTCATCTTCTACACCCAATATCAAAACCTCGGACATGAAGGGCCCAACTTGCTTGGGCGGGAAATTGACCACGGCAGTGATTTGCATGCCGACAAGTTCTTCGAGCGTGTAATTCTGCGTGACTTGGGCTGATGTTTTCTTCGTGCCAATATCATCGCCAAAATCAATCCATAGCTTATATGCAGGGTTTCGTGCCTCGGGAAAAGTCTCCGCACGGGTGATTGTTCCGCTGCGAATATCAATTTTCATAAAATCGTCAAATGAAATGCTCATAAGTTAAAGATATCAAGGCTCTACGATATTGTAAGCATCTTTTTTTACTTTGTTAGCAATTGTTTAACTCTATACGTGCAAAGTAAGTGTGAGTATAGCCTTACTGCGGTTATTAATCGAAATTATATCTGGTCGGGAAACGATGTCGGAAATACCATTCGAAAATGATAATGACGGTGCTTTTGCCGAGAAGAAAACGTTCTTTTCTGGCGGGTTAGCGCAGGTTATGGTGTTCACGAACGGTTTGATCCTAACCATGGCGGCTTACATTGTTCTGAGCTTTTATCTAACAAATGTTCTTGAAAACGATGTGCAAACGACAAAGATAAAAACCGAGCAAAGCATTGTTTCCAATCTGCATGAAATGGAACAATCCATAAAAACAATTTCTACGCTTGTTGCCCTCAATAATAATGTTATCAGCGATGAAGTCAGACGGCAGATGTATTACGCCGTGAAAAATCCTGATATTTTTGATCGTATCGTATTTATGTATGAAGGCGAGGATGGCTGGAACATTAATGAGCTTCACAGCAATAGATTATATCAAGAAGCATTTATGCCGCCGTTACAAGATAAGCGCTTTATCAAAGACATGTTGACCGCAACGAATAGTTTTTCACAAAATCATGAAATGTTTTTACTGACGGATTATCCAGGCCGCGCGGATTATAACGCATCAATAGAGCCTTATGTGATTGCCTCACCCATTATCTTGGGAAAAATGATCGATAAAAATGCAGCAGAAAAGGGTGTGTTGATTGCGATTAGTAGTTCCGAGCGCATTTTGCATTCTGATTGGTTGGCTGAAAATAACAGTCTTTCGCATGTTGTGCTTCGTAATGCAGGTGGTGCGACACAATGTCTGTATATGATGAAAAAAAATAATGCCAGCCGTTTTGATTGTGCGGTTTCTGATGGTGAGTATCAGGATGTTCATGTCGCGGATAAAATTTTGCAAATGCGGGCGACGGCTTCAGTTGGTGAAAGCGGCGCGGTTCTTGCAAAAATTCCGATGTTGATGCTCGTTTTTGGCTCTTTATTGACGTTACTTGGTACGCTTTACGTGCGAAATAATCAAAGGCAAGCCTATAGACTTGCGGAAATCAATAGAAAGCTCGCACAGAAGAATTACGATTTGAACACCGAGGTTGCTGAGCGTGAAAGGTTAAACTATACGCTACGTAAGACTGAGCGTGAATATCGCGCAACAATCGATGGTGTTACTGATATTATTTTCGAGGTGTCAACGGATGGTGATATCTTGTTTATGAACGAAACATGGTTTCGGATTACAGGCTTTAAAACAGGGCAGGTTATTGGCCGTCCGTTGTTTGATTTGTTACAGCATAATGACCACGAAGAACAAAAAGAGATGTTTGGCGAAATGGTGCGCGGACAAAGGCACGCCTATAAGACATTCACCAAGCTTCGCACATCAGACGGTTCTTTCCGCTCGGTTGAGATGACGTTTTCGATGATCCGTCAGGATGAAAGCGGAAACTTGCGGGTTCTCGGTGCGTTTACTGATATTGAAGACAGAAAACGTGCGGAAGATGCGCTGAGCGAAGCCGAGAAGAAATACAGAACCATTTGGGAAAACGCCGCAGGCGGTATTTATCAGGTATCAACAGACGGACGCTTTTTAACAGCAAACCCGTCTTTGGCACGGATTTTCGAATATGATGATACGGATCAACTCATCCGTCAGGTGCGTAATGCGCATGAGCAGCTTTATGTGTATCCACAAGAACGCGCAAAGTTTCTTCGTGAAATGGAAACGATTGGCTTTATCACTAACTTTGAAACACAGGCCAAAACGAAAAGCGGTGGCCGAATTTGGATTTCTGAAAGCGCACGCGCCGTTAAAGATGGCCAAGGAAACATTCTATACTTTGAGGGCAGCATCGAAGACATCACACGCCGTAAAGAAGGCGAGATAAAGCTTCGTGAGGCAAAAACACAATCGGATCTGGCTAACCGTGCGAAGTCTGAGTTTCTTGCGAATATGAGCCATGAGCTTCGTACGCCGCTGAACGCGATTATCGGTTTTTCTGAGATCATCAAAAAAGAAGTGCTGGGCCCTGTGCAGCCGCCAGAATATGCGGAATACTCGAATGATATTTATGAAAGCGGCAAGCGCTTGCTGAAGATTATCAATGAGATTTTGGACGTATCACGGATTGAAACAGGAAACCGTAACCTGAATGAATCACGGATAAGCGTTGATCGTGTTATGGGCGCATGTGTCGAGTTTATGCAACCCAAGGCCGACATGACAAATATTTCCATCACAAACTTGGTTCAACATGGCGCGCCGGATGTGATTGGTGAAGAGATTGCCATTAAACAGATTATTTTGAACCTGCTTTCGAATGCGGTTAAGTTCACACCAGAAAAAGGCCGCATTACGATTTCTTATGAAGTCGATCGGGAAGGGCAGCTTCGTTTGTCTGTTTCGGATACTGGTGTTGGTATTGATGACTCACAGATCGAAAAAGCACTATCACCATTTGGTCAGGTTGAAACATCGTTTAACCGTACGGCATCAGGCGCGGGGCTTGGTTTGACGCTTGTGAACTCGCTTATCAAGCTTCATGGTGGCTCGCTTGAGCTGTTCTCTCAAAAGGGCTTAGGAACAACGGCGACGGTTATATTCCCTGCGCGTCGCGTGTCGCCTGCGGATGCAAAAAATAAGAAAAGCATTGATGAGGTTGTAGAAGAACAGGATGCTGAAAGCTCGGAAGCTCTTCAGGCTGGTGATCGCCGCGCAGCAGAGCGTCGTAACGATGATGATCGTAGGCAGCGCGAGATTGATTTACGTTACTTAAAAGACCAGAAATCGCGGGATACGGCGATACGTAACGCAGAGACATCGTCATCGGATGGCTCTAAAGATAGCTTGCAATAATTTCTGAGGCTTCGGCGATATCCATTGATATGACTTTTTGCGCGATGTCATAGGAAAAGCCAGCACGTGCAAGACTCCCCAATGATTTATCTATTTCTTTTTCCTTATTAAACGGTAGTAAGCGTTTTTTACGGGCGCATGTTATAGCGGCGCGGAGTTCTGCTTCTACGCCTTCTTCTTCACTATATTGATGATCGTAATGATGGAGGGCTTCTTTAATGAGATCGCCTGTAAGCCCTTTGGCAAAGAGCTTGGCTTGAATGGCGCGGCTTGAAAGCCCACGACGGCGCATTGATGTTACCATGGCGCGGCTATAGCCATGATCGTCCAGCAGGTCTGTGTCTATAAATTTTACGATGAGCGCGTCGAGTTTTTTATAGCAGTCTTCGCGGTCTTGTTCGGTATGAAAGCGGCAGGAATTATCGATTTTTCTGCCCATTATTTTTCTGAAATTGGCGCTGCTGCTGGCAAAACGTTGTAGGTAGTACAGCGCTGCGTTGTGTAGGTAGCTCTCGGTTATTTTTCGTGGTGTTTTGACCTTGTCGCGATCTGGTTTTTTTGTCGTGGCTTCTCCGCCATGATTTTCATCACAATGCTTGCCTTTGCGCGGATTTGTATTACTTTGGGTCATTGATTAACGGGGCTGCCTGTCTGTTCCAACATAAGCCCAAGAGTAAAGAATTATCATGCCAAATACAAATCTAAATCCAGCTGTTAATAAACGCGAACCACGCAAAATCAAAGGTTTAAACACGATCGGTGTGATGACTTTGGTGAACAAAGAAGTGGGGCGTTTTTTGAACGTCTATTTGCAGACAATTATAGCACCTGTCATTACGACGCTGCTGTTCTATGCAATCTTTGCATTGGCGTTCGGTGGTATAGCGCGCGAAGTTGGCGGCGTTCCGTATATGGAGTTTTTGGCTCCCGGTCTTGTCATGATGGCAATGGTTCAAAATGCATTTTCGAATACGTCGTCCTCTATTGTTATATCGAAGGTGCAGGGTAATATTGTTGATGTTTTGATGCCGCCTTTGGGGCCGGCGGAAATTTTGATTGGTTATTTGTCTGGTGGTGTGTTGCGCGGCTTGTGCGTGGGCGTTGTTACAACATTGGTGATGAATTTGTTTGTGCCTGTGGGCGTGTATTCACTGTTTTATATTTTGGCGTTTGCCGTGTTGGGTACAATGATGCTGTCTTTGCTGGGTATCGCGGGCGGTATTTGGTCGGAAAAGTTTGATCATATTGCGGCGGTTACGAATTTCTTTGTAACACCTCTGACATTCTTGTCAGGCACATTTTATGCGATTGAAAATTTACCGCCACTTTGGCAGAATATTGCGCATTACAACCCATTCTATCATATGATTGATGGCTTCCGTTATGGCTTCATCGGGCATGAAAGTGCCACACCTTTGCTTGGGATGTGTTTTTTAATTGTTATTAACCTTATGCTGGCAGCCCTTAGCTACGTTATGTTACGAACGGGTTATAAGATCAAAAGCTAAGCGCAGCGGTAACGGCTTCGTTATTTTCTGCTTGATGGATGGCGATAGAGTAGGCATCCTTAAGGGGATTATATCCCCTCACCAAAGGCAACTCCCATGCATAGTTATATTCGCTCTCTCCTCGTTTTCCCTGTTATTGCCATCGCGTTGTTTGTGGGGGCGTGCTCGTCCTCGCCAAAGCCCGAGGGCAAGCCATTGCCACAGCTTACATTTGATAACACACAGCCTTTGATGGTCAATGTTTCCAATGTTAATACTGACAACCGCTATAACCCAGGGAATGATATCAATGATGTTTCTGCGAGTTTCCCAACACCGCCGGATATGGCGTTCGTTCAATATATAGAGCAACGTTTTCGCCCTTCGCTATATACAGGTAAAAGCGCGCTGAATGTTGTGATTGAAGGCATGCATGTCTATCAAAATGAAAAGAAACCAGACGGGGCACTTAATAAATGGCTCGGATTTAATGACATGGATCATTACGATGTGTTTTTGGCTGTGCGCCTGACATTGGTAAATGACTACGGTCATGAGGGTTCACAAGCGCGTTTGGAGTTTCGTGGCGATTTGAACATTCCCGAGCATTACAGTATCGCGAAAAGAGAAAAAACGCAGCTCCGCTTTCTTGAGACATTCATGAAGAACGTCGATGATGAGTTTGTGAAAACGTTACGCGACAAGCTGCATGTTTTATCAACAACAAGCGCTGTCGGCAGGTAACGTTCGTTTAGCGACGCCAAAAATGCGGTGAAAGCATTACAAGCACGGTGAAGAGTTCGAGCCGTCCCAGCAGCATCGCAAAGCTCAGTATCCATTTAGCACTATCAGGCAAAGGTTGAAACGTTCCAGCAGGGCCAATAATGGGGCCAAGGCCTGGGCCGACATTGGATAGGGCTGTCGCAGAGCCAGACATAGCGGTCACAAAATCAAGCCCCACGAGCGATAAAGCGACAGCAATCAGCGCAAAGCACAATGCATAAAGGAAGAAGAAGCTCATGACCGATGTTTGCACATCTACGGGGATGGCTTTTTTGTTGTAGTAGGGAATGAACACACCATGCGGGTGCAGGAGCTTTTTCATCTGCATGTTGGAGACAGAGTACAGCACTTGAAAGCGGAAGATTTTAATACCGCATGTTGTTGAACCCGCACACGCACCAACCACCATCAGGAAGAAAAAGAGGCTGGTCGGGAAAACACCCCATATACCATAGTCATCGCTGGTGAATCCTGTCCCCGTCATTACGGATGTTATATTGAACAGCGATTTAACAAACGCCACCTCAAAGTCCATATTACTAATACTGGTCAGGTATATGACCATAAGAAGGGTTGATATGCCGAGAATTGAAAGAAACCACCGCACTTGTGTGTCTTGAAGGAATGGCTTTATGTTCCCGTTCACAGCTTTTAGATAAAGGACAAACGGTATGCCGCCAGCAATCATGAATATAACAGCAACAATTTCAGGCCAGATAAACGGGTAGTGCGAAAACGACGTGTCATAGGTGGAATAACCACCCGTGGAAATGGTGGTCATGGCATGCGCTAAGGAGTCAAACAGGCTCATGCCTGTCATGTTGTATAAAAATGTGCAGAATAAAGTTAAAAGAACATAGATAATACCGATAGAGCTTGCCAGTTTTGCCGTGCGGGGCATGGCCTTTTCTTTTTCTGAAAGCTCGGTTTCAAAAAGCTGCATACCACCAATTTTAAGCATCGGCAAAATTGACATGGCCATGATAATAACCCCGATACCGCCAAGCCATTGCAGCATAGACCGCCAGATCAAAATACCGCGCGGTAAGGATTCTATATCCGTGAAAATTGTAGAGCCTGTGGTCGTGAGCCCTGATGTTGATTCAAAAAACGCATCTGTGAAAGAAAGACCAGTCCCAGAAAGCCAGAACGGGAGAGCCGAAAACAAACATAAAACCACCCAGCTTAGGCTGATGAGCATAAACCCCTGTTTCGGGCGGATTGTGACGTTGTCTTTTGAGTTGGCAAGAACAAGAAGGCCGCCAAAAAAGGATGTTACCATGATGCAGGCAAAGAAAACTTTCCAATCAGAGTTGTCGTAATATAAGTCAACAGCAAGCGGGAACGCCATACTCACGGAGAGTGTGGACAATAAAATTCCGAGTATGTAAAGGACAGGGCGAAAGTCCAAAATAATCTCCTGTAAAGATTAGTGAAGCTGGCTGTTTTGATGGGGGCTGTCGAGCGAAAAGGCGGGTATATCCACTTTGAATGGCGCGCCGTCACTGGCTTCCATTTGATAGGCACCGACCATAATGCCGCTTGGCGTTGTAAGAGGCGCGCCGCTTGTATATTCGAATGACTCGCCTGGTTTTAGAACGGGTTGCTCACCAATAACGCCGTCACCTTCGATTTCCTGTGAAAAGCCGTTTGAGTCTGTGATCTTCCAGTAACGCGAACGTAAGCAGACAGTTTCTTCACCATGGTTGGTGATGCAAACCTTGTACGCCCAGAAGAAGCGGTGATCGCGGGGCGTGGATTGATCTTCTAAGTAGGCGGGTTCTACTGTAACCATAATGTCTTTTGTGGTTTTGTTGTACATCTGTTGCTATCGTTCCTTAATGAATGGAAATGAAAAAAGCCGAGCTCATTATAGCCCGGCTTTTGAAATTCTTTCCAGATAAGATTACATCTTATTCAAAGGTAATCTGTGATCTTCTGTTTGCTGGCTCACGAACGTTATCAGCCGTTTGAACGAGAAGTTCGCTCTCGCCACGCCCATCAACCATGATCGAAGCAGCAGGAACGCCGCGGTTGATCAACTCGTCACGAACGCTGTTAGAGCGCTTCATGGCTAGGTTCTTGTTGTATGTTTGTGAACCAGAGCTGTCTGTGTGACCAACAATACGAACAACGTTCGGGTTGCGGGCTTTCACTTCGTCTGCAACGGCATCCAGAACATTCTGTCCACCAGCGCCGACTGCGCTCTTATCGAAGTCGAAGAATACCAAGTACATTGCATCTTCAGGTTTCATTGGCTCAGCAGCCGGTAAGTCAGTTACGATCGGTGTAACAAGCTCAGGCTGAATTTGTGGCATTGGTGCCGGAGCAATCATGCCCTCAAGAGCTGCAATCGCGTCAAGGTAGCGTGTTTTACAAGCTACGATATCGTCGTTTTGCCAGTTTTCTTCTTGTTGTTCAATCCAGCAATCAAATGAGGCTTGTGCCACAGCAGATTGTTGAGGTGCAATGTCGCGTGCGCCCAAATCAAAGGCGATAATCATACGACCGCGCGCTGTGCTGAGTTCTTCCATGTGTTGTGGAAGCAAGTTCCAGTCACTGATTGGCTCAGGCATAACAACGTCACCGTTTGCAGCAGCAATACCTTTGCGTGCAAAGTGCAACGCATCAGGATAATCAAACATGCTGTTTAATTCGTTGTTTGCGTAGTCACGGTATTCCGCAGCAAGGTGCTGTGTAAATGGGCTGCCGACGGCTTGCATTTCGTTCAAAGCCTTGACTTCGCTGTGTGAATTGAAGCTAGTACAGGCACTCACACCTAAAAGACAACCAGCCATAAGTAAATTGCGCATGTTAATCATTGTAAACTCCTTGTAGCGCTGAAGGTAAAAAATAAATCCACCCTGTTATAACCAATTGCAATAAAATGTAAAGTAATCTCGTAAAATATTTTGCGTTTTTTTTCATTGAAGGCTTTGCGGTAATATATTGTATGAGAAGAATAATTTGCGAGCTTGATTTTCTCGTCAGCATTATTAATGTACGGAAACGACATGATCTGTTGGCAAGGAGTATATAATGCGCGCAGAAACGGAAAAAGCAGTCCGCGATATTGAAAATTCAATCTCTCTTCTTCGGAGGCATCTTTGACTGGGATGTTGCGTTAGCGCGTCTTGATGAACTCGGAACGCTGAGTGAAGATCCTGATCTATGGAATGATCAGGAAAAAGCTCAGTCTGTGATGCGTGAAAAAACACAGCTAGAAGGCAGTATCGCGGAAATCAACTCTATCCAAAGCACACTTGATGATAATCTCCTCCTGATTGAAATGGGGGAAGAAGAGGGTGATGACGCCGTTGTAAAAGACGCAGAAGCCGCTCTAGATAAGCTAAAAATCAAAACGGACAAGTTACAGCTCAGTAGTCTTTTATCAGGGGAAGCAGATAATAATGACGCGTTCCTTGAGGTTAATGCAGGCGCAGGCGGCACTGAGGCACAAGATTGGGCGGAAATGCTTTTGCGCATGTATATAAGGTGGGCGGAACAACACGGGCATAAGACAAGCACATTAGAGTACAGTGAAGGCGAAGAGGCCGGATTGAAATCCGCCACGATCAAGATTGAAGGTGTGCAGGCTTATGGTTGGCTTAAGACAGAAAATGGTGTGCATCGCTTGGTTCGGATTTCACCGTTTGATTCAAACTCAAAGCGGCACACAAGCTTTGCTTCCGTTAGTGTTTCACCTGTTCTGGATGATAACATTGACATTGAAATCGAAGACAAAGACATTCGCGTCGATACGTATCGTTCCAGTGGCTCAGGCGGCCAGCACGTTAACACAACGGATAGTGCGGTGCGTATGACGCATATTCCAACCAATATCGCTGTTGCGTGTCAAAGTGAACGCTCGCAACATCAAAATAGAGCACATGCCTTGACGATGTTGAAGGCGAAGTTGTATGAAATGGAAATACAAAAACGCGATCAGGAAAAAGCCGCAGAACACGGCCAAAAAACGGATATCGGTTGGGGGCATCAAATACGCTCTTATGTACTGCACCCGTACCAAATGATAAAAGATGCACGCACAGGTTTTGAAAATACAAACACAAGAGCTGTAATGGATGGCGATATAGATGGGTTCCTTGAATCCTCACTCGCCCACCGGATCAGCAAGAAAGAATAATAAATGATGGGTTTTAAGTTACACGGTAATATTGGCGCAGCTTTTGTTTTTGGCGCGATGTTGGCCACTCTTGTTACGCTGGCATCACCGGTTCAGGCGCAGGGTCAGGATAATGTGAGCAGTAAAGAAAATACGCCCACTGTCTTTGTTCCGACAAGTGCTTGGCTTGTGGGGCCAATATCGGTTATGGAGCCAGAAAAAGGGCAGGATATGCCCTGCCTCATGACAAATCATTATGATAACGGGTATAGCGTTCGTATTTCAGGCAATGACCGTGAGATTTTGGCGGTGGCAATTGATTTTCGCAAAGATTTATTCGAGGCGGGTAATGATTATGACCTTGGCTTGAAGGTCGGCGATTATCAACAAACATTATCTGCGGCGGCTTATGATAGCTCGACGCTCGTTATGAATACAGATCGTAGCACATCGCTGTATAGTGAAATAAAAACCGCTAAAAAGCTCGTTGTTACATTTGGGAAAACAGACCTGCCGTTTTCATTGTTGAGTGCAAGCGATGGTTTGACTCGACTGTCATCATGCGCCAATACATCACAAGACAGAGATAATGCACGCACGCAGAGCATTGAAAATAGCTTACGTGATGACTTCCAAAGCCATACCAAAACCACGGCACAGCCGTTGGAACCCATTGACGCCATCTCAAGTGGTATGAACGTGAACAATAATGTGAGTGCCGAAGCGGAAAGCGCGGCTGTGGTAGAACCAGATACGGAAACCAATAATCTAGGCGCCATCCTTGATGGGTTTTTAAAGAAGGCTGATGAGCCTTTGGCACCAAATCCAAAAACAGGGACTGCGGAGGAAACGGCGCGCTCATTTCCAGCCGAAGCTGTGGAGCGCCCTATAATCAGCACACAGCCAACAACACCACAGACGGCGCAACAGGCAACGCCACAAGCAGGCGTGATGCAATGGCAGGCGCAACAAGGCGGAAGCTTGAAGGACATTTTAAATGTTTGGACGTCGCATAAAAAGGTTGGATTACTTTGGGGGGTAGAGGATAGCTATTACTTGCCTCGCCGTTTCGCATTTGAAGGTACATTTGAGGATGCTATTCGTGCTGTTTTAGCGGAATTTCAAAGTGATGAACTACGTCCGCGCGGCAAGCTGTATAATGATACGGAGACGGGCAAGGCTTTCTTGTTGGTTGAGTATGATACAGGGGAATAACGTAAATTCATTCTTTGCTTTATGGCTATAGCTGTGTATGCTCATCTATGGGGTTCATGGTTTCTTTGAAACATTTATATGTATACAAAATAATATTGCGGGAGCAAAACAATGCGTAAGTTATTGTCATCAACGATTTTAGGTGGTGCGTTGGCGTTTACAGCCATCGCAGGAATGCAGCAAGCTTCGGCGGGCGCGTTCCACGATTTATCGCCAAACAGCGAGTGGGCCGTCACAAAAATAGAATCAAAGAACACAGGCGCAAGGCCATATTGTGCGCTGGCACAGCGTTTTACGAATGATGTTGTCTTAACATTCGCCCGTAACCAAGATGATGAAACATCGATCGCCATTGACTTCCAAAAACCGCGCTTGAGCCAAGATCAGTACTATAGCGTAAAAGTAGATGCAGGATTCGGGCAAACACGCGAATTCAATATCAAGCCCGTTTCGGATGCTGCCGTTGTGATTAAAGTTGGGAGCGACTATGCCTTTCTTGAGGCTTTGGGACGCAGTTCTCTTATGAAAGCCGATATAGAAGGTTACGAGTACGCATTCAATATTAAGGATTTTTCTGACGGACAAATGAAAATGGGCGGTTGCTTGGCAACGCTGGTTGAGCCTGCGGCTGGTGGTGATTTTGATGCTCCTATTTCAGGCAGTAGAGCTGCGGGAGGTGTTAAATCTTCGCCATTGATTCCAGTGGCTGATGAACGTCAGTTGCTCGCGGCTGATCCTGTGGATACGGGCTATGTGTCAAAGATTTCGAATGCTGAAGCGGATATGGCGCGTGAGATCGATAATCTGAAAGATGAAAATAATAAATTACGTACGTCTTTGGAAAATGAACGTCGAGATTTCGAAAACAAATTTATGGAGCGCAGCCAAGACAGTAGCGCGATGATTGAACTCAGCGAAAAAGTACAGTTGCTTGAGGTCGAGAATAACGAATTACGCCATAAAGTAACAGACATGGCTGTCTCACAAGCTAAAACGGCTGCTGTGCCGTCGAAAGTTGTGCGCGATCAGTGTGAACCTGAATTAATACAAGATACAGCGATGATGCGTGAGCTTAAAATGCTCCGTGATGAGAACAGCAAATTGCAACTTCATTTAAAGCAAGCGCAAGCAAGTGTTGCGGCAAGCACAAGTGATCTTGAAAAAGTCGGTTCCGCCGATAAGCAAATGGCGCAGGATTTGAATAACCGCATTTCATTTTTAGAGCAAGAAAACAGAACACTGAAAACACAGCTTAATGAATCTATGCAGATGCAAGCGTCTAAAACAGTCGATACTAGCAAACTGACTACGTTGCAGGGAAAAATCGATACGCTTGAGTTTGACAACACAAAACTGCAGGCAAAAGTAGAGCAGCAAAAACTCGAAATAGCAAAATTCGATGGACAAAACGATAAAGCGGCCGTGGTCGGTGGTTTACAGCAACGTGTAGACGCGTTGATGGCTGAGAACGCCAAGCTTTCAAATACAATTGAAGGTATGGGCAGTACATCCGGTGCAGGCGCAGCGTCGTCACCGTTTCTTGTCTCTAAAGTGAGTTCGCTGGAAACACAGCTTGGTAATGTTAAGCGTGAGCGGGATTCATTGCTTGTGAAGATGGATGATATGAACAGAGGTCGCGAAGATCAGTTGATTGATATTTCGTCCGATAACTGGAATTTAGAGCAGGCAACGCGCCGCTATAACGAAGCTGAGAGAGAGATACAGCGTTTGGGGCTTCAGTTGGAGCAGGAACGCTCAACGTGCGCTACACAAAAGCATGAAATTGAATATATGTTGTTTGACCCGTCAATTGCGACGAAAGAGCAAATTGCACGCTTGAACAAAGCCGAAGAGAAAGCCGCAAAAGCCGAAACATTACTGGACGCACAGAAAACTGGTTATGACGGTAAGGTCACAGCATTGACGCAGGATGTTACGCGTTTACAAGGCGATATAGGCACTCTTGAGGGGAAGCTTAAGGTTGCGGAGACTGAATTTAATAACGGCTTTGGTGATTATAAGGAAAAACTTGCGGCCCGCGAAGGTGAACTTGGCTCTAAAATCGCGGCGTATGAAACGCAAATTAAATCATTGTCTGGTGAACTTGCTTTAAAGACGGCAAAGCTTGATGAAGCCACTGCCGCGCTCAATGTGAAAACGGCTGCCCTTGATACAAAGGCGTCAGAGATCGCAACGAAGAATGCCCTTATCGGTGATTTGAAAGCGCAGCAAGGTGATATTGCACAGATGAAAGTCTCTGTTGCAGAAATGGAAAAACTGCAACGCGAAAAAGATTTCTTGATTCAAAAAACGGCAGAGCTTGAAAAAGATAATGTTAGCTTGTCTCAGGCGGTTCGTTCAACAAAGCAGCAGGTTGCTGATTTGCAAACGGCAAAAAGCATGAATGTCATTGAGGCTTCTGCGGGTGGCGATTTGTCTTCCAAAAAAGTTGAACGTGAGGCGCTTCCTTTGCCGACGAAGGTAAGAGATGCAGGTCCCGTGGCACTCAGCCCAAAGGCAGCCGACCCATATGTTGACACAATGTCAGCCCAAAGCATGGAGCAGGCGGCTAAGGCTACGCTGGAGATAAATACAGCTAATGTTACTATGACGGGTGTTGAACCTTATTTGAAAATGGCAGGAATTACCGTTGAAAATAGTGTGAAGCAGACGGAAAATCGTGCAGGTTTCGCGGCTTATAGCTGGGAAACAAATGGCCTTTATGGTAGTGCTGAACAACGCATGACGGGTAGCAGCAAGGGTTTTGATGCGTTGGTTACAGCTTATTTGTCAGAAACAAAAGCGCGCTGTAGCGGTGATTTTGCGGCTTCGCCATCAACGGATGAAACAATCTCTGGTATTCACGTGACATCATATGAGATCGCGTGCGTCAGTAATGATGTGAGTGCAGCAGCGTCCATCGTGTTTATTGAAGAGCACGGGCAGTTTACTGCGATCGCTCATGAGGCGGGTCTGGATTACATGGATTATGCCATGGATATGCGCGATAAATTGATATCGTCCTTTGGCGAAACCAAAATGGCAGCACGTTAGGCGAACCTAAATATAGACACAGACATTGAATGCAAAAAATCCCGACACAATAAGTGGTCGGGATTTTTTATTGTTCTATAGCTTGCGTGAGGTCGCGCTGGTCTAGGCGTCAGTGCGTGCTTATTTAGTGCCGCTGCTTTTGTCTGTGCCTTGTGGCGCGAATGGTGTCCATGCTTTCATGGCTTGCTCAAACATAGCCATGTTCTGGCGTCCCATTTCTTCGAATGCTTTTACAGGGAACATTTCTTGGATTTGATCCTGATTTTGGCTGAACGCGTCAATGGCTTGTTCCAGATAGTTCGGAACGAACGGCTGCATGTTGTCGCCATAAAAGCCGATGAGCTGGCGCAGGAACGGAATAGGAAGCATTTGGTTGTCTTGCTTTGATTCCTGCTCAACAATGATTTGAGTCAGAACTTGACGGGTCAAATCTTCGTTGCTTTTCGCGTCCTTAACAACGAATTCGTGACCTTCTTTGACCATTTCATATAAATCATCAAGCGTCACATAGCTGCTACGGCCTGTGTCGTATAGGCGACGGTTCGCGTATTTTTTGATAACAGTAGGCTCGTCTTTATTTCTCTTGCTCATAAGAACTCCTTTGCTGCAACACAACAATATGTGTCTGCGTCATTATGCACAAATTTTGCGCAGTGAAAAGGGGTAGAATATTTTTTGTTCTTTGGATATGGTTTGTGCATGACAATAGATCACCAAAGCGCACAAATAAAAGAGCCGCCGAAAAGGTTGCTGCCTAATGTTTCGGTGTATATTCAGGCCGCAGCAATGATGTCTGAATTAACGGTGCAGGATAAGCAAGATTTGTTGCGCGGAATACAGCTATACCAAAACCATAAATTCAACCGCCATAGCGCGACCAAACATTACAAAACGATCTGGCAAGATGGTGAGGCCAGTGTTCGGTATTATGCTGCACAATCAGAGCATCCGAATGCAGCGCTTTTTATTGTGCCGTCAATGATTAATAAATCCTACATTATGGATTTGCTGCCTGATAAATCTTTTATTGCGTGGCTTTGTGCGCAGGGCACTGATGTCTATCTTTTTGATTGGGGATTGCCGGCTAAAGATGAGGGTATGAGAAGTTTAGATGCTGTTTTGCACAATAAACTACTTAGGGCTGTGCAGCATGTTTTGCCGCAGAAAGGTGCTGTGCCTGTTCATGTACTTGGTTATTGTATGGGTGGCACGTTGCTTGCTGGTTTGTTGCAGCATTGTGATGATATATTCCGCAGCAATATATTCCTTGCTGCACCATGGGATTTTCATGCTGGTGATCGCACGCTCGCAACAGCAATTCAATCGGGCACACCCGCAGCATTGCAAATTATTGCGGCGCAAGGGTGCTTGCCCGCGACATGGATTGAAAATGTATTTGCGATGGCACAGGTGGAGAAGGCAATTCGTAAATACATTGAATTCGCGAAATTGCCGCAGGATAGCGATAGAGCACATCTGTTCGTTGCGGTAGAAGATTGGCTGCATGACGGTATGGACTTGCCGGGGGATATTGGCAATACTTGTTTGGTCGACTGGTATCAAAACAATACAACGCAAAGCGCGGAATGGATGTTGTCTGGACAGGCGGTTGATTTATCAAAAATTGCTGCGCCGTCTTTGGTTGTTGCATCGGAAAATGATAGGCTCGTGCCTTCACGATCGTCACTTGCTATGGCCGATTTATTACCATCCTGCGATGTTATGCAGCCGCCTTGTGGGCATATTGGAATGATGACCAGTAAAAACGCGGAACGCGCCCTGTGGAAGCCGCTTCTAAATTGGGTGTTCGCGCAGTAATAATGCGAAACCTCGCCTCGTGAAATTTATCTGAAATAGCCCCTTGCATTATATGTGATCTAGGGAATAATGCAGGGGTATTTGCTGTTTATTCAGAAGGAGGCACACATGAAATCTTCAGTTGCAATTGTTACGGGTGGGACACGTGGAATCGGCGCGGCGATATCAAAATCGCTCGTTGCTGAAGGGCATAAAGTCGCCGCCGTTTATTTTGGCAATAACGAGGCTGCCAGCCGTTTTGAGACGGAGATGGGCGGCAAAGGCAAAGCCTTTAAGTTTGATGTGGCGAATTACGACGCTTGTCAAAAAGCCGTCGCCGAAATCGAAGCAGAAATGGGCGATGTTGATATTGTCGTCAATAACGCAGGAATTACACGCGATGGCGTTCTTCATAAAATGCCGCTTGATTGCTGGAGCAGTGTTATCGAAACCAATCTGAATTCCTGCTTTAACCTATGCCGTGCCGCAATTCCGAATATGCGCGCCCGTGGTTTTGGCCGTATCGTCAATATTAGCTCGATCAATGGTCAAAAAGGCCAATTCGGGCAGGTTAATTATGCTGCGGCAAAAGCGGGTATGTTGGGCTTTACAAAAGCTCTCGCGCTTGAAAGTGCCGCAAAAGGCATAACCGTCAACGCCATTTGCCCAGGCTATATCGAAACCGATATGACGGGAGATATGAATAGTGACGTTTTGGATTCCATCATTCGGCAAATTCCTGTGTCACGCATGGGCAAACCTGAAGAAATTGCAGACATTGTGGCGTTTCTTGTCTCCGAGAAGGCTGGGTTTATTACTGGCGCAACAATTACCGCTAATGGCGGTCAGTACATGGTTTAGTGAGTTATGGCGTCTAATAAAGAAGCTGAGTTACTGGAACGCCTATCTGCGCATGCGGGGATGGTTATCATCCGTGAGGGCGAGGCGGGGAACTGCGCCTACCTTATACAGTCAGGCCGTGTGCGCGTGACTGTTTCACGGCAAGGAAAACAGGTTGAATTGGCGCAAATGGGCGCGGGCGAGATCTTTGGTGAAATGTCATTGATTAAGGACAGCACCCGCAGTGCCACAGTCGAGGCGCTGATTGACAGCAACATGATTGTTCTAACGCGCGGCTTGATCGAGCAAAAATTGGCCAAGAGTGACCCGACCGTCCGCGCCTTACTGCCGATGCTTATGAGACGCTTGGAGCAAACGAATAGCGCGCTGTTGAATAAGGCTGATAGCGTTGAAAGCCTTATTGGCGTTAATCGTGCCATCTATGAAAAGATTGAAGCGTCTTTGCCAGCAGTTCAGAAAAAAACACTCGCAAACATGGTGAAGCCGAAGTTAGATGAACTGGTGTTGGCGATTAAATCCTTTCAGGATCGATATAAAGATAGCGACTGATCATCTGCTTGTTTTCATACGGGCTGCGCTATGTTATTGATGTGATATCATTTGAAAATTTCTAAGATTTATAAAGGATATAACTGTGAAAAAAGGGCTTATTTTCCTCGTTTTGTTTATTGTCTGCCTTCTTGGCGTTCTTATTGTTGCGCCGAGCTTTATTGATTGGAATCGTCATAAACCGACGATTATTGCGCAGCTTGCAGGTGCAACGGGGCACGACTATGCGATTGACGGACCGTTAGAGTTTACAGTTTTACCTTTTCCAAAGCTTTTGATTGAGGGGCTCACAATATCAAATGGGCAAGAACAGCTCCTAACGCTAAAGCGTTTGGATGTTCAGGTTGAGCTTATGCCGTTGATCAAAGGCAACATCAATATCAAAAGCGTATCGTTGATTGACCCTGTTATTAAGGTTGATATTGATAAAGAAGGCAAGATGTCATGGATGACGCCTGAGTTAGATGCAAAGCTCTCTGGTAATGCTGATAGCGCAAATGCGTCAGCAGAGCAGAAAGATGTTTCTCAGCTTATTAGCCTCGGCGGTATTGAGATTGAAAATGGTGTGCTCGAATATGCTGATGCTCGTAATGGTGCGAAGGAAACCATTAAGAGTGTAGATTTATCGTTGTCTGCAGCTAATCTTTTTTCGGGGCCGTTTGTGATTGAAGGCACGTTGAATGCGCGTAATCAAAAAATTGATGTCACGCTCAATACAGGCCGAATGGAAAAAGGCGCGGAAACTATTTCTATGAGTGCCGATATCGCGTTGCCTGAATTGAAAAGCAATGTGAACTATTCTGGTGTCGTGGGCATCAAAGGTGCTGCGGATGTACAAGGCGAAACATCCTTTAAAACTCAAAGTTTGAACGGTTTACTCAAAGGCCTCGGCCTTTCCGATGTGCCGTATCTGGCGCGTCCCGTGGAGACAGCGGGCATTTTGTCATTTACTGAAAACAAGTTGGCATACAGAAATTTGAGTGCATCATTCGATGGGCAGCCAATTGGCGGCAGTGTTGAGTTCACTATGGCGCAAGGCGCAACGCCTGCTATGCTAGATGCTGTACTCACAACGACCAAACCTGTTGTTATCGATAAATTCATGCCCAAAGGGGAGCCGAACGCACCAAGCAAGGCTTTAGCATCATTTCTGCCACAAAGCATCACAGTGCCGATGAATGTGGACGCGAATGTCGCCCTGACTGCGGAAATGATTGAATATAATAAGACGCCGTTTTCGAATTTTGCCTTGCGCCTGACTAAAACAGGTAAGGAAATCAAAATGAATACAGCGGCCAATATGAAAGATAATGGCAAGGCCTCGGTTGAGGCAGCGGCTGGTTTTGGCTCGGTGTCTGTGTCTGAAAAAACGGGTGCTGTGACGTACTCTGACCCTGCTGTGAATTATAAGGCCTCCGTGGAAGTGGCATCGGCGCAAAGCCTCGCGGGGCTCTTGCCACCAGAAACCATAAAAACAGCGCAGCCTTATTTGTCTAAAGGCTTGAGAAGTTCATTGAGCGGTACAATTCAACCGATGAAAGCCTCTATTACGGCAGGCTCTGCGGCGTTGAATGAAACCAACCTTAACTATAGTGGTTCTTATGCCTTGAAGGGCGCAGCGAGTGGTCGTGACCTTGTGACTGTCAATCTGGAAGCCGAAGACATCAATATTGACCAGTGGATGGTCAAATCGGATGAAGCGGCGACGCCTAAAGCTAAAATCAATGTCTCTGATTATACAAAACTGTTGGATTTACCGTTTAACCTGTCTGTGGTTGCGGTGAGCACGCGCGCATCGTTCGGTGGCGTGCCTTATCAAAATTTGCAGTTGAAGGCCTCAACGGCAGGTAAACAACTGAAAATTGACACAGTAAGTATTGCGGATACAGACGGTAATAATGCGCTTGTATCGGGCACGGTTGGCGATGTTGTCGCGTTAAAAGATATGAGCTTGTCAGTCTCAGGTAAAACAGGCGATCTTGAAAAGCTTCTCAAAAGCTTTGACGTGGACACAAGCAGTTTTCCTGCGCGGGTGGGTGCTGCGGAACTCGTTTCTGAGTTCCGTGGGCAGCCTGATAATTTAGCGTTTACTGCCAATGTGAAAGCCCTTCGCGGAACGATGGAGGCATCAGGAACGCTTGCGAATATGCTCGAGACACCAAAGGTTAGCGGTTTGACTCTGCGTTTGCGCCATCCAAGTTATGTCGAGCTTGCGCGTATTTTTAAACCTGACTTTGAAAGTGGTGTTGATCTTAAGAAAAATCTGGATTTATTTGCCAGCATGAAAAATGAAAATGGCGTGTACAGCTTTTCTGAACTTAAGGCTTTGGTCGGGCCGTCAACAATTACGGGTGATCTGCGTGCGGATATGACGGGCGAAAAACCTGTGGTGAAGGCGACGATTCAAGCAGATACGCTGCCTCTGGATTCATTTTTGGGTCATAAATCAGGCACAAAAGGCACGACACGTGTCACGCCACAAGCGGCGCAAGGCGCATCGAAATGGTCACGTGACTCGATTGATATGAGCTGGTTACATAATTTCGATGTCGATATCCGCGCGACTGCGGGTACATTATCTTACGGCAATTGGACTGTTGCACAGGCGCGTTTGGATACGGTTCTTAATAACGGTGTTTTACAGCTACAAGAAGTTTCAGGGAAAATGTACGAAGGTACGTTAAAACTGACAGGGCAGGTTGATGCAACCAAAGATCCAAAAGCACCAATTAGTGCAAAAGGTAATCTTGTTATTGATAATGTGCAGCTTGAACCGTTTGTGCAATCCTTTAGCGGGTCAAAGCTTGTGAAGGCGCGTGGCCCTATTTCGATGAACACGACCTTTGCAACCACAGGGAAAAGTCAGGCAGAGCTTATCTTTAGCTTGCAAGGCAACGGCACGATGAGCGGTAAAGAGCTTGTGTTTGAAGGGTTTGATCTTGCGCGCCTCTCGCGTGCGCTGTCTGACCCAACAAGTAGCTTCAGCAAAAACTTCGGGCGCGTTCTTGAGGCGACAACCTCTGGTGGAACAACCAATTTTGACACGCTGGATAGTGTCTATGATATTAAAAGCGGTGTTGTAAATATCACAAAGCTTGAACTACTTGGTGCTACGGCGAGTGTTAAGGGCGCAGGGAATGTGAACTTACCGCTCTGGACGATTGATCTGGAAACGAATGTTGTGTTGAATGAACCAGAAGACGCTCCTGTTTTGAAAACGGTGTTTAAAGGTCCACTTGATAACCCAGGCAGCACGTTTGGTCAAAATGCTTTGAACCAGTATTTTAACAAGCAAATAGAAGGCATGGTTCTTAATCCTTTGCTCGACAGCTTGCAAAAGAAGGGAATTCTTCCAACCGCGCCGAATAAACAACCGGCACCAACGCCAAATAAAACGGGTGTCATTCAACCGTCGGCTCCTCAGAAAGACGCTCCTGCTGCAAATGATAATAGCGCACAAAGCATTCAAGAGGAGCCATCATGGGCGCAACCTGATGCCGCGCCGAGTGAACCAGTCGTCGTGGAGCCAGAACCACAAGCCGCGCCAGCGCCGCAGCCAAAAGCCGAGCCGACACCAGAAGAAGCAATCTTTGGTATTATCCAAGGTGTCTTAGGCGGGCAATAATAAGATACTTTAATAAAGGGTCATGAACCCTTTATTTGTTGTTCCAGATAAGAAAGAACGTAGAGCCGTAAGGCACTGGATAGGTTTGGCGCAGCTCTTTTTGCGTCAATCTGCCCGATGAGTTGGTTCATCGAGATGTCTTTTTGATCCGCTATAGCTTTTAAATGATCCCAAAATGCATTTTCAAGACTTATGCTTGTGTCATGCCCTTTTATCCGCACAGAATGTTTTTTCACGGTTTAATCTTTCTTTTGAGTGTTGTCCGTATTAATCGCGCGGGCGGGTCATTTCTTCGGGAACGATCCATTCATTGAATTGTTCCTCGGTCAGAAGGTTGAGCGCAATGCCTGCTTCTTTCAAGGTTGTACCTTCGGCGTGAGCCTTCTTCGCAATTTTGGCCGCGTTATCATAACCGATATGCGGGTTTAGGGCGGTGACAAGCATCAAGCTCTCATGGAGCAGCTTTTCTAAACGCTCGTAATTAGGTTCAATGCCAATCACGCATTTATCGGTGAAGCTGTTGGCGCTATCGGCTATTAAACGCAAAGATTGCAGCACGTTATAGATTATAACCGGCTTGAAGACATTGAGTTCAAAATGGCCGTTGCTGCCCGCAATAGAAACCGTTGTGTTATTGCCCATGACTTGCGCGCAAACCATCGTCAGTGCCTCGCATTGTGTTGGGTTGACCTTGCCAGGCATAATGGATGAACCAGGTTCGTTCGCGGGTAGGTTAATCTCACCAATGCCGCAACGTGGACCAGAACCAAGTAAGCGTAGGTCATTAGCGATCTTCATCAAGCTGACGGCAATCGTGTTTAATGCGCCAGAAAGCTCAACCATGGCGTCATGCGCTGCTAACGCTTCGAATTTGTTCTCAGCACTTGTAAATGGGAGGCCTGTGATTTTAGAAACATTTTTGGCAAAACCTTCGGCAAAACCCGCTTTTGAATTAATACCTGTGCCAACGGCTGTTCCACCTTGTGCAAGCTCCATCACGCGGGGGAGGGTCGTTTTGACGCGTTCAATGCTGTATTTTACCTGCTGCGCGTAACCTGAAAACTCTTGCCCTAAAGTAATAGGGGTGGCGTCTTGCAAATGCGTGCGGCCAATTTTAACGATGGATTTAAAGGCTTTGGCTTTATCATCCAGCGCTTTGTAAAGCTTTTCCAGAGCAGGCAATAATTCATGGTGGATTTGCTCGCCTGCTGCGATATGCATCACAGTCGGGAAGGTGTCGTTTGAGGATTGCCCCATATTGACGTGATCATTCGGGTGGACGGGAGTTTTACTGCCGCGCTCACCGCCGAGCATTTCGATGGCACGGTTCGAGATGACCTCATTCGCGTTCATGTTTGTTTGTGTGCCTGAACCTGTTTGCCAGACAACAAGCGGAAATTCATCCGCCAATGTGCCGTCAATGATTTCATCAGCGGCCTTGGTAATAGCATTACCCACAGTGTTATCCATAACGCCAAGTGCCATATTCGTCATGGCGCAGGCTTTCTTTTGCAGGCCAAGGGCGCGAACAAGGGGTGTTGGCATGATTTCGGTGCCAATCTCGAAATTCTCTAAGCTGCGCTGTGTCTGTGCGCCCCAATAACGGTCTGCGGGAACGTCGATCGCGCCGATTGAATCTGTTTCTGTGCGTGTTTTGTTGCTCATGGTTTGAATCCTTGCCTCTGCGGTCATGATAATTGCTCTGTGGTGTTTGATTACCCGAAAAGTAACGGAGCGCATAAAAATTTCAAGCGTTTAATCATTTGGCCTTGATGATATTCACATGCCCCATTTTACGACCCGCGCGCGCTTCGGCTTTGCCGTATAGGTGGATGTGAGCGTTCGGGTTGTTTTCGTACTGCGCGAGGTTGTCGATATCTTCGCCGATCAGGTTAATCATGGTCACATCACTGTGACGATCGGGTGCAAGCACAGGCAGACCACACACGGCGCGAACGTGGTTATCGAACTGTGATACGGCGCAGGCATCCATTGTCCAGTGACCAGAATTGTGAGTACGCGGCGCGATTTCATTTGCGAGAACGCGCCCGTCTTTTGTTACAAATAGCTCAAGAGCCATCACACCAATAAGTTCAACAGTCTCGGCTAGTTTATGCGCCATCTCTTGTGCTTTCATGAGAAGTGCAGGATCAAGCGGTGCGGGGACGGTTGAGCTGTGTAGTATATGGTGGCGGTGTTCGTTCAGGGGCGGATCATAGGTGACAATGTTTCCGAACTGATCGCGGGCAACAATAACAGAGGTTTCGCATGCAAAATCAATGCATTGCTCGAGTATTAAGTCATCACTGTTTAAAGACGCCGCCTTAGTGGCCAAATCATCGTTTTTACCGACGAAAACTTGCCCCTTCCCATCATATCCGAAACGGCACGTTTTTAATATGTGGTCGCTACGGCTGGTATCTAAACCTTGTTCTGCTATAGCGCTGACGCTAGCAATATGGTGCCATTCGGCCGTTTCAATGCCTGTGTCATTCAGGAATTGTTTCTCTGACACGCGGTGCTGCGATATCTCTAAAAGCCTTTCATTAGGCCAGACAGCGACAGCATTTGAAATGACCCGCACCGTGTCAACGGGGATATTTTCAAATTCGTAGGTACAAACATCAATCATATTTGCAAATGTGTATAACTTGGAATGGTCTTTAAATGCACCCTCAACAAATTGATCGGCGACTTGCCCTGCGGGGCTGTTTTTATCCTGACCAAAGACAACGGTCTGAATTCCGAGTTTTTGCGCCGCCATAGCACTCATACGGCCCAATTGTCCGTCACCAAGAATACCCAGTACTTTAACTTGCTTTTCCATGTGCCTAACTTTGCTGAGAAAATAGAAATAATCAAGTCAGAAAAGCTTGTGTTTGGTCATAATGAGGTGTAAATATCTGCCATGGCAAACGAACCTTATATATTAAAAAGCCCTCAAGTTGGACTCGCCGCAGCTATTCTGCTTCTCGGGGCAATGATTGCGGCTCCTGGTTTAGGGGCTTATTCGGCATCCGAGAGTGATGAAAACACAATTCGTACGAAGTTTGAGGGTTTCTGTATGCGTCGTGGCGCTACCTTTGGAGAGATAAGCGCGCAAGGCGACACGTTAACTAGCACATTTTCTTTGGCCGATGTTCGTCAATGCCTTGATGAGCAGGTGGCTCACTCGTTGAACATGCAGAGTAATGCGGTTGATATGATGAGAATTGGTGGTTTGATTATGCTGTTGGGCGGAACATTGCTCATCCCATCACGTAAAGACAACGAAAACGATCCAAAACCGCCGCGTCGTTAATTTCACAATAGATAGAATGAATGATTTAGAATTCAGGCGAGTCTTTGACACTGCTTGTTTGCTCTTCGCGGAAGTCGGCTAGGGCGCGTTCCAATTTTTTGTCATTGATACTTAATATAGAGGCAGCAAGCAGAGCAGCGTTCTTTGCGCCAGCTTTACCGATCGCTAATGTACCAACAGGAATCCCACCAGGCATCTGTGCGATAGATAGGAGGCTATCCATGCCTTTGAGTGCTTTACTTTCAACAGGAACACCAAGAACGGGCAAAGTTGTCATGCTGGCAACCATTCCCGGAAGATGTGCGGCACCACCAGCACCAGCAATAATAATGCTTAGGCCACGCTCGCGCGCTGTTTTTGCATAGGCAATCATACGGTCAGGCGTGCGGTGCGCAGAAACAATTTTAATTTCGTGCGAGATATCAAGTTGCTTCAGGATATCAATGGCGTGCTGCATCGTGTCCCAATCAGATTGAGAACCCATGATAACGCCAATAAGAGGATGAGGCTGATTCATTATGCGATGATATCCGGTAGCAGATCACTCTCAAACTTTTGTATCATATCCTTGAGCGATAATTTACGTTTTTTCAAACGCTGCAGCTGCACGAAATCAACGGGTTGCGTTGCCATCATGCGCGTAATAATGTCGTCGAGATCTTTGTGCTCTTGCTTGAGCTCGATCACGCGTTCTCTGATTTCTTCGTCATCTTCCATAAATATACCCTGATACGCTAATTTTCAGACCATCAAGAATACCAGATAATGCTTTGTTTGGTAAGTCTTTTTTCTATAGACGTGGAGAGGCTTAATATATACTGTTGTTAAAAAGTTTTTCCAGAAGGGTGTAAGAGATATGAGCAAGAAAAGAATAGGTATATTAACAAGTGGCGGCGACTGCGCAGGACTAAACGCAATTATCAGAGCTGTTGTTCACCGTGCGCATAACATGGGCTGGGAGACATATGGTTTGTTGAATGGCACCCACGGCCTATTGAAAACACCGCCTGCTTATATGCATTTGAAACCAAATGACTTTGACGGCACGGTTATGCGTATCGGCGGCACAATTTTAGGTACAACAAATAAAGGTGACCCTTTCCACTTCCCGATGGAAGATGGCACGTTCAAAGATATGTCTGGTAAAATCATTGAGGGTTTTAAAGAGCTGGGGCTTGATGCTGTAATTGGTATCGGTGGAGACGGAAGTATGGCTATTCTCCGTAAGCTTGCACAGCAGGGCGGCATTAAAATGGTGGGTATCCCAAAAACGATTGATAATGATTTGGGCATGACAGAAACATCTGTTGGCTTTGATACGGCTGTTGCTGTGGCAACGGAAGCGTTAGATCGCTTGCAACCAACGGCAGCAAGTCATGATCGCGTTATGATCCTCGAAGTTATGGGGCGTGATGCAGGGCATATTGCGCTGAACGCAGGTATAGCAGGTGGCGCAGACATTATTTTGATTCCTGAGGTTGATTACACGATTGAGGCACTGGCTAAAAAGATTAAGGCCGTAAAGGCTTCTGGCCGTAACTTCTCGCTCGTTGTTGTGTCTGAGGCTGTTAAAACGCCTGATGGTAGCAGTCTTGAGATTGAGTATCAGGATGGCTCAAAGCGCTATGGTGGTATTGGTCATTATTTGAGCGATAAAATTGCCGAAGCTACAGGATCGGAAACGCGGGTTACTGTTTTAGGCCATGTTCAGCGCGGCGCAGAGCCAACACACAGCGACCGTGTTCTTGCGGCGGCTTTCGGTGTGAAGGCTGTGGATTTAATTGCCGAAGGTAAATTTGACCGCATGGTCGCGTGGTCAAATCGCCAAGTAATTGATGTCGCGATTGAAGATGCTATTAAGGCTTATCAGCAGGTGGATTTAAATAGCGTTATGGTGCATACTGCAAGGGCACTTGGTATTTCTTTAGGAGATTCGTAAATGTCAGCACCAGCTAAACGCTCACCATCATCCATGCTCTATGTAAGGCAGTCTTTGGCGCCGGACGAGGAAATTGTCTATGTAGGTCAGTTTCACTGGATGTATACGCTAAAAGCAGTGTTTAGTATTTTTGTGGGCTTTGTGGGTGCTATTATGGTTCTTTATGCAGGGCACTATTTTACGGCACATTACGGTGTTGGTTTTTATGCGCAAGGCTGGGTTGGGCAAGTTCGTGAGCTTCATCCCGTTATTAAATTAGCTTGTGTCTTTACCTTTGTTTTAGGGCTTTTCCGTTTTGCGCATATGATGGTTATCAAGGCAACAACAGAGATCGCAATTACAACGTCACGTTTGGTTTATAAGCGCGGCCTTGTTGCCCGTTATGTCGGTGAAATGAGCATTGACCGTATTGAGGGCGTTAATGTCCTACAGACAATTTTCGGCCGTATCCTCGGCTATGGCCGCGTCATGGTTCGCGGTATGGGCGTGGGTGAAGTCGTTTTGCCGCCGCTTGCAAATCCAGTGTCTTTTCGTAAAGCTATCGAAAAAGCACGCACCATATAGTATTTTGCTATTTTTTAAGTTTTATTGCTGTTTTCACCATTTATTTTGTCAAAGTAAATGGCATTCGATTGAATCGTAAGCATCTTTTAATGTTTTCAAGGCAAAATGTAAGGGTCTGAACCCTTACCAATGGCTTTTACAAACATGTCAAAGAACAAAACAAAACAAAAAACAAAAATTAAAACCCGTCTATCCCTTAAATCGATGCTTATGATCCTCGGGGTTGCGGGTGCGTTCACAATATTGCCACCTGCGGTATCGCATGCTGAATACGGTACTATTGTTGACGATGCTCATGTTTCGATGGGGAGCCTTGTGACAAAAGTATCTCTTCGTACGGCTCTTGGTCAAGGTAAGGTTGACGACGTTAAATTCTATGATCGTCAAGCGATGATGGAGTTTTATAAAAATTTGGATCATGACACATTTTGGGTGCGTGGTGATGGACTGCACCCACAAACACGGGATGTTTTTGATTTATTGTCTGCGTCATGGACGCATGGTTTAAATCCTGCCAACTACCATGTTGATGAACTTCAGGATTTACTTTCTCGTGACGCCGTTACGGATAAGGCTCGTTTAGAGCTTCTCATGACTGACGCGACGGTGCGTTATATGCGCGATTTAAGCGGTATGCGTGTGAATGCGAGCAAAGTCAAAGAGGAAGCACAATATTGGCAGCCGCAAATGGATGTTAGCGAGATCTATGCCGGTTTGGCAACAGCAAAAAATTTAAAGAAATATGTGCAATCGACGGCACCTCAGGGCGATCTTTACAAAAAACTGCAATCAGAGTTGGTTGTATTGAGTAAAGAAAGCGGAGATTATGATTATGTGCTGCCGCTTAGTTTCGGTAAAAATCTATTTAAGCCGAACGAGAGCAGTAATACTGTAAAATCTCTACGCATTAGGTTGGGGCAGAAATATGATCCACAGCACGGTGCAGAAAATTATTATGATGATGAGCTTGCAAGTGCTGTGATGAAGGTACAAAAGCAGCACGGCCTTGAAGCTGACGGTGTTATTGGTCCGCAAACTCTGGATGTTTTGAATAACAGCCGCGAAGAGCGCATGAAACAGATTGTCGCTAATTTGGAACGTATGCGTTGGCTAGATCGCGATCAACCAGACCGCTATATTTTGGTTAACATTGCTTCGCAGACATTGTGGGGCGTGGATAATGGCAAGGTTGCCCTTGAGATTCCTGTGATTGTAGGATCGCCAGCCCGTAAAACGGTGAGCTTTAAGACAGAAGTGCAGGGCGTGCGCTTTAACCCTGATTGGACGGTGCCGTTGAGCATTAAAATGAAAGATTTCCTGCCAAAATTACAAAAAGGTGGTCCTGATTATTTGGATTATAAGGGCATCGAAGTTATAAGCGGCTATGGTGAAAACGCCAGAACGCTGGATGCGCATGCTGTTGATTGGAATGGTATGAGCGCCCGTGAAATGAATAAATTACGCATGGTGCAATCGCCAGGAGATCATAATGCATTGGGACGTATCCGTGTTTTGATGCCAAATAAATATAATATTTACCTGCACGACACGAACCACCCTGAATTATTCAGTAAAAGCCAGCGTACGCTTAGTTCGGGCTGTATCCGTTTATCGGATCCTAAAGCTGTGGCGCGGTTTGTTCTGAATAAAAATAAGGACTGGAACGAGTCTAAGATGACAAACATCTTGTCCACAACAAAACTTACGGAAGTGAGCGCGACTGTGCGGATGCCCGTTTATATTATTTACCAGTCTGTTTGGCTAGATGAAAACAAGCAGTTAGTCTATGGTGCCGACGTTTATAAACGCGATAAGGACTTACTCGGTGAACTCGCAGCAATGAACGGGTACTACATACCTAAGGGGGATACCGCCCGTTATGCGGCCTCTAAAAACCTAACAGAGCTTGCATCAAATAGCGTTAACGAGTAAATTATCAATAACAAGGCTTTATCTAAGTCCTTTACTTTGCTAAATACAAATCTATGATATTTTACAGATTTAGTGTATGTAGTGTCTCGAACGTATGAGGAAATTTCATGTGGGAAGATAAAATTAAAAATATAAGCCGCCGCGATATTATGAAGGCGGGGCTTAGCAGCTTGGTTGCCGCGCCTTTATTGGGCGCGATGTCTTCGCCTGTATCCGCCGCACGCTTTGCGATGCCGGATGAGGGCGCATTCAAAATCGCGTTTCATAATGTGCATACTGGCGAAAGCTTTAACGGTGTTTATCGTGTAGGCAGTAAGTATATGCCTGATGCTTTTGAGCGCATTAATTATGTGCTGCGCGATTTTCGTTCAAATGAAATATTTCCGATTGACCCGCGCACGATGGATATTCTTTATACATTGCACAAAAAATCAGGATCTAAATCAAATTTTGAAATTTTGAGCGGTTACCGCTGCCCGAAAACGAATGACATGCTACGTCGTACAGGTACGGGCGTGGCCAAAAACTCATTCCACCTGACGGGACAAGCCATTGATATTCGCTTGCCAGGCTATAGCATGAATAATCTGCATAAGATCGCACAAAATTTGCGCTCTGGTGGTGTTGGGTATTACAGAAAAAGTAACTTCGTCCATATTGATACAGGCAAGGTGCGTTTCTGGGACGATGCGGGCCGCCGCAGCTAATTGTTTTACATATATTAATGAGTGTTGTATAATATCCACTGTATAGACGGTGGATATTTTTTTATGGGTGTATTGTGGGATTAACAAGTGATTTTTCAAAGGCATTAACTCTTGCGGGTGGTCTCGCTGCCAGCATGTTGAGCGTGAGCACCGACGCGGCTTTTGCCGCTGGCCCTGAAATAATGACTCATGACGGCTATATAAGTGCCGATAATGTTGCTGTAAATAATACTATTTCTTACGCTATCCTCCGCCAGAGTGGCCCGCATGAAGATGCCGCCAGCTATACCGTTTACCATGATGGGAAAAGTCAGCTATTAGGGGTTGTTGTTCACGATGACGGTCATATTTCCGTCAGTGGGCGCGATATGAACGGTTATGAGGAGCGCGAAATGTTTGAAATCGTGCGCGATGGTTTGCCACGGACACAGCCTGATTTAACGGACATAAATGTACCCTCCGTTCGGTATGCACGGGCACATCAAATTGCTGTTGGTGGTTCAGACTCTCCTGCGGGATTGTATAACACAGGGTTTAATGCCTCAGAAGGCTGGATTGGCTCGTGTTCCATTATTGATGATCATCGCATCTTGTGCTTAACCAACATTTATAATGACAGCGTTTCTAAATTAACAACAAAAATTGATATTCATCAAGTCGACGCGTTTGGGCAAAGCGCGACTGTTGAAAGTGCAGAGTATTCTCGTGATTTTAACTCACAAAATGAGCGTGATCGTTATGAAAGATTTGTAGATAAAGGTCTGCAAGAGTTACAAATTCATCGTTAAGTAACTATGATGCCTGTTGCAAAAGAGGTTCACAAAAAACCGCAGATGACCTCTTTAATGCGTCACCTTCAATATCAAATTGGCAAACTTTCCAAGGAAACAGGGCGTTTTCAGGGTGTGGTTCAAAATAGTGCAGATGGCAATTTTGAACCGATGATATTCCATACTCATACATATAGCCGAGTGCGTGAAATAATCCACCATGAGCAACAATCATCGGCGGGCTTCGCTCGTGGCTTTTTTTGATTACATCTGTGATCGCGTTTTGTATGCGCGTTGCAAATTGTATTTCGCTTTCACCATTTGGAGGTGTTTCTTTGTTTTCAAGACGTGGAAGCGTTTCATCCCAAGGCTTTCCATCCCATTCTCCCAAATCAATTTCGCGTAAATCGTTGCGTTCATACATTTCAAGCGCGAAGGTTTGGTTGATATATGTAGCTGTATCGCGTGCTCGTTGCATATCACTATGATATATGATTTGGGGTTTGACCTCTAATTGACCAATGACAGAACGAAGCATTTTGGCCTGTTTTATGCCTGTTTGGTTCAATGGCGTGTCAAATTGACCTCCTGCGGTTATGGATGCCGCATTGGCAACGGTTTCGCCGTGTCGGATGAGGTAAAAGGGCTTTAACGGTAGCATCTGGGGAGTATTCCTTATTTATAGTCGATTGCTCTTGGCAATTGAACGTTGTCATTACACTATAGATGCCATGAAATTATGGCGCGATCAAGGAATAGTACTTTCTGTAAGGCAACACGGTGAAAATGGCGGTGTTGTTTCTGTGCTTACGGAAACGCAAGGACGGCATGTGGGCTACGTGCGCGGCGTGTCCTCGTCTAAAATGCGAGGCCTGTTGGAGCGCGGCAATCTCGTCTCTGTGGAATGGTCTGCGCGCACGCATGACGAGCTCGGTAGCTTTAAGTTGGAGCAAGAACGCCATATCACCGCAGGGCTTATGGGGGATAAGTTAAAGCTGGGCGCTTTGCTTTCTGCTTGCAGCCTGTGTGATAGGGCTCTTGCTGAGCGTGAAGTACATGCGGGGCTGTTTCACGGTTTTCTCGCGCTCTTGGATATCATGGATATGGATGAATGGGGCGCGGCCTATGTGATGTGGGAAATTGCCTTGCTGCGTGAGTTGGGCTTTGCTATTAACCTGACGCGCTGCGCGGCGGGCGGAGATTCTGAAACACTTTCTTATGTTAGCCCCAAATCGGGCTGCGCGGTGAGTGAGGCTGCGGCCGCACCTTATAAAGAAAAGCTGTTGCCATTACCCGCATTTTTAAAACCTGAGCAGGGCAGTGCTTGCGATGCAGAAGTGCTAAAAGGTTTACAAATGACGGGATATTTCTTAAATCATTGGGTTTTTGCACAACATACACAAGGAATCCCCGAAGACCGCTTGCGTTTTGAGGAAAGATTTGCCAAAACAGTTGATCAGGAAAGCGTTACGCTTGATTTGAGTAGAAATCATGCGGATGATTCTGTAGATAATTTTGAAGAATTAGAAAGTGATTTGGTAGATATCGATGGCTAAGGACGATAATTTGGCAGCAGATAATGTAATTGAACAACCGTTTGGGAAGCTTCTTTCCGAACGTTATTTGTCTTATGCGCTTTCTACGATTATGTCGCGTTCGCTGCCCGATGTTCGTGATGGCTTAAAGCCCGTTCACCGTCGCTTGCTCTATGCCATGAGCCAGTTAAACCTTAAACCTGAGGGTAGCCCGAAGAAATCAGCTCGTGTTGTTGGTGACGTTATCGGTAAATATCACCCGCATGGCGATACAGCCGTTTATGATGCAATGGTGCGTTTGGCGCAGGATTTTGCTTCGCGGTATCCAATGGTCGAGGGGCAAGGTAATTTTGGTAATATTGACGGCGATAGCGCGGCTGCCATGCGTTACACAGAAGCTAAACTGACTGCTGTTGCCATTCTGATGCTTCAGGGCATTGAGGAAGATGCCGTTGATTTCCGTGCTACATACGATTCTGAAGGCTCTGAGCCTGTTGTACTGCCTGCGGCATTTCCGAATTTGCTCGCCAATGGTTCCTCAGGAATTGCCGTTGGTATGGCAACCAATATACCGCCGCATAATGTTGCTGAGCTTTGCGAAGCCATGGAAATGATGTTGGATGGTGATCCTGAGATCAAAGATTTAATGAAAGTCGTCAAAGGTCCTGATTTTCCAACAGGTGGAACGCTTGTTGAACCAAAAGAAAACATCCGTAAGGCCTATGAAACGGGCAAAGGTAGCTTCCGTTTGCGTGCTAAATGGTTCAAAGAGGAGCTCAAGCAGGGTCAATATCAGATTATTGTGACGGAAATCCCTTACCAAATTCAAAAATCACGTCTGATTGAAAAAATTGCAGAACTTATTCATGTCCGTAAAGTGCCGATGTTGGATGATGTGCGCGATGAAAGTGCCGAAGATATCAGACTCGTTCTTGTGCCTAAAAATAGAAATGTTGAACCAGAGCTTTTGATGGAAGCGCTTTACCGTCAATCCGATTTAGAAACACGCTTTAGCATGAACATGAATGTTCTGGAAAGCGGTGTGACGCCGCGCGTGATGAACATCAAAGAAGTTCTCTCGCTATGGATGGAGCATCGCCAAGAGGTTCTTGTTCGTCGTTCAAACCACAGACTTGAAAAAGTGCTTCATCGCCTTGAAGTCCTCGGTGGTTACATGATTGTATACCTCAATATTGACGAGGTCATACGGATCATTCGTGAAGAAGATGAACCTAAAACGAGCCTTATTGCCACGTTTAGTTTGACGGATATTCAGGCTGATGCTGTTCTCAATATGCGTTTGCGCCATTTGCGTAAGCTTGAAGAGATGGAGATCAAAACGGAGCATGATGCGCTTGCTAAGGAGCGTGACGAATTGCGCGTTTTGTTGAAATCAGAAACAAAACAATGGCAAATTATCCGTGAGGAAATAGGCAATCTTAAAGAAATGTTTGGCCCCAAAACTGAATTGGGCGCACGCCGTACGACGGTAGGGAAAGCACCTGAGCCAATTGATATTGATGAGCTTGAAGAGGCGTTGATTGAAAAAGAACCTATTACCTTTATCTGTTCAGCAATGGGCTGGATTCGCGCGATGAAGGGGCATGGCTTGAACTCCAAGGACTTTAAATATAAAGACGGCGATAAAGAGCAATATACCTTAGAGGTCCAAACAACGGATAAGCTTTTGATTATGGGCACAAATGGGCGTTTTTATACGCTTGGTTGCGACAAACTGCCGCCAGGGCGCGGTTTTGGTGAGCCTTTGCGCCTGTCTGTTGATATGCCGAATGACGCGGATATTGTCACTATTTTGGTTTATGATGCGGACAGCAAGATGTTGCTCGCGTCCGATCAGGGGCATGGCTTTATCGTTGAGCAGAAGAACCTTCTAACGAACCGTAAGGCAGGGCTTCAAGTCCTCAATGTCAGCGGTAAAGCGGAGGCCAAAATTTGTGTACCTGTTCCGGACAATGCTGATCATCTGGTTACGATTGGTACAAACCGTAAAATGTTGGTGTTCCCGCTTGCGGAAGTGCCTGAAATGACAAAAGGCAAGGGCGTTATCTTGCAACGCTATGCAGGTTTAGGCGTTATAGCTGACGTGAAGGCCTTTAACCTTGCAGAAGGGTTGACGTATAAATTCCGTGGTACGGATAAAGCAGTTGAAGATATTAAGCCGTGGATTGGTAAACGTGCGCAAGCTGGTCGTTTGCCACCGAACGGCTTCCCGCAAAGTAACAAGTTTGAATAACAGCTAACCGTTGGTGTTTTTATGGGCGGTGCGGTACGGCCAATGAAGATCTTGCGGCAATATAGCTTCGTAGTCAGGCGTTTCAAATTTTTTTTCGGCTTGATAAGGCACCCAGCCGTTTGTTGTCATTGCTTCTAAGCCTGAAAATTCTCCCTTATACCCTAGTTTAGGGCTGTTTTGAGCAAGACTTCCGAGATAGAAATGCTTGATTGTAGGGCTGCCTTTTAACGCATCTACAACAGCCAGTATTGTAAATTTACCCAGGCTTCTGCGTTTTGATTCCTCTGTATCATAGTAAAAATTAATCCCGTAAAGGTAGTCATCTCCTGCTGTGAGGATGCTGGCACATAAAAGTTTACCAGCCGCATTGCGGCTCTCTACAACTAAATCAAATGGCTCGAAAGATGCTTCAAAGTTATTTTGTGACATTCTCGCAAAGCCGCCGTTTGGATGTCTATTTGTCATGTTTTCATGAAATAGCTTGTAGTGCTCATCATCAAGGATGAGGTCATTTCCGTCATTTTCATACAGGGAACGAATGGTGGTTGTCAGGTCGTTATTGCGCTTTAATATACGTTTTTGAGAGCGAGAGGGTGTGAAGTCATCAATGACAATACGGACGGGAAAGCAGCGTTTGCAGGTGGCACAACCATTAAATTTGGGGGTTAGGCCACCATCCAGAAAACCTTGAGGGATTAAGCTTTTTGTGAACTTCCGTAAATGATCACCAGAAAGGGGTTTTCTGTCATATCTTGTTGAGTGGAGCAGCATTGTTTCAGACCATAATGCTTTGTCTGGAAAGTAGGAGCAGGGCTCGGCACCCGTATATAAAACACTTATTTTATGTTCTTTTTCAATTTTCATAAGCATTTATACGGGCAAGCTTAGTGAAACTTCAAGAAAATTGTAATAACAATGTAAATTTTACGGAAACTGAACGGCCCCAGGCGTTTTTTGATAAGCTCCAGCGGGTTTGCTGTTTTGGGTTGGTAACGCGTCCTTGGTAAGCGTTTCATCGCTTGCAGGCTCATTGCCAAAGGCGCCACGATCAAACGCATCGTCAAGGCGTTCATTCAGCAGGATAATACTAATACGGCGGTTTTGTTCGGAGAACGTGTCATCTTCAATAAAAGGCTCACGGTCAGCTTTGCCCATAACATCAGATAGGCGTGTGACAGGAACCTCATAATCAAGAAGTACACGGCGGCTGGCATTTGCCCTATCCGCAGAAAGTTCCCAGTTGGTATAGGTCGCGCCAGGACCAAAAGGGTGGCTGTCGGTATGTCCGCGAATTGAAATATTGTTAGGCATCGTTAGTGCCACATCAGCTACAAGTCCCAGTAATTCACGAGTGTAGCTATACATCTGATCGCTACCGCTCGGGAACATGGGGCGACCATCTTGATCGACAATCTGGATGCGTAAACCCTCTTCTGTTATATCAATTTTTAAGTTTTTACTGAGTTCTTTTAATTGCTCATTTTTGGAAAGCATATCTTCAAGCTGTTCTTTAGCTTCTTCGAAACGTTTTTTCTCTTGCTCGCGCAATTGTTCTTCCAGCTTTACGACATCCATATTGTTGTTTTTTACGAAACTATCAATAGATTGAGGGTTTTCCGCACCTTTTTTAGCAGCCATTTGTGGTTGCGGTGCTGAAATAGGCTGTACATTTGTAACCATGGCACCATCAGGCGACATGGAAAGGCCACCCATAACACCACCTGAGCCGCTAGTTGTCTGTGAGACAGCAGGGTGCGACGGGTCAAAATAACTGGAAATCACTTCAAGAGCTTCATCGGTCGAGACATTCAAAAGCCAAAGCAACAAAAAGAACGCCATCATCGCAGTCACGAAATCAGCATAGGCAACTTTCCATGCGCCGCCATGATGGCCGCCGGCCATTTTTTTTATTTTTTTGATAATGATAATGGGCTGTTCGTCGCCCTTGCCTTTATTTGCCAACGCAAACTCCTCGGATGTTTTATTAGCTTGGGCTCGGTAATTCGTTTAGTTTTTCTTCAAGCTCTAAAAATGTTGGCTGTAAATGATGCGGTAAAAATTTACGCGAAAACTCAACAGCAACCTGTGGTGCGGCACCATTTAAGAATGCAATCATTGAAACTTTAATAGCGCGGTAATAAAGAATTTTAGATTCGCCTCGTGCCCCCAATGCGCCGCCAAGAGGTCCGATAAATCCGTAAGCCAAAAACACCCCGAGGAATGTTCCAACCAATGCGCCACCGATCATCTTACCCAGAACTTCAGGGGGTTCCGATATAGATCCCATTGTTTTAATAACGCCGAGCACCGCCGCAACAATACCAAGGGCGGGAACACCGTCTGCCATAGTTGTTACGGCGTGAGAGGGGTGCATAAATTCATGTTCAAGCGTTTCAATCTCTTCGTCCATCAATGCTTCGATCTCGTGCGCGTTTTCATTGCCCAACGAGATAATACGCAGGTAATCGCACAGAAAAAGCAGAGCGTGGTGATTGCCTGCAAAGCCAGGAAATTGTTGAAAGAGGCTGCTTTCTTCGGGCTCTTCGATATGGTTTTCAAGTGAGAGCCACCCTTTTGTACGGGCAAGTTTGAAAATCATATAAAGCACACTCAAAAGCTCCATATATGATTCTTTGTTGTGTTCCTCGGCCTTCACCATACAGTTCATGTTTTTGAGTGTGGATTTAATCACGTGGCCTGTATTGGCAATTAGAAACGCGCCGATTGCCGCGCCGCCAATGATTAATATTTCAAAAGGAAGTGCCTTAAGAATAGGCTCCATCTTGCCGCCGGCCAGAGTGTAGCCGCCGAAAACGCAGACAAAAACAATGATAAGTCCTAAAAATTTCATAGCGTTTGATCGTGCCCTTCTTCGTTTGTCGGTCAAAAGATGTGTTGAATTTGTTTAGCTTGCCTGAAACAAGTTAAAACATTGTAACACCACTATTTATCCCTTTTTTACAAAGAAATATCAAGTGGCAGTAAACGATTATAACGTAAAAATTAGAGAGCGCGTGCTATATCAACGGCGCCGTAACTCAGGATTAAATCAGCACCAGCGCGTTTAAAAGCAATCATGCTTTCCATCATAACTGCTTTTTCGTCGATAGCTCCCGCTGCACCAGCAAGCTTGATCATGGCGTATTCGCCGCTCACTTGATACACGGCAACAGGAAGCAGGGTTTGTTCCTTGATTTTACTCAGAATATCTAAGTAAGGCATACCAGGTTTGACCATCAAAATATCAGCACCTTCGGCTTCATCAAGTGCAGATTCAAGTAAGGCTTCGCGCGCATTAGCAGGATCCATTTGATAGGTTTTGCGATTGCCCTTACCAAGGCTACAGCCAGCAGCTTCACGAAATGGGCCATAAAAGTTCGAATCGAATTTGCTGGAGTAAGACATGATAGGCGTTTGCTTGTAGCCGTTACTATCAAGAGCCATACGGATTGTTTCAATCATGCCGTCCATCATAGCGGAGGGCGCAATCATATCTGCGCCCGCGTCAGCGGCAACAAGTGCTTGTCTGGCAAGGTTTTCCAGCGTTAAATCATTATCGACATCATGATTGTGATCTAAAACGCCGCAGTGACCGTGGCTTGTGTATTCACAAAAACAGGTGTCGGCGATGACAACCATTTCAGGGCAAGTTTCTTTTACGCGGTTGATCATGCGGTAAAGCAGGCCATCATGGCTTAAGGCATCGCTGCCGATTTCATCTTTATTATGAGATACACCAAACAGCATCATGGCTTTGACACCTGATTGATACGCCTCTTGAGCCATCGCGCCAATTGTCTTTTCTGTCTGGCGATAAACGCCAGGCATAGTCGATAGCGGCATAGGTTGATCTAAGTTTTCTTCAACAAAGGCAGGCAAAATAAGGTCATCAGGGGTCAAAACAGTTTCACGCATAAGGTCACGAAGGCCTGACGTGCGGCGCAAACGGCGCATACGCTTGGAAATAGCAGGGATTTCGATGCTCTTTTGTTGTTGCGATGGCACATTTTTATGTGCGGGGCATACTGAAATACTCATATGTCTTGTCCTGCGGCTCTTTAATAATGAATGATACTGGGATAATGTATTTTGCAGTAGATGTAAATAATCAGGTGAGTAAATATGCCAAATAATGACCAATCTCAAGATATTGCTTTCGAAATTAGAGGGAATGTTGCGCTTATAACACTGAACAGACCGAGGGCTTTGAATGCCTTAACGCATAATATGATGAAGACGATTGCACGTTTGCTCGATGGGTGGGAAAAGGATGATGCCATTAAGGCGGTTTTCTTCTTTGGCGCAGGGGATAGGGCGTTTTGTGCTGGCGGGGATATTAAGCACGCTTGTGAACAAGGGCTAGCCTATAAAGAAAATTCTGATGTTGCCCTTAGCCCCAATGAATATTTCTTTGATGAATATAATTTAAACCGTCGTTTGTTTCATTATTCGAAACCGTTATTTGCCATTATGGATGGTGTCACGATGGGCGGTGGTTTTGGTATTGCGGGGCCTTGTAAATACAGAATTGCGACAGAAAGAACCGTTTTTGCGATGCCTGAGGTTGGAATTGGCTTCTTTCCTGACATTGGCGGCGTTTATTACTTGCTAAAATGCCCTGATTTAATAGGCCGTTACCTTTGCCTCAGTGGTCAACCAATATCTTATGAAGATGTTTTATATAGCGGAATAGCAACGCATTATTGCACGTCTGATGATATTGAACAGATGCTCAACAAATTAATTTCGACCTTCGCTTTGGATAGTGGTGTTGATAGCATTTTAGGGTCATATGAACCGAATGCCGCGAATGAAGGTGAGCTTGCGGGGCGCAATGATCTGATTCAAAAGTGTTTTTCACATGAAACGGTGAATGAAATTATAGAGTGTGTAGAGGCGCGTGATGATAAATGGTCACAAGAGTTGTCCTATAATATGCGCCGCCGTTCACCACTCAGCATGGAAATAACGATGCGTCACCTTCAAATGGCCGAGCGCGGTGAAAGTTTTGACACTGTGATTGCTCGTGATTATCAGCTTTGCCAGCATTTTATGGGGGGCACAGATTTTTATGAGGGGGTTCGCGCCGCTGTGATAGACAAGGATAGGAGCCCCAAATGGCAACATGTTGCGTTAAAAGATGTGACTAAAGCTGACGTGGATGAGTATTTTAAAGAAACAGGCAAGGCCTTATATTGACAACCAAAGGAACTATATCATTTTCAGTATAGTGTTTTTGATGTATAAATTATGAATGATTCTGTTGCTAGGCGGCAGATTTACCACAAAAGGAGCTGTTAACGCGCTATGACCACACCTTATTATGATTCCATTCAATTGATCGAAAGATTACACCGCCACTTCCTTGATGTTCTTAAGGTTGAGCTTGATCGCAAGGGCATTCAAGATATCAACAACGTTCAGGGCATGATATTGTTTAATATCGGCGATGATGAACTGACGGTCGGTGAATTGACGATTCGCGGTTATTACTTGGGTTCTAACGTGTCTTATAACGTGAAGAAAATGGTTGAAAATGAATATCTTATTCAAGAACGCTCTGTTCATGATAAGCGATCAATTCGTGTGAAGCTGTCTGAAAAAGGCATTAACCTCAAAAATATGCTGACTGATATGTTCCGCCGTCATGAAGAACGCTTGCAGGGCACGGAGCTATCTGCTGAACGCCTGAATGAGCTTAACGCAACCATGCGTATGCTTGAGCGTTTCTGGGCAGGGCAAACAAGCTATGCCAGCACATTGTCTGATTAGGACAAACACCTACAATTAATGTTTCTTTTGTCGCAGGCCTTTCTAAAAGAAGGCCTGTAGTCCTGTTTGAGCTCTGCCAAGGATAAGGGCATGAATGTCGTGTGTGCCCTCATAGGTGTTTACAGCTTCCAAATTCATGACATGGCGAATAACGTGGTACTCATCGGAAACGCCGTTGCCACCGAGCATATCACGCGCTTCACGGGCTATTTGTAATGCCTTGCCACAGTTATTGCGCTTCATCAGCGATATGGCCTCTGGCGCGGCTTGCTTGAGATCACGAAGCTGTCCCAAACGAAAGGCGCCATGAAGCCCCAAGGTAATGTCAGTTTGCATATCGGCGAGCTTTTTTTGTATCAGTTGCTGTGCGGCGAGTGGTTTGCCGAATATGACGCGATCCATCGTATAATCTCGCGCAATATGCCAGCAATTTTCTGCCGCACCCATCACGCCCCAGCTAATGCCGTAGCGCGCACTGTTAAGGCAAGAGAATGGGCCAGTGAGACCTTCGACCTCAAGCACGTTTTCATGCGGCACGAAGACCTCATCCATCATAATGCTGCCTGTCTCGGAAGCGCGAAGGCTGAATTTTCCCTCTATCTTAGGCGCAGTAAGGCCTTGCATGTCTTTTTCGAGGATAAGACCGATGATTTTATCATCATCATTTTTAGCCCACACAACGAATATATCCGATATAGGTGAGTTGGTTATCCATTGTTTTGAACCTGAAACTTTAAATCCGCCCTCTATCTTGCGTGCGCGCGTCTTCATTGCGCCCGGATCGGAGCCGCCATCTGGTTCTGTTAACCCAAAACATCCAACAAATTCTCCAGTCGCCAGTTTTGGAAGGTATTTTTGCTTTTGCTCTTCGGTGCCAAACTGCCAAATAGGGTACATGACAAGAGAAGACTGAACAGAGAGCGCAGAGCGGTAAGAGCTGTCAACGCGTTCTATTTCGCGGGCCACAAGCCCATAGGATATTTGTCCTACGCCAGAGCAACCATATCCGTCGATAAACGAGCCGAGTAGTCCCAGATCACCCATCTCATTCATGATTTTTCTATTAAACGAACCGTTTCGATTTGCCTCGATAATACCCGTCTGCAAACGATCTTGCGCATAACGATTTGCAGCGTCTCGAATCATCTTTTCTTCGTCACTCAAGAGAGCTTCGAGGTTTAAAGGGTCTTTCCAATCGAACGTTGGTTTTAAAGTTTTATGCGCAGCCATTTTGAACACTTTCGTAAAAATAGGTGGGTGTAAATAATATGGGATAGGTTTTGAAAACGACTGGATAAGTCGCACCGTGACATATAATTTAAAGCATAAAGGAGCATTGGACAATGTCTGAAAATTTACTAGCGGGACGTGAGATCATTATTGAGTTTTTCTCTATTGGGCCGTATGTGAAAGTTTCGGCAATGGACATCAAGACATTGACTGAAATTTCTATTCAGGGACCTACGAGTGCACCTGAAGAGGCGTTGCGCCAAAATGCATTAAAACGGCTTGAATACGTTCTGAAAAAGAAAGGATTGATTTAGCCTGTGCCTCGCTTTATACCATGTATATCAAGCAAATTAGGACAGATTGGATAGCAGAATATGAAAGTAGCAATTGCAAATGATCATGGCGGGTACGATCTTAAATGTTGGTTGATTGAAAATTTCAAAATAGTTGATGTTGAGTGGGTTGATTTGGGCTGTGATAGCACAGATTCTGTGGATTATCCTGACTTTGGCCATAAGCTCGCGGAAGTAATGGCCGCAGGTGATGCAGATTTTGGCGTTGCCATTTGTGGTAGCGGCATTGGGATATCAATGGCCCTTAACCGAAACAAAGCTGTGCGCGCGGCTGTGTGTGTGAATAGCACGATGGCGCGCTTAACGCGGATTGATAATAACGCGAACGTGATTTGTCTGGGCGCGCGCTTGATCGGCACTAAAATGGCAGAAGACTGCCTCGAAACATTCTTAACAACGGACTTTGAATTTGGCGGACGGCATGAACGCCGTGTGAATAAATTATAAATATAGCGGCAACATATTGAAAGGGCATCTAACATGGCTGAATTAGCGCATAAAATAGAAGGTAACAACATGAATGAGTTTTTTAACGCTGAGTTAAGCGAGCGCGACCCTGCAATTGCAAAGGCGATTGCGGAAGAAATGGAACGTCAACAAACACAGATAGAGCTTATCGCGAGTGAGAACATTGTTTCCCGTGCAGTTCTTGAGGCGCAAGGCTCAATTTTTACCAATAAATATGCGGAAGGTTATCCGGGACGCCGCTATTACGGCGGCTGCGAAAATATGGATACGGCTGAAGATCTGGCGCGCGATCGCTTGAAAGAGCTTTATGATTGTAAGTTTGTAAATGTGCAGCCGCATTCGGGCGCGCAAGCAAATCAGGCCGTAATGTTTGCTCTGCTTCAGCCAGGCGATACTGTGCTCGGTATGTCGCTGGCATCTGGAGGTCATTTGACCCATGGTGCTGCGCCAAATCAGTCTGGAAAATGGTTCAACGCGGTTCAATATGGTGTTACGAAGGAAACAGGTTTTATTGATTATGATGAAGTCGAAGCACTTGCGAAGGAACATAAACCAAAAATGATTATTGCGGGGGCATCAGCTTATCCTCGGGTTATTGATTGGAAACGCTTCCGCGAGATTACGGATATGGTGGGTGCCTATCTATTTGTTGATATGGCACATTATGCGGGACTTATCGCGGGCGGTGTTTATCCGTCACCAATGCCTTATGCTCATGTTGTGACATCAACGACGCACAAGACATTGCGTGGGCCACGCGGTGGTGTTGTGCTGACAAATGACCCTGAAATAGGTAAAAAAATAAATTCATCTGTGTTCCCTGGGCTTCAGGGTGGCCCGTTGATGCATGTCATTGCCGCAAAAGCAGTATGTTTCGGCGAGGCATTACAGCCATCCTTTAAAAAATATGCGCAAGCTGTTGTTGATAATGCAGATATTTTGGCCAAAACATTAAAAGCAGGGGGCTTGGACATTGTTTCTGGTGGTACAGACTGTCATATGATTCTTGTTGATTTGCGTCCAAAAGGACTGACAGGAAATTACGCAGAAGTTGCGCTAGAAAATGCAGGGATGACCTGTAATAAAAACTCGGTGCCTTACGACCCTGAAAAACCAATGGTGACGAGCGGTGTTCGTTTGGGTTCACCTGCGGCAACGACGCGTGGTTTTGGAGTTGAGGAATTCCGTACAATCGGCGAGTATATTGTCGAAGTGCTGGATGGTCTCGCGGCAAACGGTCCTGAAGGGAATAGTGCTGTAGAAAAAGATGTGCGCGAAAAAGTGCGTGCTTTGTGTGAACGTTTTCCAATTTATGAAGGTTAAAAAGAGATATGCGTTGTCCGTTTTGTAGTAGCGACGATATACAGGTTAAAGACTCCCGTCCCGCAGAGGATAATTCTGCGATACGCCGCCGCCGTGCGTGTGCCGGGTGTGGCGCGCGGTTCACAACGTTTGAGCGCGTGCAGTTGCGGGATATGGTCGTTTTGAAGGCAGATAATAAAACGCAGGCTTTTGAGCGTGATAAATTGATTCGCTCAATGCGACTGGCCTTGCAGAAGCGTCCTGTTGATATGGATGAAATTGAAAAAATGGCGAATGCGATCGTGCGTCAGCTTGAGAGCCTTGGAGAGCAAGAGATTAAATCAAACCAGATTGGCGAGCTTGTCATGAAAGCGCTTGCGCGTATGGATACGGTAGGGTATATCCGCTATGCGTCTGTTTATAAGGATTTCAGTGATGAGCAGGATTTCAATGAATTCCTTGAAGAGTTAGATTTTCTTCAGGCTGACGATAAAAGTGAGGTTGCGTAGGCGTAGGTCATTTAGGGTCATTGGTGACCTCCTTGACTTTTCTTTGCGCCGCATATGACGCGTTGTTGGGTTTTTGGCTTTCCTTGACCTTTTTTAGAATTTTGTAATGTATTGGTTCGTTTTATGGGTGCTCCTGAAAAAATATATATAAGCATGTCTTCTGCGCGATTGTTTGCGGTTCAGGCTGTTTATCAAATGGTTGAAAATGATGATAACGCGGCAAACGTGGTTCATGATTTTATTAACAATAGGATTGCGCAATCAATTTTGGCTGAATCATCTCTGGCTGAGCCAGATAAAGAATATTTCAGTAAAATCGTGACAGGTGTTGAAAACCGTCGTGATGACTTGCTTTCAATTCTTGATGGTTCATTAAAGTCCCACTCTGAAGGCTCCGCGATTGCAAAAGCAGAGGAAAAAGAGCCGCTTCTTTATTCTATATTGATGTGTGGTGCTTATGAGCTTCTCGCTCACCATGATATAGAGGTGCCCATTATCATTAATGATTACCTTAATGTAGGGCACGCTTTTTTCGATGGTGGCGAAGTTAAGCTTGTAAACGGCACGCTGGATAAAATTTCTAAATCTGTACGTGATTAGTTTTATGTGCTAGGGCGTTGATTTTATTTGATAATACATATCACTCTCTTAATCTTTTCATTAATTACTTAAAATTTTATATTAGTCTAACTTAATATTAAATATTTTGCCGTAGACTTGGAATTGTAAGGTTTCCAAGTCAGGTTATATAGGTTAATGAAAAAAATTATTTTTGCAGCGATGTTATTGATCGTGCTTTGTGGTGGTGCCGCAGGCGCGTATTTCTATTTCGGCAAGCCAGCAAATGCGTCGGTTGGCGAAAATGATGAGCATGCCGCCGCAAAAGAAGCTCAAGCGGCAAAGCATGAAGATAAATCACACCATGAATATGTCGAACTTGATCCCTTGATTCTCCCTATTATTGACCAAAGCGGTGTCACGCAAGTGATCAGCATGGTTGTGGTGATCGAAGTATCAGATAAGCATAACGCGGATATCGTAACCAAGAATCAGCCACGTCTTAAGGATGCCTATATACAGGAAATGTATGGTGCACTTAATAGTCATTCTGCGCTAACGGGCGGCGTTGTTCAGGTTAATATGATCAAAGAGCGCCTTAAAAAAATCAGCCTACATTTAATGGGCGATGATGTCATCACAGACGTGCTTCTGCAAGTCGTGCAACAAAGGCCAATTTAGCCTTTTTATTGCCATTTTTCTCATAAGTTCTTAATAAAATTGAATTCTCTCTTGCCTATTCCCTTGGAATTGTGCAATTTTCCCGCTTGAACTTTTATTCCTATTAACTCCAATACAAAGAAAGAGGGAATATCAATTATGATTTCAATCTACTTTATGATTGCCTGCAGCGGTGTACTAGCCTTACTTTATGGTGTGTATGCAACTCGTCAGGTTATGGCATACGGCACCGGAACAGCGAAGATGGTGCAAATTGCTACAGCTATTCAAGAAGGAGCACAGGCTTATTTGAACCGTCAATATAAAACAATCGCGTTTGTTGGTGTTGGCGTTACAATTTTGCTTGGACTGTTACTTGGTTGGCATGTTGCCGGTGGTTTTGTCATTGGTTCTGTTTTATCAGGACTGGCTGGCTATATCGGTATGAACGTTTCCGTTCGTGCAAACGTAAGAACAGCAGAAGCTGCTCGCAAAGGTATTGAAGGCGCATTAGATGTTGCGTTTAAATCTGGCGCGATTACAGGCATGCTTGTTGTTGGTCTCGGTTTGCTCGGTGTGGGCATGTATTATGCTTTCCTTGAACAGGTTATGTACCCAGGTGAAACCAGAACAATTCTTGAAGGCCTTATCGGTCTTGGTTTTGGTGCATCACTTATTTCAATCTTTGCGCGTCTCGGCGGCGGTATCTTTACAAAAGGTGCGGACGTTGGTGCGGATTTGGTTGGTAAGGTCGAAGCTGGTATTCCAGAAGATGATCCACGTAACCCTGCCGTTATCGCTGATAACGTTGGTGATAACGTTGGTGACTGTGCTGGTATGGCTGCTGACTTGTTCGAAACATATGCTGTAACTGTTGTTGCTACAATGTTGATTGCCTCAAGCGTATTTACGGCAGAAAGCGTTGAAATGATGATGATGTTGCCGTTGATGATTGGATCACTTTGTATCCTCGCATCAGTAGCAGGCACATTCTTCGTTAAGCTCAGCAAAGGTAGCTTGAACATTATGGCGGCACTTTACCGTGGTGTTATTGCAAGCGCACTTTTCTCTGCAATCTTGATTGCGGCGATGCTTACAAATATGGGCGTTTATGAACAAATCAGCATGGCCGATGGCACGATGATCACAGGCGTAGATCTTTTCTACTGCGTTCTGACAGGTCTTGGTGTTACGGGTCTTTTGATTTGGGTAACAGAATACTACACAGGCACAAACTACCGTCCTGTACGTATTGTTGCTAAAGCGTCTGAAACAGGTCACGGCACAAACGTGATCCAAGGTCTTGCTGTTTCTATGGAAGCAACAGCACTGCCAGTGATCATTATCTGTGTTGGTATCTTCTTGGCGTTCTCAAGCGCAGGTCTCTATGGTATCGCGATTTCCGCAACAACAATGCTCTCACTTGCGGGCATGATTGTGGCTCTTGATGCTTATGGCCCTGTGACAGATAACGCTGGTGGTATTGCCGAAATGGCTGATCTCCCTGCGAAGGTTCGTAAGACAACAGATGCACTTGATGCGGTTGGTAACACAACCAAAGCTGTGACAAAAGGCTACGCGATCGGTTCTGCTGGTTTAGCGGCGCTTGTGTTGTTTGCAGCCTATACAGAAGAAATCAAACATTACCTTCCACAGTACGCGGATATTACATTCCCGCTACAGGATCCGTATGTTGTGATTGGTCTGTTTATGGGTGGCTTGTTGCCTTATCTGTTTGCGTCATTGTCAATGATGGCTGTGGGCCGTGCGGCTTCAGCAGTTGTTATCGAAGTGCGTCGTCAGTTCAAGGAAATCAAAGGCATCATGGAAGGCAAAGCGCAACCAGAATACGGTAAAGCTGTTGACCTGCTAACGAAAGCTGCGATCAAGGAAATGATTGTTCCTTCATTGTTGCCAGTGTTGGCGCCTATCGCGTTGTTCACCATCGTTTGGTGGGTGAGCGGTGATTTGGTTCCTGCGTTCCAGTCACTTGGTGCGATGTTGCTTGGTACAATTGTAACGGGCTTGTTCGTTGCTATCTCTATGACCTCCGGTGGTGGTGCATGGGATAACGCGAAGAAGTACATCGAAGACGGCAACCATGGTGGTAAAGGCTCAGAAGCTCACCATGCGGCTATCACAGGTGATACAGTTGGCGACCCATACAAAGACACAGCGGGCCCTGCGATCAACCCATTGATTAAAATTGCGAACATCACAGCCATTCTATTGGTTGCGGTTGTTGCAAAATACTTCGTTGGTTAAGCAGAGCGACACATAAGATACGAAGAAGCCCCGTCTATGCGGGGCTTTTTTTACGTCTGGATGATATTGGTTTATTCAGGCGTCTATCTTTGCCACCGTTACTGCGGCGGGTTAAAGCGCCCAAGGTTGCCAAGGAACTGCTGCATGACAGTCACTTCATTGCCCGATGTTGGTGTTTTATCACGCGCGATAGGTAAATCGACACGGCTATTATCAACATCCTGAATTGTATCAACGATGCCTTCATCACTGAATGTCACAACAACAATACGTTCTGACATAACTTCAGGGTCAAGGATACCGCGCTTTTCGGTTTCCTGCCCGATATAGTACCAGACGTTATCATCAAAGGTTGCTTTGGTTGTTGGAGAGCCCAACTTCTTCAAAACGTCTGAGCGGCCATCAATGCCTGGAACGACTTCTTTAAGTTGGAAGTCTTCGATAATGTTGCCGCGCACATTGGTCGTGGGGGTACAGGCGGCGATAGAGATCGCTGAGGCCATTAAAATTATAAATGTTTTGTTTTTCAAATTTTTCATCTTCACACTTTATATCGTTCGTTATTTTCTATACTCCTATTGAAGACTATGAATCAACGATAAGAAAGAATTTTTAACATGTTTAATTTCTGGGCGCAGCGTAAGCAGCAAAAACAAGCAGCAATAAAGCTTTATGATTCTATCGTTAAGCAAGCGCGCGTTCCTGCTTTTTATCAGAATTTATCCGTGCCCGATACAGCAGACGGCAGATTCGACCTTATTCTTGTGCATGCCTTTTTGGTACATTATAGGGTAAAGGACGAGCAGGGCGCAAAGAAATTGGCGCAAAACCTTTTTGACCATATGTTTAGAGAGTTTGATAAAGCTCTACGCGAAATGGGTGTTGGTGATTTAAAAGTCCCGCGCCAGATGAAATATATGATGAAATCCTACAAAGGGCGTTTGCTCACTTATCTGCAAGCACTTGATGAGGGCGGTGATTTAAAAGAAGCACTACGACGTAACCTTTACCGTAAAGTCGAAGATGTTACGGATGAGACGCTTGTTTCCATGGAAAACTATATAAAGAATAATATTTCATCTTTAGAACAGCAGGAACGGTCTGCTATAAATGATGGTGAAATTGCATTTAAAGATATTTAATTATGAGCGAAGAAGAAATAACACAGCGTTTGAAGCCAGAATGGTCATATCTCGTTGACGCAATCGAAGTCAACGACGCACCTTTACGCAAAAAAATATCGGCCTCACCTCAACAGCGCAAAGATTTGGCGCGCCGTATGGATGTTATATCTCTGGATAAGCTAGAGGCAGATATTCGTGTGCGGCGCACGGACAATAAATTTATGATCCATGCCACAGGCAGCTTTCGTGGACAAGTCACGCAGGAATGTGTTGTAACAGGCGCACCTGTCGTTAGTGTATTAGAAGGTAGTTTAGAGGGTTGGTTCGCCGAATCGGATAAGGCTGTGTCTTTAACAAAGAAACGCCACGAAAAGATGAGCCAAATGATGAATGCTGAAGTTCCTGTGCTGAGCGATGAAGATGATCCTGACCTTATAGAAGAGGGAACGTTTGATCTGGGGGAGCTCGTCGTACAACACGCTATTCTTGAAATAAATCCGTATCCACGCGCGGAAAATGCGGAACATCCTGATGTTATCAAGGAAGATGATTTGAATAAGCAAGAGAAAAAAATCAATAATCCGTTCGCGGCACTTAAAAACTGGAAAGAGAAGCAAGAAAACGGTAAATCGTAAAAAATATATTTTCTCGATATTTATTCCTGTTTTTTCTTGCGTTAGGGTATATTTTCCGTTATCACACACATGCTGAATAATTATTAAAGGAAGAGTGCTATGGCTGTACCAAAGGCAAAAACATCGAAATCCAAACGTAACATGCGTCGTTCACACGATAGCTTGACAGTTGCTAACTGGGTTGAAGACACACACACAGGCGAGCCTGTGCGTCGTCACCACATTGACCTGAAAACAGGCATGTATAAAGGCCGTCAGGTTTTAGAAGAGCGCGAATAGTCTTTTCGCGTCATATCTTCATTGACATTTATCGCCAAGGTTGCGAATTTCATAAAAGCGTCGATATAATACGGCGCTTTTTAGTTTCTTGTATCTGACGAGTAAGAATTGATAACCACGCCGAAAGAATGTAATCACTGATATGTCTCAGCAATATAAAATAGCGCTCGATGCTATGGGCGGTGACTTTGGCCCTGATGTCGTTGTTCCTGCGGCTGCGTTGGCATATGCTCAAAATAACAATCTCCGCTTTATCTTCTTTGGTGATCAATACAGAATCAGTCCTTTGGTTGAAAAGCATAAAGCTCTTGCCAAAGTATCTGAAGTCCATCACACCCCTGATATTATTTCAAATGATGAAAAGCCGGCTGTTGCGCTTCGTCAGGGGCGTAACTCGAGTATGCGCTTGGCAATCAACGCTGTAAAAGATGGAGGCGCACACGCTGTCGTATCGGCGGGGAATACGGGCGCGCTTATGGCGATGGCTAAATTTGTGTTGAAATGCTTGCCGGGGATCGATCGCCCTGCGATTGCCAGTCTTTTTCCTGCACGGTTAAATGATACGGTGATGCTTGATATGGGTGCGAATATTTCGTGCGATGCGGAGATGTTGGTGCAATTTGCGCTGCTTGGTTCTGTCTATGCGCGCGTGGTAAGAGGCATAGAACGCCCCACTGTTGGGATATTGAATATTGGCTCTGAGGAAATGAAGGGGCACGACCATTTGCGCGATGCCGCATCGATTCTAACGAATGTTAAGTTTCCTGGGCATTTCAAAGGGTTTGTTGAAGGTGACGATATTCCGAACGGCACCGTTGATGTTGTTGTAACGGATGGTTTTACGGGAAATGTCGCGCTCAAGGTGGCTGAGGGCGTGGCTAACTTACTTCTTGATTCTTTTAAGGGTGCGCTTAAATCCTCGCCGCTCGCGCTGCTTGGTGGTCTATTGGCTTATGGCGCGCTCAAGCGTTTGAAGAAGAGTTCGGACCCGCGCGCCTATAACGGCGGCATGTTTTTGGGCTTAAATGGAATATGCGTGAAAAGTCATGGCGGTATGGATGCCTATGGATTTTCTTGTGCAATCTTGGTCGCTGCAAATCTTGTACAGCAAGGCTATAATGAACGTGTGGCCGTGGAGCTTGAAAAATTATTGGGGCAGGAGTCTTTCGTGTCTGAATTAAGCGGAGCAGGGTCATAATGATTAGAAGTGTTATCAGCTCATGCGGTTCGTATTTACCCGAAAAAGTAATGACCAACGCAGACATGGAAAAAATCGTTGATACATCCGATGAATGGATTGTCCAGCGCACAGGCATCCGTCAACGTCACATCGCAAACGAGACAGAGACAACATCTTTTATGGCTACAAAGGCCGCGCAAGACGCGCTTGCTGCAGGCGGATTTGACGCTAGTGATATTGACGGCATTATTGTCGCGACCTCGACACCAGACAACACATTCCCTTCTGTTGCGGCCAAAGTACAAAACGCGCTTGGCTTGACCCGTATTCAGTCTTTCGATGTGCAGGCTGTTTGCTCGGGGTTTGTTTATGCGCTGACCACGGCCGATGCGTTTATTCAAAGCCGTAAGGCAAAGCGTCTTTTGGTGATAGGGGCTGAAAAATTCTCATCCATTTTGAATTGGGAAGACCGCACAACTTGTGTTTTGTTTGGCGATGGCGCGGGCGCTGTCATCGTTGAGGCAGACGAAAACGGCCAAGGCACAACGGCAGACCGCGGAATTTTATCGACGCATCTTTATGCCGATGGTGCGCTGCGTGACATTCTATATGTTGATGGCGGCCCAGCAACAACTCAAACCACAGGGCATGTCACAATGCAGGGCAAAGAAGTTTTCCGCTATGCCGTTAAATATATGGCAGAAGTTGTTGAAGAAACGCTGGTGCATAATAACATCACCGCTGCCGATATTGATTGGCTCGTGCCGCATCAGGCCAATATTCGTATCATTGAGGCCACCGCTAAAAAGCTAGGCATGCCGATGGATCAAGTTGTCGTAACGGTTGATAAGCACGGCAATACATCTGCGGCCTCTATACCGCTCGCGCTTGCTGCCGCGGTTAAAGATGGACGTATTAAAAAGGGTGAGCTTGTGCTGTTTGAAGCATTAGGCGCAGGCTTAACGTGGGGCTCGGCGCTCGTTCGATTCTAACTTAAGCTATTAAATCACAACAAAACGCTGATTTAACAAAATACCATTACCCATTGAATTGAATCACTTTTTTTGAATTGCCGTGTTGACGTCCTCGTTCTATGCGGCTAAGGTTATATTATTCACAAACGAGGTACAAATGACAGACCGTACAATTACACGTGCTGATCTTGCCGAAGCCGTATACGAAGAAGTCGGCCTTTCGCGTAATGAATCCGCTGACTTGGTCGAATCAGTATTGGGCATCTTATCTGATGCGCTAGTTACTGGTGATAACGTAAAAATTTCCTCTTTCGGAAGCTTTTCCGTGCGTAGCAAGAATGAGCGCATTGGTCGCAATCCGAAGACAGGCGTAGAGGTGCCTATTAAACCACGCAAAGTACTGGTTTTTCGCGCATCTCATGTTTTAAAAGATCGCATCAACGAAGGAAACGCATAGTTTTAACTATGTCGATAGCCTGTCGCGATCGCTTACATAAGGGGCACAACGATTTTCGGTGTGTTTGATGATTATGAGTAACACAACTAATCCTTCTGATAATATTGAAACACAGGATGAAACCAGTGGCGTTGACGCGCGGGATGCGCAGCCTTCAACATCTTCGTCGTCTCGTAGCAAAAAATCCGCAACAGCATTCCGCACAATTAGCGAAGTTGCTGATGAGCTCGACGTGCAGCAGCATGTTTTGCGTTTCTGGGAAACAAAATTCACACAAGTGAAGCCATTGAAGCGCGGCGGCGGTCGCCGTTATTACCGCCCTGAGGACGTGGCACTACTTAAGAAAATCCACCACCTTCTTTATACAGAAGGCTACACCATTAAAGGTGTGCAGAAGCTTCTTAAAGGCCAAGGTAAAGCACAAATCATCGCTGATGAGCCAGTTAAGGCCGCCAATGAATCTAAGGTAACGGAAAAACCAAAGCAGACTGACACGCCAGGCCAGCCGATTGGTATCTCTGACAAGCAAAAAGTGATCCTTAAATCAATGTTGGGTGAACTTAAAGACCTACGTGATATGCTTCGCGGCAACGAAAAAGCTGGCGAATAACCATCAAGGCGTAGCGGCATAAAACATTTGCCTCCCTCATTAAAACAAGTTACATAATTCAATCATCGGAACGTGGCGCAGCTTGGTTAGCGCACTAAGCTGGGGGCTTAGGGGTCGGAGGTTCAAATCCTCTCGTTCCGACCATCTTTAAATTTATGTGTGGTTTCCAATGAGTGACTCAGAATATAGCTTTATATACGTTGTCTGTGCGGATGAGGAAGAGGCGAAGCTCATCGCCTCTAAGCTTCTTGAGCATAGATTAATTGCCTGCGCTAATATATTGTCGACGCATACCTCTATGTATGAATGGGACGGCGAGTCCATAACGAGTTCGGAAAATTCGATGATCCTAAAGAGTCGCAAGGTGCTCTTTCCCAAAATAAAGGCGGAAATTAGAGCTCATCACAGTTATGAATGCCCCTGCATTGTTGAGATGGACATCACAGGCGGGTTTGCTCCGTATCTTGATTGGATATCAGAGCAAACAACCGCCAAGTAAATGATGGTTAAATTATTACGCAGCCATTGCTACGGCTGTTGATAGTGCTTGATCCAAATCACCTATAATGTCGTCGATGTTTTCAATGCCTATGGAAACACGGATTGAATCAGGTAAAGCACCTGCGCGAATTTTTTGTTCCTCTGTGAGTTCCGAATGCGTGGTGGAAGCAGGGTGGATCATTAGGCTTCTTGTGTCGCCGATATTGGCTAGGTGGCTAAACAACTGAACATTCTCAACAACCTTGACTGCGGCTTCGTATCCGCCTTTAACGCCGAATGTGAATAGAGAGCTGCACCAGCCTTTGCGCATATATTTTTGCCCGAGGCTGTGATATTTGCTGGATGGCAGACCTGCATAGTTGACCCAGCTAATCGCATCATGTTTTTCAAGGTACTCTGCCACTTTTTGCGCGTTTTCGCTGTGGCGTTGCATCCGTAGGTGAAGCGTTTCCGAGCCAACAAGGGTCAAATAGGCGTTCATTGCTTGTTGATTCATGCCCATATCGCGTAGTCCCACGGCATGGTTATGCATGGCAAGCGGGCACTCAGGAAACATTTCAGCAAATATATTGTCGTGGTAGCTGAGATCAGGTTTGCCCAGAGCAGGGTATTTATCAGCATGTTTCAACCAGTTAAAGTTTCCGCCGTCAATAACCGCACCGCCCATAGCATTACCATGACCGTTTAAGTATTTAGTTGTGGAGTGCGTGACAATATTAGCGCCATGCTTAATAGGCTGGCATAAATATGGAGTAGGGATGGTGTTATCAACAATAAGCGGAATGTTCGCCTCTTCAGCAATGCGTGCGAGCTTCTCCATGTCGGCAATAGCGCCTTCGGGATTGGACATGCTTTCAACAAACAGAGCCTTTGTGCGCTCGTTAATGGCGCGTTTGTAGTTTTCAGTATCTGTTGGGTCAACAAATTGGCAATCCCAGTTAAAGGCGCGCTTGAATGTGTCGCGGAACTGGCTTGTCGTGCCGCCATAGATTTTACAAGAAGATACGAAGTTGTCGCCGTGTCCCATAATCGCGGAGAAGGCGAGCAAATTAGCGGCGAGACCTGATGCCGTACATGTTGCGCCCGTGCCTCCTTCGAGTGCTGCCAAGCGCTCTTCAAGCGCCGATACAGTCGGGTTTGTCACGCGGGAGTATAAGAAGCCTTGTTCTTTGAGGCCAAAAATGTTTGCGGCGTTATCGGCGGACTTAAATATATAAGCGGCAGATTGATGAATAGGGACTTCGCAAGCACCTGTTGCTTCACATACCGTTTTACCAGCGTGAAGGTTTAGGGTCTCTGCATTCATGTTTGCGGGTTTCTTATTCATGGTTCCTGCTCCTGTGGTTGATTCTGTTGTATTTAATGTTAAATTTTTGCGGTATTTTAATACCTTATATGTATCCATTTGATTTCTATCGCTTTTTTAGTTCTCACCTGTTATTTTTTTTATTGACAGTGCCCCTGTAATCCGTCATAACACCGTATCCTAAATTATTAGACCTCCCATTAGGGAATTGGAAAAGGGTAAATGCAATGAAAACTTATGCTGCAAAGCCACAAGATATAGAAAAAAAGTGGTTTATCGTTGATGCTGAAGATGTCGTACTAGGCCGTTTGGCTTCTGTATTGGCAATGCGTCTCCGTGGAAAACACAAGCCAATGTTCACACCGCACATGGACTGTGGTGATAACATTATCGTTATTAACGCTGAAAAAGTTCGCCTGACTGGACGTAAACGTACAGACAGCCTATTTTTCTGGCACACAAACTTTCCGGGCGGTATCAAAAGCCGTTCAAAAGGTGAAATCCTTGATGGTGCGCATCCAGAGCGTGTTGTTCAAAAAGCTGTTCAGCGTATGCTGCCAAAAGGTACGTTAGGTCGTACAATTCTTGGTAACATGCGTGTTTATGCAGGTACAGAGCACCCACATGACGCGCAAAATCCAGAGGTGCTCGATGTTGCCTCTATGAACCCGAAGAACAAAAGGTAATTCGCTATGTCAGATAAAACAGAAAATAAAACAGAAGCTGTAAAAGGTCTTAAAGATCTTGGCGAAGCGGTTAAAGAAACAGCAAAGCCTGCGGCAGCTAAAAAAGAAGCGGCTGCGGCTCCAGTGAAAGCTGAAGAAGTTGTTGTTGAAGCACCTAAACGCGAACCAAAAATTGATGCTTTGGGCCGTGCTTATGGAACTGGTCGTCGTAAAGATGCTGTTGCTCGTGTTTGGGTCAAACCAGGCTCAGGTAAAGTTGTTGTGAATGGTCGTGACCAAACAGTCTACTTTGCTCGTAAAACACAGCAGCTCGTGCTTAACCAACCATTCTTCATTACGAACCGCGCAGGTCACTTTGATGTCATGTGCACCGTAAAAGGTGGTGGTCTTTCAGGTCAAGCTGGTGCAATTCGTCACGGTATTTCTCGTGCGCTTGAAAATTTTGATCCTGAAATGCGTCCAGCATTGAAAAAAGCAGGTATGCTTACACGTGATGCACGTGCTGTTGAACGTAAAAAAGTGGGCAAGCACAAAGCTCGTCGTTCAAAACAGTGGGCAAAACGTTAATCGTTCTGTTTACCAAACGATTTATCAATTTCAAAGCGCCCCTGTTATGGGGCGTTTTTACTATTAGGGAAGGTGAAAGATATGAAACCATATATTAGAGCGTTTAAAGGGCATGAGCCTGTTATTGCGGAGAGTGCCTTCATTGCGGAGAGTGCTGTTGTCATCGGTGATGTTACCATTGGTGAGGAAAGCAGCTTTTGGTACGGCTGCACGGCGCGCGGCGATGTGAATGACATCAAAATAGGCGCACGCACCAATGTTCAGGATCACACAATCATTCATGTGTCTTCAACAACTCAAGGCACTTATATTGGTGATGATGTGACGGTCGGGCACGGCTGCATTTTGCATGCTTGTACAATCGGCGATCAGGCCTTTATCGGAATGCAAAGTTGTATCATGGATGATGCCATTATAGAGCCACAAGCGATGCTTGCCGCGGGAAGTTTAGTCACAGGCGGAAAAATAATTCCGTCTAAGCAGTTATGGGGCGGGAGTCCTGCACGCTATATGCGCGATTTGACGGATAAAGAAGTGACGTTTCTTAAATTTTCTGCGGACCGCTACGTAAAGCTTTCGCGTGAATATCTATAAGCATTAATCAGACTTCATACGAACGTAAGAGCCGGGCGCATCCTCGATGGGCTTAAGCTTATTAGCTCCTATCTTACGGGCAGGGACGGTTTCTTTGGCGTGTTGCTTGATCCATTTATCCCAATGTGGCCACCATGAACCGTCTTGGCTTTTAATCGGCGCGAGCCATGCGTCAGGATCTGAAAGCGTTTTGTCTGAACTCCAAAAGTGATATTTGTTCGCTGCTGGCGGATTGATAACGCCTGCCACATGACCAGAGGCAGCCAAAGTGAAGGTTTTGGGGCCGCTAAATAGCTGTGTAGTAGCGTAAGTTGCTTTCCATGGTGCAATATGGTCATCCTTGGCGGAGAGGAAGTAGCAGGGTGTTTTGACCATTCCCATATCAATCGGCGTACCATTCATCGTGACCGCGCCAGCTTTGGGTAGTAAATTATCTTGGTAACATTTACGCATATAGAAGCCATGCATCGCGGCGGGCATGTTTGTGGCATCGTCATTCCAGTAGAGTAAATCGAACGGAAATGGCTCACGCCCCATAAGGTAGTTATTAATCACAAATGACCAGATAAGATCATTGGCACGTAGGTATGAGAAGGTTTTCTTAAGCGCTTTTGCAGATAGAACACCTTTGGCTTCCATTGTTTTATCAAGAAGGCTTAGTTGATGCTCATCCATAAACAGTTTCATATCGCCCGCAAGGTCAAAATCAACCATTGTTGTTAGGAATGTAGCCGACTTTACGCGTTTTTCTTGCTTTTTAGCAGCCAAATAGGCCAAAGAGACAGATAAAAGCGTGCCGCCAAGGCAATACCCCATCGTATTGCATTCATCTTCACCTGTTTCAGCCTTTATTTGGTTTAATGCTTCTATAACGCCTTCGTTCATGTAGTTTTCGAACCGTTTTTGCGCCAGTTTTTGATCCGGATTGACCCATGATATAACAAAAACGGTGTGTCCTTGTTCAAGTATGTATTTGATAAAGCTATTCTTTTCTTGAAGGTCAAGGATGTAAAACTTATTGATCCATGGAGGCACAATCAAAAGCGGCGTTTTGTGAACTTCCTTGGTTTTGGCTTCGTATTGAATGAGTTGCATTAAATCGTTTTGGTAAACGACTTTGCCTTTGGTTGTGGCGATGTTTTCACCCAGTTTAAAGGCATCGTAATCTGTTGTGCTGATTGATAAATCACCATGACCGCGCTCTAGATCGCTCAAAAGGTTTTCCAGCCCTTTGATTAAGTTCTCACCATTTGTATCAATGGTTTCTCTTAAAACTTCGGGGTTCGTAAACAAAAAATTTGTGGGGGCCAGTGCGTTCGTGAACTGCTGCATGAAAAACCGCAGGCGGCGGCGTGTTTCATCATCCAAATCATCGGCGTTATCGACCATATCAATCATATTTTTGCTGGCCATGATGTAATATTGCTTCAGAAAGTCAAAATAGACACTGGTTTGCCACTCGGAATCCTTGAAACGTTTATCGCCTTTTTCAGGGGAAAAGAGCGTTTTACCGTGCCCACCCATGAACTTCAGGGCGCTTTCGCTCCAAAGGCTCATCCAATCTGTCCAAAATTTTGATTGGATTTCCATCATCTTTTGTGGGTTTGACAGCGTTTTTTCTAAAAACTCTATGTAGCACTCTTTTACATTAAGAGGGTCTTCTTCAACGCCATCAAAGGAGAAACCGTGCTTTTCAACATACTCGTTAAGCATGGGCTGCGCCTTTTCCAGTACATAAAAAAGGATGTGCCCGAATTTAATAGGGTCGAAAAAGAACGGTGTCGTCATTTGCGGATTTGTGGCTGTCATTTTTGCTGCCTTTGTTAGATAACGAATATATATCAAATCATAGGAAAAGACACCCTGCATCTCACCTTGCTAAACATTGGGGAATATATAGAAATTGTTGCGAAGCATACCTTGAATAATAAAACGTTTTGGGTCAGGATGGCATATCGTTTTTTTAGGGAGTTCCGTTTTGAAAATTTTATCCTATTCGTTTTATCGTTTTGTGCTTATTGGCTTTGTGGGTGTTTCTTTAACGGCGTGTACAGCCGCACGGGAAACGTCCGAGGGTATTTCTACGGGCTTTGGAAATTTGGGACGTGATGTCGCAGGTTTTTTTGAAAGTACGCCAGAAGAAGAAAAAGTCGAGGTCATGAATTACTATGATCCGCGTTATTACGACTCTGACTATGATCAAATGGCAACGGAAATGTCGAATGGTCAAGTTCAGGTTTATGGTTTTGGTGGTGAAATTCCCGCACCTGCGGCAGCACCACAAACGCTTGCAGCACCACAAAAGTCATATGGACATCGAGGTGTCGCCGCAAGCGACCCAAGCGTCACGGTGTTTCCTTTTGATGATAATGCCTACCCAATGCCAAGCCATGTTCAACCTCAATACCCACAACCTGCACCCTACAACACAGGCTGGAGCGGACAGCCTGTGACCGCTATGCCAATGCCCGTGTTGGCGAACCAAGCGCAGCACCCGAGTTTGCAGCCAGTACAACACGGTGATAGCGTCGCGCCAAGCCGCATCTATTTTGCGCATGATTCAAAAGCCATCACACAAAGTGGCAAAGAGGTGATTAATCACGTGGCGCAGGGCTATAGCGGCCAGAATATTTCAGTAGAAGGTCATGCAAGTGCCCGTGCGGAGCAAAATACGACAATTGAGAGAAAGGTTACAAACCTTAAGGTTTCGATGGATCGTGCCTTGAATGTTTCCCGCGCATTAATGCAAGATGGTGTTCCTGCGGAATCAATTGAAACCAAAGCGTATGGTGATACAAGACCACCATTGGTGAGTGTTGGTATGGACCCTGAATCTGCGGCGCGCCGCGTTGAAGTTTTTTCACGTTAAACGATAAAGCCCCTAGATATGAATAAGCCCCTACGTATAGCAATAGCAGGCCTAGGCACTGTCGGGTGTGGTGTTGTTGATATGCTTACCCGCAATGCAGCGCTTTTGTCCCTGCGTGCGGGGCGCGGTATCGTCATTACCTGCGTGTCATCGCGCGATAAATCACTGAAGCGGGATGTTGATGTGAGCGCTTATGCTTGGGTTGATGACTCTTTGCATATGGCGACTCGTGACGATGTGGATGTGGTTGTTGAGCTTATAGGCGGGCACGAAGGCATTGCCAAAGACCTTATTGAGGTCGCTCTTAAGAGTGGCAAGCACGTTATAACCGCGAATAAGGCTCTTTTGGCGCATCATGGCTTTGCTTTAGCTAAGTTGGCTGAAACAAATGGTGTGCAGCTTATGTATGAGGCGTCTGTTGCTGGCGGTGTTCCTATTATAAAGGCTATGCGCGAAGGCTTTGCGGGCAATAAGATTAGCGCTGTATATGGTATTTTAAACGGTACGTGCAATTACATTTTAACTGAAATGCGCGAAACGGGTCGTGACTTCGAAACAGTTCTTGTTGATGCGCAAGAACAAGGCTTTGCGGAGGTTGACCCATCGTTTGATGTTGATGGTATTGATGCCGCGCATAAGCTTTGTATTCTCAGTGGCTTAGCATTCGGTGTTAAGCTAAATTTTGAAAACCTCGCGGTTACAGGAATTCGTCATATAACAGCAAGCGATATAACTTATGCAGAAGATTTAGGGTATAGGATTAAGTTATTGGGTATAGTTCGTTGTAATAACGGAAAAATATATCAATCTGTTGAGCCGTGCCTTGTGCATGAGGATAGCACAATGGGTGCCGTAGAAGGGGTCTTTAACACGGTTCTTGTTGAGGGTGATGGTATTGAGATTGGCCAGTGCATTGGACGCGGTGCGGGAGCAAAACCGACAGCATCTTCTGTTGTTTCTGATCTGGTTGATCTGGCACGTGGCTATAATGTTCCAACATTTGGTGTTCCTTATGACGCACTTGTTGACGCGGATTGGGGTGAGAATGGCTCGTTAATGGCACGTTTTTATCTTCATTTAAGTGTCACAGATAGGGTTGGGGTTTTATCTGATGTTGCCAATATATTGAAATTGAATAATGTTTCCGTGGAAGCCATGGCGCAGCTTGGGCACGACCCTGAAAATCCAGTTTCAATTACCTTTACAACACATGCTGTAAAACAGGCAGATATTGAGAATGCCGTGCAGAAAATTGCGGGCTTGCCTGCGGTGCTTGCGCGCCCTACTATGTTGCGTATTGAGGAAATTTAACGCGCTTATTACGCTTATTAATTGCAGATGGGATTTTATAATGGCTAGCCGGAGTATTGAGATGAATGAAGACTACACCCACATTACACCGCACGATGAAAAATTTGCGATGGACCGCAATCTAGCACTCGAAGCTGTGCGTGTGACAGAGGCCGCAGCGTTGGCCGCTTCCCGCCAAGTTGGGCGCGGTGATGAAAAAGAAGCTGATCGCGCGGCTGTGGATGCGATGCGCGAGGCATTAAATAGCCTGTCCATTAATGGTACTGTTGTCATTGGCGAGGGCGAGCGTGATGAAGCCCCGATGCTTTATATTGGTGAAAAAGTGGGAGCAGGTGGTCCAGAGATTGATATTGCACTTGATCCACTTGAGGGCACAACGATTACAGCAAAAGGCGGGCAAAATGCGCTGGCTGTTATTGCACTTACGGATAAGGGTGGTTTTTTGAATGCGCCTGACACTTATATGCAAAAGATAGCTGTGGGGCCGGGGGTTCGTGAAGAACTCCTTGACCTTGATGCACCTGCTGACGAAATTGTAAGGCGCGTTGCTGCGGAAAAGGGTGTTAGCCCTGAGGATATGCTTGTTTGTATTCTCGATCGTCCACGCCATGCCGATATGATTAAAGCGGTGCGTGCGTCTGGCGCACGTATCAAATTGATCCAAGATGGTGATGTGAGCGCCGTTATTGCGGCCTCTGATCCTGACACCGCAATTGACCTTTATATGGGTACTGGTGGCGCACCGGAAGGTGTTTTGGCTGCGGCGGCGTTGCAATGTATGGGGGGCGCGATGGTTGGACGTCTTGTGTTCCGTAATGACACGGAAATCGCGCGCGCTGAAAAATGGGGTATTCGTGATTTGAAAAAAATCTACCGCATGGATGAGTTGGCAAAGCCTGATAATGTTATGTTTGCGGCCACTGGCGTAACAGATGGCGAAATGATTGAAGGCGTTCACCGTTTTCCAGGTGGTGCTGTGACACATTCTATCGTTATGCGTTCCAAGTCAGGGACAGTGCGTCGTATTCAGGGTTATCACAATTTTGACCGTAAAACGGGTTTTGAGCCAATGGATAGCTAATGACATCCTTTGGTGATATCTCGGTTCAACGTTCTTTTATGGATTCGCGCTGGATTATTCCAGATGCGGATCAAAACGCCGTCGAGCGTATGGCGCGAAAGCATGATTTACCAGAAATTATTGCACGGTTGCTTGTCCTTCGGAATATTGCGGAAGATAAAGCTGATGAATTTCTATTTCCGACCTTAAAGTCACACTTTCCTAACCCATCAACGATGGCGGGCATGGATGATTTTGCGCGCGATGTTGCTGAAGCCATTATGAACGGCACAAAGTTAGGTATCTTCGGTGATTTTGATGTTGATGGTGCAACGTCAACGGCTATTCTATTACGGTTTTTCCGTCATCTAGGGCTTGATGTCCCGTTTTATATTCCTGACCGTATCGAAGAGGGCTATGGCCCGAATGTGAACGCCTTTAGGTCTTTGAAAGAGCAAGGCGTTGAGTATGTTCTGATCTGTGATTGTGGCGTGACGGCGTTTGATGTGCTTGTAGAAGGAAAGAAGCTTGGGCTTAAGATAGCCGTTTTGGATCATCATGAACCAGAGGCAGAACTTCCCGCCATTGATCATGTGATTGACCCAAAACGCGTGGACGATAATTCTGGGCTGGATATGTTGGCGGCATGCGGTGTTGTCTTTATGGCTTGTGTTGCGATCAATAAGGAGCTGCGCGAGCGTGGTTACTATAAGGATAAAAACATTACCGAAGCCCCTTTGCGGGATTGGCTTGATCTTGTAGGGCTTGGCACGGTTTGTGACATGGTGCCATTAACGGGCGCAAACAGATTGTTTGTGCGCTTTGGTTTTAAACAAATGGCAGCGCGTCAAAATGAGGGCATTAAGGCGCTTTTAGAGGTCGCACAGATCGAAAAAGAGCCATCTACGTATCATGCGGGGTTCGCATTAGGGCCTCGCATTAACGCAGGCTCCCGCATACATCAGGCTAATTTGGGCGCAAGATTGCTATCGACGGTTGATGCGGAAGAGGCACTTAATCTGGCTTGGGAGCTTGATGATTGCAACAAAAAGCGCCAAGCCATTCAGGCTGAGATGCTAAATGAGGCTATTTCAATGGTTGAGGATAAAGCTCTCGACCAATCCGATGTCATTCTTGTTGGTGATGAAAATTGGCACCCTGGTTTGTCGGGGCTTGTGGCGGGACGCATCAAGGAAAAATATGGCAAACCTGCGGTGGCTATCACTTATGCAAAAAATGAAAAGGGTGAGCGCGAGGGGCGTGGTTCTGGGCGCTCGATTGCTGGATTTAACATGGGCGGCACATTCCATGAAGCAAAAGACAAGGGCATCTTAAAGGCTGGTGGCGGTCATAAAATGGCGGCAGGGTTCACGATTTCACCAGATAAAATTGATGAGTTCCATCAGTTTTTGAATGAGTCCTATGCCGTGCAAATGGCCAATGTTGATGTTTCTGATGAGCGTTTGATTGATGCTGTTCTGTCTGTTAGTGGGGCATCGCTATCTATGTTGAAAACAATTGAATGCCATTTTGGGCCGTTCGGGCAGGATAATCCAGAGCCCGTATTTTTGTTTCATAATGTACGCTTATATAGCGTTGATGTCGTGGGCACAGACCATGTGCGTGCGATGATTGGCGATTGGGAAGGTGGATCGCGCATGAAGTGCATCGCTTTTAAGGCTAAAGACACTAAAATGGGTCGGGCATTCTTGCAAAGCGGTTATGATAAGCCATTCCACATCGCGGGTCATTTAAAGATCAATGAGTGGCAAGGGCGTGAATCTGTCGAGATGCATATCATTGATGCTGTTCACGCCATGAATGTTGCTGAACGCGATACATTATCAGCATAAGTTTATTCCTAACATATTGATTTTAGTTAAAAAGCAATCAAATGCTTACTATTTTTATATATATTCCGATGTACAATATAGATGATTACAAACGCTTTAGAGAGGCATTATGGGGATTAGGGAAACACTTGGATTGCCCGTCCTTGATCTGTTGGGAGAGTTTATCCTGCTTGATAAGGAGGATAAAAACGAAATTCTTGAGCATCAGGCCAAACTACTGGCTCTTTATTTGGCACAAAAAGACGCTCCTGATTTTGCACAAAAGGATTTGTGCAAGGCGCCACGCTACGGCAAAAATAACAGCCTTATGCTTGAATCTGAAATGCGACGCTTGAATGTCACCCCTGCCGATATCAAAAACACACGCAAAATGGTTATATCAAGGGCTGGAATGCCGCCTGATGTGCCGCTGATTGGTAAAATTGCAATCGACCTTGAGTTTATTGAGAATGATTTTCTCGAGGCGCTTGTTAAGGGGCAGGTTGGTGAATCGATATTAAAAACCGTGAACGCCTTGGAACGATTTGATTTTAAGACGGATCGTTGGCTTCACTCTTTGATTGAGGCTCATGATGAAGGGCAAATCGCGCGGAACTATATTGGTAAGTATGATGACGATTCTCCCGCTGTGGTCACCACGCAAGCATGCCTACATCTAGCGGAATTATTTGTGACATTATTTGACGTAGAGGACGCGCAGGATATTAATAGTTGGGCTGCTATTTGCGAGATATTTCATGCCGTTGGCTATGCGTCGCTTGAGTCGTGCGCTGATCATTTGGCGGCATTGGGGCATTTAAGTGATGCACGAGAAATATATTTGTCGTTGCCAGAGGCGTTTTTGATTGAGTTGCATAATGACACGTTAGAGCCCGTCAAATCATTGCTGGAAAATCGTTTGAAACAGCTTCATGACGATGGCAGGTTGGATAACGTGCTTTACGCAAAGGCGTGTCATTTAATGAAAAGACGGTTCGAACAAATTGACCTCAGCACCTTAATGAATACAGAAGCGCAGCATGAAGATCTTGACTTGAAGGAACGCCTGCGCAGGCGTTTGAGCTCCGCTAAAGAATAACAAAATTGACAACCTCCTCGTTTCAAGTCATTTTCCACACGAGGAAAATGGATATGAACGAAACAATTCTTTACAGTTTTATAGGTTTTTTGGCGCTATTTTTGTTTGTCGGGCTTTTGTCTGTTCGCAAACGCAAGCAATCTGTGGATGATTATCTTTTAGCGAGCCGCGATATTAACCCAGCTTTTGTGGGGCTTTCTGGCGCAGCAACCACCGCCAGTGGCTTTGGCTTTACCGGAATCATAGGATTTGGTTATGTGATGGGACTATCTGGTGCATGGTTCGTTTTTGGTATCATTCTAGGTTCATTTATAGCGTTATCTTTAACGGCACGGCGTTTTCGCTGTTATAGCCAAAGGCGCAAATGCGTGTCATTTTCTGAATATTTGACCTCTGGTATGGTTTTAAAGAGCCGTTTATTGCCTCTGCTTATTGCATTAGCAACAGTCGTTGCTGTGATTTTATACGCAACGGCGCAATTAACCGCAGGCAGTAAGGCTCTCCATGTTTTATTTGGCTGGCATTATAATGTTGGCGCGATATTGGGTGCTGCGATGGTTTTGATTTATTGCTGGGCTGGTGGTATCCGCGCTTCAATTTGGACGGATGTTGTGCAAATTATTGTTATGTACGCGGCCATGACCATTTTGATGGTGGTTGCTCTTGCTCAAATTGGCGGTTTTGAAGCTCTATACGATCAGTTGCACTCGATTGACCCTAATTTAGTATCCATATGGCCCGCCAACAACCCGATGGGGCCGCTTTTGTTTATATTGGGCTGTGTATCTGTCGGGGTTAGCTTTATTGGTTTTCCGCACGTTATGGTGCGTTTTATGACGTTGAAAAATCCCAAAGATACGGCGCGCGCTATTGGCTGGTTCGAGCTTTCATACGGTGCTTTTTATATTACGGCTTATATCGTGGCCCTTTGTACACGGGTTTTAGTTGATGCTTCCAACGGTTTTGATAATGAGCTGGCATTAGTGCAGCTTTCGCTTGATTTGTTGCCTGATATTTTGGTTGGCGTTATTCTCGCTGGAATTTTTGCGGGCACTATATCAACGGCTGATTCGCTGGTTTTAAGCTGCACCGCCACGTTATCATGTGACGTGTTTAGCAAGCATAGAAACTCCTATGTATTTTTGAAGGGCTGTACGCTCGCTGCGACAGCAATAGCGCTGTTCATTGCTATCATAGGCAGTAAAAGTGTTTTTGATTTAGTGCTATTCGTTGTGGCTATTATGGGTGCAGGGTTTGCTCCATTATTCTTTGTTAGGGTGATGAAGTGGCCTATCGGTGAAATGACGGCGTTGCTTATGATTGTTGGTGGGCTTAGTACATCAGTGTTGTGGCGACTGCAAGGGCTGCATAAATATGTTTTTGATTCATTTCCGGGTATTGTGGTTGCTGTTGTCATCTATGGTGTTATGATGATGATACAAAAGGGCAAAAGGTGTAGAAGTGAATAAAACTTGCGTCTCGCCTTTAATTTCCTTATACACAGCGTATTAATCAAACAGAAAAAATATACAGATAATGAACTTCGAAGATCTAGGACTAGGTGAAGGCGTATTAAAAGCCGTAAAAGAATGTGGCTATGAAACACCGTCAGCCATTCAGGCGCAAGCCATCCCCACAATTTTAATGACCCGCGATGTTGTTGGCCTCGCGCAGACAGGCACGGGTAAAACGGCGAGCTTTATCTTGCCGATGATTGACATTCTTGACGGTGGTCGCGCAAAGGCGCGTATGCCGCGTTCGTTGGTGCTTGAACCAACAAGAGAGCTAGCCGCACAGGTCGCTGAAAGCTTTGATAAATACGGGAAGTACCACAATTTGAATAAAGCACTACTTGTTGGTGGTGAGTCTATGGCGGAGCAAAAGAAAATTTTGGATCGCGGCGTGGATGTTTTGATTGCAACGCCTGGACGTCTTATGGATTTGTTCGGGCAGGGCGCTGTCCTTCTTAACGACATTAAAATTTTGGTGATTGATGAGGCGGACAGAATGCTTGATATGGGATTTATTCCCGATATCGAAAAAATTGTGTCTTACGTGCCGCCAATTCGCCAGACATTACTGTTTTCTGCGACAATGCCATCAGAAATCAAACGCATTGCGGATCAATTCTTGAGCAACCCTAAACGTATCGTCACCGCAAAAACGTCATCGCCTGCTGAAACTGTGCAGCAGTATTTGATTAATACGGTTCCCGCGAAGAAAAAAGATGTGCTGTTCGATCTGATAAAGAACGAAGATGTTAAAAACGCATTCATTTTCTGTAACCGCAAAAAAGACGTGGATACGCTTGCCAAATGGTTGAAGCAGAAGAATTTGAATGTTGCAGCACTTCATGGTGATATGGCGCAAAGTGAGCGTACGGTTACGCTGAAGAATTTCAAAGAAAGCAAAATAGTCTTTATGGTTTGTAGCGACGTTGCGGCACGCGGACTTGATATTGCGGATGTATCCCATGTGTTTAACTTTGATGTTCCGATGAATGCTGAAGATTATATTCACCGTATTGGGCGCACAGGTCGCGCGGGTAAATCGGGTTGTTCCTATACAATAGCAACAAAGCATGATGAAAAGTTCATGGCCGCGATCGAAAAGTTGATTGGGAAGAGCATGGATTTGTACAAGGCGAGCAAAAGCGCGCCTTCTGCGCCAGCAAAACAGCAGGTTGCCAAAGTAACGGAGGCAGCTCCTGTAAAAGCATCACCTAAAAAACAAGAGACACAGAATAAGCCACAGAAAAATAATAATAAAACGCCATCGAATAATGCTAAAAAACCATATCGTGACGATGATGATAGCAACACAGACGCTGGATTTGGCGATCATATGCCCGCATTCTTTGGTAGCAAATAGGGGATAATTATCCTCTAAGCATTAGGTTCTCTTGACTTTCATGTCTATAAAACGGAAAATTTTACGGTTCTGGGGTTCCTCCGTTTTATCAAGGTTTTGAATTTTCCTATGCCTGTTCGCGCCATTAATATTTTCATTCTGACGCTTTTTGTTGCAACGTTTGCGATGCACCCTCGTGTGGTCTCTGCTCAATTTTTGACAAGCTATCAACCCACAAATACACAACAACCCGAAGAACAACAATCACCGAGCGTTGTTGTCATTGAAGATCCTGCTGTCGTCACAAAATTCCAGCCCGTAATCGAGCCCGCCACTTCAATAATTGAAGTTAAAAAAAATGGCGAGAAAGAGGAGCTTCCTGTTGATTTTACTGCCGATAATTTGACCCATGATGATATGGCGCAAATTATAACCGCGACGGGCAATGTTATCCTTATTCAAGGTGGACGTACTGTTAAGGCGGATCAAATTCGATATCTCATGAATGAAGATAAAGTTATAGCCAAAGGTCACGTTGTTTTGTTGGATGAAAATGGCGACACCCACATGGCCGAAGAAGCAGAACTTAATAATGCGATGAAAGAAGGCTTTGTTCTCGGTGTACAGAGCTATTTGGCACAAGGCGGGCGGTTTACCGCAGATAAAGCAGAACGTAAGCAAGGCACGGTTTTAATGACCAACGCGTCTTACACGCCGTGTGATTGTGATACGGACAATGAAGGTAACCCAGGGTGGCAAATTAGGGCTTCTGAATTGACTTATCACGAGGATGAACACCGCGTATCCTACAAAAATGCGCGATTCGAAATGTTTGGTGTACCTGTTTTTTGGACACCGTATCTTTCGCATCCTGATGGTCAGGTCAAACGTAAAAGCGGGCTTCTTTCTCCGATGGCGGGCTACGATAGTGAGTTAGGTCTTATGGTACAGGAAAGCTATTACTGGGATATAGCGCCAAATAAGGATGCTACTATGGGGCTGCTTTTAACCACGCAGGAAGCCCCCGTTGCTATTGGTCAGTATAGACACCGCTTTGAAAACGCCTCACTCGTTGTTGACGGAAGCCTGACGTACTCAGGACGTACGGACAGTATTGCAGGGCTTGATGTCGCGCAAGGTAATGAAACGCGGGGGCATTTATTTTCGGAAGGTCGTTGGGATATCAATAATAAATGGAGAGCAGGGACAAATCTCCAACTCACAACCGATGACCAGTATTTACGCCAGTATGATTTTAGCGGTGATGATGTACTTGAAAACGAGATTTATGTAGAGCGCTTTTCAGGGCGTGATTATGCCGTTGGGCGCGTGCTGGCATTTCAAGATGTGCGAATACAAGATGAACGCGTCGATCAACCAAACGTACTGCCGGAAATCATTACCAGCTTTGTTGGCGAACCAAATCAAACGCTTGGAGGTCGTTGGAAAGTTAAAGTTTCCGCTCTTGGCTTGCAGCGTGAGGGAAATGGACAGGATATGAGCCGTTTTGTCTTGGAAACGAATTGGCAGCGGCGGCTTGAAAGTGAATACGGCTTGCTTACGACGGTGGACTTGAATTTACGTGGTGATGCCTATTACACAAGTGACCGAGAAAATAGCGGTTTGGCGGCTACAATTAATGATGGTGAAGATACGCGGGGCATAGGGCAAGCACATATTGTAAGCTCTTATCCGTTGGTTAAGCAATTCGAAAACTCACAAGTTGTTGTGGAACCCATGGCAGCATTGACGTTGGCACCTAGTATTAGCGCGCAGAGTGGATATTTTCCAAACGAAGACAGTCAAGATGTTCAAATCGATGCGAGTAACGTATTTAACCCAGATCGCTTTCCAGGCAAGGATAGAATTGAAGATGAATCTCGTGTGACATATGGCCTAAAAACTGGTTTATATGCCCATAGCGGTAGCTACATCAATGCGTTCGCGGGACAAAGTTATAGGTTTGACGATGACGACAATCCGTTTCCCGTCGGTTCTGGTTTATCTAGTCAGGAATCGGATGTCGTGGGGCAGTTAAGTGGTGTGTACAATAATCGCTATGGTTTTAACTACAGGTTCCAATTAGACAGCGAGCAATTGGCTTCACAGCGTCATGAATTCGATGGTTACGCTAATTGGGACAGATTGTCCTTAAATGGTCGTTATTTATATGCCAACGCCCTTGGTGGGACAGGTATAGATGATAGTCGTGAACAAGTGGATCTATGGGCTGGTTATTTTGTGACACCAAAATGGCGCCTACGGGGGCGTAGCCTTTATGATTTGGGCGATGAACCGGGCTTGAGGAAGGCTGGATTGGGGCTGGACTATTATGGCTGTTGCATGTCATTCTCTGTCAACGCTGATCGTAGCCTTACAAGTGATGCATCGGGCGATAGCGGCACCGATATCACATTTAGGGTGGGACTAAAAAACATAGGCGAATTTGAAACATCTGGTATGAATAATATGGACGCAACAAACAATAGATCGAGCAGGTAAGCGTTGAATTTGATTTTTGAAACAACAGAACTGCATATGTGGTTTGTCCTTATAGTGACAGGCTTCGCGATTATTTCCTTTACGAGAGAAAAATTTCCGCTTGAGGTTACGAGTGTTGCAATGCTTACGTCATTGCTGCTCTTTGGGCAGTTTTTCCCTGTTATGGATGCGAACGGAAGAAACTTGCTTAATGCTGCGGGGTTGTTGCAGGGATTTGCCAACCCCTCATTGATAGCTGTTTTAGCTTTGCTTGTTATGGGGCAAGCTATCATACAAACCGCCGCTTTGCGTGGCATAACGCAAATGTTTATTACATCAAATAAGCGTCTCGCGCTGCTATCTATTTTTTGCATTATGGTCTTTGTTTTGGTGATTAGTGGATTTATGAATAATACGCCGCTTGTTATTATTGCGATTCCTATTATTCAGGCTCTTGCTTGGTCATCAGGTCTGTCAGAGAGCAGGTTAATGCTGCCACTGAGCTATGTAGCTATTCTTGGCGGCATGACAACGCTTGTTGGTTCATCGACCAACCTTTTGGTTTCTAGTGCCATGCAGGAGCTTGGTTATGATGGAATTGGTTTCTTTGACTTTCTTGTTCCAGGAGCAATTTTGGCAGCGGTTGGTTTTTGTTATGTGATATTGATTTTGCCTAAGCTTCTGCCGGTGCGTACATCGCTCGCGAGTCAGCTTGTTGGTGATAAAAAGGAATTTATAGCTGAAATCGATGTTGCTGAATCCAGCAAACTTGTTGGCATGGAGTGTGTTGATGGGCATTTCCCGTTACTCTCTAACATTAAAATTAGACTAATTCAGCGCATGGGACATTTGATTTTACCGCCGTTTGAGGGATACACCATCGAAGCGGGTGACATTATGATTGTTGCCGCTACGCGAGATACGCTGGCCGATGTATTGTCACAGTACCCTGGGTTTTTGCTGTCGGATGAAGAGCAAAAGGTGATGACAAAGATCGGCGATGAAGATGAAGAGGGAGAAGATCTCGATGATGGCCCAATTGAGCTAGACGAAAAAGTGCAAGAAACGCGCATGCTTGCCGAAATTATGATTACGCCAGCCTCGCGTATGATTGATATGACTTTAGACCAAGTTGGCTTTCACCGTCAATTCGGTTCCATTGTTTTGGGAATACAGCGCCGCGCCCGTGTGGTTCGTCGGCGTTTGGGGCGTATTCGCCTTGAACCGGGTGATGTGTTGTTAATGGCGGGATCTCAAGCTTCATTTGAAGCGATGCGTGATAATCAGGATTTGATTGTTCTTTCTGGCTCAAAGCGTGAGCTCGCGGTGCCTAAAAAAGCACCGCTTGCGGCTTTTATCATGCTGAGCACTATTATTTTAGCGGCAACAGGCATTCTTACCATTCCTGTGGCGGCCATTACTGGTGCGGCACTTATGATTGCAACAGACTGTCTTAATGTGCGTCAAGCTACGCGCGCGATTGATCGGAAAATATTTTTACTCGTCGGTTCAATGTTGGCTCTTGGCACAGCATTGCAAGTCACTGGTGGGGCAGATTTCATTGCAGGATTAATGTTGAGTGTGCCATTTGCCAATAACTCGCTAGCTATGGTTTCGCTTCTTTTTATTGTTGTTGCCATGCTCACAAATGTTTTGAGCAACAACGCTTGCGCCATTTTGTTCACACCTATTGCGATGAATTTGGCGTTGAACTTGGGCGTAGAGCCCGCGATTTTTGCTTATACCATTATTTTTGCCGCGAACTGTTCATTTGCTTCGCCAATCGGGTACCAAACAAACTTGCTTGTTATGGGCCCAGGCCACTATCGCTTCAGGGATTTTATCAAGGCAGGCGTGCCGCTCATCATTATAATATGGGGTGCATTCATTCTGATCGCCAAGTATTACTACGGTCTATAAGCGAAACAGGTTAGGGCTTACTCTGTCACGAAACCTGGATCAAGGCTGATGATGTGCTTTTCGCCCTCTGCGTCATTCTTACGGAACGCCACAATTTTACCCGTCATATCACGTAGAGAACCAGTGATGACCATTTGTAGTTCATCATAAGGAATGCCATTCATATCGTTTCTGATGCGCTCTAGATTGCCCTTGGTGAGCATGAGCGGCATAAAAATACCAACGCCCCATGTGCTTTGGTTGACATTGGCGCGCAGCTTTTCAAGAAAACCGAGAAGATCATCAAGGTGTTTGGCGTTAATTGCTGCTTGAACTTGGGTGTCGTTTTCGCCTTGTTCCAAACGGATGCCCGCCTGCATAATGCTTTTTCCTGCGATGTAGCCTTCAAAGACAATCGTTTGACGGTTTACAGGGCCACTCATTTTTAATTTGGCACTATTTAATGGGATACCCGCGACATCAAGTTTACCGATGACAAGCTCACCATCCAAATCGGGGTATGTGTTTTTCACAGGCCAGTTTAGGGTGAGATTGCCAGAAAGGCGACTGACGGAGAGGTAATCAAGGTTTATCGTGCCTTTTAGAACTTCTATATTATGCGATTGATTACCGTCAGCTGTAATTTTACCATTCCAGCGTGTGTCGATATTAAGCTGGTGCTGGACGCCCCATAATGCGCCGTTAATTGTTGTATTTCCTGTGCTATCCTTATTAACAAGGCCTTTGGCTTGTAGGCGAATAGCACCTTTGGATGTCATTAAATCGAGCTTCGCGTCGTTTAAAATTAAATTACGCGCGGTGATGTCATTGGATGTGGAAAGAGGATTCCACCCTGATACTTCGTATTTTATGGGGAAATTAATGTCACCTGATAGCGTAAGGCCATCAATGATAATAGGGCTGTTATGTGACAAAAACGGTAAGAAGTTTGCTATATTGCTACGAATACCTTCGATTGTGCTAAATCCCTCTTTGTCGAGATTGATATCTTCAAAAGCGATACTTGCGCCATAATACGATGTTCTTGATATTTCAGCACTTTTGAAGCCCCAATTAGCGAGCGTGCCAAGGGCTTGGTGGCTCACATACCCGCGAAAAGCATACATTCCCGAAAGAAGTAAGGCTATGAGAATGGCTCCAGATACAAAAATGCGCGTCTTGTTTTTCATCAGACGCGCAGATTAGTCTTATTACTCACTGCTTTGCAAATAAAACTTTGCTGAAGCTACCTAATTATTGTGATAGGCGGGTACAGGCATCCATTCTTTGGGTGTAGCGAGCATATTGAGCATCTGTTCGGCTAGAGTTGTTGTAAGCATCCGCCGCGGCATTACGGCAGTTTGTGCCATTAGGATCATTGCGGGTGGTGAAGTTTTGACCCCCGATGTTGAATGAACCTTTTGCTCCGCCCAAATTAAGCGTTATACCGTTTGTTCCGATTGAGTTTCCACCACCAAGATCGATATGTATGTCAATGCTTTGTGCTGCTGCTGGTGCGCCACTTAGTGCTGTTGCTGTTGCGGCGGCTGCCAAAATTCCTTTAATTGATGTCATTACACAGTCCTCTGTTTTAAGTTACTCTAAGGTTATACTTGGTTTTATATCAAATCGTCAAGTTTTATTATACATAAACACAGGTTGACTGATATTGTTATGTGCGGTAAGTAACCGACTAATCTCTAAATATCAAGATCTTCGACAAATTCGGCATTTTCCTGAATAAACTGGAAGCGCGCGTCGGCATTTTTGCCCATAAGACGGTCAACAAGGTCATCGATGTCCTCTTTTACATTTGGAACATCTTCATCGTCTGCGGCAATTTCAAGGGTCAAGCCAAGGGCCGTAATCGCGTCAGGAAGGCTCACGCGGATCAATGTGCGTGAGTGTGGGTTCATTGTTGTTTCTTTTAACTGTTTTGCAGGCATCTCACCAAGACCTTTAAAGCGGCTCATGTCGACCTTGGTTTTTCCTTTAAACACAGTGGCCATGAGTTCGTCTTTATGGGCGTCGTCGCGCGCATAAACGCTAGTGTTGCCGTTCACAAGGCGATAAAGCGGCGGTTGAGCAATATAAAGATTACCACTTTCAATCATCGGGCGCATGTGGGTGTAAAAGAATGTGATCAAAAGGGCGGCAATGTGCGCGCCATCAACATCCGCATCAGTCATGACAATGATTTTTTCATAGCGCAAATTTTCAAGGTTGAATTCTTTAAGCGTACTGCAGCCCAAGGCTTGTATGAGGTCTTGAATCTCCTGATTGCCGCGAATTTTATCTTTTGTAGCACTGACAACATTCAGAATTTTACCGCGCAGCGGTAAGATAGCCTGTGTTTCACGGTTACGCGCCTGTTTAGCTGAACCGCCCGCACTGTCGCCCTCCACGATAAAGATTTCAGTGCCATCGGCACTGTTGCGGCTGCAATCGGCAAGCTTTCCAGGTAATCTGGTTTTGCGTGTGGCGCTTTTACGAGCCATGGCTTTGTCATCGCGGCGTCTTTGACGCTCTTCTGATTTATCGACAATTGCATCAAGAAGGTCTTTTGCTGCGTTGGTGTCACTTGAAAGCCAATGATCGAAATAGTCTTTAATGGCGGTATCAACCCAGCGCGCCACTTCGGTGTTCGCCAGTTTTTCCTTGGTTTGCCCTTGGAATTGTGGCTCACGAATAAACACAGATAGTAATACGGCCGCATCACTCATAACGTCATCGGCTGTAATGTTGGCAGCCTTTTTATTACCTGTCATTTCACCATATCCACGGAGGCCACGCGCCAGAGCACTGCGTAAGCCTTGTTCATGTGTTCCGCCTTGTGGTGTAGGGATCGTGTTACAGTAAGAGTGCGTGAAGCCTTCACCATAGACAGGCCATGCAATGGCAAACTCAACCTTGCCTGAGTTATCAGGCAAGTCAGTTTGACCCTGAAATGCGGTTGGTGTTAGGGTTTCGCGATCTTGAAGTGAGGCTTCAAGAAAATCAAGCAATCCTTTGGGAAATTTAAATTTTTCGTCTTCTTGAACTTTGCTCTCAGGTTTTATAAGTGATGCATCGCAGTGCCATGTAATTTCAACGCCACGGAAAAGGTAGGCTTTTGAACGCGCCATTTGATGTAACCATGCAGGCTTGAACTTAGCCGAGTCGCCAAATATCTCATGATCAGGCGTAAAGGTGACAAGGGTGCCTTTGTTATTGCCTTCTGATTTTGTGCTCGTCAGCTTAGATTGTGTAATGCCGCGGCTGAAATCTTGAGAGTAGGTTTGGCCATCACGATAAACAGTCACATTCATCTCGGAAGACAGTGCATTTACAACGGAAATACCAACACCATGTAGACCGCCCGATGTTTGGTAAGCACCGCCACCAAATTTACCGCCTGAGTGCAGTGTTGATAAAATAACTTCAAGTGCCGATTTTCCGGGGTATTTAGGGTGCTCATCCGTTGGAATGCCGCGCCCATTATCACTGATTACAATTTTATTGCCTGGGTATAGGGCAATTCCGATTTTATTAGCATACCCCGCGACAGCCTCATCCATAGCGTTGTCGAGAATCTCACCAACCAAATGATGAAGCGCGCGTTCGTCTATGCCACCAATATACATGCCGGGGCGTTTGCGTACGGGCTCTAAGCCTTCAAGCACCTCAATATCGGAGGCGTTGTAAGTGTTAGTGCTATCTTTTGTCTTCTGTTGAAACAGGTCTGCCATAAAATCTACTCAATCATAAATTATGATATTAATGAATTTCCATGGATTCTGTGTATGATCCACGTTAGGATAGATAAATTAAACAATTCAAATGGAAATGCAAGAAATCAATGTCAGACAAGGATACAAAACGAAATAAGATTAAAAAACCGTCGGTTTTGAAAAAGAGAACACCAAGCTTAAGGGTTCCCACTATGCCCGAAAACACAAATCACAGAGGGGATATTTTTGGTGGTTGGTTGATGTCACAAATGGATTTGGCTGGCGCGGACAAAGCTAGGGAAGAAACAGGTTGCGAATTTGCAACAAGATTTGCAGAAACCTCATTCGAAAAACCTATTTTGGTTGGGGACGTTGTTGAATTTTACACTAACGTTGAAAAAGTGGGGAATACGTCTATTACAATTGCGCTGGATGTTTGGGCTGTAAGACGGTTAAAACAAGAATATGTGAAGGTTGCTTCGGGGCGCTATACCTATGTTTCGATTGGTAACGACCGCCAACCGAAGCCTATTGCCCCCTAAGTGTGGTAGAATATAAAGTATTGTAATTAATCGTAGGGACGTAAGATGAAATTGAATTTTTTAAGAATGTTTTTAATGTGCTTTATTGTGGCGTTGGTTGGTGCAAACATGGGGACCTTATCGCGCAGCGCATTGGCGCAAGTATTAGACCTTAAAAGTATCAAGGAGATCCCTACATATCTGGGCGCAATGGATCATGATACATTTGTCGCTCTTACGATGATGCAAACAGACATACCTTTGGATGATAAAAGCATGAGCTATGAAGTTCGGCTCCCTAAGGCGTGGACAAAAAACGTTGAAGTTAGCACGGGTATGATGACCCATGTTAGCGATAAGGTTTTGGGTGAGATCGTTCGTTACTATAGCCCGAGTGATTTATATACAATCAGTCGCTTTACGGTGACAGCATTGCAACTGGATAATCAGATTACAGCAAGAAACTGGTTTTTGAATCATGTCATGACACAAGGTTATGTATTACAAGGCATGAAGGTATACTCTGATAATGAAGTGGAAGGGCTCTATGTTCTTATTGAAAAAGACACATCTTACAGCGTACGGAGCAAGGCCGTTATAAACGGATCTCGGATTTTCCTTATTTCTTATTATATTCCGTATCAAAATTGGGCAAAAGATTCTCAGCTACGCGCAATGCAGGAGCGGGGAATATCTTCGTTTAAGTTCACGTCACCGGAAACGAATGATCTGAACATGAGTAAAAACTTCAGATTTTTGAATGCGGTAGATTTCGATTACCCCTCGGCATGGAATATTTATGCGCCTAATATTTTTTCTACGGATGGCATGAGGGCTAAATTGTCCAATGCCTCCAAAGGGCAAACGCTAGAGGGGCTTATAACCGTGAATATTGTTTCTACTGAGAGTAGTTCAACGATTTCGCAAGAAATTCGTAACCTTAAAGATGATTTAAAACAGGCTGGGTTTAGGGTCGATAAGGTTTTAGAGGAAGATGATGGGCGTAGGTATGTGCTGGCGCCTGATATCTATTTCAACCGCATTGAAAAATACTCTGCTGAGGGCGTTAGTAAGAATACCCTTGAGCATGAATACTGGGTCGCGGTCATGGTTGAGGACAGTTATTTTTATATAGTGACACTATTAACGCCGAGCCGCCTTAATAGCTTTTATACATGGGCTATAAATTCAGAAGCGTTTGAAACGGTTATTCAGTCAATTGGTCCCGTTGATGTTTTTATCGATTATCAGTCTGAAGCTGATGATAAAAAAGACGAGGGTGACGAACTTGGCGAACTTGGCGATGAGCAAGAAAAAACCGACGAGTAATATCGTCGGTTTCTTTGTATATTATTTGTCTTCCTTATAGGGAGTAGTACATCATGTATTCAACAGGGTGTGGCATTGTCTCATAGATATCAATTTCTTCCATCTTAAGCCCAATATATGACTCCAAAACCTCTTGTGTGAACACATCGCCTTTGAGAAGATATTCATGATCCGCTTTAAGTGCTTCAACAGCCTCTCGCAATGAGCCACAAACAGTTGGTATTCCTGCAAGCTCGTCTGCTGGTAGGTCATAAAGGTTTTTGTCCATAGCCTCACCCGGGTGGATTTTATTCTGGATACCGTCAAGACCAGCCATCAACATCGCCGCAAAAGCCAAGTAAGGGTTTGCCATCGGGTCAGGGAAGCGCACTTCAACGCGTTTTGCGTTTGCGCCTTCTGCCTGTGGAATACGGCAAGATGCTGAACGGTTACGTGCAGAGTAGGCGAGAAGCACAGGTGCTTCATACCCTGGCACCAAACGCTTGTAGCTGTTTGTTGATGGGTTCGTGAAAGCATTCAATGATTTTGCATGCTTAATGATACCACCAATGTAGAACAAGCAATCCTCAGAAAGTCCTGCATATTTATCACCAGCAAATAGTGGCTTGCCGCCTTTGAACAGGGACTGGTGGCAGTGCATGCCTGATCCGTTGTCGCCATAAACAGGCTTCGGTAGGAATGTCGCTGACTTGCCATAGGCGTGGGCAACGTTCTGTACAACATATTTGTAAAGCTGCATGTTATCGGCCGCGTCCGTTAGTGACGTATATTTGATACCAAGCTCACATTGTGCGGGAGCAACTTCGTGGTGGTGCTTTTCGACTTCAACGCCCATACGTTTAAGAACACTCAACATTTCAGAGCGCAAGCCAGCAAGAGCATCAATCGGAGAATCAGGGAAGTATCCGCCTTTAAGTCTTGGGCGGTGTCCCATATTGCCTTCTTCATAGTGACGGCCGCTATTGTAAGGGCCTTCTTCACTGTCGATTTTGTAGCCAACATGATTCATGTCGACATTGATCTTCACGTCATCAAAAACAAAAAACTCAGCCTCGGGGCCGATATTGATGGTGTCTGCAATATTTGTCGATTTCAGGTATTTCTCTGCAGCTTTCGCGATGGAGCGTGGGTCGCACGCATATGGTTTTTTTGTTATAGGATCATAAACATCACAGAAAATCTTAATTGTTGGGTGTGAAGCAAAAGGGTCCAGACAGACTCTCCTAATATCAGGCTTCATAATCATGTCTGATTCATTAATATCCTTCCAACCAGCAATAGAAGATCCGTCAAAATAAACGCCATTTTCTATCATGTCTTTGTCAATTGAATCGACGTGTTGCGCCGTGTGATGGCGCATACCGCGCAAATCAGCAAAACAGAAATCAACATCTATAATTTCATGTTCTTCCAAAACTTTCATAAAATCGGCAACAGTCTTGATCTTCAAATCTTCTGCGTCATAATAGTGTGGCTTGTAGAGCATTTTGTTTTCTTTCTCTCATTTTAGGTTGGCTGGCTGGTTGCTGCAATGCACCCATGTATCTATGGCATATCAGCTATGCATGAATAGCAACCTAACAACTTATGCTAGGCGAGTCCACAGTAAATTCAAAAAAATGTCGTTTTTTTCACCAGAAAACTTGACCTACTACCTAATAAAAGTATAGACAGTATAAATCTTAATTGTGGCGGTCGTAGCTCAGCGGTAGAGCCCTCGGTTGTGATCCGAGTGGTCGCGGGTTCGAACCCCGTCGGTCGCCCCATTTAGCCTCGCTTGTTAATCTTGCTCGAAACAAATCCTGAAAATCACGACTTAAATCAAAAAAAATGCTTATTTTTCAGAATTTCTCTTGAATTTAAACTCAATTTCTGTTTTCTGATACTGGTTCAAACCGCTGCGGATGTGGTGAAATGGTAGACACGCTAGATTTAGGTTCTAGTGCCGAGAGGCGTGGGGGTTCAAGTCCCTTCATCCGCACCAATTTTCGTTAATGAACAAAGCGAATTTAAGAAAAGTGAGTGTGCCCTTGGGTGCACCAACTTTCCTAACATATTAAAGGAAGCACACAGGATAATAAAATGCAGGTAAAAGAATTAAAGAACGAAGGCTTAGCATACGAACTTGAAGTAACAGTTGATGCAAAAGAGATCGATAAAGAGATTGATGCTCACCTTGTTGAGTATAGCAAAAAAGTAACCTTGCCTGGCTTCCGTAAAGGGAAAGTGCCGATGGATCTTATGAAACAACGCTATGGCCGCGCGGTTATGGGCGAAGTTCTTGAAAAAGCCGTGAATGATTCCTCCGCGAAAGCGTTGATGGAGAAAAAGCTTAAGCCTGCGATGCAGCCAAAAATTGAAGTCACTTCATTTGATGAAGGCAAAGACCTTAAATTTACGATCAATGTTGAAGTTCTCCCGACGTTCAAAATTATGGACATGAAAGGCATTAAGCTTGAAAAGCCTGTTGCCAAGGTTGAGAAGAAAGCAATTAACGAAGCACTGGAGCAAGTTGCCAAAGGTAACAAAGACAGTGTTAAAGTAGAACGTGCCGCCAAAAAAGGTGATGTTGTTGTGATGACATTCCACGGACGTACAAAAGATGACAATCACAAACACCCCGGTATGCACGCCCACGGCCATAAGCTAGAGCTTGGTTCTGGTCAGTTTATTGAAGGTTTTGAGGCGCAGCTTACAGGTAAAAAAGCAGGCGATAAAGTTGAAGTAAACGTAAAATTCCCTGATGAATATCACGCCGAAGAGCTCAAAGGCCGCGAAGCGATCTTTGATGTCGAAGTAGAAGAAATTCAAGAATATGCCGAAACAAAAATCGATGAAGAATTCGCGAAAAAATTAGGCTTTGAAGATAAAAAAGGTCTTGAAGCTGCTGTTGAAGAGCAAATTCAATCACAGCATGACCAGCTTTCACGCATGAAACTGAAGCGTGCATTGCTTGATGTTCTGGATGAAGGTCATGATTTTGATGTTCCTGCAGGTATGCTGGACATGGAATATGAGGCAATCTTGCAACAAGTACGCATGGAACGTCAGGCCGAGCTTAAAGATGGCAAGCTAGAACTTGAAAAAGGTGAAGAAGAAGAGCTTCGTGCTATTTGTGAGCGTCGTGTACGTTTGGGCATGGTTCTTTCTGAAATTGGTCAAACAAACAACATTCAGGTGAATGATCAGGAATTGCAACGCGCGGTTATCCGTGAAGCGCAGCGTTACCCAGGTCAGGAAGCACAAATTTTCGAATACTATAAGAAAAACCGCGCAGCACTTGATTCGCTCCGCGCACCGTTGTTTGAAGACAAAGTTGTTGATTTCATCCTTGAACTCGCTGATGTAAAAGAAAAAACAATGTCTGTTGAAGAGCTGTCTGCCGACGATGATGAATCATATGTCAGCAAGAAAAAAGGCACCAAAAAAGCAGCGCCAGCCAAGAGTGGTAAGGCAAAAACAGAAAGCAAAGACTCTGCTGCTAAAAAGCCTGCTGCTAAAAAAACAGCGAAAAAGTAATCATTATATAACATCCAAGCTTGAACAAACCGTGGCCTCGCGCTACGGTTTGTTAGTATTTGATTCCCAAATCCTTATTGAGAAAATAGACAGGACATAAAAAGATGAGTGAACGCGACCCAATTGATGTATTAAACAGCACGCTAATTCCTATGGTGGTTGAACAAACCAACAGAGGTGAGCGTTCATACGATATTTTCTCACGTCTTTTAAAAGAGCGTATTATTTTTCTGACAGGCGGCGTGAACGATAACGTCGGTAGTTTGATCTGTGCGCAGCTTTTGTTCCTCGAATCAGAAAACCCAGGCAAAGACATTTCGTTCTACATTAACTCCCCAGGCGGTGTTGTGACATCTGCTATGGCGATGTATGACACAATGCAGTATATCAAAGCGCCTGTGTCCACAGTTTGTATTGGTCAAGCGGCATCTGCCGGCTCACTCCTATTGATGGCTGGTGAAGCAGGTAAACGCTTCTCGCTTCCAAACTCTCGCATTATGATCCACCAGCCTTCAGGTGGCGCGCAAGGGCAGGCAACAGATATTGAAATTCAAGCCAAAGAAATCCTGCGCTTGCGTAGTATCCTAAACAGCCTGTATGTGAAGCACACAGGTCAAAAATTGTCTCACATTGAAAAATCAATGGAACGTGACAACTTCATGTCAGCCGAAGAAGCCAAGAAATTTGGTTTGATTGACCAAGTCGTAGATAACCGCGCGGGCATGGTTGGTAAAGACGACAAAAAATCCTGATAAAATCTATTGGGCGTTAATATAACTTGATTTAATGTCTTGTGTGGGCTTGATTTTGGATAATAATCACCCAAGTCATTTTTATTGCCGTTCTATAAGATATATTTAACGATTTCAGGTAATATTAAATATAAGACCAAGAGAAATCAAAAGGGGTTAGTCGAATATGATTGGATTATCATCATCCAAAGGCGCAGCACTTCCGGTGCTGCCGTTAAGGGATATCGTTGTTTTTCCGCACATGATTGTGCCGTTATTTGTCGGGCGTGAAAAATCCGTCAAAGCACTTGAGCATGTCATGCAGGAAGATAAACAAATTCTTCTTTTAACCCAGAAAACACCAACGGAAGATGATCCGGGGCCTGATGCGCTGTATCAAATTGGTACTGTCGGCACAATTCTACAGCTTCTTAAATTACCTGATGGCACGGTAAAAGTGCTTGTTGAGGGAACGAAGCGCGTTGTGATTAAAGAATACACCGCTAATGGTGAGTTTCTTGAGGCTACAGTCGAAGATATTAAAGATAAAACACCAGATAATGACGAAGTTGAAGCATTATCCCGTGCGGTAGCGTCACAGTTCGAGCAATATGTGAAGCTCAACAAGAAAATCCCACCCGAGGTGATTGTTTCTATCAACCAAATTGATGAAGCATCTAAAATGGCCGATACGGTCTCCGCGCATCTCGCACTTAAAATTGAAGAGAAGCAGGAGTTGCTCGAGCTTTCCAATACAATTGATCGTCTTGAAAAGATTTACAGCTATATGGAAGGCGAAATTGGCGTTCTTCAGGTTGAAAAGCGTATTCGTACGCGCGTTAAACGCCAAATGGAAAAAACGCAGCGTGAGTATTATCTGAATGAGCAAATGAAGGCCATTCAGAACGAGCTTGGAGACATTGAAGAGGGTGGCCTTGATGAAATGGGCGAGCTTGAAAAACGTATCAATGAAACCAAGCTCACCAAGGAAGCCAAAGAAAAATCCATGGGCGAGCTTAAAAAGCTTAAACAGATGAGTCCTATGTCTGCTGAAGCCACTGTTGTGCGCAATTATCTCGACTGGATCCTATCCGTGCCGTGGGAAGAACGCAGCCGTGTTAAAAAAGATCTTAAAGAAGCCCAAAAAATTCTTGATACGGATCATTATGGTCTTGAGAAGGTCAAAGAGCGCATTCTGGAGTTTCTCGCGGTGCAGAACCGCACAAGTAAGGTTAAAGGCCCTATACTGTGCCTTGTTGGTCCACCAGGCGTTGGTAAAACATCATTGGGACAGTCAATTGCCAAGGCAACGAACCGTAACTTCGTTCGTATGTCATTGGGCGGCGTGCGTGATGAAAGCGAAATTCGTGGTCACCGCCGTACATATATAGGTGCGATGCCGGGTAAAATTATTCAAGGCATGAAGAAGGCCAAGAAATCAAACCCTCTGTTTTTGCTGGACGAAGTTGATAAGCTTGGTTCTGACTGGAGAGGTGACCCGAGCTCTGCATTGCTTGAGGTTCTAGATCCTGAACAAAACACCGCATTTAACGATCATTATATGGAACTAGATTACGATCTCTCTGATGTCATGTTCGTGTGTACGGCAAACTCTATTGCAAACATGCCGCGCCCATTGCTCGACAGGATGGAAGTTATTCGCCTCGGCGGTTATACCGAAGAAGAAAAACTCAAAATTGTACGTAAGCATTTGCTATCCAAGCAAATGAAAGCAACAGGTTTGAAGAAAAGCGAGTTCTCCCTTAGTGATCGCACATTGCGTGACCTTATTCGTTATTATACGCGTGAAGCTGGTGTTCGTAATTTGGAGCGTGAAATTTCAAACCTTTGCCGTAAAGCCATCAAAGAAATTTTGATGACGAAAAAGAAAACGGTCAATATCACACCTAAAGGTCTTGAAAAATACGCGGGCATTCGTAAATACCGCTATGGCGAGATTGAAGAGCTTGATCGCGTTGGTATTGTGAATGGTCTTGCTTATACAGAAACTGGTGGTGATTTGCTCTCTATTGAGGCTGTTGTTATGCCAGGTAAAGAAGGCAAGGTTACAACGACGGGTAATATCAAGGAAGTGATGAAAGAATCAGTGACTGTTGCTGAGATGCTAACAAAATCACGAGCGGCACAGTTCGGAATTGATTTTGAATTGCTGAACAAGCAAAGCATACACGTTCATGTTCCTGAAGGGGCAACGCCAAAAGATGGACCTTCTGCTGGTGCTGCCATGACGACGGCTATTATTTCCGCACTGACGGGAATTGAGGTTCGTCGTGATGTTGCTATGACAGGTGAAATCAATTTACGTGGTTATGTTACTGCTATTGGTGGTCTCAAAGAAAAGTTATTGGCGGCACTTCGTGGGGGAATCACCAAGGTTTTGATTCCCATAGATAACGAAAAAGACCTCGCAGATATTCCCATAAATGTGAAAAAAGGACTGGAGATCGTGCCTGTGCGTACGATTGAGGAAGTTTTAAGCCATGTTTTGGTAAAAATGCCAGAACCCTTAGACATTGAAAATACAGGGAAAATTGATCCTATTTCCGCAAAAACAGCAGAAAATAAGGGCGAAGAGGTAATTCGGCATTGAAACCACTTTAAAATAGGCGTATAAATGATTCGTCGGAAGCGTTGATGACCTTGCATTAGAGGTTATTCATAAAGCTGAAGGCCCATTTTTAATTATTGTTATTAATTGTTAAGGGTGGTTTATTTCAACGTTCAAAAAAAGGGGGTTCCCGTGAACAAACAAGAACTCGTAGACAGTGTAGCTAAAAAAACTGGTTTGCCTAAAACTAAAGCGCAAGATGCCGTTCAAGCTATTATCGAAACAATCAAAATGTCTTTGAAAAAAGGCGACGAAGTACGTTTAGTTGGCTTCGGTACATTCAGTGTTGCAGCACGTGCAGCGACAACTGGCCGTAACCCACGTACAGGCGAAAAAATCAACATTCCAGCTTCTAAGCAGCCTAAATTCAAAGCTGGTAAAGAGCTGAAAGAAGCCGTAAACAACAAGAAATAGTTTATCGCTGATTTTTACTAATATTTGCAGCCTCGCTTTTGCGGGGCTGTTTTTTTTGCAGTTCTTGACTATTATTTTTAAATCCGATATTATTTTTCCATAATCAATGAATGTGAGGTGATGACATGAACGACGAAGATCTAAAGGGAAGGCTAAGGTGTTTAATGCATGAAGCCTCACCAACGGAGCGCGTACAATCAATGCAGCAACAGATGCAATCCCATGCTTCACCAATGATTAATAGTATGAGGGACGCTGTTGGGTTGCCTAAAATTGATCCTGCCAGCACTGCAACATCACAAGATGCCGACAAAAAGCGCATTGTTGATGAATACAGAAAAATCTTGGATCAGGTTGAAGCCGAAGAAGAGTTTAAGGATTGGAAGGCGGCTGGAAAATTCGTTCTGTAGAAATAGTCACATGATATTGGCCTCGCTTTTGCGGGGCTGTTTTTTTGTGGCCTAAATAGGGCTCTTTTAAATTTGAAAGTGAAACGGAGATGCTGTGTATTCTTCACCGGTAAAGCTAGGAAGTGATTTTGCTGCGGTAGAATCAAGCGGCACCTCAGATATTTTATTTTTCAGGTAACCCGCTGTAGAAATACAAAAATCAAGCGCACAGCCATCATTACCCCAATCGGCCAATTCAATGGTAGCGTCCCTTAGGTTATTGAGATCATTTAATCTACCTAAAATAAAGTCGCGCGATTCATCTGGGTTGTTATACATGTGGAAACTAGCAAAGGCCATGGCGGCCATTAGGGTTCCTTGTAGCCATTCTTTTTTATCTGGATATCTCATTGGTGGCATTACCTTTATTTATTACAACTGATAATTGAAGGGGGACGCAGGGTACTCGTTATCTACAAAACTCGGTAGCTGTTTCGCAGCGTTCTCTGAAAGTGGTGTCTCGGATATTTTAGATTTTAAATATTCTGCCGTGGTTGGGCAGTCGTTATTGTCGTTTAGATGCAGAGGGCACTCTTGCTGTGTTTGTGCGATTGGTAGGTGGATGGTTATGATCAACGGCTCTCGTTCTTCTTGAGGCTGAGAAGAAGGCAATGCGAAGTGCGCGGCTAGTGACGCTGCGGCGGCAACGGTTGTAAAGCTGGATGTGATTATTAATGCTCTTCTATTCATTTACATAAAGTAAACAATTTTTTGCTTGTAATGCAAGTGATTTTTTGGTTTATATAGCACTCGACTTTTGATGGGCGATTAGCTCAGCTGGGAGAGCATCTCGTTTACACCGAGAGGGTCGGCGGTTCGAGCCCGTCATCGCCCACCATCAAAACTCCAAGATTACGGATCAATATTCTGCAGGCTGTGCGCAGTGAGATCAAATATCTAAGAAGCATGCCAACAACAAAAAGCCCCGCGCCATAATGGCTAAGCGGGGCTTTTTGTTGTTGATGCGTTTGTCGGGGGATTAGTCGAATTTCTTAAATGCGAACCCCATCACAGGGATGCCTATGACATAGCACCATAGCGCCCATTCAAAAAATATATCATATCCATGCCAACTGCTCAGGAAGTCGAAGCCTTGATAGAGATACCACGAGCACGCACCAGCAATGCCAAGGACAACGCAATTTACCAATAAGAGAGACTTAGATGCCCCGAAAAAGGACTTTGAGAGCCAATAGAGTATTCCGAAGCACAGTATGGTGATAAATATGGGTTTGATAGACCCTGTCGCGTCCGTTGCCGCAAGGAAGCCACATCCAATGACAAAGAAGGTCGCGCACAAACACCATTTGAATATTTTTATAAAAGTTTGCATTGTTACTCCTGCGTAAGTCGTTTCATTCAGTATAGCATTTTAATGAGGTTGCTGGGAACTTCCCAAAAGGCCTATGCGTGCTTCTGTGCGCGCGCCCTTTTTACATGCTGTTATATTATCATAGTTATTTGATACAAGGTTGCAATATTCAAGGCTTTGCCCAAGGTTATGGGCTGTGTAAAACATAATCCCTTCACCCATATCGCTATAACAGGCGCGGGTAAGGCTAGGGCGGTTCATTTTCTCGATTATAGTGCATGTCTGCGGCAGCCGCGCTCTGAATTCACTTTCTGGCAGCAAAAGGTTTTTCTGCATATTTTCCATGAATACACCGCCGAGGCAGCGATGACTATCCGCACTATCAAGGCTTTCGCAAGCGGCTATAGCCTCCGTGATCGACATATAATCCCCTGTGAGAAATCCATGCCCCAAACCGTGGATACATTGTCCGTAAACAGGCGAGTGCTTATCAAGTCCCTCACAAATGCTCGAAAGCTCTTCTTTTAAGCGCGTCACATCGACTTTTTCGGATACGTATGTTTGTACAGCACCGTGAATACAACCCTGAAGGCAGCTTGTGGAGCAGGTACCAAGTGCTTTACCAAGATCATAGCCATATTTGATAAGGTTTGCCTTGCCCACCATATGCGCCACGATGTGGCAATCATCTATTTCACCATCTTCTTGCATGCGGCGCGCGCTATCAATCGCTTTTGTTGCTGATTCTAGATAAGTCATGTTGACGAAGTAATCTTCGAGGCAAATGGTGTTTTCGTAGCTCGCGCTTTTACCCTTACAACCGCTTTTGGCTGTATCAGGGGGGAGGCATATCTGACTTGCCGCAGCGCTGCCACAGCAAATAAACAAGAAACACGTAATGTAGAGCACCAATTTTGAAATCATAGAAACACTATGAAAGAGAAGGGCGTATTTGCAAAGCCTGAAATTATTATTGCACTGCATATAGAATTTTACGATAAAGCTGCTAAACAAGTGTGTTGTTATTTATTCATCTCTTACAGGAGTATAGGAAATGCTGGTAGGTTGCCCTAAGGAAATTAAAGCACAAGAACACCGTGTTGGATTGGTTCCTTCATCGGTTAAAGAATTCGTATCGCGCGGTCACAAGGTGATTGTGGAGACTGGCGCAGGTCTGGGTATTAATTTTACAGATGAAGATTATAAAACCGCAGGGGCGGAGATTCGCAAGACGGCGAAAGAGATTTTTGCGGAAGCGGAAATGATTATAAAAGTGAAAGAACCGCAAATTCCTGAATGCAAAATGCTGCGCGAAGGTCAGGTTTTGTTCACATATCTTCATTTGGCACCCGATCCAGAGCAAACCAAAGCACTGATCGAATCAAAATGCGTTGCCATTGCCTATGAAACTGTGACGGGTCCTAACGGACAAGGCTTGCCATTGCTCGCACCCATGAGTGAAGTCGCGGGTCGTTTGTCTGTGCTCGTTGGTGCAGCTGGTTTGCAGAAGCATTTAGGTGGCACAGGGCGTTTAATTAGTGGCGTCCCAGGTGTTTTGCCTGCGAATGTTTTGGTTATCGGTGGCGGTGTATCTGGCTTTAATGCGGCTAAAATTGCGGTTGGTATGGGTGCTGATGTTACGATTCTTGAACGTAACCACGATCGCCTACGCTTCCTTGATGATCACTTTAAAGGCCAAGCGAAGGTTGTTTACTCTAGCCAAGATTATATCGAGCAAGCGGTTCAGGTTGCTGACATGGTGATTGGTGCTGTGTTAATTCCGGGTGCTGCTGCACCGAAGCTCATCACGCGCGCTATGCTGAAAACAATGAAAAAGGGAACGGTTTTGGTTGATATCTCAATCGATCAGGGTGGCTGTTTTGAAACAAGTAAAGCCACAACACATAATGATCCAACCTATGTGGTTGATGATGTTGTGCATTACTGTGTTGCCAATATGCCGGGAGCTGTGCCGTTGACATCGGCTTTGGCACTTGGTCATGCTGTGTTGCCATATGCGCTTAGGCTCGCGGATAAAGGTTGGAAACAGGCGATGCTGGAAGATCCTAACCTGCGGAATGGTTTGAATGTTTTCAAAGGTGAAATCACGTATCAGAGCGTGGCAGAATCGTTGAATCTGCCATTTAACCCTGAGCCAACAGAGCTTGCTGCATAAAAACGAAATGTTTTTGATAAAGTTTATTGACACAGGGGCATGTTCTCGGTTATCAAAACACCCTAGCTAATGCGGACGTAGTTCAGTCGGTTAGAATGCCGCCCTGTCACGGCGGAGGTCGCGGGTTCAAGTCCCGTCGTTCGCGCCATTTTGGTTTAAACGTAAGTTTTTCAGAATGGAATTATAAGCTAGAAATAATTAAAGCCCTTTCGGGGGCTTTTTTTGTATCTTTTTGAATCTTGGTCTTTTCCTTTATGATTCATAGTGGTACATAATGATGTGTATTTTTACTTCGAAGCTGGGACTCACAAATGGCATCCAATAGTTTCCTACTTGATTACCTACCGATTTTGATCTTCCTGTTCATCGCAGGCGGGCTCTCGTTCCTTATGATTGTGGCGTCTCTGATCGTTGGTAAGCAAAACCCCGATAAGGATAAATTGGCGGCGTATGAGTGTGGCTTTGATGCGTTTGATGATGCGCGCCATAAATTCGATGTGCGCTTTTATCTGGTGGCGATTCTATTTATTATTTTCGACCTTGAAATTGCGTTCCTGTTTCCGTGGGCGGTGTCGCTTGGCGCGATTGGCCTATTAGGATTTTGGTCCATGATGATTTTCCTTGCGGTTTTGACTGTTGGTTTCATATATGAATGGAACAAAGGGGCTTTGGAATGGGAGTAAAATTTTAAATGACTCATGATCGTAAAGTAATTCAAGCACCTGTCGCGCCGATCACAACCAACGTTTTTATGCCCAAAGCATCGAAGCAAGATGTTGTGCCTGCTGCGATTTCGCATCATCTGAAAGAAAAGGGATTTTTGCTGACAAGTGCGGACAGCCTTTTTGATTGGGCGCGCACAGGGTCTATCTGGCCGATGACATTTGGTTTGGCATGTTGCGCGGTGGAGATGATCCACTCTTACATGAGCCGTTATGACCTTGACCGTTTCGGGATGATTCCACGCCCAAGCCCGCGTCAATCAGACGTCATGATCGTTGCCGGTACGCTGACAAATAAAATGGCACCCGCGCTGCGTCGTGTGTATGACCAAATGCCTGAGCCACGTTGGGTTGTGTCTATGGGGTCTTGCGCGAATGGCGGTGGATATTATCATTATTCGTATTCTGTGGTTCGTGGTTGCGATCGGGTTGTGCCTGTCGATATTTACGTGCCGGGTTGCCCACCAACGGCTGAGGCACTTGTGTATGGATTGTTGCAGCTACAAAAAAAAATACAACGCGAAGATACGCGCATTGCACGATAGGCAAAAGATTAGAGTAGAAGAGTAAAAGATGACAACGGAAGCACTTAAAGACTTAGCTGAACATATCCATGAAAATCTGGATGGCGCGATTCTGTCTCATGAATTGCGTGATGGCGAAATTATTCTGGTTGCTCAGTGTAGCAAGATTATAGATATTCTTGAATTTCTAATGAATGACCGTGAATGTGATTTCAAAATTTTAATTGATCTTTGCGGTGTTGATTATCCTGATCGTGGAGAAGAGCGCTTTGAGGTTGTTTATCATTTGCTTTCGATCTCACAAAATAACCGTATCCGCATTAAAATCGGCGTGAAGGACGAACAGCAAGTGCCGTCCGTGACACAAATTTACCAAACAGCAGGATGGCTAGAACGCGAAGTTTGGGATATGTACGGCATCTATTTCAAAGGTAACCCAGATCTACGCCGTATTTTGACGGACTATGGCTTTGAAGGTCATCCATTGCGTAAGGATTTTCCCCTAACGGGCTATGTCGAAGTGCGTTATGACGAGGAACAACGCCGCGTTGTGTACGAGCCTGTTAAATTGGCGCAAGATTTCCGCTATTTTGACTACCTAAGCCCGTGGGAAGGTATGACCGATGTCCAGCTTCCAGGGGATGAAAAGGCTGCTATTCCTCAATATGGCTGGGTTGATAGTAAAGCCAAGACGGGTAAGAAAGCATCATGAATAAAGACACGATAGATATTCAAGACGAAACACAGATCAAGCCTTACACGATGAATTTCGGGCCACAGCACCCTGCCGCGCACGGTGTGCTACGCCTCGTGCTTGAGATGGATGGTGAAATTGTTGAGCGTGCGGACCCACATATTGGCCTTTTGCACCGTGGTACGGAAAAGCTGATCGAGTATAAAACCTACATGCAGGCGATACCTTATTTTGACCGTCTGGATTATGTTTGCCCGATGAACCAAGAACATGCTTATGCGCTCGCGGTTGAGCGTTTGCTTGGCATTACTATTCCCGAACGGGCGCAATATATTCGTGTGCTGTTCTGTGAACTTGGCCGTATCTTGAACCACATCCTGAATATCACGACCTTTGCCCTTGATGTTGGTGCTATTACACCTGCGCTTTGGGGCTTTGAAGAGCGTGAAAAGGGTATGGAGTTTTACGAGCGCGTGAGTGGCGCACGCCTTCACGCAAATTACTTCCGTCCGGGTGGCGTGGCACAGGATATGCCTGCGGGCCTTGCTGATGATATGATGGAATGGTGTGAAAGCTCTATCCTGCCTGTCATCAATGACCTTGATACGCTTTTGACCAATAATCGTATTTTCAAGCAACGCACGGTTGATATTGGTACTGTTAGCAAAGCAGACGCGCTGAACTGGGGCTTTTCTGGTCCGATGCTGCGTGGCTCTGGTGTCGCGTGGGATTTACGTAAGGCACAGCCTTATGAAGTTTACGAGAAAATGGAATTTGATATCCCTGTCGGCAAGACAGGAGATTGCTACGCGCGTTACTTGATCCGCATGGAAGAAATGAAGCAATCCGTTGAGATTATGAAGCAATGCCTGCGCGATATGCCCGATGGCGATATAAAGGTCAATGATTACAAAATTTCGCCGCCGCCACGTGCTGAAATGAAAAGCTCGATGGAAGCCATGATTCACCACTTTAAGCTCTACACCGAAGGCTATCACGTGCCCGCAGGCGATACCTATGCCGCCGTTGAAGCACCAAAAGGTGAGTTTGGTGTTTACTTGGTTGCTGATGGCACCAACAAACCTTATCGCTGCCGCGTGCGCGCTCCGGGTTTTGCGCATTTGCAAGCCCTCGATTTTATGAGCAAAGGACACATGCTCGCCGATGCTGTGTCGATTATAGGCTCAATGGATATCGTTTTTGGAGAGATTGACCGCTAGGCTAGCGATTAGTTTATTTTAAGTACTTTAACTGGAGCCTTCAAATCAGGTGCGTCATCGCGAGAGGGGCATATGGCACTCGCCGCCGTGTCCACGTAATAGAGGCCGCTCTGTAATGCGATTCCTTTTTCTATTTTGGATTTTTGTAGTTTGTGTAAACCAACTTCTGCGCTGTAATGGCGATTACGTGGAATGGGATCGCCAGCTTTTATCTGGCATAAATGTTCGCGGGCTGTTTCTTTGATGTCCCTGATGTCATTTTCATCCAGTAATCGGACTCCTGTTTCCGGATCGTTCCACTCCAGAAGTAAGCGTCCATCCTTATTTTCGATGATCGCTCCACAATAAAACGTAACCGCATCCAAATCTTTTGAGATGTCTGCAAATTCAGGGGTTGGTTTTTTTAATTTTATTGCCATACTCGTCTATATTCCTGTTTGTTCGTGGACATTAGCAAACAAATCGATTAAAAAGCAAATAATTGTAATACTCAGGACAGACCATGAAAAAACCTTTTGACCAAAATGCTGATTACCAACCCGCCGAGTTTAAATTTAAGAGTAAGGCCGCCGTTGATGAAATTATAGGTCGTTATCCGCAAGGGTTTCAACGCAGCGCGATTATGCCGCTTCTTGATATGGCGCAGCGTCAAGTTGCCGCCGAAGGCGCAAAGGCCAAAAAGCCTTATGGCGGCTGGATCCCCTGCAAAGCCATGGACGAAATTGCCGCGATTGTTGGTCAACCGCCGATCAAGGTTTATGAGGTTGCCACGTTTTATTCGATGTATAACCTCGCGCCTGTTGGTCAGTATTTGGTACAGATGTGCACGACAACGCCTTGTTGGCTTTGCGGTTCGGCCAATATTCTAACGGCTGCGGAACAACATTTAAAAATTGGCATGGGTGAAACCACAAAAGATGGTTTGTTCACGCTTGTTGAAGTGGAATGCCTTGGCGCTTGCGTGAATGCCCCGATGGTGCAAATTAACGATGATTATTATGAGGATTTAACTCCTGAGAATATAGTGCAGATTCTAAAAGATCTTGCGGCAGGCAAAGAAGTATCCATTGGCTCGCAAACAGGCCGTAAAGGTTCAATGGCGCATTCTGGCCCGACATCACTTGAAAAAGACGCGAAGAAAGCGGGGATTGTTTAATGTTAGACGATAAAGACCGCATATTTACAAACCTGTACGGGTTCGAGCCGTTTAACCTTGAATACGCGAAAAAACGCGGCTCATGGAATGACACGGCAAAGATTATCAAAAAAGGCAAAGACTGGATCATCGACGAGATGAAAAAATCGGGCTTGCGCGGTCGTGGTGGTGCTGGTTTTCCAACAGGTCTTAAATGGTCATTCATGCCTGACCCTGCAAAAACAGGGAAGCCGCATTATTTGGTCATCAATGCCGATGAATCAGAACCCGGCACATGCAAAGACCGCGATATCATGCGTAATGACCCGCACCGCTTGCTAGAAGGTGCGGTAATCGCAGGATTCGCGATGGGCGCTCATGCGGCGTATATCTATATTCGTGGTGAGTTCTACAGTGAGAGCTCCGCACTTGTGAAGGCGATTAATGAAGCCTATGACGCTGGATTGCTCGGCAAAAATGCAGCCAAATCTGGTTGGGATTTTGATATTATTTTGCATCGTGGGGCAGGGGCTTATATTTGTGGCGAAGAAACGGCGCTGTTGAATAGCCTTGAAGGTCTTAAGGGTGAACCACGCAACAAACCACCATTTCCGGCGATGGCGGGGCTTTATGCGTGTCCAACCACGGTAAACAATGTGGAAACGATTGCTGTTGTACCTGAAATTCTTTCGCGTGGCGGTGATTGGTTTGCTGGTCTTGGTAAGGACGAGAAAAACACGGGTACTAAACTGTTCTGTATTTCGGGTCATGTGAATCAACCATGCAATGTCGAAGAAGAAATGGGCATCCCGCTGAAAGAGCTTATCGAAAAGCATGCGGGCGGTGTTCGCGGTGGTTGGGATAATCTTAAGGCAATCATTCCGGGCGGGTCATCAACACCGCTTTTGCCGCGTGATATTTGCGATACGGTTTTGATGGATTTTGACAGCTTGCGCGAAGTGCAAAGCGGCCTTGGGACTGCGGGCGTGATTGTCATGGATCAATCAACAGATGTCATTTACGCGATTGCGCGTTTGTCGCATTTTTATATGCATGAAAGCTGTGGCCAATGTACGCCATGCCGCGAAGGCACAGGCTGGATGTGGCGCGTGATGCAACGCATGGTAACGGGTAATGCAACAATAGAAGAAATTGATATGCTGTTGGATGTCTCCAAAGAAATAGAAGGTCATACAATTTGCGCACACGGCGATGCGTCTGCATGGCCGATCCAAGGTTTAATGCGCCATTTCCGCCCCGAAGTTGAAGCGCGTATTTTAGCGTATAGAAAGGCAGCAGCATAATGAGCAATAATGAAAACATGCAACAACGCCGAAAAGATTTTTATTGTGTTTCTCGCAAGCCGTTCGCGGACGAAGCTTTAAAGAAAACCTTTAATTCACCAAGTGGCACACGTGTAACTGTGATAAATCGCGCTACTTATGGGCGTGCTTTAGAGGCTGCTACTAAAAAATTGAGAGGGCTAGGATATTGAGCAATAATTCTCATATTTCCATGCGGTTACAACATATTTATGCACCCTTGGTTGGTGCCGAAGGTGCACCGCGTCTGACATCTAACACCACTCACGATTTTGGTGGCGAGTGCTACGAGGACACAGCTACATATATTTTGAGCAACAACGGTAAGTTACAAAAGCATATCCCGCATGTTGTAACGCCGCTTAAATCAGGTGATTTGGTAAAAGTTTTTAAGAGTGTGACTAAAGGCGAGATAGCTTGGCACGGCACGGTTGATCTCGATTTTACAAAAAACACGTCATACGGCGATCAAAAAGGTACAAGTACGGTGCTTTGGGATGCCATGTTTACGGATGAAATGCCTGCGCGCTTAACCAAAGATGGGCAGCAAATATTTGGGATCGTCGCAAACCATACGGAGCAGGGCGACATTGCGTTTAGAGCGTTGTACCCTTTTGGTAAGGGCAGCACTATTTATAATATTGAAGATGGGGATGAACTTATTGTTTACTCCAAAGTCCTTGACGGAGATGTTGAATGGCAAGGGAGCATGACGTTTACACCTGATCGTGGCGCGGCGGGGATACAAGACGTAAATTATACGCCGTGGTCAACGACCAAATTGCTGCGGACGCCACAACACATGCCCGCGACCAAATGGATGGAATTTTCATACGAACAAAGACCGGTTCTCATTACGCCGGCAAAGATATAAGGGTATAGGAATAAAACATGCCAAAACTTACGATTGATGGAATAGAAATAGAAGTTGAACAAGGAACGTCTATTATTCAGGCTGCTGAGCAGTTGGGTATAGAAATTCCGCGTTTTTGCTACCATGATAAGCTTTCTGTTCCTGCCAACTGCCGTATGTGTCTGGTTGAGGTTTCTCCAGGCCCTCCAAAGCCGCAAGCATCTTGTGCGCTCGCATGTTCCGAAGGTATGGACGTTAAAACAAATTCCGACATGATTAAAAAAGCGCGCAAGGGCGTGATGGAAATGCTGCTGATTAATCACCCGCTTGATTGCCCTATTTGCGACCAAGGCGGTGAGTGCGATTTGCAGGATCAAGCTATGGCGTATGGTTTTGACCGTTCGCGCTATCACGAGAGCAAACGTGCGAAGACGGATCCAGATATTGGACCGTTGATTAACACAGTTATGACACGCTGTATTCAATGTACGCGTTGTGTACGCTTCGGTGATGAAATTGCGGGTAAATCCGATCTGGGCTTTTTACACCGTGGTGAAAATGCAGAAATCACAACCTTTATCGAAAAAGGTGTTGAGACAGAGCTTTCGGGCAATATGATTGATATTTGCCCCGTTGGCGCACTCACCTCCAAGCCATATGAATTCAAGGCACGTCCTTGGGAGCTTACAAAAACAGAAACAATTGATGTTCATGATGCTGTTGGTTCTAACATCCGTGTTGATTCTCGTGGTGGCGAAGTAATGCGCGTCTTGCCACGCTTGAACGAAGACATAAATGAAGAATGGATCAGCGATAAAACACGCTTTGCCTGTGATGGCCTTAAAAAACGCCGTCTGGATAAACCATTTGTGCGCGATGCGGAAACAAAAAAACTTCGTGAAGCAAGCTGGGAAGAAGCGTTTAGTGTCGTTGCCGAGAAACTTAAGGACGTCAAAAAAGATAAACTGGCGGGACTTGTTGGTGATTTATGCGACGTAGAATCTATGGTCGCCTTTAAAGACTTCATGAAATCCATCGGAACGAACAATCTTGAATGCCGCATTGACGGCGCATTTTATGATGTGAGCGAGCGCGCAGGTTATTTGTTTAATTCGACAATCGCAGGCATTGACGAAGCAGATGCTATTTTGCTCGTCGGTACAAACCCGCGCTTTGAGGCGACAATGATTAATGCTCGTATTCGTAAAGCGTGGGTAAACTCCAACGTCCCTGTTGGTGTGATTGGCGAAGAAACTGATTTGACATACCCGTATGAGCACCTCGGCAAAACAACAGAAAGTCTTGAAAAGCTTATCAAGTCAAAAGCGGGATTTGCCAAAATTCTGAGCGAAGCCAAACGTCCAATGATTATTGTTGGGACAGGCGCGTTCTGCCGTACGGATGGTGAAGCTGTGCAGGGGCTTGCTCGCGAATGTGCTGAAAAATTTGAGATGGTTACAAAAGACTGGAACGGTTTTAACGTTCTTCATCATGCGGCGTCTCGTGTTGGTGCACTTGATATTGGTTTCATCAGCAAAGATGGCTTTGATCTTTCGAAGATGGAAGTCGTTTATTTGCTGGGGGCGGATAACTTGCCGATGGTCAATATTGGTAAAAAAGCATTCGTTATTTATCAAGGTCATCATGGTGACCTTGGCGCGCATCGTGCGGATGTTATTTTACCGAGCGCAGCTTATACCGAGAAAAACGGCACATATTTAAACACTGAAGGTCGCGTACAACGTGCAAGACGCGCCGTATTCCCATTGGGTGAGGCGCGTGAAGATTGGAAGATATTCCGTGCATTGTCCGAGCTGTTTAATGAAAAGCTGCCTTACAACACCGAAGCGCAACTTGTGGAGCGCATTGCAAAAGAATGGCCGCACATGGCGCAAACAGGCGCGATTTTATCCGCTAAATGGAAAACATTCGGCAAAAAAGGTAAGAGCAACGATAAAACGCTTAAATATGCGCTGACGCTGGATTTATATTATGTGAGTAATTCGATCGCACGTGCCTCGCAAACGATGGCGAAGTGTGTAAAATCATTTGTTGAAAAAGACGATTCACGCTCAGGCAAAAAAGCGGCCTAAATTTAAGTAAGAAGAAGGAATATTAAAATGACAGTCGATACGCTAAATGCGGTTAAAAAATTTCACGAAACATACGGTTTGCCTGTAAAGGACGAGCCGCATATTACGGATGAAAAAACAAATCTGCTGCGTATTAATCTGTTGCAAGAAGAGTTGGATGAATTGTCCGAGGCTCTTGCCAATAATGACATTGTCGAAGTTTTGGATGCCTTAACCGACCTGCAATATGTTTTGGATGGCGCTTATCTGTCGTTTGGTTTGCATGGTTTGAAAGAGGCCGCCTTTAATGAAGTGCAGCGATCTAACATGAGTAAGCTTGGCGAAGATGGAAATCCGATTGTCCGTGAAAGTGACGGCAAGATTATGAAGGGTCCTAACTATAGTGCGCCAGACATTGCTCAATTTTTAAAGAATCACATGAAAGACGCTGCGTAAATGTCTGATATAATGAACATATATGGTTGGCCATTGGTTTGGATGCTGGTTCATATCGGTATCATTATTGGTGTTGTGATGGTGGCTGTTGCTTATTATACCTACGCCGAACGTAAGGTTTTGGGCGCGATGCAACGCCGCCAAGGGCCGATGTTGGTGGGGCCGTTTGGTTTGTTGCAACCGATTGCGGATGGCTTGAAGCTGTTTTCCAAGGAAACCATTATTCCGTCCCAAGCTAACCGCCCTGTGTTCTTACTGGCGCCGATGTTGACCTTTACCCTCGCGCTTGTGGCGTGGGCGGTTATTCCCGTTGATGCGCAGATGGTTTTAGCCGATATCAATGTCGGAATTCTCTATCTGTTCGCGATTTCGTCGATGGGTGTCTATGGCATTATCATGGCGGGCTGGGCATCGAACTCTAAATACGCGTTTTTGGGTGCTATGCGCTCTGCGTCACAAATGGTGTCATATGAAGTTTCTATGGGGCTTATTATCGTGTGTGTACTGGTTTGTGTTGGATCATTGAACCTAACTGACATTGTGATGGTGCCGCGTCCTGTATGGGTTCAGGTTTTGTTGTTCCCGATGTTTATTGTGTTTTTGGTGTCTATTTTAGCCGAAACAAACCGTGCGCCGTTTGACTTGCCCGAGGGTGAATCGGAAATCACGGGCGGCTTTATGGTGGAATACTCAGCCATGGCGTTCGCGCTGTTCTTCCTTGGTGAATACGCCAATATGATTTTGATGAGCGCGATGACCGTGATTTTATTCCTTGGTGGTTGGTTGCCGCCATTTGGGATTGAATCTCTCGCGTTTGTTCCGGGTGTGGTTTGGTTTATGCTGAAAACCGCGCTCATCATGTTTGTATTTTTGTGGAGCCGCGCAACATTTCCGCGTTACCGCTATGACCAGCTCATGCGCTTAGGCTGGAAGATATTCCTTCCGTTTACGTTGCTGTGGGTTGTTGTAATGTCAGGCTCACTCATAGCTTTTGATGCGTTACCATAGTGGATGAAAAAATTGAAATACTGCGTGAAATACGCGATAGACAGAAAGAAGCTCTAGAGCTTCAAAAGGAACAATACGAGTTTGTAAAAGCGCAATATGGCCGCGCGGAAGCAATACAGGACAAAGCCGAAGGGTTACAAGATAGAGCAACCAAAGCGATGAAAATCATTATGCCTTTGATTTTCTTCTGTTTGATTTTAATTGTCGTCATTATAGGACTACAGTTTTTTTAGAAGGACGTTTAAAATGAAACCAATGAATGATTTAATAGAGCTCAGCGACCATTTCCGCCGCTCTGTACAATTTGAAAACCATAATTCTGTGGCAAGCCTTGTCGCACAGGCGCATAAATTTGCATGCGAAATGACATGGATTGATCTTAACTATCCGATGAATAATGAAATCAACCGCACAACAGCTAAACATCAAACCGATATTCTCACTACAATGATTAAATCCGCGCAAGACGCAGGAATCAAAAGCCTTGTATTACCTCTCCACAAAAACAGCCCGTTTGCTAAGTTTGTACAATCCCAAGTGTTGGATAAGAATGAGTTTGGAATAGATGTGAGCTTCCATACATCGGAATACAAAAAAGATTTAGCGTCTGTGGGTGCTATCAATACATCTGTTAAAACAGCTTTAGATGAAGGCGTGCGCGGTGTGTGTGCCATCAACAGTAACCTAAAATACAAGTGGGACAGCGATATGCGTCCTGTTCCTGCGTGATTTTAAAAAGAGTAGAGCGTTAAGTATGAAAAACATTATGAATGCATTTTTGCTGAAAGAAATCGCCAAAGGCATGCTTTTGACGCTGAAATATATGTTCTTTGTGCCGAAGGTTACGATTAACTACCCGAATGAAAAAGGGCCTATCAGTCCGCGCTTTCGTGGTGAGCACGCATTGCGCCGCTACCCGAATGGCGAGGAACGTTGCATTGCCTGTAAATTGTGTGAAGCCATTTGCCCAGCACAAGCGATTACGATTGAGGCTGAGCCACGTTCTGATGGTTCACGCCGCACAACGCGTTACGATATCGATATGACCAAATGTATTTATTGTGGTCTGTGTGCCGAGGCGTGCCCTGTGGATGCCATTGTTGAAGGGCCAAATTTCGAATTTGCGACGGAAACACGCGAGGAACTTTACTACAACAAAGCAAAATTGCTTGAAAACGGCGATCGTTGGGAGGCACAAATTGCGTCAAACCTCACAGCAGACGCGCCGTATAGATAAAGCGGTGGGATATTAAGATTGGGTGCTTGCGATGCAGGTAATATCATATTAAAAAGAAGGCGTTAAAGCGTATTCAATAGAGAATTATTTATTCATGTTAACAACTCTGGCATTTTATCTTTTCGCAACAGTTCTAGTAGTAAGCGCCATCATGGTGATTACGGCGCGTAATCCTGTGCATTCTGTGCTGTTTCTTATTCTCGCGTTCTTTAATGCTGCAGGCTTGTTTGTGCTGCTTGGTGCTGAGTTCTTGGCATTCATCTTGGTGATTGTTTATGTCGGCGCGGTAGCGGTGTTGTTTATGTTCGTTGTTATGATGCTCGATATCGATTTTGCCAATCTGCGCAAGGGTGCGATGAAGTACGCCCCGATGGGGCTTTTCATTGGTGCTGTACTACTTGCTGAGCTGGTGGTTATCTTTGGTGCATGGCAGTTTGCACCTAATTATGCGGTTAATCTGGCCAGCCCTGTGACAGAAGGAATAGGAAATACCGAAGCTTTGGGAGCTATTCTTTACACAGACTACATCTATGCATTCCAGCTTTCTGGCCTTGTGCTGTTGGTGGCGATGATTGGTGCGATTGTTCTAACGCACCGCACACGCCCCGGTGTAAGAAAACAAAAAGTCGCGGATCAATATGCTGTGCAGCCTGAGGATGCGATGGAAGTCGTTAAAGTCACACCAAGAACGGGAGCATAACGATGAGCGGTTTTGAAATAGGCCTCGCGCATTACCTGACGCTTGCTGGAATTTTGTTTACGCTCGGCGTGTTTGGGATTTTCCTGAACCGTAAGAACGTGATTGTTATTTTAATGTCGATTGAGCTTATGCTCTTGGCAGTCAACATTAACTTCATCGCCTTTTCATCCTTTATGGGGGATTTGTCGGGGCAGGTGTTTTCGATGTTCATTTTGACTGTTGCGGCGGCAGAGGCGGCTATTGGCCTCGCTATCTTGGTCGTATTCTTCCGTAATAAAGGATCGATTGCGGTAGAAGACATTTCGAGTATGAAGGGTTAATGGTTATGAGTGCGAGTACAAATGTATTAAGTGCCGAAGCGTACCATTTTGCAGAGATCGCCGCGCGCGAGCTCGAAGATATGATTACGGATGATTTTTTTGAAGGTGACATCACGGTTGAACCGTGTGGCTCAGACGATGGGACGTCGTATATCGTTATAATGACAAGCTCTCAGACGGCTCACGACTTAACCAAGCGCTTTTCTGATTCTGTCCGTATTACCGAAGGATCAAATACGCGGGATGTCGAATTAATCATCAGACCATTTAAACCGAGAGAGGCAATGATTTAGATCATGGAACACCTTGCTGTACTTGCCCCTTTATATGGATTTTTGTTGGCCTTTCTTTTTGGTAAAAAGATAGAGGACAAAGGTGCGCAATTCGTAACATGCGCGGGTATGGCTATTGCGGCCTTCTGCTCGGTCGTGTTGTTCTTTGATGTTGTGCTCGAGAATGACCCGCGCACGATTTTACTCGCAAGTTGGATATCATCTGGTGATTTTAAAGCCGATTGGGCTATACGCATAGATCAACTTACCGTTGTGATGATGTGCGTTATCAATATCGTTTCGGCCTGTGTGCATGTTTATTCGATTGGTTATATGGCGCATGATAAGCACAAGGCGCGCTTTATGGCATATCTCAGCCTGTTTACCTTTGCCATGTTGATGCTTGTTACATCTGACAACTTGCTACAACTGTTCTTCGGTTGGGAAGGGGTAGGGCTTGCGTCCTATCTGTTGATTGGTTTTTGGAATCACAAGAAAACTGCGAATTCGGCGGCTATCAAAGCCTTTATTGTAAACCGCGTGGGTGACTTTGGCCTTGCGCTTGGCATCATGACAATTTTTGCGGTGTTTGGCACAATTCATTTTGACACAATCTTCCAAAGTGCACCGCTTTATGTGGATACGATGTTTAACTTCCTCGGCTTTGAGGTTCATGCGCTCACGCTTATTTGCTTGCTACTATTTGTTGGTGCTGTTGGTAAATCAGCACAGCTTGGTCTGCATACATGGCTTCCTGATGCGATGGAAGGGCCAACGCCTGTATCGGCACTTATTCACGCGGCAACGATGGTGACGGCAGGGGTGTTCCTTGTTGCGCGTTTCTCGCCCGTGTTTGAGTATGCACCGATTGCGTTGATGGTTGTTTGTGTAGTTGGTGCTTGTACAGCACTTGTCGCGGCGACGATTGGCCTGACGCAGTTTGATATTAAGCGCGTGATTGCGTATTCCACGATGAGCCAGCTTGGTTATATGTTCTTTGCGCTCGGCGTGTCTGCTTATCCCGCAGCCATATTCCATTTAATGACACATGCGTTTTTCAAGGCGTTACTGTTTTTGGGTGCGGGCTCTGTAATCCACGCAATGTCTGATGAACAAGATATGCGTAAAATGGGTGGTATCTGGAAAGAGATTCCTACAACCTATATCTTTATGTGGATTGGTTCGCTTGCGCTTGCTGGGATACCGTTCTTTGCCGGTTATTACTCCAAAGACATGATTTTGGAATCTGCCTTTGCGGATCACACATGGTTTGGTGACTTTGCTTATTGGATGGGCGTTGCGGCAGCTCTTATGACGGCGTTTTATAGTTGGCGCTTGATCCTTATGACGTTCCACGGGAAGCCGCGTGCGAATGAAAAAGTTATGGCGCATATCCATGAATCACCATCTGTGATGATTTCGCCGCTGGTTGTTTTGGCAACAGGCGCGATTATGGCGGGTTCATTGTTCTATGGTGGATTCGTGGGGAGTCATGAGCAGCCAGAAGGGGCGCATGGCCGCGGACATGGCGAAGCAACACAGGAAAAAGTTGTTTACGTCGGTGAGTTTTCAAGCGTTTGGGAACGTGAGCATTTCTGGGGTGAAAGTCTTTTTGTTCTGCCTGAAAACGATACAATCGAAGCCGCACACCATATTCCGTTATGGGCTAAAAAATTACCAACGGTTATGGCTGTTACAGGTATATTACTGGCCTATCTTTTCTATCTTTGGCGCGAAGGCCTTGCTGGGAAGGTGGCGCGCCGCTTTGGTCCGCTATACAGGCTGTTCTATAATAAATGGTATTTTGATGAAATCTACGAAGCACTCATTGTTCGTAAAGTGTTCAGGCTCGGCCACATATTCTCCGTGAAGGGTGACAAAGACATCGTCGATCGCTTGGGACCAGATGGTGTTGCTAATCTGTCTAAACGTTTTGCGGGATATGTCGCAAGCTATCAAACGGGGTATATTTATCATTATGCATTTACGATGATGTTGGGCGTGATCGCGCTTGTTTCATGGATTATGTACAGAATTTACACAGGGTAATTATTTATGGAAGATTCACATATTCCTTTGCTGTCGCTTATGACGTTTCTGCCTTTGGTGGGCGCGATGTTTATCTTCCTTATCCGTGACAAGGAAGAGTTTGTTACGCGCAATGCCAAATTTGCCGCGCTTTATACATCGATTTTCACCTTCGCACTTTCTGTTTATATGCTTGGTACTTTTGATGGCAGCAGCGCAGAATTTCAGTTTGTTGAAAAATACACATGGCTGGAAAGCATGGGTATTTCATATCACATGGGTGTTGATGGTATTTCGCTGTTTTTTGTTATGCTATCGACGTTTCTCACGCCGATTTGTATTATTGCCAGTTGGAAGAGTGTAAAAACGCGCGTTAAAGAATTCATGATGGCTTTCTTGGTTTTGGAAACCTTTATGATAGGTACATTCTGTGCGTTGGATGCTGTGCTGTTCTATGTGTTTTTCGAGGGTGTCTTGTTGCCTATGTTCTTAATCATTGGTGTGTGGGGCGGTCCGCGCCGTGTTTACTCAGCATTTAAGTTCTTCTTATATACGCTTTTGGGGTCGGTTTTAATGTTGGTCGCGTTGTTGGCTTTGTATTTTGATGCAGGCACAACGGATATCCCTACCTTGATGGAAAACCCTGTCGCGCGTGATTTACAGATGTGGCTATGGCTTGCCTTCTTTGCCAGCTTCGCGGTTAAAATGCCGATGTGGCCTGTTCACACATGGTTACCTGATGCCCACGTTGAAGCACCAACGGCTGGTTCCGTTATCTTGGCTGGTGTTCTTTTGAAGATGGGTGGCTATGGTTTCTTGCGGTTCTCATTACCGATGTTCCCTGAGGCCAGTGAGCATTTTGCCGATATGGTGATGTGGCTTTCTGTGATTGCTATTATCTATACCTCGTTGATTGCGCTGGTGCAGGAAGATATGAAGAAGCTGATTGCTTATTCTTCTGTGGCGCATATGGGGTATGTAACGCTCGGTATTTTCACAGCAACAACACAAGGCATCGAAGGCGGTATTTTTCAAATGATCAGCCACGGTATCGTGTCTGCGGCACTCTTCCTTTGTGTTGGTGTCGTTTATGACCGCCTGCATAGCCGTGAAATAGGGCGTTATGGCGGGTTGGTTGTAAATATGCCTAAATACGCCACTGTGTTTATGGTGTTGATGCTCGGCTCTGTCGGTTTGCCCGGAACATCTGGTTTCGTTGGTGAGTTCTTGACGTTGCTTGGCGCCTATCAAGTGAACACAACAGTTGCGTTATTTGCAACCACGGGTGTGATATTGGGCGCAGCCTATATGTTGTTGCTTTATAAACGCATGATTTTTGGTGAGCAAAAACATAAAGACGCCGCAGAAATGAAAGACATCGGCCGTCGTGAAACGTTTTATTTCGTGCCGCTTGTGCTGCTTGTTTTAATCCTCGGTATTTTCCCAGGTATGGTCATGAACAAAGTTTCGCCATCTGTGGAACGTCTTGTGACGCGCTATGACATGGCGTTGGAAACCGCAGGAATTAACCAAAATGACGATCTTGAAAACGCAGGAGAAACCCAGTAATGGAAGCCATAATTCCCGAAATATTTTTGGCAACAGCAGGTCTTGTTCTTCTGGTTCTCGGTGTGTTGAGAGGCAATCAATACACGCAATCAATGTGTCATGCCGTGACGATATTTTTCTCATTAACCTTGCTGTTTTTGCTTTGGATCAACTGGGATTACACGCTTTTGTTTAATGACATGTTTGTGATGGACCGTTTTGCAGGGGTGATGAAATTACTGATCCTTGTGGGGCTTATAACGTCGCTTGCGCTGTCATCTAACTATCTGATTCAAGAAAATATAATACGGTTTGAGTATCCTATTTTAATGCTGTTTGCGGGTGTTGGTATGTTGTTGATGGTGTCGGCGCATAACTTTCTCTCGCTTTATATGGCGTTAGAGCTGCAATCGCTTGCGCTTTATGTCTTGGCGGCGATACAGCGAAACCATATTCGTTCTTCTGAGGCAGGGATTAAGTATTTTGTGCTGGGTGCTTTGGCCTCTGGCATATTGCTTTTCGGTATTTCGCTGGTCTACGGCTATGCGGGCACGCTTGATTTTACGGTGCTTGCAAATACGCTTCGCGTTGAATCTGCACCTTTGGGTGTGGTTGTGGGGATGGTCTTTATTATCTCGGGATTGGCCTTCAAAATTTCTGCGGTGCCATTCCATATGTGGACGCCAGACGTTTATCAAGGTGTGCCTACATCCGTTACCGCGTTCTTTGCCATTGTGCCGAAAGTTGCCGCGATGGGCTTGTTGATACGCGTTTTGTTCGAACCTTTTGGCTCGATGATTAGTGACTGGCAGCAGGTGATTTATGTTATCGCCATGGGCTCGATGCTCGTGGGCGCGTTTGCGGCGTTGGTACAAAACAACATTAAGCGCCTGATCGCTTATAGCTCCATCGGTAATATGGGCTATGCCTTAATGGGCATTGTTGCGGGGACTGAGCAGGGCGTTGGTGCTGTAATATTCTACATGATGCTCTACATGGTTATGACGGCAGGTGTTTTTGGTATAATTTTGATGATGCGTCGCGGCGAAATGGCGGTTGAGGATATCAAAGACCTTGCAGGGCTTTCACGGACACAACCAATGATGGCTTATGGTTTTGCAATACTGTTATTTTCAATGATGGGCATTCCACCACTCGCGGGCTTCTTTGGTAAGTTCTTGGTGTTTAAAGCGGCGATTGATCAAGGCTTTATCGTTCTTGCTGTTGTTGGGGTTCTGACATCTGTTGTTGCAGCATATTACTATCTCCGCATGATAAAGATTATGTTCTTCGACGAAGCATCTGATGAGTTTGATAAAGATGTCAGCTTTGCCATTCGCACGGTGGTCACTGTGAGTGCTCTGTTCGTGCTCTTCTTTATTTTAGCGCCCGAGCTCATCATTAATATGGGGCAAAACGCAGCCTCAATTCTCTTTATGAGATAATTCTACCAACAGGTAGAGGGAAAATTTATGGAATTTAACGTACACACTTACTCGTCCTTGCCGTCAACGCAGGACTATATAAAGGATCTTGCTGCAGAGAACTTTGCAGAAGGCGAGGTCATACAGTGCCTCGTTCAAACCAAAGGCCGTGGTCGTCATGGTAATGAGTGGGTGTCGCCCATGGGTAACCTTTATATGTCTGTACTGCTGCGCCCAAATTGCAAGGCAGATGACGCAGGGCAAATATCATTTGTCGCGGCTGTAGCTTTATCTGCCGCCATTAGTGAGTATCTTGATGAAAAGCACACCAAAACCTTGAAATGGCCGAATGACATTTTGATCGATGGTCAAAAATGCGCGGGTATTTTGCTAGAAAGCGATCTTAAAGACGGTAAAGTTGAAAGTCTTGCGCTCGGTATCGGTGTAAATATTATGGCCGCTCCCGAAGGCGCTGTCGCGCTCAAGGATGTCACGTGGGAAATACAAGTGCCCATCCATCCGTTCCGTGATCGTGTTTTGCACCATTTGAATCATTTTTACACGCTCTGGCAGAAAGAGGGTTTCGCGCCCATTCGTAAAAAATGGTTAGAGGAAGCCCACGGCGTTGGTAAAACAGTAACGGCACGCCTTGCCAAAAATACTCATGAAGGTATTTTTGAAGGCATTGACGAACATGGCACGCTGCATCTGAAAGCGGCAAATGGCGATATTCTTGACATAAGCGCAGGCGAAGTCTATTTTTCAAATTAATGATAATGAATAACAAGGGGGCTTAATATGCTGCTCGCAATTGATGCTGGAAATACCAATATTGTTTTTGCCGTTCATAACGGGAAAGAGTTCACGCATATCTGGCGTTGCCAAACAATTGGTGGACGAACTGCCGATGAATACGCCTCATGGATTCACCAGCTTTTCATACATGCGGGATTATCGTTTGCCGATGTTTCGGATGCCGTTATTAGCTCGGTCGTGCCTGATGCAAATATGAACCTTGTGAAGTTCTGTAAGGATGCATTTGGTTGTGAGGCACTATTACTCACTCATACGGATATTGACGTCCAAATCAATCTTGATCGCCCCGCAGATGTTGGTGCGGACAGGTTGGTCAATGCGCTTGCTGTGAAAATGCATTATAGCTTTCCTGCGATCGTTATTGATTTTGGCACGGCTACAACATTTGATGTTCTTGATGCGCAAGGCTCCTACATTGGCGGTGTGATTGCGCCAGGTATTAATCTGTCGATGGTTGCGCTTTACGAGGCTGCCGCCAAGCTCCCTAAAATCAACGTACGTAAAACCGAAAAAGTGATTGGCTTTGATACGGTCAGTGCCATGCAATCAGGCGTTTACTGGGGCTATGTCGGGATGATCGAAGGCACAATCAAACGCATTATTCAGGAGATGGGCGGTAAGCCACAAATTATTGCAACAGGCGGCCTCGCGCATTTGTTTTCCGAAAGCATACCTGAGATCGAAGTTATAGATGAAGATTTGACATTGCGTGGTTTATACGACATCTATCAAGCCAAGCAAAATTCACAAATGGCGGCATAAACAATAAATATGAGTAAATTCAATAAAGACAATCTAAACCCTAAGAACATCTATTTCATTCCTTTAGGCGGTAGCGAGCAATTCGGCGTTAACTTCAATCTGTATGCTTACGACAATAGTTTTTTGGCGATTGATTGCGGCATCGGTTTTGCTGACCATCGTTTTCCAGGGATCGATATCTTGTTGCCAGACCCTCAATATATCGCGGACCAAAGCGAAAAGCTTGCAGGGCTTATTATTACGCATGCGCATGAAGATCATATTGGCGCTGTGCCGCATTTATGGCCACGTTTGCAATGTCCTATTTACTGCACCGAATTCACCGCAATGGTCTTGCGCCGTAAGTTCGAAGAATATCCAAAATGTAAAAAAGCTAAAATCCATGTCGTGAAAGCAGGCGAGAGTGTTCAAATCGGCCCGTATAAGGCTCATTTCATTCCTGTGGCGCACTCAATCCCTGATACGGCATCGATTGTGCTTGAAACCAAGGTTGGTAAGGTCGTTCACAGTGGTGACTGGAATTTAGACCCGACGCCCGTCATTGGCGCGCGCACGGAAGAAAAAAACTTCAAAGCACATAAAGGCGCGCTGGCTTATGTTGGTGACTCGACTAACGCTAATGTAGAAGGGCGTTCTGTTTCTGAAAAAGATGTTGAAGCTGGTCTTGCCGAAGTTTTCAAAGGCTGTAAAAAACGCATTGCCGTCACGATTTTCTCATCCAATGTTGGCCGTATGCGCAGCATTATCAAAGCCGCCGAAGCAAATGGCCGTTCTGTCGCGCTAATTGGGCGTTCACTGCACAACATGGCGGGCATTGCGATTAAGTGCGGCTATCTGAACGGTGTTCCTGATTTTGTTTCCGAAGAAGATTTATCGTATTTACCGGAAGAAAACCAAGTGCTTATATGTACAGGCTCGCAAGGTGAAGGCCGCGCTGCGCTTGCCAAAATCGCGCGTGGTGAACATCGTGACATCAGCCTATCGCGCGGCGATACGGTTATATTCTCCTCACGCGCCATTCCGGGGAATGAAGCCGAGATTAACTATGTGAAGAACAACCTCGTGGCAGCAGGCGTTAAAATCATTGCGCCCAATGATACCCAGCACTGCATCCACGTCTCAGGCCACCCACGCCGTGATGAAGTCGCGGAAATGTACCAATGGGTGAAGCCACAGACCGTTATTCCCGTTCATGGTGAGCGTATGCAGCTAGAGGCGCAGGCCGATTTAGCGCGCTCTTGTCAGGTCAAAAATGTGATTGTACCGAATAACGGTTCTGTTATTTGTCTTGGCCCCGATACACCCGAAATTATTGACCATGTTGAAACAGGTTTGATTGCAGTTGATCAACGCCGCCTTGTCCCCGCCAATCATCGCTCTATTATTGATCGTCGTAAGATGCAATTTTCGGGCTCAATTCATGTGTCGATGGTTGTGAATGATCGTGGCGATTTACTTGCCGATCCAGAAATGACCACAGATGGAATTTTAGATATGGACACCGAAGAAGATACACAATTTGAAGAAAGCCTTTATGCGGAAATCGAAGATATTTTCGTCGATATGAAGCGTAAAGACCGCTTGGACGACCATTTTATCTCCGAAGAAATCCGCATTGGCCTTCGTCGTTTTATATTTAATGCCCTCGGGATGAAACCAAAAACGACGGTACACGTTATAAGAGTATAGGTAACACCATGGATTTAGTTACAAGTATTGTTGCATTTTTAATGATCTGGTGGTTATCGCTTTTTGTGGTGCTTCCTTGGGGGAATGAAGCGGAAGAATCTCCTGAAGAAGGCAATGTGGCATCGGCACCTGCAAAACCCCGTATCTTACTGAAATTTATGGTGACAACGGGTATTGCTATTGTGTTATGGTGCATTCTATATATTCTACTCAGCATGGAAATAATTGATATGTTTGATGTTGCCCAACAAATGATGATAGAGGATAAAGCAGAATGAAAAACACACTTCTTAGTACATTGTTATTGTTAACTATTTCAACGCCAGCATTCGCGCAAAACCAAGCCGCTTTTTGCAAGCTATGGTTTACGCATAAGGCTGATAAAGGCGTAAAAAGTGCCGCCTATACACCTGGCATTGATGTTCATGGGAACGCTGTTGCGTCGGCCAATGTCGATGCAGGCATGCCCGATTTTGCCGCCGATGTAATCAGCCTGCCGCTAACACTTGATTTGGCAAAAATGATGAATGCATCAGTACCCGAAGGTGCAGCCATGGAAACATCCGTGGGGATGATCGATATTCACCGCAATGGCAAAGTGACATTGAACGGCAAAGATATGAGCGATTCAGCATTTGAATTCTGCACAGGCGAAAAACCTGATCATACGCAAGTGAGTGCGCCTGTTGCTACAGCACCTGTTGCACCGAAAGCCCCTGAAATCCCGTTGGTAAAAGCACCTGTTGCAACATCTGATAACGTGATGAAATCAGATAAATCAACAGCAGAGCCAAGCGGCAAAGATGAAATCATCTGGGGTCAGGATTACTAGAAATGAACGGACAAGCAAAGCAACAACAGCAGGGCGGCAAGAAGCCTAAAACAGCCATTACGCCAACGCGTGAGGAAAACTTCCCTGAATGGTATCAGCAAGTCATTAAAGCTGCTGATCTATCGGAAAACTCCCCTGTGCGCGGTTGTATGGTGATTAAGCCTTACGGTTATGCGCTGTGGGAGCATATACAGCGTGCTCTTGATGACATGATCAAGGATGCTGGCGTTCAGAATGCTTACTTCCCATTGCTTATCCCGATTGAGTTTCTTAGCCGTGAAGCCGAGCACGTTGATGGTTTTGCCAAAGAATGTGCGGTTGTGACGCATCATCGCCTTGAAAAAGGCGCTGACGGTAAGCTTGTTCCTGCGGAATCCGCGAAGCTTGAAGAGCCGTATATTATTCGTCCAACATCGGAAACAATCATTGGCGACTCCATGTCACGTTGGGTGCAATCCTATCGTGACCTGCCGATGAAGCTAAACCAGTGGTGCAACATCATGCGTTGGGAAATGCGTACGCGTATGTTCTTGCGTACGTCTGAGTTTTTGTGGCAAGAGGGGCATAACGCCTTTGCTACTGCGAAAGAGGCCGAAGATGACGCGCGCAAAATGCTCGAAATCTATAAAAAGCTTTATGTCGACTTTCTGGCGATGCCGGGTGTCGACGGCATAAAAACTGCGGATGAACGCTTCCCTGGTGCGGTGAACAGCTACACCTACGAAGTGATGATGCAGGACGGAAAAGCGTTGCAAGCCTGTACGTCGCACGATCTGGGAAGTAACTTTGCCAAATCATTCAATATTCAATATCAAGGCGAAGACGGTAACGTGCACCTTGCTCATACAACGTCATGGGGGCTTTCTACGCGCTCTGTCGGTGGTATGATTATGACGCATAGTGATGATGATGGCTTGATTGCACCGCCACGTGTCGCGCCGTATCAGGTTACAATTATTCCTGTTGTTCGTGACGAGAGCGCCGCCGATGTTATGGCGTATTGCGCGAAAATTGCCGCCCAGCTCAAAGAAAAAGGTGTGCGCGTTCATTTGGATGACAGCGATGGTCGCACAGGTGATAAAATGTGGGCTTCCATTAAGAAAGGTGTGCCGCTTCGTGTTGAGGCTGGCCAGCGTGAGATGGAGGAGGGGCAAGTCACCCATACACGCCGTGACCTTGGCCGCGATTCAAAAACAACATGTTCTGTCGATGAATTTGTGAATACGGTTTCAAGCATTCTGGATGATATTCATAACAGCCTGCTCAAACGTGCTACTCATGAACTGAATGACCGTACTTATCAATTGCCAACACTTGCCGATGCGAAGGAGTTTTTTGCGAGCGGACAGACAGGCTTTGTTAAAATGGACGCGTCAATCCTTGATACTCCTGAATATGAAGAGATCAAGAAAGAGCATTCCGTCTCGTCACGCTGTATCCCATTCGCGGATGGCGGCTCGAAGGTTATTATTGGGAAGTCCTATTAATGTTCTCACCGTTTGAACGCATGGTCGCAGGCCGCTACTTAAGATCCCGCAAGCAAGAGGGGTTTGTGTCTGTTATTGCGACCTTTTCGTTTCTTGGCATTATGCTGGGCGTTGCAACGCTGATTATTGTGATGTCTGTGATGAACGGTTTCCGTCAGGAATTGATCACTCGTATTCTTGGTCTGAACGGTCATATCAATGTTTACAGCACATCTGGGCGGATTGATGATTATGACGTCCTTGCTATTAAAATGCTCGGCATTGATGACGTTGAACACGCCTTCCCGATGATAGAGAGCCAAGCGCTCATGTCGATTGGCGGCGCGTCAAGCGGCGTTATCGTGCGCGGTATGCAGCAACAAAGCCTTCTACAAAAACCGATCTTGTCCGAAGCCATCATCGCGGGAAATGTCAGTGATTTCGTGGATAATAAAATTGCCATCGGCAGTGAAATAGCCAAGCGTTACCGTTTGACCGTTGGTGATAGTGTCACATTGATTTCACCGCAAGGAAAAGCAGGGCCGTTTGGTATGATGCCCCGTTCGCGCGCCTATGAGGTGGGGATCATATTTGATGTCAGTATGTATGAATATAATAGCGGCTTTGTCTTTATGCCGTTGAAATCGGCGCAGGTGTTTTTTCAGTATCCTGATGCCGTGACGGCCTTGGAGATTATAACGAAGAACCCCGCACAAATGGACAATGCTCATGCGGCAATTGTCGCGCTTGCGCCTGAATTTTATAATGTTCGTGATTGGCGGGATATGAACGGCAGTTTCTTTAACGCGTTACAGGTCGAGCGCAATGTGATGTTCTTGATCTTAACGATGATTATTTTGGTCGCGGCGTTTAACATTATTTCGTCGATGATTATGCTCGTAAAAGATAAAGGGCAAGACATTGCCATTATGCGCACGATGGGTGCCACGCGCCGCAATATGCTGAAGATATTTATGCTGACGGGTGCAAGTATTGGCTTTATGGGAACGGCCTTTGGTGCCGCCGCAGGAATTGCATTTGCCACAAACATTGAAAGCATCCGTCGTTGGCTTGAGGGCATGACAGGCACCGAGCTTTTTTCTGCTGAAATCTACTTTCTTTCCAAATTGCCCGCCGTTGTTGAATGGCATGAAGTGATAACCGTTATTGGGATTGCGTTTACGCTTTCGATATTGGCAACGCTTTATCCAGCATGGCGCGCTGCGCGTTTAGACCCTGTGGAGGCACTTCGTTATGAATAAGCCTATGCCGCAACAGCCGCCTAATGTGAAAACTGTGAACCGCCTTGACCAAAGCAAAAAAGTTTTGCGCGCGGAGGGTCTGGAAAAGACATTTACCCAAGGTGGACAAAGCCTAACGGTTTTACACGATCTAAGCCTCTCGATTGAAAAGGGCGAAATGGTTGCACTTGTGGGGCCGAGTGGCTCTGGTAAATCAACGCTCCTACAAATGGTTGGTTTGCTTGATCAACCGACAAGCGGGCGCATTATGATTGCTGGTAAAGACGCCAGCCAAATGAATGATCAAGAGCGCACAGCCTTGCGCCGTGATTATATCGGTTTTGTGTATCAATACCATTATCTACAGCCTGAATTTTCAGCACTTGAGAATGTGATCTTGCCGCAAATGATTAAAGGTAAGAAAAAGAAAGAGGCCAAAGTGCGTGCGGAGTCTTTACTCACCGCTCTTGGGCTTTCGCACCGTCTTACGCATCGTCCTGCACGGTTATCAGGTGGCGAACAACAACGTGTGGCAATTGCCCGCGCATTGGCAAACAGCCCGCGACTATTGCTTGCCGATGAACCAACAGGGAACCTTGACCCTGAAACATCTGCTGATGTCTTTGAAATACTGATCGAACTCGTCCGTCAATCTGGTATTGGAGCGATGATCGCGACGCATAACATTGATCTTGCCATGCAAATGGATAGAGTGTTAAAAGTAGAAAATGGCCGCTTAAGCAGCTACTAAACAAAAAAATACAGGGAATAAAAAAATGTTTCACCGCACTGATCCAAAAAAAATAAACGCTGAAAAGTTAGAAGAAACACTAGATACTTTAAAATTGATAGAAAAAAAAGTAGATAGCATGCCAAGCAAAAAACAGTTTGCGGTTATGGCATTCTGTATCGCGATTGTTGTTCCGCCCGTCACACTGGGAATTATTACGAGCTTTAATGAATCTGCCCGCAATTCCTTCTATGAAATGCTTGGTATCTCACAAACAGAAAAACCAGAGCAATCAGCACCAGCTTTAAAACATTAAGTTAACGCGTTTTATTTTTTAGGTTTTTGTGTCGGTGAGTAAGAGCTACTCTCCATAATATCATTTGATACCGCATTCAACGCAGATGTCACGATTTGTCCGATGGATGCATTGCTGTCTGGTGCTATAGCTAGTGCTGTCGTTTGTCCGTGAACAACAAGCTTTGCTGAAATAGGGCCTGAAAGAATGTCAAATGACGGCACCTTTGTATCAGGCACAAATGCCACGATTTGATCGTCGGTAAAGCCATTCTCTTTAACAACAGCCATACCAATAAAGGCTTCAGGAAGAAGTTTTTCTGCTGCGGCAATGCTATTTGTGTAAATGTTCATTTGGCTCTCCATCTCTCTAGTTCCTGATAACCAAGCTGAGGTTATGCATTATTTTTTCTTGATTGTAGCGCGTAATCACAAAGACTTTGTTAAGATTGGCAAAATCATGCACGTCATTCGCGGGAATAACACTTCCCAACTCAGCAACCGAGCCACTTTTTTGAACCAAATCAAGCTTGTTGGCATGCACATCCCATTCAATCCAGCCCAAAACATCTTTGAAATCATAATCAATCGAGATAATAACGCGGTCATGATCACGTAAAACAACAATATCCGCGTCAATGCGCCCGTTTACACCTATATTTGTAGGCTCCTCAGCAGGCTTGGCTGGGCGCGCAACATTCACGGCATTTTTATTGGAGAAGCCGAGTAGTGGTTTGATTTTATTTAATAATTTTGAAATTAAATTCATATGAACAATTCTCTGAGAGCTGCAACGCCGTGCGCAAGATAGAAAGGACGTTTGAAATTTTCTGGACAACAGGGATTCTATAGAGATTCACTGTTGATTGCAGGGGAATGCAACAATATGATTAGAACATATTTCAGAGGATTAATCTATGCGTTTTGAAGACGGCTTTGTGCACCTGCATCTTCATTCGGCCTTTTCATTGGCTGAAGGTGCTATCCGTACCAAAGACATTATCGAGCTGTGCAATAAATTTGATATGCCTGCTGCGGCGGTTACGGACACAAACAACCTGTTTGGCGCGTTGGAGTTTGCACAAGCAGGAAGCAAGAGCGGCATTCAACCTATCATCGGTTGTCAGGTTGATGTTGGTCACGAATACCACCAACTTGTCTTGCTCTGCCAAAGTGAGGCGGGCTATCGCAATCTTTGTAAAATCATCAGCGATGCCTTTATGGAAGGTGACCCCGCACAAAAACCGCACACGACAATAGAAGCGCTCACCAATCATGCAGAAGGGTTGATTTGCCTGTCTGGTGGCTCAAAAGGTGCCATCAATCAATATCTGGCGCATAACCAGAAAAAACCTGCCGAAGAAAGCCTAAAGCGTTTAAAGAAGATATTCGGTGATCGTTTCTATATAGAGCTACAACGCCATGGCTGGCCTGAGGAAGATCAAGTAGAGCCTGCGCTTATTGATCTGGCCTATAAACACGAAATTCCACTGGTCGCGACCAATGACTGTTACTTCCCCAAGCAAAGCATGCACGAAGCCCATGATGCGCTGCTTTGTATTGCCGAAGGGCGCTACGTCACAGAATCAGACCGCCGCACCGTCACGCCTGAGCATTACTTCAAATCCGCGCGGGAGATGAAAGAGCTTTTCTCCGATATCCCCGAAGCTATTAAAAATACAATTGTGATTGCACAACGCTGTCATTTTGTTCTTGAAGCTGTTCCGCCGATGTTGCCTAAGTTTGAAACAGACAGTAGCCGCACCGAAAACGAAGAAATGAAGGAGCAATCCGAAAAGGGGCTTCAATGGCGTTTGGATAATTTTGTCTTCACCAAAAATATGGATGAAGCAAAGAAAGCTGAAATCACCAAAGAATATCAAGATCGCTTGGCGTTTGAGTTAAATGTTATCAGTGAAATGGGTTTTCCCGGTTACTTCCTAATCGTTTCTGATTTTATTAAATGGGCGAAAGAACAAAAAATTCCCGTTGGCCCAGGTCGTGGGTCTGGTGCTGGCTCACTTGTGGCGTGGTCACTTAAAATTACAGACCTTGACCCGATTGATCTTGGCCTGCTGTTCGAGCGGTTTTTGAACCCTGAACGTGTGTCCATGCCTGACTTTGATATCGACTTTTGCCAAGACCGCCGCGAGGAGGTCATAAGATACGTACAGGATAAATACGGCCATGACCGTGTAGCGCAAATCATTACATTCGGTAAGCTGCAAGCCCGCGCTGTTGTACGTGATGTCGGGCGTGTCCTGCAAATGCCGTATGGGCAGGTGGATCGCATTTCAAAGATGATCCCGTCCAACCCTGCCGCGCCCGTCACGCTTCAAGAAGCCCTTATTCAAGATGAGGAGCTTCGCAACGCACGCCGTAATGACGAAAGCACCGATAAGCTCATCACACTCGCGCTACAACTTGAGGGGCTTTACCGCCACGCATCAACTCACGCGGCGGGTGTTGTTATTGGTGATCGTCCGTTGCATGAGCTTGTGCCACTTTATCGTGATCCGCGCTCTGACATGCCTGTGACGCAGTTCAACATGAAATATGTTGAACAAACAGGGCTTGTGAAGTTCGATTTCTTGGGTCTTAAAACCATGACCGTTATCCAAAAAGCAGTGGATATGATTAAAGAAACCAAAGGCGAAGACATTGATATTTTGCGCGTGCCCTTAGACGATCAGGCAACGTACGATCTTATGTCCACAGGTGATACGGTCGGCGTGTTCCAGCTTGAGAGTGCAGGGATGCGCGATGCGATGAAACGTATGAAGCCCAACCGCTTCGAAGATATTATCGCGCTTGTTGCGCTTTATCGTCCGGGTCCGATGGATAACATTCCGACCTATATTGACCGTAAATTCGAGCGTGAAGTGCCTGATTATATGCATGAAAAGCTCAAGCCTTATCTTGAGGAAACATACGGCATCATGATCTATCAGGAACAGGTCATGCAAGCGGCGCAGGCACTTTCGGGTTACTCACTCGGTGCTGCGGATTTACTGCGGCGGGCGATGGGTAAGAAAATCCAGTCCGAAATGGATGAGCAACGCGAAATGTTTATGAAGGGCGCAAAAGAACATAATAATGTTCCCGAAGCCAAATCATCTGAAATCTTCGATCAAATAGCAAAATTTGCGGGCTATGGCTTTAACAAATCCCACGCGGCGGCTTATGCGCTGATTGCGTATTGGACGGGCTGGCTCAAGGCTAATTACCCGTCTGAATTTATGGCGGCCTCGATGACGCTTGATATGGGCAACACCGAAAAACTCGCTATTTTCAAACAAGACCTTGATCGCTTGGGTATTCCGCTGTTGCCTCCTGATATTAATGAATCCATTCCCACATTCCGCGTGGGTGATGATGGTGTTAAAATTCATTACGCGCTTGCCGCGCTCAAAGGTGTTGGCGCACAAGCCATGCAAAATCTAGTCACAGAGCGCAGTGAAAACGGCCCATTCAGCAGCTTAAATGATCTTGCAAAACGGATTGATACAAAGAGCATGAACAAGCGCCAATATGAGCGCCTTGCCGCATCTGGCGCGTTTGATAGCCTTCATCCTGACCGTGCGCAAGCCTATCAAGCAGGGGAGACTTTGCTTAAATATGCACAAACCCAAGCCGAAGAACGCGAAAGTGGGCAGGTTAATTTATTCGGCGGTGGTAATGAAAATACTTCTGATGAGCACGGCTTTGAAATGCCTGATGCTGAAAAATGGGACCCGCTGGAAACGTTGAAATTTGAGTTTGATGCGGTCGGATTTTATCTGTCAGCACACCCGCTTGATAGCAAAAAAGAACAGCTTGAACGCTTAGACATTGTGCCGTTTATGGAGATCGAAGAAAAACTATCCAATCGCTCACAAATCGCCGTCAGCATGGCGGGTGTCTTGATCAAAAAACAAATCAAAGTATCGCCGAAATCAGGCAATAAATACGCGTTTTTACAATTGTCGGACTCATCGGGTGTTTACGAGGTCGTGCTGTTTTCCGAATTGCTTGCGCGCACGAATGAACAGCTTATCGCTGGCGAGACAATGCTGCTCAAGGTTGTGGCGGAACAAAAAGAAGATCAAATCCGTTTTACCGTTCAAAATATCCAACCGCTTGAACTTGCGCTTTCGAAAAAGGTAAAAGAAATCCATATTTATATTAGCAGCGCCAAAGCGATGCCGAAGTTAAAAGAGTGCCTCGATCTTGGTGGGCGCGGCCCTGCGGATGTGAAGTTGATGATTGACGTAAGCCCCCGTGATATGGCGGAGGTTATATTAGAAGGCTCATGGACATTATCTGCACAGGCACGCAGCCAGATGCTAAAACAAGACGGTATCGAAAGCATTCAAGAGCTTTAAATCTTATCATCCTCACATAGACATCGCTCTAAAAACTATATATAAAAGCTCCATGACAGATTTCATGAAAGTATGGTCGGTATCCGAAAAAGACTTTCCACACGATGGAAATTCATCGGAAAAGCTTGCCTTTTGTTTGCGTTACGCCATTTTGGCGCCATCGACGTATAACACCCAGCCATGGTTTTTTAAGATAGAAGATAACACCGCGCGTATTTATGCCGATCGCCGTCATGCGTTGCCTGTAATTGACCCTGATGACCGTGAACTTGTGCTGGCTTGTGCGGCGGCACTTTATAATTTGCGCATTGCTGTGCGTGCGTTTGGCTATAGCGAGACTACGGAATTACTGCCCGATGAAAACAATTCTGATCTGATAGGGCGCGTTAAAATTGGTGAAAAACTCAAAGAAATAGACGAAAACGACCGCCTTCTGTTTAAAGCCATAAGCAAGCGTCACCTTAATTTAGGCAGCTTTTCTGAGCGCATAGTTCCCGAAAAAAGCCTCGAAGCCCTACAATCAGCCGCCAAACAAGAAAACGCGTGGCTTCACATATGTTCAGAAGCCGAGCGTAAAATCGTTCTGCGCATGGTTGCCCAAGCCGATCAAATTCAAAACAGCAACAAACATTTCCGCCGTGAGCTTGCCTCATGGGTGAACCAACGCCGTAACATTAGCGGTGATGGTATGCCTTATCTTGGGCTTGATTACTCGGATGTAATGGACAGCCTGTCACCAAGCATTGCGCGACGTTTTGAAAATGACACGAAGAAGCCTGCCAATGATGAGGAGCTGTTTAACGGCTCACCACTTATCGCTGTACTTGGCACGAAAACAGGCGTGGATATCGAACGCGTTTATGCGGGGCAAGCCATGATGCGTGTTCTTCTGCAAGCTGAATGCGAAGGCTTGGCTGTTTCAACGCTAAATCAGCCTGTCGAAGTGCCTGAATTGCGCCTTTGTCTGCATGATGAGTTGGAGCAGCAAGGCAGGGCACATATGATCCTACGGATCGGCTATGGCACAAAACCTGTATTGGGCCCACGCCGCATGTTGTCATCTTGCCTTGAAACGGCAGGAAAGCAAGCTTCAGCACTCGAAAGCGACGTTGCATTACTAAAAACAGCTAAAAAGCCCGTTTTTGGCAAATTCCGTAACCTTTTCCTTGCAAATAAGTCCAAAAAATTATAGAACACACATGCTTATAAAAGCATATTTAAATCCACATGCGGGAATTGGCCGTTATTATAAGGCCGTCCGGTGTTTCGATAGGTTTCGAAATCACGTCCCGCAGAGGTCTAACCGGAAAAGGAAAACCGACTATGACAATGCCTACATTTACGATGCGCCAACTGCTTGAAGCAGGCGTTCACTTCGGACACCACACACGTCGCTGGAACCCAAAAATGAAACCGTTCATCTTTGGTGTTAGAAACGGCGTTCATATTATTGATTTACAACAATCTTATCCAATGATGGGTACTGCTTTGCAGTCCATGCGCGATATCGTTGCACGCGGTGGCCGTGTTCTTTTTGTTGGTACAAAAACACAAGCCCGCGACGCCATTAAAGAAACAGCTCTTAAATGTGGTCAGTACTACGTGAACCACCGCTGGCTCGGCGGCATGATGACAAACTGGCAGACAGTTTCGAAGTCAATTGCCCGTTTGCGCGAATTGGACAACATGTTTGCTGGTGACCAATCTGGCTTCACTAAAAAAGAAATGCTTATGATGACACGCGAGCGTGACAAACTTACGCTTTCTATCGGTGGTATCAAAGATATGGGCGGCAAGCCTGACGCTATCTTTATTCTGGACGTCACCAAAGAAGATTTGGCTGTTAAAGAAGCCAATAACCTTGGTATTCCAGTATTTGGCGTTGTTGATACAAACTCTTCACCGGATGGCGTTGATTTTGTTATCCCTGGTAACGACGATGCGTTGCGCTCTATCCAGCTTTACTGTGACTTATTCGCAGAAGCCATCCTTGATGGTTTGAAAGCGGAAATGGGTAAATCTGCGAAAGATCCTGGCGAAGATGTTAATGCTGGCGAAAAACTGCCTAAAGTTACGACTAAAACAGCAGTTAAAGAAGTAAAAGCAGCTGAAACAGAAGCAGAAACAGAAGCAGAAACAAAAAAGGCAGCATCGGCTTAACTTAGCCGGTGTTCGCACCTTACCGTTTCATACGAACTAATAATTATTGAAGGAGATAGAATATGGCTGATATTACAGCATCAATGGTAAAAGAGCTTCGCGAAAAATCAGGCGCAGGCATGATGGACGCTAAAAAAGCGCTCGTTGAAAATAATGGCAAGATGGATGAAGCCATTGATTGGCTTCGCACAAAAGGTTTGGCGAAAGCTGAAAAGAAATCTAGCCGTACGGCTGCTGAAGGTTTGGTTGCTTTTGTAGCAAACGGAACGAAAGCTGCGATTGTTGAAGTAAACTCTGAAACAGACTTCGTTGCCCGTAACGAAGGCTTCCAAGGCTTTGTTGCTCAGGTTGTTAAAGCTGCGCAAGGTGTAAACACAGTTGAAGACCTTTCTTCTGCAAAGCTAGACAGTGGTAAATCGGTTAAAGACACTGTCACAGACTTGATCGCGACAATCGGTGAGAACATGAATGTTCGTCGCATGTCTAACCTATCTGTAAGCAACGGCGCTGTTGTTGGTTATATGCACAATGCTGTGTCTCCGGGCATGGGTAAAATTGGTGTTCTTGTAGCTCTTGAATCAACAGGCGATGTTGCAAAACTTGAAGAATTGGGTAAGAAAATCGCGATGCATATTGCTGCGGCGTTCCCACAATTCCTAGGCCGTGACGATGTTGACCCAACAGTGATCGAGCGCGAAAAAGCTGTTCTGATCGAGCAAGCAATGGCCGAAGGCAAGCCTGAAGAAATTGCACAGAAAATGGTCGAAGGCCGTATGCGCAAATTCTACGAGGAAATCTGCTTGCTTGAGCAAGTATTTGTAATCGACGGCGAAACAAAAATCACTGACCTTTTGAAAAAATCAGAAGCTGATGTTGGTGCGCCTGTTAAATTGGTTGCTTACGAGCGTTTCCAACTTGGCGAAGGCATTGAAAAAGAAGTAGAAGATTTTGCTGCTGAGGTTTCAAAAGTAGCCAACGGTTAAAAAATGAGTGATTAAGTACAATAGCCGCGTTGCATCCCTTCGCGGCTATTATTACATTAGGGCACAGAGAACTAGAAATAATCAGGAAAGCAGTCTATTATTATGCCGCAAGCCAAAACACAGGAACAAAGCATTATGCCGAGCGCAAACGGAGAGCCAAACTTCAAACGTGTCCTTCTTAAAATGTCGGGTGAAATCCTGATGGGAGACCGTGAATACGGCATTTGCCCGATTACTCTGGCGCGTATTGCCCGCGATATTAAAGAAGTCATCGATATGGGTGTTGAAATCTGTATCGTTGTCGGGGCAGGGAACATCTTCCGTGGTGTTTCTGGCGCGGCGAACGGGATGGAGCGTGTGACGGCTGATTATATTGGTATGCTTGCCACTGTCATGAATGCCCTCGCGCTGCAAGCTGCGTTGGAAGATCTTGATGTTGAAACACGTGTGCAATCGGCTATTCCGATGGAATCCGTTTGTGAATCTTATATCCGCCGTCGTGCGTTGCGCCATATTGAAAAAGGCCGTGTTGTAATCTTTGGTGCTGGTGTGGGTAGCCCTTATTTCACAACAGATACACCTGCCGCGCTTCGTGCGACTGAAATGGAATGTGATGCGCTTATGAAGGCCACCAAAGTTGATGGTGTATATGACAGCGACCCACATAAAAACCCAGATGCCAAAAAATACACACAATTGACTTATATGGATGTGTTGACGCAAGATTTGAAAGTGATGGATGCCACAGCTATTTCTATGGCGCGCGAAAATCATATTCCGATTGTTGTGTTTTCGATAAAAGAAGAAGGTAACTTTGGTCGTGTGGTAAAAGGCGATGGCGCTTTCACGATTGTAAGCGATAAGTAGTAACAGTAAGAAGATAAGGAAATAATTATGACTGCTGATATATCAGATTTGAAACGTCGCATGGAAGGCGCAATTGACGCGCTAAAGCATGAATTTCAAGGCTTCCGTACAGGGCGCGCTTCTACAAGCATGCTTGATCCGGTGTCTGTCGATGTTTATGGCTCTAAAATGCCACTTAACCAAATTGGTAATATTAGTGCGCCTGAGCCACGTTTACTAACGGTGCAGGTTTGGGATGCTTCTAATACAAGCGCTGCTGAAAAAGCAATCCGTGAGTCTGGCCTTGGTCTTAACCCACAAGCCGAAGGCACAACAATTCGCGTTCCAATTCCTGAGCTTAACGAAGAGCGCCGTGCCGAACTTTGTAAAGTTGCTGGTAAATACGCCGAACAAGGCCGTGTTTCTATTCGTAACATTCGCCGTGATGGCATGGATGATGTTAAAAAAGATGATGACCTTTCAGAAGACGAGCAAAAAAGAATGTCTGACGAAGTTCAGAAGTTGACGGATGAGTATGTCAAAAAAATTGATACAATGCTTTCCGATAAAGAAAAAGATATCATGACTGTATAGTCTGTTTTTAAAGCAATACTTAAAAGAGACGCCTCATGAGTAAACTTTCCAATAATCAACCACTAGAGAACGCCCCCGCCCACGTTGCCATTATCATGGATGGCAACGGTCGTTGGGCAAAAGCGCGTGGCTTGCCGCGCACAATGGGGCACAAGCAAGGTGTTGAGGCCGTTAAACGCACGGTTGAGGCCGCCGCGCAGATAGGCGTTCAATATCTTACGCTCTTTGGGTTTTCTTCTGAAAACTGGAACCGACCCGCCGAAGAAGTTCAGGACTTAATGCGCCTTTTGCGCATGTATCTACGCGCGGAAACGGCGGATTTACACCGTAACAACATCCGCATTCGTATGATTGGTGATCGTTCTGCTTTGGCCTCTGACATTGTCGAGTTGATTGAGAATGCAGAAAAACTAACGGCCAGCAACGATAAAATCACCGTTGTTATCGCGCTAAACTATGGCGGTCGCAATGAGATTTTAAAAGCAGCCAGTGATTGGGCATTAGACTGTCAAGCCAAAGGAATCGCGCCTGACACTGCTGCCGCTGAGGAATTTTTCCCGTCTTTTTTATCGACGGCGGACATGCCTGAGCCTGATATTTTAATCCGTACGAGCGGCGAACAACGCATTAGTAATTTCCTATTGTGGCAATGTGCCTATTCAGAGTTTATTTTTACTGATATTCTATGGCCTGACTTTACAAAGCAGGATTTGGAGGCGGCTATTTTAGAATACGGAAACCGTGACAGACGGTTTGGCGAAATCAAAACAGCCTGATATATATTTGGAATTTTTAAAACAAAATCTCTCCCTAATAAAACGCATCCTTTCTGCGCTCGTTCTCGCACCCATCGTTGTCTACTGTATTTTTTTCGGCAGCTTTGTGTTTATGGCTCTGGTTTTGCTTGCGGCAACTGTGACCAGTCACGAATGGTATAACATGGTCAAAGACCTTAAAAACGGCACTGCATTGATGGTGTTTGGTATGGTTTATATCGCGATCAGCTTTTCCAGCTTTATCTTTCTACGCTTCGGGTTCGAGCAGGGCGCATGGATTACGCTTGTTGTGATGCTATCTGTGTGGAGCAGCGATATCATGGCCTATGTTTTTGGAAAAACGTTCAAAGGGCCTAGAATGTGTCCTCAGATCAGCCCGAATAAAACATGGGCGGGGCTTGGTGGCTCGGTGTTTGGGTTTGCATCTGTGTTGACAGTGGCAATGCTCTACATTCCATTGGGGCTTCATGCTGTGCCTGTTTATGTATTGTTGCCGATTGGCGCGTTTCTTGGCATTGCGGCGCAGGGTGGTGATCTTTTGGTTTCACGCCTTAAGCGTCAGGCAGGCATCAAAGACACAGGACAGCTTATCCCTGGACATGGTGGTTTGCTTGATCGTATTGATGCGCTATTACTGATTGCGCCGATCTCTGCGCTGCTTTTAATTGCGTTACAAGGCTAGAGACAGAGAAGGCGCAGAATGAAAACAATCAATATATTTGGCGTGACGGGCTCCATCGGTCAAAGCACCGCAGATGTCATTTTGCACCACAGTTCTGATTTCAACGTGAAATGTGTGACGGCCAATAGCAATGTTGAAAAACTAGCCTTAATAGCGCGGCAATTAAACGCCGAACGTGCCGTGATTGCCGATGCCGCGCATTATGATGATTTGAAAAAAGCTCTAAACGGCACAAATATCAAAGCCATGGCAGGTGTTGAAGCTTTAATTGAAGCAGCACAGACGCCAGTTGACCTCACCATGGCGGCAATCGTTGGCATGGCGGGTCTGCCGCCACTGGTTGAATCCATCAAACATTCCAAAGCTGTTGCCATTGCAAATAAAGAGCCACTGGTTGCTGCGGGTAAACAAGTTATGGCACTTGCGACGGAGCATGGCACAGCGCTCCTTCCCACAGATAGCGAGCACAACGCCATCTTTCAGGTCTTCGACAAAACACAAAAATCACAGATCGAGCGTATTATCCTCACCGCATCAGGTGGGCCCTTCCGCACCCTTGGCCCTGATGAGATGCGCGATATAACGCCTGAACAAGCCGTGGCACACCCGAATTGGTCGATGGGTGCGAAGATATCCGTTGATAGCGCAACGATGATGAATAAGGCGCTAGAGATCATCGAAGCGCATTATTTGTTCGATATGCCTGCGGATAAAATTAACGTACGCGTACACCCGCAATCAATTATTCACTCCATGGTGGAGTACAAAGATGGCTCCGTCCTTGCGCAGCTTGGTGCGCCAGATATGCGGACACCGATTGCCTATTGTCTTGGCTGGCCTGACCGTATTTCATCGCCGGGGCAAAAGCTTGATTGGCGTAAGCTCAGCACTCTGGAGTTCGAAGATGTGAACGACGAATCCTTTCCTGTCGTGGGATGGGCATATGAATGTTTGAACGCAGGGCAGGCGGCATGCATTGCTTTTAATGCCGCAAATGAGGTTGCTGTTGCTGCCTTTTTAAATAAGCAAATAACCTTCCTTGATATTGCTTCCATAATAAGGCAATCTCTTGATGCGCTTGCGCGAGTCGCCATCGATAGCATAAATGATGTTATAAATTATGATGCGCTTGTTCGAGAGCGAACAACGACCTATATTAATTCTCATATCAACAAACAGCAGTGTAAATAAACAATGACAATATTCGAATGGTTTCAATTGATCGCCGGTAATGCTTGGCTTTATGGCGGTTCTTTTCTTCTGGTACTCAGTATTTTGGTTTTTATCCATGAATGGGGTCATTACATTATTGCACGTAAATGCGGCGTAAAGGTCGATGTGTTCTCTATTGGTTTTGGCAAAGAGATCTTTGGCTGGAACGATAAGAACGGCACGCGTTGGAAATTCTCGATGATACCTTTGGGTGGTTATGTGAAGCTGTTTGGTGATGTTGATCCCGCCAGCACGGGTCACACTGAAAACGTTAAAGATGCTGGCTCAGACAACGTTCGTGAAATGACCAAAGAGGAGCGCAGCGTTGCGTTCTTCGCGCAACCTGTTGGAAAACGTGCTGCTGTTGTTTTTGCGGGGCCTGCTATTAACTACATTTTTGCAGTTATTGTACTTGCTGGTCTTTATACATTTGTGGGGCAGCCTATAACGCCGCCAATCGCCACAGCCATTATGGGTGATAGCGCTGCGGAGCGCGTAGGTTTCCGCCCGCATGATAAAATCTTGGAGATTGATGGCTCTGCTATCACACGTTTTGAAGATATTCGCCGTGCCGTCATGGTCGGCCTTGATGAAGAACGCACATTCACAGTTGAGCGTGACGGAGAAGTCATTGAAATGACCACCTCGCCGGAACGTATAGAAGAAGAAGACAAATTCGGCTTTAAAAATTCACGCGGTATGTTGGGCATTATTGGCCCAGGCAACGCGATCGATATCAATCACATCGCAGCCATTAATGGTAAGAAGTATGATGATGTTGAGGCTGTGCGCGCTGAAGTCGCGTCTAATTTTGATAAAGTATTTTCTATTGATATTAAACGCGGCGAAGATAAAACCGATACAATGATTATTTTACCACGTGCGAATAACAACGAAGCGTTGTTAGACCCTGAAAGTGCTGACAAAAACTTCCTTATGATTTCAGATAGCACGGCAACGAACGTGTTTATCAAGCATAATGTTGTTAAATCCACAGCTCTTGCGATTAATGAAACCATCAGCATCACAGTCAGCACCCTTAATGCGCTTGGTCAGATGTTTACAGGCACAAGAAGCGCGACTGAACTCGGTGGTATTATCCGTATTGGTGCGATTGCTGGTGATATGGCACAATCTGGCCTTATCGCATTAATTACTTTTACGGCACTTTTGTCGATAAATTTGGGCTTAATTAATCTGTTTCCCATTCCTACATTAGATGGTGGACACCTTGTATTCTATGGCCTAGAGGTACTTAAAGGACAACCAATTTCAGAGCAAGTTCAAGAATATGCCTTCCGTGTTGGCTTTCTAATGCTTGTAGGTTTGATGTTATTTGCTAATATAAATGATATTATGCAGTTGATTCTGTAGCAAATTCTGTGTATTTTCCACTCGGGAAATAATATCAAAAATAATATCCAGCTGAATGGTTTATCATGATGACTAGGCTCTTACCTGTTTTTCTTTGTTTTGCACTTGTTGTAACAATTCCGTTTGTTTCATCGAAGGCACAAAGTTATTACACCGCGTCAGGACGCGCAATCAACGAAATCCGCGTGACCGGCACCGAACGTATCGAGGCAACGACTGTTTTAACCTATCTTGATGTCAAAGTTGGCGACAAGATGGATGATGAAACGCTTGACCGCGCGTTGAAGAGCCTGTTTGCGACAGGCCTTTTTGCTGATGTGAACTTACACCAACGCGGAAACGTGCTTGAAGTCGAAGTTGCTGAGAACCCCGTTATCAACCAGATCGCGTTTGAAGGCAATGAGCGTATTGATGATGACGCGTTGCTTGCTGAAATTCAACTCCGCCCTCGCCAAGTGTTTACAAGAACAAAAGTAGGGAACGACGTTAACCGTCTATACCAAGTATACCGCCGTAACGGCCGTTTTTCGGTGAGCATTGATCCTAAAGCGATTAAGCTTGACCAAAACCGCGTTGACTTAGTTTTCGAAATTTCCGAAGGCGATGTTACAAAGACAAAAGGCATCCGTTTTGTCGGTAATAAACGCTATGACGATGATAAATTGCGCAGCGTGATTAGTACAAAAGAAACACACTGGTATAGCTTCTTCTCAACGAGTGATCGCTATGATCCCGATCGCTTATCTTATGACCAAGAACTTCTTCGTCGTTTCTATCTGTCGCAAGGCTATGCTGACTTTAATATCGTGTCTGCAAATGCTGAGCTATCAAAAAACAAAGATTACTTCTATATAACTGTCGCCTTAGAAGAAGGGCAGCGTTACCGTATTGGTAACGTCACAATTAAGTCACAGCTTCGTAATTTCGATGCGGAACAATTGCGCCCATCCATCACGATTGAACCAAAAGATTGGTATGATGCCGATGAGGTACAAAAAACCGTTGATGCTCTAACGGATAAGCTTGGTGACTTGCAATATGCGTTTGTGAATGTTCGTCCGGATATTATTCGTAACCGCGAAGGACAGACCGTCGATGTTGTTTTTGAAATCAATGAAACACCGCGTGTGTTTGTCGAGCGCGTTAATATCAATGGTAATGTCAGAACGTTGGATAAAGTTATCCGTCGTGAGATGGAAGTGGTTGAGGGCGACCCGTTCAACCGTTCTAAGCTCGCTAAATCTGAAAAAGCGATCAGAGACCTTGGCTACTTTGAAAATGTTTCTGTGAAGCCTATGCAGGGTAGTGCGCCTGATAAAACTGTTCTTGATGTTGATGTAACAGAACAATCAACGGGCGAGCTATCTGTCGGTGCTGGATTCTCGACCAACGATGGTCCTTTGGCGGACTTCAGAATTCGTGAGCGTAACCTTCTTGGTAAAGGACAGGATCTTCTTCTTGCAACAACAATTGCGGGCAAAAGAACTGAATTTGATTTGTCTTTCACAGAGCCTTATTTCCTTGATCGCGACTTCTCTGCTGGTTTTGACTTGTTCCACGTGACAAGAGATTTACAAGATGAAAGCTCATACGATCAGCGTAAAACTGGTGGTGTTGCTCGTTTTGGTTTCCCTTTATCTGAAAACTGGCGCCAAGTGCTTAAATACAGATATGAGAGAAATGAAATCATGGACGTTAGTGCCTCTGCATCGCGCTATATTCGCGACCAAGAAGGTCTTCGTGAAACGTCAGCCGTGGCGCAACGCTTAACCTACGACAATCTTGATAGCAAATTATTCCCGACAAACGGTCTGTCTGCTTGGCTTGATACAGAACTTGCAGGTTTAGGCGGCGATGCGGAATACTTATCTGGTAAAGTTGGTGCGAGCTACTATTACCCTGTCATGGATAATGTTGTTTTCAACCTTCTCGGTGAAACAGGTGCTATTCAAGGTTTACGTGACAAAGATGTTGAGATTAATGAACGTTACTTCCTTGGTGGCTCAACGCTTCGTGGTTTTGAGCAAGCAGGCCTCGGTCCACGCGATGTCAGCACAGATGACTCCTTGGGCGGTAATTTCTTCTACCGTGGTAGTGCGGAAGTTTCGTTCCCTCTGGGCTTACCTGAAGAGCTTGGCATTAAAGGACACGCATTCACAGATTTTGGTTCTATCTGGGAAATTGATGAACCGTCTGACCCGAATGTGAAAGATATTAATTCACTTCGTGCCACAGGCGGTGTTGGTGTTTCATGGAGATCACCATTGGGGCCAATCCGTGTGGATTTGGCAACACCTTATCTTGAAGAAGAATTTGATAAGGACGAGATATTCCGCTTTAACTTTGGAACGCGTTTCTAAAGTTAAAACTGAAAGCTCATTAAAAATATTTATTTAAACAATTACAGGATAGTAACGGTTATGAAAACACGCGTATTAAAAATAGCAGTCGTTCTTTTAATTATGGCAGGACTCTTTTACGTCAGCACAAGCCACATGACAAAGGCTCAAAAAGAACAAGAGATGGCGACAGGTGTCGGTGAGACAGGGAAATTGGTTATTGTTGATATCCAACGCGTTCTTGCGGAATCAAAAGCTGGTAAAAACCTTCAGAAACAAGTCACCGAACAGCAGGAAAAGATTGATGCTGATGCTGCAAAAAAAGATAAAACTCTGAAAAGTAAGCGTGACGAGCTTGTTAAAAAACAGGCTGACATGAAAAAAGAAGATTTCATCGAAGCTGGTAATAAATTTCAACAAGATATTATCACTGCGCGGAACGAGCTAACGGAAAAAAGCACCGCGTTAAAGCAATCAACAGCACAGGCTGTTCAGAAATTGCGTCTTGAAATCGTAAAAGTCGTTTCCGACATGGCGAGTGAAAACGGTTATGCGCTGGTCATGACAAAGCAAAATGTTATTTTGGCGCAAAAAGAAATGGATATTTCAGACGACGTTCTGGAAAGCCTCAACAAAAGCATTTCCTCTATCAAGCTAGAGCCTGCTAACAGCAATTAGAATGTTTTATAATGGCCGACCCACGATTTTTTGAAAAACAACAACCCGTCACGATTTCTCAAATCGCGGACATCGTTGATATTGAAAATTTATTGGCCATTAATGCAGAATTTTTGTTGCAGGATGTTGCACCGTTGGATACCGCCACGGGAAATGATTTGACGTTTCTTGATAATGTTAAATATAAAGATGCGTTTACCAAAACGAAGGCGGGCGCGTGCTTTGTGCATCCAGACCTTGCGCATCTTACCCCTAAGGGCACAATTCCGCTCATTACAACAAAACCCTACATCGCCTATGCAAAGGCCGCGCAGTATTTCTATCCTGCCGCGGAATCTGTAGGGCATATTTCTGACAACGCCCATATCCATCCGACAGCAAAGCTTGCGGATAATGTTAGCGTCCATTGTGGTGCGGTTATTGGCGAGGGTGTTGAAATTGGTGCAAACACAATCATTGATGCCAATGCTGTTATTATGCGCAACGTTCGTATTGGCGTAAATTGCCGCATTGGTGCGGGGGCAACGGTGGCCTTTGCCCATATTGGTGATTATGTTTCCATTTATACAGGCTGCCGCATTGGTCAAGATGGCTTTGGCTTTGCGATTGATCCGGCTGGCTTTGTTAAAGTGCCGCAGCTTGGGCGTGTGATTGTCGAAGATCATGTTGAGATTGGTGCAAACACAACCATTGATCGCGGCGCAGGCCCTGATACGGTTATCGGGCAGGGCACGTGGATTGATAACCTTGTGCAAATCGGCCATAACGTCAAAATCGGTAAAGGCTGCGTGATTGTGGCGCAAGTTGGTATTTCAGGCAGCACCGTTATCGAAGACTTTGTCATGCTCGGCGGGCAAACGGGTGTTGCCGGACATTTACACATCGGAAAAGGGGTGCGCGCGGGGGCACAATCAGGTATTATGCGTGACATTCCGGCGGGGTTAGACGTTTTAGGCGCGCCTGCGGTACCAAGCAAACAATTTATGCGCCAAACGGCAATATTGCGCAAAATGGCAGAGAATAAGAATAAAAGCTGAGGTTCAAAATGACTGAGAATAATGTAGAGCAAATCAATATTATAGAGATCATGGATCGTATTCCGCATCGCTACCCGATGCTGCTCGTCGATAGAATTCTCGAATTCACAAAGCACGAAAGTGCCGTTGGTCTCAAAAACGTGACCATTAACGAGCAATTCTTTCAAGGCCACTTCCCTGGCGCACCTGTTATGCCGGGTGTTTTAATTGTTGAGGCCATGGCGCAAACGGCGGGTGTTTTGGTTGTTCATTCTATGGATGACCATAAGACAGACAAAATCGTTTATTTCATGACCATAGATAACGCACGCTTCCGCAAGCCTGTAACACCGGGCGATACGATGCATATTCACGTGAAAAAAATCCAGTCCCGTCAAAATGTCTGGAAGTTCGAAGCCAAAGCGATGGTTGGTGATCAATTACATGCGCAAGCAACCTTTAGCGCCATGATTATGGATCGTCCTAAATAAGCACCCTAAAGTACATCGCCAGCCTTTTGTAACCTTCCGCAACAAAGCGTGATTTGTCTGTAACGCTTGCAATCCCTATATTACCCTCAGAATATTAGCGAATTTATTAGGATTTTTTTATGAGTAACAACATACACACAACCGCCATTATCGAAGATGGTGCCACAATAGGGGATGATGTCTCCATTGGTGCCTATAGCATCATCGGAAAAGATGTCGTGTTAGGCGATAATGTAACCGTTTACAGCCACGTTGTGGTCGGCGGGCATACCAGCGTGGGCGAGGGCACAAGCATCTTCCCATTTGCCTCTATTGGTCTTGCGCCACAAGATTTGAAATTCAAAGGTGAAAAATCAAAACTCACCATTGGTAAAAATAATACAATACGCGAACACGTTACCATGAACCCAGGCACCGAAGATGGCGGCATGGAAACCATTGTTGGTGATAACTGCTTGTTCATGATGGCAAGCCATGTCGCGCATGATTGCGTGGTTGGTAACCGTGTTATCATGGCGAATAATGCAACACTTGCGGGGCATGTTGTTGTGGGTGATTTTGCTATTGTTGGCGGATTGTCTGCTGTTCATCAATTTGTTCGTATCGGTCACAATGCTGTGATCGGCGGAATGTCTGGTGTTGATACGGATGTTATACCGTTTGGCCGTGTAAAGGGCGAGCGCGCCTCTCTCGCAGGGCTTAACCTTATCGGGCTCGAGCGCACAGGCTTTAGCAAAGACGATATCCGCACGCTACAAAAAGCATTCAAGCATTTATTTGGTGAAGAAGGCACGATGGATAACCGCATAGAGACGCTTGCCACAAAATATGGCGATGACGAACTTGTGATGAAAATCATCGAATTTGCCCGCAATAAAACAAGGTTCCCCCTATGCCAACCGTCAAAAAAAGCCGCATAACAAAAAAAGCCGCGCCAGACTGTGCCGCACCTAACATTACGCGCCTTGGCGTTATTGCGGGTGGTGGGCAGCTTCCTGCGCGTTTGCTTGAGGCTTGTGACAAGCAAGGTATTGAAGTTTTTGTTATTGGCTTTGATGGGCACACCGATATTGATCTTTACGAAGGACGAACGCATATGGTCACGCGCGTCGGGGCGGCGGGTCAAATCATAAATACTCTACATGCACACCATATCCGTGACTTGGTTATGATTGGTGCCTTGAAACGCCCGAGCTTGTCTGAACTTCGCCCTGATACGCGCACGGCTAAATTCTTTGCGCGGATTGGTTTAAAAGCCTTGGGTGACGATGGCTTGCTTACGGCGGTAAAGAACGAGCTACAAAGAGAAGGTTTCAAAATTCACGGTGTCCATCAATTTGCCACAGAACTTCTGGCAGGTGAGGGCACGTTGGGAAAATGCAATCCTGATAAAGCCGATAAAGCCGATATCAAACGCGGCATAGAGGTTCTAAAAGCCACCAGCGCGCTAGACATCGGACAGGGTGTTATTGTGCAGCAGGGCATTGTGCTCGGCATTGAAGCCGCAGAAGGCACCGACGAGCTTATACGGCGCTGCGACGACTATCAGCGCAAGGGCAAAGGTGGTGTTCTGGTGAAGCTATGCAAAGACGAGCAAGACCAATCCTTTGATTTACCGACCATCGGGCCTGACACGATATTGCTTGCCGAGGCTGTAGGGCTTAGTGGTATTGCCATTCATGCAGGGCATAGCCTTCTCCTTGAATCTCAAAGAGTTGCGGATATGGCGGATAAAGCCAAATTATTTGTCATCGGCATTAATCCTGAAGACTATTTATAAACATGGCCTCTAAATCAAACAATATCCAGAGAATCTATATCATCGCGGGCGAAGCCTCGGGCGATATCCTTGGCGCGCATCTTATGACGAGCCTTAAAGATAAGGGCGGCATTAGCAGTTTTTCATTTGACGGTGTTGGCGGCTCTCAAATGGCGGCGCAAGGGCTGCAAAGCCTTTTCCCGATGCAGGATTTATCCGTGATGGGAGTAACCGAGATATTACCGCGCCTGCCGAAAATTTTGCGCCGTATTAGGCAAACGGTCGATAACATTATAAAAACAAAACCAGATATTGTTGTCACAATTGATTCACCTGACTTTTGTTTTCGTGTTGCGCGGAAGCTCAAAGAACGCCTCGGTGATGATTGTCCGCCAATGGTGCATTATGTTGCGCCTACTGTATGGGCTTGGCGGCCAGAACGCGCACAGAAGGTCGCGGCGCTGTATGACGGCATCATCTGTTTGCTACCGATTGAGCCTCCTTATTTCGAAGCCGAAGGCATGAAGGCCGTTTTCACAGGTCATCCTGCGATAGGACAGCACAGCAAGCGTAGCGGCGGCGGTGCCACGCTTCGTGATGAGCTTGAAATTCCTAAAGATGCCACTGTTCTTGGCGTTCTTTTTGGCAGTCGCCAAGGCGAAATACACCGCATGGGGCCAATCCTGCGTCAGGCCGCATATGAGTATGTCATCAAAAACAAGGGCAAAACCCTTCACATCATCGCGCCGACCTTGCCGCATTTACGCAAGGATGTTCGTAATCTGCTCGAAAGCATGCCATGTAAGGCGCATATCATTGATGATCAGACACGTAAATGGCACTGTTTTGACGCGATGGATTATGCACTTGCCACATCAGGAACAATCGGCCTCGAGCTTGCCATTGCGGGTGTGCCGCATGTTATTGGCTACAAAGTGAACTATCTGACGTGGCGCATTATAAAGTCAAAAATCAATTCTAAATACGCGCACCTTGCCAATATTTTACATGACAAACCCATTGTCACGGAGTTGTTACAGCACGAATGTACTGCCAAAAATTTGCGGGATGCCTTAATGGCACTTCCATCGCAAGCAGCAGCGCAAAAAAATGATTTCACCGCCTTGCGTGATATGCTGTCTGGTTCAGGCAAGCAAGAACCATCAGATCAAGCCGCTGACTTTGTTATGGCGTGCTTATCAGATAGCCGCAGTGATATTCAAAACAAGAAAAAAGCGGCTTAAATAAAGCCGCTTCGTTTCATTTGTCTCTAAGACTCTTACTTATTTACGTTTATTCATCGGCACATAGGTGCGGGCTTCTGGGCCTGTGTAGAGTTGACGCGGACGACCAATGCGTAATGAAGGCTCTTCGACCATTTCTTTCCATTGTGATATCCAGCCCACAGTTCTCGCGAGTGCAAATAGCACGGTAAAGATACTGCTCGGGAAGCCCATGGCTTTTAGGATAATACCGGAATAGAAATCAACGTTCGGGAACAGCTTACGTTCTACAAAATATGGATCTTCAAGCGCAATACGCTCTAACTCCATCGCAAGTTCCAAGCGGTCATCATTCACACCAAGTTCAGCCAAAACCTCGTGGCATGCGTCACGAAGAACCGTTGCGCGCGGGTCATGGTTTTTGTAAACGCGATGACCAAAGCCCATCAAGCGGAACGGGTCATCTTTGTCTTTGGCGCGGGCAATAAACTCAGGGATGTTCTTTTTGCTACCAATTTCATCAAGCATTTCAATAACCGCCTGATTAGCACCACCATGCGCAGGTCCCCAAAGCGAAGCAATGCCAGAGGCAATACAAGCAAACGGGTTGGCCTGTGATGAACCAGCAAGACGCACTGTTGATGTTGACGCATTTTGTTCATGGTCAGCGTGCAGGATAAAGATTTTTTCCATCGCGCGTGCCAGAACAGGGCTCACCTTGTAAGGCTCTGCCGGAACACCAAAGCACATATACAGGAAGTTTTCTGCATAGTTTAAGTCATTGCGCGGATACATAAACGGTTGCCCGATTGAGTATTTGTAAGTCATCGCCGCCAATGTAGGCATCTTCGCGATTAAGCGATGCGCTGAAATCTCACGTTGGCGCGGATCCCAAATGTCGAGTGAGTCATGATAAAACGCAGATAATGCGCCAACAACGCCACACATAATAGCCATCGGGTGCGCATCACGACGAAAACCACGGAAGAAGAAGTGAAGCTGTTCGTGAACCATTGTATGATAACGAATGTCGTTTTCAAATTTATCAAACTCTGTCTTACTCGGTAAATCACCATAAAGCAGCAAATAAGCAGTTTCCAAAAATGTACTTTGATCCGTTAGCTCTTTAATGTCATAGCCACGGTGCATCAAAATGCCTTCTTCGCCATCAATGAACGTCAAGCGTGACTTACAACTCCCTGTGGCTGTAAAGCTTGGATCGAACGTAAAATGGCCTGTTTGCTCATAAAGATTGCGAATATCAATAACTGGCGGGCCACATGTGCCTTCAAGAACGGGCAGCTCTGTGCTTTCACCTGTTTCATTATTGGTAAGCGTAAATGTCTTTTGATCTGTTTTTGTCATGAATCGACCTGTGCTATTTGCTGTTAAGATAAGAATCTATCAGCAAATATAATAGGGTCGATCGTGATGCAAATCAACGAGGCTTTTGTGCTATGCGGCAGTTTTCTTTCCGAATGTCTCAAGCGTATAGCTCAAGCGGCGCAGCGTTTCATCACGCCCCAGTATTTCCGCCGCATGGAAGATCGATGGTGAAACCCCCGAGCCCGTAAGCGCAGCACGCAAAGGCATACCAATCTTTCCCAGTTTGCCCCCAGCAAGCTCATCCGCAACATCTTTACAGGCGATCTGAATATTTTCTGCTGTAAAACTCGGCTCTGAATCAAGTTTGTCCTGAACCTTGATGAGGATAGCAAGCGCGTCATCATCAAGAATTTGCGTGGCTTTTTCGTTAAAATCATAGGTATCATCAAAGCAATAAAACTTAGCTTCATCAGCGAGTTGCAACAATGTCTTCGTGCGTTGCTTTAACTCTGCCATGCCTGCATTCAAACGGTTCAAATGCGTGTCAGACGGAAGCAAGCCATATTTCTCGTTCAAGATCGGCAGAATTAATTCAGTCAGCGTTTCGTCATCTGCTTCACTCATATAATGCGCGTTGACGCTTTCAAGTTTTGCAAAATCAAAGCGCGGCGCGGATTTGTTTGCGGCTTCGAGCCCAAACCATTCAATTGCTTGCTCACGAGATATGATTTCATCGTCACCGTGGCTCCAGCCCAAACGTAGAAGGTAATTACAAATTGCTTCAGGCAAATACCCCATATCCTTATACTCACCAACGCTTGCCGCGCCGTGACGTTTGGACATTTTAGCACCATCAGGCCCCAAAATAAGCGGCAAATGCGCGTAAGCAGGAACAGTCCAGCCCATCGCTTCAAATATCAAGCGTTGGCGGAATGCATTGTTAATGTGGTCATCACCGCGAATAATGTGGGTCACGCCCATATCATGGTCATCCACAACAACCGACAACATATAAGTCGGCGTGCCATCGCTGCGCAGGATAATGAAATCATCAAGCTGTTCATGGTTCACTTTGATCTCGCCTTGCACCATGTCATTAATTACCATCGCGCCATCATCTATGGGGGCTTTGATACGAATGACAGGCTTGATCCCCTCAGGTGCATCAGAGGCGTCACGATCGCGCCATCTGCGGTCATAAAATGTGGCGGCTCCGTCTGCTTTTGCTTTCTCGCGCATGTCTTCAAGCTCTTCAGGGCTGCAATAGCAATAGTAAGCGGCACCTTTTTTGACTAATTCATGCGCCACTTCGGCGTGACGGTCACGATTTTCAAACTGTGAGACAATCTCACCATCCCAATCAAGCTTAAGCCACTCCATGTCCTTTATCAACGTGACAACGGCTTCTTCGGAGTGGCGCTTACGGTCTGTGTCCTCAATACGGAACAGCATTGTGCCGCCGTGATGTTTGGCAAACAGCCAGTTAAACAGCGCTGTACGCGCCGTACCTATATGCATAAAGCCTGTGGGAGAGGGTGGAAATCTTGTTACAGCAGTCATGGCAATCTTTTTATGTTTGTGGTTAATATCATCACAGATTTAGTAACACATAATAGAGCAGGTTTCACGCATTACATGGTGAGAGCAGGAACATTATCGAATTTTTCCCATACGGAGGGCATTATGGCTCGTCTCTTACCGTGGATGTATGGCGAGCTTTACAAGCAAAAGCATAATCTGTTGCTCTGGCTTCCTATATTGCTTTCCATCGGGATTGGTAGCTATTTCTATTTACGTTCTGAACCGCCCTTTATCGTGCCAGCGTGCTTGGCATTCTTTTGTGCCTTAGGAACCTTACTGCTGTACGCGCGGCGGGATAAAAGCGCGTTGTTTTATACGCTATGGCTTTTATGTACGGTCGCGGCAGTCATTGTTTCTGGCTTTACCATTGCGCAGTACCGCACGATGTCGCTTGGCACAATCATGCTACAAACCAAAACAGGTACGACGATGATAAGCGGCAGGATCATTGATATTGACCGCATGGAAGAGGGTGATGGCAGCCGTATCATTCTGAGTGACCTCGACATAGAGAAACTTGAACCTGCTGTGACGCCACAAAAGGTGCGTATACGGGTCAAATGGGATCAAAACTTACGGATTGGGCAAAGGGTCGAGTTTCTTGGCGCAATCAATGCGCCATCTGCGCCTGTTGCCCCACATGCGTTTGATTTTCAACGCTATGCTTATTTCCAAGGCATTGGCGGGTTTGGTTTTGCATTTAAAGAACCTACGATTTTAGAGCAAAACGTGCCGCAGAGCGGGCCATTCAATCAAACACTTGAGAAGATCAGGCAATCCATTTTGCCTATCCTTGATAAACACATGAAGAATGCATCCGCAAGAGGCGTTGCTGCGGCACTGATAACGGGGGAGCGCACCTCAATTCCTGAGGATGTTTGGGATGACATGCGCGATTCTGGTATGGCGCACATGCTGGCAATCTCTGGGCTTCATGTTGGGATGGTTGCGGGGGTTATCTTCTTTTTCGTTAGGCTATGTCTGGTTTTAATTCCACGTTTTGCTGAAAAGCACCCTGCGAAGAAATATGCTGCGCTCGCCGCGATTATTGGCGCGCTGCTTTATATGTTGATTGTGGGCAGCACCATCCCCACGCAACGTGCGATGCTGATGACCACCATTGTGATGCTTGCTGTTATTTTAGATCGCAAGGCCTTTTCCATGCGGTTGGTTGCGTTGACGGCCTTTATTGTTTTACTTATCACGCCCGAGGCATTATGGAGCGCTAGTTTTCAAATGTCGTTTGCGGCTGTTTCGATGTTGGTTTTCTTTTATGATCGTATCCGAAATTACTGGTCATCCATGTATCGTAACGCTTCGTTTTTGCGCCGTTTTGGGCTTTATATTATGGGGGTGAGCATGACGACCGTGATTGCCACCTTTGCCACCGCACCTTTCGCGCTTTTTCATTTTCAGCATTTATCGGTCTATAGCCTGTTTTCCAATCTGATTGGTGTGCCCATCATGGCGTTTATCGTGATGCCACTCACGGCGTTTAGTTATCTGGCAATGTCTATAGGGCTTGCTGCGCCCGTTCTTTGGGCGATGGAACACAGCATTGGTTTCATTCTTTATATAGCCCACAGCGTGTCCGTTATTGATGGCTCAACATGGAATCCACCAGCATGGAATATGAATGCATTGATTATGTTGGTGGTTGCGGCGTGTTTGGGAATGGTTGTGCGCGGGCGGCTTTGTCTGGTGGCGGTTTTGCCGCTTATACTTTGCGCGTATTTCACGATGAGCTATACGCAGCCTGATATTTTGATTAGCTCATCCGGCAAGTTAATGGCTTACCGCGATGATGAGGCGATCATGCATTTTAACTCCCGCAGCAGTGATCGCTTTGCGTCCGATATCTGGGCGCGGCGCAACGGGCAAGAAGATAAAGAGCGTTGGCCGTATCAACAGCAAGATAACAACGACATGAAATGCGATTCGTTTGGTTGCTATGTTGAGAGAGCAGGGCACAAAATCGCATTTTCAAAACACCCGCAAAGCCATATGAATGACTGTAACACCGCCGATATCATGATCGCGGAAGATCCTGTGTTCATAAAACCATGCAAGGCAGAAATCATCATTGATAAATTTTACCTGTGGCGCAACGGCGCAACGGCGCTACGCTTTGCCAATAATGGCAGCATCATTGTCAATAATGTGGAGCAAGATAGAGGTCATCGCCCATGGACGATTTCACCACGGCGTTAAATCATCTTCACATCATCTTCGCTTGGTTGTCACGCTTAATCAGTGATAAGTGCGCATAAGGCTCACGAGATGCCCTTGGATTTTGACCCGCTCTGGATCAAGCACTTGCGGTTCATATTCGTCATTTTCAGGCTCAAGAATGATTTTGTTCCCTGAACGACGGAATCGTTTCAATGTCACTTCTTCACCATCGACAAGTGCGACAACAATCATGCCGTTCTCTGCCGTTTCAGCTTTGCGGATAATGACAATGTCATGGTTGTGAATACCTGCGTTAATCATAGAATCACCATCGACCTCAAGCGCGTAATGCTCGCCATTGCGTGACATCATCGAAAGCGGGATTTCAACTTGTCCGCTTTCATCACGGATAGCCTCAATCGGTGTGCCGGCGGCAATGCGGCCGTACAGAGGCACAATGTTTGTTGAATCGCTGTAGCTGTTATTATTGGCAGGTGTAGATGTTTTTGCCTCTTCGACGTTATCCGATACCTCAACATATCCTTCGGGCATGCGCGTGACCTCAAGCGCACGAGCACGATGCGGTAAACGCTCCAGATAACCACGCTCAACCAAGGCGCTGATTAGACGGTGAATACCAGACTTAGATTTCAAACCAAGCGCGTTTTTCATTTCCTCGAAGGAGGGTGCTATATCACCTGTTTGCATACGTTCATGGATAAAAACCAACAGGTCTTTTTGTTTTTGCGTGAGCATAATGAAGCCTTAATTTCAGAATTTAATGTCTATTACCAATTATTATGTATTTGCTTTGTTCTCCTTTATTTCTACTTTAGTTCTCGTTTGGTGTCAAGGTGCGCAGAATTAAATTTCTGAATAATAATTATTCCAACGCAGCCCGTTTAGCCTTACGCTTGGTTTTATGAATTACAAAAATATATTTAAAAAAGTCAAAACCTATGGGTTTCAAAAGCCGCTAATTGTAGCGAGTGGCGTTATTGCGCTGCTTGTCCTGCTGCAGTTTATCCCGTTCAGCAGCAATGCACCTGATACTGAAACGGCAGCCCTAACGAACGAGGCGCAGAACACAACAATAGCAGCGACAGAAACAACCGATCCGCCGCCCGAAATATTGACGCAAACACTGGTACTTAATTCACGTGAGCCGCGCAAATTGGTAATTCCTGAATATATTCCCCCCTCACAAACGGAGCATCCTGCGCGCTGGAAAGACAATGCTGTTAAAACCAACATTCCCAAAGGCATGGCAAAAATTGCGATCATCATTGATGATGTGGGCGTTAATTTAAGTGGCGCAAAAGAAGTCATCGCGCTGCCTGCGCCACTAACAATGGCCTTACTTCCTTACGCCGATCATGTTGATACGCTTGCCCAAGACGCCAAAAATGCAGGGCATGAGCTTATGATTCATATGCCGATGGAGCCGATGAATCCTGATCTAGATACAGGCCCGATTGTTTTAAAGACCGGTTATACCAGCCAAGAATTCGATAGCATGCTTGATAAAGCACTAAAGTCCTTTGATGGCTATGTCGGGCTAAACAACCATATGGGCAGTAAACTAACCCAAGACCCCGAATCGATGCGCCGTCTGATGGATAGGCTCTATAAAGAGGGCATGTTGTTTGTTGATTCGCGTACCATCGCCAGTTCCGTCGCAGAGAAAACCGCTAATGATTTTCTGGTTCCCAACCTCGCGCGCGATGTGTTTTTGGATGATGATCCCTCCGCAGAGGCCGTTCATAAAAGTCTGATGAAGGTCGAACAAGTTGCCCGTAAATACGGCAGCGTCGTTGCCATTGGGCACCCAAAGACAGAAACCATTGAGGCTTTAAAAGCATGGATACCAACGCTTGCCGAGAAGAATATGGTTCTCGTGCCTGTGACGGCGTTGGTTACAGACCCCGCCGCCCAGAACAATTAATCTTGAAAAGACTTAGAGCCTAGAAGTTTTGCTGCTCACTGTTTGCGCCAAATGCTTGTTCAATCGCGGCTTTGTTGATTTTAACGCCGCGTTTTGCGCGTTCGTTTTCAAGGAAGAGCAGCATAAATTCATCAACCGTGCCACGTGTAGCAATTTGTTTGACGTTCTCCAAATCCTCTGTCGTCGCGTTGACAGCATCAGGAATTTTGATATTAACCGCACGTCCAATGAAATAGCCCTTGGCATCGCTCGTCACTGTGAACTCATTCTCAGCCAAATCAAAAAACTTAGTTTTGGCCGTATCTGATAGACCTTCAGGAGCCTTGTCCAAACGCTTAATGCCTTTAAAGCTCTTAATGCTCAAACCATTTTCTTTTGCGAGAGTGTTTAATTCCTTCTCACCAGCAATCGCTTGCTCGAGCGCTGTTTGCACTTTCATCTTGTTCAAAACATGTTGTTGATCTTGAATCCAAAGCTTTGCGAGATCGTCTTTGACGTCTTCAAACGGTTTATAGGATTTTTCCTTTACGCTATCAACACGCACCAAAGCAAAACGACCGTCCGAAAGCTCCATCACAGGGGCTATTTCGCTCGGCAACAATTCAAAGGCTGTTTCAAGAAGGAAAGCGCGGTCTTGGTCAAAACCTGCCAAACCTTCTTTGGCATCTGCTGTTGAGCCATCTTCTTTCAATGGGCCATAGGTGCCGACCTTTAGATCAAGCGCCTTTGCCACATCTTCGAGGCTCGTGCCTTCTGCAATCTGTGTATCAATGTTATTGGCGAATTCGTACATTTGGTTGCCGAGGCGCTCTTGCATCACTTCTTGGTGCAATATCTTTTTAACGTCAGCAAAAGGCTTCACGCTTGGCTCAGAAACTTCAACGAGTTTAAGAACGTGCCAGCCGAGGGGTGTTTCAAACGGGCCGATAACATCGCCCTGTTTTGCCACATCAAAGGCGGTTTCCGCGATTTCCTCAAACAAACCATCACGCTGAAAACTTTCCTCACCGAGGTAGGCATCAGCAGAACCCGTTACATCCGTAACCGCTTGCTTTAATGATGAGCTACCAGCGTTCATCTTCTCAACGATTTCGATGGCTGCTGTTTGTGTATCAACAACGCTTTGCTCTAGCTTACGTTGTTCAGGCACAGAGAAATTGTCGATTTCGTTATCATAGATAACGCGCAATTCTTCGTCTGTGATCTCGATTGAGTCTTTGATTTTGTCATGGCTAAGAACAGCCACCGTAAATGTCCGTGTTTCAGGAATAGCGTATTTTTCCGTTGCCACTTGGTAGAACGGCATCAACAATTCATCCGAAGGCTCGCTATAATCTGTGATTTTATCATTCGGGAAGAAAACACCTTCGATTGTCCGTGTTTCATGTTGAAAACGGTACAAATCTTTGATTTCCTGATCGGGAGCGTAAGCCGTAGCCGCTGTTAAGGCGTTACGTAGAATAGCGTTGGTCATTTCTTGTTTTAACACCTGTACGAAGCCTTGCTCCGTCATGCCTTGCATTTGTAGGACGCGACGAAATGCGTCTTCTTTGCTCATCCCATTGGCGATAGAAGGCTCTAAAAGTCGTGAAATCTGCCGCCCCATGAGTTCGTCACTAATAACAATCCCCATATCGTTTGCCGCTTGGCGTGTCAGGCTATTGGAAATTTCGGCATTCATCATCTGGTCAACCATGCCGAGCTTATATGCTGTTTCCGCATCAATGCCTTGGCGTGATAATGCGCGCCCCAACATGGTGCTGAAATTTTGCATTGATACTTTATCTTTGCCGACAACAAGCGCATCGGCGTTACTTCTGCCGCCACCGCTAAAGAAGTTACCCACATCCATAAGAACAAGTCCGCCTCCGGCTAAAACCAAAAAGCCCAACAGGATAAATTTCAAAAAACCGCTCTTTGCGTTGTCACGCAGGAATGTAAGCATGGATAGATACCTTTCAAAAACTCATAAATCTGAATCATTTATATTAAAAACAGAGCAAACTATAAAACGCTGTGAATGTCCGAGCAACAGATGATTGCAATTCTTTTCTTATAACGTTAAAAATCAATGCATGAAAAAACTTATCGCCGGAAACTGGAAAATGAACGGAACGCTCGAAAGTGCGAGTCAGCTGTTCGAAGATATTGCACAGGGATTAGTGCAAAACCCGCAAATACTGGATAAATGCGACATGTTAGTTTGTCCCGCATCGGTGCATTTACCGATCGTCAAGCAAACCCGCAACGAAGATCACGCAAAGATATTGATCGGTGCGCAAACATGTTCCTTTCAGGATGATGGGGCTTATACGGGCGAGATTTCTGCGACGATGCTCAAAGACATCGGTTGTGAGTACGTTATCATCGGTCATTCCGAGCGTCGTATCTATCACCGCGAATCTAGCGTTGATATTGGCAAAAAAGTTACCAAAGCGCATGAGCACGGATTAGTCACTATAATATGTGTCGGTGAAAAAGAAGATGAGCGCGAGGAGGGTGGCGCAAAAGACGTTGTTGAAGAACAGCTTCACCAGTCCATGCCGCCAGGCAGCACACCAGAAAACACAGTCATTGCTTACGAGCCTGTTTGGGCAATTGGTACAGGTAAAACAGCCACACCAGAAGATGTCGAAGACATGCACGCTTTTATTCGTGAAAAACTAAAGGAAAAACTTGAAGATTCCGAAAAAGTGCGTATTTTGTACGGCGGTTCTGTAAAGCCTGAAAATGCTGCTGACCTGTTGAACATTAAAAATGTCGACGGCGCATTAATAGGGGGCGCAAGTCTAAGCGCAGAATCATTTTTAGGAATAGCGAAAGCAGTATAAAACCATGGAAAACGTCCTTCTCGTCATACATTTAATTCTGGCTCTCAGCATTATCGGGCTTGTGCTTTTACAACGCTCAGAAGGCGGTGGCTTGGGTATCGGCGGCGGTGGCGGCGGTCTTGGTGGTATGGCTTCACCAAAAGCAACAGCCAATGCGCTAACAAAAACAACATGGCTTTTAGCCGCATGCTTTTTTGCAACGAGCTTAACACTGGGTATTCTCGCGGGAACTCATTCAGGTAGCAGGTCGATCCTTGATTCTGTGAATGATTCAATTCCTGCGATCGAAGGCACAATGGATGATGTTTCTGATGATGCCGCAGACGCAGCGGAAGCTGTAAAAACAGATTTAGAAGACACAGCCGAAAAAGCTGAAGACAAAGTAAACGAAAAACTTGATGAGGCACCACCTGTTCCTGTATCAGAGTAACTTAATTTTTTTAAGATAGTAGCATGACAAGATTTATATTTATTACGGGCGGCGTGGTTTCCTCATTAGGGAAAGGCCTCGGCTCCGCCGCTCTTGGCGCGCTTTTGCAAGCACGTGGCTACACTGTCCGCCTTTGTAAACTTGACCCTTACCTTAACGTTGACCCCGGCACGATGAGCCCCTTCCAGCACGGCGAAGTCTACGTGACAGACGATGGCGCGGAAACTGACCTAGACCTTGGGCACTATGAACGCTTCACAGGTCGTCCAGCGGTACAAACCGATAACATCACCACAGGCCGCATCTACACAAACGTTCTACAAAAAGAACGCCGTGGCGATTACCTTGGTGCCACCATTCAGGTTATCCCGCACATTACAGACGAAATCAAAGACTTCATTGCCGAAAAAGATGGCTCTGCAGATTTCGTACTTTGTGAAATCGGTGGCACAGTCGGCGACATCGAAAGCCTGCCATTCCTAGAAGCCATCCGCCAATTCGGTAACGAAGTAGGGCGCGAGCGTGCCTTATTCATTCATGTCACGCTGCTGCCATACATTCCCGCCGCAGGGGAGCTTAAAACAAAACCGACACAACATTCCGTGAAGGAACTAATGAGCTACGGTATCCGTCCGCGCATCGTTATGTGCCGTGCTGACCGTCCCATCGGCAAAGATGAAATCCGCAAAATTGCGCTGTTTTGCAACCTTGACGAAGAAAATGTTATTCCTGCGCTTGATGTAAAAACAATCTACGAAGTCCCGCTTAGCTACCATGCAGAAGGTTTGGACACGCAAGTCCTTGATTGCTTCAAACTTGACCACAGCAAAGAGCCTGATTTATCCGTTTGGGAAAATATTGTTCACCGTATTAAAGAGCCTGAGGGCGAAGTCACGATTGCCGTTGTTGGTAAATACACAAACCTTGCCGATAGTTATAAGTCACTCAACGAAGCATTGACCCATGGTGGCATTGCCAACAAAACCAAGGTTGATATCAAATTCATTGAATCAAGCATCTTTGAAAAAGAAAACCCTGCCGATTACCTACATAATATTCACGGCATCTTAGTCCCTGGTGGCTTTGGTGAGCGTGGCGCAGAAGGCAAAATAGAAGCCGCACGTTTTGCACGCGAACGCAAAGTGCCATATTTTGGTATTTGCTTTGGTATGCAGATGGCTGTGATCGAAGCAGCAAGAAACCTTGCCAATTATGACCGCGCCAACACGACCGAGTTTGGCCCCTGTGATAATGCTGTTGTTGGTCTTATGACCGAATGGGTGCAAGGCAATGAGAAACAAGAACGTAGTGCCGAAACCGATCTCGGTGGCACAATGCGCCTTGGTGCTTATCCTGCGCATTTGAAAAAAGGCTCTAAAGTTGCCGAAATCTACGGCACAAATGAAATCCAAGAGCGCCACCGTCACCGCTACGAAGTGAACGCGAATTTCATCGAAGAGCTTGAAGGCAAAGGCATGGTATTCTCTGGCATGTCACCAGACGGGCGTTTACCAGAAATCATCGAATACAAAGATCACCCTTGGTTCATCGGCGTACAATTCCACCCCGAACTAAAATCAAAACCATTCGATCCGCACCCGCTATTCGTGTCCTTCATCGAAGCCGCCATCGCGCAGAGCCGTTTGGTTTAATAAAGTTTGACATATACCCGCCAAATTCATTATGGTTTATCCATAATAATTTAAGGAGCGATATCGTCATGGGACAAAAAGCAGCAATCAATCATAGACTAAAATGGAATGCCATTTACTCTGGCGTTGCCACACAAATTGCCTTTGGATCGGCTGTGGTTGCGGGCATCAGCGCCGAATTCACCTCCGCCGCAACGGCTGAAAAACTTGGTACGGCTGTTGATACATTAATGTGCGGTGGAATTCTGGCAGGGATGTCGATGGCCATCTCCGCTAGCTTTGTAATATATAAATATCAAAAAGAAGCCGATGCAGAACTCGCATACGAAGCCCGCGAAGAGCGTTTAGCAAAATTCAGAATCCCAAATAACGATCTTTAAAACTTCGGGGAGACTGGTGCCGTATCTTTCGGCTTAAACGGTATTCTGACCGAATTTGATTTGCTCGGATCGGTATTGACACATTGGCCAAAGCAATCCGTAAGCGGGATGACCACGAAGCTTACAACCACAGCGGACGTTAGTAAAAAGGCACAAGTGGCAACCATACTAATCGCCATAACTTTTCCATCTGTTTCCGAGTTTTCAGGCACAGTTTCCTGTCCTTCATACGGTAATTTTGATGCGCCTTTAACGTCATTTTCTTCGCCAAATTTTTTGTCTGTCATGTTGTAAACTCTCCATTTATTGATTATGGAATAAACACATGCGCGAAAAAATACAAACTTTTCTTTGTTTTTCTGGAAAAAAGGTTACTTTATGCGCTAATAAATAATGTGTAACCACAGGAACATATAATGAAAACAGTAAAAGTCGGCAGCTACGAGATTGCCAATAACAAACCATTCACACTTATAGCAGGGCCATGTGCCATGGAATCCCGCGATCACGCGATGTTCATGTGTGAAGGTATCAAGGCGATCACTGATAAGCTCGGCATCAATCTGATCTATAAAAGCTCGTTCGATAAAGCCAACCGTACGTCACTTGGTAGTGAGCGCGGCATGGGCATTGAAAACGCGCTGCCTGTGTTTGAGGAAGTTAAAAAGCAGTTCGGCGTGCCTGTTGTTACCGATGTCCACACAGCCGAGCAATGCGCGGTTGTGGCTGATATTATGGATGTCCTCCAAATCCCTGCGTTTTTGTGCCGTCAAACAGATTTGCTGATTGCTGCTGCGAAAACAGGCAGGGCGATTAATGTTAAAAAAGGCCAATTCCTTGCGCCGTGGGACATGAAAAATGTTGCTGCTAAAATTGCTGCAAGCGGTAACGAGAACATTATGCTGTGCGAACGTGGCGCGAGCTTTGGCTATAACACGCTTGTGTCTGATATGCGCAGCCTGCCGATTATGGCGCAAACTGGTTATCCCGTTGTTTACGATGCCACCCATTCGGTACAGCAACCGGGCGGCAAAGGCACAACATCGGGCGGTGATCGTGAAATGGTGCCTGTTCTTGCACGCGCCGCCATTGCCACAGGCTGTGTTGGTGCTGTGTTCATGGAAGTTCACCAAGACCCAGACACTGCGCCATCTGATGGCCCAAATATGGTGCGCCTTGAAAATCTTGAAAACGTACTCAAACCGATGATGGATATTGATGCAATTAGCAAAGCCCTTTAATACAGCCGTAACCGATACCGTCATCTTCCTTGATTTTGACGGGCCGCTATCGAATTACCGCGTGTACGCCCAAGCAGACAACAATCTGGATTTTGATCCAATTGCTGTGCGCGTGCTGCAAAATATTTGTGAGGTGGCGAATGCGCGTATTGTTTGCACGAGCGTTAGAACATTTCAAAACTGGCAAATTCATAATGAAACAAAACGTCTATTCACCGAAGCAGGAATGGACATCGCCGTCCTTCACCCTGATTGGACAGTGAATAAAAAATACGACCATAAACGCAAAGACAGCATTGAAGACTATCTAAAGCTACACCCCGAAATCACAAAATACGTGATCGTTGATGATGAAAATGTAGATATACCTGACAAACTAGTGCTGGTTAGCATGATGGATGGCATGATGAGTGCTGATTTCCAAAAAATCTGTGACATTCTTGAAATTGATATAGGCAAAGTATTCCGTAACGAGTTTTATAAAACTTACGCTGGCGACCAATACCGCTTAGTTTTGAACCACTGGGATAAAGACGCCAACGACAGAATAGATGAAAGACACAACAAACCCGCGTCTACCCCCAAACCGTAATCAAAAACCTTTTAAGGCTTAATCGCTGGAAAATAGTGCGGAAGAGCCGCTTTAAACATAGAAAGATCCTGACAATCAGGATTGCCAATGTCTTCTTGCCCTGTTCTGTTTTCAAGCAAAAAGTAATCCTGCACCACAGAAGCTTGCTGTTCCAAAGAAAGCGATGGGAAACGGGCTATATCAGAACACTGATACGCATAGCTTTTTTCATAGTCACCACCATGTTTAAAAAAGGCACCGATAATACGCCCCACTAAATCCTGCCCACTTTGCTTTTGCCAGATATGTGTTAGTTCGTGTATGAAGACGGATTGATCTCTTAAATTGCTGATCAAGCCGTAATCGTTAGAATAACGAGATTGAGACATATAAACGCCATTCCCAGAAACACGACTACGCGTTCCTCTTGGTGATTGTTTATATAAATGAACAGCTTGGTAGTTCACTTGATTACCAAAAATCGTTTGTGCGAGAGCCGTTTCATTCGCGGTAAGGCGACGATAATCGCCCCCATTATCTTGTGGAACGGTTGGTGGTGGTGTACATGCCACCAAAATAGGCAGGCTAGCCGCCGCAAAGGCTTGCGATAGATTGAGTTTCATTTGATCGTCCCTGTTTTAATTTTTTTTATTAATTATTTGTCTTCTAATTTGCATAGAAACAAAAGCTTGTCAATTTTTCTCAATTCTTCGCGCTAGAAATATGCGCTGCAAAATGCTAAAAATATCTGTAATTTTTAATTAGCCTTACAAATGGAGAGCCCCATGACAGCCATCATCGACATTCACGCAAGACAAATCTTAGACAGCCGTGGTAATCCCACACTCGAGGTCGATGTGACGCTGGAGAGCGGCGCACAGGGCAGGGCAGCCGTTCCGTCTGGTGCCTCAACTGGCGCGTATGAAGCGGTTGAGCTTCGTGATGGTGACAAGAAAAACTACCTCGGCAAAAGCGTTCACAAGGCTATCGAGAACGTAAACACCAAAATCTTTGATGAGCTTGTTGATATGGATGCCGAAGATCAAATCTATCTCGACCGCATGATGTGTGATCTTGACGGTACAGAAAATAAATCACGCCTTGGCGCGAATGCGATTTTGGGTGTGTCTATGGCGATTGCCAAAGCCATGGCGGATGAACTTGATGTCCCGCTTTACCGTTACATTGGCGGCACGCAGGCCTGCACATTGCCAACACCGATGATGAACATCATCAATGGCGGGGCGCATGCTGATAACCCTGTCGATATCCAAGAATTTATGATTATGCCTGTTGGCGCAGAAGATTTCAGCGAAGCCCTTCGTTGTGGCGCAGAGATTTTCCATACACTCAAAAAAGAGCTCTCCAAAGCAGGTTTTGGCACAAACGTCGGTGACGAGGGCGGCTTTGCCCCTGCTGTTAAATCCTCAACCGAAGCCCTAGACTTCATCATGCGCTCAATCGAGGGGGCAGGGTACAGAGCAGGCGTTGACGTGATGATTGCCCTCGATTCCGCCTCAACCGAGTTTTTTGATAAAGGCAAATACAACCTTGCCGGCGAAGGCCAAATACTTGATTCAGACGGCATGATTAAATATTACGAAAGCCTCTGCGCGCAGTACCCCATTGTTTCCATCGAAGACGGCTTGGCCGAAGATGATTGGGAAGGTTGGGCAAACCTAACCGCCGCTCTTGGTGACAAAATCCAGCTTGTTGGTGATGATTTGTTTGTTACAAACCCTAAACGCCTGTCACGCGGCATTGATGAACAATCCGCCAATGCTATCCTTGTGAAGGTCAACCAAATCGGTACGCTGACGGAAACGCTAGATGCGCTTCAAATGGCACAAAAGGCAGGCTTTGGTGTTGTGATGTCACACCGTTCTGGCGAGACAGAAGATTCAACCATTGCTGATCTAGCCGTTGCCACAAATTGCGGGCAGATCAAAACAGGATCACTCTCGCGCTCTGATCGTATGGCAAAATATAACCAGCTTTTGCGTATCGAGGAAATTCTAGGGCCACAAGCAAAGTATGCGGGAAGCTCTATCCTACGTGCCAAGCCGCAAACAGCGAAAAAAAGTGCTAAAAAAGCTGCATAAAATTTATTTTTTGAATATTGACTCTTCTTATGGTCTTCAATAAAACAGAAGACATAAACTTTTTACATAGGGCGGGTAAGTATGGATAATCAAAATAAAAAAGCTGGCTGGATGGCGGTTGGCGCTCTTGGGGTGTTTTTTGCCGCTGTAGCAGGGGTAAATTATTTCGACCCACTTGCAAGTGCAGAAAAAAAATTCGTTGAGGCCGCAGAAAGCGGTAATATTCAAGGCATGGATAAGGCACTCACAAACGGTGCTGATATTAAAGATTGGGCTGGTCGCGCTGCGCTACTATCTGCATCCAAAAACGGTGAACTTGATGCGGTTAAACATTTACTTACTCTGAATTTTTTGAAAGAAAGTTACATGTATGAGGCTGCCGCCAAAGCTGCCGAAGGTGGGCATAACGATGTTCTTGAATTCTTTATTTCAGAAGGCCTTGATGTCAATCAAAAATTTAAATATGGGCTTGGCTTATTAGAAAGTGCCACGCGGGACGATAGCCTAGATACCATAAACTTGCTCTTGCAACACAATATTGATGTCACCAACCCTGATACCAGACCAACCATGGCTTTAGGCTACGCCCTACAGGAGGGCTATACTGACATCGTAAGAACGTTGCTTGATGCCGGCATGGATGTTCAGGCCGAGACATATCGCGGTAATGTTCTTTCCGGTGCGGTGTCTGGCGGTTTTAAAGATATTGTAGAACTTGCCTTTGAGCGCGGTGCTGATATCACAGCAGAAAATCATGACGCCTCCAGAAAAGCCGCAGAATACGGGCGTACTGATATTCTCGATATTCTGTTAGAACACGGCGGTAGCGTAGAAGCTGCTAATGAAGGCTTCGCCATTCGCTCTGCTAGACGCGGTGATATTGACGGCTTTAAAGAAATTCTTCAAAGGCAGCCTGAAGTTTTACAAACAGTAGGGGGCTGGATGATGGGTACCGCTACCTATAACAACAATAAAAAATTCGTCGAAATGTTGATCGAGGAAGGGGTTATATCAGCTGAGAATATGGGAAGCGCTTTAATATTTGCCGCTCAGGACGGGAATAATGACATTTTGGAAATTCTTTTAAGTCAGAATGCCAATTTTAAGGATGCGGAATATGATCCTTTAAATAGCGCGCTATTTTATACAACCCAGAATAATCAGATAGAATCTATTCAGCTTCTCCTTGCTCATGGTGCAGATCCACGCGTAAATGCTGAAGGCTACTCACCTATCAATATGACCGAGAGAAACCCTAAAATAGCAAAATTATTCGCGGATTATTTAGTAACAAATTCAGCAACACCCACTCCACCATCACCAAAGAGATAAGTTTTTTTGTACTTTAAAAACCGAGTCATTTGAATCACTTAGCTTAAACGTTCTCTGTATGTTCACGTTTAAGCCATTGACTCTATTGCATTTTTTGTTTGACGCGGTGATTCGCATGTGATTCTATAGAGACATGAAGAAGCTCATCGCACAAAGATACGTTATCCGCCAAAACCTCCTGACAATCATCGGGTTTTGTCTTTGCGTTTATTTCTCTTATCACGCCGTTTTAGGGCAGCGTAGTTATGTGCGGTTATTGACGCTTGATCGTCAAGTTGCTGAGATTACACAGACACATGACAGGCTAGAAGTCGAGCGCATGGCTCTGGAGAAGAAAGTCGCCATGCTGCGTCCTGGTTCTGTTGATCGGGATCTGCTCGAGGAACGCGCCCGCTACGTGCTTGGTTTCGGTTATAAAGACGAACGCGTCATTCTCGAAAACTAAACTTCTTCTATTTTTACTTGACATAATTATTTACTTCATGTGGCCTCGCTTTATTAATTAACAAGCGGAGGTTTTTATGTCTAACATGTTAACAGGTAGTTATGTAGCATCACAAGCAGTTACAGCACTTGGTAGTTTAAGTGCTATATTTTATTCATATGCGACCGAAGAAAGTTTTACGGGGCTAAAAGGTGTCCTTGCGGCAATGATGACCGGTGCTCCCACAGGCCTTATAGCAGGTGTTGAGACAGCGGGTTGCGCTCTTGTTGGTGGTGCTGTTGGTGTGGCGGTCGGATCACTTGCTAAAAACGCCGATGGTGTCGGGGGTGTTTTTGCGATGGCCGCAGGTGGGCTTAGCGCAATAGTAACCATTCCTCACGCTTACGGCATCGTATCAAGCATTACAGTGGACGGAATGGCACATCAGGAGCAGGCAGCAGCACTCTCAGAAACACCTGAATATGTGCAAGCCGCTCATCAGTTAGAACATAATTACACAATGCAGGCGCTAACCGTACCAGCCAATAACTAGGCTTAAAATTATAACAGCTCAATATAACGAAGCAGTCTGCATGTTCGCAGGCTGTTTTTCTTTTTGTTCAATATTGCGCCGCAACATAACTTACCCTCATAACAACTGGTCTTTTCGCTTGAAAATGGTATAACGCTTGCTGTATCTATTTACGCTTATCAATGCAGGAGAAGCGCTTTGACTGTTAAAAAAACAAGCAAGAAACCGAATTTAAAAACCGTGTCCAATAGCAACCCAGAGCCATCAGCAGAAGAACTTAAAAAATTCTACCGCGAGATGTTACTGATCCGCCGTTTCGAGGAAAAAGCGGGGCAGCTTTATGGTATGGGTCTTATTGGTGGATTCTGTCACCTTTACATCGGGCAAGAAGCCGTTGTCACGGGCATTCAATCCGTTCAAGAAGAGCAAGACAGCATCATCACAGCCTATCGTGATCATGGTCATATGTTGGCCTGTGGTATGGATGCCAAAGGCGTTATGGCGGAGCTAACAGGACGCGAAGGTGGTTACTCCCGCGGTAAAGGTGGTTCCATGCACATGTTCAGCCGCGAGAAAAATTTCTATGGCGGGCACGGTATTGTTGGCGCGCAAATTTCTATTGGTACAGGCTTGGCCTTTGCTCATAAATATAAGGGCGATGGTGGTGTTTCTGTAACCTATATGGGTGACGGTGCTTCGAACCAAGGCCAAGTTGCCGAGAGTTATAATATGGCAGCCCTCTGGAAACTTCCTGTGCTCTACGTGATCGAGAACAACCGCTACGGCATGGGCACAAGCACAACACGCCACGCCGCAGGCGAGCTTTACCGCCGTGGTGAAGGCTACGGAATCCCTGGTGAACAAGTTGATGGCATGGATGTTTTTGCTGTACAGGCTGCGGCACGCCAAGCCATGGATTACATCCGCCAAGGCAACGGGCCTTACATCTTGGAAATGATGACCTATCGTTACCGTGGGCACTCTATGTCTGACCCTGCGAAATACCGCACAAAAGACGAAGTGTCTAAATTCAAAGACGAGCATGACCCGATTTTGATCGTCAAACAAATGATGGATAAAGAGGGCATCAAAGAAGACGAGCTAAAAGATATCGACAAAGAGATCAAAGCCATCGTCAACGAGTCCGCTGAATTCTCGCAACAATCACCCGAGCCTGATCCTGCCGAGCTTTGGACAGATATCTTGGTTGAAGTGGAGGAATAAAATGGCTGATACACGCCCATCAAGAACCTATATCAAAGGAAGCCTCAGCACGATCTTCTCAATGTCCGAAGAAGACAAAGAGGGCTACGAGCTTGTGCCCAAAGATGTTGCAGGACTTAGCATTACATCGCGCCGCATTCCGGCAAACCCCGATGATACATACCCAACAGCCCTTCGCGAATTCACAATTAAAGCGGCACAAAGAGGCAGTTACTCCGTTGACTTTGAATATAAAAACAAAGAAACGGGCGATGTGGGGTACACCATGAACAATATATTTATCTTTAAACGTCGCTTTCTAGGGCTTTTCTAAAAAAAAACATAACAAAAAGGAGAAAAACATGGCTACCAAAGCAATTATAAAAACATTTAATCTGGGAAAATTAATTTTATAAATTTAGCATGTGCTGTTTTGGGCTTTGTGGTTCTTGGCATGTTGCGGCATCAAACGGAGGCTTCATAAATGACTCAAAAATCAAATATTGAGATAACTGTAAAAAACTCTCTTCAAACAACCTTGTCCTTTGATGAAGATGCCTCAACGGGCTATATATGGACACATAATAGCGTCAACGGGCTAGAAATATCGACGACCTTTAACAATATTTCGATTTTGCCCGCGGATATGTCGATGGGGGGAACGGCAGAAAAGACGTTTGAAATAAAGGCTGACCGACGAGGCGAATACAAAGTTACTTTTAATCACGCGCGCCCTTGGGACCCAGACCAAATGATAGAAACCAGAGAATACACATATAAATTTATTTAACCGAACAATACGGAGCCTACGCCCAATGCCTATTACAGTTATATTGCCCGCACTCCGGCAAATGCCGTTTTTAGAATTTTTCTAAAAGAGAGAATGGGCTATCGAAGTGTTAGTACAGCAAGACAGGAGAAATGAAAATGTTTAATAAGACTAAAGGACATTCAACTACTAGATATATCAAAGGCAGTTTAAATACTATCTTTTCAATGCCTGAAGGAGAGAAAGAGGGTTATGAACTTATCCCGCAAGATGTTGAGGGATTGTCTATAACCTCTCAACGGATTCCGATAAACTCGGATGATACTTATAAAACAGCTCGGAGAGAATTCACAATTAACGCCTCCCAACGGGGTGAATACAATATTAGATTTGAGTATAAAAATAAGGATACAGGTCATGTTGCTTATTCAGATGGCTGCACTTTTATCTTTAAACGTCGTTTTCTAGGACTTTTTTAACAGAGAGAATTAAGCAATGCCTATTACAATTACAATGCCTGCATTATCACCAACCATGGAAGAGGGAACACTTTCCAAATGGGTCGTAAAAGAGGGTGACACTGTTGCCGCTGGTGATGTTATTGCCGAAATTGAAACCGATAAGGCCACGATGGAAGTCGAAGCCGTCGATGAAGGTACAATTGGCAAAATCCTTGTTGCCGAAGGCACAGAAAACGTAGCGGTGAACGCACCGATTGCGCTTTTACTGGAAGAGGGCGAAGATAAGTCCGCGCTGGACAATGTCACTCTGAGCGACAGCGAAGAGTCTCAATCACAAAAGGCCGATTCTTCGGCTCAGCCTCAAAATGACAGTGCAGAAGAGCCAACACCAATTGCCGCCAAATCATCAGGCAGCGCAGCACAACAAGCAGGAAAAGCCATCAAAAACCGCGACATTCTCTACGCGCAAGGCCAAATCATTGAGCCACCAATGTTTGATGAAGCGGCGTTCTTCTCCAAAACAACCGAAGAAATGACTGTACGTGAAGCACTGCGTTCTGCCATGCGCGAAGAAATGACGGCTGATGAATCCGTATTCATCATGGGTGAGGAAGTCGCCGAATATAACGGCGCGTATAAAATCACCCAAGGCTTGCTGGACGAGTTCGGCGATAAGCGCGTGATTGATACACCAATTACCGAGCACGGCTTTGCTGGTATCGGCGTTGGTGCGGCCTTTAACGGCCTCAAACCAATTGTTGAATTTATGACCATGAACTTTGCGATGCAGGCGATTGACCACATTATCAACTCTGCTGGTAAAACGCTTTATATGGCGGGTGGTCAAATGGGTTGCCCGATTGTGTTCCGTGGGCCAAACGGTGCTGCGGCACGCGTTGGCGCACAACACAGCCAGTGTTACGCAAGTTGGTACGCTCATGTTCCGGGTTTGAAAGTTGTTGCACCATGGTCTGCCGCCGATGCCAAAGGCTTGCTGAAGGCTGCTATTCGTGACCCGAACCCTGTTGTGTTCTTGGAAAACGAAATCATGTACGGGCAGAGCTTTGAAACACCGACAGACAAAGACTTCGTTATCCCGATTGGTCGCGCCAAGATCGAGCGCGAGGGTAGTGATGTTACGCTTGTTGCGTTCTCAATCATGGTTGGTAAAGCCTTGGAAGCCGCCGAGAAATTGGCTGCCGAAGGAATTGATGCGGAAGTCATTAACCTACGCACAATTCGTCCGCTAGATCGTTACACTATTTTGGAAAGCTTGAAGAAAACAAACCGTCTTGTCACCTGTGAAGAAGGTTGGCCGTTTGCAGGCGTAGGTGCTGAAATTGCAGCGCTTTGCATGGAACATGGTTTTGATTACCTTGATGCCCCTGTGAGACGCGTATGTGCTGCGGATGTGCCAATGCCTTATGCTGATAATCTAGAGAAGCTTGCCTTGCCGCAAGTTGACGAAATTGTTCACGCTGCCAAGGATGTTTGTTACAAGGATTAATTTCCTATCTCAATGTTTTTGTGTTAGGCTGAACATTGGTTAAACGCTGTACCACACAGCGACACAGAGGAATAAGGCGCGAGAGCAGTAAAACTTGCGATTAAACTGGAGAAACTTGTTTTTACAAATAAAAACAAAAGGTTATGGATAGAGAATGAGCACACAAGAAAAACGTATATTTGCATCACCATTGGCGCGTCGCATCGCATCGCAAGATGGCATTGACCTTTCCTCCATACAAGGCTCAGGCCCACATGGACGTATTGTAAAGGCGGATCTCAAAAATGGTGGTGGCGTTGTGAAATCACCATCTTCTGCGGCAAGCTCTGCGAATGCCTCTGCTGCGACCAAAGCGCCTTCATCTGGCACCGATGCGCGTAAGCTTGCTGATGCATATGGTATGGAATACACCGAAATCCCGAATGATTCTGTACGCAAAATCATTGCTTCACGTTTGCTCGAATCCAAACAAACTGTGCCGCATTTCTATCTGACTGTGGAATGCCGTATTGATGAATTGCTCAAAGCACGGGCGGACATCAACGCAAAAGCCAACGGTGATTATAAGCTCTCCGTTAATGACTTTGTTGTTAAAGCGTGTGCTAATGCGCTGCATCGCTATCCGAAAGCCAACGTGGCTTGGACGAACGATGCTATTTTGCAATTCAAGCATGCTGATATCTCTGTTGCTGTGTCTACGCCGAATGGTTTGATTACGCCGATTGTGAAGCATGCTGAAACCAAAGGCCTCAAGCAAATCTCTGCCGAAATCAAAGACATGGCAGGCCGCGCCCGTGATGGTAAGCTCAAGCCTGAAGAATTCCAAGGAGGCACGTTCTCTGTATCGAACCTCGGTATGTTTGGGATTAGCGAGTTCTCTGCGATCATCAACCCGCCGCAATCTTGTATTCTAGCTGTCGGGGCAGGGGAGCCAAAGCCTTACGTCGATGCGAATGGTGAGATCAAAGTCGGCACATTCATGAAAGCCACGCTTTCAGTAGATCACCGCTCCGTTGATGGCGCGGTGGGTGCTGAATATCTCAAAATCCTGAAAGAGTATATAGAGAATCCTATCTCTATGCTGCTGTAGGCTTAGACATGGGCTACGGCTTCATATCCATCCTTGATCGCAACTGTAAATTGTAGCGATCGCCCGCGGTTAAAGTATAAACCGTAGCATTCGTAACATTAAACTCTTCACCAAGCTCTTTATCAAGGATATCGGTCTCAATTCCGATACCATCAACAATTGTAACAGCGCCACTCCCAACGACTTCTAAAGTATTTCCGCGCAAGACTAGAGCCGTATCCTCATCAACCCCGATACCTATTAAGGCTGGGTTTGTGGCCACCATGTGAAACAATCGTGGTAAGCGGCCTCGCTGCGTAAAATGCGTATCAACAACCGCATCTTTGATAAAACCAAAACCAGCTGTGGCACTTACTTCGCCTTTATGCATAGCCTTTTCGACAAGACCACCATAGAGCATCAAGCTAGGCAATACTGCCGCCCCTCACTTGTTCCAGCAATAACCGCGCCGTTTTCATGCGCCTGCCTTATAGCACCAAGTACCGCTGTTCCTGCCAGATTGAAACTCAAACGAAGTTGATCTCCCCCAGAGAAAAAGATAACATCTGCGGCAAGTATTTGTGACGCGATGATCGAGCTATTAGCCTGAGCACGGCTATCGATATGAGAGACGGTAATATCGTCTATACCCAATACATGAAAAGCATCTTCATATTTTATCTTAGCGTCGTCAGGATAAGATGTGGCTGTCGTAATGACGTGAACTCGTTGCCCTGGTGCTTCAGCCAACACACGTTTCAAAACGCTCATATTTCCCGTTTTGGCCTCACTGCCACCAATAGCAATTACTGCGCCTGTCATAGCCCCCACAATCAATCTACGGCGTTATACCGCCAAAATAAAATGCTCAAAAATCTATATTACCCATAGATTACCCTAATTTAAAGATCTGCGCTTTTGGGTTATCATTGCGCACGACATCCATTTGATGCTGACGCACGGCACCGTATCCCAAAACAGCCATTTGATCGCGGTGGTCTCTGAACGCTTTAAGCAGCGACAGTGACGAGCCAAAGCTCCCGACATGGCGTTTTGCAACAGGGGTCACAACATCGATTTCATTGTTAGCAAGCGTCTCTGTAAACGCTGCACGTTCCGTAAATGACTCCACCAGCCAACGGTTTGATCCTGCCTCACGTTTGGCCACGAGTTGAACGCGCTCTCTGGTGCAGGGACCATGAGAATCATATTTATCGATTTGTTTTTCCATCTGAGAACTTGATAAAACGGTATCGCCCACCGTATTTTCCTCGACATTAACGCCCATATTAGTAAGAATACGCTGTATAAATTTATTCATAGTTTTAACCTCTGTTTATTACCGTACACAGGCAATATAAAACCATAATTTGTGAATTTATTGCAATAAAAACTTAGATGACGAGAGTAAAAGGAAATAATATGTCCGAAAATGAATATGACCTCATAGTTATTGGTGGTGGCCCAGGGGGCTATGTCGCCGCTATTCGCGCGGCACAGCTTAAAATGAAAGTCGCGCTGATTGAGGCCAATCATTTGGGTGGTATCTGCTTAAACTGGGGCTGTATCCCAACAAAAGCACTCCTACGCTCTAGCGAGATCAACCATCTACTACAGCACGCCGATCAATTCGGTTTCAAAATCGACAGCTATAGCTTTGATATCGAGAAAATCGTCAAACGCTCCCGCGCTGTGTCAAAGCAGCTTTCAAGCGGTGTGCAACATTTGCTGAAAAAAAATAAGGTCGAGGTCTTTAACGGCTACGGCAAACTACAAGGCAAAGGCGTTGTCAGCATCGAATCCGATGGTAAAGAACAGAATAAAATTAAAGGCAAACACATCATCGTTGCAACAGGCGCACGCGCACGGACACTTCCAAATCTTGAGCCTGATGGCAAGCTTGTCTGGAGCTATAAAGAGGCCATGGTGCCTGAGGCAATGCCAAAATCTATCCTTGTCGTGGGATCAGGTGCTATCGGCATTGAATTTGCCAGCTTCTACCGCAATATGGGCGCGGATGTGACCGTTGTTGAAGTGATGGACCGCGTTGTCCCCGCCGAAGATGAAGAAATTTCCGCCTTTGCACGCAAACAGTTCGAAAAGCAAGGCATGACAATTCATACGAACGCCAAGGTTGTGAAGCTGGAAAAGGGCAAAGATAATGTAACCTGTCATGTCGAGCTAAACGGTAAAACCGAAAAAATGACTGTTGATCGCGTCATTATGGCCGTTGGCATTGTTGGCAACATCGAAAATATTGGCCTTGAAAATACAAAGGTCAAGACAGATCGTGGTCAAATTATCACCAATGAATGGTTGGCAACGGATGAGCCTAACGTTTATGCGATTGGCGATGTCGCGGGCGCGCCATGGTTGGCACATAAAGCCTCCCATGAAGGCGTTATTTGTGTTGAAAAAATTGCGGGGCTAAAAGACGTTCACCCGATGGTTAAAAGCAATATCCCCGGCTGTACGTACTGTATGCCACAAATTGCAAGCGTTGGGTTGACTGAAGCCAAAGCAAAGGATGCGGGCTATGATATCAAAGTAGGGCGTTTTCCATTTATGGGGAACGGCAAGGCGATTGCGCTTGGTGAGCCAGAGGGCATAGTTAAAACCATTTTTGATAAGAAAACGGGCGAGTTGCTTGGAGCCCATATGATTGGCACGGAAGTCACAGAACTCATTCAAGGCTATGGCATTGCAAAAACGCTCGAAACAACCGAAATCGATTTAATGCACACAATTTTTCCACACCCAACCTTGTCCGAGATGATGCACGAAAGTGTGCTTGATGCGGATGATCGTGCCATCCACTTTTAATCGGCTCTTGCAACTCAATACATGAACAGATAGCATTTAATACGTTGTGGTTTTTATATTATCAATAAATTAAAGGGGCCTGTTTGTGAGCAAAGACAATGATAAAAAAAGTAATGATGGTGGCTTTGGTGCCGTGTTCCTCATTATTGTTGTGCTCGTGGCAATGGCCTTTGTCGGCGGTGGTGATAACCCCCTAGATAGAATTGCCGATCTGATCATGATCTGCACGTGGGCTTTGGCGATAGGATTTTTAGCGCTTGTTATTTTCTTTGTCATGGCATTGTGCCTTCAAACGGCCATGAGTGATTTGTACGAATCATTGCTTGAAGATTTTGAACATAGCCCTATACGTTCCAAAATAGAGCATTATAAAGCCCTGTTTGATAAGAAAATTCTTGGACGCATTCCGCAAAAACCTGTTGTCAGCACAGTGAATAAACCACTGAAGAGCTCAGTAAAAGTTGCTCTTGAAAAAAGAAAAGCGCAGAAAAAAATCAAAAAAGAAATTAAAGAGAAAGAAAGAAAAGAAGCAAAAGAAGACGATCTTTTCGACTTTGACGACTTTCAAAATTAAAACGCCCCATTTTCATCCATCATTTACAATGAATTTCATTGCCAAAACGCCTTAGCAGCGTTATATCAAAATCATGACATTTAACAGCGATTTACTCGATAAAACAAAGCGCCATCCGGAAAAACAAAAAAATCCGGACCGTCCGATGGGCAAAAAGCCTGACTGGATTCGCGTTCGTGCGCCGCAAGGCAAGACCTATCACGAAACTCGCAAAATCGTCCACGATGCAAAGCTAAACACTGTTTGCGAAGAAGCGGGTTGCCCTAACATTGGGGAATGCTGGGATAAAAAGCACGCCACATTTATGATTATGGGCGAAATTTGCACCCGCGCTTGCTCGTTTTGCAATATTGCCACGGGTAAACCGGGTGAGTTGGACAAAATGGAGCCGCTGCGTACGGGAGTTGCTGTATCAAAGCTTGGTCTGAAGCACGTTGTTATTACATCCGTTGACCGTGATGATTTGAAGGATTTTGGTGCACGGCATTTTTCTAAAACGATTGAAGCTATTCGCTTTAAATCGCCCGAAACAACGATCGAGATTTTACCGGGTGATTTTGGCGGTGACCGTGATGCGCTTGATGCCGTCATAGATGCGCGCCCCGACGTGTTTAACCACAATCTTGAAACAGTGCCGCGTCTATATCCAACAATCCGCCCAGGGGCGCGTTATTTCCGCTCCTTGCGCTTATTGCAGCGTGTGAAGGAGCGTGATCCGTCACAATTCACCAAATCTGGCCTTATGGTCGGCCTTGGCGAAACCCGCGAAGAAGTCGCGCAGGTTATGGACGATATGCGCGCCGCAGGAATTGATTTTCTGACCATCGGACAATATCTACAGCCAACGCCGAAACATGCGCCGCTTGACCGTTTTTGGACACCTGAAGAATTTTTACAGCTTGAAAAAATGGCGCGCGCCAAAGGATTTTTGATGGTATCTGCAACACCGCTTACACGCTCCAGCTATCACGCAGGCGATGATTTCGCAAAACTAAAAGCAGCACGCGAGGCTAAGCTTTCCGCGGCAGAGTAAACAACCCTTATGCCGACACATGCCGAAAAAAGAACATTGCCCTATAGCGCAGAGCAGCTTTTTACGCTGGTTGCGGATGTAGAAAAATACCCTGAATTCCTGCCATGGTGCGTGGCAAGCCGTATTACAAAGCGCGAAGGCGCGGTTATTTTTGCTGATCTTGTGATTGGTTATAAAATGGCACGCGAGAAATTTGGCTCACGCGTTACGTTATCAGAACCTAGCCATGTTCATGTTGAATATCTATCAGGGCCGATGAAATATCTCTCGAACCATTGGCGGTTCATTCCCGAACCAAACGGCGCAACAACCATCGATTTTTATGTCGATTTTGAATTCAAAAGCAAGATTTTTCAAAGCCTTATATCTATGTTCTTCAACGAAGTTGTTAAGAAAATGGTTGGCGCGTTCGAAGATCGTGCTGACGCACTCTACGGCAACCAAGGCATTGAAATAACACAAAACAAATGACGCGGTATGAACCGCATTAATATTCATAAGTCTCTAAATCAAGATAAGTGCTCAACAAAGTAAAGTACATGCTTTAGCGCGACTTCTGTTGTTTGCGCCCGTATAGAGGCGCGATCACCTGTGAAATGATGCTCCCGCACTTCCCGCGTGCCGCCTTTATCACCAAAAGCAATATAGACAAGCCCCACGGGCTTTGCGTCTGTGCCACCAGTTGGGCCTGCAATCCCTGTGACAGACACCGCAATTTCGGCGCGGCTATGGGTGAGGGCGCCTTTTACCATTTCAAGCGCGACTTGCGCACTCACCGCGCCATGTTCTGCCAAGGTTTCTTTTGAAACGTCGAGCAGTTCTTTCTTCGCATCATTGGAATAGGTGACAAAACCGCGTTCAAACACAGCAGATGAGCCAGCACGATCGGTCATTGCTGCTGCAATCATGCCGCCTGTGCAGGATTCTGCCGCGACCAACATCAAAGATAATGCTTCAAGCTTCGCGCTTAATTTTTCAACCAAATCCTGCAACACGCACTCCTAAAATAATAATAAACGCCATAATGCCCGCGATGACATCATCCACCATAACGCCCCATGCGCCGCTCAGCTTTTTATCTGCCCAGCCGACAGGACCGTGCTTGATGATATCAAAAAGACGGAACAAGGAAAACGCCATAAAGATATAAACCGCCGAAACCATGAACGACGTGTGCAACAAAGCAGGGAGCAGGGCAATCCAAACACCTACAACCTCATCAATCACAATCGCGCTGGAATCATGCCCACCGACCATCGCATCAAAGCGTTTGGCAACAAACAGCCCGATAAAAAACATAACAACCGCCGCCAAAAGCAACAAAGGCCAACCACCAAAACAAAGCAACACCACACCAAAAGGCAACGCACCAAGCGTCCCCCATGTCCCAGGCGCAGGTTTAAGCAATCCACACCCAAACCATGTGGCAAGCCAGACAGAAGGCGATCTTTTATCTATTTTGGCAATGATTTCACGGTTTAGCATCATACTATTCAGCTCTCTGTGATGGCATGGTAATGGTTGCCACGGCTTGCGCCGCAATGCCCTCTTCACGACCAGTAAAGCCAAGCTTTTCTGTTGTGGTGGCCTTGATATTGACCTGCGTCTCATTAATCGCACAAACGGCGGCAACGCGCTGCTTCATCTTCTTTTTGTAAGAAAACAACTTCGGTGCTTCGCAAATAACGGTCACATCGAGGTTGTTTATAGATCCGCCGCGCGCCGTTAGCATTTCCACAGCATGCTGTAAAAAATGCGCGCTATCTCTATCTTTCCACTTCACATCAGACGGGGGGAAGTGGTCGCCTATATCACCCTCGCCAAGTGCTCCAAGCAGCGCATCGGTAATCGCATGAAGCCCAACATCGGCATCGGAATGTCCCGCTAACGCCCTGTCATGCGGAATATCGACGCCGCAAAGCATAAGCGGGCGGTCGCCTTTTTCAGTGGCAAACGCATGAACATCATACCCTGTACCAGTGCGGATTTGCCCCATGGATTGTGTTCCCCTTATCAATAAACCCGCCAATTCAATATCGGCGGCATCTGTAATTTTAAAGTTCTGTCGCCCCGCTGGAACCAAAGAAACCTCAACCCCCATGGCAGAAACCATTGATGTATCATCGGTATATATCTGCGCAAGATCAAGCGTTTCATGTGCCTTGCATATAACGCCATAACGAAAAGCCTGCGGTGTTTGTATCGCCCATAGGCCGTTACGATCAATCACCGCGCCATCACCACGACCATCATCACGGCGCAGGCTATCCGAGACAGGGCAGGCCAACGTTGCGGCATCATAATCATCCATTGCAGCCAATAACGCCTCGATTTCAAGAGCAGATACAAAAGGACGTGCGGCATCATGGATCAAGATAATCTCATCATTTTTTAGATTAGACAATGATTTTAAACCATTAAAAACACTATCTTTTCTCTCGTCGCCTGCGTAAGGAATATTTATATTCTGACCCGCGATGACCTTATTTTGGAACAATTCTTGATGCGTCGTATGAATAACAACACTCACTGATTTCATGCTACCTAAGGCTGAGAAGGCGTCCAGAGTGTGCTGTAGGATGCATTTACCGCCAATATCGAGATATTGCTTTGGAATATCAGTTCCCGCACGTACACCACCACCACCCGCAACAATAAGCAGGTGAAAAGGGCGGAGCTGTTTATTTCTTGCGGAAATTCCCATGATTCTTTATCTTACGGCTCTTAATTCAGGATGTATCTGTATAAAAATTATTGTCGGTGTTATTCTTATCGGCCCAAAGCAATATTGGCAATATGATAGTAGAGACAGAGCGTCATACAAAACAAGGATGAATTAGGTTTGAAATTCATACGCAAGCTAAAAACAATTTATAAAACCCGCAAAAGAGTGCGCTTTTTCGGGCATAGTCGCCGTGCTAGATGGCTGAACCGCTTTGTGCTGTTACTGATACTGGCTGCTGTTTGCAGCGGCGTTTCCACGTATGCCGCACTGAATGAAATTCCGCCGTTTGGCGATGACCCGAGTACTGTTATTTGGCTTTTGAATCTTGATCTGGTCATTTTGCTGTTGCTCGTCACCATTATTGCACGCCGCAGCGTTAATTTATGGAGCGGCCAAACATCCAAAGCTGCAGGATCGCGCCTACATGTGCGTTTGGTGCTGATCTTTAGCTTACTCGCAGGTATTCCAGCGATTATGATGGCTATCTTCGCTGCCTTCTTCCTGCATTTTGGGGTGCAAAGTTGGTTTAGTGATCGCGTACGGACGGCGGTGAGTGAATCGCAAGCTGTCGCCCAGTCTTATCTTGAAGAGCACCAACGCGTTATTCGCGCCGATGTTTTTGCGATGGCTGCGGATTTGAACCGCGAAGCTGAGATGTTGATAAACAACCCTGTGGCCTTCAAAAAAGTTATGGAGACACAATCCTACTTGCGAAATTTTAGCGAGTCTGCCGTTTTTGATACCAAGCATAATCTTCTTGCAAGCACGGGGCTAGAGCCAACAACCGAGCTTGAAAAAATGCCCTTTGATAACACCAAATCTCGCGATAATAACGGCCTTGTCATCATGACAGGCACGAGCGAGGACAGCGTTCGCGCGCTGATTAAGCTTGAGGCTTTTTCTGATGCTTATCTCTATGTGAGCCGTCTTGTGGATCCTGTGGTGCTGGCACGCGTGATTGACACAAGGGAAGCCGCAGAAGACTATGCCAAGCTAGAAGGGCATTTGTCCGAGCTCCAAGTGACAATAACCATGATCTTTGTTGTGCTCGCGCTGTTGCTGCTGTTTGCGGCGATTGGCTTTGGTGTTTTGTTTGCCCGCCAGCTCGCGGGGCCTTTGGGGGAACTTATCACAGCGGCCGATCGTGTCAGGGCAGGGGATTTGACCGCCCGCGTGCCGCATTTCTCGCGCAAAGATGAATTTGACCAACTGGGGCGCACATTCAACCGCATGACCATTCAGCTACAGGAGCAACGTGACGAGCTTATCGCTGCGAACCGTCAACTTGATCGCCGCCGCCAATTTACCGAAACTGTTCTGGCGGGGGTTTCTTCGGGGATTGTCGGGATTGACGAAAAATACTGCGTGACGCTGGCGAACTCTTCGGCGGCAGATTTATTGGGACAAAAGGCAGAGAGCTTAATTGGTGGTTACATTGGCGACATTCTTCCTGAGCTACCAGACCTTCTTAAAATTGCCCATGACAAACCAGATAAAATCACGCAATCAGAACTGCCGTTCATTCTCGAAGGTCAGAGCAAGCGTATATTCTTGATGAGGATCACAATCGAGGCGAGTAACGAAACCAGCAACGAAGACGGCAAGGGCGCGGTTCTCACATTCGATGACATTACCGAACTACAGGCCGCTCAGCGCAAAGCTGCATGGGCGGATGTCGCACGGCGCATTGCCCATGAAATTAAAAACCCGCTCACGCCGATACAGCTCTCAGCCGAACGCTTAAAACGTAGATATCTCAAACAGATAACCGACGATCCTGATGTATTTTCTCAATGCACCGACACCATCATCCATCATGTGGGCGATATCGGGCGTATGGTGAATGAATTCTCAAACTTTGCCCGTATGCCTGAACCTATTATGAAGCAGGAAAACCTTAACGCGCATATCCGCGATATGATGACATTCCAACAACAAGCGCACCCTGAGATCAAATTCAACCTACACGGAATCGGGTCACAAGAACCGCCATTGTTCATATTGTTCGACGGTCAGCAAATCAGACAAGCCATCACCAACATCGTCCAAAACGCCATTGATTCCATCCACGCCCGCATGGAGCATGAAAAGCTAGACGGCGACAAAGATTATAAAGGCCAGATCAACATGATGCTGTCCGAAATATCAAAAGCCAAGGAAGTGATCATCACGCTAAGCGATAATGGCTTTGGCTTCCCACAGGACGAAGACACAAACCGACTGACCGAGCCTTATGTGACCCAAAAAGAAAAGGGCACAGGCTTAGGGCTCGCGATTGTGAAGAAAATCATGGAAGATCACAAAGGTCGCATTATATTAGGATCACAGGATTGGATTGAAAAACTCACACCTTGGGGGCAAAATGACGGCGCAACCGTGACATTGGTTCTTCCTGCTGATAGGCTTGAAAATGAAGAAGAGACGCGCCTAGCCTCATAAAATAGGTCATAACGGGTAATAATAGGTAACAATAACAAGATGACATCTTTAGACATTCTCATAGTCGATGACGAGCAAGACATCCGCGGCCTTATCCAAGGCATCTTGGAGGATGAGGGCTATAAAACGCGCCTTGCTGCGAATGACAAGCAAGCATATAGCCGCATCGAAGAAAGCCTTCCTGCGCTTATTATCCTCGATATCTGGCTACAAAACAGCAAAGATGACGGCCTGGAAATTCTGCGCAAAGTAAAAGCAGAACACCCAGAGATTCCTGTTCTAATGATAAGCGGTCACGGTAATATCGAAACCGCCGTTAGCGCACTTAAAATAGGCGCGTATGACTTCATCGAGAAACCATTTAAGACAGACCGCCTTCTTTTGATGATCGAACGTGCAATGGAAACGGCAAAGCTTCGCACCGAAAATAAGGCACTTAAAACAAAGATAGAAGGGCCACACGAGCTTATTGGCTCCTCCGCCCCGATGAATAATTTACGCCAAACGCTTGACCGTGTAGCACAAACCAACAGCCGCGTGCTGATTACGGGTGCTGCGGGCACAGGCAAAGACGTTGCTGCGCGCTATATCCACCAAAACTCACAGCGGGCAAAGCAAAGCTTTGTTAGCTTGAACTGCGCCACAATGCTGCCCGAACGCCTTGAGATTGAACTATTTGGAACATCAAATGATTACAGCGAAGAACCAGGCTATGCAGGCGTGATGGAACGCGCCAATGGCGGGACGTTGCTATTGGATGAAGTCGCGGATATGCCGCTCAAAACACAAGGTAAAATCGTGCGTGTCTTGCAGGAGCAACGCTTTCAGCGCGTCGGTGGACACACACCAATCGAAGTTGATATCCGCGTTTTAGCCTCCACCAACAAAAACCTAACCGAGCAAATCGAAAAGGGGCAGTTTAGGGAAGATTTATATTACCGCCTAAACGTTGTGCCTGTTGAAATGCCGCTGCTGAGCGCTCACACCAAAGACATCGAAGAACTCGCCACTTATTTCGCACAGCTATACTCCGCGCAATCTGGCTTGGGCGCGTGTCATTTTTCTCCCGACTGCATACAAGAAATGCAGCTTTATGAATGGCCCGGAAACGTGCGCGAGCTTCGCAATACTATTGAACGCCTAATGATTGTAACGGGCGGCACAGACCTGCCGATTGAAGCAAGCCAACTGTCCTTACTTTCCGCGAATGGTGATGAGGGTGACATTGATGGTGACTTGCATGCTGTGAACTATATAAAATTACCATTGCGCGGCGCACGTGAAGTGTTTGAGAAAGAATATTTATCGGCGCAGATCGAGCGTTTTGACGGCAACATATCCAAAACCTCTGAATTTATTGGGATGGAGCGTTCTGCTCTGCATAGAAAATTAAAACAGCTTGGCATTTCAACCGACAGCAAGCAAAATAAGGACGATTCTGACGACCTTAATCAAGAAGAAGATAACCTTAAACGGGCTTAAACAGGCATAAATCATGAGAATTATAATTTGCGGCGCAGGACAAGTCGGCTATAGCATCGCGTCCTATCTCTCCAACGAAGATGCGGATGTTACCATCATTGATAACAATCCCGAAATCATCGCGCATATCAATGATGAGCTTGATGTGAACGGGATTGTTGGGCATGCCTCAAACCCTGAAACCTTATCGCAAGCAGGGGCGGCAGAAGCTGACTTAGTGCTGTCCGTGACCCATTCGGATGAGGTCAATATGGTGGCCTGTCAGGTTGCGCACTCATTGTTTAACGTGCCAAAGAAAATCGCCCGTGTACGGGAACAATCCTATCTTGATCCTGCATGGTCGAACCTGTTCAGCCGTGCACACATGCCGATTGACGTTATTATTTCGCCAGAAAAAGAAGTCGCCAAAGGTATTTACCAACGCCTTATGATTCCGGGCACGAGTAACGTTGTCTCGCTCGCCGACGATCAGATCAAGCTTGTCGGTGTGATTTGCGACGAGACGTGCCCTGTGATGTACACGCAATTTAAACAGATACACTCGCTGTTTCCGGGGCTTTACCTTGAGATTGGCGCGATTATCCGCGGCGCGGAAACCATTATCCCTGATAAAAACGACCAAATTATCGAAGGCGACGAAGTTTATTTTTTCACAGATAATGAACATTTGGAACGCGCGATGGCGGCATTCGGCCATCACGAGAAAAAAGCGCACCACATCACCATTATGGGCGGCGGTAATATCGGTCTTTACCTCACTGAAATGCTGCAAAAAGACTCGCGCAAGACACAGCTAAAAATTCTGGAGCACAACGAAGCGCGCGCCCGTTTTTTGAGCGAATATCTACGCGACGTTATTGTAATTCAAGGAGATGCCTTGCAGCAAGAAATCATGATGGAAGCCAATATTGCGCAAACAGAAACCCTGATCGCCATTACCAATGATGATGAAACCAATATTATTGGCTCTCTCATGGCAAAGCATATGGGGTGTGAGCGCGCCATGACGCTGATCAACAAAACAGATTATTCGCCGCTTATTATGCCTCTTGGCATTGATGCTACAATCTCGCCAAAGACCATTACCGTATCCTCAATCATGAAACACGTTCGCCGTGGACGAATCAAAGAACTTCATAATGTTTGTAACGGGAGCGCTGAAGTGATGCAGATCGAAGTGGCCGACAACGCCATGCTTGCAAACAAAGTGATCGAAGATATCAAGCTGCCTAAAAATGTGCTGATTGGTGCTATTTTACGGGATGGTGCGGTGATTATGCCGCATCGTGACCAAGTCATAAAAACAGGGGATCAGGTTGTCCTGCTTATGAAATCAGGCCTATCGCGCAAGGCAGAAAAACTGTTTATGCCTGAAATGAACCTGTTCTAGAGGTACATGATGAACCAAACAATCGACACAAAAGCCGTATTTTTTGACTGGGATGGCACGCTCGTTGACACGATTCCGACCCTGTTCAAGTCACACAACATGGTGCGTACATCCTACGGTTTTGATCCTTTCACAAAGGCGCAATTCTTTGAGAATGTTCAATTTTCCTCGCGTGAGCTTTATCCGCGCCTCTATGGGGAATACGCCGAAGACGCCCTAAAAAAGCTTTATGACTTCGTGGAGGAAATACATTTACAGGAATTGGTTGAATTGCCACATGCGCTCGCACTTCTCAAAATGCTTCATGCCCAAGGGATCATCATTGGAGTCATCAGCAATAAGAAGCACGAATATCTCCTGCGTGAGATAGAGCATCTAGGCTGGGGCAAGTATATAGAAGTTGCTGGTGGAGCAGGTTACGCCGAACAAGATAAACCAAGTGCAGCGCCGATATTAAAAGCTTTGGCGCACACCAATCTAACGCCTGACGACATTATCTATGTCGGTGACACAGAAACCGATCTAAAGACCGCGATTGCGACTAAATGCCGTTCGGTTTTGGTGCTTAATAATGAAGATAAAGACGTGCTCTTGCAAAAATATTATCCGCACTATGTTGTAAATGATTGCATGGCTTTGTCGGAATTACTAATCTCTATGGACGGCTCGGAAATAAATCAAAACAAAGGTTGCGGTGCAACAAATAATTAAGTACAACCCCTTGCTGTAGCTTTAACAAATAAAACAAAAACTATAAAAAACTAGGAAAATAAAAAAATGAGCGAAAAGACCCAAAATATTCAAGACGTTTTTCTAAACAAAGTACGTAAAGAGAAAATGTCTGTGACAGTGTTTCTGGTGAACGGTGTGAAACTTCAAGGTATTATCACTTGGTTTGATAATTTTTCTATGCTGCTACGTCGTGATTCACACGTACAGCTTGTGTATAAACACGCTATCTCTACCATCATGCCAGGCGGCCCCCTAAGCCTGAATGACAGCGAAGACGACAGTGCTGACGAGTAGAACCTTATGGGCTCCTCATCAAACAAAGGATACGATAATGAGCGCCACCCCGATAAGGCGCTCATTGTTCATCCGCATGTAAAAACCAGAGACGCACACTCCGTCAACGATGATGACGTCTTAGAAATCGAAGGGCTTGCAAGAGCCATCGATCTGGACGTCATCCACACAACGGTATTCAACCTATCAGCCGTCAATCCGTCACATTTCGTCGGCAAAGGGATGAGCGAGAACATCGCCGCTCTCGCAGAAGAGCTTGAACCCACAATCATTATCGTCAATGCGAGCCTCTCCCCGATACAACAGCGCAATCTAGAACGTGACTGGAAAGTCAAAGTCATTGACCGCACAGGTTTGATTTTGGAAATTTTCGGCGCACGTGCTCAAACCAAAGAGGGTAAGCTGCAGGTCGAGCTCGCCGCACTTGATTACCAAAAATCGCGCCTTGTGAAGTCATGGACGCACCTTGAACGTCAACGTGGTGGCGCGGGCTTCATGGGTGGCCCTGGTGAAACACAGCTCGAGATTGACCGAAGAATTATCACAGACCGTATTGCGCGCCTAAAAAAAGAACTGGACCATGTCCGTAAAAACCGCCGCCTACAACGCCGCAGCCGTGAACGCGTGCCATACCCTGTTGTCGCGCTCGTGGGTTATACCAATGCGGGGAAATCAACATTATTCAACAAAATGACAGGTGCCGAGGTTTTCGCCGAAGACCTTTTATTTGCCACGCTCGACCCAACGATGCGCAAGCTAACGCTGGATAACGGGCATGATGTGATCCTTTCTGACACGGTGGGCTTCATCAAAGACCTTCCAACGCACCTTGTTGCGGCATTCCGCGCTACGCTAGAAGAGGTTGAGTTTGCCGATATCATCCTGCATGTGCGCGATATGGCGAGCGATGATAACCAAGAACAAGCCGCCGAGGTCTACCGTATCCTTGATACACTGGGCATTCATCACAAAGAAGATAACCGCTTCGTTGAGGTCTATAATAAAATTGACGCGCTGCCCAAAGACGAGCAGCAAGACCTTCTGCGCCGTGCCAAATATGGCGAAGACGATGCTGTTGCCCTTTCTGCATTAACGGGCGAGGGAACACCTGTGCTGCTGACCCTGATACAAGAACATCTGGCACGCACAAAACTCACGCTGAACTACACAATCCCTGCGGCTGACGGCGCTGCCATGGCATGGCTCCACCAAAATGCAACGATCACCGATCAAAAGCAAAATGGTAATAACTCGACGATCGTGGTCATCATGGACAAAGCCAATAGAGGGCGTTTTTTTGATCAATATAAATACGTACCCAAAGAAGGTATGGGAAGGAACACGGAAGACGATGAAGAAGAATTTCATGGCACAAACTATTGACCCAGAACAAATAGCCGGCTTGCTGCGCGAATGCGCCGCAGAAATCATTATGCCTCTATTTGAAAAAGGTATCACCGATGATGATATTTTTGAAAAAACCAGTAAATTTGATCTCGTCACCACCGCCGATCGTGAGGTTGAGGAAAAACTAACGCGCCTCCTGCCTTCGCTTTACAAGGGCTGCGTTGTGATTGGCGAGGAGACAGTACACGCCGAACCACAAACGCTAGACGCGCTCAACAGTGATGACGATGTGATTTTCGTGGTTGACCCGATTGACGGCACCAATAATTTTGCGAGCGGCAAACGCCATTTTGCTGTGATGATGTCTTGTGTTATCAATGGCCAGACACAGTTTGGCTGGATTTATGATGTGTTAGGCAATGAAACAACCATCGCCGAACGCGGGCAGGGTGCCTATACCGAAGGCCACAAAATTCAAAGCGGCACGCCCAAATTACTGGGAGATTTGCAGGGCTTTTCTTCCATGCGTCACTTCCCTGAAAAGCCTGTGAATGTACGCGAAAGAATAAAAGCCGCTAAATCTGGCGTCGCAAAGCTCACAACATTAGGCTGCGCGGCACATGAATATCTGCAAATCGCAAACGGAGCCAAAGATTTTGCGCTCTACACGCATATGAAACCTTGGGATCACCTTGCTGGCGCGTTGATTTTAGGCGAAGCAGGCGGCTTGACCCGCAAATGGGATGGTTCCGACTACACCCCCAAAGACCGTACTGGCGGACTTATTGCGGCAACAAACGAAGAAAGCTGGAACCTTGCCAGCACGCATTTCAAACTGGCTGAGATTTCACAACAAGTGAAACAATACAAACGCGAAAATAAACTGTAATGAGCATCAAAAACATTTCATTTCTGGGTTTGGGCGTTATGGGCTTTCCCATGGCAGGTCATTTAAGCGTCAAAACAGACGCCAATATCACCGTCTACAACCGCACAAAAGTCAAGTCTGATCAATGGCTTGAAAAGTTTAACGGAAATATTGCCTTAACACCGAAAGAAGCCGCAAATGACGCTGATTTGATCCTATTATGCGTCGGAAATGACGCCGATCTACGCGAAGTGCTAACAGGTGATAACGGTATCATTCATAGCGTGAAAAACGGTACTATCATTGCCGATCACACGACGGTTTCTGCCAATATTTCTCGTGAAATGCATGAATTATTTACCAGCAAAGGCGTTTCATTCATGGATGCCCCCGTATCTGGTGGCCAAGCAGGCGCAGAAAACGGCGCTTTAACGGTTATGGTTGGCGGTGACAAGACAACATATGACCTGATCGAGCATATTTTCAAACAAGCCTACGCTCGTGAATGCCGTTATATGGGCAAAAGCGGCTCTGGACAACAGACAAAGATGGTCAACCAAATATGTATCGGTGGCGCGCTACAAGGCTTAGCGGAGGGTTTAGCGCTCGGGATGCGCTCCGGCCTTGATATGGATGAATTGCTCGCTGTTATCTCCAAAGGCTCTGCTCAGTCATGGCAGATGGAGAATAGGGGCACAACAATGGTGCGCGATGAGTTCGATTTCGGCTTTGCCGTTGATTGGATTCACAAAGATCTTGGCATCGCGCTTGATGAAGCAGCACAGCATGATGGCCTAAAAATGGCTCTGACAGATACGTTGCACAAATATTACCAAGAACTGCAAGAGCAGGGACACGGCAGAAAAGATGCTAGCGCGCTTATAAAAAGATTAATTTGATTTTTTTACAATACTCTGTAAATATAACTACATCTTTTTACATAGGAGTTTGCAATGAAAAATACGGGCCCTAAAGATACGTATGATACCGCTGTGTTGGCCGCTATGGATGAACTTGCCAACTTGGCAGATGAATTTAAGGGCGTTAACCTGCCACCTTTATTTGACCATGTTCCATTCGAAAGTCTGGCCGGTTTCAATAGCAAGGCAGCAGACACTCAAAAAATATTTGGGAAACATGTGGAAGTATGCACCTACTGTCAGCGGATGCTTGATGCAATTAAACCTTGATGATGGCTAAGCACCAACGAGCTTAGTTTTCTCTTTAAGCTTCTGGCGCACCCACGATGCTTCCATTTCGGCCAAAGATGCCGCCTTTAAGTCTTTGCTTTCAGCTTTAAATTCATTCTCTATCCCTCTGAAACGACTTTCGAATTTATTGTTTGCTTGTCGGAGGGATTCCTCACTGTCAAAGCCGAGCATACGCCCCAAATTTGTTAAGACGAAGAACATATCACCAAGCTCTTCCATCGCGTTTTCATCGTCTTTATTGGCAAGCGCCACACGCAATTCCGCGATTTCTTCGTCCATTTTATCCAAAACTTCAATCGGTTTATCCCATTCAAACCCCACGCGTGCCGCGCGTTTTTGAAGCTTTTGCGCACGCATAATCGCGGGCAGGGCAACCGGAACATCATCGAGCAAGCTGTCAAGCGCCTGCTTGTTCGCCTCAAGCGCCTTGCGCTCTTCCCATATGCGGCCTTCAACGTCTTTGGCGTCTTTGGCCTTTTCATCACCAAATACATGCGGGTGGCGGTGAATCATCTTATCCGTCACATGCTTTGCCACATCATCAAAGGTGAAATGACCATCCTCAGACGCCATTTGCGTGAAGTAGACGACCTGTAGCAGCAAATCACCAAGCTCATCTTTCAAATCATCCATGTCACCGCGCTGCACAGCATCCGCAACCTCGTAAGCTTCCTCAATCGTATAAGGCGCGATGGTTTCATAGCTTTGCTCAATATCCCACGGACAACCACCATCTGGATCGCGCAGCCGCGCCATAACAGCAAGAAGATCATTAATAGAAGCGTGAGAGGGCATTTTGTTTTCCTTGGTTGGCTTATGTTTCTTGTTTTACTTGGTTGCTTTGCTTGATCTTTGATAACACAAAGATGTGATAATGTATATTATGGAAACTAAGCTATATTATTCAAGATAGGGCACTTATTCTTATTCTTAACCTTTGCCGCATTAACCTTTATGAACAATACTTCCATCGCTTCCAAAGATTAATCCATCATACGCCGGCGCATAACCTTCTGGTATCTCATCGATCATCGTCCTGTAGTCCATAAAGCATGACATGTGCGTGAAAAATACATTCTGGGCGCCTATACGCCTGTTCAGATCAAACACGTTCTGGAATGACGCATGGACAAAGTTATCGGTCTTTTTATACGCAGCACCATCAACCAACCATGTTTTAACGCCTTGTAGCGCATCAATGCTAGCATCATTCAAATTCTGCATGTCTGTAGAATACGCGAAATCACCAAATCTGAAGCCTAATGACGTACAGGTCGTATGATCTTGCTCAAATGGCGTGAATTCAATGTCGCCTATGGTCATTTTTTGACCGATTTGCGTATAATTTATCTCTTTAGCGTTCACAATTGGGTGATACAAGCCTTGCGCCGCACCTTTACCACCATCAAAAATGTAACTCAAATTTTTATACATCTCCTCCAACGTCTCTGAATTACCATAAATTGGAATAGGGGTTCTCTCATGACGAAAGAAGAACATGCGCAAGTCATCAATACCGCTCACATGGTCGCTATGCGCATGTGAGTATAGAACTGCGTCGATATCGTTTATCTGCGCCCTATTCAATTGATGCCTAAAATCAGGCCCTGTATCAATAATTAAGCTCGTATTTTCGCTTTGAATGGCTACAGAAGCGCGTAAACGCTTGTTTTTAGGCTCATTCGGGTCACATTCTCCCCAAAAATTGCCAATTGAGGGCGTTCCCGCCGCATTTCCGCACCCTAATATCGTTATTTTATAATTCATCGCCATAAACTATACCGCTTTGGCTTTATCAAAAAGCCTAAAGAAATTATCTTTTGAATGCTGCCCAATGGCTTCAACGTTAACCGATTTCAAATCCGCGACCTTCTGCGCGGTATGAATAACAAGGGCTGGCTCGTTAACTTCTTTGCGCACAGGCTCGGGCGCTAAAAACGGTGCATCCGTTTCAATCAAGATACGGTCAAACGGCACTTCTTTGGCAAAACCTTGTAATTCTTCAGCATTTTTAAATGTCACAATCCCCGAAAACGAAATGTAAAAGCCAAGATCCAACGCCTCAAAGCCCATTTTAGGACTGGATGAAAAACAATGCATCACCCCTTTTAACTTGGTGCCAGCACCCTCTTCTTTCAAAATACGGATAATATCATCATCCGCATCACGCGCATGAACAACGAGTGGCAAATCTGTTTCAATACAAGCGCGTATATGCTTGCGGAAACCTTCGTGTTGATCCTCAACGGGCGCATTTTTGTAGAAGTAATCAAGACCGCTCTCCCCTATTCCAATGATATTAGGGTCAGATTGCGCAAGCGCCACCAATTCGGCCTGTGTGACGGCCTTTTCCGCTTCATTCCCTGCATCATGTGGGTGTGTACCGACAGTGCACCAGACATTATCAAAACTTTGCGCTGTTTTTAACACCGCGGGAAAATCACCGCGTATTTGACAGGAAATCGTCAACATCGATTCAACGCCTGCACGTACAGCATTGGCAACAATCTCTGCCTGCTCGCCCTTTTTCAGCAAGCGGCTATGTGTGAGGTGGCAATGTGAATCAACATACATAATGTGCTAAACATCCTTTTCCAGAAAAATGATAATAATGCCTGCTAATATAAATAAGCCTCCAATCGCTGTTTGCCAGCCTATTTGTACTTGCCTAAGAATTAACCACGCGAATAAACATGTAAAAAGCGGATAAGTAATCTCTATAATAGAGGCCATCGTCGCATTTTTTTCATAGATACTCATGAAAATAAGAAAATTACCGCCAACAACCGTAAACCCAACAAGGCACATCAATATCAAATTATTCTTATCAGAAAACAACAAACCCAAACCGCCCTGAAGTTGCCCTAAATAAACAACCAACAATAGATAAAATGGCAATGTGATAACACCAGAAGACAGCATCATAAAAGCAGGAGTAAAGCCTGATTTTAAAAGTTTTTCAGACAAAACGTAGCCGATCCCCCATAAAATGGAAGCTCCCAATGCATAGAAAAACCAAAGCTTAGACTCAATCATAAATAACGATGTCCTGACGGCAATTTTTGGCCATGTGCTGGCAGTAAGTTAACATTTCATCGCCAACTTTTATCTTTTTCTCCAGATCAAAGCGGTTCGTGTTTACGAGTAATGGGCGATAGCCAGCATCTTTATCAATAATCGATGCCACCGCAAAGCGCGTCACCAAATCAGGCATACGCTCCGTTGTTCGCGCTTCTATTTGGCCGTCACCACACTGTCCATCAAATTTGCAGGGCGTAAAGTTTTCGATAGGTTCGCGGATCAAATCCTCGATTGAGGCGCGCTGCCCGTTATCGTTTTTGCGCCAAAAGATGTTGAAATCTGCATCTTGCACCGCCCAACGTTGCGTTTCTGGATTAAAAACTTCTAAAAACGTATGCCCTGGATAGCCTTTTGTCTGACGATAAACAGACACCGAGCGCGTGCGGATATCCATTTCATGCAGAACTTCTCTTATTAATGTGCTGCGTGTCGAACATTCCAAATGCGGGGCTTTCTCTGGGACTTGAGGTTCTGAAACAGCATAATTTTTAACTTTTTCCAGCATTAAGGGGACATCTTTCCAATGGCTGTAAAAAACATCATCAATTTTATGGGTGGAGTTTTTATATATGAAGTCCCGAACGCGGTCGATTTTATGATGAAAATCATCCGCCGCAGCGAGATCAATTAAGGGGGTTATTTGGACAATTTGTGCCTTTATCTCTTGCTTTATGCGGTAGTCTTCGTACATATTTACGCCCTCGGACGCAATAAGTGCCAACAACAAAACACCGATGCAGATAAATAGAGCTTTCTTTCTGTTTTGACGAATATTCATATCAATATTAATCCAATATCAGCCTGCGACAGCCTGTTTTTCTTCTTCGGCAACGATACGTGGGAAAATGCCTTCGGGCTTTTCAATCTTTGTGCCTGCCTTTAAGGCATAATCAGCACAAAGAGCTTCGAAACCACGTTGATCTGCCGGAATTTCCAGTTGATCGAGCATTTTAGAGGCACTATCAGGTGTGATTGGCTGCATCACAAGCGCAAGACAACGAATAACTTCGGCAAGCACGTACAGTACTGTACGCATACGTACAGGGTCTTCTTTTTTCAACGCCCATGGTGCTTGATGGTCAACATAGGCGTTAGCCTCGTTAGTAACGTTCGTTATGAACTCGATCGCTTTATGGAAGCGTTGCAAATCAAGCTCCGTACGAACAGTTGCCAACATATCTTTCTGTGCCATATCCAGCAGCTTTTTATCTTCTGCCGTGAACTCTTGTGGCTCAGGAATATGTTCATCACAATTTTTATGGATCATGGAAAGTGTACGCTGGCTTAAGTTACCAAGACCATTGGCTAAATCACTATTGATACGGTTCACAGCATTTTCGTGGCTGAAATTACCATCACTGCCAAACGACACTTCGCGCATCATGAAATAACGTGACGCATCCACGCCATAACGCGCAACAAGATCAGCAGGTGCAATGACATTGCCCAGAGATTTAGACATTTTCTGCCCCTCAATCGTCCACCAACCATGCGCAAACACACGTTTTGGCGGCTCTAAACCTGCGGCCATCAAGAAGGCTGGCCAGTACACCGCATGGAAGCGCAAAATATCCTTCCCGACCATATGCACATCCGCAGGCCAGAATTTTTTGAAATCTGCGCTATCCTCATCAGGATAACCGATAGCGGTGATATAATTGGTCAGCGCGTCAATCCAGACATACATCACATGCTTGTCATCGCCAGGGACTGGAACACCCCAATCAAATGTTGTGCGGCTAATCGATAGATCACGCAGACCACCCTTAACAAAGCTCACAACCTCGTTACGGCGCGCTTCGGGCATAATGAAATCATGATGCTCTTCGTAATAGGCGAGCAACTTATCCTGCCATGCGGAGAGCTTAAAGAAGTAGCTTTCTTCTTCAACCCACGCACATTCCGCACCGCTTGGCGCGAATTTAGTGCCATCAGAGCCTTCGGTTAGTTCCTCTTCGCCGTAATAGGACTCATCACGGACAGCGTACCAGCCGCTGTATTTATCGAGGTAAATGTCCCCTGCTTTGACAAGCTTTGTCCAAAGTGCTTGCGCGGCCTTTTTATGGCGCTCTTCCGTTGTGCGGATAAAGTCATCATTGGAAAAATTCATGATTTCAGTTAGGTCACGGAAGTTTTGTGACACGGTGTCTGTAAATGTTTGTGGGTCAATGCCGCTTTTTTCAGCAGCTTGGTGAACCTTTAAGCCATGCTCGTCCGTACCTGTCAGGAATTTCACATCATAACCGTCCAAACGTTTGAACCGCGCCAAAACATCACAGGCAACAGTCGTATAAGTGTGGCCTATATGCGGTTTATCGTTCACATAGTAAATTGGCGTGGTGATATAGTATGATTTATCAGTCATTTATGCTGCTTTCTTAATGTCAAATAATGAAAAAGCACCCAAAACCATTTGTTTTTTATCGAGGTTTGCTCTGTCAATTAAATCGAAATGTTGTGTTATGTTCTCACAGATTTTAATCCACTCTTCAAGAGAATAATAATCCATCAAGGCTTGCACGGCGACGCCATCAAGCGGTGCGTTCAATATTTCATTACGGGCTTTGGCACGAACAATTGAGTCTATATACCATTTGAAAATATCTTTAAAAGCCTGCGCGTTCTTTTCCTGCCCTGCCCTTGCCAGCGTTTCTGCGAGCATGTGGATTTCTGGCCAATCCCACTGTGGAAAGCCTTCTAGTAGCATATTCAGGGTAATTGTTGCGTCAAGGCCGCCTTCCCCCGCAATCGCCACAGCACGCCCCACACTGCCACCTGCGATGCTATAGAGTGCTTGTGCTTCAGCAACAGAGAGTAATGGATGCTCACGCTTTACCAGCATGTTAAATTGCTCGAACTCGGGCACCTTAAAAATGAAAGAGCGGCAGCGCGAACGAATAGTCGGAATCATGGCACCTGCGCGGTGAACAACCAAAATCAAAACAGTGTTTGATGGCGGTTCTTCCAATATCTTCAATATCGCATTTTGGGAGTTACGGTTCATTGTATCCGCATCATCGACAATTACTGCGCGCCAGCCCCCCTGAGAAGCCGTACGGCGCAGGAATGGTGTGATTTTACGCACCTCATCGACCTCGACACCGCCCTTATAAGCTCCCTTTTTTTCGTCAAATTGACGCTCAATCGCTAGAAAGTCGGGGTGAGAGCCTGCTACGATCTGGCGGAAAACGCTGCCTTCACGGTCAACGTCCATGTTTTCTATAGCCTCTTTGGGTAACACCTCACCGAACAGGCCGCCATCGGCGGTATCTGTTTGTTGACTGAGAAGAAAACGCGCCAGACGAAACGCGAACGTGCTTTTACCAATGCCTTGCGGCCCTGTGAACATCACAGCATGTGGAAATGAGCCACTATCAAACATCGCCAGAAGCTGTTTTTCAACATCGTCAAACCCAATGCATTCGGTGGAAAGGCGGGGCGCAACAAGACCTGCGGGCTCAGCAGAAAGCATTTGCGCGCCACTCGCCGCGTCAAAGTCGTCCTCATCCATCAAATCATCGTCAAAATCATCAAACATGCTGTTTAATTTTCTCCAGCGTTTTTTCTAAAATTTGTGCCGTGATTGCGTCCATATCTTGTGCTGCATCAATAACCACGCAGCGTTTTGTATCATTACGGGCGATATCCAAATACCCCTGACGCAGCATTTCATGAAACGCGATTGTTTTGGTTTCAAATGTTGTGTCCGTATCGTTGCCGCGCCCCTGCCCACGGGCTAGACCAACCTCAGGTGCAATATCAAGCAACAACGTCATGTCTGGTTCAAAATCACCAATCGCGGCTTGTTTAATGCTCTCAACCTTATCTGCGGCCATACCGCCAGCAACACCTTGGTAAACGCGTGTTGAATCTGTATAGCGATCTGAAATTACGATTTTTCCCTGTGCCAACGCAGGCTTAATCAGCGTTTCTGTATGGTGCGATCGTGCCGCAAACATTAGTAAAGCTTGTGCTGCAACAGGCCAACTTGCACCACCATGGGCAACGAATAAATCCCGCATCGCTTCACCAGCATCACTGCCGCCCGGCTCACGGGTTAAAACAACGCTATGCCCTGCTGCTTCCAGATTTGCGACAAGCCGCGCAATTTGTGTGGATTTACCACTGCCCTCACCGCCCTCAAGCGTTATAAAAAGGCCTCGCTGCATTCTAGCTATCCACACTTCCGCTGATCAACATTTTTGTTTTCATCCATGTCTTAGCGAAGATGTTCAAACCCTTAACGCTTTTGCCGCTATACAACGGTAGCTCAAGCGTTTCACCGCGCGGCACGCTGATTTTCAATGTGCCGACTTCATCGCCTTTTGCTATGGGGGCTATCAAAGGCGAATTGTAAATAACTTCGACCTTAAGGTCGTTTTTCAAGTTTTGTGGAATGGTGACTTTAAGATCATCTTTCAAAACCAACGGTACAGAAGTTTCTTGTCCCACCGCAACATTTGCGGCGATTACCTCAGCGTCACGCGTGAATAGCGTATAGTTTTTAAATCCGCGCAAACCCCAATCCAGCAAACGTGCGCCTTCTTGCGCCCGCGCTTTACCGTCTTCAAGGCCGTTCACAATCATTATCACACGGCGGCCATCACGAATACCTGATGCCATCAAGCCATAGCCGCCATCTTCGGTGTGACCTGTTTTAAGGCCATCCGCGCCGATATCACGGTACAAAAGCGGATTGCGGTTTTGCTGGTTGATATTGTTATAGGTAAATTCTTCTTCGTTGAAATAATGGTAATATTCAGGGAAGTCTTTAATCAAATGAAAAGCGAGCGTCGCAAGGTCACGCGCCGTTGAATAGTGATCTGAATCAGGCCAACCACTTGCGTTCATAAAATGGCTACTGTTCATGCCGAGCTCTTTTGCTTTTGCGGTGATAGATGTTGCAAAATCATCTTCACTACCCGCAAGGCCTTCGGCCAGAACAACCGTTGCGTCGTTGCCGGATTGAACAACAACACCGCGCACCAAATCCTCAACCTTTACTGTTTTATCAACTTCGACAAACATTTTAGAGCCGCCCATGCGCCAAGCTTTTTCACTGACCTTCAATTCGGTCTCCAGTGAAAGTTTGCCATTACGTAAGGCTTCAAAAACCATATACATCGTCATGGTTTTGCTCATCGACGATGTGGGCATACGCTCATCCGCGTTTTTCTCAAACAGCACCATGCCTGTGTCATAGTCCACGATAATGGCTTGTTTGGCCGATGTGTGGTCGGTCTGCGCGTTTGCAGACATAACAGGCGTCAGTGCCATAAAAACAGCCAACGTCAGGACAAGTAAAATCCTTTGAAACATAATAAGAACCTCTGTGATTTAAAGTTTATTCCACGACTATAATAGCCGCATTATTACCAGACGCAACCAATCGTTCAAGCATTGAGTCTGCTTGCCCGACAGATGCGATAGGCCCCACACGCACACGATAAAACTGCTTGCCGTTCACGAGCGCGGGATAGACATTAGAGGGGCCAAATGAGGCCAATTTACGGCTTAAACTCTGCGCATTATCATGCACCGAGAACGAGCCTGCCTGCACATAAATATTGGTTTGCATCACAGGAAGCTCTGTCACGATCGGGTCAGGGTAAAAGTTGCCGTCACGCACGTGACCGGGTGTGACATTGGTAAGCGCGCCGCGTGACGTCATTTCCTGCGAGGTTAGCGTTTCTTGCTGGACAGGCTGGAGCGAAGCCGTTTGATATTGTTGCTGCTGTTGCTGTACTTGCTGTGAAGGCTGCGAGCGCAATGCTTCGGTATTATCCCGCGCGGCACTTGCTACACGAACAGACTGCCCTGGCAATCTACCGTCACGATTAACAGCAACTTCATAACCGCTTGTGTCGATGCCTTGCTTGGCAGCTTGCGCTATTTGAAGGCTCTCTTGCTTCATGACCTGAATTTTAACTTTGGCTGTCCCTGCGTTTTTAAAGCCTAAAAGCTCTGCTGCCCGTTTGGACAAATCTATCACACGACCACGGCTATAGGGGCCACGATCATTCACGCGCACAACCAACGAACGTCCGTTATCAAGGTTCGTTACCCGCACAAGTGAAGGCATTTGCAGTGTTTTATGCGCCGCCGTTAATTCGTTCATATCGAAAATTTCACCGTTGGCGGTTTGCTTGCCGTGAAATTGCGGCCCATACCAAGAGGCAATGCCTGTTTCTTCATATTCGTAATCTTCGCGTGGTGTGTAGGTTTTACCTTTGATTTTATAAGGTGAGCCTACTTTGAATGTTCCTTCGCTCTTTGATGGTGGGTTAATCTTTTTGGTTAAATGCGAGACATACTGAACCTCGGTACACCCCGCAAGAAAAACAAAACAAACAAAAACAGACAAAAGACGTGAAATTAAAGACATACTTACTCTCGATATATAAACGATGTTAAAAATAAATGCGGAATCAAAAACTTACTTACTGCGCGATCGCATCCGCCAAAAGGCCAACAGAGGTCGCAAAATAATCAGAACGGTTCCATTTTTTGATGGTGTTAAAATTACTATAGGTCAGATAAGCAGGCCCCGTAATTCCATCTGGTGCGGTAACTGAGGCTTTGATCCCTTCCGCTGTTGGCAATGCTGTATTTCCCACGGCACGAACGCCTAAACGCTCCCACTCTGCCAGAGATTTAGTCACGTCTTTATCGGCCAATGCGGCGTTAAAGCCAGCAGGCAAGATAACCTGCCGCCCCCAACGCTCATCGCCGCGCCAACCACTACGGGCAAGGTAGTTGGCGGTTGAGGCAAATATATCAGGTTTACTATTCCAGATATCTTTGCGACCGTCATTATTGTAATCCTGCGCGTAAGCCATGAAGCTCGAAGGCATGAATTGGTTTTGACCCATCGCTCCCGCCCATGACCCTGTCATGTCATCAAGCGCGATATGTCCACCATCGACAATTTTAAGCGCCGTCATAAGTTCTTTGGTGAAAAACTCACTACGGCGACCATCCCAAGCCAATGTCGAGAGCGCTCGCACAAGGTTAAAACCGCCCGTGTTACTGCCGTAATTGGTTTCAATTCCCCACAGCGCCACGATATATTGCGGTTGGACATCATATTTAGCACTAATTTCATCGAGTAACGCGCGGTTTTCCGCAAACATCTCGCGACCCTTTTTAATGCGTATCTGGTTCACTATTTTTTCGCGATATTCCACAAATGTCATTGTGCCCTCAGGCTGCTTGCGATCAAGCTCTATCACGCGTTCATGCGGCGTCAGGGTGCTCGCAAACGCCTTCTCAACCAGCGCGTCTGAAATACCTTCGCTTTTTGCAGTTGCTTTGATATCGATCAGCCAATCAGCAAACGGTTTTGCCTCTGCCATCGCGCTTTGTGCGCTTAAAAAAACTAGTGTAAAGGCGGAGATGGCGCAATATCTGAAATTCATGTTATTTCCCTGTTCTCGTGTTGCATTAATTTGCTGTGGCTTCTGTAGTTTTAGCAGATGTAATTTTGCCTGTCAGCCTGTAAAGCCAAGTGCCCACAACTTCATGCAAGGCCAAATCGAGCTCCGTTAAATTTTGTGGCAACTCGGTCAAAGACGGCATCCAGCTATATTTTAAATCTGTTCGAAAGTCAGACGGATAAGGAATAACATCCCAGCCCGCAGATTGAAACACCGCGATGCTGCGCGGCATATGATATGCGGATGTCACCAAAACCCATTGCTCGGTTGGTAAAGGCCGTAATAAATCCCGTGTGAATGTGGCATTTTCAAATGTATTGCGTGATTCTTCTTCATAGACAATCGCATCATCGACAAAGCCAAAATCGTTGATAAATCTCTGCACGTCTTTGGACTCAGGTTTTTTACTGCCGCCCAAAATCCCGTTACCGCCTGAGAACACCAAAAGTGATTCGGGGTAAATTTGGCTTAACAGCAACCCATCCAACACGCGCTCGATATTATCATTCGCAACAATTCTGTCATGTATTAATGAATGTTCTGTTGTAAACGTGCCGCCCAAAACGACGATGCCATCCACATATCCATTGACATTAGGCTCCGTATATTGTTTTTCCAAATACACCAACAAGTTAGGACCAACAGGAAATGCACCTAAAACAATAAACATCACCACGCCGCATGATAAAATCCAAAGCCCTACTCGCTTTTTAAACAGGCATAAAGCCCAACCAAGCAGTACAAAAACAAAGATCACAACCAGCGGCGAAAACAACAAACCCAGAGCTTTAAAGAAAAAATATTCCATAAATGCAAAAATAACGATATTAGGACTTTACGTACAGGGAAAAAATTGAGTATGAAAGAGCAGACGCATCAACTTGCGCTTTCTTGGTACGGAGGAGTGGCAGAGTGGTTGAATGCACCGGTCTTGAAAACCGGCATAGGTGCGAGCCTATCCAGGGTTCGAATCCCTGCTCCTCCGCCACTTACAGAATTAGGACTCTTACATGACTCTACGTAAAAAACTCACCATATCTCTCATAATTGCCGATATGCTTTTCTTTGCGCCAATGACGGCTGCAAATGCCTCGACAACAGGTGCTGTTGGCGGTGCTAGTATTGAAAAAAGCAAAACCGCCGTTGATTTTCGCGTTGGATATAGCGATGCAGAAAAAACGTCATCACAGAATGAACGTCTACGTTTACGCACACATATTGATTATGGCGTGACCGACTATTATGCGCTGCGCTTGATTTTTGCGACCGACAAACGCAAAGGCGACAATATGGAAGCCGAGGGCCTAAGCATTGAAAATCGTTTTTACCTGCTTCACGCAGATGAATATGGTTTTGATTTTGGCATTCGCTTAAAATACACACTAAAAGACGGCGACAAAAAACCTGACTCCGCAGGATTAGGGTTTTACCAACAAATCCCACTTGACCAATGGAAAGTTCGCTTCAATGAAACAATAAGTCACGAAATCGGCGAAGACAGCGAAGACGGCATTTCCGTTGAAATCCGTTCACAGGCAATGTACAGCCTTGAAAACAAAATGAGCGTGGGCATTGAAAGCTTCAATGATTTCGGCAATTTGAATGATCAATCAGGGTATAACGCCCAAAGCCATACAATCGGCCCTGTCATCAAAGGCAAGATATTCAATGATATCGGCTATGAAACAGGCTATCGCGCAGGAATTTCCGATGGTGCGCCCGATCACAGCTTCAAACTGTTTCTGTCAAAATCTTTTTGACAGACCTTATGCGCCTAAGCTCCCACTCAGATAGAGCCAGGCCATATAACATCCATAAGCCAAAAGAAATACACCGCCGCTCACGCGGCCAAATTTTTTGAAAAAGAAGATCATGGCCAACATCACCACGGATATCCCAAGCGTAAGCGGAATATCGAACACCGCTATTTGCCCCGTAATTGGCACAGGTTTAATCAACGCGGTAATGCCGAGGATCGATAATATATTGAACAAATTACTGCCCAATATATTGCCAATAATAACATCAGAGTTCTTTTTCAGCGCTGCCGATATGGCTGTTGCTAGTTCTGGCAATGATGTTCCAATCGCAACAAGAGACAAACCGATCACGGCTTCGGAAATACCAATCTCCCGCGCCAAACTGCTCGCGCCCCTCACCAATAAATCAGCGCCCAACACCAACATAGCAATACCCACTATGCTCATAAGAATAGACGCGCCAATTCCTAATTGACCACCATCATCAAATTCCTGTGCTTCGTGCTCATGAACCGTACCGCCTGCCCCTGCCGCCATACGCGCCTTGTCCTTGCGCTCGCTCTTGTAAGAATAAAAGAGATACCCAACAAGCGACAACACCATCAGCGCACCAACCAAGCTCGGAATAATCGTCATATAAGACAACCCCAAAAGTGCAGCGCTTGCCCCAAACACAGCAAAGGCATCCCTTAAAATGGCTTTGTCCTTGCAAATAACAGGTGTCAGCACAGCGGCTATCCCTAAAATCAAAAGCACGTTGGCGATATTACTGCCCACAACGTTGCCGAGCGCAATATCTGGTTGGTTATTCAAGGACGCTTTGATCGAAACCAAAAGCTCTGGCGCGGAGGTGCCAAATCCCACAACAACAACGCCGATCAATATGGCCGATATTCCCAGTCGTTTTGAGATAGAAACGCTACCCCGAACAAGCCCCTCACCACCGATAAACAAAAGTACCAACCCCGCAACCACAAACAAAAAGTCCATTGACGAAAAATCCCTTCTTTCAAAGCTTACGTGTCAAATATTGAGCATCAATTTATAGAAAAAATTTAGAACGTTTCTCAATATATTCTATAACGCTAATAGAATATACAGGAAAAAAAAGAGCATAAAAAAACATCAAACCCATTTACAAAAATTTGATCCTATGGCATCGGTAACGGCTTGAATGCTGGGTCACACATACTATTACTATGGACAGGTGGCAGAGCCTGGTTGAACGCGCCGCACTCGAAATGCGGTATACGTGCGAACGTATCGAGGGTTCGAATCCCTCCCTGTCCGCCATGAACAACACGCAAAGCCTATTTTTCTGGTAAACCAAATACTAAATGCGAAGAGCACCTCTATGACTAAAAATAAAATTCTCGGCGGGGTCGTTCACGATATGCCCGCAGACTTTCAAAAGGCATTAATAGCTGTTCCCGAAGCATTAAAAACGTGGAACGATACCACGCCTCTCGCACGTAATGAATGGATATGCTGGATTGAATCTGCCAAAAAATCAGAAACACGCCATCGACGGATTGAATGGGGTTGCACCAGCCTAAAAGAGGGAAAGCGCAGACCTTGCTGTTGGGCGGGCTGCTCGCATCGATAGTGCACAATTTTAAAACCGCTTAGCCTGTTAGCCCAAAACGCTATTCAGCGTGGCTTTAAGCACGCGGAAATCGACGGGTTTTTCGAGGTATGCGGCAGGGTTTAAATCTTTTACCGCTTCTTTGTCCTCGTTCGTTGTTAGTGCTGTCATGAAAATAAACGGGATATCACGATATTGTGGGTAAACGCCACGGATACGCTCCAAAAGCTCCATCCCTGTCATTGCAGGCATCGCACGGTCACAAAGCACGGCATCAGGCTCAATCGCCCGCATCATCTCAATACCTTCAACGCCATTATGCGCGATATGTACCTTATATCCTTCGGCTGTCAGTTCTTCGTTAAGAATGTCACAAAGGCTTTCTTCGTCTTCGATGACCAAAATGTTTTTCTGCATATATCCCCACAGTTACGCTGGTAAATTAGTATAATCGATTATACTTATATTTTAATTCATTCACGCTGCAAAGCACAATAAATATTTAATTTACTTCGTTCAGCTTTTTCAAAAACACTTTGATTTCTGTACCTTCACCAACATGACTTGCGACTTCGAGCTTGCCTTCATGCAGATCAACCAAGCTTTTAACAAGATCAAGGCCGATGCCCGAACCAGAAATACCGCTGGCCTTTGTGCCGCGATAATAACGTTTGAATATATTTTCAATTTCATTCTCTGGGATACCTATTCCCTTATCGCGCACAGTAATCGAGACGAAATCACCCTCGTCCTGACATTTAACAGAAATATCAGCCTTCCCATCGGAAAATTTGATTGCGTTAGAGAGCAAATTACTCATGACAAGTGCCACCGTTTTTCGATCCAAAAAGACATCTTCTTTGGGGGCTTGCGATGTATCAACCTGAATATTGTGCTCGCGCGCAAGGTCTGCATGCTCGCGCGAAATATCATGGACCATCTCTACAACATCAAGCCGTGTGGGGCTAAGCGAAAACTTACCTGTTTTAAGCATGTTCGAGGATAAAACCCCTTCTAACATCATCACAAGACGTGAAACCGCACTCCGTACAATGCCTAACCTATCAACAATATCCGATTTAGAAAATTGATCGAAACGATTGATAAGGAGTTGAGTATTGCCATCGATAATTGTCAGCGGTGTTCTGAACTCGTGCGACACCATATTAATGAACTGCTTCTGAATTTCGCTGGCTTCTTTTTCTTTTTCCAGCGCGTCTTCCAGTGCGCGCGATTGTTTTTCTAATTTGCGCTGCTGCTTTTTATAATGTGTAATATCCGTGGTTGTGATAATTGTACCGAGACCTTTGGCAAGGTGTGCGGCCTTAATCCGCCAAACACGACCATCTTGCAGCGAAAATTCACACTCACCATCAAGCTCTTCCCAAAACTTTTTCATCATCTCATAGCCTTCCACATAATCTGCAGTGCGGTACTCGCTATTCAACATTTCAAACGCCTCCATCACATCAAGCCCACGGACTAAACCTTCCGAGCTTTCCGGATAAGCGCGCCGATAATGATCACTCACAAAAAATAGCTTTCTGTTTTCATCAAACACAATAAACGCATCAGGGCTGGCCGATAATGATGCGGCAAAGCGTTGATATTCCTCATGTTGGCGTTTATTTGTTTGCCGAATGACACCCTTCTCCACCAGATTATGGAGAACCGTTTTCATCTCGGGGGTATCAAGGTGATCGGCACTGAATATATCGTCAAAGCCAGACGCCATAATCTCTATACGCTTTACGTAGTCAGGCTCGCGTGTGAGGGCAATCGTGCTGCACACAACTTGTTTATTATTGATCAATAAAGCACCTAAATGGCGATTAGGGTCACTTTCGCTCGTTATCATAACGAAGATAAGCACGGCAGAGAGAGCCGCACCTTCCAACTCCTCAATCGAAGAAATTTCCTTTATTTCCACTCTGTTTTGCGGCATAAGGTGCCATAGAGTTTTGCTGATCGTCCTGTCTTGGTCATCACCATAGACAGCCACAGCATACTTTTCAGGATGAGGTGCTAGATTTAGTCGGCGAGTTGTATTCATTTTCTTTTACTTTTCGCTTCTATTTTCTTGACAGAAGAAACCGTTTCGGTATATTACGCACCTTCGTGAGTTTTAGAAAGTGGAATTAAAAAGATGTTCGCAGTTATCCGCACAGGCGGCAAGCAATATAAAGTTGCAAAAAGTGATAAGTTGAAAATTGAGAAACTGGAAGTCGAAGCAGGCAAAACAGTTGATCTAGACGTGTTGTACGCTGAAGGCGGCAAAAAGGTTTCTGTGAAAGCAAAAATCCTCGAGCACATTCGTGCCCCGAAGGTTGTTATTTTCAAAAAGAAACGCCGTCAAAATTACCGTCGTACAAAGGGTCACAGACAACATCAAACTGTTGTTGAGATCACAGACGTAAAAGCAGCGTAGTCTTTACGCATATATAGATATTCAAGTATTTGAAGGAGATTAAAGATGGCACATAAAAAAGCAGGTGGTAGTTCCAGAAACGGTCGTGACTCGGCTGGACGTCGTCTTGGTGTTAAAGTTTATGGCGGTGAATCCGCAACAGCAGGCAATATCATTATTCGCCAGCGCGGCACAAAAGTTCACCCAGGCATGAATGTTGGCATGGGCAAAGATCACACTTTGTTCGCTCTAGTTGATGGTGAAGTTCGCTTCTCATCAAGCTGGAAAGGCCGCACACTGGTTAACATTGACATCGCAAACGATAAAGTTGCTGCTGAGTAGATTTAACCTTTAGAAATTTATGTAAGGGGGAAGCTTGGCCTTCCCCTTTTCTTTTGGAAAAACAGTAAAAAAATGAAATTTCTCGATCAAGCAAAAGTATATGTGAAAAGCGGTAACGGCGGCCCTGGCTGCGTGAGTTTCCGTCGCGAGAAATATATCGAACGTGGCGGCCCAGATGGTGGCAACGGCGGTAAAGGTGGCGATGTCATCATCGAATGCGTTGATAACCTAAACACCCTCATCGATTTTCGCTACCAACAGCATTTCCGTGCACAAAGCGGTCAAAACGGTATGGGACGTGATCGTTCGGGCCCTAAGGGCGATCATATCACCCTCAAAGTACCACCAGGCACACAGATCATCGATGAAGACAAAGAAACCGTTCTATATGACCTGACCGAAGTTGGCGAGAAAATCACGTTTTTAAAAGGCGGCGATGGCGGCTTTGGTAATGCACATTATAAAAGCTCCACCAATCAAGCTCCACGCAAAGCAACACCAGGCTGGCCAGGTGAAGAACGCGCTATATGGCTACAACTTAAACTGATTGCGGATTCAGGCATTGTTGGTCTGCCAAACGCAGGGAAATCAACTTTTCTTTCTGTTGTATCGCGCGCAAGACCAAAAATTGCCGATTATCCGTTTACAACCTTGCAACCGAATCTCGGTGTTGTGAAGGCGGCGGAATATAGCTACGTAATTGCGGACATCCCCGGCTTGATCGAAGGCGCGAGCCAAGGTCAAGGTTTAGGCGACAAATTCCTCGGACATGTTGAGCGCACAGCCGTTTTGCTGCATCTGGTTGATTGCACGCAAAATGACATTGTTGCTGATTATAATACTATTCGTGAGGAACTCAGAGCCTATGGGCATGGTCTTGCTGAAAAAGAAGAAGTTATCGCGATAAACAAATGTGACGCCCTCGGCGGAGAACTCGCCGCTGACCAAGCGCATATCCTGCACGAAGCAACAGGCAAAAAGATATTCCAAATTTCCGCAGTGACAGGTGAAGGCACAGAAGCCATTCTGTTCAAACTCGCCGAACACATCAAAGCCTCAAAAGCAGCCCCCGTTATTGAGGACAAGAAGAAATGGGCCGACCTTTCCGAAGACGACCACCGGATTGACATTCAGGAAGACTATCAAGAGGGACATTCCTGATTTTAGCCCATGCTTCGCGGGTTATTTTCCAGCACTCTTCTTTTTGATCTTTAATATGATAGTGCCCGTCTTGAACACCAACAAACTCTGCTCCGTGTTTCATTTTAACTACACGCGAACCTTCGTTTGTGGCTGCGTTTTTAGCAATAATCTGCGGATAGCCCATTTCAAGTAATATCAAATCTTGCGTTGCGGTCACCGCCTCACTCATAAGCCCCTGCCCCCATAAATGCTCAGCAAGCCAAAAACCGCGATTATCATCCTTATCATCAAAAAATCGATATTCGATAAGCCCTACCGCTTCATCACTACCTTTAAGCGTTAATGCCCATAAGTAAAAGTTATCCTGCTGTAGTTTTGGCATCACATATTCATTCAAAAATGTTTCGGCACCATCATCAGGGTAAGGCCACGGTACATGCGCGCCAATGAACTGGATAATATTCCAGTTATTGAAATATTTTTGCAAAGCCGGCGCATCATCCAACGTCACGGGGCGGAGAATTAATCTGTCTGTTTCTAATATTGGTGTCATACATTCACGCTACAGATAAATCTATAAATATTCAACTTCTCTTGCCCGTCATAGTTTGGCAAGATGGTTGCACCATGAACGTACAATCAAAACAAAAACAAAAACAAAAACAAAAACAGAAATCAAAATCACTCGGCTTTAGCCTTGAAGCGCAGCACGATCATGCGCTTTGCGGTATTGATGAGGTGGGGCGCGGGCCTTTGGCGGGGCCTGTTCTGTCTTGCTGCGTTCATATTCCTGCACAATTCAAACGCAAAGCCTTTTGGCGCGAGGTCACGGACAGCAAGAAACTATCACTGGCAAAGCGTGAGTATTTGTTCGAAGCTATAAAGGATCACAGCCACTTTGGAATTGCCATCGCGAGCGAACAAGAGATTGACGACATCAACATCCATCATGCCACCCTACTCGCCATGAAACGCGCCTATTACAACATGCGCGAGAACTATGGCAGCACCCCTGCTCATGCCCTGATTGACGGAAAATTCACGCCCATCCTTGATTGTGCGGCTTCTGCCCTCACCAAAGGCGATTCAAAGTGCCTCTCTATTGCTGCGGCCTCTATCATTGCCAAAGTCACACGAGATAGGATGATGGCTACTCTTTCCGAGGAATGCCCCGGCTATGGTTGGGAACGCAATGCTGGCTATGGCACGCCCGAACATTTGAACGGTTTAAAGCAAAATGGCGTCACAAAATATCACCGCCAGTCCTTTGCACCCGTTCGTGATGCTCTCGAATCCGCATAAAACGCGCGGCGAGTCAATATAGACTCATTTTACAACATCATCCCACAACATATTGAGTCCGTTCAAAGAATCGACATTCTTTGCTTGACGGCGAATCGGTTTTGACTCATGATAGGCGTTCTGAATCCGAAGGAGATAAATATGTCGAGTCAAAATTCAAAGAAATCCACAACCAACATCATTCATCAAGGAAACTGCATAGAAATCATGCGTTCCATGGAAAAGGAGAGCGTTGATTGCGTCTTTGCTGACCCGCCTTATAACCTTCAACTCAAAGGCGATTTAAACCGCCCTAACAATACAAAGGTTGATGCTGTGGACGATCATTGGGATCAATTTGACAGTATGAAGGCTTATGATGATTTCACACGTGATTGGCTTGGCGCAGCACGCGAAACTCTAAAGCCTGATGGCTCTATCTGGGTCATTGGTAGTTATCACAATATTTTTCGTGTGGGATCTATCTTACAAGATTTAGGCTTTTGGATTTTAAACGATGTAATCTGGCGCAAGACAAACCCGATGCCAAACTTCCGTGGTCGTCGCTTTACCAACGCGCACGAAACATTAATTTGGGCGGCAAAGTCAGAAAAAAGCAAATACCGCTTTAACTATGACTCCATGAAGGCATTGAACGAAGATTTACAAATGCGCAGCGATTGGTTCATCCCGCTTTGCACAGGGCAAGAACGCATCAAAGGCGATGACGGTCACAAAGCACACCCAACGCAAAAGCCAGAAGCCCTGCTTTACCGCGTTGTCATGTCCTCCACAAACCCTGACGATGTCATTATGGACCCGTTTTTTGGTACAGGCACGACGGGCGCTGTCGCGAAAAAGCTTGGGCGTAAGTTTATTGGGATTGAGCAAGAACAAGAATATATCGACGTCGCTGAAGAGCGTATCAAAAATATCAAAAAGATTGGTAACGGTGAAATCCTACACACCCCTGCCAAACGCGAAGAACCTCGCGTTCCATTCGGTACATTGATCGAAAATGGTATGCTGAAACCTGGAACAGTTCTGACAGACTCCAAAAATCGCTATGAAGCCAAAGTAAGTGCCGATGGCAATGTTATTTCTGATGATGTTCGGGGCTCAATCCATAAGGTTGGAGCCACATTACAAGGCGCGCCATCTTGCAATGGCTGGACGTTCTGGCATTATAAAAAGGGAAATCAAACCCTGCCTATTGATCACCTGAGACAGGAAATTCGCACGCAAGAGCGCAAAGAGCAGATTCTACAATAAGGCTTTAATGAGTTAGTTATCTCAGGCTATAAAATCAACGAATTTGTATCATTTTATCATCGTCTGGGTCGACAGTTATCAACCATGACAAAGCTTTGTCAACTTCCTCTTTCAAGGAATTATCAACACTTGTCACCTTATGCCGGCGGCGAATTTCAGCAAAATCTTTAATATATAAAGGCTTTGTTCTCCGCGAATCCGCATAAACCTCAATAGCGTCAATTTTAGCATGCATAACAGCAGCAAAAGTGCCTCCCGCCATGTTGGCTATATTCACATAACTTGAGAAGCTCACTAAAACACGCAAATATGCGTCTCGTTTATAATTAAGGCTGGCCTGATCTACAACGGTGGCCTCATGGATAAATAGGTCCGCGACTTCAGGTTTAACTGGCACCTCTGCAAAATTAAAAGGTTGATCCAAAATCATGATGACTGACTCGGGATATTCCTTTATATAAACGGCAGATCCGCATTTATCAGCAGTACCAGAAGATAAAGCAATATCAATTTTTTTCATGTTTTTAAAACTTGTCTCGTCAAGAATAGTGAATGCTTCGCGGCGCATATCATAGTTTCCCAAAGATAGCGGTAAAAGAATCTCAAAAGTGGTTGGAAATGAGTGCCTATCCTTAGCAAGTAGCTTTTTTGTAGCTTCGCGAATTTCTTCCCATTTAAAATCGTCATGAGCATACTTTTTATACAAATCACATTCAGTAACACGTAAAAAGCCGTCGATGGCCGCGTTATTGTGAATATTATGCATCCCAACCGCCCAGTATAATTTGGCAAGGTTTTTGTAATTCCCCTCATGGTATTTTTTCTTTTGATAGGTCGGTGTTTTTTCAATATTGGTTGTCGTGCCCAAGATCGGATCAATAACAATCTTTGGCGCTTTATTGTCTGTTGTTTTCTGGGCATATGAAAACCCTGTGCCGCTTAATAAAAGCAGCGCCGAGAACAAAACACCAATCAATATCTTTTTTGTCATTAAACCTACAACTTCACCATATCTATAACTCTATTATACCTATAATTGGCTTTATAATAAACTGTTTACCGCCACATAGTAAGGCATTTTGAAAATAATGTCGGGAAATCCTGCGCTTTCAAGCTTTTAATATCACTCCAATAATATAAACCACTCACATCAATTTCGTCCTTTTGCACAGCCACCGCCACACATTTCAATGATAAATTAAAATGTGTAAAGCTATGGTAAACTTCACCGTTTTTCTTTTCCTTCATTAGCGCTTGAAAGGCCTTGAGATGGTCAACATCGCGCCCCTTTTCATGCCATTCAGTTGTCGGCAGGCCGCTCATTCCGCCCAAAAGGCCGCTATCCTGACGTTTTTCCAGCAGAACTTCACCCAAACCATTTTCAACCCAATACACTAAACCGTGCTTTTCTGGTTTAATCTTCTTTGGTGCCTTACGCGGCAGGGTTTCAGCGATGGCTTGTTTATAACCGTCACAGCCATAAGGCAACGGACATAGCCCACATTTAGGCGATTTAGGTGTGCATACCGTTGCCCCCAAATCCATCAAGGCCTGCGCAAAGTCCCCAGATCTGTTCTTCTGCCCCTCTGCATAATCAGCAGTAAGTGCTTTCAGTGTCTTTTTTGCGGCTGGCAAAGGCTCTGTCACCGCATGAAAACGCGCCATAACGCGCTCGATATTGCCGTCCACGACGACAGCAGGCTTATCAAAGGCTATTGCACGAATAGCTGCCGAGGTGTAATCCCCTATTCCAGGCAGCTCTTGTAACGCTTTTTGTGCTATAGGAAACACGCCTCTCAATTCTTCCGATACAATCTTCGCGCATTTATGCAGGTTTCGTGCACGCGCATAATAACCAAGCCCTGCCCATGCGGTCATAACATCATCATTATCCGCCTGCGCCAAATCATGCACACGCGGCCACTTTTCAATAAATTTCAGAAAATACGGAATAACGGCCGCAACAACCGTTTGCTGTAACATGATCTCGGACAGCCACACATGATACGGATCAGATGTGTTTCCTGCCAATGCGCGCCACGGTAAAACGCGTCGATTTTCGTCATACCACGCTAAAACCTCGCGCCGAAATGTGTTAATATCATCCTGTTGCGGCTTGCTCATCGCCGCATCTTCTATATTATGTTTTCTTTCAGCTTTAACCATATTACCTAAAGGTCGGGAAATCTTGCGTCTTTTATCTTCATCCCTGCCCCGAATTGCGGGACAAGTATTTAAAAAGAAATATATCATGCTTGGCCGCATTGTCACGCAGTGGGAAGAGATTATGGGCAAAGAAATGGCACTTAAAACGCAGCCCGTAAAGCTTAAATTTCGGAAAACGCCCGACAAATCAAAACAATTCACACTGGAAATCGCCTGTAACTCTTCTGAGGCCACAATTCTTCAATATCGCATTGATCTCATTCTGCAAAAATTAAACATGGTGATGGGTGAAACGATGATCACTGCCATTCGCTTTGTGCCTATTACTTCTAACAGTGCAAAGCCTATCATTGCACCATCTCGTAAAGTACCGCTGACAATTGATGATGAAAATTTCTTAAGCAAAACATTGGAAAATATTGAAGACCCTGATATACAAGAAAAACTGAAAAATCTTGGCACTTCGATTTTGCAGGATAAAAAGAAACGAACATAATAATTAGAGAGTTATTGAAGAATGAAAGTTAACGCCAATACACTTCGCCCGGGCAATGTTGTTGATAAAGATAACCGTCTATGGGTCGTTGAAAAATACGAACTCATCACCCCTGGCAAAGGCAATGCTGTGATGCAGATTGTTATGCGCGACATCCGCAATGGCTCAAAAGATCACGTTCGCTACCGCACACAGGAAACTGTTGAGCGCGTGCGCTTGGATCAAGACGATTACCAATTCCTCTACATGGATGGCGAGGAATTCACATTCATGCACCTGACCAGCTACGAGCAAATCAACGTTAAAAGAGATGTGATCGGCTACCCTGCTGTGTTCTTGCAAGAAGGCATGCAAGCACTTATCGAAACATTCGAAGGAGAAGCCCTTAACGTTCAAATTCCAGATTTTATTACATCTGCTGTTGTTGAGGCTGAGCCAGTTATCAAAGGCCAGACAGCGACAACATCATATAAACCAGCCATCATTGAAAATGGTGAGCGCGTTATGGTGCCACCGCATATTAATACTGGCACACGCATTGTTGTAAAAACCGAAGACGGCAGCTATGTCGAGCGTGCAAAAGACTAACACAATAAATAACCGAGTTTATAGAGTAGTAAGGAAGATACCCGATGGCACTGTCACCAAATATGAATGTTATGATCAAGGCTGCTGAAAAGGCTGGACGTTCACTCGTTCGCGATTTCGGCGAAGTTGAACAGCTTCAGGTATCCCGCAAAGGCCCTGGTGACTTTGTAACAGCGGCAGATGTCCGTGCCGAAGAAATCATTCATTACGAACTAAGCAAAGCGCGCCCTGATTTTGACTTCCTGATGGAAGAGCGTGGCGCGGTCAAAGCAACCAACAATAAAGGCATCGGCAAAAGTGAATATCGCTGGATTGTTGATCCCCTTGGTGGAACTAGCAACTTCATGCACGGCTTACCACATTGGAACGTATCCATCGCGTTGGAACATAACGGTGAAATCATTGCCGGCATTATTTATGACCCAACAAAAGATGAGTTGTTCCGCGCGGAAAAAGGCTTGGGTGCGTTTATTCGTAACAAACGCCTTCGCGTTTCTGGCCGTTCTGACTTTGATGGCTCAATGATTGCTTGTGGCGCGGCTACTCACTCTGAAAAAGCAGTGCCGTTCATGGCTGAATATTTTGCTGTTAAAAGAGCTGGCGCGGATGTACGCCGCTTTGGTGCACCTGCACTTGATCTTGCTTATGTCGCAGCAGGCCGCGTCGAAGGCTTTTGGGAGCGTGATCTAAAAATATGGGACGTTGCTGCGGCATCGATTATCGTAAAAGAAGCTGGCGGTATGCTGGGTGATATTTCTAGCCGCGCGGATCCTCTTGTGACCGGAAACGTCATCTGCACGAACGCTAACATGTTTACTGATTTGAAAAAAATCATCGCCGACGCAGGGCAGAAAAAAGACGCAGCATAAAGCTTAGCGCAGCCTCATGGCTAACGACGACAATAGAAATGACAATGAAAAAAATACAGAGATATACTCTTGTTTTTCCTGTTTATGTGCTGCTTTGCTTCGGACAGGGCACAGCCATGGCACAAACAGCGCCGCAACAATACGAACCCAGCATTGAAATCAACACCAGCGTTTTAAATGAGCTCGCCAAACAACTCGGCACAAACGAAGTGCCCCCTTCTAGCAGAGCGACCCCAGCCTTAAAAAGACCCTCTGCAATGGGATCATCAAGCCTTACAAGTCACAGCACACAACAGCAAACACAGCAACAACCGCCGCGCGCGCAAGATGACAGCTATATCATTGTGCCAAAATCCAAACGTGCGCCCTATGAGGCTCCGTCCAAGATAACGATAAGCAGGACTCCCGACAGCAGCCCCAAAGCGATTGTGAAAACTGTTGTTGCTAAAGAAGCACCAAAGGCACCTCCGCCACTGCCTGCGCATAAACCAGTGGCGACCCTCGCACAAGCACAAACAAAAGTAGAGTCAAAAGCAGACATCACTAAAAACATCCCTATTCCGCAAAGACGCCCAAATATCCAAAAAGCACCGCAAAGCTTTGTCGATAGTACACGCAAAAACATTGCCCTTGGTAATAACGCTGCGGTTTCCATGGTACGTAAAACAATTCCTGCTGATCCGATGATCTTAAAGAATGCGCCTAAATCAATGCCGGCAGAAAAGGCAAAACCCGTTTTTGCGGAGACTTTACGCCACAATACGGCTCCTCCTGTGACGCCCGTTACTATAGCCAAACAGAACGCCACCATAACTGCTGCAAAACCAGCACCACATACACAAATTGCGCCTGTTACAACCGAACAAAGCGAAGGCTTCACCGCGCGGATGGTAACGCATAAAAACCGTATCATCGAAGCTGTTCAAAAAATTGCTGGTCGTAACAACGAGCCCGAAATTGATATTACTGCCCAAAATACGACCGTGCAACCACGCCCAACGATTGAGCGTATTGACGCCACACGCGTTCCAGAAATAACGCCTGACATGACCTCCGCAATGGCAGCGACCATCGAGCCTGCTGCTGGTATGCCCCTCCAATCCTTAAAAGAGGCCGTAAGCGAGCAATCCACAGCCACAGGCGACATTGTCACAATATCGTTTAATGACAACAAAGGCATCATTGACACAGCCACACAGCAGCGCATTAACGCCTTTATCCTGCCAAAGCTACAGGCCAAACCTAACTACCGTATTCAACTCCAATCCTATGCCCAGCAAACAGACAAAGACAATAGCCTCAACGCACGCCGCACGTCTTTGGCGCGCGCGTTGGCAACACGCCAATATCTTATTTCCATGGGAATTGAGCCGCGCCGCGTTGATATCCGTCCGTTGGGCAACAATAAAGATGGCGGCCCTTCTGATCGGATTGATTTTCTCATTTTTGATCCTAAAACGCTGTAACCCCAATATTTGCCAACACCTCCCTATTCATGTGGATAAAATACGCTATATCGTGCGGTTTTCTTGACTTTTATGCTGTAAAAGTTGATTTATAGAGCTACTTTCGTTACAAAGACGTTTAATTTTATGACAAGGAGATTTTGATGAAGTCCTTCAAACCCCTATGGGCTATTCTTATTTTGGTTGCGCTTGGCGCACTGTTTATGCTGTCACCATACAGTCAGAAGACAATCATGGCTGCAGATAGCGATGAATCTCCTGCTGAAGTTGTGGCAATGGCCGATGAACAACCAGCACATGATGCCGCATCGATGGCGACAGAAAACGCCGTTTCACAAAGCCACGTTGCTGTACAAGCTGACGATGTTGAAGAAGAAACAGCGACGAGCGATCTGACAAGCGAAGAGCACGTGTTATCCGCCAGAACACTTGGTGATCCGAATGCTCCTGTAAAGCTTGAAGAATTTGCTTCATTGTCTTGCCCGCATTGCGCACATTTCCACACAGATGTTTTCCCGCAAATCAAGGAAGCCTACATCGACACAGGCAAAGTATTTTTTACATTCACAGACTTTCCGTTAAATGCGCCTGCGCTTGAAGGCACATTGATTTCGCGTTGCTTACCAAAAGCGCGCTACTTCAAATTCCTGAGCTTCTTGTTTGAAAAGCAGCCTGATTGGGCATTTGCTGACGGATACACGCAATACTTGAAACAGAACTCCCGTTTGCTAGGCTTGAGCGAGCAAGATGCAGAAGCTTGCCTAACAAACGAAACTCTGCGTGTCGGCCTTATTGGCAAAGTCCAAGCCGCACAAGAAAAGTATGAAATAAACTCAACGCCGAGCTTCGTATTAAACGGAACTGATGTAATTAACGGCGGGCAAAGCTTTGAAGAGTTTCAAAAGAAAATTGATGCTTTGCTAAAATAAAAGCGGAACTGAATGATACAGTTTGAAAAACTAAGATTACATGGATTCAAGTCCTTCGTTGATAAGACGGAACTTGAAATCGGCCACGGCCTGACAGGGATTGTCGGGCCGAACGGCTGTGGAAAATCCAATCTTGTTGAAGCATTACGCTGGAGCATGGGTGAAAACTCATCCAAACGTATGCGCGGCAGCTCGGGCAGTATGGAAGATGTGATCTTTAACGGCACAGAAAACCGCCCTGCCCGTAACATGGCCGAAGTTTCCGTTCTGCTCAGCAATAACGACAAAAGCGCGCCTCCACCTTACAACAATGCCGACGAAATCGAGATTGTTCGCAAAATCGAAAAAGACCACGGCTCGGGTTACCGCGTAAACGGAAAACCTGTACGGGCGCGTGATGTTCAAATCTTTTACGCTGATATTTTGGCTGGTGCGAACTCCCCGTTTTTGGTGTCGCAGGGGCGCGTGGCACAACTTATCCAAGCCAAGCCCTCTGATCGCCGTCAGGTTTTAGAAGACGCCGCAGGCATTAGCGGCCTGCACGCCCGCCGCCACGAGGCCGAGCTCCGCCTACGCGCAACAGACAACAACCTAAAACGCCTCGAAGATATCCTTGGTGGCATGGAAGCGCGCCTGCAAGCCCTTAAGAAGCAAGCCCGTCAAGCCACGCGCTACCGTAATCTCAGCGCACAAATTCGTCAGTTAGAACTGATGATCTCCGCCGTTGAATGGCGCACCGCCCATGAAAAACTGCAAGAAGTTGAACGTGTTTTTGGTGAGGCAGAAAGCCTTGTCGGCGAACGCTTGCTCGTTGTAACGCAACTAACCAAAACACAAGGCACACAAGCACAAGACTTGCCTGACCTGCGCCAAAAAGATGCTGAACTTGGCGCGGCACTGCAAACACAAAAACTTGCGCTACAACGCCTAGAGGATGAATCAGCACGCCTGACACAGCAAATTGACGAAACCAAAGCGCAACTTGCCCAAGCCTTGACTGACCGTGATCATGAAAAGCAAACACTTGCTGAAAACACGCAAATTCTTGAACGCCTAGCGACCGAGGAAAAAGCGTTACAAGAAAATGCGGATAAAGAAGACGAAACCCTGCAAGCGCAAGAAGAATTAAAAGAAGAGCTTCAAAGCAAAGTCAAAACGCTTGAAAGCGAATACACAGATATGATGGGTGCCTTGACCGAGCAACGCATCAAAAAAGAGAACCTAGAAAAGCAAATCGAGCGCGATAAACAGCGCAACGAAGAATTGATCGAACATATTGAATCGCTCAAATCAAACCTTAAAGAAAAACGCGCCGAATCGACTGCGGAACAAGATATTTCAGAACTCCGCACGAATATTGAGTCTTTGGAAAAAGAAATCCAGAAACAACGCGCTGCGCAAGAAAAGCTAAGCACTGAAAAAACAACACTGACCGCTCAAATTGAAACTCTTCGTGAAGACCTTAAAGACAAAGGTCAAAAGCGCGATAAAATCTCTGCTGAAATCGATGCTCTGCAATCATTGATGGATGATAGTGACAAAGAAAGTTACAAGCAGCTTGTTGATGATATCAAAGCCGATATCGGGTTTGAGGCCGCGCTATCTCGCGCGCTGAGTGATGCGCTTAGTGCTTCAACTGATGATGGCGCGCCTGTGCGTTGGCTTTCGCGGGATAGCAAAAATATTGATCTTCCTGCCCTGCCTGCCAAGGCAAAAGCGCTTGAGCCGCATGTAAAGGCTCCTGCTGCGCTGAAAATGGCGTTGAGCCAGATTGGTATCGTCGAGGACGAAGCCGAAGGCAACACGCTGTTCACCGCGTTAAAAGCTGGACAAGCACTTGTCTCCAAGGACGGTACGTACTGGCGCTGGGACGGACTGCATATCGCCGCCACGGCTCCTGATCGTCACGCCATTCAGCTTAAACAAAAGAACCGCCTTGCAGAATTGAGCGAGCGTCTTCCTGCCGCTGAAAAAGATGCTGAAAAAGCAGAAGCGCAGCTTGATAAGCTGAAAGAAAAGCTGACGCAGAGTGAACAATCCGAGAATGAACTACGCCAAGAGACACGCGAAAAAGAAAGCAATACCAAAGCATTACAGTCAAAGCTTAATGCTCAAATTGAAGCGCAGTCACAAAGCCGCATGGATATCGCAAAAATGGAAGAAGCTGTCGCACAGGCCGAAAGCAGCCTCTCCGATGTTCTGGGCGCGATCACGGAGAGCCAGAGCCTATTTGCCGTTTTTGAAACAAACGATCTGGAAACACAGCAAACAGCTATTGATGAAAAACGCGCATTACTTGATGCCGAGCGTGAATCTTATCAAGACGCATTGCGTAATTTCGAGATTAGTCGCCAAGAGCACAGCCGCCGTAGCGCCCGCCTTCAGGCGATTGGTGATGAACGCATCAATCTGCGCAACCGTTGCATCCGTAGCAATGAGCGCATTAACGAACTAAACGAGCGCGAAGAAACATTACAAACAAAACAAGAAGACCTAAAGAAACGCCCTGCGGAAATTAAAGGCGAGCGCGATAAGCTGCTTGAAAAAATCAGCATTGCCGAAACAGAAAAAGCCAAAATCTCTGACAAGCTCGCCATTTGCGAAAATGAACTTGCCGAAACCACAAAGGCACTTAAAGAAGCCGAGCGTTTACTCTCCGAAGTTAAAGAAAAACGTGCTAGCGCACAGGCCACAGCCGAAGAGCGTCAACGCCAAATCCAAGAGATTCGTCAATATATCATCGAACATTTCGATATGGAGCCAAACAAACTCCTCGCCGAAGCCGCCGTTAGTGATGAAGACGTTCCCAACCTAACCAACCTTAAAGATCAGCGCGAAAAAGCCACACGCGACCGTAATTCGATTGGCCCTGTAAACTTGCGCGCCGATACCGAAGCTGAAGAGCTTGAAAAAGAGCTTGGCGGTATTTTGCATGAACGCAATGATTTGACAGAGGCCATCAACGAGCTTCGCCAAGGCATCAACAAACTCAACACCGAAGCGCGTGAGCGTCTGGCTGCGGCGTTCGATCATGTAAACGGCCACTTCCGCCAACTCTTTACAAAATTATTTAACGGCGGCAACGCGCACTTAGCGTTAATCGAATCCGATGACCCGCTCGAAGCTGGCCTTGAAATTTTTGCTCAACCACCGGGTAAAGCATTGCAATCCCTCAGCCTGCTTTCAGGTGGCGAGCAAGCACTCACGGCGATCGCCCTTATTTTTGCGATGTTCCTCACCAATCCTGCACCAATTTGTGTGCTGGATGAGGTGGATGCACCGCTTGATGATGCCAACGTTGACCGCTTCTGTGATTTGCTCGAAGAGTTTGCAGACCGTGGCGAGACGCGCTTTTTGGTCATTTCTCACCACCGCCTGACCATGGCGCGGATGGATCGCCTTTACGGTGTAACGATGTCTGAGCGAGGTGTCTCGCAGCTCGTGTCGGTTGACCTCAACCAACAGCTCGACTTCCTTGATGAGGCTGCGTAAGGGCATGACCATGACCAATGATGATAAAAACTTCAACGACAAAGTCGACGATCTAGAAAAACGTATCGATGCCGCGCAAAAGCACAGCGAAGACAAAGAGCCGAAACAAACACAAGCAGACATAAACAAATCCATAGGCATGACGGCGGGCTCGAACTTCATAAGCTCCATCATTGCTGGCGGGCTTGTCGGTTATGGAATTGGCTATTTTACGGGCAATATACCGCTATGGTTGATCATCTTCATGTTTGCGGGATTTGGCTGGGGAATATACCGCGCAGCCAAAATAATGAAGTAAAAGACAAAAACTTGTCTAAAAACAGCTAAACACCATTGCAATCCCTACGAAAAGCAGCTAAAAATTCCACGTAATATTTTTAGTTTAATGAATATATAAGAGAAGAGTAATAAAACGTGGCTGACCCTATTCACCAGTTTCAAATTCACTCCATCGTTCCCGCTCAATTTATGGGGTTGGATGTATCCTTTACGAACGCATCTTTGTGGATGATCCTCAGCATCTTTGCTGCGGGTGGCTTCATGACCCTTGCGATGCGCCGCAAATCAATCGTTCCGGGCAGAATGCAAGTTATGGCTGAAATGCTTTATGATATGATCGGCGGACTTGTTAAATCCAATATCGGACCCGAAGGTAGCCGTTATTTCCCGTTCATCTTTACGTTGTTTATGATGGTTCTTATGGGGAACATGCTCGGCCTTACACCGCACTCCTTTACCTTTACAAGCCACGTCATTGTGACCGTTGGTCTCGCGCTTAGCGTATTTTTCATGGTTATTATTATGGGGCTTTTGCGTCACGGCATACATTTCTTTAAATTGTTTGTTCCTTCTGGCGTGCCTTGGTTCTTCTATTTCTTGCTTGTACCGATTGAGATTGTCTCTTATTTTGCGCGTCCGATGACGCACGGCCTTCGTCTATTTGCTAATATGATGGCGGGTCACATTATGTTGAAAGTGTTTGCCAGCTTTAGTGTGGCGATGGCAAGTGCAGGCCTTCTTGGTGCTGCTGCGGGCTTGATCCCGATGACGATCAACGCTGGCTTACTTTGCTTTGAGCTGCTGATTGCTTTCCTACAAGCATACGTGTTTGCAATTCTTGCCTGTATATATTTGAAAGATACGGTTGAAATTGCTCACTAAATATGTAAGAAACAGCTTAATTTGAAAATTGTTTAACCCCTTAAAACTTGTAAAACGAAAAGGAACTAAAAATGGAAGTTGAAGCAGTAAAATTACTGGCCGCAGCATTAGCACTATTCCCGCTGATCGGTGTAAGTATTGGTCTTGGTATGATCTTCGCCGCCTATAACACAGCAGTAGGCCGCAACCCTGGATCAGCCGAAATCCTTGAAAAGAAATTCTGGCTAACATTCGCGTTTGTTGAAATGTTTGGTCTTGTTGCCATCGTGGGCTGGGCGCTTCTTTACTTTACTGGTTAATTTAAAGAGCTCTTAAACAACAGGATTATAACGCTATGCAAAACCGCTTGGGTGTTCGTCATATGAAATCTGCAATAAATGTCGCTATTCTCGGAATCGCTGTGTTCTTTATGAACATGCAAAATGCTCTGGCCGAAACGTCAGATCATGCAGCGCATGCCGAGGATTTACACGCCGTTGCTGATGGACATCACGAAGCAGCCTCTAGCGGTTTGCCACAGCTTGACCCGTCCACCTACCCGAGCCAGATTTTCTGGTTGGTGATTTCGTTTGTGCTGCTTTACATCTATTTCAGCTCTAAAACGCTGCCGGAAATGTCGTCTGTTCTTGAAGATCGTCAGGACAGAATTACAAACGACCTAACCACAGCCGAAGAGCTTAAGAACGAGATTGAAACAGCGCAAATCACCTATGAAAAAAGCTTGGGTAACGCACGGGACAAAGCAACGCAAACATTAACCGATACAGGCCTGAAGATTGCGGAAAAAGCGTCGCAAGAATCAGATAAATTTGGTGACATGGCTGAAAAAGAAATCACAGCACTTGAAAAAGAGATCGAAAAAGCCAAAGGCGAAGCCATGGAAAGCATCAACTCTATCGTTGCTGAAGTTTCGCATGAAGCCGCACAGAAAATTGTTGGCCTCAAGCTTGACCTGAAAAAGGCACAAACGGTTGTAAAAGCCCTGAACCAGAAGAAGGCCGCGTAATATCATGGAATTTCTAAAAGACGAATATTTTTGGTACACGCTCTCATTCTTGGTGTTTGTTGGCATTCTCTTTAAATTCGGTGGCAAGTCGTTTCTTGGCTTCCTTGATAACCGCATTGACACCATCCGCAAAGAAATTGAAACCGCCGAAACACTCCGCATTGAAGCACAAGAGCTTCTCGCGCAGTATCAGCGCAAGCAAAAAGACGCGGAAAAAGAAGCAAACCTCATCATTGAAAATGCAAAAGCACACGCCAAGCAAATTCAAAAAGATGCTGATACTGACCTTAAAGCCATGATGGCGCGTAAAGAAACGCAGCTTAAAGAACGCTTGAAACGCATGGAAAACGATGCCCGTCAAGAAATGCGCGCTTATGCCGCAGAGCTTGCCACACAAGCAACAAGTGAAATCATCATCCATAATCTGGATAAAAAGACCGCAGACGATCTCATCGAGCAATCAATCGGTAATGTCGCGAAACGTTTGAACTAGAGGCTTTTTCACCCCTTGCAGGAGTGGTCAGTTTTTGTGACCGTATCAATGCCCCCCTCATTCTTTCCCCTAGATAGTCAAAAATGGCAAGGTAGGCGCGTGGGAATCCTTGGTGGATCATTTAATCCGCCGCACAAAGGACACATCCACATCAGCCTTGTTGCCATGCATATGCTACAGCTTGATTACATCTGGTGGGTCGTCACTCCGCAAAATCCACACAAAAAAGATATCAAGGCCGAGAGTTTTGAAACACGCTACGAAGCATGCTCTGCGATCACGCAATCACACCCGCGCCTCATCGTTAGTGATTTCGAGCAGCAGTTAAATCTCACCTACACGGCAGATACAGTAAACGCGCTAACCCATTATTATCCCAAAACAAAATTTGTTTTGTTGATGGGCATGGATAACGCATTAACCTTCCATAAATGGGAACGTTGGCGTGAAATTTTGAGGAAAATGGCCACCGCTCACATTGCCCGCCCGCCTTTTTTGAATATGGTCGAATCATCTCCGCTCAAGAAACTTGCGGCACAGCGGCATGTTTTTTTAGAGCGCGGCAGCAAGGCTGACCTTAAACCACAGACATCTTACTGGATTATGCAGAACCATTTAATGGACATTTCATCAACAAAAATACGAGATAAAACAAATAAATAGTATACTTTTATAACGCAGTGCATTAAGCATAATCTTGGAATTATATTGCACCTACTGCCAAAAAGACTTAAAATAGAAGTATGAGTAATGTTTATTCGTCATTAACAAGGAAGGGATTTTGAAAACGTTGAGACACCTCACCGTATCATGTTCATTGACTTGTGATCGTTGGCTTCGGCGCCATTAAAGTGTCGAGGCCTTTTTTGTGCGTAATCTTGCGCGAACCACGTTAGAAAAGGAGAATAGCTCATTCTAAAAACACTTGAAACAGGACTGGATGATCTTACACCAGACCAAATGAAGACCCTTATCGAACAGTCTCTTGACGCAGATAAGGCCATGGATATCGATACTATTGATCTCCGCAACCAATCGGCAATCGCCGATTACATAGTCATAGCTAGCGGTCAATCTACTAGACAAGTCGCTGCACTGGCTGAAAAACTCCGCGATAGGCTAAAAGCACGCGGCGTTGACGGTATAAAACTGGAAGGCTTAGAAAGCTGTAACTGGGTTATTTTAGATGCTGGCGATATCGTTGTGCATTTGTTCAGACCCGAAGTTCGCGATTTCTACAATATCGAGAAAATGTGGCGTTCATTCCCACAAAAGCCCGATGTTAACGGCGTCACAGCGCACTAACACCAGTCTACGCACACGCACTTTGTGCTGAATTGTACTGATTGTACTATATTGTGCAAAAATTAGAGGCACGCTTGCGCGGCTTGCTCTTTTCAAATGCTTTGTAACGCGATACAAACAAGGCATGTTAAAAATTGATATTATCGCCGCTGGCCGCTTGCGCCCTTCTCCCTTGCTCGATCTTTGGAACGATTACACTGCGCGTATGCAGTGGCAAATAAATCTGTTTGAGATCGAAAGCAAAAACACCGCCGACCTTGAAACAAAACTCCTCGATAAAATTAAAAATGATGCCTTTACCATTGTGCTTGATGAGCGCGGTAAAGCACTTAGCAGCCGTGAGCTCGCGGGCAAACTTGATGCGCTAATGGCCGAAGGGCAAAGCCATATTCAGTTTATAATTGGTGAGGCCGACGGTTTGCCTAAATCCGTGAAACAAAATGCAAATTTTCTGCTGGCTTTTGGTATTCAGACATGGCCTCACATGCTGGTTCGTATTATGCTGATTGAACAAATTTACCGCGCCCAACAAATTTTGGCGGGACACCCTTACCACCGCGACTAAACAGCGGTAAACACACAAGAGAAACAATGCGAATGCGCCCATTGAATAAATACATCGTTGCCGCCCTTATTACGGCTAGTGCTATTATGTACACAGCCCCGCTTTATGCGGAAAGCCCGCCTATTCCTGCGCGGAAAGATGATGGGCTCGATAGCGTTAAAAACGAGCTACAAGAAGAAGAGCAGCATAAAAAAGAGCTGTCCGCCAAAGCACAAGGCATCGAAAAAGATTTAAAAGGCACGCGGAACGATCTCACCACACTCGCCAAAGCCGTGCGTATTAACGAAAAAAATCTCGACGATCTCGCTACAAAAATCGAAGACATGCATATTGAGCAAATAGCTCTTACCGAAGATCTAGAGGAAAATTACGGCTCGATTGCTGATCTTATCCTTGCGCTTGAACGTATTAAGCGCATTCCGCCTGAGGCTTTGATTGTACGCCCCGGTGCGCCGCTGGAAACCGCGCAAACCGCCCTTCTCCTAAAAGGCATTTTACCTGCTGTCTATCAAAAGGCAGAGCAACTCTCAAACGCGCTAAACCGCCTTGATGAATTGGAAGCCACCTTAAAGACCGACCGCGCCAAACAAATAGCACAGCAAGAAAAGCTCGCCGCAGAAGAAAAGGAAATGGCCGCGCTCATCAAAAAACGTGAAACCCTGTTTGCCAACACACAGCTCGATCTAAAAAAAACAGAGCGCAACCTTGCAACGCTCGCCGAAAAGGCAAAAACCCTTGAAGACTTATTGAATCGCGTTAAAGAGGAAAACCGCACCCAAGCCGCACTACGCAAAAGAGATAACATCAAAACAGCCGCCGCGTCTGTTCCCATGCCTGCGCTTGGTGATGGTATTTTACCTGTAAACGGTAATATTCTTGTTTCCTTCGGGCAAAGTGATGCTATTGGTGCCGCCAGTCAGGGATTAAAAATAGAATCAACGCCCGCTTCGCTCGTAACAAGTCCGTTGGGTGGCGTTGTACGCTTTGCTGGTGAATTTAAAAATTATGGTAATCTTTTAATTATTGAGCATGAAAATGGCTACCACAGCCTGATTGCGGGCTTTGGGCAGACTAATGTCAAAACAGGCCAAGCGGTTAATTCTGGCGAACCCATAGGAAAACTGCCTTATACCTCTTCTCGTGGGGGTCGACCTACGCTATATTATGAACTACGTTATAAGGGGCAGGCCATTGACCCCTCCCTCAAACTCTCGAAACTTAAAAGCTAAAAAGGTTATTTAATATGCCCGTTTCCCGTTCTCTACTCGCTTTGTCCTTTGCCACTACGGTGTTACTGGCAACAACCTCATTAAGTTTTGCGCAAGATGATGACCGTACGGCAGGAACACCGCCGCAAGCATCCGAAGAAGTAAAGAGCACGAGCGACACATACCAGCAGCTAAACCTATTTGGTGACGTGTTTGAACGCGTTCGCGCACAATATGTTGAGGAAGTCGGCGATGAACAATTAGTAGAGAGCGCCATTAACGGCATGCTGGTCGCGCTTGATCCGCACTCTGCTTATTTGGATGATGATGATTTTGCCGAAATGCAGGTGCAAACCAAAGGCGAATTCGGCGGCTTGGGTATCGAAGTCACAATGGAAAATGGCTTGATTAAAGTTGTATCGCCAATTGATGATACGCCTGCATTCCACGCTGGTGTAAAAGCTGGTGACTACATCACGCATATTGATGACGAGCAGGTCATGGGACTTGGCCTCGGCGATGCCGTTGATAAAATGCGCGGCAAAGTCGGCACACACATTAAAATATCTGTTCGTCGCAAGGATGTTCCCGAAGCACTTGAATTTGATATCGTCCGTGATGTTATTAAAATTCGTTCTGTGCGCCATGAAACATTTGATGACACCGTTGGTTACATCCGTATTACAACCTTTAATCAAAACAGCGACAGCGGCGTAAAAACTGCCGTAAAAGAAATCAACGAAGAGCTTGGTAACAACCTCAAAGGCTATATCCTTGATTTACGCAACAATCCGGGTGGTCTATTAAATCAAGCCATATCGATTTCTGATCTGTTCCTTGATAAAGGCGAGATTGTTTCCACACGCGGTCGTCACGAAGAAGACACTAAACGTGACAATGCCACAAAAGGCGACGTCACAAATGGCTTGCCTATTGTTGTTTTGATCAATGGTGGTTCTGCTTCTGCATCTGAAATTGTTGCGGGGGCATTGCAAGACCACCACCGCGCAATCTTACTGGGTGAACAATCATTCGGTAAAGGCTCTGTGCAAACGATCATTCCACTTCCAGGTCATGGCGCGATGCGTTTAACCACGGCGCGTTATTACACACCGTCAGGGCGTTCTATTCAGGCAAAAGGTATTGAACCAGATATTCTGGTTGAACCAGCAAAAATTGAGCAACTCAATATCGAATATTACCATGAATCAGACCTTCGCGGTGCGCTGGTAAACGAAAAAGACATCGATAAAGAAAAGCTTATTGAAGAGGCTAAAGAAAAAGCCGCTGAAAAAGCAGCCAAAGAAAAATCTAAAACCGGTGAAGTTAACGAAGAAGACATAAAAGAAGAAAAGAAAAAGATTGAGGATTACCAGCTATCTCGCGCTATTGATCTTATTCGCGGTGTCTCGCTTTACCAAGATCGCCAAAAAGAAATGCAGGAATAACCTAATAAAGAGAGCAATCGCATGAAAGTGGCATCTGCCTCATCAGCCATTCACTTCGTAAAGGACAGCTACTCCACGCGTTCCTTTTTGGTTGGTGTGATTGTTGTTGTTCTGCTTTATCTGGCTTTGGTGGGTTACATTTTTGCAAGTGGCGCATCATATTTGAATGGTCGTCAGGCGCATATGCCCACGCGCTCAGTTCTTCTCGATTATATTGGCACACCAAAAGCGCAGCCCAAACCTATCGAAATTGACCCCACAACAATAACCGCCGACGAAAACAAAAGCCTTCCGCAAAAGCGTGCGCTGCCTAACCCATTTCAAGCGCGTGGCATCCCCGTTATGGAGAGCGGCTTGGCACAAGTCCCCATTGAGCAAGTCAGTGAAACAGCCGAAGATGGTGTCTTGCCCAAAATTGACACCAAAACAAAGCTAACACCGTTCCAAGCTTACCGCCGCCCGTTTGAATATCCGCGCACAGATCAACCCATTATCAGCATCGCTATCGAGGATATGGGTCTATCCGATGCCGCAACCGAATCCGCAGTACGTACTATGCCTGCGGAAGTGTCTCTTATTCTATCGCCCTATGCTGCTAATCCTGATTTTTGGGTGAATGTCGCGCGTGAGCGAGGTCATGAGATATGGATGCATCTACCGCTAGAAACCAAAGATTACCCAACCAATGATCCGGGTCCGCACACCATGATTATCGACGCGCCGGAGCGTGACAACTTGCGCAAGCTACGTTGGCTTATGTCACGAACGCAAGGCTATGTAGGCTTTGTCACAAGCGCCGATCATGTCTTTATCAAATCACTGCATGACATGCGCCCTATCCTTGGTGATATCTACAATCGCGGCCTTGGCTTTATTGATGCCGATGCCATACCGTCTGCTATACCCGCCACAATGGCTGCGGGTCAAAAATCGCCTTATGGCACGGTGCAGCTTTACTTGGGCGAAAATGACACCCTCGCAGAAATCAATGAACAGTTGAACCGCGTGGAAAAAATTGCAATAGATAGGGGCAAGGCGACAATTATTATCCATCCCTATCCTGCGAGCTACCAAGCAATTTTGAAATGGCTTGCGACATTCGATAAAAAGGGGCTGATTATGGCACCGCTATCTGCCCAAACAGGATATTAGAGAACGAACATTGAGTATGAACACTGGAACAAGAAGAAGAGTATAAGTTATGTCACTGGAGGATCTACCGTTTCGCGCATGCGTTGGCATCACCTTGTTTAACAAGGAAGGCAAAGTATTTGTTGGCGAACGCATCGACTCCAAAGGCTCGTGGCAAATGCCACAAGGCGGCATCCACGAAGACGAACCAATCGAAGATGCCTTTTTCCGCGAAATGAAAGAAGAGCTCGGCAATGATAAGGCCGAGATCATCAAAGTCATGGATAAAACGCTACGCTACGAACTGCCCTACCACCTCAAAGGTAAAATGTGGAACGGCAAATATGGTGGCCAAGAACAAACATGGGTTGCCGCGCGCTATCTTGGCACAGATGATGACATTAACATCTACGCGCACCATTTCCCCGAATTTGAATCCTACAAATGGATCCATATCGATGATGTACTGGATACTGTTGTTCCGTTCAAAGTAGAAACCTACAAAGAAGTCGTCGAAGCCTTCCGCCATCTAGCGTTTGAAGAAATAGAATAAATTTGCCTCTTACATAGTACTTATGGTATCAAGTTTTAGAATTATTTCTTTAAAAGGATTGGTGTTATGAGTAATAAATCCACACCCGCAACAGAGCATGGCCAAGCTTTACTTAAGCTTGCAAACGAATGTGACGCTAAAAACCTAATATCGCAAGAACGTTGCCAGCTAGCCTTTAATAAGGCTGCCCTAATCAATCTTGATAATTATGATGAGAAGAAATCAGATCCCGACATTATTTTTAATAATGATGTTGGCTGTCTATTGATGGAACAAGAAATAATTGCTCAGATTCTACAAGACGGAAAGTTAGACAAACTTTCTCCTGAGACAAAAAAAAGAGCAGAATCAATAGCGTCTGGCGCTCTCCTCTTTCAAAATCTGAACATAAGAGACACGATGGCTCAAACAGATCCCAACTTTAAAAGTGAAAATCCATTCGTACCACCAACATTAACACCCTAATTCAACGGTGACCACGCAGGGTCAGAACCATCGCCCGGTGTTGCCAGCAAACGCTCGTTAAAGCCTGTCAGGTCAATCGTGTAGAGCTTAGCTTGACGGCCTTCGTTAGCGCGGCCTGTCGCTACTTCTTTAAAGTATGTCAGCACACGGCCATTAGGTGACCAGCTTGGCCCCTCAACGTGGAAGGCTTCCGTAATCAAACGCTCATCCGCGCCGTCAGGGCGCACAACACCAATAAAGAACTTACCTTGATACATGCGCGTAAAGGCAATCAAATCGCCACGTGGAGACCACACAGGATTCGCATAGCGTCCGTTACCAAACGTAATACGTTGTGCACCACTACCATCAGCATTCATCACATAAAGTTGCTGTGTGCCGCCACGGTCAGATTCAAAAACAACCTTTTTGCTATCTGGTGAATAAGACGGACTGGTATCAATCGCCGTGTGGTTCGTGAGCTGGGTTGTGCGCTTAGTACGCAAATCCATAACATAAATATCGCTGTTACCGTTTTTAGCCAGCGTCATCACAACCTTGTTCCCATCAGGCGAGAACCGCGGTGCGAATGTCATGTTCGGGAAATCTCCCAACACTTCTTGTTGTCCTGTATCAATATTGTAAAGGTACACACGCGGGCGGTTGTTGTAATACGCCATGTACGTAATCATTTGCTGTGTCGGTGAAAAACGCGGCGTTAGAACCAGCGTCCGTCCATCGGTCAGATATTTATGATTAGCACCATCTTGGTCCATAATCGCCAAACGTTTCATGCGGGCATTTGCCGCACCGCTTTCCGCGATATAAACAATGCGTGAGTCAAAATATCCTGTTTCGCCTGTGACGCGCTTGTAAATCTCATCCGAGATAATATGCGCGATACGACGCCAGTTTTCTTCCGTGGTTGTATAAGCCATCCCTGAAAGTTGCTGCTGTCCAAAGACGTCCCACAAGCGAAACTCAACGCGCGTACGACCATCCCCTGTCGCCTTGAGCGTTCCTGTCACCAAAGCTTCGGCATTAATGGCGCGCCATTCACCAAAGCGCGGACCATCCGCCGCAATTGATTCTGGCGGCTGGATAAAGGCTTTTTGATCTATTGTCTTAAACAGACCTGAGCTTTCAAGATTTGCGCGGATAACGCCAGGCATCTTTGTTGCCAGATCAGATTGTGCCCCTGGTTCGGCATAAAATGCGCTGATCGCAATCGGCATTTTCTCCATCGAGGGTGAATTTACGTTCAGACTAAGTTGCGCCTGTGCAGATAATGGCATTGTCATCGCCATTCCCAACACCGCAAACATTAGAGTAAATAATTTAAATTTCATGGTTATAACTCCTTACAACACTTCTCTAGGGTCAAAACGAACGGTAATCTCCTTCCAGAGATCATATTTTTCCGGCGGTAATTTTAACGGGTTACATTGCGGGCTACGTACAGCACGAAGCGCACTATCTGCTGCGGCCCTGAAATAACTATCATGAGTATAGCGCATTTGATCCATAATTCGAGCCTCGCGCACTGTTCTATCGGGATTCATGAACAGCTTAATATCAACAACCAGATTTTCCGCATAACGTGCGCCTGCCAAAACGCTCCAGCACTGGTTAAGCTGTTGGCGCACGGCATCCATTTCACTCATCGTCATGCGGCTGGCAAAGCGTGACATTAATGAAGGCTCTTCGCCTGCTTCCATTGTTTTGCTTGCCTCAGCCTTTGTTTGTGGCGGATCCATAAGATTACGCAGCAATCCTTGAAACTCCTCAGGCTTTACCTCTTCCTCGGGTTCTTTAACCGCCTCTGCTTTCTTTTCAATTTTTGGCTTCACTTTAGGCTCTGGCGCAGGTTTTGGTGGTGGTTCTTTGGGCGCATCAACCGCGATCTCTGGCGGCGCAGGCGCAATCGGCTTAGGCGGTGTTTTAGCAAGCACCTTCGGCGCGACAGGAACAGGTGGTGGCTCGGGCGCTTCTTCCTTCGGTGTCTCTATTTTCTTTTCTTCGGCCTTGGCGGGTTTTTTATTGGTTTGCGCGAATTCTGAAATATCCAGAATTTCCACCGAGATGCTTTCCTCGGGCATTGGCATTTCTGGCGAAAGGTACGGCAGGCTAATCGTTCCGATCAAAAATACCGCCAAATGAAATAACCCAGAAACAACCAGCGGCGCCTTCATCTGTGGCGTCATCCAGCTTTTATCTCTTATCAGCATATTTGCAGTTGCGGCAATAGACATAGATTACATCTTCAAGGCTTATTATGGCCTTTTTGTGGAGGGATTTGATAAAAGAGCAACCTTGCGGAAACCCGCGCCATTCAAGGCACCCAGAACACTCATAACGCGCCCATAATCAAGGCCCGCATCCGCACGAATGAAAATACGGCGTTCAGGGTCATTATTGGTCATCGCAGCCAACATATTAATCAGGCGGTCTTGCTTCACGCTTTCTTCGCCGATAAACAATTCCCCCTTCGCATCAATGGTGATTTCGAGCGGTTTATTGTCATCGTCTGTAATCGGCTTTGCATCTGATTTAGGCAAATCCACAGGCACACCAGAAGTCAGCAAAGGTGCGGTGACCATAAATACAATCAACAGCACAAGCATCACATCAACAAACGGCGTCACGTTGATATCCGCCATCGGGCGATATGCACGGCTGCGTCCGCCTGCAAGCCCTACGCGTCGCCCGCCGCCGCCACCCTGTAATTGCGCGCCCATTATTCTGCTGCCTTTTTCTTGCTGCCGCCGTTGCTTTCGAACGTATCAAGATGGCGTGACAAAATAGCAGCGAACTCACTCACAAATGTATCGAGCCGACTGGCATAACGATCCAGACCTGTGGTGAAAATATTGTATGAAATCACGGCAGGAATAGCCGCAACAAGGCCAAGTGCTGTCGCAAACAACGCCTCGGCAATCCCCGGCGCAACAACCGCCAGCGATGTATTATTCGTCGCAGCAATAGATGAAAAACTGTTCATAATGCCCCAAACCGTACCGAACAGACCAATAAACGGTGCCGTGGCCCCGATACTCGCCAAAAATGTCATGCCGCGCTCCAGAGAGTTCATTTCGCGATTAATCATTACCGCCATTGCGCGCTCTACACGCTGCTTCAAACTCGTTTGAATGTTTTGTGAGGACGGTAATCCGCTTGCCACGCCGTTGTTCCATTCCTCCATCCCTGTGCAGAATGTTTTAATGAGCGGGTCTTGTTTGCCTTTTTTAAGGCGTTGGTAAAGTTTATCCAACGGTTCACCCGACCAGAACGAATCTTCGAATTTGTTTGCGCGTTTATTCAGTTTTTTAAGCGTCGCGCGCTTTTCAAATATAATAGACCAACTCCAGACCGACGCGAAAATCAGCATCATCATGATAATCTTCACGATCAGATCCGCCTGTAAAAACAAGCCTATCATGCTCATATCATGTTCAAAATTTCCGCCCAATGCGGCGACGTCTACGGCTCTATCTGTCATTCTCTACAATCTCATTTTCCAAAATATCTCTAATAACGGGCGGCACCTTCACCAATTTTCCGTCTAAATCCACGCAGGCTAAAACCACTTTCATCTTAAATAACAGGCGATTATGGCAAAATATTGACTGAGTCATAATAAGGCCCGCATTTTTGATTTCTGCCAGCACCGTTTCGACTCGCAACTCATCATCCAGCCGCGCGGGATAAAGATAGTCTGCCTCGACATGTCTTACAACAAAAAGAACCCCGTTTTGTTCCATTAATGCACGGTTTTCCAGATTTTTTTCGCGTAAATACTCCGTGCGCCCTCTTTCCGAGAATTTCAGGTAATTCGCATAGTAAACAATACCGCCCGCATCGGTATCTTCGTAGTAAACACGGATATTTATTCCATTTATCATATTTATTGCATCTCGTCATTTAAGTCGCTATATTATCAAAATTAAGTCATTGGAAAACAATAAATCTCAACGTTTACACAGGAGTAAATCGTGGCGACCAACCAACCAGATATAAAAGGTGATTTTACCGTAAGCGTAAAAGACGACTGCTTAAACATAGCGGGCGAAATTGTTATCGATGGCTCAATACATAGCGATGATGTCGAAGGCATTATTCGACAAATAGCTGAACAGAACGGCTTCACCCTAGAAGATTTCAATGGTGTAAACATCGAGAAAATCACAGTGACAGGCGAAATGACAATAGAATCAACATCAAAAGCGTCAGTTAACATGGAACGTATTAATTTACGCGCACCTCACTAAAAAATCGTATTCGCAATTACTCCGCATCCGCCAATAAACTAGCCTGATTATTGTTTAGCGGTGCAATCCCTAGATATTTATAGCCCTTCTCGGAAATCATGCGTCCGCGTGGGGTGCGCTGGACTAATCCTTGCTGCATCAAGTACGGCTCAATCACATCTTCGATCACATCACGCATTTCCGATAGTGCCGCAGCGATAGATTCCACCCCGACAGGGCCACCACCATAATTTTCAGTGATGCATTTAAGGTAACGTCTGTCCATACTATCAAGCCCCTGCCCGTCAACGTCCAAACGTTGTAGTGCGGCATCGGCGGCTTTGGCATCAATCTTTACGCTTTTATCAACCTGCGCAAAGTCACGCACACGACGCGTCAAACGCCCTGCAATCCGTGGTGTGCCGCGCGAACGCTTGGCAATTTCCATCGCGCCATCGTCCGTCAAAGGCATCGAAAGCAGTTTTGCCGAGCGCATGACAACCTGTTTCAACTCCTCCGCACTATAAAACTCAAGCCGCAGAGGAATACCAAAACGATCCCGTAAAGGATTGGCTAGCAAGCCGCTCCGCGTTGTGGCGCCGATCAAGGTAAAGGACGGCAAATCGATTTGAATTGAACGCGCCGCAGGGCCTTCACCAATAATCAAATCAAGCTTTCTGTCTTCCATCGCAGGATATAAAACTTCCTCCACCATCGGGTTCAGGCGGTGAATTTCATCGATAAACAGAACGTCGTTTTCTTGCAGGTTTGTTAGGATTGCCGCCAAATCACCTGCTTTGGCCAAGACAGGCCCCGATGTTGAACGAAATCCAACGCCCAATTCGCGCGCGATAATTTGCGCCAATGTTGTTTTTCCAAGCCCCGGCGGACCAAACAAAAGCACGTGATCCATCGCGTCAGGGCGATTGTTTGCCGCCTCAATAAATACACGTAAATTTGCGCAAACGGGCTTTTGCCCTGTGAAATCATCAAGTGTCAGCGGGCGCAGCGTCATTTCGTTTTGCGCATCATCTTCGAGCTTCTCAGCAACAATCTCAGGGTTGCGTTCAAGGTCGATCATCGCATCTATACTCATGACGCAAGCTCCTTAAGTGCCATCTTAATAATATCATTTAATTCACTGTTATCATTTGATTTATTCTTCGCATTTAATACAGCTTGATACGCATCTGAACGCCCATATCCCAAATTAACAAGTGCGGAAACCGCATCATGGTCAATGCTTGAAGCTCCCTCATTTGATGCAGGCGCAGAAACATCAGATGCCTTTACTTTGGCAGGACTAACCTGCATATCAAACTTCGCAGCTTTATCTTTAAGCTCCATTACCACACGTTGCGCGAGCTTTGGCCCGACACCGTCAGCACGCTGTATCGCGGCCTTATCACCCGATGCAATCGCAAAGCCGATTTGTTCTGGCGGACAAACGCCCAAAATCGACATCGCGGCTTTAGGGCCGAGCCCTTGCACACTGGTCAACATACGGAACCATTCTTGCTCCGCCGCATCAAAGAAACCATAAAGCGTAATCGCATCTTCACGGACATTCGTATCAATCAAAAGCGAGAGCGGATCACCCGTTTGCCCTAAGCGCGACAATGTGCGCGGGCTGGCATTCACAAGATACCCCACGCCTTGCACATCAAGGATGAGCGAGCTTTGCGATACGCTATCAATAATTCCCGATAATTTTGCAAACATAGTTATCTCTCCTGTTGTTGCGCCCTACGCTACGATGCTGCTTGATTCATCTTTGCCCGATTCACATGTACTTGCGATTGTGCATGATGCGCGTGACAGATAGCAACCGCTAAAGCATCCGCTTCGTCCTCACTCACCTTACCTGCCTTTGGTAGCAGCGCACCAATCATCATCCCGACTTGATCTTTACTCGCATGCCCCTTGCCGACAATAGATTTTTTAACGAGGTTCGCCGCATATTCATGCACCTCAAGCCCCGTTCGTGCCAAAGAGAGAATCAACGCACCGCGCGCCTGCCCTAACTTAAGCGCAGAGCGCGGATTGTTATTCACAAACGTTTCCTCAATCACCGCATGTTGCGGGTTATAAAGCGTGAGCACCTTTTCTATGCCCTCGCCCAAAAGCACAAGCCGCGCATAAAGCGGCAGGCTGGCTTGTGTTTTAATCAAGCCCGATGCAATGAACGTCAGCGCGTTACCGTGTATCTCGATAACGCCCCACCCTGTTTTTTGTAATCCTGGATCAATGCCTAAAATTCTCATAGAATCATTAAAGCACAAAAAGAACATAAAGGGAACGATGTTTATTTGTTTTTTGCCCTGAAGATGTAAGCCATTCCATAAAGGCCATATGCAAACAAAAATACGGGAAAAAGACTAAAGAAACATAAGAATACGTTCCCATTAAATCTGAATGAAAAATAACCATTATCAATAACAGCAGCGACAATGCACATAAAACAAGCCATGGCTCCGCAACAAATTAAAAACAGGGTCACCTTACTTACCAATGAAAATTCACTTCTTATCACATCATAATTTATAAAAGCAGACAAACCACCTATTGTTCCTAATATCCCCATTAAAGGGACAATCACAATAAATAAGACAGCCTCAACCGCATCTAAGAAGGATTTACCATCAAACATACTATAACTATTCTGCGCGTCCCAAAGAGACATGAAAAAACTCCATCCCATCAGCACGAGTAGAAATAATAGATATGGCCAATAAACTATAATCGCAGTCAAAGTAACAACCGCAATCAAAAGCCTTTGCAATGGATATTTCTTAACCATTCGCCATCAATTTTTCCATGATTTCGTCGCTGACTTCGAAGTTTGTGGTGACGGTTTGTACATCGTCGTTTTCTTCGAGGATATCAATCAGCTTGAGCAGCGTTTCAGCTTGTTCTTCTGTTATTTCGGCCATCACATTCGGGCGCCATGCAAGGCCAGAACGTTCTGGATCACCCATTGATTTTTCAAGCACCTCAGCCACGGCCGCGAAATCATCTGGATCAGTTGTAATCAGATGCTCTTCTTCATCGCTCTCGCAATCAGACGCGCCTGCTTCGACTGCGGCTTCGAACATTTTATCTGCTGCGGCTTTATCCGCAGGGTAAGCAATCTCGCCCACGCGATCAAACATAAAGCTAACGCAGTTCGTTTCGCCAAGATTGCCGCCATATTTACTGAAGTTCGAACGTACTTCGCCTGCTGTACGATTTTTGTTATCGGTCAGCGAATCTACAATCACCGCCACGCCACCTGGGCCATAGCCCTCATAGCGCATTTCAACGTAATCTTCGCCCTCTATTGCGCCCGCACCTTTTTGAATGGCGCGCTCGATACCGTCTTTGGGCATGGATGAGCCGCGCGCAGTTGTAATCGCGAGCCTTAAGCGCGGATTCATATCAGGATCACCACCACCCAATCGCGCCGCAACGGTTATTTCACGCCCCAATTTAGAAAAAACTTGTGCGCGTTTTTTGTCCTGCGCGCCTTTGCGGTGTTGAATATTTTTAAATTTGGAATGGCCTGCCATTTTTTGCTCTTTTCTAGATTTTATGAATTGCACGGATTTACCATTAAATCGCTTCAAAAATGCCCTAAAACGAGCAAAACCGCAAGAGTTTGCAGCAAAAACAGCACTATTTATTCATAGCCGTAAAAATGCTACCCTATTTAATGCGTATCTATATGAAATAACTAACAATATTATGCATAATGCATTAACGGTTCTTCAACACCTCCCCCGTTAAAATGAAGAGTATAACGAAGAAAATATAGGGTTCATGGCATATCAGTTAGACCGCATTACCGTCCTTGTGATCGAAGATAATCAACCAATGCTGGACATTGTGAAAGCTTTGCTGACAACGTTTGGCGTGGGGCAAGTGATTGGCGCGGCTAATGGTGAGATTGGTTTTAAGCGTTATCACGAATATAAACCAGACATTATTATTGCCGACTGGATGATGAAGCCCATGGACGGCATCTCATTTACCCGCCGTGTGCGCGGCGATGAACAAGGGCCAAACCCTTATGTCCCTATTGTTCTCATGACAGGTTTCAGTGAAAAACGCCGCGTGTTCCAAGCGCGCGATGCAGGCGTGACAGAGTTTTTAGTCAAGCCGTTTAACGCGCGTGATCTTTACAAAAGAATGGTGCAGGTCATAGAGCGCCCAAGACAATTTGTTAAAGCCGATGGCTTCTTCGGGCCTGATCGCCGCCGCCGCAAGGACAGCGCGTTCCAAGGGCCCTACAGGCGCGACACAGACTATCAAAACCCCTCAGTCGGTGGTGCATTGCAGCTCAAGCAAGCCGAAGCCCATGCGCAACTGTTCAAAATTCGTGAGTCATCCGGCATCGGCAAGGGTGACAAAATCAACCTCAAAACCAGAGATTAACAGTAATTTTTATGGCAGAAGACACACATTACAATCAAGCACCGCGCAGAAAGGCCGAATTTATTCGCCCTAACAACACGCTGAAAGCCAAAGTTGGCTCTGGCGGGATTAGTGACGACATTTTGAATAAAGCGCAAGCACTGCTTGAAAATCACTCTGCAGACTTCTTGCCACTGGCAGAACTTTATTTAGGCGCGCTTGTTAAAGGCATTGAAAAAGCACAAGAGCCTGAATTTGAAGATCAGAGCGAATATGTGATTTCCATGATGCTCTACCCGACGATGCAGCTCAAAGCCAATGGCGGGATGTTTCATTATCACCTCATCACGATTATCGCTGACAAATTAATCCAGTTTTTGGAAGTGATTGAGAAAGCCGATTTAGACGCAGTTGAAATCATTATGGCGTTTCATACAACGATGCGCGCCATTATCCTCGGTAAAATCACAGGCACAGGCGGAAGTCACGGGAAAGAACTTATAGGCGCTCTCGATGAAGCCTGCACACGCTATTTTGACCAATTCCCAAAAGTCAAAAGCCGCCTTGATGATTACTCTAAGGGTAAATTCTAGAAATCAGGCATTAAGCTGCTGAGCTTGCCGCCAACGCGCACAGCCGACACATTTTTGGCCAGCCCTGTTGCATCATTCGTTTCAATGAACGTGCCGCACACTGTCGCCTCACCATCAGCAGGAACCATGCGCTCACACGGGGTTTTTTTCACAAATCTATGAATCGGAATATCCTTACGAACACCAATCACGCTGTTATAATCCCCCGTCATACCTGCATCCGTTTGATAGGCTGAGCCGTGCTCCATAATGTGGTAGTCGCCTGTTGGAATGTGTGTGTGCGTGCCGACAAGACCAGAAATACGTCCATCCAGATAATGCCCCATCGCCATTTTTTCACTCGTCGCTTCACCATGAAAATCAATGAAAATTGCCTGTACGGCACGTTTCAGAGGGTGCTGTTTCACCAACGCATCAAGCGCAGAAAACGGGTCATCCATTGGATCCATATATAACCGCGCCATCGCGTTCACAATCATGATCTTTGCGCCGCTTTGGGTTTCATGGATGTAAAAACCATTCCCCATTGTACCTTCAGGGTAATTCAGCGGACGCAGCAATTTCGGGTCTTTGTCGATATAAGGGATTATTTCGCGCTGATCCCAGATATGATTGCCCGTGGTGATACAATCCACACCGTCCTTATAAAAACCTTCACAGATTTGGGGCGTAATTCCGAAACCATGGGCGGAATTTTCGCCGTTCACAATCACAACATCGGTTTTTAGAATGTCTTTCAGATTTGGCAAATGCTTGCTAAGCGCGTCACGCCCCGTACGCCCCATCACATCACCGATAAATAATATACGCATAAATTTCCGTTCGCTTTCTAATCAATTTGCGGACTTTATAATGATCTTGACCTTTTTTAAAGCATAGAATAAATTTTCCATACAAATACAATAATGAAAGCAGGGAAAAATGGTTAACGAAGTTTATAGGACTCTTGGCGAAGCACCCAAAACAAAAACAGAAGAAGAAATACTTGATGGCTGCTGGCTTAATGGTGGCATGGCACTTATCCGTGCATTCATTGAGGCAAAGGCAAAAGATCACGGATTTGAAAACGTTAAATTATCTCAACCTCATGTTGGCTATCCCCGCATGGATTTGACAATAAGCTTTAACAGCATTTCGCAAGAAAAAAACGCCGACAAAGTACGTGTTCCGCACAGAGAGAGAAATCTTCGTTCTTTTGAGAGAGACATTCTAAAGGCCGTCGGACGACTTGATAAAAACCTTATCCATAACAGACCACAAGGCGAAGAAATCTACACTGTGCCGCTATCACGGGACATGGTCTCTCCCGTGGCGCGAGCAATTAAACTGGAAATGGCTGAAAAAATACCGACATCGGCATATATCGCTCAGCTAAAACGGTAAGGTTTTTGCGGGGTAATGATCCAATCCATTGGTTCATCGTGATCTTCGCGCGGCAGGTTGAATAGAACCGCCTGTATGCCGCACGCCCAGCCTACAGCCAGAACATCTTTTCTCTTGGCACGTAATGCGGCGAGCGTGGCATCATAATATCCCCCACCATAACCCAAGCGATAACCATGACGATCAAACGCCAACAACGGCACAATAAAAATGTCAGGCTCTAATAGCTCCGTTTTATCATTGATGACAGGCTGTAAAATGTCATAAGGGCCTTTGATAAGTTCATCCCCCTCTTGATAGCGCGCAAATAGCAAAACCCGCTCATCCATCTTCACCACTGGTAGCGCGACAACGTGCCCTGCTTTGATTAAACGCTCCATCAACGGCAGCGTATCAAGCTCGCGCCCAATGGGCCAATAAAGTGCCACCGATTGTGACGGGTCAGGCTTAATCGATTCAAAGAATATATCGCTGGCCTCATCAGGATCTTCCGTTGCCGGATCAATTCTGTCGCGGTGTCTCATGGCCTCTTGGCGGATATCGTCTTTGTTTAATGTCATGGGATAGGAGAATAAAATGAAAATAGGCGCCGCGCAAGCCGTGTGCGAAAACTATCCGCTTCTGACCCTGTTACCAGGTGGGTGCCGTATGATAACGCGAAGCGGCAAAACACTAAGCGGTACCAGGAACAGCTCCCGAATGCGAATGCATCGGTCCGAGGGATTAGTGAGCATCACGTGCTTCGCAGCAACCCTTGATATCTATATATTACAAGCTAGCTCTTTAGCCAGTTAAATAGTCAGAGAATAATAATTAATTTTATAGACATAAAATAATTAATATGTTAAGAACTATGCTCAACTTTAGAAATAACGAGGTAACAATGCCATTTTTACTAACTTCTTATGACACAGGCAACAATAACCAAGATGCTGCAAATGCCTCAAAACTCTCTGAGCGCTTCGGAAAACTTGCGCGCGCTACAGGCGGTGAGATGAAAGTTCACACTACGGAAGCAGCAAACAGCTTTATTATTGAATATAATTCAAAAGACAAAAACAGGCCAAATGATCGATTAAAATCTACGATAGAATCATTAATCAGCACATATAGTGCTGGGAATGAGGACGGTCTTGCTGTTGAAAGCATAAACACCATCCCGAAAGCACCGCGCTTCTAATAAAACAAGGCGCTTTCAATTCCCTCAATCTATAGAGCTATATTTTTTGGAGTCTGTCCGCAACGGTTTCAATGCGGGCAGCCAAATGATCGATGGCCTCCACAATTAAACGTTCGTCTTCTTCAGAAACACGCTGTGGTGCGGCTGGTTGTGCCGCCTGCGGCATTGATGTGCCTTTGGTGTCGTGCAATTCTTTGATTTCATCAGCCAAAAGCAATGATGTCAATGCCAACAAATGCGTGTCATTTGCCGCCGCACCTGCTGCCGCAATATCTTGCGCGCGCTGGTTCACATACTGGCCTACTTCTGCAACACGAGCCTCTTGTCCGTCGTCACAAACAATACCATAAGTTCTACCGTTAATATCTAAACTGACTTCGCCCATGATTATGCATCTCCCATTACTAGTTCGACTTTGTCGATAATACTATCAAGGCGCTGTGCTAAGATCGCCGGATCAATTGAATTTTGCATTTCTGCGCTAAGGTTCGTCGCCATTAATGAGGCATTAGACGTCGCTTTTTGTGCAACCTCAGCATTAAACAAATCTTGTTGATGTTCACGAAGTTTAATCTCTTCGCCTTTTTCTGTGATCGCCGTTTCCAGATACTGGAGCGCGAAATTCAAACGCCCTAACGATTCTTTTATTCCTACAGACACATTAACCTCATTACTGTTTATTATACGTTTGCGGTTCCTCCTGATGGAAAAACCTCCCCCTTGCTTGCAAACAAGATTGCATTGTTTAGCAATTCACGCGCCTCTTGGTCAAGCATCTTTATATACAAAACGTTACCCTCTTGTTGAAAATCCCGAATTACCTAACAAAAACAAGGGGTACATTATCGAAAAAGAATCCGTTGATATCTTTTCTATAAATTTTGTCCACGGCAGAGCTTTGATTTTCGTTCAGACCCTTGACCTACAAGCTTTATCAAGGCATTCTATCGCGGCATTTATGGCATTAAATACAACGGATGGGAACAGACATGAACACATTAGCAGAATTGCAAACAAACGAATCACCAGAACTTGATTATAAAAACATGGCGAACGCCATCCGCGCCTTGGCTATGGATGCCGTGGAGAAAGCAAACTCCGGTCACCCTGGTATGCCCATGGGTATGGCCGATGTTGCCACCATACTGTTTAGCAAATATCTGAAATTCGACCCTGAAAACCCAACATGGGACGACCGTGATCGCTTTATCCTCTCCGCTGGTCATGGCTCTATGCTGCTTTATGCGCTGCTCTATTTGACGGGTTACGAGAAAATGACCATCGAAGAAATCAAAAACTTCCGCCAATTGCACAGCATGACCCCCGGCCATCCAGAGGTAATGCAGGATTGCGGCATTGAAACAACAACAGGCCCGCTTGGCCAAGGCATATCAAATTCCGTTGGTTTTGCCCTTGCCGAACGTATCCTCAATGCACGCTTTAGCGATGATATTGTAAACCACAACACATACGTCATCGCCAGTGACGGCGACCTTATGGAAGGCATCAGCCACGAAGCGTGCGCCCTCGCAGGACATTTAAAGCTCGGCAAACTTATCGTGCTTTATGATGATAACGGCATCTCTATTGATGGTCCAACATCCCTATCCTATTCCGATGACGTGCCGATGCGCTTTAAAAGCTACGGCTGGCATGTACAAACAATCGACGGTCACAACTATGCCGAGATTGACGCCGCCCTTGCCAAAGCGCAAATCGAAGACGGCAAGCCAAGCATCATATGCTGTAAAACCAAAATCGGTTTTGGCGCACCAACCAAAGAAAACACTTCAGGCGCACACGGCGCGCCATTGGGCGCAAAAGAAATCGAAGGCACAAAAGCTGCGCTTGACTGGCCTTACGAAGCATTCGAAACACCGATCGAGGTCATGGAGCTTTGGAACGATGTTGGCGTACGCAATCATTCTGAGTTTGATGAATGGACAAACCGCCTGAAAGATAACCGCTATAATGCTGAATACAAAAAAATCATGTCAGGTGACGTCACAGACATTATCACGCCCATTATTCAGGAACTAAAAAACGACTTCATTAAAAACAGCCCTAAAAAAGCCACGCGCCAACTTTCAGGCATGTGCCTTGATAAATTGGTTGATGCGTTACCGTTCTTGGTTGGTGGCTCTGCTGACTTAACAGGCTCGAACAACACAAAGGTCGAAGGCCCACAAATAATCAATGCCGAAGACTATAGCGGTCAATACATCTATTATGGTGTGCGCGAACACGGCATGGCGGCCATTATGAACGGCATGACACTGCACGGCGGTATCATTCCTTATTCAGGAACATTCCTGCAATTCAGCGATTATTGTCGCCCAGCCATCCGTTTGGCCGCTCTGATGAAGCAGCGCGTTATCCACGTTATGACGCACGATTCAATTGGTCTTGGCGAAGATGGTCCAACGCACCAACCTGTCGAACATCTAGCGGCACTACGCGCTATCCCAAATTGCTACACATTCCGCCCGTGTGATGGTGTGGAAACAGCAGAAAGCTGGGAAATTGCACTAAACAACAAAACTGCACCATCTGTGCTTGCTCTAACACGCCAAGGTCTACCAACATTGCGCGAAGAAGAGCCTGTGAACATGACAGCCAAAGGCGCTTATATTCTGGCGCATAGTGTTGGTATGCCTAAAGTCACAATTTTTGCGTCTGGCTCCGAAGTCGAAATCGCTATGGAAGCCAAAACAAAGCTTGATGCCGCGGGTCAAACAACCCGTGTTGTATCTGTTCCCTGTATGGATTTATTCTTCGATCAAGACGGCGAATATCAGCAAAGCCTTATCTGCAACGACAGCATCAAAGTCGCCGTTGAAGCCGCAATTCAGCAAGGCTGGGAACGCATCATCGGCCCACACGGCATTTTTGTTGGCATGACAGGCTTTGGCGATTCCGCCCCTGCCGACGTGCTCTACAAACATTTCGGCATTACATCCGCCGCGATTGTTGAAAAAGTAACGGCTAAGTTGAAAAGCAAAAACAAGAAATAGATAATTTTCCAACTCTTAATTAAGGAGACACGACATGACAATGAAAGTAGCAATTAATGGATTTGGTCGCATTGGCCGTTTGGTTTTTCGTGCTTGGTTAGAAGCCAACCGCAGCGATATCGAAATCGTTGCCATCAATGATTTGGCCGATATCAAAACAAACGCACATTTGTTGAAATATGACTCAACACATGGCCCCTCACCGTTCCCTGTCACAACAGAAGGCAACGATGTCATCATCGCCAACGGTAAAAAGGTTAAATGCTTCCAAGAACGTAACCCTGCTGATCTACCTTGGGGTGAAATGGGCATCGACATCGTGTTTGAATGCACAGGTATCTTCACAGACCGCGATAAAGCTAGCCTGCATCTTAAAGCTGGCGCGAAGAAGGTTCTGATTTCTGCACCTGCTAAGGACGAAGACTTGACCGTTGTTTACGGCGTCAACAGTGACCAATTACGTCCTGAGCATAAAATTGTATCAAACGCCTCTTGCACAACAAACTGTCTTGCACCTGTTGTTCACGCGCTGCACGAGAAAATCGGCGTGGAAAGCGGCTTCATGACCACAATCCACAGCTATACAGGCGACCAACGCCTTGTCGATACAATGCACAGCGATTTGCACCGTGCGCGCTCGGCAGCGACAAACATGATCCCTACATCGACAGGTGCTGCGAAAGCCGTTGGCAAAGTGTTGCCTGATCTTGCTGGTCGTTTGGATGGTGTTTCTATCCGGGTGCCGACCGCAAACGTGTCTGTGGTTGATTTGAAGTTTATCGCGACGCGCAACACAACCGTCGAAGAAGTCAACGAAGCTATTAAAAGCTTTGCTGGTGGTGATCTCGAAGGGGTCTTGGGTTGCTATGACGAACCATTGGTTTCTGGCGATTTCAATCATAACCCGCTCTCTTCCATTTTCTCGCTCGAAGGCACAAAGGTCATCGACGGGAAATTGGTTCGTGTTATGAGCTGGTATGATAATGAATGGGGCTTTTCTAACCGCATGCTAGACACCGCAAATGTCATGCATAACGTTGGATATGGCCGCAAAGCGAAAGCAGCGTAACAACTGCGTTTCGCGCCATTAACAAAGACACAACTTGATTTACATATTTATTGATTTTACAGGAGTAAGCTGCTAAATTATGTCTATGCAGGCTCAAATTCTCCCGCGCGACATTACGATGTCCAAAGCGGAAAAGCTCGGAATTGTACTTGACCACCTTGTGAATGCACTCGGGGGTGAGCCTGGCTGCACGCTTCGTCGCGCTGTTGTCTTAACGGATATCGATGAAAATCCAAATACAACCCAAGCCGATATTATGAAGCGTTTGGAAATTGATAAATCTACATTAAACCGTGATGTTGAGTGGCTCTATGATTATGGATGCATTATGAGACGCTCAAGCCCCTATGATGCCCGCCTGCAGGAGCTTACAATTTGCGGTTATGCCAAGAAAAACTTCGATTTTGCCCTTTATTATTTTGATTATGACCATAAAAGCTTGAAAAATTGTTTAATTCGTTATATACATATATTCGGTAAACAAAAACCGACACTACGAGATGCGAAGATTGTTTCCTTTTTAGGCGATAAGCCAGAAGCAAAAAAACAGGAAATCATTGACCATCTCTATGACGGACCGAGTACAACTGATAACCGTGCCATTAACAACCTTGTTGATTTTGGCATCATTGAAAAGAGAGATGAGTAACATGAGTTTTGCATTAAAATCAGACGTTAAAGAACAATTGAACGCTATCCCTATGCAGGATCGCACATCTACTCTTACATTTGCTCCAGCGAACAGTGCTGCACCAACACCTGTTGCACAGCCAGCACCAAAGAAAACACTGGGCTAATCATAACGCTTTCCCTTTATCTAAAGCTGTAAATTTGCTATGACTGTATGACTTAATAATCATTCAGAACGGGAGAGATTTATCATGACGTATAATCAAGAACAGCTAAACAGAATGTCTGACGCGCAAGGCTTTATCGCCGCGCTCGATCAAAGTGGTGGCTCAACGCCAAAAGCCCTCAAAAATTACGGTGTGGATGAAAGCGCCTACTCCAACGACGAAGAAATGTTTGCCTGCGTTCACGAAATGCGCGCCCGCATCATTACATCCCCTGCTTTTAACGGTGAAAAAATTCTAGGCACTATCCTGTTTGAAAAAACAATGGATGGTAAAATCGAAGGTATTCCAACAGCGCAGTATCTTTGGGATAAATTGAACGTCATTCCGTTTTTGAAAGTCGATCAAGGACTCGCGAACGAGAAAAACGGCGTTCAGCTTATGAAAGCTATGCCAGAGTTGGATAAGCTACTAACCCGTGCAAAACAAGCTGGCGTCTTTGGTACAAAAATGCGCTCTGTCATTAAACACGCCTCCGAAGCAGGTATTGCGGACATTGTTAAACAACAATTCGAAATCGGCGCACAGATTATCGGTCACGGCCTTGTTCCCATTATCGAACCAGAAATCGACATCCACGCCGCCGACAAAGCAGAATGCGAAGACATCTTGAAAACTCAGCTTTTAAAGCATGTAAACGCCCTCGCTGATGATCAAAAAGTGATGCTTAAGCTCACGTTGCCGGAGCAAGACAATCTATATAGAGAGCTAATCGCGCATAAAAACGTCGTGCGCGTTGTGGCACTATCTGGTGGTTATGATATCGAAGAAGCCTGTACACGCCTCGGCCGTAATGACGGTATGATCGCCAGTTTCTCTCGCGCATTATCAAATGATTTGCAAGCCTCGCAAAGTGATGTCGAATTTAATCAAGCGCTACAAACAGCCATTGATAAGATTTACAACGCATCCGTACAAGGCAAACAGGCTTCTCAAGCGGCGGAGTAAGTTTTGCCAAGACACCATAACAAACGGCATAAAAAGCAACCGAACGACCCACGCTTCATGATTTACAGCTTAATGATTGCTGTATTTATCTTTTTGGCAAGCGGTGGTCGTTTGCCGCAACTTGCGCCTGCCGAGCCCTCTGCTGAAACGTCGCAAGAAGCCCTAATTACGACCACGCCGAACCAGATCACCCTCACGCCCGAAAGAGCACAGCATATTCTCTATGGTGATGCGACGGGCGGCGGGCATATATATGGCGCGAACAAGCCCTGTAAAAGTGAATTTCCACAAGATTGGGATGCTGATGAAATCATTGATACCGTCACCCACATTGCCGCGAATGATAACCTGCCGTGGCAGCAAGAAAGCAACGGTTACTACACCGCTGAAACCACCCATGAAAATGTCAAAGTCCGTGTCGTCTTAGGCGCAGAAAAGAAAAACATCATCACCGCCTACCCGCTCAATACCTCACGCAACGCCTGTGATAACCGTTAAACCCCTACCTATGCACTGTGTATTCATTATTTTCTTCCATTTCTATGGTTATTTAAGTAACAATACAAAAAATAAAAAACTAAACAGGTAGGATATCTATGCGAAACTTATTCATGGCCGCCGCACTCGCTGCCCCAATTTTTGCCGCAACAATAGCAAATGCCCAACAACAGATACCTTGCGAAGACTACGGCACAGTTATGAGCATTTTCGAGGGGCAAGGAACAGTTTTCAGAGGCACAACAGAAGGCCCAAACCATAGAGTTGTGGAAATATTTGAAAATATAAGCACAGGCAAAGGCATCGCTATTTTCCACGATACACACAACTCCAGAGCATGTCCCGTTTCCGCAGGCTTTGATTACGCTGGCCTTGCATCAAGAGCGACTATCAAGCCACCAAGGCAATAAACGCCATTTCTCTATAACTGAAATTTATTTTGCAGGCTTTTGAGTGATGATTGTTGCTGCTTTGATGTCAATGCCGCACCGACTTGACGTTTCCATTCATCAAGCGTTCCCTGCTCTTTCATAACATCAAATGCCTTAGCTATAAAACGGCCTATGACATTCTCTGGCCTTACTCTTTCTATCGAAAGTTTTTCGTAGTAATCAGATAAATGATCCCAATCCAGTAATAATACACGATAGGCAGACGCAATCCGTTTCAAGGTATCTCGATCAGAGATTAAATTAAACGGTGCCATCACATCTTCCACACCTTTACGCGCATCTTCTTCGCTCGTAGCCGAAGCAAAGTCGCGAATACCAGATCGCATTTGATCGCCCGCATTCTTATTATTCATTTTAGCAGCCATGTTTGCTATTGCTTTGTCGTATGCTGATACATCATTAAATGCAGAAGCCATACGAAATACTCTAAGGTTTGAGGCCTCCCTGTTAAATGCCTGTTTAACGAGACATTCCACTTCACCGTCGCAGATATTCCCGTCATCATCTTTAGGTGCCGCTTGAAGATATTCCCTCTGCGCCACTATTTTTATTGCCTGATCTACGATTTTTTTGATTGTTTTCGACATAGCTATTCCCCTGTTTTTATTTTCTAAACCTTACCACACCACAGGACATCGTCAATTTCATCTGTGCCGCATGCCAGCATCGCGAGGCGATCAATACCAAGCGCAATCCCCCCACTTTCGGGCATGCCGTGTTCGAGCGCGTCGAGGAAATCATAATCAATCGGCCAGTCTTGCCCGTAATGCTGCACTTTCAGCGCCATGTCGGCCTTAAACCGCTCGCGTTGCACCTTCGCGTCAGTTAGCTCACCAAACGCATTGGCAAGCTCTATCCCGCACGCATAAAGCTCAAATCGCTCTGCAAAGCGCGCATCATCAGGGCACGGGCGCGATAATGCCGCCATACTAACGGGGTAATCATATAAAATTGTCGGCTGCCCAACGCCCAAAGGCCGCTCGACCTTGTTCAGGAACACATCATAGAACAGATCATCCCATTCTTGCGCACTCGCATCGGGCGACACATCAATGCCGGCGTATTTCTTATAAGCTTCAATCACGCTCAAATATTCCCATTCCGCGAACGGATCAGCACTTTTATCCTGATAGCGGTATTCTGTCACACCGCATGCTGTCGCAACCTGCCGCAGCAGAGCTTCGCAATCCGCCATAATGTCCTTATACCCTGCGTTGGCGCGATACCATTCAATCATCGTGAACTCACAACTATGCATCGAGCTGCTCTCGGCATTTCTAAATGTATGGCAAATCTGATAAATCTTGGGCAAACCTGCTACCAGAAGTTTTTTCATCGCGAATTCAGGGCTGGTGTGCAGATATAGATCGCGTGTTTTATCGCGTTCCGGATTTAAAAGCTCCGTCTTAAACGCATGTAAATGCGGCTCCATACCCGGTGAAATTTGCAGTGCAGGCGTTTCAACCTCTAAAAACCCCATATCATCAAAACACGTACGTACAGCCTTAATCAGCCTCGCACGCATTTCAAGTTTATCACGTTTTTGCGCGAATATTTCAGGTTTCCACCAGTTCATAATAGCGTTACATTACAAGAGCCGTAAAAACAAACAAGCAGAGATCATAAAAAGTCATAAAAAATCCTTGCATTTTAAACGCACACGGGCTAAAAACGCCTTTCGTTACATTAGGAGATTACAGATGAAACAAGAAATTCATCCCGACTACCACGAGATTACAGTTGTTATGACCGATGGTACAGAATACAAAACCCACAGCACATGGGGCAAAGAAGGCGACGTCATGAAACTTGACGTTGATTCTAAGTCACACCCTGCATGGTCTGGTGGAACTGGTAAAGTTATTGAAAAAGGCCAACTCGACAAATTCGAGAAACGCTTTGGCGGTCTTTTCGGCGCAACCGACAAGTAATAAACCACCACATACAGAACAACGTCAAAACGGCCCCATTTGTGAGGCCGTTTTTTTTATGTCTGTGTGTGGTGTGTTTCGTTTATTTTATATTCACCGTCATTGCGAGCGACCAAAGGAAGCGCGGCAATCCAGCATGGTTGCTGCTGCAAGACTCTGGATTGCTTCGTCGCTGCAAAGCAAGCCCAAAGGACTTATATTTGCATCTTTAAGGTAGTGAACAAACCTACGGTTTGCTTCACGCTCCTCGCAATGACAATATAAATTCATGCCGCTTCCAACTGCTTCAACGCCTGACTTAGTTTATTGCGTATCATTTCGGCTTCTTCGCGGCGCGATTTTTGCTCGGCGATGATTTCTTCCGGTGCGTTTGATATAAATCTTTTATCTTCAAGCTTTTGTGAGATCTTTTTAATATCTAACTCGAGCTTGCCAATCTGCTTGCGCAAGCGATCACGTTCTTGATCTAGATCAATAATATCGGCGATCGGTAAAATCAGCATCGTTTTATCAACGACCGTTTGAATCGAGCCTTTTGGTGGTTCGCCATCGATAATCTCGATATCACTCAAGCGCGCCATTTGCTTGAGAATCACATCGTATTCCTGCAATCCTTCTTGCGTTTTAGCGCAGGCATCCTTAACCAAGAGCTTAATCTTCGCACCCGCAGGCACGTTCATATCCGAACGCACAGAACGAATTTCAGAGATAAAGCGCATCAACCAGTCAATCTTGGTAACAGCATCTTCATTCACAAGCTCCGCGCCATATTGCGGCCATTGCGATGCAATTAGACGTCCCTCGTCACCACGATCCGCCATTTCCTCGAACAGCTTTTCTGTTACGAAAGGCATGAAAGGGTTGAGAAGCGTTAGGATTTGATCCAATACCCAACCAGTTGTCTGGCGGGTTTCTTCTTTTAACGCCGCATCATCACCGTTAAGAACAGGCTTTGAAAACTCTAAATACCAGTCACAGAACGTGCCCCATGTGAAATGATAGATCGAATTCGCCGCATCATTGAATTTATAAAGATCAAGCGCCGTTTCAATCCCCTGCTTTGCTTTAACAACCTCGGACACAATCCATTTATTGAGCGTGCCATCAAGCTTTGTCGGGTCGAACCCGACAACAGGGCGACATTCATTCATTTCGCAATAACGCGCTGCATTCCAAAGCTTCGTGGCAAAGTTTCGATACCCTTCCACACGATCTTCGGACAGGCGGATATCACGCCCCTGTGCCGCCATCGCTGTTAATGTGAAGCGTAGCGCATCTGTGCCGTACTTCTCGATCAAATCCAGCGGGTTAATCACGTTGCCTTTAGTTTTGGACATTTTCTGTCCTTTGGAATCGCGAACAAGCGCGTGGATATAAACCTTTTTGAACGGTACTTCGTCCATAAAGTGAATCCCCATCATCATCATACGTGCGACCCAGAAGAATATAATATCAAAACCAGTAATCAAAACATCACCAGGGTAATACTTTGCAAGCTCAGGCGTTTCATCAGGCCAACCAAGCGTTGAGAACGGCCAGAGCGCAGATGAGAACCATGTATCCAAAACATCATCATCCTGACGCAGGATAACACCATCGCCAAAACGTGCTTTAGCTTCAACCATCGCTTCGTCTTCGGTTTCCGCGACAAAGATAGAGCCATCAGGGCCATACCACGCAGGAATACGGTGTCCCCACCATAATTGACGTGAGATACACCATGGCTGTATATTTTCCATCCATGAGAAGTATGTGTTCTCCCACTGCTTAGGCACAAACTCGGTTTTGCCGCTGCGCACAGCCTCGATAGCTGGCTTTGCGAGAGTTTCTGCGTCAACATACCATTGGTCTGTCAAAAACGGCTCTATGACCGTTGTTTTTGTTTTTTCATCATAAGGGACGGAGTGCTTGATATCTTCAACTTCCACGAGCAAATCAAGCTCTTCAAGCTCCTGAAGAACCTTCTTACGCGCCTCATAACGATCAAGCCCACGATAAGCTTCGGGAGCCTCGTCGCTGATACAGGCACTTTCATCAAAAATGTTGATCATCGGTAGGTTATGACGTTTACCAACTTCGAAGTCATTGAAATCATGCGCAGGTGTAATCTTCACAGCACCACTGCCCTTTTCAGGATCAGAATATTCATCGGCAACAATCGGAATGGGGCGATTACAAATCGGCAGCACGGCAAATTTACCGATAAGCTCTTTATAACGCTCGTCCTCAGGATTCACAGCAATCGCCGTATCGCCAAGCATTGTTTCGGGGCGCGTTGTGGCAACAGTAATGAAACGCTCTTGCTCACCTTCAATCGGATAACGGATATGCCACATGTGGCCTTTAACTTCGCGTTGCTCAACCTCAAGGTCAGAAACAGCGGTATGTAATTTAGGATCCCAGTTCACAAGGCGTTTATCGCGGTAGATCAAACCTTCTTTATGAAGGCGTACAAACACACGGCGCACGGCAGTGGAAAGCCCCTCATCCATTGTGAAGCGCTCACGATCCCAGTCAGGTGTCGCGCCGAGACGACGGAGCTGGTTGACAATCGTGCCGCCAGATTCTTCTTTCCATTCCCAAACTTTTTCTAAGAAGCCTTCACGCCCCAAATCGCGGCGGTGCTTACCTTCTGATTCTAATTGACGTTCAACGACCATCTGCGTGGCGATGCCCGCATGGTCTGTGCCGGGCTGCCAAAGTGCGTCTTTATTCTGCATACGGGCGTAACGGGTGAGGATATCTTGCAAGGTCATGTTGAGCGCATGCCCCATGTGAAGGCTGCCCGTCACGTTTGGCGGCGGCATCATCACGGTGAATGGCGCATTATTACTTTCGGGCTTGGCGGCAAAAATGCCTGAGCCTTCCCATTCGTTGTAATAATCTAATTCGATTGTTTCGGGCTGAAATGTTTTATCCAGCATGGGTAATCTTCCTTGCGTTTAATTACGGATAACTCCGCGTTCATTAATACTTACAAGGAATGTTTTACTCGTCCATGACCTTATTTGCAAGGCGTTGAAGCTCTTTCTGGACCAATTTTTCGATTAATGGCGGTAAATTCTGGTCAAGCCAGTCACGCAACATCGGACGCATAAGCTCACGCACGATATCTTCGAGGGTAATGTTGCCCAAACGACCGCTGCGCTCCACAGCCATATTCCCCATAAGTGCGGAGAAACCGTCCATCGCTGCTTTTTGTGCATTACCTGTGAGAATATCCGAATCATCAAGATCATCATCAGCCGCGTCAGGCTCATCACGATCTTGCATATCTATTTCAATTTTTTCTTCAATAACGGGAGCAGGTTCTGGTTCATCGTCAACGATGTCAAACTCTTCGTCATCGTCATCGCCACCGACAACATCAGTCAACTCTAAAACATCGTCTTCAGGCTCGGGCTCTGGTGCGGGGGCAACCTTCGGTGCAGGCGCAACTTCAGGGGCAGCCTCTTCGGCTCCCTCTTCGTCGTCGTCAGAAATGATCTGCCTTATAGAAGCCAGTATTTCCTCGATCGATGGTTCTTGTTCTTCAGCGTCTGCAGCCATATATGAAAACCGTGTTGATGTAACACCTTGATTTAATAAGTTTCGTACATTGTGCACATATTGTCAAAGACCGATTATCGTCACTGCCTTTATATATACACATTTAACCTCTGTGATTTTCGTTCTGCTTTGCCCTAAATGCAAGCCCAATTACGGCTTATCCCCTAAAAAGCTGTAAAAAACTTACACGGCGCGAACCCAAAAACACTTAAAATACAAACACTTCCTCAGGGCTATACGAGGCCAGATAAGGCGTAGAGGCATCAAATGCCGCCCTAATCGAGCTGTCCCGTGCGCCGACGCGTTCCACGACCACTGCCTGCCCTTGTTGCGATGTATTCTCCCGCAGAACAGTACAAAGGCGTCCACCATCCGTTAATTGCGCCACAAGAGATTCGGGTATGCGCGCAATCGAGCCGTTCATCATAATAAGTGTATAGGGTGCATGATCCAAACCGCCCTCGTCTGGAGAACCATCAACAATGGCAATATTACACAAACCTAAATCGCTCCAGATTTGGCGTGCTTTATCATAAAAACCCGGAACTTGCTCCACCACAACCACAGTTGTCACAAGCTTAGAAAGAATCGCCGTTGAATAACCACTATCATCGCCAATATTCAAAACAATATCATTCGCTTCAGGCGCAGCCTCTTGCAACATCTTCGCATATACGGTCGGCGCCATCAGAAACGCGCCATTATCTGTGCCGAATGAGACATCTTCATCAACATAGGAAACTGACTTCAAATGCGCAGGAACAAATATTTGGCGTGGCACAGTCGTAAAAGCCTCAATAATGCGCTCGTCTGTAACGCCATTGGTCTTAATCTGACAGTCCACCATGACTTTACGCATTTTTTCAAAATTTTCCATCTATCTAACTCTCTATCTATATTCCGAAATATCGGAGAACATCATGCCACGAGTTTATGAGCATTAAAAGCCGTCTTGGCAAGACTTCCTCTTGCCGTGCGCTATTTTTTTAACAAACAGCCTAAAACTAACTGGATTTTTTTGAAAAGAAGTGCTATTTCCTAAGCGTCTAATGAGATGGCGCCTTGGCAGAGTGGTTATGCAGAGGATTGCAAATCCTTGCACGCCGGTTCGACTCCGGCAGGTGCCTCCATCATTTCCTCTACCCCACGCGGAAACCATCACGGCTTGAAACAGCCGCTTCAGGGCTTGTGTTTCTATTGGCTGTGGCGGCATTCGTAACGCCGCGCACATCATGAACACTCATCGCAAATTGACTCCTTAAGCTATCATCAGGCTCAGCCTGAGGTACATCAAGCTCATTGCTAGATAAGAAGAACTGCATAATCTCGCCCGCCTGTATCAACATCCTTGCAGCCGCTACAGGATCGACATTCCATGCAACCTGCTCCGCGCCTGCTGATGCTGAGAAATCACCTGTCGCCGTTTGTGTGCTTTCATTATTTTCAATATCTGTGTCATACATAAAGCCGATAGTAACAAGAAAAATTTAAGATTCATTTAACTCCGTTAGGCACAGTCCTGTCATTTACTGTGATACCTTATCGGAACGCGATCGGAACGCGCGTATAATTTTCAGAATTATTCTTGACAATCCAAAGCAAGGGCGGCATAAAGTCACCAATGTTCCTCGATAGCTCAGCGGTAGAGCAATCGACTGTTAATCGATTGGTCGCAGGTTCGAATCCTGCTCGAGGAGCCATTTTTTCTTTCTCTTTTTCAATGTTCAATCTTCGCATCAATTAGCCAAAAGACCTAGCTGTTTGCTTCAAAGTACGCAGTAAACTAAATAACAGGAAACAAAGCATGCCGACAGGAAGTATCATTTCATTCAAAGAAGATAGAGGTTTCGGCTTTATTCGCCCGAAAGATGGTAGCGGTGACAGCCGCGATAATGTGTATATTCATATTTCTGCCCTGCAGGCCTCTGGTATTGATAAAGTAGAGGCTGGGCAACGCTTAACTTATGAGCTTGCATCAGAAGATGGGAAAACCTTCGCCACCAATATAAAGCTCTTAGACTAAATAAACGGGTCATATGACCACTGCAGCAAGGCCTGTCGTTGACGTGGTCGACATAAAAAATTATGCGGTTCGCAATTGGCTTTGATCTGTCCCGCATGACGGGCAAAGGCGCGCCAACGTTTGATCTGTATCTTATCAACTTCCAAAATTCGACGTCCCTGATAATAACGACAATACCATTGAAACCAGCCCCTTGGGTCAGGCCCGAATATCCAGTCTTTTTGTTGCCATACCTGTAAAGACTGACGGCTTTTGATACCAAAATAGTTCAATTCTGGGTCTGGGACATCACTGACCTTAGCTTTTTCAAACCAATCATCTGGGAATTCATCGCGGCAGTCATTGAGGTATTTGCCTTCAAACACACCATGTTCAAGCATTTCTTTAGGCGAAAAGTACGGAGCAAAGCTTGAATCAAAATTTGTACCTGCGGCGACAACAAGCCTGTAACGATACTCACTCTGCATGAAATCATTAACATCAATCCATTTGTCATCTTTACTCATACGCGCTCACCTTAAATATTTAAGTCCACAAACAAGACTTAAAAAGTTATCTCTTAAACGCTTTTGCAGCAAGCGTCGGAACACAAAAAATCCGTTCTTTTATCTAGGAAAGGAAGCTGATAGAATGTTTTGTCATTTCATTTTGAGGTGTATTCACCTCTTCACTCAATAATAAATAAATTCAAAACTATGCTTCTCAGTCTAATAAAAAAACATAAATTTTCTTCGGTCTTTATATTCTTTCTGAATATCCTGCCTATTATTGCACTGACTAACGACTTGTGCACGACAATGGAAATGGCGTTTTTCTATTGGGCGGAACTCGCGCTGATTGTTGCTATCGCGATTTTACCTTACGCAAAACATTTCATGGTGTTCTTCTTTATGTTGATTACCATCACGTTGATTACGCGCGTTGCAGACCCCAGCACCACAGGAAACCCTTATATCCTCCTTACCTTTTGGGGGCTTTATTGCTTTGCATGGCTTACATATATAGAGCTCGTAAAAACAGCATACTGGCGCAAGGAACGCCGCAAGACACCTTCTGAACAATTCATGGCCTATTTAGTTTTCATGGTCATCTCCATTGCCATTTGCTTCAGCATCACAATAAATATTTATAATGCATGGGATATTGTGTTCCATAGCTCATATAACTACTTTATCTTCTTTTTCTCGACAGCCGTTATCGTGCCCACATTCTCCATCGGACTATTAAATATTATTGATATGATCGGCGCACAGCACTTTATTCACTTCCTTATCGGCACCTATCACCAACCCGTAAAGCGAGATCGTGTTGTTTTGTTTTTGGATATGGTCGGCTCCACAGGAATGGCCGAAAAAATGAGCCCTGAGCAAGGGATGAGACTTATTGCCATGTTCATTTATGATGCTGGCGCCATTATCAGGCGACATCGCGGAGATATCGTGAATTACACTGGTGACGGACTTGTCGTTTTATGGCCACGGCGCGGCGCAAATAGAGCCCTTGCTGCCTCTTATGAACTTCACAACTGGGTTAATAACAAACGTGACGAATACCTAAAGCAATTCAACTATGCCCCCGACTTTCGCGTGGGCATCCATGCCGGCATTGTTACCATAGGCCAAATTGGCGAGGAAAAACTTTTCATCGGTCTGTATGGTGATGTTGTGAATACAGCCGCTCGTATCGAACAGCTCAATAAAAAAACAGGAACCAAGATACTAATTTCGCGCGATGCTACAAAATTCATGGATAATCATTGGTTGATCCGCCTCAAAAAAGTTGGTGAACAAGAAATCAGAGGGCGCAAGCAGCCCATTAATGTCTATACGCTGAAAAACCTTAAAATTGATGATGCTGACGATAACGACACACAAGAAGTAGAAGCAGAGTTAGCAATATCTGCTCCAGATTTAGATTTAACCAATTCTCGGCCCAACAATCAGGACAAATAGTACATGTATCCACTCATTGAACCACCAGAACTCGCAGCACTCATTGAAAGCGGCAAAGACAACCTTAAAATCATTGATGCCACATGTGCCGCGACGATCCCTAGGCTATCACCGTTTCAAGCATTTCAGCTCAAACATATAGCACAAGCTTGCTATTTCGACATCGACGATATCGCCGATCAACAAGCTGAACTGCCGCACACAATACCTGACGCACATTTTTTTGCAGAAAAAGTTACAGATCTCGGCGCACACAACAATCAACACATCGTCATCTATGATCAAACAGGCATAGCTTTCGCCGCAGCGCGTGCGTGGTGGATGTTTCGCCTTTTTGGCCACGACAACGTGCAAATTCTAAATGGCGGTCTTCCCGCATGGGAAACAGAAGGCTACGCCACAACCCAAGACGTTACAGAAACAAAAACCAGTGCGACTCCATTCAAAAGCACCCTTCGCCCTCACTTATTAAAATATATGGATGACGTCCTGAAGGAAACCAATGACGATCAATGCCTAATTCTTGATGCGCGCGCACCTGACAGATTTTCTGGCGCTATCAAAGAATCTCGTGACTTTGTAGGCAACGGTCACATCCCGTCCAGTAAAAATCAATTCTTTATGGAGCTCATTGATAAAAGCACCGGAAAAATGAAGAGTAAAAAAGAGCTGGAAGATATTTTGTTGCCTTATATTTCACACACGAGCATTACCTGTAGCTGCGGTGGCGGCGTAACAGCCTGCATTCTTGCGCTTGGGCTGTTTATCGTTGGTTATGAAAACGCCTCTATTTATGATGGCTCATGGGCTGAATGGGGAAACAAAAGTAACAATATGCCCATCAAAGCATCCGCATAACCATTTTATATTTGCTTGTTTATATTTGTACCAATAACACAAAATAAAAAACAAACAATAAATAATCACCCAAGTAAAAACAAAGAAGTTATAGTAATAATTATACAAAAAATATTATTTTATGCTTAAACAAAATAAAAATTAAACGCTTATGTATATTCTATTATTGAATACAATCTCATTTTGGCACTAAATTTATTGAATTTTACTTGATTACTTTATATTGTTGCGAAATTGGTCAAAAAAATGAATAAAGTTTGTTTTTTTGCTTGCAACCGATGCGTATCTGGCATATAAAGATACTACACACCCTCTATTACCGCCGTTTGTCCGGAGATCAAGGTCTCCGGACCTTTTTTTGTCTCATCGCCATCGTCGGGTTCATCGATGCTATTACCTCCACCCTCATCATCTTTATTATTATCAGCAGCACGCTTTTTACTACCATGCGTAAGGTCGGCATACACAACACGATTTCGTCCTGTCTCTTTAGCTTCGTAAAGTGCCTCATCCGCAACCTTCAACAACTCATGAATATCAGCCTTCTCATCTGGGATAAGAGAACAAAACCCGAGACTGGTTGTGTAAACAAGCTCTTGATTCTTACCATTTTCATCGACATAAGGGCAAGGCGTTGAAGCCACCTTTGAAACCAAACGTTCCAATACTTTTTGTCCCACATCCGCGTTCGTATCCTTGGATAAAACAACAGCAAACTCCTCACCGCCAATACGCCCTATAATGTCGCCACCGCGTAATGTTTCCTTTAACAGTGCTGAGAAATGCTTTAAAACCCTATCCCCTACCTCGTGTCCGTAAACATCGTTTACAGATTTAAAATGGTCAAGGTCACACAAGCCAACACAAATATTCTTTTCATTGCGGCGTGCTTGTGAAATTTCGCGATCAGCCTGCTTACCAAATGCGCGTCTATTATTTAGCCCCGTAAGCGGGTCTTCCATAGCTTGCTTAATCAGCAACTTGTGATAACTATCAATACGCGACGTCAATGGCCTGAAAATACAAATCGCTTCGAAAATCAAAACAATGATAATCAAAACAACACTGGCCATTTGAAGAAAATAATTTCTACTGATAACAGCAGAGGTTTCTTGCTGATATCGCTGAACGGCGGCGTCAAGCAAAGGCAGCAAACGCGCCCGCTTTTCTGTGAGATTGCCCATAACAGATGTTTTATTACTTTGCATGGCATCAGGTGGATAAGATGCCACCGCCTCTGCTGTCTTAATAAAATCGGTCAATTTCTGATCCAGCATAAACGGTTGCTCGAAATAAACCTGATGAAGACTTTTACTGGACGCAAGCTCCCCGCGCTCTTCAAGAGATTTCACCACATGATAATGGCTTGATGCCAACTCCTTAATGGTTTGTCTGAAAAATCCCTGATCTATTTCAGACGAGTCACTAATATAGCCGTAACCATCAATGATAATTTGCTGCACAAGATTGCTTTGACGGCTAATCAAAAATGATACTTCCGTACTTTCTTGCTGCTTGGCCGTGATAAAACTTGTCAAAAAATGGCTGGCTACGGTCAATAGTGCGATAAGCACAAACGCCGTAATATAAGCGCGGCGTAGCAATTGCGTTGGGTTACCCTTAGAAGAAAATGGCATTGCCACCGCTTTTAATGATGATAATAACTGCAAACTCACAGTGTCGTCCCCTTGCCCTAAAAATATTCTGTCCAGCATCAAGTATTTCAAATTAAGGTTATTAAAATGATAATATTTTATGGATTTTTTTAAAGCCGTAATGTTGTTGCTTAATAATAAGAAATGTAATGGTGCGCCCTGCAGGACTCGAACCTGCAACATCCTGCTTAGAAGGCAGGTGCTCTATCCGGTTGAGCTAAGGGCGCTCATTGGAATTGATTATATAATAGATAAGCGTGAATACACGCAAGGATTTATGACGTTTTCTGTCCGTTTTTACGCACATCCGATGCCAAAGGCACGGCAGATTTAAAATTGTCCATATAGCTTCTTGGGTTGATACGGCGCGTTTTAGGCTCCGCAACTGTGTAATTCCAGCCCTTCGCCACAGCATGAGCAACAGCTTCCTCGGCAGTGCTGAAATAAATTTTAATCTGGTTTAATGTATCACCGGATGCTGTCCAGCCCATTAACGCCTCCGGCGCACGGGCAGTCGCAAGCTCGCTTTCCAGAAGCCAGTTTTTTGTTTTGGCTCGACCAGATTGCATTGCGTTTTTGCTAGGCTTGTAAATGCGGACATTCATAAGAAAAAATCTATCAGCGTTTGAAAGGGCGTACAAGTAGGGAAATCAAGCTAAATGGTCGGAGTGGAGAGATTCGAACTCCCGACCCTCTGGTCCCAAACCAGATGCGCTACCAGGCTGCGCTACACTCCGTACACTTAACGAATGACTATATAATATAAACAAA
>JBBKWU010000013.1:0-186990 GCA_037969035.1 Bdellovibrionales bacterium
GACCACGTTGAAAACCCACAGCAAACAGCTTTAAAAGATGGTGCTATTCGTTTGGCAGCTGGTGGTGCGTTGTTCGCGCTTCCGATCATCTATGAGTCTATGTTTAATACTATTGGTACTGGTGTTGGTGCTAAAACAGCAAAACTTAATGCTGTTACGTTCGCAACAACAGCACCATAATATTTGTGAAAAATATTTCTATCATACTTGGCATTGCCCGCTCTGCGGGCAATGCCGTTTCTGAGGGGGGCAGTAATAAAAAAGCTGGCGCCTCGCTTTCGCCTGAGCATAAGCAAAAAATATTCGAGAGAGATGACCACACCTGTCAGTGTTGCGGTTTTTATTCGAAAAAATATCAAGATGTTCATTTTATAAATAATGATTATGCAGATATGAATGATAAAAATATGGCCACAGTCTGTATTTTTTGTCATCAGTGTTTCAATTTGGATAGGGTCAACGGTATGCGCTCTGGCGTTTTGGTTTGGCTACCGGAGATTGAACAAGCCGAACTTCACCACATTGCGCGCGCCATTTATGTGGCTCGAATTTCACAGGGGCCTGTTGCTGATGCCGCGCGTCGCGCTCTTGACATTCTTATGAAGCGTCGTGAAGAAGCGCGCGAGAGAATCGGCGTTGATGATCCTATGATCTTAGCATCTGTGTTACAGGATTATATCACGCCGGCTCACTACAAAATGCGTCAGCAGAAATTGGAAGGTTTACGACTGTTCCCATTGGATCGACGCATTATACAAGAGGCTGATCTGCAGTTTAACCAATTCCCTCAAATTTTGGCTTATTGGCGTTCCAAAGATGGGCCATTTGGCGGTAAGACGCCCCAAGATTGGCTGAAAATTTTTAAGCAAGCCGAAGCCGCCTAGGTTTTTCTTTTCTAGCTATAGGAAAATAATTCCCAAATTCCTTGAAAAAACGATATATGCACTTTCTTCTTGGCAAGAAACAACTGTATAATACATGTTCTTGAATGTAATAACCGAAATATATTTTGTTTTCATATGAATGTTTTAAGTAAATTTTTGATCCCGTTCCAAACGATGCTTAGGCAATCGCTTGAGACATTTATTCGTCTGGAAACCGCAGATGATCATCAAACGATTGTGTCTGAAGACGGCTCTTTGATCACATATCTTAAGGTTGATGGTAGTAAGCAGGTTATCGGTGAAGAAGAATATAACCACCTGATTGAAGCCGCGACTATTAAAATTGGTGCGCGTTTTGACCGCGCTGGCCATGCTATGCAGGTTTATTTCATTCGTGACGCCGAGCGTATTGAAAAGCATTTACAAAATCTTGTGCGCCCAAGTAAAATTTCGGCCGATAATATTGGACTCGAAGTGACGGACTTGTTCGATGAGCGTGTGAGAAATTTGAAGCGTTATTTGTCGTATGAGGAGTGCTATTTTGTACTCTGGACGCGCCCGAGTGCTATGACGAAAAACGAATATCAGCGCGCGGCTAAAGAATCTAAAGAAAAAAAATGGTTGAATGCGGGTTATGCGCAGTATCCCTTGGCTGCTTTAAGCGCTTTGCGGACACGCCATAAAAGTTACGTGTCATCAATGACGTCGTCTTTGGATGAGCTTGGTATTCAAGCAGAGGTTTTAGGTGTTCATGATGCGCTTAAGGCGGTTAAAAATAACTTATATCCTCGTAAGGCGCATGAAAAATGGCGTCCATGTTTGCCTGGGGATCCTATTCCACCGCGCGCGCCGACCAGTAATAAGGACATGTCTGATTTGATGTGGCCGCCTTTGCGTCAGCAATTGGCGCTTGCGGATGCTATGATTATCGATAAATCAATCGTGCGTATTGGTGATATGTTGTGGGGCGGTGCTGATATGACGTTGGGACCAATGGACGCGGCACCTTTTCCGCAGCTTTTGACGCGGCTGTTTGATGCTGATATTCCTTACCGTATTTCGTTTATGATTGAGGGTGGTGGTGCTAGCGCAACGGCATTTCGGGCGTTTGCGGCGACAATTCTTGGTGTGACGAATGCTCTGAATAAACAGATTAAGTTTTCTCTTGAAGGTCTTTCTATTTTGGCGCGGCGTGAGCCTGTCGTAAAGCTACGTGTTTCGTTCGCGACGTGGGCACCTGCGCGTGAAATGGATTTGATGGAAGACCGTTTGGCCGCACTTGTGCAATCGGTTGAAAGTTGGGGTTATTGTCAGGTTAGTGATCACACTGGTGATCCGCTGGATTGCGTCATGTCGTCTGCAATGGGTATTCATTGTGCTGGTACCGCACCAACAGCCGTTGCGCCGATGTATGATGTGATGAAGCTTTTGCCATGGCAGCGCCCGTCTAGCCCGTTTTCCGAAGGTGCAATTTTATTGCGTACACCAGATGGTAAGGTTTGGCCTTATCAAACGGGAACGAATATTACCACAACGTGGTTTGACCTTGTGTTTGCGCAGCCTGGTGCTGGTAAATCTGTTTTGATTAATACACTGAACCTCGGCACATGCTTGTCGCCGGGTCTACAAAGATTGCCATTCATTGCCATTATTGATATCGGGCCGTCTTCTTCTGGACTCGTTTCGTTGGTGAAAGAAGCCTTGCCACAAAACAGGCAACATGAAGTCGCCTATTATCGTTTGCAGATGATCCACCATTTTGCGATTAACCCATTTGACACGCAGCTTGGTTGTCGTGCGCCGTTATTGAACGAGCGGAGTTATCTGGTCGAGCTTCTGACGCTTCTGTGTACGCCTCCAGGTCATGATCGTCCGTATGACGGTATTCAGCAATTATCAGGCATGGTGGTTGATGAAATGTTCCGTTGGCGTGATGATACGGCGGCTAATGCAGAGCCACGCCCTTATTTGCCGCGTCTTGACGCTGAGGTTGATGATGCAATCCAAAAGCATAATATTCATTTGCCGTCTGATCCTTATTGGTGGGATGTCGTTGATAAGATGTTTGATATTGGACAGGTCAGTGTGGCTTTGCGCGCGCAGCGTCACGCTGTTCCGACATTGAACGATGCGATTACGGCATCGCGTCGTCCGCAGATTCGCGGCCTTCTTGAAGAAACGTCGATTGGGTTTAGTTCGGAGAGTGTTATTAATGCGTTTGAACGCATGGTGACATCAGCTATTCGTGAGTTGCCGATTCTGTCTTCGGTCACGCAGTTTGATATTAGTAACGCGCGTGTTTGTGCGCTTGATTTGATGGATGTAGCCCCGCAGGGTGATGAGGTGGCTGATCGTCAAACGTCTATTATGTACATGCTTGCCCGTCATGCGCTGGTCCGTAACTGGTGGATGGGTAAAGAAGCTATTGAGTATGTCCCTAAACGTTTCCGTGAATACCATGAAGCGCGCTTGCAAGAAACAGCCGAAATCGCAAAACGCCTGACATATGATGAATTCCACCGTACCAGTAGCTCGTCTTCTGTACGGGGACAGGTTATCCGTGACGTTCGCGAGGGACGTAAGCGCGGCGTGCAAATTACATTGGCTTCACAGCTCCTTGATGACTTTGATGCAGATATGATCGATTTGGCGACAGGCGTTTGGATTTTGGGTTCTGCTATTTCTGAAGCTGCGGTTGAGAATGTACGCGACCGTTTCGGGTTGACGGATACGGCGCGGGATATTATGCGCTTTAAATTGACTGGTCCAAAATCAAGTGGTGCGCCTGCGTTGTTCGTTCTTGGTTCTACGGGCGGTCGTTATGAGCAGTTTTTGATTAATACATTGGGCCCGATTGAGTTGTGGGCGTTGTCGACATCCTCAGAAGATGTGGCTATTCGTAATCGTCTCTATGATCGTTTGGGTGCGGGGCGCGCAAGACAAATGCTTGCGGCAGCTTTCCCAGGCGGTAGTGCACGAAATGATATCAAACGGCGCGTATTGATGAAAAGTGAGAAAGAAGGCGATTCAAAATCGGCCTTGGTTAGCGCTGTGATTGAAGAAATTGTTGAAGATCTGGTTGAAAAATCAGAAATGCTAAATGAGCGGGCGCGCCTTAAAGAAATTGGTGATGCGGTTGAGCAAATCGAAGAAGATGAAGGTGCTGCCATTGATCGAGATGCAGAGAACGATGATGATCTGGACGCTCATATTTCTGATGATGACGATACCAGAGAGTAGAAACAGTAAAATTTGATATGGCTGTATTCGGTAAAAAAGATAAAAAAGGCAAAAAGGCAAACTGGAAACGGCGTCTTGGTATTACGGGTGCTGTTATCGCATTACTTATTTGGTATGGATTCCAACCGTTGATCGGTACACAAGAATATGCTTTATGCCGTGTTTTCGTTGAATTACAGCTAAAATACCCTGAGACGCTGCAGGTTTTAGCCGTTAAAAAATTCCAGCAAGAACAGCGTGTGGATTATGTTTATATTGGCCCGTATGGTGAACGTAGGATTGAGGTTATGGCCTGTGTCTTTAATATAGATCCAGATACGGGACTTTTAACTATGAGAAATGCAACATTGAATCGCGTTCCTGTGGCTGATGAAAAGGTCGAGGGCTTTAATAAGGGCTTGCCGTATATCCAGACACTCGATCTATATAAAAACCTCCCCGCTAGATGGGATGGCACCTATATGGGACTGAAAGACGACTAAAATCATTGGTTTTTTGATTTTAACGTACAAAACTCTATAAATTAAGCGGTTTTTAAGGCCTTAGACCTACAATAGGGTTGATTATATTTGCGAAAACACCATGTTTTTTGGTATAATTGGATATCATATAAAAAAAGATAAAAAATAAGGGTGAGTAATGGTGGAAGAACAAGAAGAGATTGGTATTTTGGATCGGGTTGGAAAATCCCACAATCCGAATAGCCCTGTTCAAGCCCCCTTGAAAACAATCATGAAAATAGACTTCATAGTGAATGATAAAGGTCAGGTCTGGGTTGTTTATGACAGGCCGCTACCAAACAGCCTTGATTGGATAGAATATGATTTAGAAAATGATCGTTTGATTTTTGTTGGTCGTGGCGGTGTCCTCCATGATTATGGCGAAGAAGTTTTGCCCGAGGTTCGTACTTATTTAAAACGGGCTCAATCAGCCTTTGTTGTTCGTATGGAAAATAAAAAAATAATGGATGTTGCCGTAATAAAAATTATTGTGCGTCGCAAATTACATTAAAAATAAATAATAATGGAGCGTGTGAAGATGGTTGAAGAAACAGTAGTAGAAGAAAATTTATGGAATAAAATCGGAGAGGCTTGGGGCCGACTTACGGGCGAAGCTGAACCGGTGATTGCACCTGAGGATGCTGTTGAACAACATATTGGCGAATTAACCATTCCCCCTATTCTGCCTGGCGCTAAGGGGCTTGAACCGGGACAAATGAAGGCTTTAGGGGATGGCGTTGGCGGTCTAGCAGCGATTGGTGGTCTGATGGGGAAAGAGGTTCCAGCATTTGCTGCTGAAGGTCTGGGTTATTCTCCTGGGCAAATTGATTTAATTGATGATCTTGCCAGACGTTATGATGGTTTGAATGCTGAAACTCTCCAGTCTCTTTTGGTCGGTTTGGCGGTGGATGATACGCTGCGTGATTCCGTGATGGATTCGTTGATGGCCGATGACCAGCAGCTTGCGCATTATGCGATACAAGCATTCGAAGCAAACGATGGTCTTCAAGACCAGTTCGAGGATTTAGTAAGAAACAATCCTGAGGCTGTTCGTGAAATGCTTCCGGCATTAGAGGAAAATCCAGAACAATTTACAGAGCTTGTAACGGCTGCTAGTCGTACTCCTGAAGAAGCTAAGGCGGCAAATGACGCGGCGGCTAAGGCGGCGGCTGAGGCAAGCCAGAATACGATGATGAGTGTTTTGGGTGACGTATTTACTGGAAAAACATCATTCACTGAATTGCTTGGTCCGAATATGGGCGGGATGCTTGATAGTTTTCTTGGTCCGCTTATGGCTATGTTTAAAGATATGTTTAGTTCGGTTAAAGGTTTTATTGGAAACAATCTTCCTGAAGACAGCCAAGTGTATGATTTGATGGAACAGGGTGGAATTCCAAGGGATGCGATTACCAATGTTGTTGGTGCACCAGATCCGAATGCGGCACCGACGAGAGACCCAAGCCCCGATCTTACACAAGAGCAGAAATTGGCAGAGCCTAATTATCTAGGGCTACGATAAATTTTATAGGAAATTTTATATTTTTATTAAAAAGGCTCATATATGAGCCTTTTTTAACGTTCGATATAAGGATAATGCGGGAGAGTATAAAGCAGCACCGCAAGATCGTTTGTGTAATCCATAAACCTTATGAAAGAACGTTGCAGCTTTGCGGTCTCAAAACCTGTGATGATCTCATTAAGCGAGAGTTTATAATCTTTATCCTGATCCATACTGCCTATCGTGTCTTCGGCAAAGGCTGTGGCATCGGTTTTGATGATGCTGGTGTAGTGATGCGGGAAGAAGCAACCAATACTGCTACCAAAGAAAACGGCGAGCTCGTAAGCGCGTTCTAATTCTGTGCGGCCTAAAAGCCCGTCATGATCTTCATCAAAGAATGTGAATGTGTCTTGTTGGCACTGCGGGCTGTCTTCGATGTAAGCACCGTTGCAGGCTTTTTCTAATTTATAGATTTTCTCTGCCGCATCGATGCCCACGGGCGTAAGGGATGGCCACTCCGCTTCAACCGTGTCGCATTTGGTATAACGCACGCCCAACGTATGGATTTTCTCTGTGATAGGGGCTGTGTTGGAGCCTGGTTGATCGCTGTAATGGCGCATGATTGTGACGCTATTGTCCGTTAAATTATTCATGAAAAATGTAAGATTGGAAACTTGCGCGGCAAATATATCACCGCTCATGGCTGTCTTCGTAATGCGGTAGGTTAGATTTGTCTCTGATGTGGCGTCCAGTATGAGACGCCCGTAAATTGTGACAACGCCATTGGGCGCTTCGCAGCTAGGACTTGCCCATTGTCCGTAATATTTAGACGGGATGAGGCCTTTCTTCAAATCGTATCCTGCGCGTGCCTGAGACGGCATGCACAAAAACAAGGATGATAAAGCGAGGAATAAAGCCATTAATCTCATGCGGCTTCCCCCTTTTGCTCGTTGCCTGCATCGTCTTCCACAAACCCTTGGAGCAGACTACTCGCGCCCATGGCTTGCTTCATAAAGAATTGTTTGGCAGCAGGCAGGCGTGATACGGCATGAAGCCCTGCTTTGCGTAGGCTGCGGATGCCTGGTGTTTTGTTGGAAAACAATTTGTTCAATGTATCGGTGGCCGCCATCATTGTTGTGTTGTCAAAGCGGCGCTGACGTTGATATTCAGCCAATAACTCTACACTGCCCGTATCTTCGCCATTTTGAACGGCAGCAACGATTAATTGCGCGATGGCGGCAATATCACGGAACCCCATGTTCAGACCTTGCCCTGCAATCGGGTGCATGCCGTGGGCGGCTTCGGCGATTAAGGCCATGCGCGGTGCTGTGTATTGGTGCGCATGAATAAGGCCAAGTGGGAAGCTAAAGCGTTTCCCAGACAGGCTGACACGGCCATAATGGGCGGGGAAGCGTGCGTTTAGTGCCGCATTAAAAATAGGCTCGGGCACGGCTAGGAATGAACTTGCGGCGCTCTGATGCTCCGTCCAGACTAATGAGGAGCGATGGTTGCTCTCCGCATCATCTTTCATCGGCAACACAGCGAGCGGCCCTTCAGGGCGGAAGTTTTCAAGCGCGACATGATTATGCGGATTTTCATGATGAACACAGCACACAATGGCGCTTTGCCCGTAACGCCATTGGCGTGTATCAATGCCCATAAAGTCGCGGGTGAAGCTGTTGCGTCCGTCTGCACCAATCACAAGCGGCGCGCTGAGTGTTTCACCATTATCCAAAATGACCTCAACATGATCATCGTGGAGCTTAAAATCTTTTACGGCATGCGGCGCGATATGGCGGGCTGCTTTTAATGCAGAAACGCGCTCATAAAGCTTTTGCCGTAAAAAGCTGTTCTCGGCGATCCAGCCAAACGCCTCACCACCAACTTCCTCACTCATGAATTCTAACAAGACAGGGCTGTCCCCATCGGAAATATGAATGGTTTTGATCGGGCAGCTATGCGGTTCTATATCGTTCCAAATGCCCGCAGCTTGTAAAATCTTGCGTGAGCCAGAGGATACAGCCGTCGTGCGGGCATCATAATTTGTGCTTTGTTGGGTTTGTGGTGCGTCACGGTCGATACAGATCACATTGACGCCACGATCAGCCAAAAGCGCTGTCAGGCTCAATCCTGCAAGACCGCCGCCGACGATAATCACATCTGCTTGATTTTCTGTATGGCTCACCCGTTACTCCTTTGTGATCATCGTATTATATCACCAAGGCGTTTATACGCCATGAAAATGCTTACTGCAATTATCAAAACGTATAAATTGAACCTGAATTGAGATTGTGATTATTGTAGGAAATCGACGGGCAAGTCGTATTCGAGACCGAATCGGATTTCGTGGCCTGAATAATTGATATCATATGAATCGATGGAAATGTCGGAGCCACCTAAATAGCGGTAACCACCTGAGAAGGCTAAATCATCGCTCCATCTGTATTTCAAACCACCACCGACCTGATAAGCAAGACCAAAATCTGTGCCTGTGGCGTCGGTTGCAAAGCCTGATACATCGTCAATTTCAGCGTCATGATGGGCAATACCGATACCTGCTGTGACGAAGGGTGATATTTTGTCCCATTCCAGATCAAAATCATAATAGGCATTCAACATAAACAAATATGTGCGCAGATTGCCGCCTGTTGTGAATGAACCGCCTGTGCTAAAATCGGTCTGTGTTAGATCAGCGTTGCTGTAAGAAACCTCGCCCTCGAGACGGAAGGATGGATTGATACGAAGCCCCAAAGCACCTGCAAAAGACGGTGTGTTGTTATATTCGAAATCACCGCTTGTTCCTGAACGACTGTCTGAAAACTCACGATCATTGGATGTCATTAACCCCATATATCCCGCAAAATACATGCGGCTCGACTGCGCTTTGGCTGCTGTGACGCAGGCAGAGGCGGCAATAATAATAGCGCTGGTGAGCAGTAATTTTTTAAACATGGATGTGTCTCGAACCAAAAATAATGAGATTGTGGTGAAGATTCGCCACAGATATCTACTAACAAGGATACAGGAGAGCGATTCCGCGTGCAAGTGCATAAAAGCCGATCTACACAAGCAGATCGGCTTTGAAAATTAATATGTTTGATTTGTGGTGTTACGCAATCGGCGCGTCAACACGAACCGGAAGGTCTGTGGCAATCGGATCATCGTCCAACATTTCGATCATGCCTGATGGCTGTACAGCGAAATTCGCGATAAACAACGCGTTGGAGTAGAACACAACGGCATCACAAAGGTAGAAGCCTTGCTCGTTTTTGCCTTCATAGGTTGCGGGGCGAATCGTGCCTTCGACAACAGAACGTGTTTTTTCGTCCATGTTTTTAGGCATGTTCGGGTCATTCATATCATCAGCAATGAAGAATGGGCCTTCTTCGCCGCGCACGAAATAACAGAAGAATGTTAGATATTCCAAAACGTTATCATCTGTGATTTTCACAGGTGCTTGCGCGTTTACTTCATGAATTGGCGGGGATGTACCGTTTAGACGGAATAGCTGTCCCTGCATCGTCAGGAAGAAAATCTGCAGATTTTTTGGCATCCATGTGCTGTCTGTCACACGGATCAAAACCACGTTGTCATAGAAAGGGAGCTGGCGCCACATCACTTTTGTATTCTCGGCTGTGCCTTTGAATTTACCGTCAATCGGGTTTACCTGATCCAAAAATCCTGTAAGTTCCTCACCTGTGACCGCGTTCCAGTTATCATCGTTATACATTATAAAATCCTTTTACCTTGCCGCTTAATATATTTAAGTTACTAACAAATTTTGTACTGCAAGCGCAAGTATTTGATAATAAAAATGAATAAAAATCAAGTTTAAAGCTTTGGATTTATGGTCTTTGTAAAAAAGAGTCATAGAAAGATTGACAGAATGTGAGGGAGCCGTTATAAAAGCCATCTTTGATTAATACTATGAATTACAGGAGCGCCTGCAATGAAACGTACATTCCAGCCAAGTAACCTTGTTCGCAAGCGTCGCCATGGTTTCCGTGCCCGTATGGCCACAAAAAACGGCCGTCTTATTTTGGCACGCCGTCGTGCAAAAGGCCGTAAGGTTCTGAGCGCTTAGATAAACAGGTTGAATATTCCCTGTTTGGCCGGATATGCTTGGGCACATCATGAAAACAAGCCAACAAGATATGAATAATTTAGGCCGCCTTAAAGGGCGGTCTGACTTTTTGCGCGTCCAAAATAGCGGCAAGAAATGGATTTCCCGTCATTTTGTGCTGCAAATGGATGACGGCATCTCAGACAAAAATCGCTGTGGCTTCACAGTGACAAAGCGTCTTGATAAATCAGCAGTGAAACGCAACCGCATGAAACGCCGTTTACGTGCCGCATCATATGATGTTATGGCGGCAGATTTTAAACTGCGTGATTTGATGGGCGGTATCAATGATTTCGTATTGATCGCGCGCAAGGGTTTAATTGACGCAGATTATAATGATTTGAAAAAAGATTTGCGCTGGTGCCTGAAAAAACTTGCCGCACAGCAAGAAGAAATGGCGGCCGCAGCAGAAAAATCTCAAACCCAAACAGAAAAAACGGAATAGCGTATGACAATGATTACAGCTGTGACGACATTGCCTTCTTATATTGCGCGTGGGGCTATTAATGTGTATCGCGTCGTTGTGTCCCCTTTATTTGCGCCATCCTGCCGCTTTCACCCGACATGTTCTGGTTATGCGCGTGATGCGTTTGCCAATCATGGGTTATTCAAGGGTTTGGTGCTCTCTATGTGGCGCATCATGCGGTGTCATCCATGGTCTGGGAATCATTGGCATGATCCTGTGCCAAAACGCTTTGCGTGGAAAGACATCTTGGGCTATAAACGCATCTATAATGATGATAAAGAGTAACTAACAAAAGGTTCAGCCTTTTGAAAACTGGTACGGAAAGAGCGAAAAACCAATGAAAACACCTATGCCGAACAATAAAGATGAACTCCACCCACAGGATAAACGTAATCTGATTATCTTTGTTGTTGTCTCGCTTGTAATTTGGTTCACGTTTGACCAGATTATTCTTAAGCCCCGTATGGATCAATTGCACGCGACCAAAGAAGCCGAAGCCATTGCCGCAAAAAAAGCGCGCGGAAATATGTCCGCTGAGGAATTGGTGACAGCGACTGAGGTGCGCCCCCGTCAGGAGATTATTTCCGAATCTGCTCGTATAACGCTCGAAAACGCAGCACTTTCTGGCTCAATCAATCTAAAGGGTGGTCGTTTCGATGATGTAACGCTCAAAGATTATTACGATACGCTGGATAAGAAAAATAATGTGGCGTTGTTTGCACCCGCAGGTTCAAAAGATCCTGAATATGCTGATTTCGGTTGGCTCAGCAAAGATAGCAACATCCGCACCCCCAATAAAAACACAGTGTGGAGCGTAGAAGGTAATAGCAAGTTAGCACCACAAGCCCCTGTCACGCTTTACTGGGAAAACGGTCAAGGCCTGCGGTTCGAACGCACCATCAGCCTTGATGACCAATATATGTTCAATGTGAAACGCCGCGTGATTAATAATTCAGGCAGCACAGTAACGTTGTTCCCTTACATGCTGGTGGCGCAGCGCGGTATGCCTGCGGATTTCTTTAATCGCGGCATCGTGCATGAAGGCCCGATTGCGTATGTGAACGAAGAAATTGAAGAAGTTTCTTACAGCAAGATGAAGAAGAAGAAAATGGCGACTTACCGTTCCAGCGAAGGTTGGGCGGGTCTCTCTGACCACTACTGGATGACAGCACTTGTTCCGACACGCGAACATGAAATGAAATACCAGTTCACGTATACGGATAATATTGACCCCGATAAAGTCGGCGCGTTTCAGGTTGATTTGACAGGCGATGCGCAAGCCATTGCCAATGGCAGTTCGTATGAAACAACCGCCGATATGTATGTCGGTACGAAAAATCTGAAAATAATCGAACAATATGCGCAGGATTACAGCATTAAGCATTTTGATCTGACTGTTGATTTCGGCATGTTCTATTTCATTACGAAGCCGTTTTATCATGTGCTGATGTTCTTTGCGAACCTGTTCGGAAATTTTGGTGTCGCGATTTTGTGTTTGACGCTTGTTGTACGTGCGGCGGCATTCCCGCTTGCCAATACAACGTTTAAATCCTTTGCTGGCATGGCAAAACTTGCGCCAGAAATGCAAAAGCTGAAGGAAAAATATAAGGACGATAAAGCGAAATTACAGCAATCCTTAATCAAGCTTTACGAGAAAGAAAAGGTCAATCCAATGGCGGGGTGTTTACCGCTTTTGATTCAGATTCCGATCTTCTTCGCCGTTTATAAAGTGTTGCTGATCTCGCTCGAGATGCGTCATGCACCGTTCTTTGGTTGGATTCACGATCTATCTGCGCCTGATCCGACAACGATCTTTAACCTGTTCGGCCTAATCCCGTGGGATCCACCAAGCTTTATGATGTTTGGTGTGTGGTCGTGCTTTATGTTGGTTTTCATGATCTTGCAGAAAAAGCTAACACCGCCTCCTGCTGATCCAACACAGAAAATACTGATGTACTACTTCCCGTATTTCATCAGCTATATCTTGGCTAGTTTTGCCTCAGGCTTGGTTATTTACTGGACGTTCAGTAATGCGCTGTCCGTGTTGCAGCAATATGTGATTTTGCGTCAATCAGGTGCAGATATCTATCTGTTCAAAAGCCATACGGAAAAGAAGAAGATAAAGCAGGATCAATTAGACAAGATCGAAGACGCGCGCAAAGAAGCCCTTAAAAAGCTCAAGGGCGGTTCTGAGCTTCTCGGCGATGATGTGATTGATGCGGAAGAAGTCGAAGATGCGGCGAAGAAAAAGCCTGCAAAACCGATCACCAAGCCAAAGCCGAAAAAGTCTAAGAAGAAAAAATAGCGTTGTGGTCAGGATGCGACCACAACCATAATGATAACCAGAAAGAAGGCGCGGCCTTATGAGCGAGCTCATTGCCGGTATAGATCCCGAAAAACTATTTGCTGGCGAATGCGATTTCGTATTGGGCGTGGCGGATTTGGTACAGTTGCCCGATGGTGATAGACCAGAAATCGCGTTTGCGGGACGCTCGAACGTTGGGAAATCTTCGCTGATTAATGCGCTGACGGGGCGCAAGAACATCGCACGTACGTCGAATACACCGGGGCGTACACAACAGCTCAATTTCTTTGACCTTGGTGGCTTGTTTTACATGGTGGATTTGCCGGGCTATGGCTATGCCAAGGTTTCTAAATCACAAAAGAATGAATGGAACAAGGTTCTGCGCAATTACATGCGCGGCCGTGCCAATCTGCGCTGTGTTTTTGTATTGGTGGATGGCCGCCACGGTATTAAAGAGAACGATATCGAAATCATGAAATTGCTCGATGAATCAGCGGTGCCATACCGTATTGTCTTGACCAAGGTTGATAAGGTTAAAGACCAAATGCTCGCTCGTTACGAGGCTGATATCAAGGCGCTTTTGAAAAAACATGCCGCCGCGTATCCGGAGCTAACCTTTACCAGTTCTGAGAAGAAATTAGGTCTGGAAGAATTACGAGAGCAAGCCGTACGCGTTATTGTGGGGCAATAATATCGTAATAGGCGAATACGTCACCCGAACTGTTTTGCACACATAATGCGGGAACACCTTCACACGCGGGGCAGATTGCAGCTGTGAAATCGGCTGTACCGCCTGAATGTCCTGAACCGTTTGAATTGAGGTGCGGTGGTGCGGTGTTTTGATTGTCAATCAACACAGTGCGAATTTGTCCTGTCAGTTGCGGTGGCGGCACAAAAGTATCACCAGCAATCATCTCGTTTATACGTTCGCACACATTTTGCGGTATGCGGTAGGCGACAAGCGCGACATCGTGTGCGCTGCTGTAACTCCACTCAACATCATTGAAACGTCCGACATACCAACCCGCATCGGGCGCGCTTTCTGTGGCACCTGCGGGGGCGGCTAGATCCTTCGGCAGGGTTTGCGGTGAAATGCCGCCACCCAAAGGATGATAGACTTTGTCACCATTGGAATAGCTGGCTTCTGAATCAAAATCCACATCGCCTTGTTGGAAGAAAGTTAGGTTATTGATATCGGTGCCGCCATAGGACATGATTTCAACAGAATCGCGCATTTGGGCGGCGTAATTGATGATTTGCGTGGCGTAAAAATCCACCTTGTTCCGATCAACGATATTGGTTTCGGACGTATCATTGCCGCGTGCGAGAATAAAATTCAGCGCCGCAAACAATGCCACAATAATCAAAACATAGACCATGGCATTGCCGCGCTCTGCGTTGCGCTTGTGTGTATTTTGCGAAAAAGATTTCTGTTCATCATTCATAACAATGCTATTCTGACCCCTAATAGGAAATTTGCAAGGAATAGATACCCCATGACACTCGACTGGATTTCACTTGGTATAGGCTTATTCATCGGCGCGGCTGCTGCGTTTGTGTTTTTTGGTAGTAAGTTGGCCGCCATGCGCGAGCGTTTGCGCCAGCGTGAGGATGCGGTCGGTGACATTGACGGCGCGTTCGCAAAACTTGCCCAAGAGGCTCTGACGCGCAGTAACGAGCAATTCCTGCAACTTGCCCAAGAGCGTCTGAAGAACGTACAAGCCGACGGCGCACATGATTTGGAAAAACGCCAAAAGGCGATTGCTGACCTTGTTGACCCGATTGGTAAGACATTGAAGGACATGGAAGGCAAAATCGAACATCTGGGTAAAGCCGGCACAGGCATTGAAACACAGCTTAAAACCTTTGCTGAGGACCAACGCATGTTGCGCCAAGAAACGCAAAATCTGGTGCAGGCCTTGCGCAATCCTGCGGCACGTGGGCGTTGGGGCGAGATGCAATTGCAACGCACGCTGGAACTTGTCGGCATGGTCGAAGGCACGCATTACGTGCAGCAACAAAGCGTACAGGCCGAAGGCGTGAAACGCTTGCCTGACTTTATCATCAAGCTCCCCGGTAAGATGGAGATTATCATCGATGTCAAAGCCCCGATTGAGCCGTATTGGGACGCGATGGAAAAAGCAGACACCGAGGCCGCGCAACGCAATGCGGCGGATAGCTTCAAACGCAAGGTGCGTGAGCATTTGAAGCAGTTGAGCAGTAAAGAATACTGGCGTCATTTTGACAGTCCAGAATTCGTGGTGATGTTTCTGCCGACCGAGGGGCTTTATTCTATGGCGGTCAGTAACGATCATGCGCTGATCGAGGATGCGGCTAAATGCAACATCATTTTGGCCTCACCAACGACAGTGATGGGCTTGCTCCGCGTGGCGATGCATGGTTGGCAACAACAAGCCATGGCAGAAGAAGCCAAGCAAGTCGCAACATTGGCGGCGGATTTATACAACCGTATCGCGAAATTCGGCGAACATATGAGCAAGCTCGGCAGAAACCTCAATACGGCGCTGGGCGCGTATAACCAAGCGGTCGGCTCGCTCGAATCCTCTGTCCTGCCCGGGGCACGGAAATTTAAGGATTTGCATATCCAAACGGGTGGGCGCGAGATTCCTGAGCTTGTTGCGCTTGAGGAAACACCGCGCGGCCTGTCTGCACCAGAGCTTGTGGAAGGCATTGAAAGAGACAAGATCACCGAAGATGCATAAAGCGCGATATTGGGGTTGTTAAGACGTTGATTTGTAATGATAATCAGCATCTCTTCACTTTAATCGTAAGTTTTGGTGCCATCTCACGCATTGTCTCTTCCTTTCTTTCCTGTCTCTCGTTCACAACCTGACACAACCACGATACCGCGTGATTGCGCCTATAGGCATTATAGGAAAATAATCATATTTGGTCAAGAAAAGTTAGGCAGGCGCTCATCTTTTTTAAGGATGCAAACAAAACTACGTTTTGCTTTGAGAAGCAATCCCGATAGGGATTGTTCTCCTCTTTTTTAAAGATGCAAACAAAACTACGTTTTGCTTTGCAGGCAAACCGTGCTAAATAAATTTCCATGAGTAAATACGATATTATATGCATTCCAGATGCAGTGTTAAAAGAGCGCGCCAACGAAGTTGGAGGCGTGACCGATGATGTGCGCAAACAAATGGACCGTATGTTGGAAACAATGTATGACGCACCGGGGATTGGTTTGGCCGCAAATCAGGTGAATTTGTTAAACCGTGTTGTGGTGATGGATTTAGATTACCGCAAGGACGGGTCGGAGAAAAACCCGATCTGTATGGCAAATCCCGAGATTATCTGGAAATCTGAGGAAATGAGCGTGATGGAGGAGGGATGTTTATCTATCCCCAATCAATATGGACAGGTTGAACGCCCCGCGATTGTGCGCGTGAAATATTTGGATTATAGCGGCAAGGAAGCAGAATTAGAGGCTTCAGAATTAATGTCGCATTGCGTACAGCATGAAATTGACCATTTGAACGGCATTTTGTTCATCGATTACCTATCGAAGCTCAAGCGTGATATGATTATTCGCAAAGTTGAGAAAATGAACAAATCTGACGATGTTTTGTAAACAGACGCCAGACAACCGATCAAGGAGCCACATATAATAATGGCCGACGACAATAAAAAACTCCGCATCATCTTTATGGGCACACCCGATTTTTCCGTTCCTGCGCTTGAGCATTTGGTTGCTGGCCCGCATGAGGTTGTGTGCGTGTACTCCCAACCGCCGCGCCCCAAGGGCAGAGGCCACCAAATTCAACTTTCTCCTGTGCAGCAATGCGCGGAAAAGCACGGAATTGAAATACGCACGCCGATCTCGTTCAAAAATAATAAAGAAGCACGGGCTGCGTTTGATGATTTGAAGGCTGATGTTGCCGTGGTTGCGGCATACGGGCTTATCTTGCCACAAGACATTTTGGATATGCCGCGCTTTGGCTGTATCAACATTCATGCTTCGCTCTTGCCACGTTGGCGCGGCGCGGCACCTATTCATTATTCTATCTGGAAAGGTGACGAGCAAAGCGGCATTACGATCATGCAGATGGAAAAAGGCCTTGATACAGGCCCGATGATCGAGAAAAAAGAAGTCACCATCCATGATTACACAACATCGCAAAGCCTGCATGACGAGCTATCGGCGTTGGGTGGTGTGATGATTTGTGGCGTGATGGATCAGCTTGCCGCCAAAGGTAAGCTAAAGGCAGAGGCGCAGAACGATAAGGTGTCTAGCTATGCTTCAATGCTGAAAAAAGAAGACGGTATTGTGGATTGGTCACAAAATGCGCTGGAAATTGACCGCCAGATTAGAGCACTCAACCCGTGGCCGGGGGTCTGGACGAGCGTTAGGGGTAAGCGTTTTAAGATTTTAGCCGCAGAGCGCAGCGATGAATGCGCCAACATAAAGCCCGGCGCGTTAATTCATAAAGGCGGGCACATTGCGTGCGGCGGCGGCAGCGTTATCAAATTATTGCTGATACAGCCTGAAAATGCGAAATCAATGGATTTTGTCGCAGCCTTAAACGGAAATTATATCAAACCCGAGGATGTTTTGGGGGCGTGAATATAAGCTGCTCGTTTTTCATGTCACCAAGTAGTTTGAACTGATTGGCTGTGATGACAAGATAATCAATTGGGAATCCTGCGTAGCGGTTATAAAGTTCGAGCAAGATACGCGTAAAAGCGGGGGCGTGGTGCGCGCCTTTTGCATGTTTATCGTCTTGGAAATGGATGGCATGGCCGATTTCGTGCAAAAGCGAAACCAGATCACGGTGATGAAACTCTATTGCATGATCGGCTGGGTCATATAGTGAGGACTTGCCGTCGTTATCTGGGCGCCAACGTAAAATAGTGGGTTCGATATCATAATCGTTACAAACTTTGCGTATAATAAGGCGTGCTTTTTTTTCACTGACGCGCGGAGCGTAAGGCTCTAGATATTTGTTTTCCCACGCATATAATGGTTTTGCATGTGTATCATTTTGAAATGTTGGCTCGTCAGACCATTCATCATTGCGCAGCGTGCTGTTAAATGTACGCGTCAACCAACCTTTGCTGCTAAATGTCTCCTGATCAAGGATATTGCGGCCGTGGCGTTTACGGAAGCCCAGCACATAAGGCTTGTCCGCTGTGGGATCTTTTAACTTCCCCGTGACCAGATACCCGTCTGCATGCGGATCATAGATCTGCTTTAATACAGTAATGTCTTTTAATTTAAGCACTTACTATGCTATCCCTGTTTTCTGGCGGCTTTCATTTATCTTTACACTGCGTTGCTGCGTCACTTATGTAGAAAGACTACATTTCGTTTCTTGCGTCTTGTGTAAAAATAAAGCAAAACCACCATGTATTTTTTTATTGATTGAGAAAAGATTAGAGCAGCTTCCCATAAGATGCAAGAGCGTTGGAAAATTACGATTGAATATGATGGTAACGGGTATTGCGGCTGGCAACGCCAAAAAGACGGTGTGCCGTCTGTGCAGCAATCGATTGAACGGGCCATCCAAAAATTCTGTCAACAAGACATCACCATCCATGCCGCAGGCCGCACGGATGCAGGCGTCCATGCCAAAGGACAAGTCGCGCATTTTGATCTGGATTACGGCGATCGGGACATCACAGGCTTTGATCTCATGAAAGCCATTAACGCGCATTTACGCCCGCAACGTATAAGCGTGATCGAGGCCATAAAGGTGGATAGTGAATTCCACGCGCGGTTTGATGCGACCAATAAGCTGTACCAATATCGCGTGGTGTGTCGCCCATCCTTTTTGGTGCATGATGTGGGCATGATCTGGCATTACAAGCGGGATTTGGATGTGGATGCGATGCGTGAGGGGGCTAAACACTTGCTCGGTCATCATGACTTCACAACGTTTCGCGATTCCCAGTGTCAGGCGAAGTCACCAATGAAAACGCTGAATAGGCTCGATATTACCGAACGCCCGTACGATCATTGCGGCGGGCGCGAAATTATATTTGAAACCGAAGCGCTCTCATTTTTGCACCATCAGGTGCGTAATATGGTCGGTACATTAACGCTGGTCGGTGAAGGGAAGTGGCAGCCCGAAGATATAGGCACGGCATTAGCCGCCAAAGACCGCACAAAAGGTGGCCCTACAGCACCATCAGACGGGCTTTACCTGATGCGCGTTGATTATTAATAATTGACATAATTTAAGTTTGACGTAATTTAGGTGAGTGTGATAGCTTACAGGCATAATTTTTGAGGAACTGGGTTATGGTTTTAAAGATGCAACAAACGGTGAACGACGCCTTGGCGAGGCAGCGTCAAAGTGAGGCTGAACGCGATGAAAATCCTTTGAGTGGCCATGTTGTAGAGCAGAACGGAAAGCGTTATAAAGAATATCCGTCACCACATAATCCTGAAGCGGTTATGATGCGCCTTCCTGTGATCGATAAGCCTCGGGATAAAGTGCTTTGGGCTGATAAATCTGGTCGCGGACACTATGAATACCCTGCGCCATCTGTATCTGATAAGGCTATTTTAGAGTTTGGTGCGACTCCTTTAAAGCCTGAGAGTGCTGGTAAAATCAGGACTCCTGCGCCCCCACCGCCTCCACCATCAATGCCGCGTGAGCCTATTGTTGATTACGGCCCGACATTGAGTGAACGGTTTATGGGCTTGTTTAAGGGCCCGATAACGAAAGCGCTTGAAAAAGATTTGGCGGATGAAAATTCTAAACAAGCGATACTTTCGGAGATCGATAGTCAAGTTGAAGAAAAAAAGCGTGCAGCAACGCAAGCGGAGATTGCTCGTCAGGCTGATTTATTAGATCCAGCGAAAATCAAGATTGCGGCAGATGCTTTGCCAGATGCGGCACCACATGAAATTATGCAATGGGGCTGGGAAGCCGAGAAAATGTTTGCCCGCCGTCAGGATGAAATCCACGATGACTATATCAAAGGTGGGGTTAAGGCGAAAAGCCATACAGGTGAAGTCACATCGCGCATTAAAAAATCAGTGTCTAAGCAACGCGCAGGATGGCTAAAAAGGATATGGTTAAGGGTAGCAAAAGAAATGGATGATATTAAGATTGTGCCTGATCTGAATGCGGATGTGAGTAGGTTTGATGCGCTTTTGTCACCGCGAGTAAGAATGGTAAAAACGCTCGGTTTCATTGCGGATTTGGAACGGGCTGTGGAGAATGATATTACCATCGCGCAGGATCAAATCGGGTTTTGTTCGCGTTCCTCATTGGAAATGGATCAATTTTATCAGGCGATTCGCACGTATGAGCGTGAATTGAAAAAGAACCGTGGCGCGATTATTGAAGCAACACGTGCAAAAAGTGAGGATCGTTTTGATGAAGATGATTCTGTGATGCGCCAAATGCATGAGCGCGAAGTTCTGGATGCAGGCAAAAACGTGGATGAACGCCTTGATTATCTCTCAGTGGCGGTTGAAAAATGCCGTGGCGAATATGGCGTATATGTGAGCGCGATGGAGCATGAGAAGTTGGCGATTGATGCGCTTCAGACTTTAATGCGGCAGCGGTTGCCGCATTTGGAAGCGCAAGTGAAGCGCGGCCTTAAAATTATCGAAGCACAAGAGGCTATGAAAGCACGCGGCGCAAGACGGGCGATTGATGTGAAGATTGATCTGGCATTGGAATTAACGCCTGAACAAGCCGAAAACGAGCTTAAATCCATTGCCGCGCAGGTTACATTGCAAATTGAGGCGGTTGAAAAACTGCACGCGGCGATTATTCATGATGAGAGTTTGGTGATTGAAGGTAAAGAGCCGACAACGTTGATTGAGTATAAGCCTGTGCTGATGTTGCCCGCCCCTTCGAAAATTACGCTCTAGATTCTTTATTAATCGCGCAGCAAATCGTTGATGGATGTTTTCTTGCGGGTTTGTTCATCCACGCGTTTTACAATCACAGCACAAGACAGGCTTGGCCCTGGTGAGCCGTCGAGCAATGGTTTGCCCGGAAGTGTGCCGGGGACAACGACGCTGTAGGCGGGCACGCGGCCTTGGAAAATCTCGCCGGTTGCGCGGTCGATGATTTTGGTTGATGCACCCAAGAACACACCCATAGAAAGCACAGCACCTTTTTCAACAATAACGCCTTCGGCAACTTCGGAACGGGCACCCACGAAGACATCGTCCTCGATAATCACGGGGGAGGCTTGTAAAGGTTCAAGTACGCCACCAATACCAACGCCGCCAGAGATGTGGCAGTTCTTGCCAATTTGTGCGCAAGAGCCGATTGTGGACCATGTATCAATCATTGTGCCTTCGCCGACATGTGCGCCAAGGTTTATAAAGCTCGGCATCAGCACGACATTTTTCGCGATATAGGCAGAATAACGCACAACGCAATTTGGCACAGCGCGGAAACCAGCCTCAGAAAATTGGTATGGCCCCCAGCCTTCGAATTTATTCGGTATTTTATCCCACCAGATTGTTTCGGCAGGTCCGCCTTTGATTTGATCCATGCGATGCAGGCGGAAATACAGCAAAATGGCCTTTTTAGCCCATTCATTGACGTGCCAGCTACCGTCTTTATAGGGTTCAGCCACGCGGACGCTGCCCCGATCCAAAAGCTTCATCGTCAGCATGATGCAATCACGCACGGGGCCATCGGTGCGCGGTGTAATATTGGCAGGCGTTTCGTACGCCGCATTGATCGTGTTTTTCAGATCCGCAGCAGACATTGCATCAGAGAGCATTTGGTTTTTCCTCGGTAAAGTTTGTTCCAAAATTTTCTTATTTCTGTATTTGTGAATATATCTAAGTTTTGCTTTGTTTTTCCGCAGAAGTCAATCAATCTATGCCTATGGAATGTGATATCGAATGGAATAAATTAACGCTTGCGGAATGGGACGAACGGTTTTGCAAAATTGCGCGGAGTAATATCCTGCAAAGCTATGACTACGCCCGCGCTGTTTGCACGGTGGATCGGCAAAAAGCACGCTGGGGTTTGGTGCGTATTGATGGTGTGGAGGCGGGGCTTGTTCAGATTTTGGAAGCAGGATTGCTCGGGAATCTGGTCCATGCGGTGATTTTGGATCGGGGGCCGCTTTGGTTTGACGGGTTTGGACGCCGTGCGCATATTGATGCGTTTTTCACTGCGTTTGACAAGGAATTCCCAAAACGTTTGGGGCGTAAGCGGCGGATTATACCAGAAACAAAGGATAAATTAGGCGCGGATTATATCTGGCAAGAGGGATCATCATACGAAACGATATGGATCGATTTGAATGATGCGGCTGATAACTTGCGGGCGAATCTGGATAAAAAATGGCGCAATTCTTTGAGTAAGGCAGAACGAAGCAATCTAACGATTGAATGGGATATGAAGGGGGCGCACATAGATTGGATATTAATGCATCATATGGTGCATCGGGCAGAAAAAAATTATAGCGGCACTTCAGGTAAAGTTTTACGGGCGATGGCAAAAACATTTGGTAACAGGGGTAACATGATGATTGGGCGCGCTCTGCATGATGGAAGTGCTGTGGCGGGGATATTACTGTTTTGCCATGGCAATGCTGCAACGTATCAAATAGGATGGAATGGTGAATTAGGGCGTGAGAAAAACGCGCATCATATGTTACTATGGAATGCAATTTTAGAATTACAAAAGCGCGGCTATAAGGCTTTTGACTTAGGGGGCATGAATGAAAAGGATGCAAAGTATGTTAGAAAATTCAAAAAGGGGCTTGGGGGCGATTTGGTTTGCTTGTCTGGCCATTATTCTTAGCCTTTCCGTGATGGTGGCAAGTGTGAACGCAGCAACGGGCGCGGATGTGCCTGAAAACCTCTCGCCTGATACGCAGCTCATGACGTACCAAGTTTACGCAGGCGGCATTAATGCGGTCGATGCGGAAATGAATATTGTGTACCCTGAAAAAGGCAATTACGAAATTCTGTTCAAAGCCAAAACACGCGGTTTTTTGGCCAAGCTGGCACCGTGGTGGGGCTCGTTTGAGAGTAAAGGCTGGCGCATGGCGGATAAAGAAGATCGCCCAAAGCGTCATAAATCCATTTCAAGCTGGCGCGACGAAGAAGACATCAGCGAATATAATTATAATCGCGAGGGCGGCTTTGAAAGCTTCTCTATAACCGAAGTGGGCGTTGATAAAACACCCAAAAATTTGGATGATGAGCTCGTTAAGGGAACAACAGATGCGTTAACAGCAACGCTTCAGGTGATGATGTCTGTTGCTGAGGGCAATAAATGCGAAGGTACATCCGAAGTGTTTGATGGCAAGCGTCGTTTTGCGCTGGTCTATAATGGTGACGGTACAGAAAATCTGAAAAGCTCGGGCTATAATCTTTATGACGGTGCTGCAGAGAAATGCACGGTTGAGGTGCGTCCTGTCGCTGGGAAGTGGCATGAAAAACCGCGTGGCTGGATGTCTATTCAGGAACAAGGCCGCGACAAAGGTTTGCTGCCGACTGTATGGATGGCAAAAATGAACGAGAATGGCCCTGCCGTTCCCGTGAAAGTGCGCGTGAAAACAGATTACGGCACGTTGTTCATGCATTTGGTTAAATACCAAAACGGCGACAAAGTTATAGCGATTAAAGATTAAGCGCATTACGTGCCACATTGTTTGTAACGCTTTGCAATATCATGTGAATTGCTATGGCTGTGCTTTTCGGCAAGATTAAATCTGGTTTTTTAGGGAATCCCGATCATTTTCAAAATATAGGAACAATAGATGTCTCATGATGGTTTGGCGTGCATAATTCTGGCGGGTGGCAAAAGCACACGCATGAAGTCTGATACCCCGAAGGTGCTGCATAAAATCGCAGGGCTTTCGCTGATTGGCTGGCTGTTACGTACGGTTGAGGCAATGAACCCCGATAGAGTTATTGTGGTCACCGCACCATTTTCCGATAAAGCCATCGCCGCCGAAGTCGCGCCACACAAAACCATCATCCAAAAAACAGCCAAAGGCACAGGCGACGCGGTAAAGGCTGCGCTCCCTGCACTAAAGGGTCATGAAGGCCCCGTTCTGATTTTGCTTGGTGATATGCCATTGCTGCGCGCGGAATCTGTGGCTGATCTTATTAGTGCGGCACAAGAAGACGGCGCAGGCATGGCAGTTTTGGCTGCTGATGCGCCCAACCCCGATGGGTATGGGCGGCTTGTGACGGCTTCAAATGGCGCGCTAGCAAAGATTGTCGAGGACAGAGATTGCACCGATGCACAGCGCGGTATATCGCTGATTAACACGGGGGCATTCTGTGTCAATGGCACGCATTTGGCCGCATGGGTGAACCGCATCAAGAGCAATAACGCCCAAGGCGAATTTTATATCACTGATCTGCCCGAAATCGCGGCGGAAGATGGGTTTGAAACCACGATCAGTATCTTGGAAGACGAGGACGAGGCGCTGGGCGTGAATGACCGCCTTGATCTCTCGCAATTGGAATATATGATGCAGATTAGTTTGCGCCTCCATGCCATGGACGGCGGCGCGACTATGATTGACCCGCAAAGCGTGTTTCTAAGCCATGACACAAAAATCGGGCAAGACGTGATGATTGAACCAAACGTGATCATCGGCGCAGGTGTTGAAATTGAAAACGGCGCGACCATTCATGCCTTCAGCCATATCGAAGGCGCAAAAATCGGCGCAGGCGCAAGCGTTGGCCCCTATGCACGTATCCGCCCGAAATCCGTGATCGAAAGTGGCGCAAGCGTTGGAAACTTCATAGAAGTCAATCGCTCGACCCTTAAAAAGGGCAGCAAAGCCAAGCATCTTGGCTATTTAGGCGATGTCACGGTGGGCGAGAAATGCAATGTCGGCGCAGGCACAGTTGTTGCCAATTACGACGGCTACGAAAAACATAAAAGCACCTTCGGTAAGGGCAGCTTCATCGGTTCCAACAGCACCATCGTTGCCCCTGTCGCCATTGGGGATGGCGCGATTGTCGCGGCAGGCAGCACAGTCACCGTAAACGTCCCCGATGACGCACTCGCCATCGCCCGTGTCGAAGGCGACGTCCGCCCCGGTTGGGCATTAGAGCGTAGAAAGAAGAAAGAATCGTGAGAGCTATAGCCGCTATTTGTTTGGTTTTGGGGTTGTCTGCATGCACAACGGTGGCGGATTACCACAATGCGTGTTTGGAACAAAATACCTATATCGCCGCCCAAGTTGAATGCGTGAAGCAAAATGTCGCCGCTGATAACTATATGCGCAGCGATACATTGGTGCAGGAATATATCAAAACGGGCGATGTCTTGGTGGAGCGCGTGGCGCATAAGGAATTAACCGAACGCCAAGCGCAATTACAACTGGTTGAAAAACTAAACCAAATGCGCCAACAACAATTGCGCGAGCAAGCAGCCTTCGCCGAAATCGACCGTGCCAACCGCGACCGTTTCCCCCGCGAAACAAGATGCCACCAAAACGGCGCGAATATTTATTGTACGGAGTATTAGGGTGCGCGGCATAACATTAACCAAACGTCATTGCGAGCAAAGCGAAGCAATACAGAAAGCTTTAAGCGCAGATACTAGATTGCCACGCTCCCGTTGGTCGCTCGCAATGACGCGGGTTTTAGTTTTAGCGATGCTTTCGTTTTTTATTTCTAAGGGGGCGTATGCGCGCTGTATACAAAATCCAGATGATGACCAACAGCAAATTAATGAAGCGGTTTATATCGGGAAGGTCATGATTAAAAACATAGAGTTTCTTGAGTATACGGAAGGTGATGCGTTTGCGTATGCTGTGGTTACTGCCCAATCTCTTGAAAGCTACAAGAATGAATCCGATAAAAATTTAAGTTACAAAGCAGTTTATAACACTTTGCCATCTTTTCTTGGTAAAGTTGGTCGCGTTTATGAACGCGTTATTTTTGAAGATGAAAATGGTTATATTGTTCATCGTTGTAACCCGCTCTCACCTCAAACATGGGAAAAGTTGCGTTTAAACGCACCGGAAAAGTCCTTATTTAAAAGCATGCAAAATGAATGTGCGACTAGTGGTGGAGAATATATTCAAAACGAACATTGGGAATGCGTTCACCCCACATTAGATGCTGGAAAATCATGTGAGGATAGTAGGCAATGTTTGGGGCATTGCATTCCTGATTTAAACGATAAGGGCAGAGCTTACCTCGATAAAATTGGTGCGACGAAAGAAGTATTTGTAGAGCTAAATGTATCTGAAACAACAGAGGGTTTTGGGCACTGTAGTGAATGGCTCGATAAATCGAGCTGTTACATCACGTTAAATCGAGGGCGAATTTCAAAAAACAAAGTTTGTAATTATTAGGAGAAATTTAAATGTGTGGAATTATTGGGATTTTGGGTGAGAAGGATGCGGCGCCGCTTTTGGTTGAGGGGTTGAAGCGTCTTGAGTATCGCGGGTATGACAGCGCGGGGGTTGCAACGCTTGATGGTGGGGTGATTTCACGGCTGCGGGCGAAGGGGAAGCTCGTGAATTTGGATGAGAAGCTCAAAGCGCATCCGATGAAGGGCACGGTTGGCATTGGCCATACGCGCTGGGCAACACATGGCGCGCCAACCGAAGACAACGCGCACCCGCACGCCACAGACCGCGTGGCGGTGGTTCATAACGGGATTATTGAGAATTATGCTGCGCTTAAAGAAGAGCTTGAGCAGCTTCAATGTCGCTTTGAAACGGAAACCGATACCGAAGTTATCGCGCATCTTGTGACGCATTATTTGAAGCAAGGCATGAGCCCTGCGGCGGCGGTTGATGCATCGCTTGTGCGGCTTGAGGGTGCGTTTTCGCTTGCGCTTATTTTTGCGGGTCATGATGATTTGATGATTGGCGCGCGCCAAGGCACACCTTTGGCTGTGGGCTATGGTGAGGGCGAGATGTATGTGGCGTCTGACTCTTATGCGTTGGCACCACTGACGCGTAAAATTTGCTTCCTCGAGGATGGTGATCGCGTGCATGTGACGCGCAACGGCGCAGAGATTTTCAGCAACGATAATAAGCTTGTCGAGCGCGAAATTCGCATCACCGCGCAGTCGGGTGCGGCCACGGGTAAGGGCGCGTATAAGCATTTTATGCTGAAAGAAATCCATGAGCAACCAGCCGTGATCGGCGATACGCTCAACAGCTTTATTAATCCTGCGACAGGCGCGATTAGCTTGCCAGAAGATGTTATGGCGGTGCTTTCCAAAGCGTCGCGCTTGACGTTGGTGGCGTGTGGCACAGCGTTTTATGCGTGTATGACGGCCAAATACTGGCTCGAGCAAATTGCGCGTGTGCCCGTGGAAATTGATATCGCGAGCGAGTTTCGTTATCGCGAAGCACCGATGCCTGAAAGTGGTGTCGCGCTGTTTGTATCGCAAAGCGGGGAAACGCTTGATACGTTGGAAGCGCTACGGTACTGTAAGCGCCAAGGACAGACAATTATCTCGATCGTGAACACCATTGAAAGCACGATTGAGCGCGAAAGCGATCATGTCCTGCGGACATTGGCAGGGCCAGAAATTGGTGTAGCGTCAACCAAGGCGTTCACCACACAGCTTACAACGCTTGCCTGTATTGCTTTGGCGATTGCGGCGCATAACGGCACGATGGATGCGGCGAAACTGCATAATTTGACCGAAGCACTGCGCCATGTTCCCGCACAGGTGAAAAACATGCTTGCCGATAGCGAAGGTGCAATCGAAGCGATGGCGCGAGATTTCACAGATATTGCGCATATGATTTACACAGGCCGCGGCGCGCTATATCCGATTGCGCTTGAGGGCGCGTTAAAGCTGAAGGAAATTTCCTACATTCACGCCGAAGGTTACGCGGCAGGTGAGTTTAAACACGGCCCGATTGCGTTGATTGACGAGCAAATGCCCGTTGTGGTGCTTGCCCCATCAAACGATCCGCTGTTTGAAAAAATGGCGGCAAACGTGCAAGAAAATGTGGCTCGTGGCGCGAAAATCTTCCTCGTATCTGATGCGGACGGCACAAGAAAGCTGGAAAATCATGTAAAATGGAGCGTGAAAATGGCGGAAGTAAACCCGTTCACCGCCCCGATTTTATACACTATCCCGATGCAATTGCTGTCCTACCACGTCGCTGTCGCCAAAGGCACAGACGTTGACCAGCCACGCAATTTGGCGAAGTCGGTGACGGTGGAGTAGTGGTGTTAGGGGGTGTGGACTTACGCCTCTATGCTACTTTTGACCTCATAATCAGAACTAATAAATTGGCTGTGAATCCTTATTGATTCGATATGGTTGCGCCTAATAATGTACATAATTATCTATAAATTGAAGCATAGACTTCATTTTTCGTAAGAAAACTGTAAAAACAATACTGTTTTCTTACGAAAAAGTTTCATATGCTTGAGACGAATTGAAATACGAGAAGGATTTATTATCTTGAAGAATGCACTGAAACTTGGTCTGTTGGTCGCTATATTAAGCATTTTCTCGGTTTTTGTACTCAAAGAAGCCTACACAAACCAGAAGTTTGAGCCTGAAGTTTCTCGTGCCAGTATGGGAGATGATAAATCTGGTGCACGCGAATCAGATATAAAGTTACCAGAACGTCACCCGCTTAATAGGTTCGTTGGTTCAATTAGTAGAAGTTACTCTAGTTTGGTTATGGCAGGGGTTCCATTTGAAGAAATTTATTTTGATAAGCCTACCGAAAATCGCGCTGTGCTTAATTCCGGCCAATATATTTTTGGGGTTGGCCCCAAAATTACACCCTATGTATTAGTGAATCGTAAGTACTTGTCAGAGCAATCTGATGTGGAATGGGTGTTCAACGCCAACATTAACATACCTAATATAGCCGCTCCGTTATCGTCCGGTAACGGAGACATTGTTGCTTACCTAATAGGTGTGAATAAACAAACATGCCAAGATTTAAACGATGGCTTCGAAAGAGCTTCATATGGCGCTGATATACCTCAGTTGCTGACGGATCAATCTGACTTGTATAGGCAGAGCACGCTTACGGCCAAACGCATTATACAGGACGCAGGATTGGATAAGCCCCGACCAGATTTGGCAAACCCTATTTTTGCGGGGAAGTCGGGAGGCTGCTTTAAGAGCAATAAAGGCGATAAATTTGTTTATTTTCAAATAGTCGTCCCTAGATAATCTTTGCCGTTATTGTTATTTACATGACGCGGAGCCGTGACGGCGAAGAAATAGGCGCACATAGGGAATAAACCGCAGGTTTATACAGTCCGTATATTACCAGAATCGCAATGTTTCTGTTTTGGTAATATTTATCCCTTGAATCGGGAGATAATCGTTCTACATTATCCTTATCTATAACATTATTGAGGATAAGATTATGAGTACACAACGCACTGTTAAAAATATGGAAGCTTCCGCACAAGGCATTATCAAAATTCATGAGCGCGGTTTGCGTGGGAAAACGAAAATGGGGTGGCTTGAGAGCTATCACACGTTTTCATTCGGCAGTTTTAATGACCCGCAGCGCATTCGCTTTCGCAGTTTGCGCGTGATTAATGATGATATTATTGCCTCTGGCAGTGGTTTTGGCGAGCATCCACATAGAGACATGGAGATTATCACCTATGTTTTGCGCGGGGCGTTGACGCATAAGGATTCGATGGGCAATGGTGCGACCATTAATGCAGGCGATATCCAAAAGATGAGTGCCGGAAGCGGTATCACACATGCGGAGTTTAATGATTCAAAAGACACAGCCGTGCATCTTTATCAAATCTGGATCATGCCTGACGAAAAAGGGATTACACCGCAATATGAACAGATCACACCAAACCGTGATGCATTGCGCGGTGGGTTTAGCTTGGTCGGTGATCGCATAGGCGGCAGCGATAAAATCTCGATCCATCAAGACGCGCAAATGTATGTGGCGGTGTTGGATGAAGGTCAAGACACGCGTTATGAGTTCGCACAAGGACGGCACGGATTTTTACAAGTGGCGCGCGGGCATGTGACGCTGAATGGTGAGCTTTTGAAAGAGGGCGATGGCGCGGAAATTTCGGGCGTAGAGACCATTATGATTGCCGCACAAACAGACGCAGAACTTATTCTGTTTGATCTAAAATAAAGGGCGTTACGCCATAAATTTGGGCAGTGTCTTTTCCGGCCAGACGAGGACGTTTTCGTAGCGTTTTCCAGGCTGGAAAGGACGCAGCACAGGTTTTTCACGGCTGCGCAAAATGCCCCACACACTGTAATGATCACCAAAGACTTCACCAAGTGTATCCATGGTGTCGAAGTCTTTTTTCGATATGGCGTTATATTCAAAAATGATGGCAGGGTTGTGACTTTTGATCGTTTGCGCCAAACCGCGCAGCACTTGTTTTTCAAACCCTTCGACATCGATTTTGATGAGTGTCGGGATGATGTTATGCTCTTTGGAAACGCTATCACCACGGCAAACATTGGTTTTGATGGTGGTAAAGCTGTTTTTATCTTCGCCATATTCAGCGGCGAGTTGATCAATGGCAAGTGAGCCCACGCCGAAATTATTGGTGTGGGGCTGGGCAAAATCCATGATGGTGTCTTCGTCAGATACGGCACAATCAAAAATTTTTACGTTTTGCAGGCCGTTGATTTTAATGTTGTTTTCAGCGCGTTTGCGGACAATTTCCCATGGCTCAAACCCGTACGCTTTATCGGCCATCGGCGCACAGCATAGTAAATGCAGGCCGCAATTTGTGCCAATATCCATGTAAACGGGCGTTTTGCCTTGTTGTTTTTGGTGTTGCAAAATATCGCGGGAAAGGCGGATTGTGGCGGGCTCATGCAGGCCATAGATAAAGATTTTATTATCCATGTGATTGCCAAGTGCGCCTTCGTAGTTCAGATCAAATATGGATGTGCGAAACGGTGTTTCTGTCACATTTTTGGCCATGAACTTCCCGAGTTTCTTACGTAAACGTAAGGGAATACAAGCATTACGGGTGATTTTTAAAGCCAGCGCATTCATCGTTTATTCGTCTGTGCCTTTTAAGGTGCGCCAGAAACTGACAGCCAGTAAGAACCCGATACCGCCAACAGACATCGCATAGGCGTACATTGGAGTGGCAGGGTACGTGACCAGCATTAATAAACTTCCGATCCCCCAAATGGCGGTGGCGGCAAGGTTAAAGCGTTTCAAAAATGTCACACGGAATGGGTGTACGATTTTGATGGGCACAAACGTACAGGCTGCGCAGGCCAAAATGATATACAGCGCGATATCGGTGGGGACATTCATCATGAAGATATAAAACACGACAATATTCCACAGCGCAGGAAAGCCTTTGAAGTACCAATCTTTGGTTTTGTGACCGCCATCGCCGAAATGATAGACTGATACGGTGGCCATGATAACGGGGGCAAGCGTTCCCCATATGGCACCTGGTACAAGTACTTCCCAATACACGATAAAGGCAGGGATAATGACGTAGGTCATGTAATCGATGATATTATCAACGGTGGCACCGTCAAAACCGGGAAGAACTTCGGATACGCGGGCTTTGCGGGCGAGAGTGCCGTCGATGCCGTCAATGAAAAGCGTTAAGCCGAGCCATAAAAATGCGCCTTTGGTATCACCCATTGAAGCGTGGAAAAGAGCCATACAGCCAGCGGATGCGCCGAGAGCGGTAAAAATATGCGCGCTCCATGCGGCAATGATTGATTTGCTAGGCTTGGCCATCATTTAATAATCTTCCATTTCGAATTATTTATGCAATTTTTAGCAGCATGCCAGTAAAATCGTTGATATTCAACTGCTCTCATTTTACAGTGTTTTTTGATGGGTACAATTGAAAGCAGTTTAATGCGGTTTATGTATGCGATGTGGCGATGATTAATAAGATACTTACAGTTGAAAATAAGATTTGGTGGTTGTGGATTCCAATATTCATGTTGGTCGCGCAGATTGTCATGGAGTTCACATTATCGAAGCAAGCATTGTCGCATTTGCTGTCTGAATCCGGCCCTCATGAATTTGCTGAATTTATCTTGTTGGTGGCGGCTTTTTTTGTTGCTGTGCGCTTGCTGTTTAATATTGATCGCAAGGAAATGCCGTGGATTTGGGCGTGGGTAATGATTGCGGCGGCGTGTTGTTTTTATGTGGCAGGCGAAGAAATAAGCTGGGGGCAGCATTTTTTGAAATGGTCGACACCTGATTATTGGCTGCATTTTAACGATCAATATGAAACAAACCTTCATAACACCTCGGCATGGTTTGATCAAAAACCACGCCTATTGCTTGAGATTGGGGTGGTCGTTGGCGGTTTGATTATTCCGTTTTTGCGCCGTTTTAAACCATCATTATTGCCCGTACGTTTTGAGATAATTTATCCGTCTTCGCTTTTGGTGGTCACGGCACTTTTGGCGATGATGCCTAAGTTGGTGCATAGTGTTTATGAGTTAATGGATATTAGTCTTTTCCAGCGGGTCAGCGAAGTGCAGGAGCTCTATTTTTTCTATTTTGTGCTGCTGTATTTATTTTTCCTGCGTAAACGCATCGCACAAATCTAATCTCACATTTGATTCCATAGACGAAAATTAGAAAAACTGCATATTTATATGGCGGTCTTCTGCCTGATATGCTATCAATTCTGTAAATAAAAAACACGGATGGTGATAGAGATTCGGTCAGGAGTAAGTCTGAATCAATATTATTAAGTGAAATGGTTGAGCGTTTCCGACGCGACTTTGCGCTCAACAATATTTTGAATATCCGTTTAAACAGGGAATGAAGCGTGTCCGGACAATTTACAGTCAAACGTAAAGTATGGCCTTCACTTGATAAGGCCTCTGCTAATCCTCATGAGGATATGAAAGACGGTCAATTTTATATTGGCCCGAGCGGCGAAGTGCGCCGTTATTCAAAAAATGATTCTGATACGCTGGTGATTGCGCCAAAGGGATTCCCAACAACACAAAAAAGCAAAATTGCCGATACGCGTGATAAACGTGCCGAGCTCAATCGTATGCGTCTTTTGATCCGTATGCGGGATTTGAAGTGGGGTATTTTAGATAGCCAAGTTGAGCATACGGACGAGGAGATTAAACATCTGCCCGAAGCGCCTTGGGCGAGCTTGCAAAAAGAATTGCGCGATACGTATGATGTGTTCCACAAGACTTATGGTCCGCTCAATGATTTTGAAATGCGTGAAACAGGTCAAATCAAAGATCATGGTGAGGCCACAACCTATAAATATTTCAAGAATTTGCAGAAATTCCTTAAAGATCCAAAAGCTTATGCCGTGGCTGCGCTTGAGGAATATGACCATATTTCTGGTGAAGTGACGCTTGACCCGATTTTTACCGAACGTGTTGCGCGCCCGCGTCAGAAAAAATTTAATGTCAGCAGCCTAAAAGAAGCGTTGGGTGTTTGTCTGGATCAAAAAGGCAAGGTTGATATTTCTTATATGACCGCGCTTTACGGGGCGACGGATGAAGAAGAAATGCTACGGAAGCTGCGCCAGCAAAACCTTGTGTATTTTGACCCCATTGATGACGCATGGGTTGACGCGCCGACATATTTATCAGGCTTTATTAGCGACAAAATCGACGCTGTTCAAAAAGTGATTAATGATAACCCTGAATTGAAACGGAATTTAGAGGCACTTGAAAACGTTAAGCCTGATGATTTAGAACCGCAAGATATCAGTGTTTCACTTGGTATGGCGTGGATACCTGAGGATGTGATCGAGGAATTTGCTTGTGACGAGCTGGAAATTGGCGAAATTGACGCCACTTATATTCCGCAAGAACACGCATGGTATGTGCAATCGTTTGGTGACAAAGAATTAGCAGACTACTCGGAATACAGCACCGAATTTGTGAGCGCGTTGCGCGTTTTGAAAGCGTGCTTGAATAAAGGGCTTGTGAATGTCACGCGCACCGAAGATCGTTACGGGCATGAAATTGACCCTGATTTTGAAACCAACGTTGCCCGCGATAAACAAAACCAGATGGAAGAGCATTTCCGTAAATGGCTTTGGACTGACCCTGAGCGCGCTGAGCGTTTGAAACGTATTTATAATGATCGTTTTAATGCGTTGGTGCCGATTCACAAACTCGAAGATGATTACCTCAGCTTGGCTGGTTCATCGCTCAAAATTGAGTTGCGAGCACACCAAAGAAAAGCGGTTTGGCGTAACATCATGTACGGCAATACGCTGCATGAGCAAGCGACAGGCAGCGGTAAAACCTTTGTGGCTATCGCTACGGCTATGAAATTAATTGCTCAAGGTAAGGTTGAAAAACCGCTTTTGAATGTACCGAATTCGATGGTTGGTGAGTTTGCGCGTACGTTTGAAAAATTCTATCCGCATGCTGATGTTTTGGTGATTGAGCCTGATGAAATGCTCGAAGACAGCGCACAGCTAACAATCTATGAAAAAATGCAAAAGGTGATGAGCCGCATCGAAAATCATAAAGGGCCTGTGATTATATCACATTCCAATTATGACCGGTTCGAAGTGTCATCCGCGTTCAGACTGCAACAATTGTTGGGTAAGGCACGAGAGGCACGCTCATTGTATGAGCGTTATGATTTCAAAGGCATGAAAAACCGCTATGACAAAGCGCTGGGCGAAGTTGCCGCGTTTTTGGGTGAGTCATCACATGGCGTGATGGCGGCGAGTGAACTGAAAGATTTTACCAAAGATCATCTGGATAAGGATTCAAGTGATGCAGTTTGGACTGATTATTTGATCCATATCCCGCGCGATGAGGTTTTGGATTTTGGAGCCACAGGCATTGATTATGTGTTCACCGATGAAGGTCATGGCTATAAAAACACCAACATTCACTCGCGCTTTGAAGGTCTGTCCAATGACGGCAGCGCGAAAACGATTAAATATGAAGAAAAGCTCGATTATTTGCGCGCGCAACGCGGTGGTTTTTATCACACATTGATGACGTGGACGCCTGTGTCAAACTCAATCGCCGAAGTCTATACCATGCAGAAATTCCTCGGCCCTGACCTGATTAAAAAGCAGGGGTTTGAATGTTTTGACGCGTGGGCGCATCAATTCTGCAATCGCGTGGAAAGTATTGAAATTGCACCCGAAGGCGGTTTCCGTTCGGTTGAACGGATTGCAGAATACCAGAATTTGCCCGAGCTTATCCGCATGTATTTGATGGTGGCCGATATTGTGACCGACGATATGCTTGATCTGGATAAGCCAGAATTAAAGGGCGGTAAGGAAGAAACGATTCTTATTCCACAATATCCTGCGTTAACTGAATATCTTGAGCATTTGTCAGAGCGTGCGAAGGCGGTACGCGCCGGCGGCGCGTTTGTCAAAAATGACAATCTTTTGAAAATCATGAATGACGGGATTTTGGCAACGCTGCATCCAGCACTGATTGATGCGCCGTATGATGACGATGAGCACACAAAGATCGATGAAATCGCCGATCAAGTTGCTAAGCGTTATCATGCCAATAAAGACAATGTATATCACAACGAAAAAGGCGAGCCAGATCGCTTAAAAGGCGCGCTGCAGATGGTGCTTTGTGATTTGGGAATCGCTAAATCAGGTGATCAATTTTCGGCCTATGACGCGCTCAAACAAAAGCTTGTTGAACGCGGCCTACCCGCCTCAAAAATCCAGTTTATCCATGATCATACCTCCGCGACGAAAGAGCGCGAGATTCAGCGCAAATGTAATGAAGGTGAAGTGGCGGTGATTATCGGCACCACAGCAAAGCTCGGGACAGGTAAGAACGTTCAGAAAAGGTTGATTGCCCTGCATCAGGCGCTCATGCTGTGGCGGCCTAGTGATGACGACCAAGGAAAAGGGCGTATTGACCGTCAAGGCAATCAGAATCAGGTTGTTGAAATCCTGCGTTATATCGTGGAAAACTCGCCTGATGGTTATCGTTGGCAGACTGTGGCGCGTAAAAGCCGCTTTATCGGTCAGATCAAATCAAAAGATTTGGAAACCCGTGACGCACCAGAAAGCAAGCAAACGCTAGGCTATAACGAGGTTGTGGCGGCTGTGCTGAATGACCCGCTTGTGTTTGAAACGGTTGAGATTTCGCAAGAGCTGTCGCGTTTGAACCGCGCCAAAGAATCGCATAAGCAGCAAGTTAAGCGCGCGCGTAAGGCTCTGCCGAAGCTGCGCGCGCAGATTAAAGCGGAAGAGCAAGCTATACTGCATCTGCGCCCCGTTTATAATGCGGTGTCAGAAAAGGGTCATAAAGGGTCAAGATTTACCATGAACGGTACGGCGTTTGTCAATGAACAGGATGCCGGCGCCGCGTTGAAAGATCGTTTACGTGCGGTGCGTGAAGATTTGCGCAGCAAGCCAAAGGTCGTGGTTAAAAATTTGGGAACGCTTTATGGCTATAAGGTTCATTTAAGTGCCGAATCTGAAGTCGAGCTCCGCCCTGACCCTAAAAACGGCGAGCAAAAATCATATAAATACCGTTTCGTATTGCAGGTGGACGCCCCCGAAAAGTTTGAAGTTTCGCTGAATGTCAATGATATCAGGCAGATCGAAGCGGAACGATTGATGATGCGCGGTGAAGGTAGCAATGACACAGCAACGCGCGATGTCGCGAGCTTTAATAGAGTGGTTTTCAATAAACTAACCGCACCACTGCAGAAAATTGTACGTGATGTGCAAACCGTGAATCAAGCTGTCGTAAGGTTGGGGCAGGAGCGTGAACGCTTGACCGGCGTGACAAAGCAGACCTTTGCGCTATCGGATGATATTGACCGCTTGAAAGAGCGTCATAAACAGATCCGCAAGACGTTGAAGGAGCGTGCGAAGGCACAAAACACGCCGATTCCACAATTGGATGTCTTCTAAGCTGAGCTTAGCCTAGACAGCAAAATTAGCATTAAATTATTTGAGAGATCAGTTTATGGGCGCGGCGTAGGTGTATTACTCGCGCCGTTTTCCAATTCTTTAGGTTCCATACCAGCGATAGGGGCACTGCCGAGTGTTATCATTTTTTTGATGAATCCCAAGAGCTGTGCGCGGCTGTGGATATCGGTTTCAACGATTAAAGGCTTGGTTATTCTGATTGTGCTGCTGTGCTTTTGCAGGTATGAAAGGCCGAGTGCGTCCTTTTCATTTTTGATACCGCCCGCAACTTTGACGCCGACTTGTGGTTCATTTTGGGCATTGAAATCCGCTACAGCCATAAAGAGTGGTGCAGCACTTTCCGCATAGGTGGTATCTAGCGGAACAGAGTTGTTAAATGGCACGTTCGCAGGTAGACCGGTGCCCGTTTGCAGATAAAACGCATCAAGCCCTTCATCGCGGGCGGTGTTCATTGCCAGTGTTGCCATGTCATAAACGCTGCGGAAATAATCTTCGCCATATGTCGTGTTGCGTGAAGCCGATGCATGAACCAAACTTTTCATCGCGACCTTTAATGTGAACCCAGCAGAAACGCAGGCGCGTGCCTCAGCAGCAAAAATATCGCGCACTTGATCGATGTCACCATCCATCCACGCGGCGTAATGTGCGACCGTATTAATGGCGACAGGGTTCTTCAATTTGTGTTTTTGCATGAATGTTTGAATCGCTTCGATTTGTTCTTTTGAATCTTCATCAGAATATGATGAGTGTGGATATCCACAAGCAAACGATACGATTTGTTTTGGATTGTTTTTTAGTAAATCAACGATTAATTCCAGTTTTTCAGGATAAGCACAAATGGACCCAAGCACGATTGGTAATGTGGTTTCATTGCAGATTCGGGTCATGAACTCTTTGTTTTCTGATCCTTGCGCATTGAGCGTTGTATGTTCGGCATGGGTCAAAATACGGGCGATTTTTTCGGGCGTGATCAACAGATCAAGCATTTGATTGCGCGGTAAAGATGGTAGGGTTTTCATCAGCGAAGATTGAAAGGCTAGTTTGTAAAGATCGTATTTGCTGTCCTCGCCAAGGGCATCGTATTCGGAAAAGTCCATGCGGTGCATCTCATCATAGGATTGGTGCATGGCTTGGATTTGCAGGCACAGGGCGCGCGCACGATCACGCTGTTCGGTCAACCCGTCGAAATTCCAACTCTGCAGCGACTTCATAACGGGCTGCGGTATGCTGGGTAAATGTGCCGATACTGATGATGCAAATGACATAACTTTTCCCTGATATTATTCTTATTATGTACACTACATAGCAAGAAAGCAGCGGATAACGCAAGTTAAAAAGTAGTAATTTTCTTGACTCTGTGGGAGCATATCCCGTATAAAAACGTACACGCAAAAAAATAAAAATAAAGGGTTTCCAATGGTTTTGGAGCCAACTACAGAAAATTAAAAGTTTCTGTTCGTGTTTAAACAGGGAAAAGTTTATGAAAAGTAATGCAAATGCAACGGCAAGCAAGTGGGCGGTTTACAAGCCGCGCTGGGATGGCGACCTGATCAGCAATAAGGGGCTTTATTACCCTGTTCCGCAAAATACCGCAAAGCTTGACGATTACTGGAAAACGATGCTGGCTCATGCGGAGCAATTCATGCATGACAGCTCCCGCAATAACCATGGCTACAGTGTTGGTGGTTTTAAAATTGGGATGAGCTATTACGCAGCCTCTAGCGGTTATCACCTATATGAGCTTGCCTCACGCTTTCCTGAAATGATTTTAGACAACAGTTTGCGCATGGCGCCTGATGGTGATGTGCCGCATATGACGATCCAATGCGCTGGTCGTGTTCTTGACCCAGAAAACATGCATGCCGACGGGTTTATGCGCAACTATGGTCACGCGGAAAATGACGTGATGACAGCGGCGCATTTTATGCCTGACACGTATTTGATTGCACCGCATCACCGCGAAACAATGCTGCGCGCGCTTAAGGATGTGTATCCGATGACGTTCGGTGCGGGCTATGAAGACGCGATCTTTGAGATCCATAAATGGGGTCCTGATATGCTTCATAACTATAATAAAGGTATTCATCTGCGCGACCATCAATGGTCGCGTAATGCTGTGCCCGAAGAAGAATTGGCAATGGCAGTACAGTTTGGTAAATCCGAGCCATTGCAGATTCGCCATGGCATGAGCTATGACGCGACAGATATTCGCAATCGCGCTGTATCTGTTGTTGATCGCGCATGGGAAGTGGCGCGCCATATTATTGATGTGACGACATGGGATGTTGCAGGTACAGGTAAGTACGAAGGAAAAACGTTCCAATTCCGTACTGATCCTGCGGTGGCATATATGGCGACATTGTTCATGTATGATGAAATGTTCCGTAGCGAAGAGTATAAAGCGTTTGATCGTGAGTGGGCGCATCCTGTGGTCAAAGCATTCTATGCCGATGATAACGCGCAGACGCATTGGCGGTATTTGAGAGATGCGATGATGCCGTATATGGCCAACCATTGTAATACGATGACACTGCATGAAATTTTAAAACATGATGCGGCTTTATCGGGTTATTGGAATGATGTTGTGTTGCCGACAAAAGATAGACAAATGCCAGTGAACACCATTGCATCTATGGTTTTGGGTTATGTGCCGCGCGGCGGGTTTGATCATAAGAATTTGCGTGAAAAAGCCGCAAAATATGCAGAAAAGGCAGGGGATAAGCTGTTCAAAGTCACATGGGCCGATGACCCGACAGCGGTTTTCAAGACATCGTATAAAAATGCACCATCAACACCATTGGGTCTGCGCGGTGCGCATAGCTTTGATTCTAGCCGTGATCCTGAAATATTTAATGACCGCAATTTCGCGCAGCTTGGTAATACATCCAATCCTTATGCGGATCCGAATCCTGATCAATATAACCGCGCGCAGCTTGCCGCATTACAGATGATCAGTGGTTTCCGTGAAACAGGTTTGCGCCCTGCGAATGCGCCGCGTAAATTTATGTATCTTGATGACCCTAAAAACGGTTATCGCGCAGAAAACTTCCGCTTTAACGAAGGTGCTAAAGTCAATGACCCGCGCAACGTCAGCGCGACATTCGATAGCCATGCGGAAGCTGGTAAAACATATAACCAAAAACATGCCCCCGAAGCAGTAGAAGAGTACGCGAACCATCTGCGCGCACTTATTGCTGACCCGCATTTTGCGGATTGGCGTGAGGAGCATGGCTTTGGCAATGCTGTTGGAATTAGCGATTTAGTTGAATCGGCAAAGATCAAAGAGGGTTTACGCGAATCGCTGAACACAGAAATGTATGACTCGATCGCGGCAAGCGGCCCGATGCGTGTGGCATCGAATGTCATTGAAACGGTGGCGCGTCGCCTGATCGACATGGAGATGGACGGTATTGTTATTCCAGACGGTGATTTAACACCGCAAAGCTGGCGCTTGATTGGTGAATCATTATTGGCCGTAACGGGTAAAGCGCCGCGTGATTATTCTGGTGGATCTTTTAGCCACGAGATCTTTATCGATCGTGATTACGATAAGCCTGTTGATGAGCGTTCCGCGCCGCAGAAAATGGATTTGGCTGATTTGATGATCCATTTGACGATGAAATATAAAGTCGCGATGGAGGGTAAAAACCCGCCATTGATGCGTGATGAAACGGTAACGCTTGCCCGTGTCGCGGATATATATGAGCGCATTATTGACCCTGCGCGTTGCAATGTGGAGCATGATTTGCATGAGCGTTCAGGCAAACCATCGACAAGCACAGTGATTGATTTGACCCAAGTTGACCCGTTCTTCAAGAAATTTGCTGAATTTGATCCAGGGCTTGTGGAATCATATGATTCGTATGTGTCTGACCCCGCCTACCAAGAATTTTTCAGCGGCAAGATGAGCGCGGAAGCGGTTGCGGAGGCGTGTACTGATCCTGTTGACAAATCTGAGTTAGCAAAAATGTGCTGGTTCTGGCTGCGTAAACAACGCATTCCAGGTCATGAAAATGAACCTGTTGAGGGCATGTTGCTTTTGCGTGGTATTCACAGCATGGATAGCTTTGACCTTCGTGATTTACCATCTGAATATGAAGCAGCGTTTGATATGCGGGACAAACTGTGCGGTTATCAGAAAATGAACATTATCGAAGCCGGACATAAACATATAAAAGGCCCGTCCGTATCACGGCCTTAAAAAAAGACGACCAAAAAACAGGGAGGCGTCATGTATGCCTTGGGAAACGAAACACTGCGTAAAAAGGAAACATATATTTAATGGCCTTTGTACCAAAAGAACATAAAGGCATCTTTACGCTTGATAAGTGGCTGCGCAACCTTGGGTTATGGCGCGGAAAGTCACTCGACTCTCTATCGCAAGCCGAACGGCAGGATATTCTCGATAAAATGGACTGGGACACGCCGTCTGTTCTAACGGGTGAGGCGTATGATCCTGAGAGTAAAATCCTGACGAGCGTTAGCTCACAAACCAAATACGACCCGAAAAGCGGCGTGTTTGAAGACAAAATTGTGTTCTGGGAGCATAAACCACAAAGCAATGACGGCGAAGCGCAAGAGCAAGGTGATTATTCGGTCATGATGATCCGTGGTCGCCGTGACCCGTCGCAAAAAGCGGCAAACGGTGAACTTCCTGAAATTATTCCTGACCAAATTACAATCGGCGGCCAGACTGTGTTTAACGGCACGGTTCATGGTGGGTCACAAAATCCTTTTGAGGACAAGCACCGCGCAACGATTGATCGCGCTATGTCATTCAGTAAGCGCGTCAAAGAAGCGCTTTATAACCATGATTCCGTTCTTGATCTGGGTAAGGTTTTGGCAGGCGGGCATCATCATGAAGATGTTTTTGCCGAAGCCTTTGGTGTTGCGGCAACGCTGCCGTCATTAAGCGGTAAGGGTGGCGTTAAGGCGGCACTTGCTGCGTATTTCGCGGAACAATTCCAACAAGGCGATGAGGACAAACAAGTTTTCCGTTTCCGTCAGGTGCGTAATGAAAAAGGCGAGGCTGTGGGTCTTGACCCTGTTGATCAGCTCAAAGCCATGATGGGGCATCATATTAACAGCGTGGATGTATGGCGCAGCGTTGAAGATAGTGCGGAGCAAACAGATACTGAAATGTCGTCAGGCGTGCGTTTTGCGTGCCGTATTGATTATGAACCAACGCCCAAAGGAAAAATTCACCGCTTTAAAGCGCAGCTTGTGCCTGTGGATGTGCCGTCTTCGGTTGATGCGCCGCAGCCTGTTGATTTGCTCTCGTTTGAATTTAACCGCAAGGATGATGAGAATTTCGAGCTTGTGAATGCAAATTTCTTCGAAGGTGATGCCAGCAAATTCCGCCGTTGGACAAAGGCGCGGAACTTGATCGGGCTTTATCAAGATATCGCACGGGATTTGGCCGAGCAGCGCTATCCGAAGCTTCGTGACTTTATATATAAAAACCGCCTGCATGATGATATCAGCGAATTCACAAAACCGCCTGGTGAAGATGAGGGTGGTGAGATGGTGATTATTCCTGTGCATTCCACGGGGCTTGATAAAACCATCGAAGGTGGCGGCAACGGTATTGGTGGCGGTATTTGTGTGATGAGCCGCGTGACCAAGAACAAAGGCGATGCGCAGAAAGAGCGCTTGAGCGAAGTTTTATTTGCGTTTGATTTACCGTGGGAACCGGGCGGGTCAAATTCTGCTGTGGATGGCTATCAGCCTGATTTAACGCAATGGTTGGACGCGCTGCGCCAAGGGGCGCTTGTCCTCTCGCATGACCACTTTGACCATGCCACGCTTGAATATTACGCGAAAAATGGCTGGCTGCGCGGTGTACCTGTATTTTGTAATGATCGCATTTGGGATGCGGTTGAAACGCGGATGAATAAACTCGGCGTGCCGAAAGAAAACTGGCCGAAACATATCGGATTTGATCATCCTGATGTGACTAAAGTGGATGAGCATCAATATGTTTACACGGCGCGCGACGAAGACGGCATTGTGCGTGGCCATGTGCAGGCGTGTGAGAATGCGGTTGATCACTCCGCCCTCACAGATAGCCATATGTGCACGGTTTGCTACGGCGATGATCATTATAAAGATACAGTTTGTGTCCCGAGCGATAATTTTGGAATTAGCGACCATGGCCGTAAGTTTTTCAAGCACGGACAATTGGCGTTGGCGCGTTTGCCGAATGTGACGCTTGCGAAATTGCGCGAGAATATCAAAAGCGTGAACGAGAAATACATCGCTTACGTGGAATGTACGAATATCTCAACATCGGGCAGTGCTGCGGATCAGGTTGATAATTTCCGCAACAATTTCCGCAAAATGATGAACATCTTTAAAGATGATGCGGTGCTGTGGTTCTCGTTCAGCACGAACCACAAAGAACGCCAAACCGTTTATGAAGTCTGGGGTGAGGAAGAAACACTGCGCCATTCGACATCACTCGGCGCGAACTCAAAAATCCGTGATATTTCATTGAACAAGCACAGCGTTGATCCGCTTTTGGATTTGCGTGATTTGAGCTTGAGTGCGGAGCAGCATCCGCAAAGCTTTTATGATAAAGCGATGAGTGTGCTTATGGAGTTTACTGAATTTCATGAGCGCGCGGCTGCATATCGTGCCTCAAAAGCACGTGTCACCAAAACCGCTGAAGAAATTTTGGAAAAAGACATTCCGTATCAGGTTTTAAAACATATTTTAGATGAAGCGCAGCAAGATATTAAAAATGGTGCAGCAAAATCTGAAATGCTATATCGCGCGTTTTTTGATGGGAATGACGGTGTTTTTGATGCAATTGCAGCTGAAATCGGCCTGCCAGATGGCGACACACAGCGCAAAATGCCAAAATGCGTTTATAATGCGCTGAAAGAATACAAGATGGATCTGGGCTGGTCTTTAACGGATGATGGTAAAAATCCGAACAGTGCGACCGAATATTGGATGCTGCGTAGCTATATCAAGCATGGCGTGGTGCGGTTTGAGAGCAAAAACAATATCAATGATAAAAACATGTATGAGGCGATTGAGCGCGGACAAGAATTTGCGGCGCTCCATGGTAGCCATACAGCAGCGTATGTGAAAGAATTCCGCGATACGCCAAGTCAGCTTGGTATTGTTGGTACAGGTGCAACGGGTTCGGTGGAAGAACATATGGCGATTTTGTCCCGTTATGCGCGGGCGGCCTCACCGATGGATGACAAGCATGACGAGGTGAATGGTTATTACCTTGATGGCAAAGATGTACCGCGGGTTTTATTTATCACGCAGCCACCATCAATGGGTGAAGAATCAGGTATGACGCAGGACGCGGTTATCCGCCAGATTGTTGAACGCCGCAATGACACTGTGATTTTGTCTATTCGTGACGGGTTTAAGGTTTATAACCCCAAAGGCCGCCGTCGTGAGCTTGAAGACATGTTCAAAGCCGAAGGCTGGAACGTGCAGCAATCAACCGCAAACCAGATTATTGTCGGCGGCGCATTGATGCATGTGAGTGGTCACGGTTTGTGGCAGGATACGCTTAACTTTATGAAGTTGTTGCCGACCAAATGTATGGAAGCGATGCACTTTCCGAGCTGGCGCGCGTTTAATGATTTTCGCGAAATGGCGCAGAAGCTCGGTAAAAACACATCGATTGCCAAGCCGCAAAATTATGTGGCGTGTGTGCCTGAAATTGATGCGGAAACAGGACAAACTGTTTTACGCCAACGTGACTTTTTAACGCAGCGCCGCTGGGGCTTTACGCTTGATCGTAAATTTGGCCAGCAATGGGGTGGTGTGTTGAAATCTGTGCTTTATAAATTAGTGCGACTTGATGGCAATAAACGCACCGATGGTTTGGATATTCGCACAGACCGTGATGGTGCGTATGAGAAAGCAATTGCCAGCGGCCTATCCAATGATTTCACCCGCGCCGGTGATGAAAACAGCGTGCGCGGCAGCAAAATGGGGCCAAGTGCCGCAGAAATGCGCAGCACAAAAACAAGCGCCATAGGGCGCAGCGCGTTCGGGTTGTCCCGTCACCGCGCCGCCTATAAAAAACCGGGAGTATCATAAGAATGTTCGGTCATATTTATAATCCAAATGAGCGCCGCGTCGGGATCAAACAATATGTTTGGGATCTGATCAAAGACGGCCAGCTTATGAATGTCACCATCGATACCGAAGGCAGTGGCGCAGGCCGCAGCGGTAACGGTTACAAAACACCGAATTACGAGTTTTTCTCCGAGGTGGGAACAGCACGTTTTGATTTTGCAGGTAACTATCTCGATTCTTTCCAGATTTTCCCGCGTGCCCCAGAATGGCTAGCGTTTGAGCCTGGAAGCCCTCTAATCCAACGTTTGGTGACGCAGCCTGAATTATTCGATGATCATGAACGCGTCGCGTATTTTAATGCCATGGCTTATACGCTTGATTATCTCGACCAATCTTCGTTTGCGTATAACGGTTTTGGTGATAAGCGCGTTGCTGTTAATTTCAAAGATTACAATCCGCAATTCAAAGTTGGCGCAGATGATGCGGAAAAAGACGGCTTAGGGATTTTCAAGCCATCATCAGAACTCGTTATTCCGATTAAGTTGCGGGACGAAGAAACAGGCGAAATGGTTGAGGATGTGCGCTATCACCCTGACCGCCAAATCGTGGCACGAAGAATTTCAGAAGACCCTGACAGCCCGTTTTACGAGGCACGCGGCAAGAATTTTTACTACGATGAGAACACGCAGAGCATCTGGAAATACAGCCCTGCAGCGTGTCAGTATAGCTTTTTCAACGCGCCTTATGACTGGCCGCGTATGCGCAGCAATTTCTATCGTGCGGGCATGCCGTCAATGAACACAGGCTTTATGAACAGCCGCGCGACAGGCGTGAACTTCCAACGCCCAAAAAACACTGTCACAGACGTGATGGATATGGCGCAGATGGCAGCACTTCATGGCCCGAAAGGGGAAAATGGATTTGATTTTCCGCGTTATGTTGACCCGATCACAGGCCGCATCAATCATAAGCTCACGCTCTCGCAATATATTGATTTCCACGCAGGACAAGCCAATCCGCTGCGCTTTGTAAAACCAGGTACATTTATGCCTGATGACGGCAGCAAGCATGATGACATTTTTGACCATGGTGCTGTTTTGGATGCTGTGGGTACGGGTGCGCTTGCTAATATTATATGGGATCGCGCACCGTGGGTGGCATCGAATTACCACAAGCAGCGCCATAATCGCCGCGTTTATGATTTTTTAGAGCGTAAGGATGTTAAAGGCTCTAGCTGGAATTTATTCTCGCTTGCGGAACGTCACAAAGGCGGTAAGCCGTTTGACGGGCTTTATTACTTCTTGGGCAATGATGATACCGCCGGCAAGATGAAAAAGCTGATCTTTTTGAAATGCGATGGCAATTTACACGACCATAAATTCGCGCAATTTGATAATAAGCACCTGCATGAATTATCAGTTGATGAGTTGGAAGTGGTTTTGGATGATCGCGAAGGCCCGATCCGCATTGAAACCGAGAATTATTTCCCCGGTGCGACGCACATGGATGATGTTTTGACCAAAAGCCCGCGCGGGCAAGCGCTGCGCAGTGGTCAGGATGTTGGTGTTGGCAATGACTACAATTATATCACCGAACATGAACAAATGGGCCGCAATATTTTGGCCGCCATCTCGCGCAAAACGATGAAATTCAAATACGGCACAGGCCGTCAGGATGTGAAGTTGATTGAGGATGAGTTGAACCAGCTTTATGCTGCGGAAGTACCATTTATTGTGCCAAACGAGATATTGAACGAGGTCACGGAAAAAGGCCCGCGCAGCTTACCTGATATTGTGCAGAAAATTCATAAAGACTTGAATGATGTCCTGACCAAGGATTTACGCGATAAAGATGAAGCATTGATGCAGATGATGGCACAAGCTAATCCCATCGATAATTTTAGTTTTTTTGACATTGACGATGACGTGCATAAACAAAAAGATGCGCGTGGATTACCGACTGACACGGCGCGTCAAGCGTCACGTGCGCTGTATGGTTACACCGAACTATGCCAACGTTTATATAATACCAAGTTCAAGAAAAAGGGCTGGGATTATAAGGAGATTCTAGATGGTATGGTTAATCCACATACGGGCGCGCCATATCTTGAAAAAGGTAAGTTTAATTTCGCAACAGTGCGCGAAGCGTTCGAATTCCGCCAAGACCTTTGTAAGCGTTATATGGCGGATATGGATGCCGAAATCCGTAAGCCGCAATCAACGGTGGCGGATGGCTTTATTACACGTGAGTTTGATGCAAAACCGACAGGTAAGCGCGGCAAACACTTGCTGCTAACAGCCGATGCTAATAACGGGCAGGACGGTAATCTACCGCAAATTATTGAGGCCAAAACGGGCGGCACGATTGAGTTTGACCATGTATATCGCCTTGATTTTGGTGATGTGCGCGAAAAGCTTGATAGCGGCGCATGGCAATATCGTTTTCACCGTATGAGCTCTGAGCCGAGCGCTTTGCGCGTGGCGCACCGCTTTGTGGATATGGGCAAGGAATCCGCGTTGCCTGATACGTTCCGCGAACTTTATGTGCGTGACTTCCTATACCGTATGAAAGGCTTCCCGAACGAGCCTGTGACCGAAAGCCGCATGACCACGCTTGAAACTATGGCGTATGATCTGAACCATGACAAAAAACTGCAAAAACAAGCAGAAGAGAACGAAGAAGGCCAACGGGTTCTTGATCTGGTTCATAAATGGGTGGCAAAGAAAGAAGCACAAGTTACTGCGCGGAAATTACAATTCCCGCATTTGATCACAGGGTTTGAACCGCAAACCGATGTGCCGCTTGACCATATTGACCATGAAGTGCGCCGTGATCCGAATGTGCCGCTGACGGAAGACCCGAACTTTATCGTGCTTGATCTACCGCTTGAGGTTATTCACCACCCGATTGAACAAGACGATGTGCGCTTGCCGCTGCGTGGTTTGGTTGTGCGTGATTTGGACGCGAAAACCCGCACGCAGATCAGCAAAGGCAAACCTGTTTTGCTGCGCACCCCGCACGGGCAGATTTTTGCAACAGGCAAGGCGAGCGTTGAAGCGTTGAAAAACCCCGAAGATGCTGCGCTTTCGACCATCATGAAAAAAGCACGCAATGATTATGATGCCGCAGGGGCGCCGCTTGCGAGTAAAGATAAGCTGTTTTATTTGGGCATTGAAAACCTTTATCCGTTGGCCGCGACACGCGATATTGACTGGGGTTTGCAAACATTTGATATGCCGTTTAACCAATATTACGGCACGTTCGCACCTGATTTTGCGCGGATGCCATACGGCAAGCCGTTACGCGCCGCCTTTATTCCTGAGGCCTATTGCCCGCAGGTGATTTTGCCCGGTGATATCCGCTTCCGTGAAGTGGAGGGCAAGATGTTCTCACAAATCACGGGTGAAAAAGGTGCGCCGACAGGCCATATCACCGAAACAAAGTTGACCGATGTTTGGGGCGTGGATAAATCCACAGGCCATAAACAAGGCATACCGCTCGGCAAGTTGATCGATATGATTAAATCGGGTGATATTCCTGAAAAAATTATCAAGCAGGCTGGGTTTTTAGGTGGCGATCAGATCGAACGTCATTTACAAGAAAACCTGACCGCCAAAAAATTCCGCAGCAATCCGATGGATGAGCCGATTTTAATCGCGCAATGGGATGCGGTGAACAAGGATTACATGGCGAGTGGCCAAGATGAGAGCAAAAATAAAATGGCCTTCATCCAAGCCGGAAACCACGCCCCCCGCGCAGCAATGATGCGCTTTGGCCGCCCTGTGTATCCGTCGGAGTATAGACCGTTGCTTAAGAAAACACCGATGTGAGAGCATAGACTAGGAAAACGCCAATCATGACCTGTATCGCAATATAAAGGTAAGGCTTGAGGGTTCTTGATTTGCGGTAAGAGTAAGCCGTCACATCCTCATAGGTCACAAGGTCGGCGTTCTCAAGTTCTCTTTCTTTTTCCTCGTCTATTTTGTATGGCGGGTCTTCGCGCTTCATTTTTTTGTATTTGAAGAAGCTGATAAAATTTTTCCACATGGTTTTTTGATCATAAAAGCTTCTCGTTTCATTGAAAAAATGGAGAATATAGCCTGCCACGCCGATTAGAAATAATATGGGTATTATCCATGCGAATATGGCGGAATAAAGTAGCCAGCGCAGTTCTGTGATTTCGATTGCGAAGATGATGTATAAAACCACGTAACCCCATGCTGCCGCGGACGTTTCAATAGCCCATAGCATTTTTATGAGTTGCTCGTCTTTGGTGCGAATGTGAACTAGAGTATTTTCGGGTTTTAATCGATCCATGCCTTTCAGTGTCACACGATGGATTTGTCCGTTTTCTTCGTATTCTGCGATAGGCCAAAATCCCGAGGTTTCAGAAATGCTGGTCATAAATGGTGAAATTTTAGAAAATCGATAGCCGATGATTTTGGCTGCAACTTTTTTTGCACTAAACCAAGCGCGCGCTGATTTACACGCGGCATAAGTATTGCTAAGAGTCAAAATGATGAAAACTATGTAGATAGCCAAATAGCGTGTGGTTTCGAGTGGATCCATAAGTTACCCGTTTTTATTTATCTATCTTCCACTATACCCTAAAAATCTTAAAGAAAAACGCCGGAAAGGTTTCCCCCTCCGGCGTTTTGTTGATTTCTGGCAATTTTATGGATTAGTTGTTGTAGTTAAACGGCTCTTCGTGGCGTGGACGAACGGATTCGGCATAAGCGCGTTCCCACTCATACAGGTCAATCACGCCATCTTTGTGGACATTGACGCGGTAGAATGTCATATCCAGAAAATCAAGTGGTGAGAGGCCATCTTTGTTTTTGTCAAAATGCGCGAGCCGTGATTGCTGCATGAATTCTTCATGCGTGACGGTTTGTTTAGTAGGCATATCAGCAGATTGATAATTAATGATCTCAGTTGTTTTTTTGTCGATTGGGGCAAATACAACGAGTTTTGGTTTTTTCATTTCGATGTTATCAATTACTTCGTTGCCATCGCGGTCAAACATTTTGAAAAGTCTTTTTCCAACTTCACTTTGTGTCAAAATGCCGTCTTTATTCGTGTCAAATTCATCGAAATTAACAAATTTATCACCCATTGGTACTTCGGGGGCGACTTCAACGCGGACTGTGACTTCTTGTGCGTTTGGCTCTGATTCAAGCAATTGCTCGGCTTGTTTTTCAAGTGCTGCGCCATCGATTTTTCCAGGGCCATCGGCCAATGCAGGAGCTGAAAGGCTTAAGGCTGTGCATGCCACCAAGGCAAAACGGTAATATTTATTCATGATCATTTTCTTTCATTTAAATGGTTTCAGATCAACGTAATTATAATAGATAGATCATTCTGTTGATTTGTATAGGGTTTCTTTATGGCATTTTTGGGGCTGCGGTAAAAATATTGGTGTTTGTGCGGCGTTTATGCAGTTTTACGCATCCGCAATGTCACCCATTCATCAACGGGGTATTTGCGTTCAAGGCTGAGGCCGTGCTTCTCGTAAATGGCAATAACAGCATCAGCTTGTGTATCAAGAATACCTGATAAAATCACAACACCGTTTGAGGCGAGGGTATTTGTAAGTTCGCGCACCATTTCTTTGAGCGTGACCGCCAGTATATTGGCAATAATCAGCGGATATGGCGCATGATTTTGAATGTTTTCATCCATGAAGCTCTCGCTTTGCACACATTCCACGGCATGTTCAGGGATGGAGTTCAAAAGCACATGACGGTGCGCCACGGTGACGGCTTCGTCGTCAATGTCAGGGGCTAGGGTGGGGACGTTCCAAAGTTTATAGGCGGCAATCGCCAGAATCCCCGAACCTGTACCCATGTCTAAGATATGGCTTGGGGTGAAGCTTTGGGATTTGAGTTCTTCGAGTGCGGTGAGGCAGCCTTCGGTGGTGCCATGTTCACCAGAGCCAAAAGCGGTCGCGGCATCAATTTGTAGCCCGTGTTTACCGCTTGGGACGGTGCCATGATGGTGGCTGCTGTAAATATAGAATGATCCAATAGTAAAAGGCGCGAACGCTTTGTAGCAAACCTCCAGCCAGTTTTCATCGGCGATGGTGGTGCTGCTCCAGTTTGTAATGTTGATATCGTGTAAGGTTTCCGAGAGCAGGGCAATGCGGCCTTTGATATCGTTTTCATCGGGCTGTTCGACGCAAAACCACTCGAGCTTCCACGCGTCTAGCTCGTCATGGTGTTCGCGCATTATGGCGGTTGTTTCGGTGTCTTCGAGTGAGCCAAAATGTTCTGCATACGAAAGTGCCTGCTCCGGCGTGACCGAGGCAGGCAACATAATTGTTACTTGATAGCGCTGAATAATCTCACCTTGTTGTGAGTATGATGGCGTATCTGACAAAGCAATAATGGCTTATTTGTCGTCTTCGTCGATGGCACCTTTGGTCAGGTCATCGAGGTCATCTTCATCGTCATCATCGAGATCAGGAAGATCATCATCGTCGTCGTCATCGTCAACATCAGGAAGATCATCACCTAGGTCAAGATCGTCGTCATCATCGAGTTTGCTGTCATCTTCATCTTCGTCGTCGTCATCTTCTTCGACGTCGTCAAGGCTGATGATATCTTCTTCTTCCTCGATCTCGTCTTCATCGTCTTCTTCAACGGCGACTTCTTTTGCTTTTGCTTTTCTAACTTGGCCAGCGTCATCGTTCGCGGCTGTGCTGCGACCACGGCGTGATTTCACTTTGAAATCGCCTGTGTATTCAACCGCGCAGCTTGGGCAAGCGATCGGACGTTTGTTAAAATCGTAAAAACGCGTGCCACATTCGACACATACGCGCTTAAGGCCTCTGGTTTCTGTTGCTGATGCCACAGTTAATACCTCCGTATTTTTGATAGGTGAAATAACTTCTAGAACAGGAAATGCCCTATTTCGAGCCCCATGTCAAAAAGAAATTACATGGAAGTCGTAGATTCGTGAACTATTTCATTATAAGCTGTTCGCGAGTTTAAATTCTTTTGGAGATTATCATGGGTAATACAGCAGTCATTTGTGGATATAAACGCTCACCATTTCATTTTGCGAATAAGGGTGAATTGGCGCGGGTGCGGCCTGATGATATGGCAGCCACCGTTGTGAATGCGTTGGTGAAAAGCACAGGCGTTAAAGCAGACGATATCGAAGATTTGATTATGGGTTGTGCGTTTCCTGAGGCTGAGCAAGGCTTTAACCTTGCCCGAATCGTGGTGCAGCTCGCAGGATTGCCTGATAGCATCGCAGGGGTGACCGTTAACCGTTTTTGCGGTTCATCTATGACATCGATCCATATGGCGGCTAGTTACATTGCGATGGGCGCGGGTGATGTGTTTATTTGCGCAGGCGTTGAAAGCATGTCGCGCATTCCGATGGGCGGGTTCAACCCGATGCCAAATCCGAATATGCCGAAAGTTTGCCCTGCGGCTTATATCGGTATGGGCGAAACAGCAGAAAATCTGGCGAATAAATACAAAATTGACCGCGCAACACAGGATAAATTCGCGCTGAACTCACAACAAAAAGCAGCCAAAGCGCGGGATGCAGGTAAATTTGATGATGAAATCGTGGCGATTGGTGATGTAAAGCAAGATGGTTGTATTCGCGGCGAAACCACGATTGAGGCTCTGGGTGGTTTGAACCCTGCGTTTGATGAAAAGGGCAGCGTCACCGCGGGCACAGCATCACCGCTTACAGATGGTGCATCGGCTGTTTTGGTGGCGTCCGAGGAATACGCGAAAAAGCATAAATTACCGATTTTGGCGCGAATTAAATCTATTGGCGTGTCTGGTTGTCAGGCGGATATCATGGGTATTGGCCCTGTTCCTGCGACGCAAAAAGCTTTGGCACGTGCGGGTCTTAAAATGTCCGATATTGATATTGTGGAGCTGAACGAAGCGTTTTCCGCGCAATCTCTGTCTGTTATTGAAGAGCTAGGCATTGATCAGAGCAAGCTAAACCTTGATGGTGGTGCAATTGCACTGGGGCATCCGTTGGGCGCATCAGGCGCACGGATAACGGGCAAGCTGGCCTCATTGATGCAGCGCGAGGGTAAAAAATTAGGTCTTGCCACGATGTGTATCGGCGGCGGTCAAGGCACAGCGATTATCCTCGAAAAAGTGTAGGTTTGAGACTTTTTTGAATACCTAAGAAATCTTACATTTCTGCAATTTTTGTTAACCTTCTTCTGTGTAAAATAGGAGAAGGGTCTAGAGGGAACAGTAAACTAATGAGCGTTGAGAACTTTCTGCGCACGCTTGAATGTCCGGTGAATGCCGATATCGAGCCTGTAGAGATAAAATTCATGGAGCACGTCAAAGACCGCATTCAAGCGGTGGCGGCGGCGTATGACGAAAATGAAGTCGCGCAGGAGAGCGATTACTTGCGCGGCTTTCACAAAGATTTTTTCGATTTTTCATTGGATTGGACAAAGCGCGAGTTGCAAAATAACGCGCAGCAAGCCAATCACCCTGATGCCGTAGCGATGAAGAAGGATGCCCGTGATATGCTCGCAGGGCTACAGGCCAATATTGTTGAATTTGCGCTGGCTTATATGCATATCAACCGCTTTATCATATTGCTGCGTGAAGAAATTCGAAAAGAAGAAATCAAGATGGGCGCGGACATCACCAATATGAAATGGAGCTCGGACGTGGGCAATGCCATTTCCAAATACCGCAAGCGCAAGCGCGATATTTTAGCCGAGATGGAAAATCTAGGTCAGGCGCGGAAAATCCTTGAAGCCATAGAGCCAGAGTTTGATAAGTTTAAAAGCGCACTGATTACGTTGTTTGGCGCGGAAAAAGCCGCACAATTGACGCGCAGCCTTGTGTCTGCGTTTCGTACATCGGATGATATGAAGATTCGTAAAACATTACGCACGATCAAAGATGCGAAGAAACGTTTCGGCATGGATCAAAAAACCCATCAAGGGCATATCGATCAAATCGAGAAATCTGTTTTAGCATTGCAGGCGGTTTTTACAGAGCAGAGAGATGTACTTGCGGGTGCGGATGAGCGGCTATATCTGAAACCGATCGAAACGGATTTGGCTTATAACGGGAAAATTGTGGAATTGCGGCAGATTAAGGGGTTTTTGGCGAAATACCATTTGCCTTATATGCAGTCTAAGCTGGATTCTCTGGCGCGTTTGAAAGAAAAAATGCTGGTGATTGGTTCGCTTGAATCGCTTATGACGATGTATCGACAGCTTTTGGCAGGTTTGGCGCGGCCATTGTCAACGCTTGAGGAGATTCGCGCCTATGAAGATGCTGTGGTGAACAAGGCTAAATACTTGCTCGGCAGTCATTTCCAAGAAATCCCTAATATTCGCCGTGATGCGGGCAAAGCCGTGCAGGAATTTCGTGACGGGCGCAAAGAGTTTGATGAAATTCAGCAAATGGCACTGGAAACCATTGATGGTGTCGATGAAAAAAGCGCGAAGGCCGCGTATTAGTCTCCCCCCTTAAATCCGCTTGATATATCCCGATATGCTCTATTTTTATTCCCGTAGATAGCTGCTATTCTATTGCAGTAAATTTTTGATTTGTGAGGATGGTTATGGCCATAGAGAAAGTAGCGATTATTGGTTCGGGTGTCATGGGTAGCGGTATTGCCGCCCAAGTTGCAAACGCGGGTGTTCCTGTGGTTTTGCTGGATATAAAGCCAAAGGATGGCTCTGACTTGGCGGCAAATGCCGTGGCGAAGATGTTGAAAACCGATCCTGCGCCGTTTATGAGCAAGCGTAACGCTAAGCTTATCACCACAGGTAATCTGGACGATGATCTGGAATTGCTCAAAGATTGCGATTGGGTGATCGAGGTGGTTTTAGAAGATTTGAAAATCAAACATATTACTTATGATAAAATCAAACCGTTCTTGAAAAAAGGCGCGGTTGTATCGTCCAATACATCTTCTATTCCGCTAGAAAATTTGGTGGAAGGGCAGGGCGATGACTTTGCCAAACACTTTATGATTACGCATTTTTTCAATCCGCCGCGCTATATGCGCTTGCTTGAGGTTGTGACAGGCGTCAAAACTGATGCGAAAAAAGCGGCTGAAATTGAAAATTTCTGCGATGTGAATTTGGGTAAAGGCGTTGTGAATTGTAATGATACGCCTGGTTTCATCGCGAACCGTTTGGGCGTTTTTTGGTTGACGGCGGGGGTGAATGAGGCGGTCAAGCAGGGGATTAGTATTGAAGTTGCGGATGCTGTGATGTCGCGTCCTGTCGGTATTCCTAAAACAGGTGTGTTTGCGTTGATTGATTTGGTGGGTGTTGATTTAATGCCAAAGCTTGCGGATTCTCTACTATCGACGCTGGGCAAGGATGATGAGTACCGTAAGGAATTTGTCGATTATAAATTCATCCACGGCATGATTGAGGCGGGCTATACAGGTCGCAAAGGCAAGGGTGGGTTTTACCGCCTTGATCCCGATGCTGCGGGTAAAAAGGTCAAGCAAGCACTGGCGATTAATCCCGATAAATTCGATGAAGGCCAATATGTAGCCTCCGACAAAAAAGTAGCGGCGGCGCTGGGTTCTGTGAATGCAGGGCGCAGTGGATTGCGCGGTGTTGTGGAAGCTGATGACGAAGGTGGTCGTTATGCATGGGCGGTGTTGTCCAAAACGTTGGCGTATGCGGCTTCACTCGTACCAGAAGTTGCCGATGATATCGCGGCGGTGGATGAAGCGATGAAGCTTGGCTATAACTGGAAATCGGGCCCGTTTGAAATGATTGATGCGCTGGGCGCAGCTTGGTTTGCGGAGAAAATTGCTGCGCATCGCATTGCGGTGCCTGCGCTGTTGAAAAAACTCGGCGACCAAAGCTTTTACAAAGTTGAAAACGGCAAACAATATTTCTTTGGCACGGACGGGAAATATCATGAGCTGAAACGCCGCGATGGTGTGTTGCTGCTGAGCGATATTAAGCTTGTGCAGGAAAAACCTATTCTTAAAACGGCGAGCGCGCAAGTTTGGGATATTGGCGATGGCGCGCTGTGCTTTGAATTTACGGGCAAGATGAACACGATGGATGAAACCGTGTTTGAGGCGTATCACAAGGTGATTAAATTGATCGGTGATGGGTCTGGCGATTATAAAACGCTCGTGATTTACAATGAAGGCTCTGCGTTTTCAGCGGGTGCGAATTTGGGGTTGGCGATGTTTGCGATGAATATCGCGCTGTGGCCGCAAATTGAATCGCTGATCTCAGGCGGGCAACAAGCTTATATGGCACTTAAATATGCACCGTTCCCTGTGGTGTCCGCGCCGAGCGGCTTGGCCTTAGGCGGGGGGTGTGAAATTTTGCTGCACTCTGATCATGTGCAGGCACATGCTGAAACGTACACAGGCCTTGTTGAGGTTGGTGTTGGGCTTATCCCAGGTTGGGGTGGTTGTAAGGAAATGATATTGCGCTTTATGGCGCAAGAACGCGCAGAATATGATAAGCGCACAGGTGGTAAAAAACTCTGGTTCTCACCGAAAAATACACCGATGGGCGCGATGCGTAAGGCCTTTGAAACCATTGGTTTGGCAAAAGTTGCCAAATCCGCACAAGAAGCCAAAGAAGCGCTTTATCTGAAAGACACGGACGGCATTACAATGAACCGTGATCGTTTACTGTTTGACGCGAAGAAAAAAGCATTGGAGCTTGCGAAGGGATACGTAACGCCTGAGCCTATGATGGAAATTCGCCTGCCAGGGCCGAGCGGTAAATATGCGCTCGATATGGCGGTTGCGGATATGCGGAAATCAGGTAAGGCAACGCCGTATGATGTGGAAGTGTCCGCGCGTTTGGCCGCAGTCCTTTCGGGTGGTAAGAAAGCCGATTGGATGAACCCTGTGAGCGAGCAAGATTTGCTGGATCTGGAAGTGTATGAATTTATGAAATTGGTTCGTAATGAAGGCACGATGGATCGTATCACGCATATGCTCTCCACGGGCAAGCCGCTTAGAAACTAGGGAAAAACGATGTTCGGATTATTCAAGAAAAAAGATCCAAAGAAGCTAACGCGCGAAGAGTTAATTGCGCAAGCCAAAGAAAATGCTGCTGCGGCGCGCGAGCAAATCGGGGATGAAACGCTTGATAAAATCGCGGAGATGATGGCAAAGAAAGAAAACTCCGAATTTAGCCGTTTAAAAGCAGAAATTGAAAGTCTGGATAGCGGCAAAGTCGCCGATAACCTTAAAATTATGATCGAAGAAGAAAAGTAGGAATAACAAAATATGCCAATCTATAAAGCACCAATGGAAAATATCCGCTTTGTTCTGGATGAGGTTTTAAACGCGGGGCAACTCGCGGACTTACCAGGTTATGAAGAGGCGAGCAGTGATCTTGTAGGGCAAATTTTAGAAGAGGGCGCAAAGATTTGCGAAGATGTTTTATTTCCGTTGAACCAATCAGGAGACCAAGAGGGCTGTGTGCTTGAAAATGGTGTGGTGCGCACGCCTAAGGGATTTAAGGAAGCGTATGACACGTTTTCCGAAGGTGGTTGGTGTGGACTGTCTGCTGATCCTGAATATGGCGGGATGGGAATGCCGTTTGTGGTGAATAGCGTGATGCAGGAAATGATCTGTGCTGCGAATATGTCGTTTGGTATGTATCCAGGATTGTCGCAAGGAGCGTATGAGGCGTTGCATGTGTTTGGCACGGATGAGCAAAAGCAAACATATCTACCAAAATTAATTACAGGTGAATGGTCGGGGACGATGTGCCTGACTGAATCGCATTGTGGTACGGATTTGGGCTTGATTAAAACAAAGGCGGAGCCGAATGGTGACGGGTCATTTAAAATCAGTGGCACGAAGATTTTCATTTCCGCAGGTGAGCATGATCTAACAGATAATATTGTGCATTTGGTTTTGGCAAAATTGCCTGATGCGCCTGATGGTGTGCAGGGGATATCGTTGTTTGTGGTGCCAAAATTCTTGCCGAAGAACGAGGGCGGCGAATATAAAAGTGGCGCACGAAATGGTGCTGTTTGTGGTTCGATCGAACATAAAATGGGTATTCACGGTAACTCAACATGTGTGATGAACTTTGATGAGGCGCAAGGCTGGCTTGTTGGTGCGCCGCATAAGGGGCTAAAGGCGATGTTTACGATGATGAATGCTGCACGTTTGGGCGTGGGGATGCAGGGTTTTGGTATCGCCGAAGTTGCGTATCAAAACGGGCTAGCTTACGCGAAAGACAGATTACAGATGCGCGCGCTTGATGGCACGAAAGCACCAGAAAAAGCAGCAGATCCGATTATTGTGCATCCTGATGTGCGGCGAATGCTTCTGACAGGGAAAGCCTTTACCGAAGGGGCGCGGACGCTTGTTTATTGGGTGGGAATGAATCTCGATATCTCGCAAAAACACCCTGATGCGAATGAGCGTCAAAAAGCGGATGATTTGGTGGCGTTGATGACCCCGATCATTAAGGCCTATTTCACGGATATGGGCTTTGAGATTGCCAATCTAGCGGTGCAAATTCATGGTGGTCATGGCTATATTCAGGAATACGGCGTGGAACAGTTTGTGCGTGACGCGCGGATTGCACAAATTTACGAAGGCACGAACGGTATTCAGGCACTTGATCTTGTGGGACGTAAAATGCCCAAAGACATGGGTAAATTGCTGCGCGCGTTCTTCCATCCTGTGGATGCGTATATCAAAGAACATCAGGCAGATGAAGGATTGCAGGAATTTATCTTCCCGCTGGCCAAAGCGTTTGCGAAATTGCAACAAGCAACAGCCACTGTTGCGCAAAAAGGATTGAAAAACCCGAACGAGGCAGGGGCTGCGTCCACGGATTATTTGCGTATGTTTGCGCTTGTCGCGATGGGCTATATGTGGATACAGATGGTGCAAAAAGCGCAGAAAAAACTTGAGAGCGGCGCGGGCGATAAAACTGAGTTCTATGAGAGCAAAGTACAAACGGCGCGCTTTTTCTTCCAAAAAATGTTACCGGAGGCGGATGCCCGTTTCAAAGCATTGATGTCTGGTGCAGATAGCATCATGGATATGAAAGAGGCCGCATTTTAGGTTGAGACTAATTCACGCGTAAAGGAATAAAAACAGATGTCACTCGAAGCAATAAAAACGGAAATAAAACAAAAATTCGCCTATGCGCCCGATATCAAGGCGAAGGTAAAGTTTGATTTCGGCGATGACGGAATTTTGTTCATTGACGGCACACAAAATCCGCCGGCGATTAGTGATGCGGATGATGAAGCTGATTGTACGCTGAGCTGTTCATTGGATACGTTCCAGAAAATTTTGCAGGGCACGCAAGACCCGAACATTGCGTTCATGATGGGTAAGTTGAAGGTCAAAGGCAATATGGGACTAGCGTTGAAGCTGAACGCGATATTGGAAGATTAAATGCTCTTGCTCTAACATTCGACCATTAAAAAAGCGCCCTGTTATGCGACGCTTTTTGTTATTTATAATGTGGCGTGCCCTTAGAACTTATAGTTCAAACCAAGTGAGACAATAGCAACGCTGCCTTCGGAGGTGGCATTGATATTTGTGTTTGTCGCGCCGTTACGGCTGACATTGACGGTTTCTTGGTCAACATCGATATAGGCAAGGCCAAGATCAAACGAAAATCCGTTATCCATCTTGTATGTCGTGCCAGCGGTAAACCATTGACGGTCACCATCGGGAATACGTGTTGTGCGGTATTCGTCGACTGTGGGGGTGTTGTCAAATTGGTAACCCGCGCGGAATGTCCATTGGTCATCCCATTTATATTCGGCACCAACGGCATAACCCCATACAGTTTGGTAGTTTTGTTCTGTCGTGCTGAGGATGCCACCTGCGGCGTTGCGTACGGTGATGTCGTTGAAGTTATTCCAACCATACCAGTTTGCCTGACCCAGCAATGTCCATTGGTCATTAAGGTCGTGACTAACGGCAAAGTTGGCGATATCGGGCGTGACGAGTCGGGCTGTTGCGGCGATATTGGTGTCGCTTGCCGCGGTGCCTTCAACAATGACGCGGCCTTCAAGATTATGGCTGACTGACGCACGATAATTCACACCGAAACGTGTATGCTCCCACGGCTCGATTAGGATACCTGCATTCCAGCTAAAGCTTTCGTCTTCGCCCTCTAATGTGCTGAGGCCTTCTGTGCCGTCATTGGCGGAGTTCGTCAGTGTTGCATCGATATATTGGTAGTCAATGCCCGCGCCGATAGACAACCAGTCATTCAAGCGGTAAGCCATACTCGGTTGGATGTTGACGGTTGTTAGGGCGTTGTGAATCGAATCATAACGACCGAAGAAGTTTTGATCAAATTCAAGCTCTAGCCCAAATGGTGCGGAGACACCTAAGCCAAGCCAGAAATCATTGGTGACTTGGTGTGTGATGTAAAGGTTAGGCACAAAAGCAGGGTCAAACGGGTTACCACCGTCATTGCCGCCAATAGCAGCACCAAACAAGGTTGAACCTGTGTCTGTCATTTCGGCATCTGCGATAATGGCGTGGGCGCCGAGGTTGATATGTGTGCCGTCAAGATGCGTCATGCCTGCAACGTTATAGAATAACGTGCTGGCGTCGCGTGGTGTCGCGGAAACACCAGCAAAAGCACTGCCGAGACCTGAAGCAGATTGTTCTTGAATATAAAAACCGCCCGCATTTGCAGAGTGTGAAAGGCCAAGCGATGCGACAAGAACAGTCGTTGCCAGTAACGATTTGCTGAATTTAGAAAATTTTACGCGTTTGATCATAGTATCATCCTCCTGTTTTCTATTTTTTATTAGAGCTCAAGAATACACCTCGAATCCCGTAGTGGCTATACGGGATTATATTGCGTTGCAAAATTATACAAGCAATTGAATGGATTATGTAATTTGGCAGGGTTGTTTAAAGCGCGTTTTGATCTTTTTTGATCTCAGCTTTAATTTCTGCCGCCATATCTTCGGGAAGATCATCATGGCCGAATACGGTTAGCATGTGATTGTTCTTATCCGTGAGGTAGATATAGGCAGAATGCGCGAACATTGCGAATTCCTCACCTTTATCACTCGCGATTTTAGAGGCGTAAACTTTGAATTTTTCTTCCATGGCTTGAACTTGTTTCTCATCGCCTGTTAAACCGACAATGCGCGGATCATACATATCGGTGTATTCTTTCATCACGTCTGGTGTATCGCGGCGCGGGTCGATGGATACGAAGACAGGTGTAATCACGGCCGCATCATCGCCAAGTTTTTCCATTGTCTTGGTCATTTTTTGCATGCCTGCAGGGCAAACATCAGGGCATTTTGTGAAACCAAAAAACACGAGTTTGTAATGATCGGAAAAGTTTTGATCGGTGACAATGTTCCCGTTTTCATCCGTCATTTCAAATGCGCCGCCGATAACAAATTCTGATTGAGGTTCTTGCGTTGTAGAAATAGCAGCTTCACCCGCAGCAGGTTCAATTCGTGTCATCATTGTTTGTACTTTCGTCACACCCATATAGGTGAAAATCGAAAACGCGATGCCAAGAGAAAAAACAAAAATCGTCAGAATAAGGTTACGAGTCATGATGTGTTCCAATTATTTTATTTTAGGTTGTAGACGTTCTAATCCAGAACCAATTGTTTTTAAACACGCGCCTAACCCTGCGTAAATTGTAGGAGCAGCGAATACGCCTACTGTAATTGCTGTTGGAACGCCTAGCGCATACAAGCTAGCGCCGGCAAAAAATGCGGCAGTCAAAAAGCCCCGCTGCCCAGCATTTTTGTAACCCTGTTCGCCAGCTGCTTTAAATTTTTCTGCAAGTGTCATAATCATCTTCCTTGTATATGGTGTATGTTTTTGCGCTTATTAAATAGCATTTAATAAGCTATAGGACGCAACAACATCTTTTGCAAGAGTCATTACGTCCTATAAAGGGTGGGTGGTGGTAAACCGTAGGGGGTATTAGATTACTTCGAGCATTTCAGCAACCAGCGGGTGCCTTACGATATCTGTCTGGCCGAGCTTCACGACACCGATATTCTCAATCACGCTGAGGCGGTTCGCGATATCGGCTAAACCTGACATGCCTTCGAGCAAATCACTCTGATCGGGATCGCCCGTGACAACCATGGTCGAATGCCAACCAAGGCGTGATACAAGCATCTTAATCTGGCTGTAGGTACAGTTCTGCGCCTCATCAATCACGATGAAAGCGTTATTCAGTGTCCGTCCGCGCATAAAGCCGACAGGGGCAATTTCAATCGTGCCGTCGTCCATGTAATGGCGCACTTTCTTGCCGCCTAAACGATCACCAAGCGCATCAAATAGCGGGCGTAAATACGGTGCCATTTTATCTTCCAAAGCACCGGGCAGATACCCAAGGCTTTCGCCTGCTTCCATCGCAGGGCGAGACAGAACAATGCGTTCGATTTTACCTGCTTCAAGGGCTTCAACAGCCGCAGCAATGGCAAGGTATGTTTTACCTGTACCAGCAGGGCCAATGGCAAAGCTCAAGCTGTGCGCAGCAATGGCCTTCATCAACTCTTCTTGTCCTTCGGAGCGCGGCTTGATGTTTTTGACGTATTTCTTATCGCGGTTATTGTCGATTTGTTCATCCATCGGGTGCCATTTGTTGCGGGTGTCATCGAAGTTGTGAACATTTCCTTTGTGATGAGCACTGTTTTCGTTTGAACGTTTTTTGTTATCGCGTTTCTTTGACATATGGCTAGTTCCTTTCAGGGGTTACAGTAAGGGAGTGTAGAGGTGAAAGAAGTAAGGGTTGGTCGGTTCGTGGAAGTGAGGAGTTTCGTGAGGGCGTAGGGGAGGATTAGAGTGTAGAGGGTGTGTGAGGAGCAGAAGAAAAAGTGAGGAGGGGCGTGAAAAAGGCAATAAAAAACCGCGCTTGCGGGCGCGGCATGGAAACTTCGGGAATGGAAAACTCAGCAAAGACGCTGCGATCTATTGAATCGTGGTCGGGGTGCACGGGGTTTTCATTTATTCTTATCAAAAAAGATCCTCTGGATAGAGTGTCTTGGAAAGTCTGTACCTCCATCATACCAAATATCCGATTCGCTGCCTAGGGGTATTTATGCAGGGCTGTGTATAACACCACTTAGTGCCGTCATTGCGAACGAACGTAGAGAGTGCGGCAATCCAGTAACGCTAATAAACTCAACGCCAGCTTAAGCCTAAGACTCTGGATTGCTTCGTCGCTTTGCTCCTCGCAATGACGGTGACCATATTGCAATAAAAAACGCGTGCCGATCATAAGAGGGCACGCGCTTAAATTCGTTATATCTTGCCGCGTGCTTACGCAGTGGCAGATTTCGCGATGGCTTCGGGTTCGCGTAGGACGTAACCACGGCCCCAGACGGTTTCGATGTAGTTTTCGCCGCCTGATGCGATCTCAAGCTTTTTACGGAGCTTACAGATAAACACGTCGATAATTTTGACTTCTGGCTCGTCCATGCCGCCATACAGGTGGTTAAGGAACATTTCTTTGGTCAATGTTGTGCCTTTGCGTAAACTAAGCAATTCAAGAATGCCGTATTCCTTGCCTGTTAGATGCAATGGTTTGCCATCAACGGCCACGGTGCGTGTATCAAGGTTTACCGCAACTTTGCCGGTCATGATCTCGCTCTGGGCGTGACCTTGTGAGCGGCGTACGATGGCTTGGATACGGGCGACAAGCTCGCGCTTATCAAATGGTTTTGTTAGGTAATCATCAGCACCGAATCCTAGGCCTTTAAGCTTGTTATCAAGCTCTGTCAGGCCAGAGAGAATCAAAATCGGTGTTTCGACTTTGGCGGCACGTAGCTGTTTCAGCACGTCATAGCCATCCATGTCAGGCAACATTAGATCCAGAATAATAATATCGTATTCATAGATTTTACCAATTTCCAGACCGTCTTCGCCTAGATCGGTGCTGTCAACGATGTAACCTTCTGATTTTAACATGAGCTCGATGCTTTTGGCGGTGGATGCATCGTCTTCGACTAATAATACCCGCATGATTTGTTCCTCGAAAAAAGAGTGAATGAGATGTTTTTATTGTTCTTCGCTATTAAGCTTTATTAATTAATATTAACAAATATTAACAACATTAACAAATTTTTCTTTATATTTTCGGTTTTATTTATACGAGGGCGATCTTCATTTTCGGATAAGTGTCGGGGTTGAAATCGGGGAACGTCGCGTTGTGTTGAGCGCAACATTCATCAATTTTATTTTTCACATAGATTGCAGAATTAGGAAAGACATCGGAGATTGTTGTTGTGCCGTTTATGATGTTACTGAATAATTCGGCGAATAATTCCCTACATTTGTATTCTAAATTAGCTACGGATACATCGTCATCAGAATCAAGATATTGATGTGGCGAAAGCATACTAATTTTGCCCCTATCCTTTGTGGAAAGTTTTCTACCTTCATGCAAATTCAGGTCTTGTTTTATAGCATCAATAAAGTCGCTGGATTTTGATAAATTATAATCATTCAAAGAATCCAGCATATGCCCTAATTCATGCAAGACTATCGAAGACTCATTTATTTTGACTCCAAGAGCAGACAGTAGCTTTTTCATGCAAGTGTCAATGACCACACCGTAACTTGTTGTTTGCGGCATTAATACGTATTTGCTGTTTGGGTTATGGTAGCCGTTTGAATAATATAATTTTTCTTTGCCTGGTATGTGTTTGTATACATCAGGGAATCCAGCGAGAAACTTTTTATGGGATCTGGATACAAATACCTGTCCTCCCGCTTCTCTGAAAACAGCTTGCAATTCGGGCGGTAGTTTTGCCATGCCTTGTCGCACATGCGTGAAAAAATACGGGCGGTCAGGATAAAGACGCCCATACACAATCGGCTCCCAAATCATTGGTGGCGGGGCTTTAGCGTTAAATATTCGTCTTATTGTGTTTTTCATAAAATTTTATATTATACATCTTTGTTCTTTGTCAAATTTTATGTATTATTTTTATTTGACATAACAATCACAAAAATGGTAGATTTCCCCATCATTAAATATATAAACGGGGCATTATCATGAATAAATCAAACCTTCTTCTCTCAGCAGCGGCTCTTTTCGCAAGTGTAAATGGCGCCATGGCGCAAGATACGGGCTCAAACCCGTGGGGTATTAATGACGGCAAAATGCTCGGTGACACAGCACCATATTCAACATGGTCGATTAACCCGTATCAGGCCGCAGACGGTAGCGCGAAATGTATTGCGGGTTATACTGAGGATGATCGCTCTCGCGGTTCCGATTATAGTTTCCGTATCGAAGCCGATTTATCAAAGGCAGACATATATATGGGCTTTACACCTGCAAATGGCGCGGTAGACGTTGTCACGATGCCATCTCTTATGGTCGGCGCGAATGATACGAACCAAGCGGATATCTATACGATCCGCGCAGAACGGGTCACAGGCATTAATTTGATGTTTGACGATCCAGAGGCTGCGATTAGTGCTGTTGCTAATATAGGTGGCAATTTTTCTGAAATTTCCTATTACACGGAAGCATTCCCTCGTGCGGCACTTTTAGATTGCGATGCGCGCGCAAAACGTGGTGGATTTGATGCGCAATTTACCAAATATGATGACGATGTCATTGCGGTTATTGATTTGGGTACAGATGCCAAAAAAATAAGCAATAATTTTACGCGTACGGTACAAGGGACGGATCAAATGGCTACTGCTCGTGGACATATAGAATATCTGTCGCATTATGCGCCAATATCACTTGTCGCGGTTTTCGGCAATGGCGATTTTTCTGCTAATGATTTTCTGAAGCGCAGTGGTGGTCTTTATTCGCGCTCGCAGAGTTTAACGCAAGGCGAACTTATCAGCCCGCTCGAAGGTCATACAGAACGTGCGTGTACGACTTCAGAGATTGAAGACAATAAGTTGATTATTCGCCAATGTCTGAATATTTCCTGATCATTGATAATGCGTAAAATTATCTGATCTTTGTGATTTTTCCGCTATAATAGGGGAATGGATCGTCTATTCGAACAAGCTGAAGCAACAATAAATAATGTCCCTGACCACGAAGTATATGGTCGGGTGACAAAGGTATTGGGGCTTTTGGTTGAAATTGCGGGCTTTGGGAATAATCTTTCCATTGGTTCGCGTGTGAATTTGCGCCCGTCCAAAGACCATACCGTGCCGTGCGAAGTTGTTGGGTTTCGGGACGGACATGCGCTGTTGATGCCGTTTGGCGCGCTTGAGGGCGTGAGTTTGGGCTGTCCTGCCGTTATTCAGAGCAATAAACCTGTGATTATGCCTGATGATCGATGGCTCGGGCGCGTGATTAACGCGATGGGCGACCCGATTGATGGTAAAGGGCCTATTCCGCAAGGCGGGATGCCGATACCGCTCCGTAATACACCACCACCGCCCCATAGCCGCCAACGTATCGGGCATCAGCTTGATTTGGGTGTGCGGGCGATTAATAGTTTTCTTGCCACCTGTCAGGGGCAGCGTATGGGCATTTTCTCTGGCTCGGGCGTTGGTAAATCTGTGCTGCTGTCGATGATGGCGCGTTATACGGCGGCGGATATCTCGGTCATTGGCTTGGTCGGTGAGCGTGGTCGAGAGGTGCAGGAGTTTATTCAAGATGATTTGGGCGAAGATGGTCTTGCGCGCTCGGTCGTGATTGTGGCGACAGGGGACGAACCCGCTCTAATGCGCCGTCAAGCGGCCTATACCACGCTCGCTGTTGCTGAATATTTCCGTGATCACGGGCGGCAAGTGCTGTGTTTGATCGATTCGGTTACCCGTTTTGCCATGGCGCAGCGCGAAATTGGCTTATCCGCAGGTGAACCGCCGACATCTAAGGGTTATCCGCCAACAACATTTGGTGAAATGGCGCGACTTTTGGAACGTGCTGGCCCTGGCGGCCCTGGTATGGGTTCTATCACGGGGCTGTTTTCTGTCTTGGTTGAAGGCGATGATACGTCTGAGCCAGTATCGGATGCCGCACGCGGTATTTTAGATGGTCACATCGTGATGGAGCGCGAGATTGCCGATCGTGGCAGATATCCCGCGATTAACGTACTGAAATCCGTATCACGCTCGATGCCCAAAGCCGTCAGCGAACACCGCAATGAAATCCTACGTGCCGCAAAGAAAATCATCAGCTCTTACGAAGATATGGCAGAGCTTATTCGCTTGGGCGCGTACCGCAAGGGCAGTGATCCAGACGTTGACCGCGCCATCAAAATTTACCCGCAAATCGAAGAATTCCTGCGTCAGGACAAAGAAGATAACTCCTCTATCGATGAAAGCTTTAAAATCTTAGGCGCAATTGTCGGCATCCCCGATGAACAGTCGCAAGCGGAGTAGATAATATGGATATCCGTAAGTTTCTACCGAAGTTAACTCTCAATACAGCATTTGATCGTGCGTGCCTCTTTATATCATTTTACATAATTCAAATGTTTTTGGTTTATTGCTATGGTGGTCAGGATATCGGTACGATTTTTTTTGAAGCTATGCATGTCGCGTTGATTTTTGTCGCGGTACCTTTCTATTTGTTTTTAGATGATATATTGGCACGACGTTTTCCGAAGTTTTTTAAAAACAAGCTTGTTTTGGTTGTATGCGGTTATTTTTTGGTGATTGCGTCTTTGTTGTTGTTTTCTTTTTTATGGTTGGGGTAAATGGCTGATCTTGAATCCCTCATAAAATATCGCAAGCACGCCGTTGATGAAAAGCAACGTGTTTTGGCCGCACTTTATCGCGAAGCCGAAGAGTTGGAGAAGCAGCAGCAAGCTATGCGTCAGCAAATGATTGACGAGCGCAAAATAACGGATGAGCTCGGCACGCCTGATGCGGCCTCTGCGTATAATTTATATGCGGAAGGGGCGCGGCAAAAAATAGCCCTGCTGCAAGCCAAGCTCGATAAAATGCAAATTAGGCTCGAGGCTGCACAAGAAGCCATGCGTGAGGCCTTTTCCGAGATGAAAAAAATTGAAATCACGGATAAAAGCAGAAAAGATCGCAGCAAAAAATCTGCACAAAAAAAAGAAGATCAAGAGCTCGATGATGTCGCGCTCGATATTTATAGGCGCAAGCAGGATGAATAAGAAGTCCTATGGTGTCTTGGTTTTGCTATGTATTGCCATGATCGCGCTATTTATAATAGCGTTTGCTGCGCGCCCTCCTTACTTATTCTCCATATTCCAAGGGGAGGAATTTGATACAGAAGGGGTGTTCCTTCATAGCTATCATATTGTCGAGCCCTTGAACGGAAAACCAGCCAAACGCATGATGGTTGTCCTTCACGGAGCGTCGAATTCATCGCAGGAAATGCTGCCTTTTGCAAGATTGTGGGGACCTTATTTTCCTGACACAGTTTTTGTGTTTCCTAATGGTGTGCTGAGCGATATTGACGGTTCATATAAATGGTATAAACGGCATGAAAACAGCATGGATGTTGATGTGACCGGTGTTTATCAAGCAGGGCACGCTATGCTGGGCTTTATCCATGTTATGCAGGAACGTTATCGTGTAAGCCCTGAGGACACGGGAGTTGTCGGGTTTTCACAAGGCGGATCGGTGGCGTTGCAAGTTGCGATGGGGGCGCCGGATAAATTATGGGGTGTTGCCAGCTACGCAGGAATTTTATTTGCAGAATCTGAAGAAAAAAGAAAATCTGCTCAAACGTTGTCCGTGAACGAACGGTTTGAAAATTTGGATATTCCCGATTTTCAAACACCTGTTTTGCTTGTGCAGGGTTCGAAAGACAAGGTGATCGCACCGCAGCACTTTGAATTTGCGCGTGATGCATTGCTGGCTCATAAACGGGATGTTTCTACAGCTTTAATAAAAGGCTTGGATCACGATATGAATGGCAAATCGTTACAGTATGGGATTGATTTTTTCACTAAAACACGAAAATAACTTCCTGTTTTTCTTGCACATGGAATTTTTATGTCGTAATATTCTTTCAATAAGAGCCTATTTTTGTACTCATTATTTCAATATGAATAACAAGGAGAACGGAAATGAGCCTTTTGAAAAAATTTGCAATCGCAGCAACCGCAGCTTTACCCTTATTGGGATTAGTCGGATGCGGACAACCAACCATCGATTTATGCGCGCCGAATAAGGCGGGACAGACAATCGGTGATTCATCATACTCCCAAATTTTTAACGGTGCGGCAGAGCAAGGCAAGGTTTGCATTGTGAACGGTAGTGATCTCTCCGAAGGCGGAAAATATGCGTTTGGCGACGGCTTGTTGGTTGTTGATGGTGATGTGCCCGCCAAAGCTCGCATTCATGTTGATGACGGAAAATTGTTTGTCACAGGCGATATTGGCGCGGATGCGCGGGTTGAAGCCTCTGTGCCCGAGGAGATTAGCTCTTACACGACATTGATCCCGATGTTTACAGGTAAGACGACAATTATGATTCCGCAGACACATTACACGTTCGAAGGGTTTACTTATGAGAATGACACGGATGCCGCCGTGATGATTGGGGGCAATGTTATGGATAAAGCGGTGGTAACCAGCAACCACGATGTTTATCTGGGCGGTGATCAGAGCCTAAGTTCTAAATTCAAAAATAGCCGTTCGGAATATAGCTCAGGAATTTACCATACAGGCATTCACGATTATCAAGTGGCGCCTGTGATAGCAGAGTTTTCCGCGGCGATGCGTTAGGGGCTTTATATTAAATGCTGAAGCCTGATTGTTCGGTCACGGCTTCTAGCTTTACGAATTTATCTTGTGCGCCGTGGAAAGAAAGTTCGCCTTTGAAGCCTGTATATTCCATCGCGCCTGAATATTTGCGGCGCATAATTTGTTGCATGGTGGAGCTGAGCGGTTTTTGCGTCCGAACGATCAGATCAAGCCTGTCTTTTTGCGCAAAGCCATCGAGCTGCACATCGCCCATCCTGTTGAGATCAAGATCAATCAAAAAGCGCATAGATTTTTTACGTTCGCTTTTGTCATCACCTTGCGCTTCATCATCATATTTATAGTGCAGCATAATTTTATGCGCTTCGTTATACGCAAACAGCGGAATAGGGGCGGAGCGCCATTCTGGTGTAACGGCCTGTGATCCTGCCTCGCGTGAGCTATGGCTGAGGCCTGTGAAGTCCCGCAGCATTTTATTGAGCGCATCGCTTTTTCCTGATGTGCGCAGCATTTCTGTGGCCTTGTCACCGAGCCAACTGGCAATATCGCCTGAGCGCGCAGCAATCAAAAAGAAAAGAATAGCAGGCTCCATCTTCATGGCGGGGTTATTGATGTTGGGAGATTGGAGCAACAAATTTTGTGCGGCTTGAGGCGATGTTTGTTGCAAGCTTTGCGTTATTTCATCCAATGCTGGCCATGTATCGCTTGCCCCTGTGAGCGGAAAGGCAAAGGGCGGAATGTTTGCTATGGCGGCTTGCGGCGGCAATGCAGCCGTTGTCGTGGCTGCTTGTGGTAATGCCTCTGTGGTGCTGGTCGTTATATTTTGCGGCGCTGCGGAAAATGTAATTTTTGTTCCCTGCGTTAACCCTGTGGTTTGAACATCGGCGGTGAAGTATCTGGTAACGGGCGCTGTACTTGGCGGTGCAATTTCACCCTTTGGCGTGGTTTGCGATGTGGTCATGGACGGCGTTTCTTCGCGCACGGTTTGCTGGATGGCAAGAACAGGCTTTCCGTCCGTTGTCTGCCCGATGAATTCCGCAACTTGCGGAGATTTTGGCGTTGTTGCGGGCGCATTTTGTGCGGAGGGGGGCGTTGTCGGCAGTGTCGTTCCTTGCGGCGCGATGGCTTCTACGATGATGGCGGTTGGTTGTGCGGCTCGCGTTGCATTGGCGAGGGGCGCATTGTTTTGAGGCAAGGGAGCGGTAGATAAATGCTGCGATGTTGCAGGTGTAGATGTTGCTGGCGTTTTTGGTGTTTCAGCCTGTAATCCTTGTAAATCAGGTGTTGTTAAGGGCGGTGTTGGCGCGCTGTTACCTGTGGTAGGCGCAACATTTTGCTGCGGTTGTTGCGGTGCTGTCGTCGGTTGCGTCAATGGTGCTGTTCCTTCCACAATTTGTGCGGTGGTGGATGGAACGGGTAGCGGAACGAGCTGGCTTAAAATTTGTGGTGGTAAAGGCGTGAGCGCAATAATCGCGCCTTGTTGTAAAACAGGTAAGGCAGGCAGCACGATATTTTGCGGCGGCGCAGGTTTCACGGCTTCACTGTCAATCAAGGGTGGCGCAGGCTTTAATGGCGGAATGAACCCTTCATTTTGTGGTTGAACGGGTGTCGCTGTAGACGTGGGTGTTTGCCCAGAAGGCATCACCCCTGTTTCTTGTGCTTTTTGGCTGGCGATTATTTGTTGCTGTATCACGTTTGGTTGTAAATCGCGGGATAAGGGGCGGAATGAAATTTGTTGTCCTTCACGCGCACGCGGCATGTCAATCTCGATCCGCAAACCTTCTGGCGGTAAAGGCACGCGCCCGATTTTTAGCGCCAACGTTCCTTTGTCGGTGAGAATCGAAAATGTTTTGTTTTTCTCATCGACATTGGTGATTTGTCCGTCAATTTTGATGCGCGGCGTGTTTTGTTGCGCATTTTGCGTTTGTTCACTGTTCTGTGGCGCGGACGCAGAAAGTGGCCCCGTAAAGCTGATAAGCTGTGCCTTATACCAGTCAAACCCCTGTAAATACGTGAAGTAATAGGGTTTTGCACTCGGTGGCAGATTGTTTGAAAACTCTGAGCTCATAGCTTCATTTTATCACAGAGTTGCTACCCAATCATGAAAAAAGCCGTTAGTTTAATTGCAAGTGCTTACTTGACGTATGGTTATTACATAACTATAAAAGGGAAAATCATTTAACAGGGAATAAAGCCATGAACTTAAGAAGTATTTTTTCAAAGAAAGCTATCGCCCCTCTGGCGCTTGTTGCTGCTGGTACAACTGCGGTGATGGCAATGACGTCGTTTGGCCCTGATTTCACGCCAATTGCCAAAGATGCCCAGAAATATAGCGATAATGTCGATTTATACGAACGCTCTTATCTCGATGGTGATTTTATTTCGAGTTTATTGCCTTTACCCGAAGTTTCATGCCCAGATGGTTATGTGATTAACGAAGAAAGTTGGGATAGTAGATTTCATCTGGCAAGTTGGGGCACGGCATACTCACAGGATGCTAATAAATCACCTTTAACTCTCAGATTTTATAGCGTTGGCCGTTGTGAAAAACAGAATGGTGATGCTCTTCATGTTGTTGGGTTTAATATGCATCATACAGCCGAATATAACGCTTATACTACAGATCAAGTTTTAGAGGCCAACTTCGAAGAAAACTCCAGAATAGGTGAGATTATTGTACAGAAAGAAGAGGGCGGCATACGTTTTATTCTTCCAGCAGCTAGATCACATGTGTTGGGGACGGATGAAAAAACATTCAATGGTGAAATGATTTATCTGACGCTGGAGAATTTTCGTGTAAAAGATCATCTTGAATATGAAACGCCGTGTACGAGAACCCCAGATAGTCCTTGTTATTAAAAATAATTAAAAAAGCCGCCTTTTGAAGAAAGCGGCTTTTACGTGTGTATAATAATTTGTTTATTCAGTCCTATTCCGCAGCGATGATATCTTTATCATCTTCTTCGTCGTCAGCATCGCTAACGATATCCATCGCACCAATTTTCTTGCCGTAATTACCGGAGAAAATATCTTGGCTGAATACTTCTTCCCATGCGCCTTCTGTAGAAGCACGTGAATATTCAGTCGAGCGGTTTTCGAAGAAGTTAGTGTGCTCGGCACCGTTCAACATTTCGTCCATCCACGGTAGTGGGTTTTTGGCTGTGCCGAATACAGGCTCAAGGTTGAGCTGTGTCAGGCGACGATCGCCGATGTAACGGATGTAATCTTTAACTTCTTGTGGTGTTAGACCTTCGATAGGTCCCATTTCAAAGCAAAGATCGATGAAGTTGTCTTCAAAACCGATGATTGTTTTGCAGCTTTCTGTGATTTCAGCTTTCAGCTCATCATCCCAAATGTCTTGGTTTTCATTAATGAACGCGTTGAACAATTTGATCATGGACAGGCAGTGCAATGTTTCATCACGCACAGACCATGTTACGATTTGTCCCATGCCCTTCATTTTATTAAAGCGCGGGAAGTTCATCAAAATCGCGAAAGACGCAAACAGTTGCAGACCTTCTGTGAATGCACCGAAGATCGCCATTGTTTTGGCGATATCGCGGCGTGATTCCATCGATACGTCTTGCATGTAATCAAATTTGTCTTTCATTTCGACATATTTCAAGAACGCTTCGTATTCGATTTCAGGCATGCCGATGGTATCAAGCAAGTGCGAGTATGCCGCAATGTGAACGGTTTCGATGTTTGAGAATGCTGAAAGCATCATTTGTACTTCTACAGGACCAAAGACTTGGCTGTAATGCTTCATGTAGCAATTGTTCACTTCCACGTCTGATTGTGTGAAGAAGCGGAAAATCTGTGTCACGAGGTTTTTTTCGGACGGCGTTAGGTTTTTGCGCCAGTCACGAACGTCTTCGGCCAATGGCACTTCTTCTGGCAACCAGTGGATGCGCTGCTGTGTGAGCCATGCTTCATAGCACCATGGGTACAAGAACGGCTTATAAACGTGGCGTTCTTTTAGTAGAGGCGAGTTTGCTTTTTCAATATCGCTAATTTTTTTCTGGCTCATAGGTCTTACTCCTTCTGGTTTTTAGAATCTTATAATTATGAATTAAGGTTAGTGTAGGGTTCCCAGCCAAGAATCCGAGTCTTTTGTGAATCAATGCTGGGGATAACGGGGATAAATCCGAAAATTAGAAATAATCACTATATTTCGTGATTATTTTTCAATTCTACACCACATATTGTGTTTTTCAAGGATTGTTTGCGAATTATTCTCAAATAACGCAATTATTTTTTAAATGGTTGATTTCCATGGTAAAAAATTTAGCTTGTTGGTGAAATCAAAGGAGAAAAAATCATTATGAAATTTATTGAAGTGAATAATATTAAAGTCCCCGCATTGGGATTTGGAACATGGCAGGCCACAGATGAGGAATGCGTCAAGGCCGTTGAAATGGCGCTTGAGCACGGGTATCGCCATATTGATACGGCACAGATCTATAAAAATGAAGAGGCTGTCGGACAGGGAATCAAAAACTCACCTGTTGATCGTAAAGATATGTTTCTGACGACCAAAATCTGGATGGATCAGGTTGGTGACGGTGATTTACAGGCATCTGTCGAAGAAAGCTTGAAGAAGCTCGGCACAGACTATGTGGATATGCTCCTTATTCACTGGCCTGTTGAAGATGTGGATTTCTCCGAAACCATGAAAGCGCTATCGCAAGTGCAGGAGCAAGGTAAAACTCGTTTGATCGGCGTCAGTAACTTTACCGTGGCACAGATGAAAACGGTAAAAGAAGAAATCGGCGCAAATATTGTGAACAACCAAGTCGAATATCATCCGTATTTGGATCAAACGCCTGTGCTGGATTACATCCGTGCGCACGAGATGTTCATGACGGCCTACAGCCCGATTGCGCGTGGTAAGGTTCTGGATGATAAGGTTTTGCAAGAAATCGCCGAAACGCATAGCAAAGATGTGACGCAAATAGTTCTGCATTGGCTTGTTATGCAAGACCGCGTCTGTGCAATCCCGAAATCGGCGACTGAAAAGCATATTAAAAGTAATTTTGATATTTTCGATTTTGAATTGAGCGCGGATGAAACAGCCCGCATCAATGCGTTGCAAAGCGATAACGGTCGCTTGATTAACCCTGAATGGGCACCAAACTGGGATTTGGCTAAAGCGGCGTAAATTAAGGTCATTAAAGTCATTAAAAAAGGAGCCGATTTTGGCTCCTTTTTCGTATGGTACTTTTCGAGAAATTCTGTTGTTGCCTTATTGGCAGGAGAGGCATTCTTCGTATTGGTTTTCCTCGGCTGCTGCTGCGGCTGTGGCGGCTTCTGCGTCTTCCACACCTTTGGCACGTTGCCAGCTTGCGTGGCTTTCTGCACGTTGGATGGATTTGGAACGGCAGTAATACAATGATTTAACGCCTTTTTTCCATGCTTCCCAGTGAATGCGGTGCAGATCAGCCTTATGAACGCTTGCAGGTAAGAAGATGTTCAAGCTCTGTGCTTGGCAAATAAATGGTGCGCGATCACCAGCATGGTCAATCAACCAACGCTGATCAATTTCAAACGCTGTTTTAAAGACATCTTTTTCATCATCGGATAAGAAATCCAAGTGCTGGACAGAGCCTTCGTTTGTTGTGATGGATGACCAGATATCTTCGTTGTTATGGCCTTTTTCTTCCAAGAGCATTTCGAGGTGCTTGTTCCGCACAGGGAATGAACCTGACAATGTTTTATGCGTATAAGCGTTCGCTGCAATCGGCTCAATGCCTGGGGATGAACCACCACAGATAATCGAGATCGACGCTGTCGGTGCAATCGCCATTTTGTTAGAGAAACGCTCCATAATGCCGTAATCCGCAGCATCAGGGCACGGTCCGCGCTCTTCTGCGAGTTTCACAGACGCGTCATCGGCTTGACGTTTGATATGTTGGAAGATACGACGGTTCCAGACTTTTGCCATCACTGATTCCATCGGAATCATTTTTGATTGCAGGAAGCTGTGCCAACCCATCACGCCCAAACCAACCGAGCGTTCACGCATGGCGGCGTATTTAGCACGTTTCATGGCATCAGGTGCTTTGGCGATAAAGTCAGAGAGGACGTTATCCAAAAAGCGCATGATGTCTTCGATAAAGGTTGGGTGATCTTGCCATTCATCAAATTTCTCCAAATTGACAGACGATAGACAGCACACAGCTGTTCTCTCGTTCCCCAAATGATCCATCCCAGTCGGTAATGTGATCTCGGAGCATAGGTTTGACATTTTTACGTTCAGACCAGCCATTTTATGGTGATCTGGAATTTGATCGTTTACGTGGTCGATGTAAACAATGTATGGCTCGCCCGTTTCGATGCGCGCTGTTAGAAGGCGTATCCAGAGATCTCTGGCTTTTACGCGGTCAACAACATGGCCATCTTTCGGTGATTTTAGAGCCCAGTCTTCGTCCTGTTCAACTGCCTGCATAAATTTGTTTGTGACCAGAACGCCGTGGTGCAGATTCATGGCTTTTCTGTTTGGATCACCACCTGTTGGGCGGCGAAGTTCGATAAATTCTTCAATTTCAGGGTGCCAGATCGGTAGGTAAATCGCAGCAGAACCGCGACGGAGCGAACCTTGAGAGATCGCCAGTGTCAAGCTGTCCATCACGCGGATGAACGGTACAATACCTGATGTCTTGCCGTTACGACCGACTTTTTCACCAATCGAGCGTACGTTGCCCCAGTAAGAGCCAATGCCGCCACCAAGTGAAGCAAGCCATACGTTTTCGTTCCAAAGTGAGACGATATCTTCGAGCGCGTCGCCTGTTTCGTTCAAAAAGCATGAGATTGGCAAGCCGCGGTTTGTGCCACCGTTCGAAAGCACTGGTGTTGCAGGCATGAACCATAATTTAGAGATGTAGTCGTAAAGACGCTGTGCATGCTGGCTGTCATCGGCGTAATACATTGCCGGACGCGCGAACAGGTCTTGGTATGATTCTTCAGGTAACAGGTAACGGTCATCCATTGTGGCCTTACCGAATTTTGTTAGGTATTCATCGCGGGACCTATCAATTTGTACGCGGTTTCCTCTTTCCATTTGTGCAACATCAAACATTTGCCGATCCCTTCTCGTGAACTCGTTAACTTGTGTAAAAAACTGTGATTTAATCTGTGGACAATTGTGGTAGTAACCACAACCATTTGCGGTATGTCACTTACTAAGATACTAGATATCGTATGTAGTGTCGATATGACCATATTCCTATTGGCCCTAAATCACGGATGGAAATGCCCTCCAAACTACTGAAAAAACATCGAAAAAAAATGATATTCACGGGGCTTTCCCCATTGTGCAAAAGGTGAAAATAACATTTTGTTTCAGAGTTACGGTAAAAATTTGGTCGTAAAAACGACTTAATTATAGATATAGAATGGATTTTTATGCGTGCAAGATAGGCAGAAATCCGCGGGCTAGAGATTAAAAAGAATCGATTCTCTAAATTCAAATACAATATGTTGATTTTGCGGCGTACATACCTCTTAATAAGAACAAGTGAATTAACAAGAAAATGGGCATTATGAACAAGTCACACACAATTAAAACCGACCAAAACCGCCAGACAAAAATCGTGGCGACGCTTGGTCCCGCGTCTAATACGGAAGAGATGATCCGCAAACTTGTGAAGGCAGGCGTGGATGTCTTTCGTCTGAATTTCAGTCACGGCACTCATAAAGATCATCAAGCGTGCGTTGTTATGATTCGCTCGGTTGAAGCCGAAGTCGGCAAGCCGATTGGCATTATCGCCGATATGCAGGGACCGAAGCTCCGCGTTGGGAAATTCAAGAACGGTGAGATTGCGCTTAAAAAAGGCATGAAAATCCGCCTTGATCTAGATGAAGCCTTGGGCGATGAAGTGCGTGTGAACTTGCCGCACCCTGAAATTATCAAGGTTTTGAGTGCGGGCGATATGGTTTTGTTTGATGACGGCAAAGTGCGAATGGAAATCCTTGAGAAAGGTAAAACACATTTAATTGCCAAGGTTATCGCAGGCGTGAAGCTCTCTAATAATAAAGGGATGAATGTCCCTGGTGTGGTGCTGCCGATTCCTGCACTCACAGAAAAAGACCGCAAGGATTTGACCGCTGCACTGAAAATGGGCGTGGATTGGATCGCGATGAGCTTTGTGCAAAAACCAGAAGATGTTGCCGAAGGGCGTAAATTGGTAGGGCGCAAGGCAGGTCTTATGATTAAGCTCGAAAAACCATCGGCTTTAGAGCATTTGGACGAAATGATTGACTTGGCGGATGCTGTGATGCTCGCGCGGGGTGATTTGGGCGTGGAAATTCCGCCCGAAGATGTGCCTGCCGTGCAAAAGCGTGTCGTGCGCAAGGTGAGATTCGCTGGTAAGCCGATTATTGTGGCAACACAGATGTTGGAATCCATGATCGAATCGCCTGCGCCAACGCGTGCTGAGGCCTCGGACGTCGCAACAGCCGTCTATGATGGCGCGGATGCGGTGATGTTGTCCGCAGAAACAGCCGCGGGTAAATATCCGCTTGAAGCGGTCGGGATTATGAACCGTATTTGTTTAAGCACCGAACATGATGAAGGCTATCGCCGTCATATTAGTGCTGATGTACCTGAGAACGAGGGCGATTCGTCTGATGCGATTACAAAGGCGGCTTATTATGTGGCGCGCAGTATTGATGCGGCGTGTATCGTGAATTACACAACCTCGGGCTCCACAGCCTTGCGCACAGCGCGTTTGCGCCCGGGTCGTCCGATAATGTGTTTAACGCAATCTGATTCTGTGGCGCGGCGGTTATGCTTATCTTATGGTGTGCGCCCTGTGCATGTTGAAGATGTGCATGATACGGGTGGTGCTGTAAAACGCGCAGCAGAGGTCGCGCGTGAGCAAAAGCTTGGTAAAAAAGGTGATCGCTTTGTGTTAACAGCAGGCGTGCCGTTCGGAACACCGGGTAGTACCAATATCCTGCGCGTTGCTTGGATTGACTAATCTCTTCACAGTGTCGCAAAAGATTTAAGGGAGCGTTTGATGCGCTCCCTTTTTATTACCAGTATATATCCAGTATATATAATGTGTTTGATTAACGTCCCGCGCTTGCAACTCTTGTTGCGTCAGGCTGGGCTGTGTGTAACCACCATGCTGTGCGGTTGATCGAAAACAACGGACGGTAGCGATCTGTGCTTGCGCTTGAAATCACATCGTTGGTTTGATTATCAAGAATAAGCGCATCAGTATCTGTGTAAACAACCAGTACAGCATGCGGAACATCTTTTACTTGGTCGTGAACAATGGCGATACGTAAACGTTCTTCGGGAACACCCAAGGCGCGCATTGACACATATTTAGCAATGGCAAAATCTTCGCAATCACCGCCGCGTGTGAAAAATTCAACAGGCGTTGCCCAATAGTCGGTTTTGCCGTAATTGCGACCATCTAAAATATAATCAGTTTTATTGATTAATTTATTGACCTTGTTGGCCATGGCATCAAGCGGTAATCCCTCAAAGGCAACCAAATCTTTTTTCCATTCGGTCATGATTTTTTGACCAGAGCTTTTGCTCATATCGGCATTAAAGCGGCTGAACATCTCTGTCCATTTACCAAAGGGCGCAATATTGGATGATCTTTTTTCATCGGCACCGAACAACGGTTGGTAAGATGCGGGGCTGCCGAATGCGGCATTGGCCTGTGAAACAAGATGTAGCTGCGCGGGGATATCACGCGCTGCAGATCCCGCCCGAACAGGCTTAATGCCCATTGACGAGAATGAAATAATAAGTGTTGTGATCGCTGTCAGGCAGCGTAGTGAAAATTGCTGCGAGAGCACTTTATAGAGTGCTGGGCGGGACACCAGATTTTCATTCAGCAAAATGCGACCCAAATGGTCGTTGCTGTTTTTTTGCTTACTCAGCGCGAAACGCAGCTGTTTGGGCGTCAATACGCCGCCACGAACCATAAGTTCGCCAAGGCGATTACGTTCTAGTAATGATTTGATCGTTGTTAATACGCCTTTATGGCTGTTATTATTATCTTTGTCTTTTTTCACGCAAGTAACCCCTTACTCTTGTATCGTTTACTTATTCTACTACTTCTACTACCACTTTTTTTTATGAGCTCTCTTGCTCTTCTGTATCTATTAAACCTGAGAAAGATTGACGAAACCTAAACAAACATGCAAAAAATCAATAAATTCGCAAAAAAATGCAAAATAAAGGAAAATATACGGTGAGCACGCCTTTGAGTAACGAAAAACAGATCGATGCCTTGACCGCAATAGCAGGAAAAACCGTGCTTGTGGTCGGTGATATTATGCTGGATCAGTTTGTTTATGGGCGTGTTGATCGTATTTCTCCGGAAACACCAGTGCCGATTTTGGCCGCAGAGCGCACTGAAACGATGCTGGGTGGCGCGGGGAATGTTGTTGCAAACCTTACGGCGCTGGGCGCAAAGGCTGAAATTATTAGCGTTATTGGTGATGATACGGCAGGGCAGAATGTTAAAAGCCTTCTTGAGACATTGGGCGTGTCTTCGCGCGGTATTCATATTGATGCGGCGCGACCAACAATTTGTAAAACGCGCTATATCGGACGGAATCAGCATTTATTGCGTGTCGATTACGAAGATGTGAAAGATTTGGCAGCCGCTATTGAAACACGCTGTTTAGCGCAAATCCAAGAGGCGGTAAAAGCGGCAGATGTTGTTGTGCTCTCAGATTACGCCAAAGGTGTTTTGACAAGCGGTGTTATCGCGGCTGTTATCAAAGCGGCGCAGAAAAACAATACGCCTGTGCTGGTTGATCCGAAAAGTAATGATTACACGCGTTATAACGGGGCAAGCATTGTTACGCCGAATCGCACAGAGCTATCTGCTGCAACGGGCGGTATGGCGGTGAATACGGATGCGGATATTGAAGCTGCGTGTGCGCTAATTTTGAAGGACGTGGATATTGGCGCGATTGTTGCCACGCGTTCCGAAGCAGGGATGAGCGTGATTGAGCGTGATAAAGCTCCCGTCCATATCAGCCACAACGTGCATGAAGTTTATGATGTGTCTGGCGCAGGCGATACGGTGATTGCCGTTTTAGCAGCCGTTATTGCGGGCGGTAGCGATATTGTGATGGCTGCAACGCTTGCCAATGTCGCGGGCGGTATTGCTGTCTCTAAAATTGGAACATCACAGGTTAAGGCCGCAGAAATTAAGGCCGCACTAATGGGTAATGCGCCTAAAAATCAAGCGGCGATGAAATATGAAACAGTCCGTAATGAGCGCGAGCCGTATGTTTGTGAATTAGACGCCGCAACGGCGCAAATTCGTGAATGGCAGGCGCAGGGACAACGTGTTGGTTTTACCAATGGTTGTTTTGATATTCTGCATTTTGGGCATGTGTCTTATTTGAACAAGGCACGCGATAAGTGTGATCGTTTGGTTGTGGGATTAAATCACGATCAATCGGTTCGTATTTTAAAGGGAGCCGATAGACCCGTGAATGATGAAAACGCACGCGCTGCGGTAATTGGTGCGCTGGGTTGCGTGGATATGGTGGTGTTTTTCGGCGCGACGCAAGCAGGCGATGATAATACACCGTGCGGAATTTTAGGCACGCTTAAACCCGATGTGATATTCAAGGGCGGTGATTATAAAGTTGAGGACTTACCCGAAGCCAAAATCGTGCAAGCTTATGGCGGCGCGGTCGATATCATGCCGCTTTACGAAGGCCATAGCACCACAGCGATTATCGAGAAAACCCGCAAGAGTGACGCGGCTTAGGCTTGTGGCGATGCTAGGGCAATCCCAACAGGCGTAAGGCCGTTTTCGTTGGCAGCACTGTCGCTTTCTTCTTGATAAGTAATTAACAATCTTGGCGCTTCACCATTTTCGATTTGTAATAAAATATCTTCGGTTTGTTTAACGGTTGTTGCCCATTTTTCTGTTTTTTGAGCCAAGGCATCCAGACTTTTCTCCGCAATTTGCTCGGCTTGCTCGGGGGTCAAGGATGCAAATTGACGTTTGCGCGACTCTCTAATGGTTACACCTGCAGATGCCAGATTAAATTTATCTCCTGCATGGCGTTTGGTTTCGGTGAGTAACACATCTTCTTTGGCTTTTTGTAATGATTGGGCGATCAAATCAACATCCACCATCATTTGCATCAAAGATAGGGATATTTGTTGCATAACGGGCAGGGTACTGTGGTCAATACCTGCTGTTTTTTGCTGCGCTGCCAATGTTGATTGTCTTAAGACAGTCAATTTTGCATTAATGATCTCGCCGTTAAAACCGCTTTCTTGAAGCATATTGGCGTTTTCTTTGAAATCATCTTTGTACGCCTCGATCAACGCGGCATGGCTTTGCATTGCATGTTTGGCGAGTTCTATATCCGTGATGGCATTGCCAATCGCTTTGGAATCTTCAGGGATTTTACGAGTGATTTCGTTGATCGTTTTAGAAATTTTATCAAAATGGCTGAGTAACATGCGCGGATTCGCATTGTTTTCGCCGCGTGCTGTTTGAATTGCACGCACCGTATCGTGTAGCTGCCCCATAAGGCGGAAGCTGTGCGGGGCGGCATATTGGAAGCGCATTTGCCAATCAGAAATAGCGGTCGAGGCTGTGGCTGCGGCGGTCATCGCGCGATTCCCGAACAATGTCATCTTTGTGCCATCTGGATTATTCTGTAATGCGGTTACATCTTTCTCTCTTATGGTATTTTCTTCGTTGATATCAATAGGGGCAACTGTAAGCGCTACGCGCTCAAACCCTTTGGTGATTTGTTGTTCGCGCTCTGCTTGGTATGTGTCAAAAAACATTTTGGGGGTAAGGTCAGGATCAAGCAGCAGAGCTTTTAGCAAAGGGCGCATATGTTCGGTTTGGGTGCTGTTTTTATTAACCCGCATTAAATTCGAGCTGTTATTAAAATTTGCGCCTATTTTTCCAGTGATTTTTTGTGCCAGATATTCTGCGAATTCTGCGTTGATGTTGCCATCCTGAAAATCATCAAGATAGATAGGGGTATCAGAGTCTTTAACCGCTATGTTTTTATGTTTTAAGGCACAAAATTGAATCTGGGCATTCTCAAGCTGTATATTAAATCCCATCTCACCATTGTTTTTGCCGACTGCTGTAACTGTGCAATATTCGTGGGTGCGATCCAATAATAAGTTATAATTCCCGTTTATGGCGCGGTTAAAATGCCAGAGGATGCGGGGAAGAACACCAATGCTCGCGAAAACAATACTTATAGTGTGGTCGAACTCTTGTGTCGATATATCATAATGTGTGTAGAGTTTTGTGACAGAGTCCGCGATGCGTTTTGCCAGCAATTTTGATTGTGATTCCATATCATCACCGATGATGGCAGGTAGGTTGTGAGCCATGCGTGTTCTCCAAGAATTTCCAATATTATGCGGAGCATACTACATAATATAATAAAATATGTCAAATAATAAGCAACGCACACACTAAAATAGGTAAGTTGAAATTTTTTCGTTGCGTTTATGAATACGCTGTTATGATGTGGTCGTGATTTCAATAAATGGTGTTAATTTATAATATATATAACAACATATTGTGTTTTATTTACTTTTACCACTTGACGCCCCACCCCTTTTAAATGAGAATGATTATTAATAACATTTGGCGCGCTCGCGGAGGATTTATTGGTTTCATATTTTGATTAAGGGAGATTTTCATGGAAATGTTGCGAGATTTGTATTTGCTGAGCACTTATTTCGAGGAAAGCTTTGGTGTTGTGCATGAAGAAGAACTTGTGCGCCGTTACGGGCGTCAGGAAACAAGTGACGCTATTGATAATGGTTATGTTGACCATGCGCGCATTCCCTGCGGCTCTGGAAAAACGCGCTGTGTTTGCCGTTTATCGGATAAAGGGCTACAAAAAGCGCAAGGTACGGGGCTGCATATTTAGTCTCCGCCTCGGGGTTTTTTCTAAAAATGCCCTCATCCTAAATCAGGGCTATATTTTACGGCTGCAACTTGCTACCATGACATTTCATGTCAACGGATGTTTCATATCCGGCCTGATTTTCTTTAATTAATTCATTTTGGAACCGGACGTTAAATCATGTCTTATAAAGCAACTTCATTCACGAGAATTCTTTTGTTGGGCGCCACATGTGCGCCTTTGTTACTGGCCGCCTGTACAACAGATAATGGCCCTTTCCCTATGCCGAGCGGTTATGCGCATCATAGCGATGTTTATAAAGCCCCCGATGGCCCAGAAATGATGAAAGTCAACGCGAACAAGCCCGCGCCGCATGTTATGCCTGTTCCTGTTCTTGAAAATGAAGAGCCTGTTGTTCAAGCAGCGGTTGTTCCTGTTGTTGCACCAGAAATGTTAGAAACAGATCATTGGCAAGGTGCTGCGGATAAGCTGGTAAAAGATATGACAGTTAATTTTGGCAAGCCGCAAGTTCCTGTTTATGTAGTTCCTGGTAAGAGTATCGAGGAAATGTCATTGGCCGATGCGTTAACACGCGCTTTGCTTGCAAACGACGTTAATGTCAGCATGGAACGTGGTTTGAGCCCTTATACGCTCTCGCATATGATTGTGCAGCCGATGGATGCCAGTGATAACCGTAAAATGGTTAAAATCATGCTGAATGATTACGATAAGAAAATTGCTGAAGAATCGGGTCTTTTTAATATAGGCGCTAATTCTGCTGCGGTTGATATGAGTTCATATGAAACACATGAGCAAGAATATGAAGTGAAGATGGAACGCACAGATCCTGAGGTTCTACGCCAGCGCGAACAAGCGAAAACCCAAATGGAGTATGTCGCTCCTGCGTCACAAGAAGAGCCAGACACAGCAGAAATGGTAACAACAGAAACAAAACCGAAAATCAGCACGCCACCAGCCGATAATGGTGAAGTTCTGGCACGTCCGCGTACAACGGCGATGAGTAAACGTCTTGGTGGCGACCGCATTGAAAGCAGTTCTTCTGCATACACAGCGTCTGCACCTTATGAAGATAAATATAAGACCGTAGAAACGGATGCTGTTGCGGCTGAGCGCGAATATCAAAGCCGTGTTGTGTCCATGCCTGTTATGGATGATGCAACCGAAGATAGTGCCTATGGTGGCGCAATGCCTGTGCCACTAACGTCTTCAACGGATGATCGCTAGGGTTGAATGTCTAATGAGTAATAGAATTGTATGGCGCGCATTACGATATGGCTTTCTAGGTGCTACTTGTTTTGTGGGTCTAGTGAGCTTTTCAGGATGCGCGGGTTCAAATCTATCACCATTTGATCGTAGCTATGTGAATGTCACGGAAGCAAGCTATGCGGCGGCGGATATGCTGTTACAGCAATCAAAAAATGTTGTGACGCCGGAAACACCGCTTCATATCGGTATGTTGACCAATATTAAAAGACCATCAGAAACCACAGCATTCGGACAAGTTGTTGCGAGCCAAATCGGCGCGCGTTTTGTGCAATTGGGCTATAATGTGACAACATCTCCCGCGCTTAATGCGATGGCGATTGATAATCCTGCGGCTTATGACCCGAATAATTCTGCTATGGGCTATTCATCTCCTATGTCTTCGGGTAGTAGTGGCGCGGGTGTTAAAAGCATGATCACAGGGCATTATGCCGTGGCGCGCCGCGACATTTTGGTTAATCTCAGGATTATCGAAGAAGGCACGGGGCGCGTTTTGGCAGCGTATGATTACAGCATGCCACTGAACAGCGATATTAAAGAGCTGATTAATACAGGGGAAGACAAGGGTTCGCTTTTTAGCTTCTAAAGCCCCTTGCTCATTCTAATTACCGTGCATAAAGAACATGATAAAAATTCAGCGTTCCATTGTCACATAATACGCAAGCCTCAGCGGCTTGACGTTCGTTCCCTGTTTCAGGATCAATGAATGTTGTTTGATCCATTTCATTGGGCGTGACCGAATATTGTGTGCCGTCGTCAAACCGTGTGGCATCACCAGATTTAACGCAGTTATCGCCTGCGCCCGTATCTTCGGGTTGTGTCGCGGTATCAAAACCATCCATTTCATTGAGCTTATTGCACAGCGCGGCGGTTATATCAGGCAAGACGGCGATTAAATCAGCTTGCGGGCTTCCGTTTGAGCCAATATAGGGCGCGTGGCTGTGACCGTAAAATTCCCAGCTTTGAACGCCGCTGACCTGTATACCGTTTGCGGGTAAGCGATAGGATGCGCCGCCGCCATTGCGGTGGAACACTTGAAAGTCACTGCTTGTATTGATATCGCCGTAATCGGCATGCGCATCGGGGTGGGAAAAGCGGATATCTTCTTCACTGGCACCATTTTGAATGATGTATCTGACGGCGGCTTCAAGTTCTTGGCTGTATTGCTTTATTTCTGTTGCGCGGATCAGCAATGTCTCGTTATCGATATCGGCACTGCCGCCTGTGGATCTAATGGCGGCGGTGACAAGGCCGATTAAAACAATGGCAAGTAAGATAAAAAAGATAACATTGCCAGATTCACTGGCGCGATTTGTTGTGGAATGTACGGGAGCAGTGCGGCGCGTTGTCATTGTCTAGTACGCTCGCGGCGAGACAGGCAGGCAATCTTTAATCAAGCGGCACGCCGCAAGAGCTTCGTTTTTCTCGTAACCGCTTAAACGGGCGCGGAATAACCAGCCTTTGGCTGTTTTTAAAGGCACAATGATGGGCACCGCTTTGGACAGTGATTCAGGTAAGTTTGCTGAGGCTGTTTTTAAGGCGTTTTCGGTTTTTACACGGCTGGTAAAGGCACCAACTTGAATCGCCCATGGCTTTATGTTGCCATCGTCCAGCGAGTGTTCATGCGCTGTATCTTGATCACGAATGGCTGAAATTGCTAACAGGCCTGTTTCTAAACGTTTGGAAACGGCAGGGTCAATATCACCTTCGCCAATCATTGAGCTAAAGGCGCCGCCTTCCATCATTGGGTTGACGCCCGCCCATTTAGGGTTGTCTTGTTCTATATCATCGGCTTGAACGCCAGAAGCAGGGGATATGGAGTTGGCAGAGGCCATAAGCGCATATTCAACAGGCTTTTTATTAGGAAGGGGGACGTCGGCAGCGGAGGTGGAAGTTGAAGTTACGTGCCGCGCATTAGAGGCGACAAGAAGCGTTTTACCAGGGCCGAGCTCTTTAAATCCTTCGTCTAGAAGCTTTTTCATGTGGTCGTTACGAGAAACGGACGTACGTCCACCAAATACAACGCCAATCAAACGGCGGTTGTTGCGCACGGCAGAGGCCGCGAGGTTAAAGCCCGAAGCATTAATATATCCTGTCTTAAGACCATCCATCCCATCGTATGTTTCCATCAAGCGGTTGTGATTGCGGTATGTTTGGCCGCGATAGGTGAATTTGCGCGTTGAGAAATAATGATAATATTGCGGATAGTGACGGATCATATATTGCGAAATCTTGGCAAAATCGCGTGCTGTGGTGATTTGATTGGGGTCATGTAAGCCTGAGGCATTCGTAAAACGTGTGTTGGATGCACCAATTTCACGCGCTTTGGATGTCATATAAGCGGCAAAGCGAGGCTCTGTCCCTTTTATTTTTTCACCAAGCGCCACAGCAACATCGTTTGCTGATTTTGTAACAAGTGCGTAAATCGCATCTTCAACGCGGATGGTTGAGCCGGGTGGAAGGTTTAATTTACTGGGGATCATGCTGGCCGCATGGTTTGAAATAACCACCCGATCACGCAAGCGAAGCTCACCTTTTTCGATGGCTTCGAATGCCATCATTAAGGTCATCATCTTCACAAGTGAGGCTGGATGTAATATTTTGTCGGGATTGCTTTGGTGTAAAATGCGGCCTGTATCGGCGTCTATGACGATTGACGCATATTTCTGATTGGGCGCGGCATCGGCATAAGATATTGAACATATAGACAAAAATAGTGCGATCAGCACAGCAAGTGCCGCCTTGAAGGCACCATTGCTTCGTCTGTCCTTAATGTTTTCTATATGCATAGACCCATAAATTATTATTTTATTCTTATGATAATGTAACGTGAATGATCAGCGTTCGCCAAGACAATCCTACATATTATCATACGTTTTTTTTGTGATTTTGTCTATTACTCGAAGGTATAAAGCCTAAGTTTCTGATATGGCAGCCGCTATTTGTAGTTATTTGCGATATTGTGCGCTGCAAAAATATTCTTGACTCTTGTGGGCAGAAAACTATAATAAATATTGTGCAGTGCAATAATTAAGTATTTCAAATGGATAAGTGATTCTTATTTGTTGTGAAATATCTAAGCCAACGAAACGAAAAAGAGGATATGGCGATGCCTGAAAATGATAACATGAATGATAACGTACAAAAATTATCACAAACGCCGTCACAAAAACCTGTTGCTGCTCCTGCTGTGCCGACCAAGAAAAAGGCCGCAAGCACTCAGAAGAAAACACAGAATAAACCAAAGCGTAAAGTTACTGCGAAGACATCAGTGAAAACTGAACCCAATAAAGTGAAGAAGACCGTAACCCCGAAGGAGGATATTATGACGACCGCGAACAAACAAATGGAACAAATGATGCAAGAAGCTGGCAACGCTCAAAAAGAAGCGTATGACACATTCATGAAGGCTGGAAACACATTCATGAAAGGCATGGAGGAAATTATGAAAGTTTCTATGTCTCAAGCACAAAAAACAGCTGAGAAAAACTCACAAAACATGAAAAAAATCATGGCTTGCAAAACTGTGAATGAATACACAGAGCTACAGACAAAAACAGCCCAAGAAAACTACGACGAAATGATGAGCGGCATGACAAAATTGTCAGAGCTTTCCGTTAAAGTTGCCGGTGATTGCTTTGCGCCTGTAAACGATCAGTTGAACAAAACAATCAAAAAAGCCAGCGAATCAATGGCTGCTTAACGACACAAACCGGACAAATATTCGGTGATAGAGATTTAAACACCTGTGAGCTTTGCTTGCAGGTGTTTTTTCATTTGCGCGGCGCTTGGTTTTCTTATAAAACCGAACAATAACAACATATTTTCATAAAATTTAAGGGAGAAGACAAATGGAAACCAAAAATGTCGTGATGATTGGTAACGCTGTTGTGGATTACGTTTATCCGAAGATCCCCGTGGATGGTATTGAAAACGACTTTATGTCGGCAATGCCCGATTTGTTCCCCGCTTTTGTTAAAGAGTTACCGCGCCCCGGTGATACGCTTTTTGTACTGGCCGAAATGATGGAAGAGGGTGCTGCTAAATTTTTGAAAAAGCGCGGCCTTTATAACGCCAAAGCGGTCTTTAACAATAAATCCGCGTTAGAGCAGCTTTTTGGCGCGCATAAAAAGTATGCGGGCGGCTCAATTGCCAACACAATGGCAGCACTCCAGCATTCCCATATTGGTGGTAAACCGCTTGTGAATGGCAAAATTGTGTCAACGCTTTCCGAAGGTGCTGATGGCGATACGTTTGAAGCTGAAATGCCAGCAGGATCAATGGCGGGCACGCGTTATGGGCAAGGGCTTGTTTGCCATGTGCTGCCAATTGGCGATGACCGCACGATGGTGACAACACCGCATGTGACAAAACCATCAACTGATCATAATCTGGCGATCGATGTTGCTAATAACGTGATTGACGAGAACACAGACATTGTGATGTTCGAAGGATTTGTCGCGCATGACGAAGCGCATTTCGAGGAAATTTTCGATACGATGCTGCGTGAAATTGAAGCAGCAAATATGGTGCGCCAGTGGATGATGAAACCAGCCATTCAACTTGTCCTGACCGCATCATCCCAAGGGGTGGCGGCTATGGAGTCTTATCAAAAGGCAGTCGCGCGTGCCGTCAATGTTACTGACGTCACCGTGCATTCAAACACGGGTGAACTCCGCCGTTTGATGCAGGAAGATACAGCGTGGCGTAAGCCGTTCGAGCCAGCTCTTGCGGGCATTACCAATGCGCGTGATCTTGATAAAACAAAAAAAGGTCTGACAGGCTACCGTGAGGCCAAAACACAGGCCAATATCGATGCAATCCTTGGTGCAGCGCTGCCGATGGTGTGGAAATCGTCTTATAATGTACGGTTTGTCATGACTGATGGTGGTAACGATGCTTTTTTCGTTGATAAAAACGGTTATCAAACCTTTGCCCCGAAACCGCTTGCGAAAAAAGACATGATAGGGCGTGTTGGCGCGGGAGATGCTCAAATGGCAGGGTTCTGGGCGGCGCAAATTGCGGGCGCGGATATCAAAGATTCAATGTATAGCGGCTTTGCGTTTGCGGCAGCCTGTATCAAGCAGCATGAGGCGCGTTTGTCGCCTGATCTAAAATGGCCGAAAAACGATGCGACGGTTGCCGCTACGGGACCTGTGTCATTGCTCGGTCATCATGATGATTTGCGCGCTTCTGTCTTGAAGGTGGCGCCGCTTTTGCCTGTGGTCAGCCCTGCGACAGGCCTGAAAAATGGCCCTGCATAAATTTTCACGATAAGGTGTTGGATTTTTTGTGCGCAGGTGTCAAAATAGATCTTATGAGCACATATATTAGTACTTACATTTCTCCGCTGCTTGATGACGATGATGGTCAGGATGACATCACGCCTGATTTTGGTGAGCCGAAAAACCCTGAAGAGCGCAAGCAAAGCGGAGTGTTGCTAAAAACGCGGCCGAAAACCAAAAAGCCAGCCATGTATAAAGTGCTGCTTTTGAACGATGATTTCACGCCGATGGAATTTGTCGTGCATATTCTGGAGCGCTTTTTTAACAAAAATAGACAAGAATCGACCGATATTATGCTTCACGTTCATCGTCGCGGCGTTGGGGTGTGCGGTATTTTCACGTTCGAGATCGCGGAAAGCAAAGTCGCGCAAGTGATGGACTTTGCCCGCGCGAATGAACAACCGCTTCAATGCACGATGGAAAAAGAATAAGAATTAAGAATAAGAGAGAATACGATCAATGTATGTGATTTCCTTAAGTTATCTGGTTGGTATCGATGTGATGGACGAGGCACGTCCAAGGCATTTGGTGTGGCTTAAAGCGCAATATGATGCGGGATTGCTTTTGGCCTCTGGTCGCAAAACGCCTGCAACGGGCGGTGTGATTTTGGCGCGTGCGATGCCGCGTGAGAAACTTGATGCGATGTTGGCGACTGACCCGTTTGCGATCGAGAAACTTGCGACCTACGAAATTATTGAATTTGACCCTGCCATGACTTGTCCCGAACTCGAAGGTGTCACGTAATAAACGTGATTTAGAGCCGTGGCTTATGGCTAGCAGCAATACTTTTCATTGTTTTTACAGCGGTGAATATGCCTTTTATGCCGCGGACTTCATCTTTTGGCATTTGATCCAATAAAATTCCGGCACGGTTATAGATATCGGCATAATCCGCAATGTGTTCAGTGCTTTTTATACCTTTGCGCGTTGCCGCTTCAGCGATTTGGGACAGAAAATTATGCGGATTTTTGCCTTGTGGGTTTACGATACCAAATCGTTCGTTGGCGACATGCAATAAATCACCAGAGTTGTAGGCTTCACCTAAAAATAGTCCAGAAAGCGCTGTACCTAATGCGCTTGTATTCGATTTTTTGTTTATAGTAATCAGGCGCGCACAATATTGATTGATTGTACCGATGATTTCCTCGTCTGTTAGATGTGCGTATGAGGCTTTATTCTTGGTGAAATAATCGAACATTTTGCGTTTCCCTGTTTTTGTTTATTTTTTCTTTATTAATTTGCCTCATTATCGAACTATATTGCTAAAAATCAAGTGATATTTAACCAAAGGAATGGTACGATCAATCATGTTGTCACGTAATCTAGAACAGACCCTTCACCGCGCTTTGCAAATTGCCAACGAGAGTAGCCACGAATACGCTACGCTCGAGCATTTACTGTTAGCGTTAACCGATGATCAGGACGCGATGGCAGTTCTGCGCTCTTGCGGGATTTCATTGCCTGATTTGAAAGATCAATTGGCGCAATATCTGGATAGCGAATTAACTTACCTCATTAATAAAAATGCCGAAGAGGCAAAACCAACAACCGCGTTCCAGCGTGTGTTACAGCGTGCTGCGATTCATGTACAATCATCAGGCCGTGAAGAAGTTACAGGCGCCAATGTCTTGGTAGCACTGTTTTCTGAGCGCGAAAGCCACGCAGTTTACTTCCTGCAAGAACAAGATATGACGCGGTTTGACGCGGTGAATTACATTTCTCACGGTATCGCCAAAGTGCCGGGGCAGAGCGAGCAGCAAACTCCACAAGGCACGGAAAACAGCGGCGATGAACAGCCCAAAACTGGTCGTGAGGCCTTGGATACCTATTGTGTGAATTTGAATGAAAAAGCCAAGAAGGGCGGGATTGACCCACTCATCGGTCGTGGTCCTGAAATTGACCGCACAGTGCAGATTTTATGCCGCCGTTCGAAAAATAACCCGCTTTATGTTGGTGATCCAGGTGTTGGTAAAACAGCGATTGCCGAAGGCTTGGCCAAGAAAATTGTCGAAGGCGATGTGCCTGACGTTTTAAAAGACAGCACGATTTTCTCACTGGATATGGGCTCGTTGTTGGCAGGAACACGCTATCGCGGTGATTTTGAAGAGCGCATGAAGGCGGTTATTCACGAAATTGAAAAAACCGATGGCTCTGTGCTGTTTATTGACGAAATTCACACCGTGATTGGTGCGGGTGCTACATCGGGTGGAGCGATGGATGCGTCAAACCTTTTGAAACCTGCGTTGTCGAGCGGTGCAATTCGTTGTATCGGTTCCACGACCTATAAAGAATATCGCAATCATTTTGAGAAAGATCGTGCGCTTGTGCGCCGCTTCCAAAAAATTGATGTGAAAGAGCCAAGTATTGAAGATGCGGTGAAGATTTTGAAGGGCTTGAAGCCATATTACGAAGATCACCATAAAGTGAAATACACCAATGAAGCGCTACGTGCGGCGGTGGAGCTTTCAGCTAAATATATTGGTGATCGTAAGTTACCCGATAAGGCGATTGATATTATCGATGAGGTCGGCGCGGCACAGATGTTAGTTCCTGAGAACAAGCGTAAGAAGCTTATTAATGTGAAAGATATCGAAGATGTGATTGCTGTTATTGCGCGCATTCCATCGAAATCCGTCAGCAAGGATGATAAATCCTCGCTCAAAAATCTGGAACGTGATCTTAAGACGATGGTCTTTGATCAAGATATCGCGATTAAAACGTTGGTGGATTCGATTAAATTGTCACGCGCAGGGTTGCGCGATGCTGAAAAACCGATTGGCTCTTATTTGTTCTCTGGCCCCACTGGTGTTGGTAAAACCGAAGTCGCAAAACAGCTCGCGAGCACAATGGGAATCGATCTGAAACGTTTCGATATGTCTGAATATATGGAGCGTCACGCTGTGTCGCGCTTGATCGGGACACCACCTGGTTATGTAGGATTTGAACAAGGCGGTCTTTTGACGGATGCGATTGACCAAAACCCGCATTGCGTGTTGTTGCTTGATGAAATCGAAAAAGCGCACCCTGATATCTATAATCTGCTGTTGCAGGTGATGGATTACGGCAAGCTGACTGATAATAACGGCAAAACTATTGATTTCCGCAACGTGATTTTGATCATGACGACCAATGCGGGCGCGAGTGAGCTTTCCAAGGCTCCCATGGGTTTTGAGCGTGATATGCGTATGGAGGACGACCAAGAAGAGATTAAACGCCAATTTACACCTGAGTTCCGTAACCGTTTGGATGCGATTGTACAGTTTAAGGCGCTTGGCCCTGATACCGTCGAGAAAGTTGTCGATAAATTTGTAATCCAGCTCGAAGGACAGCTTGCTGACCGTAATGTTGTGATTGATCTTTCACCTGCTGCGCGTAAATATTTGGCGCGTAAGGGGTATGATCCTGCGATGGGCGCACGTCCGCTTGGTCGTGTGATTCAGGAAAAACTGAAGCGTCCGCTTGCTGAAGAACTATTGTTCGGCGATCTTGAAAAAGGCGGAATGGTTTATATTGATTTGAAAGATGATGAGCTGACATTCAAATTCGAAGCCGAAAAAATATCCAAAAAACCCAAAAAACCCAAAGAGACAGTTGAATAAACGCTTAGATTAGCGGGAGAGCAGCACTTGAAAATAGTGGTATGTGCCGCTCGGTGGTGTATTGCCGCCGCTGCCTTCGAAGCAACCGCTTAGGGCGCCATCGCGTTCCAGCTTTATATCTCCGCCGCTGAAATCACCTGTGAAACGGGTATTACCCGAACGCCATGCGTCGCCAGCCTCAACAGGGGGCGGGGCGTTTTTAACGATAATATCCTGACGTTCATCAATAACGCGGCAAATATCACGTTTGATAAAAGGCAGGATGGCGATTAAATCTTTATAGCTGTCATCATCACAATCAGATCCGCCAGAGCCAACATCAAGCGCGCAAACGCCTTGGGCGAAAAACCATTGCCCGTAAATGTTACTGCCTGAATTAGAGCTGTCGAGCCAGTCTGTTTGTGGCTTGACGTAGCTGGTGCTGTTTGCGGCTTGGTTGAAAATTTCGCAATTATCAGGCGGGTTATTGGTGTTTACATAGCCGCTGAGATACGTACTTTCAAAGCTGATGTCTGTATCGGCGCACCCTTCGATTCGGGCACTACGCACGGCATTTTTATAGGCGGTGGCGGTTTGTACGATTTCAGAGGCGGCTAATCCTGCGACTTCGTCGGTGATGTCGGCGTTGCCTGTACGGTTGATATTGCTAACGGCAAAGCTGAGCGCAGCAAAGAGAGCCACACCTATCAAAATGAAGAATATGACGCTTCCTTGTTCACCATTGATTTTATTTTGCCGCATTGTCATGAAAAAAGTGTAGGGTGCATTTATGGAGCACGCAAGTGGCAAATTCAGGTTATAAATTACCGTTATGACTTGATTTTTCGGGTAAAATCCTGCATCCATGTAGGGGTCTTAACAGGAAAGAATTATGGGACTTTTTTCGTTTTTGGGTGTTTTGTCACCTGTGCATATCAACTTTGTGACGCTCGTTTCGGGCGCAAAGCACGTTGGTACAGACACCACAGGCAATAAATACTATAAGGCTAAGCCGCGCAAAGGGTATAAGCGCGATCGTCGCTGGGTGATTTATAACGGTGCCCCTGAAGCAACAAAAGTGCCGCCAGAATGGCATGGCTGGCTTCATTACCAGAGCGATAACGTGCCATCGAATGATAGTGATAGTTACCGCCGCTCATGGCAGAAGCCGCATAAACAAAATATGACCGGTACGGCTCAGGCTTATAGACCACCAGGACATGTTCTATCAGGCGGCAAACGTGAAAAAGCGACGGGTGATTATGAATCATGGAAGCCGTCTGAGTAAAATTATAAGAAATAACAAGGTATTAAGAGTATGAAGAGAAGTATTATTGAGACGATATTGGGTGCTGTGGTTTTGTTTGCCGCGCTGTTCTTTTTGTTTTTCAGTTATGGTAAAGCCAATGTCAGCAGCGTTGATGGTTATAGTATCAGTGCTAACTTCTCTGGTATCGGCGGACTGGCTGTTGGCGATGATGTTCGTGTGAGTGGTGTTAAAGTTGGTACAGTGCATAGTGTGGATCTTGATCCAGCAACATACCTTGCGCGTGTGACCATGAGTGTTGAACCGCATATTGAATTGCCGCGCGATACAGCCGCGCTGATCAGCAGTGAAAGCCTTTTGGGCGGTAAGTACATGGCGCTTGAGCCAGGCGCTTCTGAGGATATGCTAATAAATGGCGGCGTTATTCAATATACACAAGCACCGCAAAACCTTGAACAGCTGTTGGGGCAGTTTATATTCTCCATGCAGAGCGATGATAAAAAACAGCAAGAATAGTAAATCCTACGTTTTAATCGCATTGGCGGTGCTTTTGATGAGCATGGCGGGTGTTAGTTCTGCACGTGCGGAGGAGATGACTGATTATCCTGTGGTGAAGCTACAATCGCTTGATAAGTCCACAGCGCGTACGATGACGTTCGAGGCACGTGTCGGCAGCACCATAAAATTCGGCCCGCTTTACATTAAAGTTGATGCGTGCCGTAAATCATCACCGTTGGATAGCCCTGAAAATGCATCTTTCCTACAAATTTGGGAAGTAACGAAAAAAGAAGAAGCGCACTGGATTTTCAGCGGCTGGATGGTTTCGTCTTCACCCGCTTTATCTGCTATGGATCACCCGATTTATGATGTGTGGGTTCTTGATTGCCTTGAAACAAAAACGGCTAAGGGCGCGGCTAAGGCGGATGTTAAAAGCTCTAATGAGGCTGAAATTCCCGATGATAAGTTGGATGACATCGCAGAGACATTAGGCGACTAAGCACTTATTCAATCTCATATTAATGGATCTAAAATAATGGCGCGGCTTTAAAGGCTGTGCTTTGTTTGAGGTGCGCATTGCGTCGGTGGCACGCATAAATCTTTGACTGTTTGGGCAATACCAGTCCTTTGAACCCATTCTGCAACATGGCTGAGAGCACCTTTTTGATATTTCATCAGATAATCTTCATGGGCTTCCATGTTCATTTTTTTGATGTCTTCGACGCAATCATGGAAATTATCATAGATTGGCGTGTCTTCCTTGACGATGCCCGCATTCATCAGCTTTTGATGGCTTTCGCGACTAATGATGACATGCGCGTATTGGGTGTAATGATCGCCTGTTTGCGCGCCATTTTGATCGGTCGCATCCCAATGCACAACAGGTAAAACGATTGAGCCGCTCACATATTGGCTAGGGGTTGTTGTTGAATAATAAGACGGTGCATCAGATGGTATGGCATGACGGGGAAGGGCTGCGCCACGTGTTTGCGCGTTCGCTTGTGCCGTTTGTTCCCATGATTGTGCCAGAATAACACTCATAATTTTAAAGCTCTCCACCATACCTATTCGTGTTTATTGATGAGCCCATATTAACAAATATTTAATAATATGTCAAAGAATGTATATTATTATTTCATAATATACTAACATATTGTTTTATTATTTCAATATCTATGAATTTTTGTTGAGGTTTGGAAAATGAGCAAGGATGTGAGAGAGCTGCTTGTAATTGCGTAAGATAGTCATCTCGCGGAATTTCGTAAGCACCAAACTGCGTGAGATGGTCATTGATGTATTGCGTGTCCAAAACCGTGAAGCCTTGTTTCCAAAGCTGCGCGCATAGACCGATGAGCGCGATTTTGCTCGCATCTGTTGCACGAGAAAACATGCTTTCCCCCATAAAGGCACCGCCAAGCGCAAGGCCATAAAGACCACCGACCAATGTGCCGTTCTTATCGTGTGCTTCGACAGAGTGTGCGTGGCCTGCATGATGAAGGGCGACAAATAGATCGCGGATTCCGTCATTGATCCATGTTTCCTTGCGATCATCGGCTAGGGTCGCGCACGCATCAATAACGCCTTCAAAGTCTTGGTTGATGGTGATCTGGTAGGGTGATTGTCGTGCGGTTCGTTTAAGGCGCGCAGGGACGTGCAGTTTGGTGATGGAGAGCTGCCCGCGCAGGGGCGGATCATACCAGTAAAAATCATGGGAAGTGCGGCTTTGTGCCATCGGAAACAACCCGCATCGATAAGCATTTAAAACATCTTCAATGCTGATCTCTTCCACGGGGCGATTAAGCGCTTGTTTTGCGCTCCTCCAGCATTTTTTCTAGCCAGTGAATGTTGTATTCACCTGTGACGAAGGCTTCTTGTGCCGTAATCCAGTAATGGAGTGGCAACGTTGTTTTCACCCCGTCAATAACCGTTTCCATGATGGCGCGGCGCAGACGGCGGATGCATTCCTCACGGTTACGACCATGAACAATCAGTTTCCCGATCATCGAATCATAATAAGGCGGAATGGTGTAGCCTTGGTAAATGGCGCTATCAAAACGCACCCCTAGACCGCCAGCGGCATGGAATTGCGTAATGGTGCCGGGGGAGGGCATAAATGTCTCTGGGTCTTCAGCATTGATACGTACTTCGATTGCGTGACCACGCAGACGGATACGGTCTTTGTTGACGCTCAGCTCTTCGCCGCTTGCAACGCGGATTTGCTCGGCGATCAAATCAATGCCTGTGATCATTTCCGTGACAGGATGTTCCACCTGAATGCGGGTGTTCATTTCCATGAAAAAGAATTCGCCTTTTTCGTACAGAAATTCAATCGTACCAGCGCCCACATAACCCATTTTGCGGATAACGTCTGCGGCGAGTGAGCCAATAAATTCGCGCTCTTCCTCTTTCAGGATAGGAGACGGGGCTTCCTCGACCAATTTTTGGTGGCGGCGCTGGATGGAACAATCACGTTCGCCCAAATGAATGGCGTTGCCGTGCATATCACCAAAAACCTGTATTTCAATGTGGCGTGGTGTTGTTAGGAATTTTTCCATGTAAACGGTGTCATCACCGAAATTGGCTTTGGCTTCGTGACGGGCGGTTGAGAATGCTTCGTCGAAATCTTCGGCCTTACGTACAACCTTCATGCCTTTACCACCACCGCCAGATGCTGCTTTGATGATAACAGGATAACCGACGGCGTCTGCGAATTTGCGGCCTTCATCGGCACTGGTGATGGCACCGTCAGAACCAGGGACAACAGGTAAGCCAAGGGCGGCCACTGTTTGTTTCGCGGTTACTTTGTCGCCCATCATGTCGATATGTTCTGGTTTAGGGCCTACGAAAATAAAGCCGTGCTCTTCAACCATGCGCGCAAATTCCGCGTTTTCGGACAAAAATCCGTAACCAGGGTGAATGGCATCTGCGCCCGCGATTGTGGCGGCACTCAGAATAGAGGCGATGTTTAAGTAACTGTCTTTGCTTTGCGGGGGACCGATGCAGACTGATTCATCAGCCAAGCGCACGGCCATAGAATTTGCATCTGCTGTGGAATGCACCGCAACTGATTCAATGCCCATCTCGCGGCAAGCCCGAATAATACGAAGGGCAATTTCCCCGCGATTTGCTATGAGTAGTTTTTTAATCATATTTGAGCCATCTGTGGTTGTCTTGTGACTTCGTTTGCTTGTGCTATTCGATTTTTTATTCAATCACCACAAGGACATCGCCAAATTCAACGGGTTGACCGTTTTCGACTAAAATCTGTGTGATTGTTCCTGCTTTTTCAGCTTTGATCGGGTTCATGACTTTCATGGCCTCGATAATCAAAAGCGTATCGCCCGCTTTGACGGAGGTGCCTTTGCTTACGAACGGAGGAGAATCAGGCTCGGCCTGCATATAGGTTGTGCCAACCATTGGTGACATCACAGCGCCCGGATGCTCATGCGCGACAGTGGATGGTGCGGCTGTGTTTGCTGGGTGCGGTGTTGTTGGATCTGAATCCATGCGCGGTGCGGCTATGTGGTGGCTTCCGCCACTGACAATCATGCTGCCTTTGTTCACACGAATGGCTTGTTCACCTTCGGCGACTTCGATTTCTGTTAGGCCTGTCTCGTCGAGAAGGTCTGCTAGTTTGCGTATGGCTGCTTCATCAATTTTCATATGACTTACTCTTCGTTTTTCAATTCAATGGTCTTGATTATAGAATATTCCGCTAAATGTCAAAGCTGTTCGTGTTATCTGGTTTTTGCATCTGTGGAGAGATGGTCTCGTAAAAATTTCAAACCTTCGGTGTATCCCTTTACTCCCATGCCTTTTATGACTTTTAGGGCAACTGGTTCGACATAGGAAACATGTCTGAATTTTTCACGCTTGGATGGATCGCTGATGTGAATTTCGATAACGGGAATCGATAGAATTTTTAAGGCATCATGAATAGCGACAGAGGTATGCGTATAAGCCGCCGCGTTAATCATAAGGCCGTCATAGCCTTCAATGGTATCTTGTATCCAATCGACAAGCTGTCCTTCGTGATTTGATTGGCGAAAGTCGATTTCTAGATCGTGGTGTTGGCCAAACTCCTCGCACATATCGGATATATCGGACAAGGTATCGGTGCCATATATCTCAGGCTCACGTTGTCCTAAAAGATTAAGGTTTGGCCCGTTCAGAACCATGATTTTAAAACTTTTTGTCATGATTTTAAGCGTTACTAGTTTTCGCGGGCTTTATCGATCGCCGCTTGAAGCTCTTCTATGCTCGGCATTTGCGAGCCGCCATCTCCTACGCGCTGTTTGTCGATAAAGAATGTTGGCGTAGAATTGACGCCTAATGTTTTGGCGTTATCCATGTTTTTTATAAGCTGTATACCGATTTCAGGGCTACGCCATTCACCCATGAATTGATTGCGGTCAAGGCCAAGCTCGTGGATCATAAGGGGCATATCTTCTGTTTTAACAGGCGTTTCTCGTGATATAAAATACTCATGCGCTTCGGCGAATTTACCCTGTAGGCTGGCGGCGAGTACCATGGCGGCTTCGTCTGCTGCTTGCGCACCAAAAACAGGATAGTGGCGGTAAATGATTTGGAGATCAGAATTTTTTGCCAACAGAATTTTCAAGTCATCGTGCTTCATACGGCAAGCACTGCAACGGTAATCAATGAATTCAACGAGCTTTATCGGTGCATCGGCTGGCCCTGAAAACTCATTGAAGGCAGTGCTGTATATATCATTTTTTGCAACATGAATTGTCCAACTTTTATAGCCAACGGCTGTTGCAACACAGATAATAGCAATACCCAAAAGTATCAAGGGCCAGTTTTTTAACATGATAATGGTTTCCGTCTTTAATGTTACCGATTGCGTGTTGTTGTCTTAACTTTTGTCTTTGCGTTTTTCTTCAATCATTTTCTTCATGCCTTCAATGCCCATATAGCCACGCGCCAGAAAATCACCAATGATAAAGGCGGGTGTGCCACGAATGCTAAGCTCTTGTGCCACGAGAAGGTTTTTATCAAGCGCCGCCGCAGTTTCAGGGCTTTCGGCATCTTTCTTCATTTGTTCTGCATCAAGACCCATATCTGTGGCTATTTTTGCCAGATTATCTACTGATTTCGCGCTGGAAGATTCCATTAAAGCAACATGGTATTCGAAATACTTGCCTTGTTTATTCGCTGCTAACGCCCATGCAGAGGCATCACGTGAAGACTCGCTTAGGATAGGCATGTCCAGAAAGACAAAACGAACATTTTTATCTGTTTTGACGATTTCCTGCACATCAGCTAGTGCTTTTCTACAATAACCACAGTTGTAATCGAAGAACTCAACAATCACGATATCTGCATCAGGGCTACCGATAGATGGCGCAGCGTCGTTTTTGTAAAGAAAGTCGGAATATTCGACGCGTTTGTCGTTAAAGGCGACATCTTCTGCGGATTCTTGGTTTGCGCGATGTTTATCAGCAGCTTCGAAAATGACTTCAGGATTATCAAGAATATATTCACGGATGATGGTGCCCATTTCTGCTTTTTGCGCAGCCGAGAACGCCGCGTCCTGTGCTTTACTGCTGGCACTGCTCATGCCGATGGCAATAAGGCTGACGGTGGCAAGAGCCATGATCGGTAATACTGATTTTTTCACTGTGATTCTCCTATTGTTTAAATGACGTGGTTCAAATTAACTTTTTTTCTGCTCTTGTTCAATGAAAGAGAGAATATCTTTTGCACGAATATATTGCGGGGTGCCTTTTGGTAGTGTTTCAAGGGCGGATTTGGCCTGACGTTCAGCATAAGGCAGCTCACGCTTCAGCAAGGCTTCCTCGGCCAGATGGAGCTTGGCAATGGCATCGTTGCCTAAACGCCCGTAAGCAGATGCTAAAAGCCTGTGGATACGGGCTGAACGGGATTCATCGGTCATGGCGCGTTCTAGCTGTTTGATCGCTTCGTTTAGCATGGCGGGCTGATTTGTACCGTTATTCGTCGCGGTTTCTATTAATGCATGCGCATAAGCGATACGGATAAGGCTACTTTTGGGGGCACTTTCTACAGATTTTTTATAGTAGGGGATAGCTTCTGGTACACGCCCGAAATCAACCAACATTTGCCCTTTAAGTTCGAGGAAATAAGGATTATTGGGTTCTTTATCGATCAAACGATCAATCAGTTCTAAGGCGAGCTTCACATTATTTTGGCGATAATCGGCAATAGAGCGAGCATAAAGCGCAGGTATAGAGTCATCGCGGTCATTATATTCCCACGCTACATTTTGCGGTGAGATAAAGGCTGATAATTTGGCCATGATGCGTTTATGTTGCTCGTCCCATGCGGCGGGATATTCTTTGTCTTTATATTGTGAACGTGACCAGCCACCCTCAAGGGCTTTAACCCGATTAGATGTCAGCGGGTGAGTGCGGACATATTCGCTTTGCTGGGAAGCGGGTAAAAGCTCTTGCGATCCCAATTTTTCCATGAAGCTAACAAGGCCAGCAGGATTAAGCTGTGCGCGTTCCATATAATCAAGGGCTGCTTGGTCGGCACTAGATTCCTGTACGCGGCTAAAAGAAAGAAATTTATTTTGTGCGATTGATGTCGCGCCAGAGGCAATCGCAACACCTGCGCCGCCGTTCCCAGTAAGCACAGCCGCGCCAATACCAAGAATGGTGCCCACAACGTTTTCATAGGAGGCGTGCTCTAGCGCATCGCGCGTGCGGACAAGGTGCCCGCCACGAATATGCCCAAGCTCGTGCGATATCACACCAACAATTTCGCCGGGATTCTCGGATTTTAAGAGCAATCCTGTGAAGATGAATATATTGGGCCCGCCCGCAACAAAGGCGTTGATATCGCTGCTTTGGACTAAAATGAAATTAACGGAGTCAGGGTCAAGATCGGCGGCCTTGATAACGGGCGTGCTCCACTCGCGCAAGACGTTTTCAATTTCGGTATCACGAACAATGGAAATGCCGCTTTGCGCTTTTGCCGGCAGTGATAATACCATAAAAGCTGCGATCATAAGCGATAACAGGGGATAGGAAATTTTTCTAGAAAACATGCCGTTCATGCGATCAATATAGTGCATAATGTATTAAAGCCATAGTAATAAGGCGATTATGAGGCATTGTTTTTTTAAATAACCTGTAAACCTGACGCGATATTTTCCGATGATCAATACAATTATTACCAATCTTGATTTTGTGTGGCTGCCGATTACGTGGTTTGTTGTTCATAAGCATCAACGCATGAAGGCATTTCTGTTTGTTTTGGCGTGTATTTTAACGCTGCGTCTGCAGGTCGAATTGATGGAATCCGTTCATCATCCGCATGGAATGTTATCATTGCTGGATTCCCACGTTTTGTATCGTGGACAGATGATTTACACGCTTGTGATCATCTTTTTCCTGATTTTGGCGCATTTTTCACCCAAAACCGAGAAAATCGTGTTCTTTGCGGCCTGTTTGTCCATGTATTTTTTGACTTTTTGCTTCTCGATGGTCATGATGCTGCTTTAATGTAAAGGCAAGGCAATGATCCGCAATAAAGCGAAAACCAAGGTTAAATCCGCAAAGGGACGTAAAAATTCCTCGACGCGTTGGTTGCAAAGACAACTAAACGATCCGTATATCCAAGAAGCGGGTCGTTTGGGATATCGCACACGCGCGGCGTTTAAATTGCTCGAAATCGATGAAAAGCTGAAATTGATTAAACCGGATATGACGGTGATTGATTTGGGCGCAGCGCCTGGCGGTTGGCTTCAGGTTGCGGTCGAGAAAAAAGCACGTAAGGTGATCGGACTTGATTTGTTGCCGATTGATCCGATGCCTGGTGTGACATTGCTACAAATGGATTTTATGGACGATGATGCGCCCGAGCAGCTCATTAATGCGCTGGGCGAAGGTGCTGACTTGGTGTTGTCTGATATGGCACCCAATACCACAGGTCATAGAGACACCGATCACATTCGTATTATGGCGTTGGTCGAGGCGGCATATTATTTTGCGCTCGATGTTTTAAAGCCGGGCGGATGTTTTTTAGCCAAAGTCCGTCAGGGCGGCGCGCAGCATGAATTACTCGCACAAATGAAAAAAGATTTCAAAACCATCAAACACGTCAAACCCCCTTCTTCACGCAAAGAAAGCTCCGAACAATATGTGGTGGCAATCGGAAAAAAATAATATTTGACACGACGTTCTCTTTTTAATAATTATCTTATGGAATTAGATATTTCAGGGAGAATAAGATGACGCAAATAAACGTTGTATATAACGATACCGATATTCCAAAATTCCACGAATTGAAGGAAAAATTTACCAAAAGCGCACAGTATAGCGAAGACGGTAAAAGCGTGACTGTGGGGCAATACCAAGCATACAGGCGTTCGTTTTGGAGCTTGCGCCAATATATTGGTTTTGATTGTTTTGATCTGGAGCGCAAGAAAGTAGGCCTTTCTGCTTATTTTTTCCTTCATTCACGTCGACGTGAACTGGATGAGGCGGTTGATATTCTCTCAGGAAAACAAGCGAGCATGGCTTTAACCGAAGATGATCGTACTCAAAATGCTATTCGGGCGCTTGAGGCTAAAATAACCGAATTCAATCGTTAATCCTTGTTGGGGATGCTTTAGTTGAATCCAAGTTGGGTATTATTTTGCTGACCTGACGGGGGCGAATAATTTTCGTAGTAAACAGGCTCTTGTGGGATGTTGATTGATATCGTGTCGCTTGTATTTTTATCCATAAAATCATTAAAGCCAGTGACTGATTCGGCGTATTTGGGATCATTCATGAAGCTTGTATGTTCTGCAAAATTTCTGAGCATACTGAATTGACCAGCTATAACGCCTGGGTGACCCTCTAGGGCTTCATACACATATTTTCCATCAGCACCCATAACGAAGTTTGTTAGCTCCGATGTTCTTAATTCGGTTCCTGTGCGCAGTTCAAATTCATATCGTGTGTCCGCAACGATGTTTGATAGGATTCGTTCGTTATCAAGCATCTCTTGCGGGATTTCTGTTGGTTCCTCACCAAACAAAATTTTTGTAGCATTATCCATGCGAATATCGCCGATTTTATCAAGCAGCTTATCGGCGGCATAGGCGTAATCGCCGACTTGCGGGGCCCCGAAATTGCCGTCCATCAGGGCAACGACACCCTTATCATCCATATCGCGTGCGATATCTCTAAGCGTGTCTGTGTAGTCTGAAAAATGTTCAGGTGGTGTCATATCTGCCAAAAAAACTCTCCCGTATAAACCTGTTTTCTGTCGCGTATTATATTCAGATCATTTTAGGGGATTAGTTTTAAGAAATATTTAAAGCGGGTGTGGAGAGCGCTATGTCTCTAGACAGGTTTAAGCTCATTTTTTGATGTTTTGTGATGGGCGAGATAGGTCTCTATTGTTTTGCGTAAATCCTGCCCTTCTTTGATCGGAGCATCGATTTGCAGGCATGGGCGGAAGGCATTGCTTGCGACTTCGACAATGCTTGGTTTGAATGTCGCCGTTGGGAAAATAGCTTTGAGTTGCCCGACAAGGTCTTTGTAAGCGGGCGTGTGACCTACGGCCTCAGCTTTAAAGCGCAGCTCTAGAGCCCTCTCACGATCGGCTTCACTTAACAGGTTGAACTCTTCATAAACGCGCTGCTGAAACCGAAAATGGAGGCGTGGTTTGTCTCGTTTTAGTGTTGCGGCAAAGTCTTCGGCAATTTCTTCGATGGCGGCTTGCGAGAGATTTATGTTCGTGACAGGAATGTGTGCATTATACATGCCCGCATTATCGGCTAGTTTGGTTCTTTGGGCGGCCAACGCAAATTCCGAGTTTAACGAACGCAGCAGATTTTTCATCATGGCCGGCATGTTTTCAGGAGCGATAGCTTGTACTGAAAGCAAATCGTAAAATAGCTCAAACGGTGGATCTGTTTTTGGATCGGCGCTGTCGGGCGTATCTGTCGGCGCTTCGTTTAGTATAGGATTATTGCTATCCAGCCCCTTTTTCAGGCGGAACAAGTTCATGTCGACAATTTTGTTATCTTCTTTATCCATACACTATCATTAATAGTCCGCACTATATATGTCAAGGCAAAGGCGGAATAGCCGAAGTGAGGGGTCAGGAAAAAAATCGCTGGATTTTCCGTGGCGTATCCTATACCTATAATTGTCAAATTCTTCCGCCATTTTGCGCCATTTAAAGGAGTTTGACGCCATGCCATTAAAATCTTCCAAAAATCAGATCCACGAAGGCTTAACATTCGATGATGTGCTGCTTATTCCTGCGGCATCTGACATTCATCCGAATGATGCAAACACAAAAACAAAGCTAACTAAATCAATATCGCTAAATATCCCTGTTCTGGCGGCTGCCATGGATACGGTCACAGAATCCGCGATGGCGATTGCAATGGCACAAGCAGGCGGGCTTGGTATTGTTCACCGTAACATGACCCCCGAAGAACAAGCCGATCAAATTCGCCGTGTGAAACGGTTCGAGAGTGGCATGGTTGTGAACCCGATTACGATTAATCCAAACGCGACGCTGGGTGATGCGCTGGATTTGATGGAGTTCTATCATATCTCAGGCATTCCCGTGACCGAAGAAAGCGGCAAGCTTGTTGGTATTTTGACAAACCGTGATGTGCGCTTTGCCGAAAACCGTGATCAACCTGTGCGCGAGCTTATGACGTCTGACGGGCTCGTAAAAATTGTGGGCGAAGTCGATAAAGAAGAAGCCAAGCGTTTGTTGCACAAACACCGCATTGAAAAACTTTTGGTGGTGGATGATGCGGGGCGCTGCACAGGGCTTGTCACCGTAAAAGATATCGAAAAATCAGCCCTTCACCCCCATGCCAGCAAAGACGCGCAAGGACAGCTTTTGGTTGGTGCCGCCGTTGGTACAGGCAATACAGGGTTTGAACGCGCTGAATTAATGGCAGAGGCTGGTTTGGACGTGATTGTGGTTGATACCGCGCACGGGCATTCGAAAAATGTACTGGAAACGGTTGCCCGTATCCGTAAAGAGGTAAAATCTTCTAAGCTACAAATTATCGCGGGTAACATTGCTACGGGTGATGCGGCAAAAGCTTTGATCGATCATGGCGCGGATGCTGTGAAGGTGGGCATTGGCCCCGGTTCAATCTGCACAACACGCGTTGTCGCGGGTGTCGGTGTGCCGCAATTAACAGCCATTATGAATGTGGCTGAGGCTTGCGCGAAAAAGGGTATTCCTGTCGTTGCTGATGGCGGTATCAAATATTCAGGCGATATGGCCAAAGCCGTTGCGGCTGGCGCAGATTGCGTGATGATGGGCAGCATGTTTGCAGGCACAGACGAAGCACCGGGCGAGGTGATCTTGTATCAGGGCCGATCATACAAGACATATCGCGGTATGGGTTCCGTTGGTGCCATGATGCGCGGTTCTGCTGATCGTTATTTCCAAGCAGGCGTAACACAAAGCCAGAAATTGGTGCCCGAAGGCATCGAAGGGCGCGTGCCTTATAAAGGTGCCGTAGGCGCCGTACTTCACCAAATGGTCGGTGGTTTACGCGCGGCGATGGGCTACACAGGCTGCCGCACAATCGACGAGATGAAGACCAAAGCTGAATTCATGCGCATGACAAGCGCAGGCTACCGCGAAAGCCACGTGCATGATGTAACGGTCACCCAAGAAGCCCCGAATTACCGCGTGAGCGAGTAAACCGATGGCAAGAATCAAAAAACAAGGCGCAGCAACGGTTGGGCTGTATTTACGGGTTGGGCCTGCGATTGAGATTGATATGATCATTCGTGATCTGAAGCAGATCTTTTTCACGATCAATGGGTCAGATTATGAGCGCAATATGCACGCGATTGAGATCACGGGTAGCGTAGACGATGACCCTGATTTCATTGAAAAAGCCAAAGTCATTGCCCTATTTGCCGCCAAAAGCGCAGTTGTTCCGATTTACCGCGGTCATCCTACGACTGCCAAGGAAATTGGCGCGGAGGGTGTGTTGCTCACCACGCTTGATGATATCGGTATCGCGCGCGAAATCTTCGGCGAGAGCGGTATTATCGGCCTGCATTGTGGGATCAGCAACGAAGATGCCGCGGCAGCCTTTGACGCGGAAGTTGATTTTGTTTGCTTTGGCTTGGGCGGGAACAAAATGCCTGCGGCGGATGTTTTAACATTCTGGACGATGCTTACCGATCTCCCTGCTGTTGTCGAAGGTGCGATCAGCAATGATTATTGTGATTACTACGTCAAAGCGGGCGCAGGCTTTATCGATGGCACGCACTATATTTGGGGTCATGAAAAAGGCGTGATGCAAGGCACAGTCAATATGCTGCATGCGATTGATTTGGCGCTGACCGAAGGCACAAAAGAAAAGACGAAGCAATAACCACAGGATGAAGGCAAACCATGAATTTTACAACCAGTATAGCCACCAAAGATGACGTTGCTGATCTTGCGCATTTACATGTGCAGGGCTGGCGGGATGCGTATGGTGGGCTTTTACCTGATGAATATATCGAAAGAAAAACCGAAGCCGCGCGTCGTGACCAATGGGCAAAATGGTTCGACGAAGGCAAAATGGAAGCCGTGATTGCCTATGCCCATGATGGCAAAGCCGCAGGGTTCATTTCCTATGGTCAGCTCAAAACACCACCCCCGGGGATGTCACCAATTCGCCCTTTATACTCATCCGAAGTATATGCATTTTATATTTTGGCGGATTATTGGCGGCAGGGGTTGGGTACGGAATTGCTGAAATGTTGCGCTGAAAATTTGGCAGCGGAAAAGTCTAAATCTCTATGTCTATGGGTGCTTGAGAAAAATAAACGCGCCGTTTCGTTTTATAAAAAAATAGGCGGCGAACGCTGCGGAAAGATGGATGCAGAATTCGGCCCCACCACCGCCCGCGAAGTCTGCTTCGGCTGGCGTGACACGTCACGGATCATTGAGGCGGCACCGTAAATTTTTTTACGGTTTAAGCTTTGGCGGACATTCACCTTCAACTGGCGTCAACATGCAGGGGTGAAACGGTACAGGCTCTTTTTTAGGCTTAGGAGTCGTTATCGGGTTTGTCGATTCATCAGAATTTGATTTTTCTGGTCTAGGACAATCGTCATTTTCCACTGGTGTGAACCAGCATGACGGAACAGGTGAACTATTTTCTGTTGGTTTTTCCTGTGCAAATACGGCGGATGCGGTTGCAAATAAGCATGCTATTGCGGTCGTGCCAATTGATAATCTTGTTTTCATGGTGATTCCTCCATCTGTTATTTTAATTGTGGTATTTGTGTGAATACGATAATTAAAAACATATGTCAACTTATCTTGATCATTCACTTGCATTCTTGGCCTTACTCCATTTATATGCAGTCTTAGTTAGAAAGAAGAAATGTTATGACTCCCTCCGCCCGCGTGAAAGCGACGATTGAAATTTTTGAACGGCTTGATACGGGCCGTGTGCCGATGGATGCTATTGTCGGCGATTACATGCGCCAGCGCCGCTATATCGGTTCCAAAGACCGCGCAAACATTGCGGATCGTGCGTATAACATTGTTCGCGCCCAAGCCCGCATCACGTGGTGGTTGGATATGGCACATATGGAAGACACAGCGCGCAACCGCGTTTTGACATTTTCTGCGCTGTCAGAAAGTATGGATATCCATGATTTGTTCGATGGTACGAAATATGGCCCTGAATCTCTTGATCAGCGCGAAAAATCCTATGTGAAGAAGCTGAAAGATTTGGGTTTGAATTGTGCGGATATGCCAGAAAATGTTCTGGTTGAATGCCCACCGCAATACGAAGAAAGATTACGCGCCGTGTTTGGTGATGATTTTGTTCCTGAAATGCAGGCCATGATGGAAGGCGCGTCGCTTGATATGCGCGTCAATATCTGGCGCTCTGATCGTGAAAAAGCGATGGAATCTTTGAAAGAATCGGGCATCCGCACGGATGAAACGGAAATCTCGCCATGGGGTTTGCGCGCACGGGATAAGGTGTTTTTGTCTAAATCCAAGGCTTACCTTAAAGGCTGGGTCGAGATTCAAGATGAAGGCTCACAGCTTATTGCCCATGTTTGCGATGTAAAGCCGGGTATGCAGGTTTTGGATTATTGCGCGGGTGGTGGCGGTAAAACGCTGGCGCTTGCTGCGGCGATGCAGAATAAAGGCCGTATTGTTGCGGCTGATATTGATGGTCGCCGTTTGGAAAAAAGCCGTCCCCGTTTTAAAAAGGGCGGTGTTGCCGACATTATCGAGGTGCGCCCGTTATCTGACGAGAAAAACCGTAAATGGTTACGCCGTCAAAAAGAGAGCTTTGATGTTGTGCTGACAGATGTGCCGTGTAGCGGAACTGGCACGTGGCGTCGTAATCCCGATATGCGCTGGCGTGAATATGGCCCGAGCTTAGATGAGCTTGTCGCCATTCAGGCCGAGATTTTGGAAAAAGTTGCCAAATGTGTGAAAACGGGCGGAAAGCTTGTTTACGCGACATGCTCGCTGTTGCCTGAAGAAAACGAAGGGCAAATAGAGACATTTTTGAAAGCTCATCCAGAGTTCAGCGTCGAAGCTATTGATCCTGCGCGCGGTATAGGCAGCCCTTATATGCGCCTGTCGCCATATCGCAATAAGACAGATGGATTTTTTGCTGCCGTTCTAAAACGTAGCGATGAAACATTCATCACACCTAAGAAAAGCCGTGACGACGAAGAATCTGACGATTAGAGATTTACGATAAACTCGCGGATTAGTTTTGCCATGTTTTGCTCTGCTTTTGCGGCTCCTTCGAGCGTTTGATCGTGAGAGAGCGCAACATCACCCATACCTGCGGCCAGATTTGTAACGGCTGATATTCCAATACATTGTAAACCACAATGGCGCGCAATGATGTTTTCGGTGACAGTCGACATGCCGACAAGATCAGCACCAATCGCGCGCGCCATGCCGATTTCGGCAGGCGTTTCAAATGTGGGGCCAAGAAACTGGCAATAAACACCTTCGCCCATTGTAATGCCTGCCTTGTTGGCGGCACTCATAAGGTTTTTGCGTAAATCAGCATCCCATGCGTTTTCCATCGGCGGAAAGCGCGGCCCCCATTCATCATCATTATCACCGATTAAGGGATTTGTGCCTGTCAGGTTAATATGATCGCTGATTGCCATTAATGACCCAGGGCCATAGCTTTTAATCAATGATCCTGCGGCGTTGGTCAGCATCAGCGTCTGCACGCCCAGTGATTTAATCGTGCGGATCATGGTTTTGAGCGAGTCAACGGCATTGCCTTCGTATAAATGCTTACGGCCTTTGAGAAACATGACGTTTTTACCGCCAACCGTGCCCAAAAGAACCACACCATCATGTCCTACAACATTGGTTTGTGGAAAACCCGCAAGTTCACTATAGGAAATTGTGGCTTTCACATCCATAATGTCGGTGATTTTACCAAGACCCGAACCCAGAATAATTGCGATTTCAGGTGCAAAGTCAGGTAAAGCATTTTGTATCGTGGCTGTCGATTTTTGAATATTGTTCATTCACTCTAAATGCCACGTAAAAAAAGATGGAGCAAGAAATCTTTATTTTGCATATTTATATTGTAATTTAGTAAGTTCTACTTTATAAAACCGCAAGCTGAGCTTTCAGTGAAACCTACATCGCTAAACATAAACACAGGACGTATTATCATGACAACCGTATCCTCTGTACTATCTACCGTAAAACCCCGCACCGTAATCTATGATTTGAACGAGCTTTTTGTTGCTGCTGTGGCAGACCAAAAAATGCGCGCAGCTGACCTTAAAACATACTCTAATACGGAGTATGGCAACTCCATGTGCACCGCACTTTTGAACAACGCGACCAAGGTCGTTGATGCGCTGCAAGCATTTAAAGATGCTGGTGCAACTGAAGTTGAAACCAAGTATGCTTTGCCAGAAAATGAGAGATTATCTCAAAATCCAGATTCATTGCTTTATCTTCAAATAGCACGTGGCCAAGTAACACCTGTTACGACACCTGCTTTAAAGCAAGCCATGTAATTGTTGTGTGGGCATGCCGCAGGGTAACCACGCGTGTCCTAACGAACACAGGCGTGAACGTGTTGGCTTAAGCTAAAACGCTAAGTTTACAGCTCGTAGCCCAGTTCAAGGATGGTGTCCCCTAAGATATCAATCGCAGGCTGTAAATGCTTCTCGTATTTCTTCCAGCGGTTTTGTGCGCCTTTGTAGATGCCTTTGTTGACTTGTGTTCGTGATGGGGTCAATGTTTTCGGGCCGTCTGGGCCTGCGGTGTTCTCGTGGAAACTACGCACAGCATCATCCCAACCAACGCCGACGAAATCGAGTATTTTGCCGACCTCTTCGTCAAAGTTGCTCACAATGTCCTCGTATTTATATTCATGATAATCGATTGACAGCATTTTCTTTTGATGATTCCACGTTGTAATTATATTGAGATAGAGTTTTGCCATATCTTCGATATCGTTAAAATGTGCCATCGCCGCATTTAATGAAAAATTTTGCATGTAACCACTGAGAATAGAATCAAGCGGATGCCTGTATACAAACAAAAACTTTGCTTTCGGGAACACCGCATGGATCAGTGTTGCGTGCATGGTGTTGAGCGGCATTTTATCGACAAATATCTTGTCTTTATGTTGCATCGGAATATTCGATTGCTTTGTGTTGTATAAATCGTAAAGAAATTGATACTCTTCTTTGCTGATGTCATGAAGCTTATCAGGTAGTTGCTTTTTGTATTTTTGATGGAAGTGTAATTTTGCCTGATCAATGGCACCATATTCGTCGGTGGTTATTATTTTAGGGTGACTGTCTAGAATTTGACTTGATAGGGTTGTGCCGGAACGGGGAAAACCAACCAAAAAGAAAGGATCTTTGTAAGGGCGATTGATCTCGTTTTTATGAATATTAACTTCCAGCTTTTCTACAAAATTTTTGGTAAGGACTTTGAGTTCGTTGTTAAGGACGTTGTGAAGTCCCGTTTTCTTGTATTTTTTAGCCTGGCCTGTATTGGCCTGTAGCTGATTGGCTTTGACGAAGAACTTAAAAGCCTCCTCGTGTTTTTCTTGTTTTTGGTAGATTTTCCCTAATTGAAAAAACTTTGGGACGCCTTGCTTTTCGCCGCTGTCATCAACTTTTTTAAGGACTTTGATCGCATCATCGTATTTTTTTTCATCAATAAGTATCTGCGTGTCATGCATAAGAATAAGGTCTTTCATTGTTCCTTCTTCTCTATGCATGTCCATGGTTGTATGCAATACGTTTAATTCAGCTTCGGTGAAATCTAAAAGATGTTCTGCGTGCATAGCATTTAAAACAAGATTCGGATTTTTAGGGTTAAGTTTAATGGCTTGAATAACCTTATTTTTTGCTTCGTCGAAACGGCGTTGACGAAGATAGTTCATACCTAAAGATGATAAAATTTCGGCATTTGATGGCGAAAGCTTTAACCCAATTTCAAGAAGTTCGATAGCATCATCAAATTGATTCATCTGTTGTGAGAGATCGCCCATCATGCGATAAACTTCAGGATCTGCGTGGTCCAGGTTTAAGGCGCGAGTTAGAAATTCAAGGGCGTGGCTCATGTTATTTTTAACGTAAAGTTCGATAAACCCCATGTGACGCCAAGCTTTTTGGTTGTCAGGGTTAAGCTTGACGACCTTGGCCAAATTGTTAAGTGAAATATCATAGCGTTTTGTATCCGCTTGAAGCTCCGCCATTGCCATGTAGGCCACTTCATATTTTGGATCGTCTTTCACGATTTTCTTCAAGATTTTTTCGGCTTCGGGAAAATTTCTGTTGAATTTTAAATCCAGCGCTCTTTGAAAAAGCTGATCATTTTTGGATGATTTTGCATTGGCTGTAGATGACATATTTATTTCCTTCGTTATTCGGTCTCTAATTATTTCATAAAAAGCCCTGCAAGATAAGTGCCAATATCATGGCTGTTCTGCTTGAGCTTGGCGGCAGAATCCATTAATCATGGAAGGGTAAGTCTCACCCGTACCTGCAAAGTGATGTAAAACCCATGACTCAGCCGAATGAAAATATTGTAATTATTGATGCCGCGCGCGACCATGAGCGGATGCTAATCCTTGATTTTGGTTCTCAAGTCACGCAGCTCATCGCCCGCCGTGTGCGCGAAAGCGGGACATATTGCGAAATCTGGCCGTTCAACCAAGCCGATGAAGAGCGTATCAAGGCGTTTGCGCCCAAAGGCATCATCCTTTCTGGCGGCCCGTGCAGCGTCACAGACAAAGACAGCCCGCGCGCCCCGCAAGGTATTTTCGAAATGGGCTTGCCGCTTTTTGGTATTTGTTACGGCCAACAAACCATGGTGGAGCAATTGGGCGGTAAGGTGGAAGCAGGCGATACATCCGAATTTGGCCGCGCCTACGTGGATGTGGTCAAACATAATGATTTACTCAACGGCATCTGGAACGAAGGCGCGCATGAACAAGTCTGGATGAGCCATGGCGACCGTGTGACCGCACTGCCCGAAGGCTTTGAAGTCGTCGGCGCAAGCTCTGGCGCACCCTTTGCGATGATCGCCGATAATGCGCGCAAATTTTATGCCGTGCAGTTTCACCCCGAAGTCGTGCACACACCGCACGGCGCAGCTTTAATCAAGAACTTCACGCAAAATGTTTGCGGTTGTGCGGGCGATTGGACGATGGCGGCCTTCCGCGCCGAAGCCATTGAGAAAATCCGTAAGCAAGTCGGGAAAGGCAAAGTCATTTGCGGTCTTTCAGGTGGCGTGGATAGCTCTGTGACGGCCGTTTTGCTGCATGAAGCCATTGGCGATCAACTGCATTGTATCTACGTTGATACAGGCATGATGCGCGCGGGCGAGAGCGAGCAAGTCGTGGATTTGTTCCGCAATCATTACAATATTCCGCTGATCCATGAAAATGCTGCGGATTTATTCCTCGGTAAATTGGACGGCGTGACCGACCCCGAAGAAAAACGCAAAATCATTGGCGGCACATTTATTGATGTGTTTGATACTTGCGCCAAGCGCATTGGCGGTGCGGATTTCCTCGCCCAAGGCACGCTGTACCCCGATGTGATCGAATCCGTATCCTTTACTGGCGGGCCGAGTGTGACGATTAAATCGCACCATAATGTTGGCGGCCTACCTGCGCGTATGAAATTAAAGCTCGTTGAACCCTTGCGTGAATTGTTCAAGGACGAAGTGCGCGTGTTGGGTGTGGAGCTTGGCATGCACCCTGATTTTGTGAAGCGTCACCCGTTCCCAGGGCCGGGTCTTGCCATCCGCATACCGGGCGAAATCACAGGCGAAAAGCTCGAAATCCTGCGTAAAGCTGACACCGTCTATTTGGAGGAAATCCATAATGCGGGGCTTTACGATGCCATCTGGCAAGCCTTTGCCGTGCTGCTGCCCGTAAAAACCGTCGGCGTGATGGGCGATAACCGCACCTACGATTTCGTCTGCGCTCTGCGCGCCGTAACCTCCACCGACGGCATGACCGCCGATTACTACCCGTTTGATCATGAATTCTTGGGGCGCGTTAGCACACGGATTATCAATGAAGTCCGTGGCATTAATCGGGTGGTCTATGACGTGACGTCCAAGCCGCCAGGCACGATTGAATGGGAGTAGGGATGAAAACGCCTTTTGTAGCCTTAAGTTTTATTTTGATATTATCGGCATGTTCTCCTAGCTGTAGCACGCCTTGTAAATTAAATGTTACAAAAGAGGCACATATTTTGCCCTATAGACATGGTAATTGTAAGTCTTTAGATAATTTCCCAGATTTTTTGTTACCTAAAGAATATTGTGTTTCCTGTCTTTCTTGTAAAGAGGGGCATCACGTTACAGAGACAGCAGTTATAAAAGTCTCATACCCTGAATTCTCTGCTGTTGATGAAAATTCCTACAAAGACTTTAAGATGAAGGCAGGTGAGATAAACATTCGGATAACTACAAATTGTGGTGGTTATTCTAACGGTTTATATAAACAAAAAATAGAAGAGCAAACTGACGCTTTTTCTAACCATATTGAGAGGAATAAGAGCCATAAAGATAAAAATGGAAAACCGCACTTTGCTGACATAAAATCATTAGGGAATGACATGTATGTTCAAAAGAATATTCGTGAGCCTTATATGTCAGGTAATGCCAGTATGTTTTTTCACAAGGAGGACGGTGTAGTAAAATCAATGTTTTATTGTGATGGGGAGGGGGAGTGCTCATCGGCCAAACGTTTAGCAACAGCAGAGAATGCTTTTTCAATTCGTTATCGTTTTAAGGGTATTGATGCCGAAAATTTCCCTGTTTTAGATGAACAAGTAGAACAGGTTGTTACAGGCTTTTACTTAGAAAATAAAAATTAAAGGAAAACACATGACCAAAAACATGGATTTTAGATTCTGTCATTGCGAGGAAGCCGATAGGCTGACGCGGCAATCCAGTTGGTGGCTTTTCTGGATTGCTTCGCAGGCTCGCAATGACGGTGATGCAGAGTAATTACCGTTTCAAATCACGATAAAAATTTTCGTGGCTGCCGAGAGCCAGTAAAGTCAGGGTAATGGTTTCGTCTTCGTAATTATAGGCAATGAGCGTGAGTTGCCCGACCATTTTGAATTTATGGGCGCGAATGCCGCGTAAATCACCTGTTTTCGTTTTACCTCTTTTTATATCGCGGACAATGTCCAGAACGGCGTTTTGTAAATCTCGTTCTTGATTACTATGTAGCTTCTTCCGAGCTTTTTTGAACGCGTTCTTTTCAATAACTTTCATTCTTCAAGGACTTTTCTTACTTCTTCGGGATCTAACTGTGTGAATTCGAATGGTGTAGCGGGTTCAGGGTCATGCACCGCCAACAGGATGTCTTGAATAAAATCGTATGATAAATCAGGATTTTCCTCGGCAATTTTGCCGATTTTAGCCCAATATTCGATTTGCTTGGGTGGAGAGCGATGATAGATTTTCGCATATTTTTTGGCCTTTTCGACGAGATCGTCGGCTAAGTTTATCGTGGTCATATTCATATCTCCGTATTGACCTGTTGTTTATATAACATTTAATTATATAATACAACAAAATGTTTTAATTTATGGTAAAAATATTTTTTTGTATTGTTTCTGCAATGACGTATGATGCAGCAGGTTTTTAACAGGAGAATAAAAATGTCAAATAACATGGATTTCATAAAAAAAATGTTGCGCGGTTCAACGACGTTGCCGCAAGGGACTCCGTTGGGTGGTAATAATGCGGTTCATTATCATGATGGGGTGGCGTGTACGCATGACCATTCTGCTGATCATGACCATGGGCACGATCATAGCCACGATCACGGGCATCACCATCATCACGACGATGGCACGTGCTGTGATCACGATCATTCGAAAGATAAAAAATAGTAATTTATTCCTATTTCGGCGCGGATATGTTATATTTGATGCTGTAAATAGGGGACGTGCGCCTTTTATGTTGCGATGATGTCGTGCCGATGCGGCGGTGCGTTTGTTTTGCTGCTTCTTCTCTGCTTTACTTTGCTGTGTTCTGGCGCGCATAAATGTGATTTTTAAAAAATGGTGCGGACTTAGTCCGTTCGGAGTGGACTAAGTTCCTTGATGAGCTTTGTCGTGGGGGGTAAGGCGCGTCTTGTATCGCAGGGGGCGATATAGTAAAACGATCTCTCTGATGATGTGGGGGATCTTTTTTTGAAATATCGGGCAGAAATTGATGGGTTGCGGGCGTTGGCTGTGTTGCCTGTGATCTTGTTTCACGCGGGATTTTCGCTGTTTGGTGGCGGTTATGTCGGGGTTGATGTCTTTTTCGTCATTAGCGGTTTTTTGATTACCACCATTATCGTGAGCGAGCTTGAGGCCAAAACATTTAGCCTCGCGCATTTTTATGAGCGCCGCGCGCGGCGGATTTTGCCCGCACTTTATTTCACGGTTTTGCTTGCGAGCATAGGCGCGGCGCTTTTATTGCTGCCTAATCATTTGGTTGATTTTGGCGAGAGCATTATTTCCATCCCGATCTTTGCATCCAATCTTTATTTCTGGTTCGAGCGTGGCTATTTTAGCACCGCCGCAGAATTAAGACCGATGATCCACACGTGGAGCTTGGCGGTGGAGGAGCAGTTTTATCTGCTGTATCCGTTGTTTCTGATGATGTTTTTTGCCCGTAAGCACATGTTGCGATTCTTATTGGTTGCGGGGTTTATCGTATCGATGATTGCGTCATGGTATTTAACCAAGCTTCATTTTGAAACGGCGTTTTACTTGCCTTTGAGCCGTGCGTGGGAATTGCTGAGCGGGGCGTTTGTGGCGTGGCTTCTCATGAAAAATTATGCGCCAAAGACAGCGATTGCGGGCGATGCGATGGCTGCGGTTGGATTGACGCTTATTATATACGCTGTGTTTATGTTTGATGAGGGCACGATGTTTCCGTCACTAAATGCCGCGTTTCCTGTCTTTGGGACGGCGCTTATTCTTTATGGCACGACGAGTGGTCGCTATGTGAAGCGTATCCTATCGTTTAAACCGTTTGTGGCGGTTGGGTTGTGGAGCTATTCGCTGTACTTACTGCATCAACCGTTATTCGCGCTAACGCGGCATGAGGGAACGTTTGAGGGGCGTGAGTATTACTGGATTGCCCTATGTCTGGGGCTTGCGTTTGTGAGCTATAGATTTGTGGAGCGTCCGTTTCGCGATAAGGGCACGTTTAATGCGCGGCAGATATTGCGTTACGCGCTGTTGTCCAGTGTTGCTGTGATGGCGGTTGGCGCGTTCTTTGTGAAGTCCGAAGGGTTGATTAATCGTTATCCGCCAGAAGACCAAAGGATCATCCAGCAATTCATTGAATTAGATGGTTACAACCAACGACGCTTTGACGCGGCGGCGCTTCGGAGCTTTGAAAGTGATGGAAGGCGCAAAATCCTGCTCGTTGGTGATAGTTTCGCCAAAGATTTCATGAACATTGTTTATGAAGGTGGCTATGAGCGTGATTTTGATTTTTCGACCAAGCAAATTAATGCGGAGTGCGGGAATCTTTATCTTGAATCGTACGATGAAATTACAGAATTCATTCGTGAAGATATTCGAGAACGCTGTAAGGTTTTAGGACGTTTTGAAGGTGATCGTGTGAAAGAGATCGCCCATGATGCCGATGAAATTTGGTTGGTGGGGCACTGGAAAGAGTGGGTTGTGCCATACCTTCCGCAAACTATTGATCGGTTGGAGACGGAGTTCGATGTGAAAGTCAGGGTGTTCGGGATTAAGCATTTTGGGAAAGTCAGACTGAATAAGATGCTGTCTATCCCTTTTGCAGAAAGGGCACGCTATATCCAACCTGCGCCTGTAAATGCACAGAAAATTAATGGTCTGTTGTCATCAGCCTTGGGGGGTGATGGTCACTATTACGAGATTATGAAGCCGATGTGCGGTGGTGATATTGCTGCGTGTAAGATTTTTACAGGGAGCGGTGCTCTTATCTCACCAGATGGCGGTCACCTTACACGAGAGGGCGCAGTAGAATCTGCAAAACGCTTAGAGGCTGTTTTTGCGGACATTCTCGGTGATGATGTAAAGCGTTGAAGTGGTGTTGCGCCTTAGATGCTGCTTAACGCTTCGGGCCTTTGCCCATTATGTCCTTAAAAATATCATTAAACGCACTACTGTCGCCCTTGAAAAGATCATCAAATGTGCTGGCACGCGTGTCTCTGCGTGGTGATGCACCGCCGCTGCGTCCGATGTTTTCAAACGCTTCGCGAGCTTTACTAACCTCGCTACGGTAGCGGTTTAGAACGACTGGTTTTGGTTCGTATTTTAGGCCTTGTTCTTTGGCTTGTTGGATAGCGTCAGCGGCGCTGTCTGCTTGTGCGATTTTAGTGATGTTAAAGCTGCCAGCTTCGATTGGGCTTTTCCAGTGACGGCGTGAACGGCTTTCATCGTTTTCAAACGCAGCGATAGCGCGATGAATGGAGATAGTGCCGTTTTTTTCGTTTACTTTGACAGCGTTGTAGCGGCCTTCAGCATAAGGGTAAACCACGTAAATCATGTTGTTGTCAGTCATGTGAATGTCTCCGTATCTATTGAATTATGCGCAGAATTTACAGACTTTATTTACAGAATGCAAGGGATAAGGCTGCTCACTTAATTTGACGTAATATAAAAACAGGCGTATGATACACTGAGGAGCGACATTCATGGATTATCAATTAAAGCCTGCGACAAGCGAAAACGAGCAACAGTTTTATGATTTGATGCGCGAAAACTGTGCGGAAGTCGGTATGGGTTATGATGATTTTCATGAAGGCTATCAGCTAGAGGTGAGCTGTGGGCAAGCCTTACTCTTTTATCATGGCGGTAAACCCGTAGGGGCGGCTATTTTATCAAGCAATGATGAAACGCGCGCCTCTGGTTTGAGCGATATATATATTGTTCAATCTCAACGTGGCGCGGGGCACGGTAAAAATTTAGTGAGTAGTTGCGAGTCTTTGGCGGCACATTTCGGGAAAAAATCCATGTTTTTGATTTGTGAATTAGATCGGATATCCTTTTATAAGGAGCTTGGTTATCAAGAAGATAAGCAGGATGGCAAACACTATTTTTTGAAAAAATCGTTGTCGCCATGAGTTTTTAAATTTACGGCATAGGCACTCAGGCCATGCCGTGGCTTTTTTGTTTTCTAATCCAGTAATGATTTTTTGATAAGCGCGCGCCATTCGTTGTAATGGGTGTCGGCTTCTTCGCGTGCCATGGTGGGTTTATATTGCTTGGCGATTTGCCAATGGTTGGCGATGTCATCCAAATCCTTATAAATTTCTGCGTGAAGACCCGCGAGATACGCCGCACCCAGTGCCGTGGTTTCCTGCACGGTGGGAATATCAAGCTGCGCGTCAACAATATCGGCAATGAACTGGCAGACAAACTGATTGGATACCAGACCGCCATCGGCGCGGATGATATCAGGGGCGAAGCCTGTATCGGCTTTCATGGCTTCTAACAAGTCGCGGGTTTGGAAGGCTTGTGCTTCAAGTGCGGCGCGGGTGATGTGAGCTTTTGTGCTTTCGCGTGATAGGCCGCTAATCAGGGCGCGGGCATCAGGCTTCCAGTATGGCGCGCCTAATCCTGTGAAGGCGGGCACAAAATACACGCCGTTATTATCGGGCACAGAGGTGGCAAGGGCCTCGCTCTCTGCTGCATCGGTGAATAGACCTAAGCCATCACGGAGCCATTGTATGGCGGCTCCCGCCACAAAAATAGAGCCTTCGATGGCGTAAGTGATTTTACCGTCAAAACGGTAGGCAGGCGTTGTCAGGAGCTTGTTTTGAGAGCGTTTGAAGGTGTCGCCAATATTCATCAACGCAAAACAACCTGTGCCATAGGTCGATTTAATCATCTTTTCTTTGAAACACGCTTGTCCGATGAGTGCGGCTTGTTGGTCGCCCGCGACACCGCCAACGGTGTAGCTTTTTCCAAAATGTTCGGCCTCTGTTTGACCAAAATCAGATACGTTATCTTTTACCTCGGGAAGCAGGGCGCGCGGAATATTAAACAGTGCGAGTAATTCATCATCCCACTTTTGGCTGACAATGTTATAGAGCATTGTGCGCGAAGCATTGGTGATGTCGGTCACGTGGCGTTTGCCGTTTGTCAGCTTCCAGATCAGAAAGCTATCAATTGTACCAAAGGCGAGTTTTCCTGCGTCTGCTTTGGCGCGTGCACCGTCAACATTATCCAAAATCCAGCCGATTTTCGTGGCGGAGAAATAAGGGTCGAGCAAGAGGCCTGTTTTTGATGAAACGGTATTTTCGTGACCACCCTCTTTGAGCGTCTTACAGATATCGGCTGTGCGGCGATCTTGCCAGACAATCGCGTTATAGATTGGTTTGCCTGTGTCGCGATCCCAGATTACGGTGGTTTCACGCTGGTTTGTAATACCGATAGCTGCGATTTTTGCGGCTTGGTCGGGGGTATCTTTGATGATCGCGCGGCAGCAGTTTAATGTATCGCTCCAGATATCGTTGGCATCTTGTTCGACCCAGCCTTTATGCGGGTAAAATAATGTCAGTTCTTTTTGGGAAACGTTGAGGACTTTTCCTTTTGCGGAGAATAATATCGCGCGGGAGCTGGTGGTGCCTTGGTCAATGGCAAGAATGGTTGGCGCGCTCATGAAGCTGCTTTCTTAATTGTCAGAATGCGACCAGCGCGGATTTTACACGCGAGGCTCAGTAGAAATTTGCCGATGGGATTGTTCAAAACAGGCACAAGTTTGGCGAGTTTTGAATGCCCTTGTAGGCGGTAAAGCATATAGTCGGCCTCGTGCGTGATCGGGCGCGTTCCGAAGGTGCTGTGCCAGAGGATGTTGATTTCGTACATCGGGCGGTAAAAGCATGATTTTATAAAGTAGGCTTGGAAATATTCCGCCCATTTTGCCGCGTTATGTTCGCCTGTTTCTTTGCCCAGACCCAAATATTTGACGGTTTTTAAATATTGATATTGGAGCTTTGAATTTGGTTTCAGCCAATGTGCAAAATACACTTTGGCATGCCCCTCCCACCATGTTTCTTTTGTCGGGAACAGAGCAAGAAACAAGCCACCTGGTTTTAGAACACGGTGAATTTCTGTCAAAGATTGCGCGGCATTTTCGACATGCTCGAACACCATATTGGATGACACAGCATCAAAGTGATTAGCTGGAAAGGGAAGAATTCCGTCTTTAATCTGGCTGATTTTTGCGGTTACATCTTTGCGGTCACGCTTGGCTTGTTCATGATAATTGCCATAGTGATCGGCATAAGGATCAGCACCATAATAATCCAGACCTGCGGCTAAGCCGCGTTCTACAACTTGTCCTGCGCCACAGCCAAAATCAAGGAAGCGCCCATTTTGCGGGGCTGTTTTTTTGATTTGATCAATAATGTAATCGTAATTTGAGGCCATATTTATATTTCGCGCTTTTCACTTTTTATGTTGGAATGCTTCATGTAATCCGCGAGATTATAGGAGGTTTTATCCTTGATGTGCAAGCCGAGCTTGGTACGGCGCCACAGAACGTCTTCGGGCGTTACTGCCCATTCGTAAAGGATCAGGTAATCAACTTCAGCGCGGTAAAGATCATCGCCGAAATGCTTGCCAAGGTCTTCTGGCTTTTTTACACCACTTAGAAAAATGTCCATATTTGTGCCGTATGTCCGAGCATAACGCTGAATAAGTGCGGCGGGCAGGGCACTATAGCGGTTTTTCTGGAACTTTGCAAAACGGTCAAAATCTTTGGCAGGAATATCGCCACCGGGTAATGTCGCGCCTTTTGTCCAAAAGCCATGGGCGCAAATCATGTTGACGGCCTTTTCAGAAAGATGGCGATAGGTCGTGAGCTTGCCACCAAAAACCGATAAAATCGGGGGGCCGTGTAATGTATCCAAAACAAGGTGATAATCGCGCGTGACGGCGGATGCGTTTTGATCGCCGTCATCAAATAATGGTCGTACGCCGCTGTAGGTGTATTTAATATCGCTGCGTTTGGTGGGTTCTTTCAAGCTATCATTGGCGGCGCGGAGCAAATAATCAATTTCGGCCTCGCTGATGGTGGCTTCAACGGGGTCGCCTTCGAAATCTTCATCCGTTGTGCCGATAAGGGTGTAATCGTTTTCATACGGAATGGTGAATACTATGCGTCCGTCTGGTTGTTGCAAGATATAGCAATGATCGCCCGTGTAGCGTTTTTTCACAATGATGTGGCTGCCTTTGACGAGGCGAATTTGGGGTGTTTTCGCGGTGGTTAAATTTGATTGTTCAAGCACACCGCGCACCCAAGGCCCTGTGGCGTTAATGACTTTATCAGCAGTGATGGTGCGGCTTTTATGATTGCGCAGGTTCTGCATTGTGACATGCCAAAATGCGCCGCCTTTATCAGGCGTTAGGTTCGTGCAGGCTGTATAGGTGAGAATTTCTGCGCCGCGTTGTTTGGCGTCCATCGCATTGAGCACCACAAGCCGTGCATCATCGACCCAGCAATCCGCATACGAAAATCCGTTCGTATAATGATTTTGTAAGGCGTGACCGCGCTTATCTTTCAACAAATTAACGGCGTGAGATTTCTTCATTTTCCCACGCCCTGCAAGGATATCATATAGAAACAATCCGCATCGTATCATCCATTTTGGCCTTAGAGAGCTATTATGTGGCAGGATAAATTCGAGCGGATGAATGATATGAGGTGCCATGCCCATCAGCACTTCACGTTCTTTGAGAGATTCATGAACAAGACGAAATTCGTAATGCTCAAGATAACGTAATCCACCGTGGATGAGCTTGGTGCTTGATGATGATGTGGCACCAGCGAGGTCTTGTGCCTCTAGTAAAAGAACAGATAGGCCGCGCCCTGCGGCATCACGCGCAATGCCTACGCCGTTAATACCACCGCCAATGACACAAAGATCATAATGGTTTGTTTGGGGTGTGTGTGTAGTGTGTTGATTCATGGGTATAAGAATAACACTACCGCATGAATCGTAAATGTTTTTCGTGTAAAACACAGATCAAAGTGAAAAAACGGCGCGCGGTTTCAAAATCAATCTCGATTTTACCTTCTAGCCGATCAATCAATAATTGTGCGCCTTCGTTATGCAGACCGCGCCGCCCCATATCAATAGCCTCTAATTTTTCCTGACGCCCCTCAAGGCGCGCCTTTTCGTGGCTGCGGATCATCATGAAGTAATCTTCGATCAAACGCTTATAGGGTTTTACGGAAAGAATGTAGCTATTGAGGTCTTGCCCTGCTTCGCTGCGGATGAGAAGGACAAGTCGTCCTTCCTGTATAGATAGGTCAAGGTCATAGGGGCCGTCTTGCAGGCCAGTGGGTTTGAAATGGTTACCACGCAGCAAATCTTTGAGCGCGGCATCTTGCTCACGCTTCAAATGATTGGCGATGACGGTGCGCTCACCGTCTTTGATCTGTATTTTGGAAATGATGTGACTGGTCATGACTTTATTATCCCTGTATGCTTTTTATCTATTTTGTTGCGCATATGCAATCTTTGTTACAGGAAAAGGGCTTATGAAGATTTTAGTTGTAGATGATGATCGTTATATTATTGAGATGATCAATTTCATGTTGGATGGTCAAGGCCATGATATTCATAGTTTTTCGCATGTGGATGATGCGATTGCTGCTGTGAATGACAACGAATTTGATCTGATTATCACCGATATTGTGATGCCCGATAAGACAGGCATTGATTTCATGAAGTATATAAAAATCGAAAAAGGCCTTAAGACGCCTGTACTGGCGATGACAGCGGGGCTTGAAAATGCGGTTGATGATTACGTCAGCCACGCCAGCCTTTACGCGGATAAGGCGATCCCGAAGCCGCTCAAAAAAGCCGAGTTTATCGCGATCGTTAATGAATTAGGCGGCGTTAAGACCTAGATTATTATTACGCAGCAGGTGGAATACGCTCGATTTTAGCACCAACCTTGCCGAGTTTGTCCACGATGTTCTCATAGCCACGATCAAGGTGGTAAATGCGGTTTACAATCGTTTCCCCTTCGGCAACCAATGCCGCCAAAACAAGCGCAACAGAGGCACGTAGATCAGTCGCCATGACTTCTGCGCCTTTAAGCGTCTTTACACCACGAATAATTGCGGAATGCCCTTGCGGACGGATATCGGCACCCATACGGCAAAGCTCTGGCACGTGCATGAAACGGTTCTCAAAAATGGTTTCTGTGACCATGCCTGCGCCATCGCAAAGGGTGAGCATCGTCATAAATTGTGCTTGCAGATCCGTCGGGAAGCCGGGGTAAGGTTCTGTCATGATGTCTGTGCCGCGTAACGGTGTATCATTGCGGGAAACGATAATATCGCCGCCGTCTTCACTGATTTTCAGACCTGCTTCTTCGAGCGGAGCAATGAGCGACGTTAAATGGTCAAGGCGTGCTTTTTTCAAACGGACTTCACCGCCTGTTAAACAAACACCAATCATCCATGTCCCTGTTTCGATGCGGTCGGCAACGACGCTGTGCGTTGCTCCATGAAGGGCTTTGACACCTGTGATTATGATTTTGTCGCTGCCGAGGCCTTCGATTCTGGCACCCATTTTAATCAGGCATTCGCCTAAATCGACAATCTCAGGCTCACGTGCGGCGTTATGGAGCGTTGTTACACCTTCTGCCAGCGTTGCCGCCATCATCAGGTTTTCAGTGGCACCAACGGAGACTTTCGGGAATGTAATGGACGCGCCCTTTAAACCGTTTGGCACGTCTGCTTTGATATAGCCGCCTTCGATTTCAATCTCGGCACCCATTTTGATTAGTCCGTCAATGTGTAGATCAACAGGACGTGTTCCGATGGCACAGCCACCAGGAAGCGATACTTCGGCTTTGCCAACACGGGCAAGCAACGGGCCAAGCACCAAAATACTGGCGCGCATTTTACGGACAAGCTCATACGGCGCGATATGGGATGCAATTTCTTTAGCATGCAAAACACCAACGCCATCTTCACGGATCGCGATGCGTGTGCCGAGTGTTTCCAGCACAGAAGACAATGTCTTTATATCACCTAAAGAAATAGGCAGGTTTTCAAGCTGCAAAGGCTCAGCCGATAGAATGCAAGCGCACATCAGTGGTAGCGACGCATTTTTGGCACCGCTCACTGTGATTTCGCCATTTAAACGTTGGCCGCCAACAATACGTAAGCGGTCAAGTCCAGATGTCTTATTCGCTTTCGCCTGATTTTGGGGCGACGCAGGGGAGAGTGACTCCGCGTTGTCCCATGTATTTTCCTTTACGGTCTGCATAACTTACCTCGCATTGGCTGCTGCCTTTAAAAAATAGAAATTGTGCCACGCCTTCATTTGCGTAAATTTTAGCCGGCAATGGTGTCGTGTTTGAAAATTCTAACGTTACATGTCCTTCCCAGCCGGGTTCCAGCGGGGTGACGTTTACAATGATACCGCAGCGCGCATAGGTGCTTTTGCCAAGGCAAATCACGAGCACATCTTTGGGGATGCGGAAATATTCAACAGTACGTGCTAGAACAAAACTGTTCGGCGGGATCACGCAAACATCGCTTTTGCGGTCAACGAAACTGTCGTCTGAGAAGTTTTTTGGGTCAACGATGGCATTATTCACATTTGTGAAGATTTTAAATTCATCGGAACAACGGGCATCATAGCCATATGAAGACACACCGTAAGAGATAATACCTTCTTTTTTCTGCGCATCAACGAAAGGGTCGATCATGCCGTTTTCAGTCGCCTGACGTTTAATCCAGTGATCAGGCATAATGCCCGGCATGTTTTCAGCCAAATCGGTTACGCGTGCGATGCGTTCCTGACGTTCTTGTTCAGTCTGTGCCATGTTCGTCTTTCCTGTCTTCTTTTTCTTTTTTCGTTCGTTCTTTGACCTGTGCCTTACGTTTCATAAGGCTTTCGCGCATTGCTTCGGCGCGTTGTGCTGCTTTGCGATCGTGCAATTCTTTTTTGCTCTGCATAGCGTTATGCAACCTCTTTATGGTCGAATCATGTTTAGTTTGTGGAAACGCTATGATTTATAGAGAAAACTCGATGAAAGTGCCAGAAATTTTCGTGCTATGTGCTGATTCTTCTATGGATTTCTTTTGGGAGTGTTGTTGCTCGGTCGTTTTGACGGAGTCTCACTGTTTGTCTCTATAAGTTGTTCGATTTTCCATCTAACAGGAACAGCGTTATGACCCTTCTCGCTGCGTGAGTGTCTGTCGAAGTGGCCGTTCAGGCCAAACCCCGCCGGAACAGCGCTTGCGGTTTTCACCACGTCTAAAAGCCCTTCTGCGATAAAGTATTTGAACGACCCACAATCACCCATGCCGCTTAACGTACGATCAGGGTATTTTTGGATGATATCAACAATTTCTTGCGGCCACATGCGTTTATAGGCACGGCCATCATAAGCGGCGAGTAATTCGTCTGTAACCTTTATAGGTTCGTAGTTTTCATCTTCGGTGTAAAGGCCATCGGCGGCAAATGCTTCAAGGCCCTTGAGCGCACTTCTCATATATTCAGGGTTTGCAATGCTTGAGCCAATATTGCCGTATTCCAGAGCGTAAAGAGAAGCTCCTCTGACATACTCTGGATCGGCGCCTTCTGCGATGCGCGTGTCTTCAACGCGTTTTCTTGTGTATTGTTGGTGGCTTTCAATATGAGCCTCAAGATAGGCGCGCAAGCCTTGATCAAGCATTTCTGTAACTTGTTGGCGTGTGAAATATTGCGTCATGTGCTTCCCCTGTTCAATGTTTGCGCGTTTGTACCAAGAAACTATATATTCTGTCAAATAAAATGCATTTGTCTTGTTGTGGAAGGGACGGCTCTTATGATGTAAACTCTTCATCATGGACAACTACATTGATAATTATTGCGAACGGCTTGCTTATGGGTTTTGGGCAGAGCCTTTGAATGCCATTACCAACGCTGCGTTTTTGATTGTGGCGTTTGTGGCGTTTCGTTTGGCACGCAAACAGGGAGTTTTGGATAAATCCACGATTGTGATGATCGGGGTTTTATGTGCGATTGGCGTCGGGAGCTTTTTGTTTCATACGCTTGCTACAGGATGGGCGATGATTGCCGATACAACGCCAATTTTGTTTTTCCAGATCGGGTTTTTGGGGCTTTATGCGCGGCGCGTGATGGGGCTTCGCTTGTTTGGTGTACTGATTTTTCTCGGGCTTTTCTTTTTCCATGTTTTGTTGTTCGCGCAATTTCCTGCAAATTGGCTTAATGGCTCGCTAGGTTATGCGCCTGCGTTCCAATTTTTATTAATTTTGGCTGTGTATCATTGGATTAAGAAAACCCCTGCGCGTTATGGTTTACTTATTGCTAGTGGGATTTTCGCGCTATCGCTTACCTTGCGAACGTTGGATGAACAATTATGCGCTTTGATCCCGTTTGGCACGCATTTTCTGTGGCATTGCCTGAATGCGGCGGTGCTGTATTTGTGTTTAAAAGTTCTGATTTTAAATCGTCAACCGCTTGCTAATACTGACCCGCTGTAGAAATACCAACCAAGCCCCAAGAGAAACAGGAAATTACCGTATAGGCCGTGCTCAATGGTGACCAAAGCTAGCGAGCGGTGTTTGTAATAGGTTTGCGCGAATATAATCCCGCCGACAAAGCTCAGTATCGGCGCAATGGGGTTGATGTACAGCATATGCACGTAAGCAAAGGTGATGGCACTCGCGATGATCATCGGCCAGCCCGTTTTGAAGAATGTCTCGTAGCGGTTAAAGAAAAAGCTACAGAAGATAAATTCCTGCGGCAGCGCAGAGATAAGCGGGTAAAGCACAAACAAAACGGGGATAAACGCAGGGCGTTTCATCGCCAAATAAAACATGCGGTCATAATCGTAAAAATATAGAAAGATAGTCATGCCGATACAGGCAAGAACCCAACGCAGCAAGATAGGTTTTAGATGCGCCCACGTCACTTGATCCCATTTCCAAAGATCGCCCCAGCCTTTGAAAAAGCAATAGCGGTAAATTAAGAAACAATATCCCGCAGCCCCCCATAAAAAGGCGAACATAAACGGCGCAGATTTGCTTAAAATTATATAGCCGGGCAGGGCGATACAAAGAATGACAAATTCGAGCAGCAGAAATTTGGTTGATTTTAATATAATAAAAGCCCCTTTGCCTCAATAATGCCATATCTAATTGTTCTATAAAGCAATTAAATCAGGTACACTCAAGTTTATGGAATTGATAAGAAAATTATTATCTTCGGTCGCCGCACTTTTTACACCATCATGGTGGAAAGGTAAGCTGGCGCAGTTGCCGCGTACTGAGAGCCAAGACGTTGCGGAGACTCTGGTATCAACTTCAGATCATAAGGAGCCATCATCGCCACCTGCACCGAATGTTGTGCGTCAGTATGAAGATCACCCTTCCAATGCCTATATGGAGCTGAAGCTGAAATTCCGTGATATTGGTCGTTTGAACGCGATTGCCGAAACGATGGGGCGTGACTTTTTGACAGCTATGCCTGAAGGCGCATGGAAAACGCGCCTCGGCCAGATTGCATTTTTACACCGTCGTATCCATGAAGATTTAACCTGCCGTGATATGGAAGCGCAGTTAGAGCGCGCCAAAACGCACCTTGTGAACCATGAAGAAGATTGGGACGAATGGGATTCTGCGAATTTGCGTGAAATGAACTGTATGTTCGAAAACCAGCGTCATATTGCGCCTGATCTTGTGGAGCGCCGCGCGCGTTTTTCTTATGAAGGTCGCCGCGCACACCGTGACGCGTTAAAAGATAGCGATTGGCCCACAGCACGGGAGTTTTTATCAAATACGGTGGATTTGCAGCGCCAAATTGCGGAAGCAAAATGCAAGGCAACGGGTGCTAACTCTCATTACCAATCTTTGATGGATGATTACATGCCTGATGTTTCGGTGATGGACGTTGAGGATTGGTTCGGCACGCTTGATAAAAAGCTGCGTCCTTTGATGAGCAAAGTCATTGAGAAGCAAAAGCACGAAGAACCACCAATCTCGATTGATGATTATTATCCAGCCAAGGCGCAAATGTGGCTTAACCATGCGTTGCTTGAATCTATTGGTTTTGATTTTCAGCGCGGCGGGCTTTATGAAACAGGTCATAACCCTGTTGAGGGTGGCACACCCGAAGATACACGCCTTGTGATCAAAAATGTTGATACGCGTTACTTCCTTGATTCAATGAAAAGCGCGCTGCATGAAGGCGGTCACGGGATTTATATCCAGAGTTTGCCACGGAAGACATGGCGTTATCAGCCTGTGGGGCAAGATATGGGTGCTGCGGTTCATGAATCGCAAGCGTTGCTGATTGAGATGATTATCGGGCGTACCAAAGAATTTTTCGATTTCCTAGCACCGCGCGTTGAAGGGCTTTTCCACGGTCTTCATAATCCTATGCTAAGCGCGGAAAACCTTCATAAAATCAAAACAAGGGTGAAGCCGTCTTTGTTGCGGAAAAACGCGGATGAGGTGAGCTATTTCTTCCATATGAAGCACCGCTTTGAGATTGAGCGTGATTTGATTGATGGCAAGCTCAAGGTTTCTGATCTGCCAGAAACATGGAACGGCAAAATGGAAGAGATTTTAGGCCAGCGTCCCGATAATTACGCAGATGGTTGCTTGCAGGATGTTCATTGGTTTGTCGGAAAATTTGGTTATTTCCCGTCTTACACAGTCGGTCACATGATGGCAGCGCAGTTGTACCAGTCCATCCGCAAGGAAGTCCCTGATTTAGGGCATGCTGTTTCACGTGGGAATTTTAAGCCTGTGACGGAATGGCTTGGGAAACGTATCCATAGTAAAGGTCGCCTGATGCCGATGCCTGACCTTGTCACGATGGCAACGGGCAAGCCGTTATCGCCAGAACCATTGCTGAAGCACTTAGAACAGCGATATCTCGCCGCATAATTATTTTTGACATAATGTTCCGTTGCTGTGTATAGTGCCTTTTTTGGGCAGGAATTGGTGCATGGAAATATATACGCTGGCGGTTGATTTAAAGCTGCCTGAAGACGGGAAAATCAAAATTCTGGAATTGATGTCTTCGCACCACGCGGGCAGCGCGGGATATAATATGATTCCCGGTCATCAAAGAATGCAGCAAGATTTGATTTTCGATCATTTGCAGGATCTCGCGGGTTCGGGGTATTTTTTTACGTCCGCTAATGTTGATACCAATCTTTTCAAAGAGATCGTTGATCATGTGCCGCGCATAATGGGTAAAAAGGGTAATGTTTTTTATCCGCTGCGCCAAAATGATAATGCGGAGCTTGCCCATATTCAAAGAGATGAGCTCGGCTTTTGTAACCGCCATAAACATCATTTAACGACTGTGAACGCCGACCAAACGTTTTTGGCGACGATTAATGATAAGGCTTTGGCGGCGCTCATGGTTGAAGATGATCTTACGGGCGGTAAATCTTACGGCGATGCTTTTGCTCCTGCTGTTGTGCTGCCGACGCAATATGATAAGGGCATGGCAAGCAGGGTGCGTGTGGCGTTGGGTGATTCCAAATTATACGTGATAAAACCTGTTGAGGCGGCGCAAGGCAGCGGTGTGCGGGTTGTTCCTGCGCGTAAGCTTGATGCGATGCTTCGTAAAATTTTGGTCGATCTTCGAAAATACGAAAAATCAGGGATGGGCAAAGATTATTGGCGTTCAGATCAAATGCCGATGTTTTTGGTTGAACCTTATGTGGCATCAAAATCTGTGGCGGGCATGGGCAATAAGGCGCGCCGTAAATATGATGGCACGATGCGCGTGTTTTTGACCTTGCACCGTAAAGATGCGGCGACACCGTTCGCGGTCAAAGTTCATGATGCCTATTGGAAATTACCGCGAAAGAGCCTTTCGGCGTTTGGTCGTCATGAGAGAAGCGTGTCGCATTCGCCGCATCGTTTGGAAGGCGAAACATTTGGAAAATTCATTCGTGATACGTTTAACCGTAAAGCGGACACGATCAATAGCGCCGCAGTAGATGATGCGGATAAGGACACCGTATTTCCGCAAGTTGCGGAGGCTGCGCAGGCCTTTGTTACGGATTTGCTGTCACAGGATTTACGGACACGCATTACAGGGCTTTTAAATTCTGATGATAACGTTAAACAATCTGTCGGGGTTGCTCTTGCAACACACCCTGATTATTACGTTTCCACCGATAGCGAGATGTTGGCATCTGATAATTGCGAATTTCCAACAAGTTTTCGGGAGCGGATTAAAGAATTTGTCGCAGATCGAGATCACCCTGCGTATATCATGTTGCGCATTTTTGCTAATCATCATCAAGTTGCTGAACCAAGGGGCTTGGGGCGGAATTTGAAAGAGTTTTTTGATGAGCAAGATGAACGCGCCAAGACGGATAAATTATTGAGCATCATCTCGGATATGAAGCTTTAGATCGTGACAACGATTGCATCTTATGGTGCAATATGGCTATGAAATTTATATCAACGCGTGGGCAATCCCCCGCACTCTCATTTACTGATGTTTTACTGTCTGGCACCGCGCCAGATGGGGGGCTGTATCTGCCCGAAGTCTGGCCGCATTTCAGTGCGGATGATTTTGCCGCGATAGCAGGGAAAAGCTATGCCGAGATCGCGCAGGCTATTATCACGCCGTTTGTTGGTGACGATATTGCGCCCGCTGATTTATCGCGAATTCTGCATGAAACCTATGAAGATGGTGCGTTTGATGACGCCAAAATTGCCCCGCTTGTAAAGCTTTCCGATGATTTATATTTGATGGAGCTGTTTCACGGGCCGACGCTGTCATTCAAGGATTATGCCTTGCAATGTTTGGGGCAGTTGTTTGACCATGTTCTGGCACAAAAAGGTGAGCGTATCACGATCATTGGTGCAACTTCGGGGGATACGGGGTCAGCGGCGATTGAGGCTTGTCGTGGGCTTGATAATGTTGATATTTTCATCCTGCACCCATCGGGGCGCACGTCGGAAATTCAGCGTAAGCAGATGACATCTGTTGACGCGCCGAATGTGTTTAATATTGCTCTCAAAGGCACATTTGATGATTGTCAGGCGATTGTGAAATCGTTATTTGCCGATCAGGATTTGCGTGAGGAACTGAATTTATCCGCCGTGAACTCAATCAACTGGGCGCGGATTATGATGCAGACGGTTTATTACTTTTCGGCCTGTATCGAAGCACAACAAGGCAACACTAATGACATTCGAAACGTATCGTTTTCTGTGCCAACGGGGAATTTTGGGAATGTTTTCGCGGCTTACTGCGCAAAAAAAATGGGTGCGCCGATTGGGAAACTTGTCATTGGCACAAACCGCAATGACATCATCACGCGCTTTTTTGAAAGCGGCGAAATGAAGATGGGGAGCGTTGAGCCTTCCATCAGCCCGAGCATGGATATTCAAGTTTCGAGCAATTTCGAGCGGTATTTGTGCGAACTTCTTGGGCGCGATCATGATGAGCTGAGGACGCTTATGACTCAGTTCAAAACCGAGCGTTATTTTAGCGTTCCTGCGGATACGCTCTTACAAGCGCAAGATGATTTTATGGCCTATCGCTGTGATGATGCGCTTACGGCCGCTGTTATGCGCACAACCTTGAATGATACAGGCATCATGATTGACCCGCACACAGCCGTTGGCATGCATGCCGCGCAATCCGCGATCAACGATGGTCATATTGAGGGGCCGATGGTTGTGCTCGCCTGCGCGCACCCTGCAAAATTTGGTGATTCGGTGACATTAGCCTGTAATCAGCAGCCTGATATGCCCGCGCGTTTGGCTGCGGTTTTGGATAAAGCCGAACATGTGACGACGCTGCCTAATGATGAAGCACAAGTGCGTGATTTTATCCGGAACAATGTGACCCTATAAATCCGCTCAAACCCTTGTAAATTACCTGTTTTTTAATCTTTTCTTGTCAGAATAATGACGAAGAGCATTGGTATAGGTAATATATAATGGTTATCGGAAAATTATTCGGGATTGAAGCTGCAGCGGAAAAGCTGACAAACAGCGTTATGAACTCCGGATTTATCAAGAAAACAGACAGCTTGTTGGCCTTGTTTAACGGTGTGGCTGGCTATGCACTTGAAAACGGCTTAAGCGCGGATTTTAAAGAGCATCGTGCCCAGAAAAATCTGAGTGTGAGTATAAATATTAATACGGGCTCTATGGCTGATCCTGAAGGTCAAGAGGGCATGGCTCACCTGATCGAACATATGGCTTTTTTCCGCCAAGAAAAATTTATTGATGCAATTCGCAAAGAATTAGAGAAACGTGGCGGCGCATGGGAGGGGCTCACAAACCTCTACGGTACGAAATTCAACTTTGAAATACCTTATAGCCGAAGCAATAGTCGTTTTTTAATGGAAACGGTATCGAAGATAGTTTTCAGTAATGAGTTCGATCAAGAACAACTCGACGAGGAACAAAATGTGATTGATAATGAGCTTTACCGAGATGACGATGGTACAAAGCGCGATATTCAACGCTTGCTTAATGCCAGTATAGGGCTATCGGCATGCGGCGAATTTGATCAAACGATTGGTGAAAAGATACTTGGTAGAGGGAACACAAGAAAATCTATTACGCTTAATGATTTGAAAACTTTTCATCGTGACAATTATGTGGCCACTAACGCACAGGTAAAAATTGCTTGTCCTCGTGGTACAAAAGGCCGCCTATTCAGGCTTTTAAAAGATAATTTCTCTGATGTGCCTTCTTATGGTACTCAAAGCGAGGTTGAGGAGAATATCGATAAGCCATATCAGGGCGGAGAAAACCATTTGGACATTCAGGATCTTCGGCAAACCCATTTTGCACTAGCTTTTTATATGCCTAAGGCCACTGGTGGAAGAGAAACAGTAGAGCAAAGAGCGTTAACCTCCTATATTGAGAAGCGACTAAAGGATGAGATGCGCGGCGTAACCAACCGCAGGGTGTATCAAACTTATGCTTATATAGGGCACTATGAAAAACAAAGTTTCATTAGTATTTCAACATCCGTGAAGCCTGAACAAGCCGATACGGTTCTTCCCATTGTGGCAAATATTATCAAAGAAATTTCTGAAGGACGAATTGATAAAGATCGTTTTAAAGCGGTTAAAGCAGGGATGAGAAGGCAAAATCTTGAAAAAAGCTTTAACAACCGCACGTCACTGGAAAATTTCAATTCTCCGCTTAAGCAAAGAGTCTCGGAGTATCGTGATGCTAAATATTCCAGACAGGTTGAACCAAAAGATTTAACGCAGCTTATCAACGAGGCTCTAACTTATCCGCCGACAATGTTGACAGCAGGCAACAATGAAAAAGTTCAGACATTTGAAAGCTTCAGACAGATGCTTCCAGAAAAAGTGACTGAGAATGTTGCTGATATTGCTCGGGAAAAAAAACCAGAAACTATATCAAACACCCGTCAGGTTTGACAAAGGACTTGCATTTAAGATTGTAAGCTAATATTTAGTTTCCATGATAAATGAAACAAAATTGACCACTCTTCCGTCTGGTCTGCGGATTATGACGGATCATGTTCCTACGGTGGACAGCGTTTCGCTGGGTATTTGGGCAGATGTTGGCACGCGCCATGAAGATTTGGCGCATAATGGTGTCGCGCATATGGTTGAACATATGATGTTCAAGGGCACGCCAACGCGCACGGCACCGCAAATCGCGGAGCAAATCGAAGATGTCGGCGGACATATGAACGCCTATACTAGCCGCGAAGTCACGGCCTATCATATTCACCTATTGAAAGAAGATGCAGGGCTAGCGCTGAATGTTTTGTCTGACATGATCCAGCATTCGTCAATGCCTGATGATGAGATTACGCGCGAACAGCAAGTGATTTTGCAAGAAATAGGCATGACGAACGATACGCCCGATGATCTGGTCTTTGATCAATACCAAGAAACTGCCTATCCTGATCAAGCGCTCGGTGCGCCTATCTTGGGGCGTTCTGATGTGGTGTCTGGTATGACACGCGATACGATGATGGGTTACGTGCAACGCTTTTACACGCCGCAGCGTTTAGTTGTGTCAGCAGCAGGTAATATCAAGCACGAAGATTTCGTTGCACAAGTACAAGAGAGCCTTGCTGATCTACCGCAAAACAGCGTGCAAAATAACGGTACACCTGCGGATTATCATGGTGGTGAGCACCGCACGGAAAAAGATCTGGAACAAAGCCATATTATTTTAGGCTTCCAAGGCGTTTCCCGTATGGATGATGATTTTTATGCGGCCGCGATTTTGTCGACGATTATGGGCGGTGGCATGTCTTCGCGCCTGTTCCAAGAAATCCGTGAAAAACGCGGTCTTGTTTATTCGATTTTCAGCTTCCACTCACCGTTCCAAGATGATGGAATTTTTGGTGTTTATGCGGGAACAGGGCCAAATCATTTGCCCGAATTAATGCCTGTGCTGTGCGATGAAATTCTAAACGTGCCGAATAATATAACCGAAACTGAATTAAAGCGTGCCAAATCACAGATCAAGGCCAGCATGGTTATGGGGCAGGAATCAATGAACCGCCGCGCCAACCAGCAAGCCAAACATTTAATCCATTATGGCGAGATCATGGATATGCAGGAAAATATAGCGCGTATTGATGCGCTTCAAATTGCGGATATCGCCCGCGCGGCAAAGCGCATTTTTGCGAGCAAAGTAACTCTTGCAGGGCTTGGCCCACTTAAAAATCTTGAAAATTTAGAGCAGATCGCAGGGCGTTTAGCCGCATGATTTTTTCACAACGGAAAAATGGTGTTGTTAAGAAGAATGCTCCCTCCATTGATATCAGAATAGAAGGCGAGCGTTTGTTTTTGCGTCCGCCAACATTGGGTGATTGGCAAAAATGGGCGGATGTACGGGAAAAGAACCGTGATCATTTAAGTGCGTTTGAACCGGAATGGCCTGAAAACTGTCTTGAAGCATCGTTCTTTCAACGCCGTTTGGCCAAGCAAGGAAAAGATTGGGCTGCGGATCGTGGCTATAGCTTTTTGATTTTTAAAAATGAGGGCACATTGATTGGCGGCGTGAATATCAACAACGTCGTGCGCGGTGCCGCGCATTTTGCATCATTTGGCTATTGGCTCGATCAAGAGGCACAAGGAAACGGTTATATGCGTGAGGCACTACAAATGATGCTGCAATTTTCGTCTGAGACACTTGTTCTGCACCGTATGAATGCCGCGTGTGTTACAGATAATGATCGTAGTGCGCAGCTTTTACTGCGGCTTGGGTTCAAAGAAGAAGGCTTGGCCGAGAAGTATCTTCATATTAATGGAGTATGGCAAGATCACCGTTTATTCGGGCTTACTCTTGATTCTGACGAGGCAGTTTAATCGTCTCACTGTGGCACTGTCCTGCGGTGAATAATGTGCAATATGCCATTGGGTTTACCTTGGTCAGAAACGGGTCGGTCATATCAAATCGATCAGGATTAACAAGCAACGGGTTATAATCAGCTTCAAAATCAATGAGTGATGCCAGCGCAAAAAGAGAAATCAATCTATTTTCGTTCGCAGGGTTATAGGCGCAGGCACCGTCATTATTGCAAGGTAGGAAATTTTCTTTCATCGGCGCGCTTAATAAATCTTCTGTCGATGCGCGTTGCTCTGTTCCTTTAAAAATCCAGTACATATTTTTATCCGCATCCTGAATTTCCCATTTAGATGTTTGCGGGTTGTAGACTTCTAAAAAAGTGTGTGAATCTTGTACGTCTTTGGCGGTATACACCACCACGGGGCGCGCCCGAATTTTCATGGCTTTTAGCAAATGATAAAGAATCGCGGTGCGGGATGCGCATTCCATATGCGGTTTTTTGTCGATGCTGCCACTGGCATTAAATAAGATCATTTGTGTGAGAAGTGGAATATTGCCCCAGTAAGAATAAAATTCCTTATCAATTTTATGAATGGAGTTATTTTGTATCAGCAACCGCGCCGCATCGACTTTCTCATGAAAGGTAGCATCAGGTTTAAGCTGTAGCAGAGGAATGAGAAGTGCCGCATCGTTTGTGAATTTCTCTGCAGCGACTGGATCCGACGGAAAGGCGGCTGACCACCATGATGCGGCGTGTGAGGTCGTGCTGTTTAGGGCAAGGGCTATACAAAATACGGTAATGAAAAGGATATGCTTCATGCGTGACCTGCCGTGCCTGAAAGCATGTTGGGGTCGATACCGAGTATTGCGATGGCGGCATCCCATTTATCTTCGGCAGGTGTATCGAAGATGAGATTTTGATCAGCGTCAATCATAAGCCATGCATTGCTTTGTATTTCTTCTTCAAGCTGGTTTTTTGTCCATCCGGCATAACCAAGTACAAAAACCATATCTTGCGGGCCTTTGCCGTGTGCAATGTCTTTCATGGCATCAATTGTGCCTGTCACGCCGATATCATTACTGATTTTAATGGTGTCTTTTTGGCTGAAGTCAGTCCCATGGAGAATAAAGCCGCGCGCTTGCTCAACTGGGCCACCAGACATGACTTGAATTTTTGCTAGCTCATCGGCCATGGCAGGGTCAGATTCAATATTAAGCTGCTTTAAAAGCTCTTTAAAATTTAAACCAGGCACGGCGCTATTGATCATAAGCCCCATCGCACCATTTTCATCATGGGTGCAGACAAAAATAACCGACTTGAAAAAGCGCGGATCATTGATCGTTGGCATAGAAAGCAAAAGCTTTCCTGTCATAAAGTTATTTTCTTTTTGTTGTGCCATGTTATTTTGCAGGTCTCTTCGCTATTTCTTTAATGGTATAGTGTATTATTAGCTTAAATCTAAAGGCAGGACGATGAAAAGGCACGGATTATTTATAAAATTATGGAGCTGCGTCTGTGCAGCACTTTTTGCGTATGGTTTGTTCAATAGCGCGGATGCGTCTTATGAGCAGGGCTGGCGTTCGGCTGATTACGTGCAGGCGCGTATCATAAGTGAGAGCGCCGCGATTGGTGAGGGTGAAGGTGTCACCGTTAATGGCGCGATCGAAGTTCGTTTATCCGATGGCTGGCATGCTTATTGGCGGATGCCGGGTGAGGGCGGATTGCCGCCACGCTTTAATTGGGATGAATCCGAAAATTTGGCCTCGGTGAATATAAAATGGCCTGCGCCGAACCGTTATCAAACGCTTGATATGTATAGCTTTGGCTATAAAAATGATGTGATGCTGCCTTTTACAGCCGTTGCCACGGATGCCGCTGCAGAAATGAAGCTACGTTTAAAGGCTGATATTATGGTCTGTAAGGATATTTGCGTGCCACAACATCTTATGATGGCGCTTGATATTCCTGCGGGCGCACAGACATTCACGATGGATTCCGCGCGTATTCAAAAAGCCGTGAAAGACTTACCGTTTCAAGAAAACCGTCCCAACCTTCATATCGATAACGTTGTGATCGGTCCCAAAGCATTGGTGGTTAATGTTTTTGCGCAGCGTGGTTACGATCAGGCTGATCTATTTGTGGAAAGTGGTGATCTTTATATGACCGCGCCGCCGGTGATAGAGCAGGATGAGGATGATCCGCGCAAGGCACTCATTAAAATCTTTGCTCCGAATGATGTTGAGAATTTGTTTGATGAAATTGGACATGGTGTTCTAACCTTGACCTTCACAGATGGTACAGATTCCATCGAACGAACATTTGATTTCACGCAATAATCGACAGACATTTCAGTACATTTTGAGGTTTTAGTACAGGCCGCCTGTGCCTGTGTTTGCGCCAACGCTGCCATCGACGTTATTCATCGAGGATGGCATCAAGCTAATGCCGTTGCCGTCCAGAATGTAGATTTTATCGGTGGGCTCTGTGCCTGCGAGGAATGCTTCCCAAATAACATGCTCATCGCCTGGTTTTGCGCGTGCGCCAGTATCGGCGTTGATTTGTACTTGTTTCACGCCCGGCGGAATGCGGAATGGCATTGGCGGTGTGTCTTTTAATGCTTCTTCCATGAAATCTTTGAAAATAGGTACAGCAATGGATGAGCCTGTTTCTTTACGGCCAAGTGGTGCTGGTTCATCAAACCCTGCGAAGACACCAACAACAAGATCGGGTGAGAAGCCGACAAACCACGTGTCGCGAGATTCGTTTGTGGTGCCTGTTTTACCAGCAAGTGGTCGGTTGAGTGATCTTATCCGTACGCCTGTTCCACGCTGAACAACGCCTTCGAGCATAGATACGATTTGGTACGCGTTACGCGGATCCGCGAGTTGTTCACGGTCATCAGGAATATCAGGGGCGGCTTGATTTTCCCATTCAACAAGGCTTCCGCAGTCTGCGCAGACGCGGTTATCGTGTTTGTATATCGTTTTGCCGCGACGATCTTGGATACGGTCAATCAAGCTTGGATCAAGCTTTTTACCGCCATTCACAAGCTGTGCATAGGCGGTTGTTAGGCGCAAAAGTGTTGTTTCACCAGAGCCGAGCGAGTTCGCTAAGTGCGGCTGCATGTCCGTAATAACACCAAAACGTTTGGATGTTTCGATGATATTATCCATACCCACATAATCGGCAAGCCTTACCGTCATTAGGTTGCGGGATTTTTCGATACCAACGCGAACGGGCGTTGGGCCATAATATTCGTTGCTATAATTTTGTGGGCGCCATTTAGGCATGCCTGGGCCTTGGTCAATGACAAAAGGTGCATCAAGTACAAGCGTTGCGGGCGTAAAGCCTTTGTCGAGCGCGCTAAGATAGACGAATGGTTTGAACGCAGAACCGGGCTGACGCCATGCTTGGATAGCACGGTTAAATTCACTTTGCTCGTGGCTCCAACCGCCTTGCATTGCGAGAATGCGGCCTGTGTGTGGGTTAATCGCAATGATGGCACCGTTAATTTTTGGAATTTGGCGCAAGCCGTAAACCTTTTTGCCGTCAACATCGACTTGGTCAACCATGATAACATCACCGACTTTTAAAAGCTGACGGACGGAGTTTAAACCAGATTGCGTCCATGACAGATATTGCAATTCCAGCGTGCCTTTTTGCTGGTTCATAAAGCCAACTTCGGCAGATCCAGCGCTAACGTTAAGGACAACCGCCTTTTTCCAATCTATCGGCATTCCTGGGATTTCGATTTCTGCGAGCTTTTGTGACCAGCCATCAAGGCTATCCAGATGCTTTACAACACCGCGATAACCATGGCGTTTGTCATAGGCTGTTAGCCCATCGCGGAGGGCTTTCACGGCAATGTCTTGTAAGCGCGGATCAAGCGAGGCGCGGACAACGAGGCCGCCACCGTAAAGGCTTTCCTCACCATATTTATCAGCCAGAATGCGACGAATTTCTTCGGCATAATAGGCAGCGTTTACGTTTTTAACAGCGTCGCGTTCCCGCATTTCCAAAGGTTTCACGAGAGCCAATTCCGCTTGGCCTTCGTTAATGTAACCATCATCTTGCATGCGATGAATGACCCAGTTGCGGCGTTGCAATGCGTTGTCATGGTCATGCACAGGATGGTAATCATTTGGTGCTTTTGGTAGTGCCGCGAGAAATGCAACTTCGTGTATTTCAAGCTCATCGAGTGATTTGTTGAAATAATTGAGCGCGGCAGAGGCAACACCGTAAGAGCGTTCGCCCAAGTAAATTTCGTTTAAGTAAAGCTCAAGCAATCTATCTTTGCTCATGGCGCGTTCCATACGGAAGGCCAAAATAGCTTCGCGGATTTTACGTTTGTATGTGCGCTCGTTGGTGAGCAGGAAGTTTTTGGCGACCTGCTGTGTGATAGTGGATGCGCCTTGCAAACTATCGCCGCGCAAGTTTTGAACCGCCGCACGTGTAATCGCAAGGTAGTCAATGCCGTTATGACTGTAGAAATTTTTGTCTTCGGCCGCTAAATAAGCGTTTTTCACGATTTCTGGAATTTCTTCGATCGGAATAAAGATGCGTTTTTCTTGCGCAAATTCTGCCATCAAGTGCCCGTCACCCGCATAGACGCGCGTTACAACAGGTGGCTCATAATCTTTCAAAGCGGTATAATCGGGTAAATCTTGGCTGAAATAGGAGATCGCATAGATCACGACAATAATGCCGACGACCCCCGCCATCATGCCGAGGGAAAACAGTGCCAAAAAAGAATACCAGAGCCATTTCATAGTATGAAGTTATAGAACAGGAATGTGGCAACTCAAAGACCTAATTCTCGTTCGGATACGAATTATTTTAGGGGGAAGCTAAGCAGCTAGATGACGAGCGCTTATGGTGTCATCTGTAATCGGGCCATCGGCGCGGCCGTGAATGAATTGGTCAACATATTCATTGCCAGAGTGATCAAGTTCATCGATCTTGCCCTGCCAAATAATTTCACCGTTATAGATCATGGCGACGCGGTCTGCGATTTTGCGGGCACTTGCCATGTCGTGCGTGATGGAAAGGGCTGTGGCACCCAATTCTTTCACGCATTTTACGATCAAATCATTGATGACGTCCGCCATAATCGGGTCAAGCCCCGTTGTTGGTTCATCAAAAAAGATAATCTCAGGATTGGCAGCGATAGCACGCGCCAGTGAAACACGTTTTTGCATACCGCCTGAAAGCTCAGCAGGGAAAAGCTTGGCAACCTTTTCGTCAAGGCCGACTTGTTCAAGCTTCTCAATCGCGATTTTGCGCGCTTCTTTACGATCCTGACCTTGGCCGTGAATGAGGCCAAAGGCAACATTTTCCCAAATAGGCATCGAGTCAAAAAGCGCAGCCCCTTGGAACAGCATCCCAAATTTGTGCATGAGTTTATCGCGCGCGCGCGTATCCATGCCGACTGTTTCCTGACCGTCGATCATAATCGAGCCATCATCAGGATGGATAAGCCCTAAAATAGATTTCAGCATCACGGATTTACCTGAACCTGAACCACCGATGATGACCAGTGATTCGCCTTCGGTCACGTCAAGATCGATATCCTTGAGAACTTGTTTTTCACCAAAGGATTTCTGGACGTTCAGAAGCTGAATTTTTGGCGTTACACTCATGAGAAAAAGACCTGTGTCAGGATGTAGTTGAAAATCAAAATCAAGATAGATGAGGATACCACAGCATATGTCGTCGCCGCCCCCACACCTTGCGCACCGCGCTTAGAGTTAAAGCCGTGATAGCAACCCATCAACGCGACAATAAAGCCAAAGACGGCGGCCTTATAAACGCCTGACATGACGTCCATATATTCAAGAACATCCCATGTTTGGGCGAGGTAACGTGTCGGGTTAAAGCCCAAATTATAGATACTGACGATATAACCACCAAAGATACCGATGACATCGCCAATCAAAACCAAAATCGGTAGCGTGAGTGTGCCCGCAATAATACGTGGCGCGATCAGATATTTATAAGGATTAACGGAAAGCGTTGTAAGCGCGTCAATTTGTTCTGTAACGCGCATCGTGCCAATTTCCGCAGCAATCGATGCGCCAACGCGACCGGCAACCATAAGGCCGGCAAGCACGGGCGCAAGTTCGCGCGTGATGGAAAGCACCACAACGCCTGCAACTGCGCCTTCGGCATTAAAACGGGTAAAGCCTGTGTAGCTTTGTAGAGCCAAAACCATGCCTGTGAACAATGTGGTCATCCCGACAACAGGTAATGAGTAATAACCAATATCAATACATTGCTGCACCGTTAAACGCGGGAAAAAGCGTGGGCGGAAAATATGGGTTACAGCATGAAACGCAAAGATAGCCAAATTCCCGACCGAGCCAAATAGATTAAGGATCGATGCGCCAATGGATTCGCATACATCCAGCAAGAACTGAAAGATTCTGCCAGAGGCAACATCAATGTTCGGGTCGCTGTTTGTTGCGCTATTTTGTGTTGTGTCTGTTGTCATACTAATATTTTATGATCTTGCCTGTTCAAATTCTTAAACTATGTGCAAAATAGAGTATTATGGCGCGTACGTCCATATTCAATGTTGCTTCAATTACGGAATAATTTTATGTCTGCGACTTTAAAGAAAATCGATCCTGTCATGCTCGTCCCGATGGATAGCTTTGCTGGTGAATATCCGCTGCGGGTGGAGCTTGTCTACGCGCAAGCTGACCATAAGGATAATATCTTTAAGGCTGCTATTTATAAGCCTGATGCGCGGCTTTGGCTGCATAAGGATTTAGCCGAAATCGTCAAACGTGCGTCAAAATTAGTGTTTGAGCAGCACGGTTATAAAATGTTGCTGTTTGATGGGCTGCGCACAACAGATGCGCAAGCCAAAATCATGGAAACCGATATCGTGCAGGCCAATCCGCAATGGTTGGAGGAGGGTAATCGTTTATTCTCACCCCCTGGAAAAGGCGGGCATCCGCGCGGTATGGCGATTGATATCACGCTGGAAACCGAAGACTGGGAAGAGCTTGATATGGGCACGGCCTTTGATGAATTGCCGTTAAACGGTGCAGGGCCAGATGTGAATAAAGCGCACCGTGATACGCGCCTGATAAGCGATACAGCAGGCCATAACCGCGATATTTTGACGGGGTTTATGTTGCTTGCTGCCAAAGAATTATCGTTGCCGCTGCATCCGTTGACGCTGGAATGGTGGGATTTTCGCTTTCCTGCTGAGCATTATGACGTTTTTGCGCCATTGTCAGATGCCGATTTGCCTGTTGAAATGCAGATGGTTTCTGCTGAATAACACGGTGATGCGGGTTATGACTGTACTTCCTGTAATTCAATTTTTTTGCCAAACAGTTTATTGGCGGCTTGTTGGTAGCGTTCGGTGTAGTCGGTCACGAAAAACTCCATCTGACCGCCCTTTGATAGTGCGTCTTCCATCTCATTATGTTTTACTAAATACTGCTCTAGTTTTTGCGGAATAATGTCATCTTGCGACAAAATCGGGGTGTTTTTGCCAACGGCCTGACGGATTTGATCTTTTATCAGCGCATAATGCGTGCAGCCCAATATGACGCTGTCATAGCAACCCATGTTATATGCGCTGACATAATGATTAATCGCCTGTTCGATTAAAAATTCGCCATCATTTTCGATGAGCGGCACAAGCAGAGGTGTTGCAAATTCATCAAGATTGATTTGAGATATTTTTGCTAATTCTTGGGTGTAGGTTTTTGTTTTGACCATCCCTTCGGTTCCGATCAAGGCCACTTTTTGTAAACCAGATTCATGAATGCTTTCTAGCATCGGAACGATCACACCAAGAACGTTTCTGTCGGGGTAATGGTTGGGTAAATAATCTTGCTGAATTTTTCGTAAGGCAACCGCACAGGCTGTGTTGCACGCAATAATGATCAGCTTGCAATCTTGATCAAACAGAAAGTTGATCATCTTCAGGGTTAACTCATGCACCAAAGTGCTGGAGCGCTGGCCATAGGGCAGGTGGCGTGTGTCGCCAATATAAACATAGTCATATTGCGGCATATGCTTTTTTATCGCTTGGGCTACGATAAGGCCGCCTAGTCCAGAGTCACAGATTCCAATTTTCAAAGTTTCACCCCTTGGTTCATGTGCGCACCTCAAGATATTTTCTGTGGTAACGAGACCCAAGACTTGTAAGAATTTCGTAGCCAATCGTGCCACCACCTTCGGCGAGGGTATCGGCATTTTGGTGCGGGCCTAAGACTTCCATCAAGGCACCGACATGTGGTTTTTCACCTTCGATATTGCTGATATCAACTGTAATCAAATCCATGGAAACGCGTCCTGTGATGGTGCAAGGTTGCCCGTTGAAATAGAGTTTTGCGTTACTCCCCAAATGGCGCAAAAACCCATCGGCATACCCTAACGATACGGTTGCTTGCTGCCCCTCTTTATCGAAACGATACGTTGCGCCATATCCTGCTGGGTCGCCCTTACGCATGGTTCTAATTTGTAATATCCGTGTTTCGAGCGAGGCAACAGGCATCATCGGGCTTGCTTTTTCGGGTGTTGGGTTTAGACCGCAAATCGCCATACCAGGGCGTACAATATCGTAATGATAATCTTTGGAACGGAAAACTCCGGACGAATTGGACAATGATTTTTTCGCATTTGGAAAATGGGCGGCTGTTTTTTCGAAAAGTTTATATTGCTCATGCGTCATGGGATGATCGTGTTCATCGGCACAGGCAAAATGGCTCATGATGGCTTTGCAATCGATGTTGCTCATGGTGCTCATATCACTAAGCAATGTTTCTGTTTCATCGGGGCCAAGACCCAAGCGATTCATACCTGTGTCAAAATGAATGATCGCGGGCAAAGATTTTTGTAAATCCACGCAGGTTTTATTCCAGCGCTGTATTTCATCGACAGAATTCAAAACGGGCGTAATGCGCTGCTCAGCATAAAGCGCCTCGGCGTATGGCAGTAAACCGCAAAGCAGAGCCACCGAAGAATCATCGGGAAGCTGCGCCCGTAGGTTCAAGGCTTCATCCATTGTCGCGACAAAAAACTGACGTGTGCCGCAATCATATAATGTTTCGGCGATACGCTCAGCACCCATGCCATAGCCATTGGCTTTGACAACGCCCGCAATTTCGGTTTTGGGGCTAAGCTGTTTGGCGATGGTTGCGTGATTTTGCGCAATCGCGCCTAAGTCGATTTTGAGCCATGATGGCGCGGTCGAGATGGATTTTACGGCGGAAATTGGTTTTATAGCGGCTTGATTGGACATGTCTATACCCCTGTGGCGGCTTCATAGCACAATAATATTGTTTTGATTTTATGGCTTAAATAAGATCGCCGCAAAATATTTATTACATGTCGTAGTTGCTGATGGCGTCATGGTCGAGATCAGAAAAGCGCGTGAATTGTGCGGTAAACTGCATCGGCACAATGCCAATCGGGCCGTGACGCTGTTTTGAAATCACGCATTCGGCAACGTTGCGGGCTTTTTCTATCTTGTCTTCCCATTCCAGATATTTATCAGTGCCTTCGTCTGGGCGTTCACGCTCGAGGTAATATTCCTTACGGTAGACGAATGCCACCACATCGGCATCCTGCTCAATCGATCCTGATTCACGTAGGTCAGAAAGCTGCGGGCGTTTATCGTCACGTTGCTCAACCGCACGGGAGAGCTGTGAGAGGGCAACAACGGGGATGTTTAGTTCTTTGGCGATGGCTTTTAAGCCTTGGGTAATTTCTGAAATTTCCTGCACACGGTTTTCAGAACCACGTTTAGAGCCTGATCCTGTTAAAAGCTGAAGGTAATCCACAAAGAGTAAATCAAGTCCGTGCTGACGTTGCAAGCGACGCGCGCGCGTTCTAACGGCAGAAATTGAGAGCGCAGGTGTATCATCAATATAAAGCGGTACTTGCGATAGACGCTGGCTGGCTTCTACAAAACGGCGGAAATCATCTTCTTTGAAGTTACCTTTACGGATGGAATCACCTGAAATATTAGACACATCAGCCAAAATTCTGGTGGCGAGCTGATCGGAGCTCATCTCTAGCGAGAAAAACCCAACGCGGCCGCCTTCTTTACCGCCTGTTTCGGCGTAACGGCTCGCAGCGTTATAGGCGATGTTAACCGCCAAAGACGTTTTACCCATTGATGGCCGACCCGCAAGAATCAGAAGGTCAGAAGGGTGCAAACCACCTAGCTTTTGGTCAAGATCGCGCAAGCCTGTCGTGACACCAGTAACGTGGCCTTCGGTTTTAAAGGCAACTTCGGCAATTTCAATGGCTGTTAAGATCGAATCGCGCAAGGTTTTGAACCCGCCGCGTGTTTCACCACTGCCCGCGAGTGAGAATAATCTGCTTTCGGCAAGTTCAATCGTTTTTGTTGCGTCTTTATCCAGCGTATGGGCATGGGATTCGTTGATGACTTCTTCGCCAATGCTGATGAGTTCACGGCGTAAATGAAGGTCATAAATTGCGGTGCCGTAATCGGCAACGTTTACAACGCTGACAACGCTTGAGGCGAGGTCAACCAGATATTCAGCACCGCCAATATGGGATAAATCTTCGTCTTTTTCGAAATAGCTTTTCAATGTGACTGGGCTTGCGGTTTGTCCACGGTCAATCAATTTTGAAATAGCTTCGAAAATGCGTTGGTGTGCGCCCGCAAAAAAATGCTCGGGGCGCAAATAGTCGATTTTCTCAAGCGCACGGTTATTGATGAGCAAAGCGCCTAAAAGCCCTTGCTCGGCCTCTAGGTTATGCGGCAATAGGCGGTAAGCCACCTCGCTTTTATCGGTGGCTTTAACGCTATGCGGCGCACTATCTGATTTTATTACTGTATCTGCTGTCATGGTCTTATTGTTATAGGGGCGGGATGCGGAACACTAGCTTTTCATGGCAATGTGCCTGTGAATAACGGGGATATAAAATATAATCGTTTTCATTTGCTTTGTGACATTGTTATTCGCTCCTGACGTAGCGGTTTGCTCGCTTAATAAAAAAGCCGGTCGAAACCGGCTTTTAAATTCATGGGGATGACAGAAGGGATGACAGAAAAACCTACTCTTCTTTTTCGGCCTCTGCTTCAGCGGAAACGTCTTCAGTTTCAGCGTTGGCAGCAGATTCTGCTTCCGCAGCCGCTTTTTCTTCAGCTTTTTTAGCAGCGCGGGCTTCGGATTTCACCTTGGCTTTTGCTTTTTCTTCGGCTGATTTCTCGGCGTCTTCCGCAGCGGCAGCTTGTTCAGCTTCCAAAGCGTCTTCATCCATCAAGTTTTTCTTCGCAGCAGCGGCAGCTTCTTCAGCAGCTTTTTCGGATACGCTTGAAGACGGTGCTTCATATGTATCGTTCTCAGCAACCAAAGCTTTACCGGTTTTTGCTTGGAGTTTAGCTTCGTCTTCTGAACGAGCGATATTCACTGTGATGTCGATTTTCACTTCAGCGTGAAGTGTAACCGTCGCAGAGAAAATGCCGATCGTTTTGTAAGCCTGATTCATATCTACTGCATTACGGGCTAGTTTTTCGCCTGTTTTTTCAGAGATCGCATCGGCGATATCACGTGAAGAGACTGAACCGTAAAGCTGACCGCTTTCAGATGCGTGACGGATGATGTTAACCATCAAACCTTCAAGACCTTTGGCGCGCTTTTCCGCTTCTTTGCGGTTGGTTTCGTTTTTCTTCTCGATTTCTTTTTTCTGGGCTTCGAAATAAGCTAGGTTGCTTTTCGTTGCGCGCAGAGCTTTGCTTTGCGGGAACAGGTAGTTACGTGCATAACCAGGTTTAACGCTGACGGTTTCGCCAAGGTCTCCAAGGTTATCAACGCGTTCCAGCAAGATGACTTCAACTGCAGACATAATCGTGTCCTTTCCTATAATCTATCTTTTGCCGCTATATTCGGATTCTGTGCGTAAGTAAGGCAACAGAGCCATAAAGCGGGCGCGTTTGATGGCTTTCGCCAATTCGCGCTGTTTTTTACCAGAAACAGCCGTAATACGACTGGGAACCATTTTGCCGCGTTCGGAAATGTAACGACCTAATAGGCGCGTGTCTTTCCAATCGATTACTGGTGAATGTTCACCACTAAACGGGCAAGTTTTACGACGTTTGAAAAACGGACGTTTTTGAGCTTCAGCCATTACGCGGCCTCCTTCTTGTCTGTTGGTTTGTCCTCTGTATCGCGATCATTTTTGTTCATCATAACGGAAGGCTCTTTTGTAGGCGCTTCAAGTTTGATGCTCATGTAACGCAATACGTCTTCGGAAAGGCGCATGTTACGTTCCATCTCTAGCAGAGCTTCTGCAGAGCAATCGGATTCGATCAAAACGTAGTGACCTTTACGGTTTTTGTTGATGCGGTAAGCCAATGTGCGTAATCCCCAATTTTCAGTTTTGAGAATTTTGCCTTTACCATCTTTCAGGAATTGGCTGTAAGTTTCTGTCAGGGCTTTGACTTGTGTCTCGGATAGTTCCTGACGTGCGATATACACGGTTTCATAATAAGGCATAATAGTTCTCCTCTCGGTTTTGCCTTCCAAAAACCCCTGGCGAAACAACTCCGTTCAGGGGTGAAAACAAAGCTGACGCTCAATAAGACGACAGCGAGGTTTACGAGTGGGCGTATTTATACCTATTTTGCGGGGTGATGCAAGGAAATTCTGGGTGATTCGCAATAAAAAACGGGGTGCGATAACCCCGTTTGATAAAACTTATGAATTTATCGTCTCTCGTAGCGTCTGTTTATGACGTAGCGTTTGAGTTCGCATATTCGGATTGATTAACCGAAACGTATGATTTGAATTTGCTACGGCTATTGTTGCTATGTTGCTCGCGCTCAGCATCACGGAGCATAGCGGCAAGCTCAACCCGTTTAAGGTCAGGGTTTTGCATCGCGCCACCATAATACTGGCGGAAGCTTTTGGGAATCTTATGTGATGACATGCTCATGCGCATAATCACGTTTGATTCTTCCATAAATAGTTGAAATTTGTCGTTAAAAATCGAACAGCTCATTTATATTCCTTTCAAAGAAATGGAATCTTCGTTCCATTACTATTATCGGGCACAATTTTGTCCTAAAAAGGGCAAAAAACCGCGTGCGGCGAAACTTTTTTCTATAATTTTGAATTGCCTCATACTGCCACATTTTTTGTGAAATTACAAGTTTTTTAACATGTATCGCGTCTTGATCTTGTTTGAAAAGCCGCTTATGACTCTGTTTGGTATGAAAACAGGATAGAAAAGGTGGTTTAAATCATGACATGCGCATTCATTTTCCCAGGACAAGGGTCACAATTTATCGGTATGGGGCAAGAGTTGGCGGAAGCATTCCCCGATGCACGCCACGTGTTTCAAGAGGTTGATGACGCGCTTTCACAAAAATTAAGCGCGATGATGTTTACGGGCGAAGAAGCCGATTTGAACATGACAGAAAATACCCAACCCGCACTTATGGCGGTATCAATGGCGGTTGTTCGCGTTTTGGAAAAACAAGGCGGCCTTAGCGTGAAAGATGCATGTGCGTTTGTTGCAGGGCATTCTTTGGGTGAATATTCAGCCCTCACCGCAGCAGGTTCGTTGACCCTGCGCAACACAGCCAAGCTTTTGAAAATCCGTGGTCAGGCGATGCAGCAAGCTGTACCCGTCGGTATGGGCGCGATGGCTGCAATTTTGGGGCTTGAGTTCGAAGACGTGCAAGCGATTGCCGCAGCCGCCTCAGGCAAAGAGATTTGCGAATCAGCCAACGATAACTCCCCCGGTCAAGTGGTGGTGAGCGGTCATAAGGCTGCTGTTGAGCACGCTATTGTGCTCGCAACGGAAAAAGGCGCAAAACGCGCGATCGCACTTCCCGTGAGTGCCCCATTCCATTGCCAACTTATGAAACCAGCCGCAGATCGTATGGCGCAAGCCTTGGCGGAAATAGACATCGCCGCACCTTGCGTGCCCGTTGTGGCAAACGTTGTGGCGGAAGCTGTAACAGATCCCGCGCAAATTCGCGATTTACTGGTACAGCAGGTCACAGGTATGGTGCGTTGGCGCGAATCAGTACTTTGGATGGGCGCAAATGGTGTCACAGAAATGGCGGAACTTGGCGCGGGTAAGGTGCTAAATGGTCTGGTGCGTCGTATTGACCGCGATATTGAATGCAACTCTGCCGGAACACCCGAGCAGGTCGAAGAATTAATCACGAAATTGAAAGGATAAAACATGTTTGATTTAACAGGTAAAAAAGCATTGGTCACAGGCGCGACAGGCGGTATCGGCGGCGCGATTGCCAAAGCCCTACACGGCGCAGGCGCGACAGTCGGTATTTCAGGCCGTAACGAAGGCAAATTAGCTGAACTTGCCAAAGAGCTTGGTGATCGCGTGCATGTGTTTGCTGCTGATCTCGGCACGGCAGAGGCTGTAAATGATTTGGTTGCCAAGGCTACCGAAACGCTGGGCGGCATTGATATTTTGGTTAATAACGCAGGCCTTACACGCGATAATCTTTCCATGCGTATGAAAGACGAAGAATGGCAAGAAGTTCTCGATGTGAACCTCACAGCACCCTTCCGCCTTGCGCGTGCGGTACAGCGCGGCATGATGAAGCAACGCTTTGGTCGCGTCATTAATATCTCGTCTATTGTTGGCACAACAGGTAATCCAGGGCAGGCTAATTACTGCGCGTCTAAAGCAGGCATGACAGGTTGGACAAAAGCAATGGCAGCAGAAATTGCGAGCCGTGGCATTACCGTGAATTGTATCGCACCGGGCTTTATCGCGACTGCCATGACAGATGCGCTGACCGATGATCAAAAAGCCAGAATCAATGCCACGATCCCCGCAGGTCGTATGGGCTCATCTGAAGAAATTGCCGCCGCCGCGCTTTATCTGGCAAGTGATGAAGCCGCTTATGTGAGCGGGCAGACATTGCACGTCAATGGCGGCATGGCGATGATCTAGGCTACTTTTCCCCTTAATAATATTACAAAAATACCGCCTTATTGAAGGGGCGGTATTTTTATATGTGCTGTTTCTTGACTCCTGTTTTGTCTTAGTGTAGTAATACAGTCATACAAAACAAAGGAGAGGTATCAATCAATGTCACAAGATTTAAGCGAATTATTCGAGGGTGTTTGCACCGTTCAGGCAGAAAACTGTTTATATGTCGTCACGCCGTACGCTTTTGAAGATAAAGCCGGTGCGGATCGTGCAATCACAGCATTTCTACAAGCAAAAGAGTCGAGGGCGGCTGTGGCTCTGCGTTTCTGGCAATTTGAATATGAAGAACGCGCCCCAACACAAGAAGATTTCGCACCAAGCTGGAGCACACCGAAGTGTTAATTTGCTCTATTTAGGGTTGAATTATCCACAGAGATGATTTCTAATCATCTGAAATAATTAAATGATTTGTTTTTTATATGCTAATTACAACAAATTGCTTGATTTAACAGGCAGGGCTGCGTAAATTCGCGTCCGTTACAGTATTGAGTTAAACGAAGACATTATAGATTAAGGAAAAACGATGAGTGATATTGCAGATCGTGTGAAGAAAATCGTAGTTGAGCACCTAGGTGTTGACGCAGCTAAAGTCGAAGAAGCAGCAAGCTTTATCGACGATTTGGGCGCAGACTCACTGGATACAGTTGAGTTGGTTATGGCGTTCGAAGAGGAATTTAACGTTGAAATTCCTGACGATGCAGCAGAAAAAATCCAGACTGTTGGTGATGCTGTTAGCTTTATCAAGGAAAACTCTGCCGAATAGTGCAGGGTTTACTCCCTTGAATCCCCTTTATTCTCGATATATCGTTATCCCTTTGGGAGACTAAGCATGAGAAGAGTTGTCGTTACAGGCATGGGTATTGTTTCACCGCTGGGTGTAGGTGTTGACCATAATTGGCAACGCCTGACAGCGGGGCACAGTGGTATCACGCGTTTAGATCAATTCGCTGAATTCGAATCATCTGATATCTCCTCCCAAATTGCTGGAACGGTTCCAAAAAGCAGTGAAGAAAACCCGCCTGCGGGATTCTTTAATGTTGATCTGTTTGTTGAACCTAAAGAGCAAAAGAAAATGGATAAATTCATCCATTTTGCTATGGCTGCCGCACAGGAAGCCGTGAACGATTCAGGCTGGAAGCCGACTGAGGAAAAAGACCTTGTGCGTACAGGTGTTTTGATTGGTTCGGGTATTGGCGGTATCGGCACGATGTATGAAACATCTGTGACCCTTCATGAAAAAGGCCCGCGCCGTATTTCTCCTTTTGCCAATCCGGCGATGTTGATTAATTTGGCGGCTGGTCACGTTTCCATTAAATATGGCTTTAAAGGTCCTAATCATGCGGTTGTGACGGCTTGTGCCTCTGGTACGCACGCGATTGGTGATGCGTCACGCTTGATTGCACGCGGTGATGCCGATGTGATGGTCGCAGGTGGCGCAGAAGCCGCTGTTAACCGTCTTGGCGTTGCCAGCTTTGCGGCGGTACGCGCTCTTTCAACTGGATATAATGACCGCCCGACAGAAGCCTCGCGCCCGTTTGACGAAGGTCGTGACGGATTTGTGATCGCCGAAGGATCAGGCATGTTGATCTTGGAAGAGTACGAGCACGCCAAAGCACGCGGCGCGAAAATCTACGGCGAAATTATTGGTTACGGCCTATCAGGTGATGCGTATCACATGACATCGCCAGCCGAAGACGGTGATGGCGGTTACCGCGCGATGGAAGCTGCGATTAAAGACGCGGGCATTAACCCGAGCGACATTGATTACATCAACGCGCATGGCACATCGACCCCTGTGGGTGACGGTATTGAATGTACGGCTGTGAAACGCTTGTTCGGCAGTGCGCTTGATACGGTGTCTATGTCATCGACAAAATCTGCCATCGGGCATTTGCTCGGTGCGGCGGGGGCTGTGGAAGCTGTTTATACGCTCAAAGCGATGCAGACAAGCATATTGCCACCAACGCTCAATCTTGAAAACGTGTCAGAGCCTTGCCAAGGCATTGACCTTGTGCCGCTGAAGGCCAAAGAGAAGAACGTTGATATCGCGCTGTCCAATTCCTTCGGGTTTGGTGGCACAAATGCCTCTATCATCTTCCGTAAGGTTTAGGTATTCTTGTTCTATTGTTTGATCAATAGAAGGAACAGAGCGTTATGATTACCCCGATTTATACAGCCATTTTGGCCTTTATGCTCGCAGGTTTGTTTATCAATGTTGTACGGATGCGCCGCAAACATAAGGTTGGTATGGGGCATGGCGGTAACGCCATTGTCGCAAAGGCTATTCGGGCGCATGGCAATTTCGTTGAGACGGTTCCGTTTGTGATTTTGATGATGGCGATGCTTGAATCCATGGGGATGGTTCCGGTTGTGTTGCATGCTATGGGCGCGCTGCTTTTGTTCTCGCGGGCGTTGCATATCTGGGGCATGTATGAAAGCACAGGCGTTAGTACAGGCAGGCTTATGGGGGGCGTGATTACGCTTCTTTTGTTTATCGCAGGCGGTGTGTTGCTGCTTGCTGGTAGCTTGGGATTGTAAGGGTCGATGCGGGTTTTTCTTTCAGCATTATCGTTTCTGTTTATTCTCGGGGTTATTGCGGCGGCTGGCGTGAGCTATTACGGCTGGCACCTTTACACAAAAGCAGGCGCACCGCACGAAGACACGCTTTTCCTCGTTGAAAAAGGACAGGGCGTTTCCCAAATTGCCGATAAACTGGCGCAAGAGGGCATGATCGAACAACCGTTGATTTTCAGAATTGCCGCACGCCTTGGCGGTCACGATCAAAGCATTCATGCCGGCGAATACCAGATTCCATCGGGCGCAAGCGTAAAAGACATTATCGAGAAAATGGCCAATGGCGAGGTCTTTAACCGCAGCATCACCATCCCCGAAGGGCTAACCAGTTGGCAGATCGTGCAATTGCTGCGCGATCAGATGGGCGTTGATGAGAGCACTGTCATCGATATCCCGCCCGAAGGATCATTACTGCCTGATACTTACCATTACGTGCGCGGCGACGATGCGCAAATGGTGATCGAACGCATGAGCGCAGCTATGACGGCAGCGATTGAAGATACATGGCCGCAGCGCGATGAAAACAGCCCGATTTTGTCAAAGGCCGAAGCGGTTATCTTGGCCTCGATCGTGGAAAAGGAAACAGGTGTTGCGAGCGAGCGCGAGCAAGTGGCAGGCGTTTTCATTAACCGTTTGAAACTCGGCATGGCTTTGCAAACTGACCCAACCGTGATTTACGCGATCACCAAAGGCAAGATCGAGGATAAGGGCAATGGCCCGCTCGGGCGGCGTTTACTGACCAAGGATTTGCAATTTGAATCGCCTTATAACACGTACAAAAACCCAAGCTTACCGCCCGGGCCGATTGCCAACCCCGGGCGCGAGGCAATTAAGGCGACACTAAACCCCGCGCACCACGATTTCTTGTATTTTGTTGCCGATGGCACAGGCGGTCATGTGTTTTCTAAAACACTGGATGAGCATAACGCCAATGTTGCGAAATGGCGCAAAATCCGCAAAGCACAGAAATAGGGCATTGCGCCCGTTATTCCTTCACTTCGTATGTCCCTTTTTTAGGTGTATTTTTATATTAAGTAATTGATTTTAAACAAAGTCTATCAGTCTGTTATTTAGAGATATTTATTTTACATAGTGCAATATATGGAGTGATGAGTGTGGCTTTTATGTGCCTATAGTAGGAAAATAATCATATTCTGTCAAGGGTTAGTGTGATTATATTTGTTTGAATACAGCAAGAATTTTTAATTTGACATAGTTGTGATTATTGCCCTATAAATAGACTATGAAAAATACAGCAAAAATAATAAAGACCGCATGGCAAAAAGCAAACACAGCATTTTCTGCGTCAGATCCTATGGGGCTTGGCTATGTTCTGCGTAATAATGATCCTGTGCCCGAAGGTATAACGGCGATCAAATACCAAGGTATGATGAGCGATAAGAAAAGTAAAACGGTAGATCTGTGGTTTACAGTAGAGCGTGAAGGAAAAAAGAATTCATATTGGTCGGTTGGTCTGGATGAACTTAAACGCCAATATCCACGATACAGAAATGATGCTTTGCGTGATGATATGTTATCCGATGCCATCAAAGTGGCTTATGCAAGCCTAAGAGAGCGGTACGAACAGTTGAACGATATGGGTTTTACTGCTATTCGCGAGCTTGAGGTATTGACATCAAATTTTTCTTTGCAAAAACAATTATGGGATATTCCTGATAGCGATGACAAAGATAAGATAGCAGAGAGTCCTGAATTAAGCGGGGGCATGTTCTCGCGCCGTCAACCATAATTAAACTCTAATTAAATATCGTCATCATCATTATTTCGCGGGGTGTAGGGTCTGCCGCCGCCACCACCGCCGCCGCCGCCCATACCCATTGAGGGGCCTGCGGGGCCAGAGGGTTGCATTTTGGGGGAGGCTTCCATGGTGCGTTGGCGCGAGAGGTGCGGTGCGAATTGTAAGATGGCAGGGTTAAAGCCTGACATGACGCTGTCGGCGGCGCTTTCGTCGCCCAAATCATTGCGGTGTACGGGTTGTCCAGACACGGCGCGCTTCATGAAGTTTTCGAAATCCATGACGGAATTGCGCGGCTTGACCGCGAAATGTCCTGCGTTACCGCCGCCAAAGGGGTCGTTTTGTAAGATCAGCGGAAGTTGGCGCGTTTCGCCAAAGACACCGTTATCTAGCACGCCATATTGAATATCAAGTCGTTCCATAATGATCGCGGCGATGCGCATTTCAACGGGGATGTTTAGCTCCAACGAGTCAACATCGGTGAATTCAAGAATCATCACGCCTGTTTCGGCATCAAACATGACGCCCGCAATATTGCCGCGAATAGGCTCATCAGACACAAGTCCGACGATATTTTGATTACTGACTAAAAGATCAATGTTCACGTGACCACCCTTTTCAGTATATAACTATCACTCTTATATTATATTGGTATGGTGATAGGAACGAAAAACGTTCACTGATAAGGTTAAATAGCTCATATATGTGCGGAATACTAGGATTTTTTGAAATAGCCCGTCAGTCGGGGACAGAGCGCCGTATGCAAACAGGGCGCAATATGGCCAATTGCTTGCGCCATCGCGGCCCCGATGATGAAGGGTTATGGCAGGACGAGGTATATCCGTTGTTGCTCGGGCAGCGGCGTTTGGCGATTATCGATTTATCGGCAGAAGGACATCAGCCAATGATATCCGCCAGCGGGCGTTACGTTGTGACGTTTAACGGCGAGATCTATAATTTTCAATCTATACAGGCAGATCTAGAGGCAGCAGGCGTTACGTTTCGTGGACGTTCAGACACCGAAGTGATGTTGGCAGCGATTGAGCATTGGGGCCTGAACATCGCGCTGCAAAAACTCAATGGCATGTTTGCGATTGTGCTGTGGGACAAGCAAGAAAAGCAGCTTCATTTTGTGCGCGATCGTTTGGGGAAAAAACCGCTTTATGTGGGGTGGAGCGGCGGCGCGTTGGTGTTTGGGTCGGAGCTGAAGGTTTTTAAGGCGCATCCTGATTTTGCTGCGGAGGTGAATCGCGAGACACTGACGCTTTATATGCGTTATGGCTGCGTTCCTGCACCGCATTGTATTTACAAAGGCGTTTGGCAATTACCCGCAGGCTGTCGCATGACGGTGGATGTGGAGACGTTGGCGGTGGGGCAAGATATTGCAGCATTTATTGCGCCTTATTGGCATCATCCGCGGGTGGTGGAAGACGCGCGGCAAAAGCCAAAACCTGATAATGATGCGCAGGCTTTGGCGCAGTTCGAGGACTTGTTAGAAAATGCTGTGAAGCAACGCATGATCGCCGATGTTCCCTTGGGCGCGTTTTTATCGGGCGGTATTGATTCCAGTACGATTGTTGCGTTGATGCAAAAATTCTCCATCGATCGGGTCAAGACATTCTCGATCGGGTTTGAGGCGCAAGGCTATGACGAAGCCCCGTTTGCGCAGATGATTGCTGAGCATTTAAACACCGATCACCATGAAATGTATGTCAGCGCACAAGATGCGTTGGATGTCATTCCCAAGCTTCCGCAAATTTATGACGAGCCGTTTGCTGATATTTCGCAAATACCTACATATCTGGTGAGCAAATTTGCACGGCAGCATGTGACGGTTGCGTTATCAGGCGATGGCGGTGATGAATTATTGGGCGGCTATAACCGCCATATCAGCGCGCCAGAAATCTGGAAACGCAGCGCATGGATGCCAAAAAAGATGCGGCAGTTTATTCAAAACCGAATTTACGCACGCTCGATTGAGAAATGGGACAAATTCAACCCGAAACAACCGCAATTTGGCGAGCGTTTGTATAAGGCCGCCTCAATGCTCTCACACGACACGATCGAGCAAGCTTACGTTGATTTGACCAGCAAATGGAATGATCCTGCAGCAGTGGTTTTAAATGCGACCGAGCCCATGGATTATATGCGCGACCCGTCATGGCAACCCGCAGGTCTTAACCCTGCGGAGAAGATGATTTACGGCGATATGCTGTCGTATCTACCGAATGATGTTTTGACGAAAGTTGATCGGGCGAGTATGGCTGTATCGCTTGAGGCGCGTGCGCCGCTTTTGGATTACCAGCTATTTGAGTATGCGTGGCAATTGCCGTTGGATATGAAAGTTCGTTACGGGCAAGGCAAATGGATGCTGCGGCAGGTTTTGAACCAATATGTGCCCGAGCAAATGTTTATTAGACCAAAGCAAGGTTTTGCCGTGCCTGTTGATGAATGGCTGCGCGGAAGTTTGCGTGATTGGGCGGAGGATTTGCTGGATGAGAAAAAACTGGCGGAGCAAGGCTATTTGAACGTGTCTATGGTGCGTGAAAGCTGGGCGCGGCATTTGGCTGGTGACGGGCGCGAGGCGCATAAATTATGGACGGTTTTGATGTATCAAAGCTGGCTTGGGAGTGCGTAATTTACGGCTTTAGCGTGATGTGCATTGGTTTACCGAGCAGTTGACCCCTTAGTAAATCTTTCTGTTTTTTAACATCTTTTGGGGTGAGCTGCTCACCAACTTGGGCGAGATTGTGCGCTTCTGCGAATAAGGCGGACAGATCAGGATCGCATTTAATCGCGGTCACTTCCCCTTTGCGCGAGATTTGATCCGCGAGGTTTTTGTAGGCTTCTGCAAGAGAGAAATTGTTTTTTGCTTTTTCTTGGCGCGCGATGATATCCGCGATAGGGCCGTTAATTAGTTGCACGACATCTGCATCATCACAATGAAGGTTGATATCGGCTTTGATATGGATTTCTTTTAAGGCTTTTACGATGGCTCTTATTTCGCAATATTTGGTGCTGCGGATTTCTTTACTGAATAGCCGTTTTGCGCCAGCCTGAATAAACCGTCCGCCATTAGGTTGTTTGTAAATCAACCAGCCAATGCCCGCGCTGTTGCTGCTCGTTGATACGCTCGCATCGGTATAAACATCGAAAATAGGCGGTGTTTGGCTCATCGTTATTTTAAATCTTTCGGGTTCAGGATGCGTCACCATAACATTCTAATGTTAAAAAAATCAAGGGATTACGGAAATATTAGTGTGGAAGGATCGTAGACTTGTCGGCGATATTTGCTATTCTGTTTTTGTTTTGATCAAGGTGACAGGAAAAAAATGACAACAAAGACCAACAGTAAAATGTCATTAGAAGACTTGCGGGACGCGCTTGCGGAGCAACAAAGTGCTGCGCTTTATAACGAGCTGGGCGCGGCTTACTTGGCACAAAATAACGTGACCGAAGCCGAAGCCGCCTTTTTGAAGGCCGTTCAAATTGACCCCGAATATATCCCCGTTTACCGCCATATGATGATGATCAGCGCGATGAAAGCGGATGCGTTAAAGGCGTTGGAATGGGGCGCACTCGCGGTGCAAGCAGAACCAGACAATATTGACGTGAAGGATAAGCTGGTGACGGTGCTTGCGAACCTCACGCTGCCTGTTTTTCATCCGAATGTGCATTGGCTGATTTATGAATGCCTGCGCACGGAGGGTGTTGCGGCACAACCGCTTGTGCTGTGTTGGTTGTCGATGCTGCGCAAGAGCCCAGATTTTGGTGCGCTGTATAAGAAATGCAAACTCAAAAATTATGAGACATTTGAAAAGTCATTTTCTAAGATTGGGGGTTATGAAGCTTTAGCGGGATCGTATTTTCTATCAGGGTTACAAAAATTACTCGTCCCTGATTATGAGTTTGAAATGTTCTTGACGTATTTGCGACGGTATTTGTCTGCGCGCGTGAATGAGACGCTGAACGGGCTTGATGGGTTGAAGCAGATTAATTTGTTGCAGGCGTTGTCGGCTTATTGCTACCGCACGGAATATATATTTTATGTTTCTGCGGCGGAGCAAAAATGGCTTGAGGATTTGCGCGCCAAAGTTGAGCGTGAACCAGAAAACGCCAGTATGTTTGAGGTGTTGCTGCTGTCTTGTTATCTGCCGCTGCATAGTCTCTCCAACGCGGATGAGATCGATAGTTGTTTTGGCGGCGTAGAGGAGTTTGATGATTACCTGCAAATTCAGCTTTTGAACCATAAAGAACAACACGCCGCACGGAAAAAAGTAAGCGTATTGACCGCGATTGATGATGATGTGTCGGTCAAGGTACAGGCGCAATATGAAACTTTCCCGTATCCGCGTTGGCAGGTTCTGGCACAAAATGCATCGAGTGCGGATTATGAGACATTTTTAGGCGATGATTTTCCCGCACAATTAAAGGGCGATAATGCCAAGATCTTAATCGCGGGTTGTGGCACAGGCCAACAAGCGTTGGAGCATGGCATTGCGTTCCCAAAAGCAACCGTGACGGCGGTTGATTTGAGCATGACAAGTCTGTCCTATGCGCAGCAAAAAAAACAGCAATTCAATATTGGTAACGTGACATTCCACCAAGGCGATATTTTACAATTGGGCGCAGCATTGAAACCCGAATATGAATTGGTCGTTTCAACGGGTGTGTTGCACCATATGGATGACCCCGAAGCAGGGTGGCAGGTATTAAGCGGTTTGGTTAAGCCTGCGGGGTTGATGCGGATTGCGCTTTATAGTGAAGCGGCGCGGCAGTTTATTGTGCGCGGGCGTGCGGCGATTGCGGCGGCGGGGTATGGCGATGATGATGCCGCGATACGGAATTTCCGTCATGAGCGGCAGGCGTCATTCAAAAAAGATGATCTGGCATTGATGCATCATGCGGAAGATTTTTATAGCCTGTCTGAGTGCCGCGATATGCTGTTCCATGTGCAGGAGCATCGTTTTGATGTGACGCGGTTAAAAGCAGCGCTTGATCTGTGTGGGTTGGACTTCATTAAATTTGAAGTTGGCGCGCATGTGCAGGGGCTTTATCGGGAAATGTTTCCTGATGATCTTTTGATGCAAAATCTTACGCATTGGGAAGTGTTTGAGAAAAAACATCCGCAGACCTTTATGAATATGTATCGCTTATGGTGCAAAAAACGCTGAGTGATTCAAAAAAGACTCTAAATATGCGTAAAGTCTCTTTCCACAAAGGTGCGGCGTTGCTATATAGGTAGCTATATAAATTTGATAGGGATTCGTGCTGAGGATTCCATAGGGATTGCATAGGGACTCGAAATGAAAACGACGCCGCTCCATGAACAACATTTAAAATTAAACGCCAAAATGGGTGAGTTCGCAGGCTATGACATGCCGCTTTACTACGATGAAGGCGTTATGGCAGAGCATCTTTGGGTGCGTAAACATGCGGGCATTTTCGATGTATCACATATGCGCCAGATTATGATTAGCGGTGCAGGCGCACAAAATTTCCTAGAAACAATTACACCATCGTCATACGGCAATGTGCCGCACGGTCGCGCAAAATATTCTGTGATGACGAATGAGCAGGGCGGCATTGTTGATGATTTGATCGTCACGAAGGTCGCGGATGAGCAGTTTTTTGCGGTGGTGAATGCAGGATGTCGTGACAAGGATTTGTCATGGATGGAAGCCCATCAACCCGATGATGTGACGCTCGATGTATTGGATAATCGCGGTTTAATCGCGCTGCAAGGTGCGGATTCAGAACAAGTTCTGCGCGATGTCTTTCATATTGATACCGAAGGCATGCCGTATATGTGGTTCCTGAAAGCCACAATTTTGGGCGAAGACGCCTTTATCAGCCGCCTTGGCTATACAGGCGAAGATGGTTATGAGATCAGCGTGCCTGAGGAAATAACACCTGCGGTTTGGACGCATTTGATCGGCCATGGTGCGGTGAAGCCGATTGGCTTGGCAGCACGTGATAGTTTGCGCTTGGAAATGGGCTATTGCCTTTACACGCATGACATCACCGATGAGACAGACCCTGTATCGGGTAATGTTGGTTGGGTGATCGGTAAGGACAACACAGGCTTTATTGGTGCGGATATTATACGCCCGATTAGAGATGCTGGTGCTGCGAAGTTACGTGTTGGTGTGAAGCTGACGGATAAGGGCGTTGCCCGTGAAGGCTCACTGATTATGAACGAAGCTGGCGAGCAAATTGGTGAGCTGACGAGTGGCGGGTTCGGCCCTTCATTACAGCAAGCGATTGGTCAAGGATATGTGCCAAGTGAATACGCCGCTGCGGGAACAAAAATTTTTGTAAATGTGCGTGGACGAAATATTGCAGCCGTTATTGCTGATATGCCGTTTATGCCTGCTAGAACCAAATCAATGAAAACGCAGCAAGCTGCATAATTATAGGAGAGGGCCATAAAAATGATAAACAAAGAGCAAGCAAAAATAAAATCGGCATGGCTTCATGGTGAATTAACCAAAGAATTTAAAGATCAAAATATTAGGTTTAGTTGTAGGGCTTCCCATGAGGATGGACATGATTTTTGCGTTATAGTGCAGCCTGATGATGCTGCTGCGGATGTTGTAAAGTTAACGGCAGACGTAACGCGTAAAATAAAAGAATTAGAGTCGCACGCAAACCCAGAAATTATGGTGTTTCTGCCGTGCACGTTTTAGTTTTGGATTAAGCCAATGAATATTTTTTGTAAGTAACTAATAATATAAAAGGATAATGTTATGACAGATAATTTAAAATACACATCTGAACACGAATGGATCAAAATCGAAGGCGACGTTGCCACAATCGGTATCACAGCCTTTGCGCAAGATGCGCTTGGTGATTTGGTTTATGTGGAACTTCCTGATGTCGGGCGTAAGCTTGCCAAGGGCGAAGATTTCGCCGTTGTTGAATCTGTGAAAACAGCCGCCGAGGTTTACACACCTGTGGCTGGCGAAATCGTTGAGGTAAACGATAATTTGCCGGACAATCCAGAACTGATTAAAAAATCATTCGATGAAGGCTGGATCGCGAAAATTAAGGTCGATGATACATCTGTGTTTGCAGATTTGATGGATCAAGCGGCATACGATAAATATTTATCAGAACAACATTAGACGTTTACGTAATAATATGATAGCTTACCTGTTATAAAAAGTAATAATGTAACAGGGTAAACTAAAATGACGACATTATCTTCCTATTGCAGCGCTGCGGTGCTTTCATTTGCAGCCACTTTCAATCAAGGTGTTTATGCGCAGGATATCGCGCAAAATGATGCGCAGATTGTATCTGATGCGGCGGCGGTGTTTGAACGTATCCGCGATGTGCCTGATTTGACCAACCCCGAAGGACAATGCGTCACAGCAGCGCAGCTTGGCCAAGCGCCAACATCTTATATTCAGGAAAAAGTGCAGCGTTTAACGGGTATCTTGGCGCGTGATGAAGTTGGCGCTGACCTTGTACAGGCCTTGCATGATAATGACACGGCGGTATGTTTTGCACCGATGGATGATTATACCGAAGCAAAACACTATCCAGATTCCGATGTGATTGTTTTGAACCAGATGGCCCGCGAAGGCTGCTTGATTAGTGCCTTTGCGCATGAATCGCATCATGCGGCGCAAGATGTCATGGGCATCACCGCACCGATTAAAGATTTAGAACAGTGGGATAATCAAGAAAAGCTCATTCTTGCTGTGGAGCGCGATGCCGCGACAATTCAAACGATGGTGAGTTGGCGTTTGGCACAACCCGAATACACAGCAGAGCCTTATGAAGGTGCGTTGGATTGTTTGAATAATCGTTTTGCCGTCGCATCCCCTTATTTTGCACAAGCGGCAAATGCGTTGGATAATATTCAGGCATCACACCCCGAATGGATTGATAACGGGCAAGCCGCGCGCCATGTTTATGAGGTTTTTGCGACAAACCGTACGCATTGGGTGCACAATAGCATGCCTTTCCGTGAATTGTATACATGTGAAGGAAGCCAAGACACATGCTATAGGGGGCGCTATACACTTGATGATGTTGGCATTGATTTAGATGTTCTTGGAACAATCCATTACGACACGGATTATCGCCAAATTCCGTATGATGAAGCGTTAGGTGCGCGGCCTGTGAACGAAGGTCGTTCGATCCCGCGTTATGTTCCGCTACCGTAATATACGATCTCCCGTGAATTAATCGCTGCTTTTCCTTGATGAGTCTTCGCATCTATTCTATGAATGGAAGTAATCCATATGAATATGATTCTTTTTGAGCGAGGCATTTATGCGTTATTTACCACAGACGGCGAAAGCACGGGCGGCAATGATGGAGACGGTTGGCGTATCCAGTGTCAAAGAACTTTATAAAGACGTACCGGCGCAAGCCTTTGTTGATGGTCTTTGTGATATCCCGATGCATAAGGGTGAGATGGAAGTCGAAAGCATTCTTTCGTCCTACGCCAATCAAAACCACGCCGCATCAAATGGCCCGTTTTTCTTAGGTGCGGGGTGTTATTACCACCATATTCCAGCCAGTGTTGATCACATTATCCAGCGGTCGGAATTCCTAACGGCCTATACGCCGTATCAGCCAGAAATCGCGCAAGGCACACTCACTGCGATTTTCGAATATCAAACATTTATCGCACAGCTCACAGGACAAGATGTTGCCAATGCGTCGCTTTATGATGGCGCGACAGCCGCAACCGAATCCGCGTTGATGGCGATGCGCGTCACACGCCGCAGCAAAATTGCGGTGGGTACGGAGTTGCACCCTGATTACCGCGAAGTGCTTGAAAGCTACATGAAGAACTACAGCGGCAGCGTTGAGATCACAGATGGTGAGCCAGATGGCGAAACAGCATGTGTGATTGTGCAAAGCCCTGACTTTAACGGCCAAACGCACAGCTTAGACGCATGGCGCAAGATTTGTGATGAAACAGGCGCGATGTTGGTTGTGGTTGTCACAGAAATTCTTTCGCTGGGCTTGCTGCCTGCGCCAAAACAAGCGGACATCGTTTGTGGTGAAGCGCAAAGCATTGGTTTGCCGATGAGCTTTGGCGGCCCGCACCTTGGGTTCTTTGCGTGTAACGAGAAATATCTGCGTCAAATCCCTGGTCGCCTTTGTGGTGAAACGGTGGATGCGGATGGCAAACGTGGCTACGTACTAACGCTGAACACGCGTGAGCAACATATCCGCCGCGAAAAAGCGACATCAAATATTTGTACGAACCAAGGGCTTTGTATGTTGGCCTTCACGGTGCATATGGCGCTGTTGGGTGAGGCAGGGTTTAAGGACTTAGCGATGCTTAACCATGAAGCGGCTTGTAAACTGGCGGATGCGTTGGGCACGATTGATGGTGTCACCGTTGAAAATGAGACTTTCTTTAACGAATTCACAGTGAGTCTGCCGAAAGATGCAAATGCAGTTGTCAGCGCGTTGGCAAAGAAGGGTATTATTGCAGGGCTTGCGCTCGACGGTAAACGTCTCCTTGTTGCGGCAACGGAAATGACGAGCGAGAGCGATATCGCAGCGTTTACAACTGCCTTAAAAGAGGTGCTGTAGTGGTGGCTGATGCAGTCATACAGCAAAGTGTAGAAAAAGAGGTTGATTTTGACCTCGCGGCTTTTGATGGCAAAAAAATATGGTGCCGTTTGAACCGCGCGGATAGCGGTAAGACAGGGAAAGCTATTATTCTTTCGCACGGCCTGACGGGTAATCCGAACGAATATATTCACATGATGGCGCGGAATTATTTCACAGCGCGTGGTTATGATGTTTACCGTTTCGCGTATTACACGGATGGCGATGATTACCGCATTTTGACAGATTGTACGCTGGATATTCACGGTAAAGATTTGAACAGCGTTGTTGATTTTGTGCAGCAAAGTTATGAGAAGGTCTTTGTGTGCGGCCATAGTTACGGCGGACAAACGATATTGAGCGCAACCCCGTCTGTGGCCGCAATTAGTTTTTGGGATTCGAGCTTTATTCCAAAAACATTTTGGGAAGAGGAAGCTTGTTATGTTCCTGAAAACGATTGCTATAAATTCGTTTGGGAAATAGAGCCGCTTGTTGGAAAAGCGATGTATGAGGAAGGCATTCAGATGACTGCTAAGCAGGCCTCTGAAAATGCCAAAAATATAAAAGCACCTTCGCAGGTTATCCATGCGGAAATTTGTTTAAGCGATGGATGGCGAAAAGGTCTTTATGAAGCGCTGAATGAACCTAAGGAATTATGCATGGTAAAAGGCGCGGATCATTGCTTTACCAAGGGTGATACGGTTTTTGATTTATTAGAAAATACTTATAACTGGTTTGAAAGGTTTTAGGATTATGGCTGCGGAAAAAGAAATACAGGGCGGAGTGGTTGATATCGGGCGTTTTAAAGCCCATTCAGGCGATCGCGGGTTGCAATATGAAGAAAATCTCCTGTGGGAGAAAGAGCGCAGCGATCATGCGGGAGTCGATTTACCGCCTGTTGCGGCAGGTTTTAAACCAAGAACAGGTCAGCCTGTGCGCGGTCAGATTGGTTTGCCGCAAGTGAGTGAGCCGCAAGTTGTGCGCCATTTTGTGCGCCTTTCGACCTTGAATTACGGTATTGATACAGGCTTTTTCCCGCTTGGATCTTGCACGATGAAACATAATCCGCGCTTGAACGAGAAAGTGGCACGCTTCCCAGGATTTGCACAAATCCATCCGAAACAACCGCAAGAAACAGTACAGGGTGCGTTGAAAGTTATGCATGAATTGCAGCAATCTTTGGCGGAGCTTTCAGGCTTGCCGGGGATTTGTTTATCGCCTGCTGCTGGTGCTCATGGTGAGCTTGCGGGGATGATGACCATTCGCCGCGCACACGAAGCCAAAGGAAATACGCACAAAAAAGTGGTGCTGGTTCCTGATTCTGCGCATGGCACGAACCCTGCGACGGCTAAAATTTGTGGCTATGAAATTCAAACGATTTTGACCAAAGAAACAGGCCGTTTGACGGTTGAGGCGTTTAAACGCGCCTTGGGCGACGGCCACGATGTTGCAGGGATGATGGTGACAAACCCAAACACATGCGGTTTGTTTGAATCTGATATCGATGAGATCGCAAAATTGCTGCACGATGCGGGCGGTTATTTTTATTGTGATGGTGCGAACTTTAACGCGCTTGTTGGCTCGATCCGCCCTGGTGATTTTGGTGTGGATGTGATGCACTTTAACTTGCACAAAACATTCTCTACACCGCATGGCGGTGGTGGCCCCGGTTCAGGCCCGATTGGGGTGACGGAAGAATTGCGCCCTTATGCGCCTGTGCCTGTTGTGACGCTTGAGAACGGTATTTATAAGTTGGCTGGCGAAGATGATATGCCTGAGACGCTTGGGCGTTTGAAAGCGTTTCATGGTCAGTTTGGAATGCATGTTCGTGCGTTGGCGTACATTCTTTCGCACGGCGCAGACGGTTTGAAGCAAGTATCAGAAGATGCGGTTTTGAATGCGAATTATATCATGCACCAGTTGCAAGACGTGTATCACCTGCCTTACGAAGGGCCATGTATGCATGAATGCTTGTTCACCGAGAAATTCCAAAAGGAAAAAGGCGTGAGCACGTTAGATATCGCCAAAACGCTAATTGAAAACGGTATTCACCCGATGACGGTTTATTTCCCGTTGGTGGTGCAGGGCGCGATGTTGATTGAACCGACCGAAACAGAAAGTAAGGATGCGCTTGATAACTTCATCGGTATTATGCGCGGGATTGCCGAAGATGTGCAAAACGGCAAAGCCGATGAATTGCACGCAAATCCTGTGTCTTCACCACGTCGTCGTTTGGATGAAACACAAGCAGCCCGTTTCCCGAAACTGAAATGGTCGCAGGAATAGGGCGCAATTGCCCCGTTTATATATTTATGAATTTGCAAAAGCGGGGAGTTATTTCCCGCTTTTGTATTTTTCGAGTAAGCTTTCAAGTTGTTCGAGCAGTGGTTCGGCTTCACTACGGAAGGCCTCGCGCTTCTCTTTGCTGATTTCTTGGTGTGCGCTTTCCACAAGGCCTGCCATGCGATCTTGGAATTCCGCCAAGTTTTTGTAGTGCTGCATTTGGCCATGGTTTGCGGTTCTTAGGCGATCACTTAAGACGCGCAGCAAAGCTTGCAATGCTTTTTGCTCGATTTTATCAATCAGTTTTTCGATTTCATCTTGGGAAATGACAGTCACCGCCGTTGCTTCGAGTGCTTTGACGGTGGCTGTGCGGTCACAATGCTGGATAATGGCCATTTCGCCAAAAATCTCACCCCGACCGAGTTTTGATACGGATATGACGTGTGGACCTTCTTTGACGGTGACCTCGACTTGTCCGCTTTCAATGTAATAGGCGCGATAGCCCGGATCACCTTGTTTTATGATGGTGTCACCTTTGTAAAACACTTCGCGGTTTAAGACGCGGTTGCTGTGAAGGTGTTTTAAGTTTTTATCTGCTTCTGTTATCATCTTACCTGCCCTATCTATATTTGCCCCATAGGTCGCATTTTTCATGCTTTTATTCTTAATTTATTATATATCAGCGCTAATGAAGGGCAGGTTATTTATAGATAAAATTGTATCTAATTAGTTTTTGCGCGAAACACGCATTTTTTTCTGGTCAAATGGCTTTGTATGGGGTACATAGAAGCATATTTCCTTACATTAGAGTTCATTTCAAGCGGCGCAAGCCACGATACGAACCTTTTGTCGGAAGTGACATTAAAGGGATTGAAAAATGGCTAAAACAACACCAATTGAATATTTCCGTCAGGTCAAATCAGAAATGAAAAAAGTGACCTGGCCGACAAAACAAGAAATGATCAGCAGTACTATTGCTGTGTTCGTGATGGCTGTGATTGCCTCACTGTTCTTGTTCGCAGCAGATCAGGTGCTTTCGTACTTGGTGAAGCTGGTATTGAGTATCGGGTCGTAAAAGACGCGTCACAGAATTTTTTAGAATAACGAAATGCTTTCATAAGCGAGGATTAAGAAAATGGCAAAACGTTGGTATGTACTTCATGTTTATTCGGGCTTTGAAGCCAAAGTCGCCGAGAACATTAAAGAAAAAGCAATAAAGCAAGGCATGGCTGATCGCGTCGAAGATATTTTGGTGCCTACCGAAGAAGTGATCGAAGTGCGCCGCGGACAACGCGTAAATGCTGAACGTAAATTCTTCCCAGGCTATGTTCTGGCGAAATTGGATATGGATGATGATGTTTGGCACATGATTAAGGATACACCGAAAGTAACGGGCTTCCTTGGCGCTGGTAATAAACCATCCCCGATCAGCAACAAAGAAGCTGAGCAACTCTTGCAGCAAATCCAAGAAGGTGTTGAGCGTCCCCGTCCAAGCATCACATTTGATATCGGCGAAGATGTCAAAGTGGCCGACGGTCCGTTCGCATCATTCAACGGTACAGTCGAAGATGTTGATGAAGAAAGAGGTCGCTTGAAGGTTTCTGTTTCAATCTTTGGCCGCGCAACGCCTGTTGAGCTTGAATACACACAGGTTGAGAAACTTTAAATTAATTATAATATGGTTATTGACGCGGCAGCCTTTGAAAGATAGGCTGCCGTTTTCATATTAAAAATAACAGGGAGAAGAGACATGAAAAAAACTTTATTAGGAGTTACTACAGCGCTCGCCGCAACATTCGGAACAACAGCATTCGCGGACGAAATGCCTATTAAAGGTATGTGCACAAACGGAAATGAAGTGGTATCGTTTACGGGTTCTCAGCAACCGCGGGTAGATCCAAGTACATTTGATATGGGCGTGACGAGTATATGGATGTCACTACAGGACTGGGATAAGATGGTTGAACCTAACTTAACACGTCGTGAATATGTAGATAGTAACGGTGACAATTTAATCTCGGCTGATTTTGGTTCTTATCCAGAAGTCAGAGTAAAAACTGATCTAGTGAATAGTACGGGTTATCTGGAAGCAGCGAGTAGTACGTTTGATATTTATTTTAAAGACCATAACCCAACATTGACTTTTTTTGGTTGGGAATGTGATATTAAACCTAACTTCTAAAACCGTAATAGATTATAAAAAGCTTGTTTTTTTGAAGAAGGGTGGCTATTGTACGGCCACTTTGCAGGAGGTTTTCTGGTAGAAGTCCAACCGGAGCCGCACTGCGAACACGTTAAAACCATTAATGACGGAGGATATAATGGCAAAGAAAGTATCAGGTTATATTAACCTGACAATTACGGGTGGCGCTGCTAACCCGTCCCCACCAGTTGGTCCAGCATTGGGTCAGCATGGTGTAAACATCATGGAATTTTGTAAGGCGTTTAACGCGAAAACAGAAGAACAAAAAGGTATTCCTGTGCCTGTGATTATCACAGTATATGAAGACCGTTCATTTACATTCATTACAAAAACACCACCAGCAAGCTACTTCTTGAAACAAGCCGCCAAAGTTAAATCTGGCTCAGGCAAACCGTCTCAGGAAACTGTTGGTCAGGTTCGTAAATCACAAGTCAAAAAAATCGCGGAAACGAAGATGGTTGACTTGAACGCGAATGACATTGAAGCAGCGATGAAAATCATCGAAGGTTCTGCACGTTCAATGGGCATCGAAGTAGTGGAGGGTTAATCACATGGCTAAAATGACAAAAAACATGAAGAAAGCTTACGAAGGTCTAGACCGCGAAAAGCTTTACACTGTCGAAGACGCGGTAAAAATGCTGCAAGCAGCGTCTAAAAACCGTAAAATCGAAGAAAGCATGGAACTTGCGATCAATCTAAATATTGATCCACGTCATGCAGATCAACTCGTTCGTGGTATGTACGAATTGCCACACGGCACAGGCGCAACAGTGCGTGTTGCTGTGTTCGCGAAAGACGACAAAGCAGCAGAAGCGAAAAAAGCGGGTGCGGATTTCGTTGGTGCGGAAGATTTGGCTGATAAGTTCAAAGCAGGCGAGATTGATGTTGATCGCGTTATTGCAACACCTGACATGATGCCACTTGTTGGTCAGCTTGGTAAGATTTTGGGCCCGAAAGGCCTGATGCCTAACCCTAAGCTTGGCACAGTGACGCCGGATGTTACAAAAGCTGTTGAATCTGCTAAAGGCGGCGCGATTGAATACCGTGCTGAAAAAGCTGGTATCATTCACGCAGGTGTTGGCAAAATTGCTTTTGACGAGAAAAAACTGATCGAAAACGTGATTTCATTCGTGAAAGAAATTCAGCGCGTTCGTCCATCAGGTGCTAAAGGTACATATATCAAGAAGATCACTCTGACTTCAACTATGGGTCCAGGTATCAAATTGGATATCGCTGCAATCCAGCAAGCTGCTTAGTTTTAAAGCATTCATAGAGATTTTGAGAAGCCGCAATTTTTGCGGCTTTTTCTATGTTTGGTGGATTTAACGGATAAGTTCTAATAAACCATGGTGCGTTTACCATCTCTATACTAAAATACTATTCGTGTATCATTATGTAGGAGATGAAAGATGATCTGGATTGTTTATGCGATTTTTTTAAGCTTGTTTCGCGCAGCATTTGCCGAAACGGGACGCTTGTTTAAAGTTGATAGCTTGCATCTTTTCTATGTACACAGCCTTGTCGCACTTGCTATTTTAACGCCCCTGACATTCTTTATGGCTTGGCCTGATGATCCGCGCTTTTATTTCGCGGCGGCTTTGGTGTCGCTTATATTGACGGCGGGAACGTTGCAGCAATTAAGTCTGGCGGAACAAAAAATCGGGCGTGTTACGAGCGTTTATATGCCTATTGAAGCACTCGCGGCTTGTTTGCTTTGGTTTGCTGTTGGGCCGCCGGAAATGCTGACTGAGTATTTGACTAACCCTATATTATCGGGCGGTTTAGCGTTGGCATTTTTGCTTTGTGTGGGTTCTATTCTGACCATTCGCAAGAGCGACATTACGTTGCAATCTTTCATGGTTGTCGCACCTGTGGGTTGTACGTTCGCTGTCGGGGCGGTTGTCACAAAAATGGTGATGCCAGAGGACATGGTGATACCTAGCGCGTTGACATTTGTGTTTATCAATTACGTTATTACGACGGTGGTTGTCGGGATTTACGCGCTGTTTAAAGGCAAGGTCACGGCCGATATTTTTGATGCGAAGGTTGTGAAAGCAGGCGTGTATGCGGGTGTTTTTGCAATGCTGGGTTATTTATCGTTTATCACAGCACTTGCTTATTCCCCAAACCCTGGTTTTGTGAGCTTGATGGCGATGATGGTGCCTGTGTGGCTTTTGGCCTATCATAAAACGGCAGATGTTCAGGATAACGCGAATTGGATATCGGGCGCGATGATGGTGTTGGGGCTTGGAATTTTGGTTTATATCTCCACAATCTAAGGTTTGTGCGAAAAAAAACTTGACGGGCGCGTTTTATGCTTATATAACCGCCTCAATTCACAGCGATCTGCCCCGTTGGCCTTGTTGTGAACCTGTCCGAGATTATAGGCATTTGTAAGTCCTATATAGAGAGGTGAGAGTTATAAGCGGTTACGTTGTTACCGCGCCTTTTGCTTTATTATCGGATGGGACGAGCTTTGTAAAAGGTTCGTCTTTTTTATTGGAATTATTAATTAGCGCGCAATGAGGAGAACAAATCCATGGCTATGAACCGCGCAGGTAAAGAAACGGCAGTTGCCGACTATAAAGAACGTTTTGAAACAGATGAAACAGTTGTTCTTCTTCGTAATGAAGGCATGACTGTTGCACAGATGGCTGAGTTCCGCAGAGAATTGCGTGGCGAAGGCGGTCGTTTTAAGATTGTTAAGAACACTCTGGCCAAACGCGCATCCGAAGGCACAAAATGTGCTGATCTTGCGGATCTGTTTGTTGGCCCGATTGGTGTTGCCAGCTCGCAGGATCCTGTGGCTGCGGCAAAGGTTGCCCATAAATTTGCTAAGATCAATGACAAGCTTGTTATTGTTGGCGGCATGATGGGTGCAAAAGTTCTGGACAGTGTTGGTGTTGAGCAGCTTGCTAAAATGCCATCTCTTGATGAACTTCGCGGCACGCTTATTGGCTTGTTGCAAGCGCCGGCACAAAAAGTTGTTGGTGTTATCGCTGCTCCGGCAGGACAACTGGCCCGTGTGGTTGGTGCCTATGCCGCAAAAGGCGAGTAATACTATTTAAAAAGACGATTGACTACACGAAATTTAGCGACGTAAAAGGAGAAAACAAATGGCTGCTAATATTGAAAAAATTGCTGAGGAACTATCCGCATTGTCCGTAATGGAAGCTGCAGACCTTGCCAAACTACTTGAAGAAAAATGGGGCGTATCTGCCGCTGCACCTGTTGCTGCTGCTGCTGCACCTGTTGCTGCTGCTGCTGCTGAAGAGCAAACAGAATTCTCTGTTATGTTGACATCAGCTGGCGGTAACAAAATCGCTGTGATTAAAGAAGTCCGCGCTATTACAGGTCTCGGCCTGAAAGAAGCTAAAGACTTAGTTGATGGCGCACCAAAAGAAGTTAAAGCAGGCGCATCTAAAGGCGAAGCTGACGAACTTAAGAAGAAACTTGAAGAAGCAGGCGCTACAGTCGAGCTTAAGTAAGTTAACTAATCTACAAACACTACTCCGTGGTCTTTATGATTTTCCGGAGTGGTGTTTTTGTGTATGCATAGAAAATTCTTGACATTAAGAGGTCTATGCGCAATAAAACAACCGCAACAGCATGTCGGGATTAGTGTGACTATATATATTCCGCGTTATAGATAGACGAATCATGAACCGCTTTTCATTCTAAGAGACAACAGAGTGAAAGTGGTTATCGGTGTTTGTGGTATTGGCCGCCACTTTAAGGGTCACGTAAAATTTGAGGGCTTGAATGAATAAGCCTGATTGCAACATAGCTGGTTTAACTCGCTTGTAAGGACAAATAAAGATGAGTGCATCAAAGACAACAAAAACCAATACAAAATCAAAAAACAAAGAAAACAAGGCATTTAATCCTGCCAATGACGTCGATAGCTACACAGGTCGTAAACGCGTCCGTCGTTTCTTTGGTCATATCGAAGAGATTGCTGATATGCCGAACCTGATCGAGGTTCAACGCCAATCTTACGAATTATTCCTACAGGCGGATGTTCCTGCTGAAGAGCGTAAAATGCAAGGTCTGCAAGAAGTGTTTACTTCTGTATTCCCGATCAAAGATTTCTCTGATCGCGCGGAAATTGACTTTGTCCGCTATGAACTTGAAGAGCCAAAATATGATGTTGAAGAATGTCGCCAGCGCGATATGACTTTTGCAGCGCCACTTCGTGTTACGCTCCGCCTTTCTGTCTTTGATGTGGATGAAGATACGGGTTTGCGTTCTATTCGCGACATTAAAGAACAAGACGTATACATGGTTGATATGCCATTGATGACAAAAGAAGGTACTTTTGTTGTGAACGGTACTGAGCGTGTTATCGTTTCTCAGATGCACCGTTCACCTGGTGTGTTCTTTGACCATGATGGTGGTAAATCACACGCATCGGGCAAATACTTGTTCTCTGCCCGCGTTATTCCTTACCGTGGTTCATGGCTCGATTTCGAATTTGATGCCAAAGACCAAATGTATGTTCGTATTGACCGTCGCCGTAAATTGCCAGTGACAACAATGCTGCGTGCGCTTGATAGTGCGGAAACTGTTGCTTACCGTGCTGATTGTGCGGAAAAAGACAAAGAAGTTGATCCGCTTTTGGTTCAAGGCATGTCAAACGAAGAAATTTTGGACACGTTTTATAACAAAATCGTTTACAAGCAGGATAAGAAAGGCTGGAAAACACCATTTGATTCAGATCGTATGCGCGGCGTGAAGCTGACATCTGATTTGATCGATGCCAAAACAGGCAAGGTTGTTGAAGAAGCTGGTAAGAAAATCACACCACGCGGTGCGAAGAAACTTGCTGAAGATGGCTTGAAAGAAATCTTGGTTCAGAACGAGCAGCTGATTAGCCAGTATCTTGCCACAGACATTTTCGACAATGAAACTGGTCAAGTTATTTTGGAAGCTGGTCATGAGATCACTGAAGAAGACTTGGCGACACTTGAGAAAATGAAAATCTCAGAGCTTCCTGTTCTTGCGATTGATCACTTTAACGTGGGCCCTTATGTTCGTAACACAATGCAGGTTGATAAATGTGATACACGCGAAGAAGCGTTGATCGATATCTACCGTGTTATGCGTCCGGGTGAGCCACCAACAGTTGAATCAGCGGATGCGTTGTTTAACTCTTTGTTCTTTGATCCTGAGCGTTATGACCTTTCTGCGGTTGGCCGTGTGAAAATGAATGCCCGTTTGGATCTGACTGCGGATGACCAATTCCGTATTCTTTGCAAAGCTGACATTTTGGCAATCTTGAAATACTTACATGGCTTGAAAGATGGTCAAGGCGAGGTTGACGATATTGATAACCTTGGTAACCGTCGTGTTCGCTCTGTTGGTGAATTGATGGAAAACCAGATCCGCGTTGGTTTGCTTCGTATGGAGCGTGCTATTCGTGAGCGTATGTCTTCTGTTGAGATCGACACATATATGCCGCATGATTTGATTAACTCTAAGCCTGCACAAGCCGCAGTACGTGAGTTCTTCGGTTCATCACAGCTTTCACAGTTTATGGACCAAACAAACCCATTGTCCGAGATCACGCATAAGCGTCGTCTTTCAGCATTGGGCCCTGGTGGTTTGACTCGTGAGCGCGCGGGCTTTGAAGTTCGTGACGTGCATCCAACTCACTATGGTCGTATTTGTCCGATTGAAACACCTGAGGGACCGAATATTGGTCTGATTAACTCATTGTCTACTTTTGCGCGTATCAATCAGTATGGCTTTATTGAAAGCCCATACCGTAAGATTTCAAATGCCAAAGTGACAGACGAAGTTGTTTACATGTCCGCGATGGAAGAAGCCAAATACACAATTGCGCAGGCCAATGCCGAGCTTGATAAGAGCGGTAAGTTTGTGTCTGAGTTTGTGTCTTGCCGTAAGACTGGCGAGAACGTGATGGCGATTCCTGAGCAAATCGAATATATCGACGTATCACCGAAACAGATGGTTTCTGTTGCGGCATCGCTTATCCCATTCTTGGAAAACGATGATGCGAACCGTGCATTGATGGGTTCGAACATGATGCGTCAGGCTGTACCTTTGTTGCGCTCTGATGCGCCGCTTGTTGGTACAGGTATGGAATCAACTGTTGCTCGTGACTCTGGTGCTGCTGTTGCGGCCCGTCGTTCGGGTATTGTGACGAAAGTCGATGCAACACGTATCGTTATTCGTGCAACTGAAGAGCTTCGCTCTGATGAACCGACGGTTGATATCTACAAAATGTCGAAATTCCAACGCTCAAACCAAAACACCTGCATTACGCAGCGTCCATTGGTTAAAGTTGGCGACGAGATTAAATCTGGTGATGTTATCGCTGATGGCCCAAGCACACAGCTTGGTGAGTTGGCTCTTGGTCGTAACGTGCTTGTCGCGTTTATGCCTTGGAACGGTTATAACTTCGAAGATTCGATCCTTCTATCCGAACGTATTGTTCGCGATGACGTTTACACATCTATTCACATCGAAGAGTACGAAGTGATGGCTCGTGATACGAAGCTCGGCACAGAAGAAATCACACGTGATATTCCAAACGTTGGTGAAGAAGCACTGAAACACCTCGATGAGGCTGGTATTGTTCACATTGGTGCCGAAGTTGGCCCAGGCGACATTCTAGTTGGTAAAGTGACACCAAAAGGCGAAAGCCCGATGACTCCTGAAGAGAAGTTGTTGCGCGCGATCTTTGGTGAAAAAGCGGCTGATGTTAAAGATACATCACTACGCCTCCCCCCTGGTGGTCACGGTACAATCGTTGAAGTTCGTGTGTTTAACCGTCGCGGCGTTGATAAAGATGCGCGTGCAATGGCGATCGAACAAGAAGAAATCAAACGTCTTGCAAAAGACCGTGATGATGAGCGCTTGATCCTTGAAGAAGGCTTTTATGGTCGTCTGAAAGACTTGCTCACTGGTCAGGACTTTGCATCAGGCCCGAAAGAGTTGAAAGTTAAGAAAGGCGAAAAAATTAAAACCGCTGATCTTGATGATATCAAGCACGGTCTATGGCGTCAGGTTAACGTTAAAGACGAAGCACGTATGGAAGAAATTGAAGCCGTATCGAAAACATTCGATGACGCGGTGAATGATCTGAAAAAACGTTTCGAGTCTAAAGTTGAAAAACTTCAACGTGGTGACGAATTGCTGCCGGGCGTGATGAAAATGGTTAAAGTTTTCGTTGCGATCAAACGCAAATTGCAACCTGGTGATAAAATGGCTGGTCGTCACGGTAACAAAGGTGTGGTTTCACGCATTATGCCGATTGAAAACATGCCTTACCTTGAAGACGGCACACCTGTTGATATCGTGTTGAACCCGCTTGGTGTTCCATCACGTATGAACGTGGGTCAGATTTTGGAAACGCATTTGGGTTGGGCCTCTGCTGGTCTTGGTAAGCAAATCGGCGAAATGGTCGATAGCTTTGCCGACAAAGACAAGATGAGCGCTGACGAGAAGAAAAAACTCGGTGCGAAACTTAAAGATGTTTACGGTGACAGAGAATACAAAAACAAGGTTGAGATTCTGGATGACACACAAGTCCTCGAGATGGCCAATAACCTTCGTGGCGGTGTGCCGATGGCAACACCTGTATTTGATGGTGCTGTAGAAAAAGACATTGATGAGCTTTTGACACAAGCAGGACTTGCAACAACAGGTCAGGTGACATTGATTGATGGTCGTACAGGTGAAAAATTCCACCGTCAGGTTACCGTTGGTTACATCTACATGTTGAAACTGCATCACTTGGTTGATGACAAGATTCACGCCCGTTCGATTGGGCCGTATTCTCTTGTCACACAGCAGCCACTTGGCGGTAAAGCACAGTTCGGTGGTCAGCGCTTTGGTGAGATGGAAGTGTGGGCATTGCAGGCTTATGGTGCTGCGTACACGCTTCAAGAAATGCTTACTGTTAAGTCTGATGACGTGGCTGGCCGTTCTAAAGTTTATGAGAGCATCGTGCGCGGTGAAGATAACTTTGAAATCGGCATCCCTGAATCATTCAACGTTTTGGTGAAAGAGATTAAAGCTCTGGGTCTGAACATTGATATGAAACAAAGCAGTACGGATAAAAACTCTGAAAGTGCGTAATACTCTAATTTTAAACATTTAAAAAAAAGGAGATTAACTATGAGCAATAAGGATAGACCAGACCATAAACACCCAAAGATGCCACCGCTTGATCCGCCACCAAAGAACCCTAATGGACAAGGTGGTAACAATGGATCTGTAGAATCAGATAAAGGTCATATTGGTGGGCCAACAAAGAGACCAGATCCTAAACCATAGATAGAAGAACAATTATAATATGACGCTTACTACGGTATATTTAAAACCTGCAACGCCCGCTGATGAACAGACTGCTGTTTCATTGATTAAGGGCGTTACAGGTAAATTTGCGGCTGTTGCGTTAGATGAAGGTGGAAACCCAATGTTGACGGTGAAACTGGATGATGCGGGACATCGCGAACTTGATTTGGCGATTGGTTGCATTAACGAACAAGCTGGCATGCCAGTTCTTGAACGTGTTTACGGATTGTAGAGAAAGAGAATTTTGATGCCTACTTTAAGACGAGTAATACAGGATTTACAAAGATACGGTTATAACGAGAGTCGTGCCGCGGAGAAGAAAAGTCTTTTTGCTGCGGAATTTGCAGAAAAAGTTCGTGGCGTTATACCAGAGGCAACAGACGAGCAGATTTCTTTGCTTCAGAAGGTTTTTAGTGAAGGCGAAATGCGAGTGACAACGGTTTATGATATGAATCCTGTCGCGCCGTTTATGACATTAACACCGATGAGAAGACGATAAGATGAGTGAATTAAACGGACATTTCGGCGGTACTGTGACAGCCATGGATGAGAAAGGCGCGACAATTAAAATCGAGAGCGTTTATCTAGCGGGTGACATTCAAGCGGGCGATTTGGTAAGAGCTTTCCGCGAAGACTTTGCGACCCAACAAGCACCAGGTGTTGCTGTTGGCGGATATGTTGAGGGCAATGTTGTCAGACCTGTGAAAGATAGTGAATACGGATTTATAAACGTTACAAGAACTGTTTAAGGTAAAAAAATGAGCGATGAAATTGGTTATATTGTAACGGCTTCAACACCTGAATTGGAAGAAAACCGACGTCAAAACGGAGGAATGTTAACCAAGGAGTTTTTTATGAAAGCTTCGACGGTTATTCAGGCAAATGAGGCAAAGCTTAAATCGCTTGTCGCGGAATATGATGGCGCGGTTAGCCAGCTATCGAGAACGCAATTAGGCGTATGGGTGCCGAAACATAAGAGCGGTTTGTTTGATCGTGATGCTCGTTTGAAGGATTTGCCCTTCAATATAAATAAAGATGACGGGCCGAAGGCCAAACTTTTATAAATTAAAGAATTTAACTAGGTATTTGTCTTAATAAACGACAAAAGATTTAAGGGTAGAAAAGGAAGCGCAAAAATGAATGAACTGATGAACTTATTCGGTCAACCAACAGGACCACAAAGTTTTGATTCGATCCGGATTTCTATTGCATCACCGGAACAGATCAATAGCTGGTCTTTTGGTGAAGTGAAGAAGCCAGAGACAATTAACTACCGTACGTTCAAACCTGAAAAAGATGGTTTGTTCTGTGCCCGTATCTTCGGTCCTGTGAAGGATTACGAATGTCTTTGCGGTAAATACAAGCGCATGAAATACAAAGGCATCATTTGTGAAAAATGTGGCGTTGAAGTTACATTGACAAAAGTTCGCCGTGAACGCATGGGTCATATTGATCTCGCTGCTCCTGTTGCTCATATCTGGTTCTTGAAATCGCTTCCTTCAAGAATTGGTTTGATGATGGACATGACGTTGAAAGAACTTGAGCGCGTTCTTTACTTTGAAAACTTCATTGTTATTGACCCAGGCATGACGCCGCTGAAACCATTACAGCTTTTGTCTGAAGAAGAATTCATGGATGCCCAAGACGAGTATGGCGATGAAAACTTCCGCGCTGGTATCGGTGCTGAAGCTATGAAAGAAATCATGTCTACAATTGATCTCGAAGTTGTTCGCGATCAAGTTGAGGAAGATTTGCGTGAAACAAATTCAGAAGCCAAGCGTAAAAAATACGTGAAGCGTTTGAAATTGCTTGAAGCTTTCATCTCATCAGGCACACGTCCTGAATGGATGATTTTGGACGTTGTTCCAGTGCTTCCGCCTGAGTTGCGTCCATTGGTGCCACTAGATGGTGGTCGTTTTGCGACATCTGATTTGAACGATTTGTACCGCCGCGTGATTAACCGTAACAACCGTTTGAAACGTTTGATCGAATTGCGCGCACCTGACATTATCGTGCGTAACGAAAAGAGAATGTTGCAGGAATCTGTCGATGCGTTGTTTGATAACGGCCGTCGTGGTCGCGTGATTACGGGTGCGAACAAGCGTCCGCTTAAATCATTGTCAGACATGCTTAAAGGTAAACAAGGTCGTTTCCGTCAGAACTTGCTCGGTAAACGTGTTGATTACTCCGGTCGTTCTGTGATCGTGGTGGGCCCTGAGCTTAAATTGCACCAATGTGGTATTCCGAAGAAAATGGCACTTGAGCTGTTTAAACCGTTCATTTACCACAAGTTGGAAATTTACGGCATGGCCACAACGGTTAAAGCCGCGAAGAAGATGGTTGAAAAAGAACGTCCAGAAGTTTGGGATATCCTCGAAGAAGTTATCCGCGAACACCCTGTGATGCTGAACCGTGCGCCGACATTGCACAGACTTGGTATTCAGGCGTTTGAACCAATCTTGATCGAAGGTAAAGCGATTCAGCTTCACCCGCTCGTATGTACAGCCTTTAACGCTGACTTCGACGGTGACCAGATGGCTGTTCACGTACCATTGGCGATTGAAGCACAGCTTGAAGCCCGTTGCTTGATGATGTCTACAAACAACATTTTGTCACCTGCGAACGGTAAACCGATTATCGTTCCATCACAGGATATTGTTCTTGGTCTTTATTACTTGTCGATTGCACTTGATAAGCAAAAAGGCGAAGGCATGATTTTCCGTGGTGCTGGTGAAATCACACACGCTTTAGAAGCTGGTGTTGTGACGCTGCATGCGAAAATCAAATCCCGTTACGAGACAATCGACGAAGAAGGTAACAAGATTATCCAAATCGTTGAATCAACACCGGGTCGTATCTTGATTTCCGAGCTTTTGCCGCGCCACATTAAAGTGCCGTTTAGCTTGATTAATCAGGTTCTCACGAAAAAAGAACTAACCAACATTATTGACGAGGTTTATCGTCATTGTGGTCAGAAAGACACAGTAATTTTCTGTGATCGTATGATGAAACTCGGTTTCCGTTACGCTTGTATCGCGGGTATTTCATTCGGTAAATCTGACTTGGTTATTCCTGAGGAAAAACAAACTCTGGTTGATGAAGCCAAGAACAAGGTTACAGAATTCGAACAGCAATATATGGATGGTCTGATTACAAAGGGCGAGAAATATAACAAAGTTATCGATATCTGGTCCAAATGTACGGACGATGTTGCCGACGCCATGATGGCGAAGATTTCCAACATTGACGAAGGAAACTTGAACTCGGTTTACATGATGGCGCACTCTGGTGCTCGTGGTTCTGCAGCGCAGATCCGTCAGCTCGCTGGTATGCGTGGTTTGATGGCAAAACCATCAGGCGAAATCATCGAAAACCCGATTATCTCGAACTTTAAAGAAGGCCTATCTGTGCTTGAGTACTTCAACTCGACGCACGGTGCACGTAAAGGTCTTGCTGATACAGCGCTTAAGACAGCGAACTCTGGTTATCTGACACGTCGTTTGGTTGATGTGGCGCAGGATGCCGTTGTTGTATCTGAGGACTGTGGTACGGAGCTGGGTATTACAATGACAGCCGTGATGAGCGGTACAGATGTTATTGTATCACTTGCGGAACGTATCCTTGGTCGCTGTGGTGCTCTTGATATCAAACACCCACTAACGGGCGATTTGATTATCAAATCAGGTGAGATCATTGACGAAGTGAAAGCGGACGAAATTGAAACTGCTGGTATTGATTCCATTTTGGTTCGTTCTGCTCTTACATGTGAAATACCAACTGGTATTTGTGCAGCTTGTTATGGTCGTGACCTTGCACGTGGTACGAAGGTGAATATGGGTGAGGCAGTCGGCGTTATGGCGGCACAGTCCATCGGTGAGCCTGGTACACAGCTTACAATGCGTACATTCCACATTGGTGGTGCGGCGCAGCGTGGCGCGGAACAGAACTCTGTTGAATCACCTGTTGACGGTAAAGTCGTTATCAAAAACCAAAACGTTGTTAAAAACTCCGACGGTATTGCGATCGTTATGGGTCGTAACACTGAAGTTGCAATCGTTGATGCCAAGGGCAAAGAGAAAATGTCTCACCGTCTGCCATATGGTTCACGTTTGCTCGTGGAAGACGGCGCGAAGGTTAAAGCTGGCGATAAGGTCGGCGAGTGGGACCCATTCACGATTCCAATTATCACGGAAAAAGACGGTGTGGCTCACTACTATGACTTGGTTGAAGGTATTTCGATCTCTGACCAAATCGATGAAGCCACAGGTATTGGTTCTAAGGTTATTATTGACTGGCGTTCACAGCCTAAAGGCAGTGATTTGAAGCCACGTATTTCTTTGACAGACAAAAAAGGCAAAATCATTGAATTGCCTAACGGTCTGCCAGCGAATTACTATATGTCTGTGGATGCGGTTCTTTCCGTTGAAAACGGACAAGAAGTCAAAGCCGGTGACATTATTGGTCGTATTCCACGCGAAACATCTAAAACGCGCGATATTACAGGTGGTCTGCCACGTGTTGCGGAGCTTTTCGAAGCCCGTCGCCCGAAAGACTTTGCTGTTATTTCCGAAATGGATGGTCAGGTTGAGTTTGGTAAAGATTACAAATCCAAACGCCGTATCGTTGTGAAACCGCTTGATGGTTCCGAGCAATCCGAATACTTGATCCCGAAAGGCCGTCACTTGGCCGTTCACGAAGGTGACTTCGTGCGTAAGGGTGATCCGCTTTTGGATGGTGCTTTGGTACCGCACGATATTCTGGATGTTATGGGTGTTGAAGCTTTGGCTGAATACCTCGTTAACGAAATTCAGGACGTTTACCGCCTGCAGGGTGTGAAAATCAACGATAAGCATATCGAAGTGATCTCACGTCAAATGTTGCAGAAAGTGGAAGTTCAAAAACCAGGTGATACGACGTTCCTCGTGGGCGAAGAAGTTGACCGTGGTGAATTCGAAGCAGCGAACCAGAAATACATTGAGAGCGGTAAATTGCCAGCCGAAGGCAAGCCTGTTCTACAAGGTATTACAAAAGCGTCATTGCAAACACGCAGCTTTATCTCTGCGGCATCGTTCCAGGAGACAACACGTGTTCTTACTGACGCTGCCACACAAGGTAAAGTCGACAAGTTGATTGGTCTGAAAGAAAACGTGATCGTGGGTCGTTTGATCCCTGCGGGTACGGGTGCTTACGTGAACCAAGTGCGTAAACTTGCTGCTGACCGTGATGCGATTGCAATCGCCGCGCAACAGGAGATCGAAGCATTGGCACAGGCGCAAGCCGGTGAAGCACTTCCTGAACCTGAGAGCGATGATTCAGCGGATGAGCATAAAGAAGCTGCAAACGGCTAGTCTTTAGCAAAATATGAGAATTAGAAAAGCCCTCCTAAATAGGCGGGCTTTTTTGACATATTTTTTTGACATATAATGCAATGACAGCTATAAGTTTATCTACTATCGACATTATAATAAACAATGGGACAAATTTGATGAAAAAAATCTTTGCGTGTGTGGCTGGAGCAACCTTTTTATGTGCGGGAAGTGTTGATGTTAGTAAATTTGAACTGGCGGCAAGACAGGCCGAAAGAATTGATCAGGATTTCCCTGGTTATGAAGAAGGGTTTTATAATGCCTTTCCTCGGGGGACTCTGGACGTAGAAAGTTTACATCCGGATATATCTGGTGATGGTTACAAAAGAGGGTACTCCATGAAATTGCACTTAGCATTTTATCATCTGGCTCGGCAAAAGGTCATAGGGACAGATCAAAACTGCGTTTATGATACGGTGCGATTGCGTTTCCCTTTTGTGAAAATTGATAGGGATACGACGGTTGAATGCAGCCCGAAGTAGGTATTTTTTAGCCATCTTATAAGATAATATTTTTATAAAACCCGCCAAAACAGGCGGGTTTTTTCTTGCATTGGGTGGGGGATGTGTGGTTAATAGGGCTCAGTTTCGCGGCGTGTGGCAAAAAAGTTTAACTTTCTATGAAAACTTTCTTGACGTATCACATTACTGTGTATATATTCCGCGACTGTTAGAAGGGATGGACTGGTCGTAAATCCTCTGTTTTCTAAGGAAAACAAAAGATTTATACACGGTTCCTTTCTTCCTCTGCTTCGCTCATAAACGAGGTAATAAAAGGAAGAAATATTGAAACCAGCAAAGCGATGGCAACCTCTGTCTCGCAAGAAATGGTTTCCCGCTGTTATTTTTACAGCCCGTCCCCAAGAAACAAACGTTTGTAGATCGAAAAAGATATTTTTAAGAGAAGGGCTATTAGATGCCAACGATACAACAGCTAATTCGTAAACCGCGTACACCGGTTGTAAAAAGAAAGAAAAACCGTGCGCTCGAGCGTTGTCCGCAGCGCCGTGGTGTTTGTACACGTGTTTATACAACAACACCGAAAAAGCCGAACTCGGCTTTGCGTAAAGTTGCCAAGGTGCGTTTGACATCTGGCCACGAGGTTATTTGTTACATCCCTGGTGAGGGACACAACTTGCAGGAGCACTCCGTTGTGCTTGTGCGTGGCGGTCGCGTAAAAGATTTGCCTGGTGTTCGTTACACGGTTGTCCGCGGTACGCTGGATACGCAAGGTGTGAAAGAAAGAAAACAATCACGTTCACGTTACGGCGTGAAACGTCCTAAATAGGTATTTTTTAAGGTTAAGGAACAAAAATATGTCACGTCGCCATAGAGCAGAAAAAAGAGAAATTTTACCAGATCCACATTATGGGGATCTGATTCTGTCCAAATTCATCAATAACTTGATGTTGGATGGTAAGAAATCCGTTGCCGAACGTATTGTTTATGGCGCGCTGGAAATTCTTAACACAAAAGCAGCCAACGAAAACTTTACTGAAGACGATGCTGGCGATGCTGGCGCACATGGTAAAGGCATTTTGGTTTTTCGTCGTGCTTTGAAAGAAGCCCGTCCGCAGCTTGAAGTTCGTTCACGCCGTGTTGGTGGTGCAACGTATCAGGTTCCTGTTGAAGTGAGCCCCGTTCGCGCGGCAGCTTTGGCAATGCGTTGGTTGATTACTGCTGCACGTAAGCGCAGTGAGAACACAATGACTGAGCGTTTGGCGAATGAATTGCTTGATGCGGCTAACGGTCGTGGTTCAGCAGTTAAGAAACGCGAAGACACACACAAAATGGCTGATGCGAACAAAGCATTTGCGCATTACCGCTGGTAGAACATTAATAACGAAATTATTTGAGATTTTAGAGAGTTTAAAATGGCACGCGAAACACCGATAGACAGATACCGCAATTTTGGAATCATGGCGCATATTGACGCCGGTAAAACGACGACAACCGAGCGTATTCTTTTCTATTCAGGCAAATCACACAAAATCGGTGAAGTGCATGATGGTGCTGCAACGATGGACTGGATGGAGCAAGAGCAAGAGCGTGGTATTACCATTACCTCTGCTGCGACCACCTGTTTCTGGCAAGCTGAAGACCGCAAGGGTCCAGAGCACCGGATCAATATCATTGATACGCCAGGCCACGTTGACTTCACCATTGAAGTCGAACGTTCGCTGCGTGTGCTCGATGGCGCGGTAGCCTGTTTCGACGGCGTTGCCGGCGTTGAGCCACAGTCTGAAACCGTATGGCGTCAGGCTGACAAATATAAAGTGCCGCGGATGTGCTTCATCAACAAGCTCGACCGCACCGGTGCCAACTTCAAATTCTGCGTCGATTCGATCGTAGAGCGCCTCGGCGCAATACCTGCTGTTCTGTATCTGCCTATCGGTATCGAAGCCGATCTGGTTGGTCTGGTCGATCTGGTGAACGAACGTTCGATCACCTGGAAGAACGAAGATCTCGGCGCTGAATATACATATGGTGAAATTCCTGCGGACATGGTCGATGAAGCGGCTGAATATCGCGAGAAGCTTATCGAGCTTGCTGTCGAGCAGGACGATGACATCATGGAGCAGTATCTGGAAGGCAATCTTCCTGACGCAGCGACTTTGAAAAAGCTGATCCGCAAGGGTACGCTGAACCAGAGTTTCGTTCCTGTACTTTGCGGTTCTGCGTTTAAGAACAAGGGCGTTCAGCCTTTGCTCGACGCGATCGTCGACTATATGCCAAGCCCGCTCGACGTTCCTGCCATTAAAGGCGTGAAGCTTGACGGCGAAACCGAAGATAGCCGTGCATCAGCTGATGAAGCGCCATTCTCCGCGCTTGCCTTCAAGGTCATGAACGATCCGTT